>CAWFGW010000001.1:0-158707 GCA_963815495.1 uncultured Cytophagales bacterium
TGATATCTCTGGTGTCCCACACTGCTTGACCTCCATAAGCGTTACTTTCGTAAACTAAATTACCAGATATGTCGGCAATCTTCACTAAGCCATTTTCAGGAACACCATTAATTCCAACCAATCCAGAATACCCTGTTGGTACAGGATTGGGATAAACTTTGACTGGGTCTGCGCAAAGTATTTCATTCGATTCTGTGCTTTCACTTTTGTATGAGGCTACTCCAAAAGCTGTTGCAATAAAGGCTTCTCCTGTTGTAGGGTGGATAGCTATGTCAAGTATTTCGTTGGAAAGAAGCGGACTGTTTTCACTAGTAAAATGGTGAATTTCTTCGGTCCCATCTTCATTAACTACCCATACCCCATTGTCAGTTGAAATCCATTTTCTATTAGCCCCGTCAACCGTAATTCCTTTAATAACTAAGTTTTCAAGCAAGTATCTACCATCTATAATGGGTCTATCAAGTTTGAATTCTGTCATTTTATTTTCATTTTTTATTATTACAATACCTTCATCCGTTCCTACCCATACATCTCCCTTTTTGTCAATTTCAACGTAAGTGGGAGTTCTATTAAAGAGGTCACTTTTAGAAAATGTTTGTTTTAATACTCCCTCATCTGTAATTGCCAAAATTGAAGTTTCAGGAGTTATCTCACCTTTTGATAATGCCCAGATATTGTTATCAGGGTCAAATTTAATATGACTTATTTGTTTACCCTTATCGCTTGATAACTTAAATCCTGACCAAGTACCATCTGCATTGATATGATATAATTGATCGTTATTACCTGAAAGGTAGTTTGTGAACCAAACATCCCCATTTCTATCCGTTTCAACTGTAGGCACTCTTGCTCTGATGTAGGATTTATTTAAAGGACTAATGAATGGGGTAGATGCGGTGTTTACGATGGTACCATCGTAATAAACATGGTATTCACCTTTTTTATTAAGCATTATTAAACCATGAGTGTATGATGATATATAAATTTCATCTCTATTGTCATGATAGGCTGCATCTGTTATATCAAAAGCTTCGGGTGACCATCGTGATCCAATATAGGTTTCCCAGCCACTGTCGTAGTTATGTGTATAGTATCCGCCATCACTATAGGATGGAGATAATATGTTACCAGAATATCCTCCACTGAGCACAAAAATTTCACCATTAACATACTCAATATTAAATGCATTAGGTCTATAAGGACCATTTGGATTGAGGTAATTAAACGTACCGTCACTTGCTTTCTGAAAAAAACCTAGGTCATAGTCTACGATATACTCATTGTTTTTTGAATCAATAAATAAATAACCAGGCTCAGAAAAAATAGGGTCCGTTTTTCGGTCAATAATATTTCCATAATTATCGGCTATTGCAAAGTCTTCATAAACCTCCGATGAAGCATAAATAGCACTATTTTTTGAGAATAGTCCAAAAGATTTATCAGTAGGGTCAATTGGGCTTTTGATTCTGTTCCATGATGTGCTATCTCGTTTAAAAAGTCGGTTTTGGATATCGCTTAGAGCAAAAATTTCTCCATTAACTTCTGCTATATTAATTACTTCACCAACCTGTTCTTTTTTATTAGAAAAGTTAGATTGAGTACTGTCAATCAAAAACCATTCAGAGAAGTCAATTAAATTTTTGGAATTTAACGAAGCGACAATGATACCGACACTAGTAGCAAGAAATAAGGAGTCTTGATTATCAAATTTACTTACTAGTGATTGATTAACTTTTAATACATCGCCAGCTAATGTTAGGTTTTTATAGGTCTCTTTTATACTTGGATTGACCACATCTATTTTCACTACACCAAAATCTGTTGATAAAAACACAAAGTCTTCATATTCCTCAATATGATTAATGCTTTTTGTTCCTAATATATTTTGTGCCCTCTTAATACTACTTATGTTATAAATAATGCCATTTTTCAATAAATCAAGATCACCGTTAGCGTAACCAATTACAATAACTCCATGACGTTTATTGTAACCTATAGCGCTGAAGTGATTATCACTTAAGCCATCTACTTTTGATAGCTTAGATAAAGATTTAGAATTTAAATCATAGGTAAACATACCATATCTACATGCTACATAGAGTTTTTCATCATGTTCGATAACTCCAATACAAGAGTTGTATGAACTATGTATTTGCCATTCTCCTATTGCTAAATTTTGAGCAAATCCAGCACTATGTATTAGTAACAAAAGAAAGAGAATTACTATGTTTTTGATTTTCATGTATTAGAAACTTTTTAGCATTGTATTTATTGTGTTTGTAAGAAGCATTTTCTGCAGCGTGGTTCGTATAATTCGCTTCCACCAATAACTATTCTTTTGGGGGACAATGTTTTTTTTCTAGAAGTATGAGTAGACGGGTTTTCACAAAGAGCGCACTTTCCTTTTTTTACTTGTACTTTTTGAGCCAAGGCCATGAGATTGGCAAGGGTGGTGAAAGGGGTGCCTTTGTAATCCAAATTTAATCCGCTAATGATAATCTTTTTTCCAGAATCTGCGATTTTAACCACTTCTTGAGCAATTGATTCATGAAAAAATTGTGCTTCATCAATTCCAATAACATCGTTACTTTCACTAAGTTTTGAAATTTCTTCTACTGCGTCTAATGCATAAGCAGTAAATGTTGAGTTATCATGTGAAACCACTTGTGTTTTATGATATCGATCATCAATTGCTGGTTTAATACAGATTACTTTCAGCCCGTCCTTTTGATATTTTTTTAATTGAATTATCAATTCTTCGGTTTTACCAGAGAACATTGGGCCAGTGATTACTTCGATGAAACCACTATTGTTAGATAATTCAGCAAATTGATTTGACATACTAACTCAAATTTATATAATTTCGGACGTCTTTCGGTATCAAAACAAATTAACTCCCATGTCTTTTAAGCTAAATAAAAAAGCGATTGAAAATTATTCTACCACTTTGTCGAATTTAATTTTAAATCAAGCCTTCTACACGCGAGACTTTTTGGGGGGCAACGAGATAAATAAGCTCACTGAAACACCGCAGATTAATATACTCATTTTAAAGATATTATTTGAGAAATGGAATATGGAAGCTGAAAAATTGAGAAGTAAGTATTTTGATTTTTCTCATCCAGATGTTGTTCATGCATTACAGGTATTTAAAAACAAATTATCACACCACATAAAAATTGACAAAGAAACATTTGCACCTTTATTAGAAGAGGCAATAAAAGGGACTTTGTCTTTAATTTTTGAACCGCGAAAGGCAGTTATTAATTTATTTTTATATGATGTGTCAAATTATAAAGAACAACTTAAATTTTTGAAAGTGCATCCGCAAATGGTCAAAGCATTGTTAGAAATCAAAGACGCAAACATTGAAGAGTTACATGCAGTAGTAAACACTTGGGAAAATTTTACTAAACCTCAAGAAATTTTAGAGCAAACTTCTGTAATACATAAAGGGATTATTGAAGACTTTGTTTTAGATGAAGTAGATCAAACAGTTATTCTTCCAAAGAAAACAGAAAAACCATTAAGTACTGAAGAAATAAAAACGGTTAATGATGCCTTTTCTGATGACAAATCTGGTGTTCAGAATTTAGCTTCTCAGTTTCAGGAAAAACAAAAAATGAACTCACTTCAAAAAGGTATTAGTATCAATCAGCGGTATGTTTTTATTAAAGAACTTTTTAATGGTGAAGCGGATGATTATAATAGGTTTATAGCTAAAATCGATACAATTCAATCTTTTGAAGAGGCTGATTCATTCATCAAAACTGAAATAATTCCGCAATATAATTGGTCAGAAAATGAAGCGGAGCAAAAAGCATTTTATCAATTGCTGGCCAAAAAATATTAATGAAGGATTAACCACGTGCTAATATTTGATTTCTATGCATGTCTAGTTTTAGGAATATAAATAAAAGTATTGTGAAAGACCAAAGTGATGAACCACCATAACTAAAAAAAGGCAATGGGATTCCAATTACAGGAAAAAGACCAATAGTCATTCCAATGTTGACTGTAAAGTGGAAAAATAATATTGAAGCTACTGCATAGCCGTATGTTCGAGCGAACTTAGATTTTTGTCGTTCTGCTAAAGAGACTAATCGAGTTAATAAAGCAACATACAGGCTAATAACCACTAGACTACCAATCCAACCATGTTCTTCACCAATTGTACAGAAAATAAAATCTGTATGTTGTTCGGGGACAAAGTCAAATTTCGTTATGGTCCCCTTCATAAACCCTTTACCCCAAGCCCCTCCCGAGCCAATCGCAATTTTTGATTGTGATATATTCCATCCCGGACCTTTAATCATTTCAGAAAGTTGTTTTTTATTAGTGTATATTTCAGAACTTAAATCTTTATATTCCTGAGTATCTGGAGTTAAAGTTAATAGTTCTTTTTTGTCTTCTTTGATGTTTTCTTCTAACCGATCCATTTCGCCTAAGAGAACAACTATCCGCATGCGTTGATGGTCTTGAAGTACATTGTGAAAAAAGAAGTCTGTTCCAAATACAGCAATTAAAATAGTGATCATCACTGTAAAAGTCATCATTACATTTCGCATGTTTCTTCGCAATAAAATACCCGCAATCAAAGCAATTACAGCAACAACTGCGGCTACATATATAGCACCAAAAATTAGTGTTAGAACAAATATTGCTACTCCTACTATCCCTAATATTGG
Organism: uncultured Cytophagales bacterium; assembly: GCA_963815495.1. Classification (GTDB taxonomy): domain Bacteria; phylum Bacteroidota; class Bacteroidia; order Cytophagales; family JAAEPT01; genus CAWFGW01. The sequence goes on from CAWFGW010000001.1 coordinate 4,689, forward strand.
AATCAGTGGATTTAACCCATCGGCATACATCACAATAATGAAACTTGAGAATACTAATGCAGAACCTGTGTCTGGTTGTAATAAAACTAATATGGCAGGGAAAAATATGAGCCCCAAAAGCGTAGCGAAATCTCGGTTTAATTCATATTTAATCTTCTTTAAATCAACCATTTTTGCAAAAATCAATGCGACTCCGATTTTTGCAAATTCAGCAGGTTGAATGCTCATCGATCCTATTTTTATCCAAGATTTGTTTCCGTTTATTTCCGTTCCTAAAGGAGTTAATACCAAAAAAAGGAGCAAGATGCATAGAGCGTAGACAATCCATGGAATAGAAAAATAGAACTTGAAATCGATAATAAGAATAATGATAATTGTAATGGTTGATACAATAAGCCAAAGAAATTGGGTTCCCGCTTTATTTTCTAATATGGCAAAAGCGCTTTGGTCAACTTCTGGACTGTAAATAGCAGCATAGATATTTAACCAACCAAACACAGCTAAGGTGATGAATAGAAAAACTGTTATCCAGTCTAAATCTTTAAATATGGATGTTTCAGAGCGCACTATTTTACAGGTATAAAGGCTTGTTCAACAATTCGTTTTTCTTTTGCAAGGTCTGAGATTTCACCCGTTAAATATTTTTCAATCATTAAGCTTGCAATTGGAGCCGCCCATGTGCCTCCAAAACCAGCATTTTCTACATATACTGATATTGCAATTTGGGGATTATCTTTTGGTGCAAAGGCAACAAAAACAGAGTGGTCTTCTCCATGTGGGTTTTCAGCGGTACCTGTTTTTCCACAAACAACAATATCTTTTAGAAAAGCTCTTCTAGCTGTACCGTTGGAAATTACCGCTTCCATGGCGTCAATAATTACATCAAAATGTTTTTCTTCAATTCCAACAGATATTTTTTGTCTAAACTCAGGCCGAAGCGTGTCCGTTGTGCCAATTCCTTTAATTAAATGAGGCCTAATATAATATCCTTTATTTGCGATAATTGCTGAGAAATTAGCCATTTGGAGCGGAATAACTAATAGCTCTCCTTGGCCAATGGCATTAGATATAATTGTAGAAGCTTTCCATCCCTTGTCACCATAATAACGGTCATAGTAACTATTTGAGGGCACAAATCCACCTTTTTCATGAGAAATATCACTACCTAGTTTATGACCTAAACCAAACTTGAGGACATAATTTCTCCAGTTATCAAAGCCAATTTCTGCATCTTCTTCTGCATCTCTAGAGACTCCACGTTGTAAAAGTCGTTTATACATTTTCGCGAAATACCAGTTTGATGACCGCCTGATAGCATCATGAATAGTGTAATAACCTGCTGGTGAATGATCACCCATGTTAGGGTAGCGATCCACATATATTGATTGGTTTTTTGTCACTAATCCTTCTTCTAATAATATAGCAGCCTGTAATAATTTAAAAATTGAACCCGGTGGGTAGCCAGCATTTGTTGCTCTATCAAATAATGGTTTTAATGAGTCACGTAATAGAACGCTATAGTTTTGGGAATATAGTCGACCCGTTAATAAGTTTGGGTCATACGAAGGGCTTGAGATAATAGACAGAATTTCACCAGTTTTAGGTTCAATCGCCACAATACTTCCAACCTTATTCTTCATCAATAACTCACCATATTGTTGAAGTTCAATGTCTATCGTAGAAATTAGGTTTGTTCCGGGTTCAGGTAAGGAGTCAAATTTCCCCTCATTATAAGGTCCTTGCTCAATGCCTTTTACATTAACCATTACAAATTTTGCTCCTCGCTTGCCTCTTAGTTCTTTTTCATATGAAGCCTCAATACCACTTTTTCCAACAAAATCACCTTGTTTATAATACTGAGTAGTATCTTGATTTAGAGCATTTTTACTTATTTCTGCAATATATCCCAGAGAATTGGCCAATGTTGCATAGGGGTATGACCGTACAACTCTAGGGGCAAAATGAAAGCCACGAAAGTAAAACCGATCTTCCATTGAATGGTATTCCTCATTCGATATTTGTTTCAGAAACGGCATGGGTTTATTGACAGCTAGGCCTGAAATACTATTCATTATGCTATCAAATTCTGAAATGGAAATATTAAGTAGATGACAAAAAAGAGTAGTATCTTCAACATGGGCTTTGTTTTTGACCACCATCAAATCAAAGACCGGGATATTCTGAACAATGATTTTTTCATTCCTGTCGTAAATAATTCCACGATAGGGGTAAATAGGTATTCTTCGTACAGTATTGTCTTTTGCTGCTAACTTATACTTTGACTCGATGACTTGTAAGGAAAAAAGTTTGATGAGAAATATGATTGCTACAAGAAAAAATACGAATTGAATAATATGTTTTTTGTTGTCATTCATCGTCTTCTTCTTTCAGTGTAGAAAAAATATTGAATAACTAATATGCTAACATACGTAAAGAGCGTACTGACTATGACTTTTAAAAGGGTGTTCCAAAAGTATTGGGCGTTAAAAGTTTGAATAAAAAACAGAGTTGAATGATGTATAAATACCATAACAAGGGTATAAATCGAAAACCACGAAAAACCAACAGAGGAAATAGTTATACTTTGTATATTTTCTAATCCACTTTGAGGGTTAAGTGCCTTAATAATGTAGGGTCTTAAAAATAAAATTAAGACACAGGCTGCTGCATTTATGCCAGCAGTATTGTAGAATATATCCATGATAGAGCCTGCTAGAAACGCAATAGACATCGCTGCAACTCTGCCTAAACCAATAGGTAATTGCAATAAAAAAAGGACGTAAACAAAACAAAAACCTAAACCACTAAAGATTACAAAATCCTGACTGATGATTACAATTTGTAATATTGTTAAGCCAATAAATTGAATAAGAGATGATATATACGGGTTTTGTTTCACTGGTTATCTAAGAAACTTTCTTCTAGTTTTTTTCTTTCAATAATACGTTTTCCTTTAGCGATATAGACGTAGTATAGATTACTGAAGTCTGTAGCAAAATCAATTTTTATTTCGTGAAATGACTCGTGTCTAGGAGTATTAATTTCTTTTACTTTTCCTATTTTGATTCCCTCTGGAAAAACCGAGTTATAACCTGATGTTACAACTTGTTCACCTTCGTTGACTTTTATATGACGTGGAACATAGGTTAATAATCCAGTTTTAAAATTTTTCCCATCCCAAGTTGTGGCACCCAATGTTTTATTACTTTCTAATTGACTAGAAATTTTGCAGTCTGTATGTAGCATAGACATGACCGTGGCATAATGATCTGAAACCGCTATAACTTGGCCTACAACACCACTAGTTCCTAACACGCCCATTCCCTTCTCTACACCATCCTTTCTCCCAATATTTAAGGTGATATAGTTTTCAAGATTGGTTATAGAATTGTTAATTACTTTGGCTGGAAGGTATTCAAACTGATCTAAGAAAGCCTCGTTGACATCCGCTAAGAATTTCTTCTCACCTAACTCTTGCGCTGCAAGTAATTTTTTTCGCAACTCTGCGTTTTCTTGCACCAGGTTGTCATTTTGAGTACGCAATACAAAATAGTCGTTTACTGAGGAGGTAAATGAATACACGGTTCCTGACAAAGCATTTGAAGAGTTAAAAAAAGCCGCACTGTGGTATTTGTTATTTCTTACAATTAAAGTGAAGCATACTACCTCTAGTAATAAGAAAAAAATAAATACTCTGAATTTGTATAGTAGCTCGTATAACCTATACATTAAATTAAACCATTAATACAGCTCGGAAAGCATGAAGATCTTTCAATGTAGCTCCTGTTCCTCTGACTACAGCACGAAGAGGGTCTTCAGCTACATTAATAGGAAGCTTAGTTTTTAAAGAAAGACGTTTATCAAGACCTCTTAAAAGAGCACCACCACCAGTCAAGTGAATACCATTGTCGTAAATGTCTGCAGATAGTTCGGGAGGAGAAATCTCTAGTGCCTTAAGGACAGCTTCTTCAATTTTTGAAATGGATTTATCAAGAGCAAAAGCAATTTCAGAATAAGATACTTTGATTACTTTTGGTATACCGGTCATTAAATCACGACCTCGTATTTCATAATCCTCTGGAGGATTATCTAACTCAGTCATTGCTGCACCAACTTCAATTTTAATTTTTTCAGCCGAACGCTCACCAATTAATAAATTATGCTGGCGTCTCATGTAGTCAAGTATGTCTTTATTGAAGACATCACCCGCCACACGGACAGATTGTTCACAAACTATTCCAGAAAGAGCAATCACAGCAATTTCTGTTGTTCCTCCACCAATATCTACAATCATTGAACCGATTGGTCTTTCAATATCAATTCCTAATCCTATCGCTGCAGCAATAGGCTCATGGATCATATATACTTCCTTGGCGCCAGCATGTTCTGCAGAGTCACGAACCGCTCTTTTTTCTACTTCCGTAATTCCAGATGGAATACAAATCACCATTCGGTGAGAGGGCTGAAAGAGGCGTCTTTTGTCACCATCAATCATTTTAATCATTCCCTTAATCATGAGCTCTGCGGCTTGAAAATCGGCAATAACTCCATCTTTGAGGGGACGAATGGTTTTGATGTTTTCGTGGGTTTTTTCATGCATTTGCATCGCTTCCCGACCAATTGCAAGTACTTTGTTGGTGATTTTGTCCATGGCAATAATAGAAGGCTCATCAACAACTATTTTATCTTTACTGATAATTAGTGTGTTTGCTGTGCCTAAGTCTATTGCGATGTCGCTGGTAAAGAAATCAAATAAACCCATGTGTGTTGCTTAAAGTGCTTAGTCCCTATTTCATGAAATTTACGAATTAGTTTCACAAAAGGGAGCGTATGTTTGTTTTTTTTAATGTTTAAAGTGTCGAACCCCTGTGGTGACCATAGTCATTCCATGGTTATCACAGTAATCGATAGATTCTTGGTCTCTAACAGAGCCGCCTGGCTGAATGACCGCTTTAACCCCTTCATTGTCTGCTAATTCTACGCAATCAGGAAAAGGAAAGAAAGCATCTGAAGCCATAACAGCCCCTTTCAAGTCAAATCCAAAACTTTTTGCTTTTTCAACGGCTTGACGTAGGGCATCTACACGCGATGTTTGTCCTGTTCCACTCGCAAAAAGTTGATTATCGTTCGAGAAAATAATCGTGTTTGACTTGGTGTGTTTACAGATTTTGTTTGCAAACAGCAACGCCTTTATTTGAGATTCAGTAGGAGCTATTTTTGTCACTACTTTTAAATCAGCTGCTGTTTCAATTGTTAAATCTTTATCTTGTTCAATCACCCCGTTCAAAAGTGTTTTAACTTGTTTTTTAGGTAATTCTACTTCTTTTCGAAGTAATAAAATTCTGTTTTTCTTTTGTTTTAATACTGCTAAAGCATCTTCATCAAAGGCAGGAGCAATTAGAACCTCAAAGAAAAGGTCATGCATTTTTTCTGCAGTGGCTTTATCAATTTTTTCAGTCGAAGCGATTACTCCACCAAACGCAGAGGTAGGGTCACATGCCAATGCCTTTTCATAGGCTTCAACACTTGTTGTTGCTGTTGCCACCCCACAGGCATTGTTATGCTTTAAAATAGCTATAGAAGTTGTGCCTTTAAATTCATCAATCAGGTTAACAGCAGCATCAACATCTACTAAATTATTGTATGAAAGTTCTTTTCCATGTAACTGGTCAAACAAATCATCTATTTTACCATAGAAAGTGCCATGCTGATGGGGGTTTTCACCGTATCTTAATGACTTAGATTCTTGTATGCTGAGCTTTAATCCTTTTACATCGGTTGAACCTGCAAAGTGAGTAAAAATAGCAGCGTCATAATGCGATGAAACATTAAAGGCTTGAGCTGCAAACCATTTTCTTTGATCTAAAGTAGTTTCACCACCACTTGTTTTTAAAACATCTAATAAGGGTTGATATTCATTTTTTGACGGTACAATCACAACGTCATTAAAGTTTTTTGCAGCACCACGGATTAGTGCTATACCACCAATATCAATTTTTTCAATAATCGCATCTTCATCAGCGCCAGAAGCAACGGTTTCTTCAAAGGGATACAAGTCGACAATCACTAAATCAATGTTTGGAATGTCGTACTCTTTGATTTGTGCTTGATCAGAAGTATTGTCCCTTCTGTTTAAGATTCCGCCAAATACCTTCGGGTGTAGAGTTTTTACTCTTCCACCTAAAATGGATGGATAACCAGTAAGGTCTTCAACGGCTTTAACTTTGATTCCTAGTCCCTCAATAAAACTTTGAGTTCCTCCAGTTGAAAAAATAGTCACACCTTGTTGATCTAACTCTTTTACAATGACATCTAAATTGTCTTTGTGAAATACCGATATTAAGGCAGATTTGATTTTTTTTGGCTGCATGACAGGTGTTTTTTTATAAGGCGACAAAGGTAGTTTTTTACCTCATGTGATGCAACTTTAAACATGTTGCTTTTTATGTGATCTATTTTGATGAATGTAAAATTTTATCAATCACTATCGGGAAGTGTTGGTATTCTAATGCATGAATTTTTTCAGCAACCGTGGCAGGGGTCTCGTTTGAGTTTAGTGGTACTTGGGTTTGAAAAATAATCGCTCCATCATCGTATTTTTCGTTCACATAATGTATCGTAATACCTGAGGTTGTTTCTTTGTTCGCAACAACAGCTTCATGCACATAGTTACCATACATTCCCTTTCCACCATATTTGGGGAGTAAGGCCGGGTGAATATTAATAATTTTATTGGGGAAGTTAGTAACTAAATGAGGTGGTATCAACCATAAAAAACCAGCTAAAACCACAAGGTCAATTTCTTTTGTACGTAAGATTGTTGAAATTTCATCCGATTCGTAAAAATCGGTTCTGTTAAAGACATGTGTGTTGATGGCTAGTTTCTTACATCGCTCGAGTACGTAAGCATTAGGGTTGTTTGTAAGTACTAATTCAATCGTAACATCCGGATTAGAGGAAAAATAATTATAAATGTTTTCAACGTTACTTCCTGATCCTGATGCGAACAAAGCAATTTTTTTCATGCTGCAAAAATAGATGAATCCATTTTGATTACCGCACAAAAAGGATGGATAATACTCCAATGAACATCATCCATTTACAAAGCGTACTCAGTTGATGGAATTGTTTTATTGTGTCTGCTTTAGGCAGAATAATGATGAATTTAAGAAGGATGGGAAGTAATAATAATAAAAACAGACTATAAACTAATGGTGATTCTATATAGAGCGGTGTGATGATAATTAATAGTATAAATAAGAACAATAGTAATAAAATAAATGCTTTAGTTTTTCGAATACCGAATACTATGGGTAATGTTTTGCAACCGTAAACTTTATCTCCATTGAGATCCTCCATGTCCTTAATCACCTCTCGAATAAGCGTGATGTTAAATATTAGGGAACTATAAAAATAAAGAGGGATAGTGTTTTTGTTATAAGCCACAGCCATCACTAATACAGAGGTAGCTGAGAGAAATGCAATAGATAAATTACCCCATAAGGGCTTTTTTTTTAAATAGTTAGAATACCACCACAATAATAGAGAACTCAGGGTGAAGATGATGAATATTTTAATACTGACAGATATCCCTATGAGAAGCGCTATGATACTCAAAAAACTATGAGCAATAATAGCTTGTTTTCGTGAAATAACCCTTTCAACAACTACGGACAGAGGTCGATTAATGACATCAATTTTAACATCATAATAATCATTGATGATGTATCCAGCGGCAGTAATAAGTGTTGTACCTATACTTATTTTTAAAAAGGTGATGTCAAAAAAGAAGCTTTGAAATTGAAAATCATCAATAATTGAAAATTTCATAAAAACCTGACTTGCAAATATTATCAACAGATTTTGCAAGCGAATTAATTGTATGATTGACTGTATGGTTGCTTTTCGTATCAATAATTAACTGTATATGTCAGTTATAATTCTAGTATTTTTTAAATGGTTATTTCACAATTGTTCAAAAAAAAATTGGAATCATTGTTTTAATCTTACAAATTTGGCGTCATAACCAAAACTAAAATTATAAAATGAGAAAGTTTATACTTCTTGTTGCTGTTGCGTGCGCATCGTCTGCAATGGCTCAATTAACAACCAGAGAAGCCGCTCCAAACAGCTATAAATTGGGCGCATATCCTCAAGCTGGGGATTTAAGTTTAATGTTTAGTGTTTTTAATATTACTAATTTTGATTCTGACGATGATGCTGTTAGTGATTTTGCAAGTGTTAATAGCTTGGGAAGAGGTGATTTAATCACTGGTAAATACTACTGGACAGATCAGATTGCTTTCAGAGTAGGTATTAAATTACAAAGAGAAGTTTCTGATAAATATTCTTTTGACACAGATACTTCAAGCGAATTGTTTACTCAAGACCCAGATAACATTGGTCCATTGAATGGAGCAACAATAACAGAAGAATACTCAACAAAAAGTGTTGTTAGAGACTGGGCTATCAAGTTAGGTATTGAAAAGCATTTCAATTCATCAAATTTCTTTGATGTGTATGCAGGTACTGATTTATATCTTGGATTAGGTAAAGAAAAATTTGAGTTAAATGAAACTACTGCAAATGGAACAGTGGGTACAGGAACTACTCCAGATGGTTTTTCTACTGTTGAGAATTTAACTTCATCTCGAAGCTTCACGAAAGTTGGTTTACTTCCTTTTATTGGTGTTCAAATGTTTGTGTTGGATTTACCAGTTTCTATTGGTGTTGAGTATGGATGGGATGCATTATGGAAATTTGGTGGTTTATGGAAAAATGAAATTGAAATTACGCAAGAAGGTTTTGATGCAACAAGTGGTGATCCAATTGAAGAAAGTGTTTCTGGAACTTATTATTCTGACGGTCTAACACCTCCTACAGGTGCAAGAGATATTTCTGGGACACCAGGTCAAAATGGAAGCGCTGGTTCAAGTTCATTGAACACTAACCAAAACGTGAAAATTTTGTTAAATATCTACTTTGGTAGAGGTGGTTCTTCATCAAGTGATGTTGTTATCGAGTAATCATCTCATAACGAATAATTAATTGATTTGGAAACTAAAAAATTGAACGCCATGAAACTTAACAGAATAGCATTTTCATTCGTAGTGGCGACATTACTTATCTTTTCATCATCATGTACTCGTCAATTCAAGAGTACTCCAGTGGCTCCAGTAAACGTTCAGGTGAACGTGACTATGGCCGACTTGGAATATGTAGGTGAAGTTGTAGGTACGTCAACACAGTCTTATTTATTTGGAGTTTTACCAATAGGTGGTAGAAGATTTCATACGGGAGTTTTGTCTCAACAGTCAGGCTTTTTATCAATACCTGCTAATAGAGGTACTGCAAATGCATTGTATGATGCATTACAATCATTACCTGATGCAGACTTTGTTTTACCGGTATCTGTAGAACAAACGACTAACGTAATGTTCTTAGGGAATGTAACAACCTATACAGTTAGAGCTAAAGCTTATCGAATTAGAACTACCTTATAAAATATCAACAAAGGTAAGTTTTAACATTATACTTCATTAAAAGCCTGCTAGTTTAACTAGCAGGCTTTTTTGTTTTTAAAGCGATACGTGTTAATATTTTTTATTTTTAATTGTTTTAATATGCCACATCTTTTTCTTAATTTGCTAGTCTGTGAAAATGGGAAAAAACTAATTTAAAAACCATGAAAAAACTATTTACAACCTTTAAAACACTTTTACTTGGAGGCTTATTGTTTTCAAGTACATTGGTGGAGGCACAAACCATAGCTGGAGCTACTGGTTCGTATCCACTCAATACTGACAGGACGTATGCTAATGGCATTGCTCCAACTGCAGCGGATAAATACAAAAACGCAATCTCTTCTTACAATTCTTGGAAGCAGACTTACACAGCAACGGACTGTAATGGTACCGCACGTGTGATTTTTGATTTCTACCCAGGTGGGTTAGGAGCGACTGACCGTTCTGAAACGGTATCTGAAGGTATCGCTTACGGTATGTTGTTATCTGCATATGCTGGAGACCGTTCTTTATTTGATGGTCTATGGTCATTTTATAAGAATCACCGAAATGAAAATGGGGTGATGAACTGGAAAATTCGTTTTTGTAATCAGGTAACTGGTGCTAATGGAGCTTCTGATGCTGAATTAGATGCAGCTATGGCTTTAGTTGTAGCTTCTTACCAATGGCAAAGCGATGGTTATTTGAACGATGCTAAAACAATGATGCGTATCATTCGTGAGAAAGAGTTCGAAGGATCGATTTTGAAGCCAGGTGATAAATTTGGTGGATCTAATTTAACTAACCCTTCTTATTTCTCACCTGCTTATTACGAAGTATTTAAGCAATATGATGGGAATTCTTCATTCTGGAATGCCGCTATTGCAAAAGGATATGAAATTATCGACAAAGCAGATAAGAATGACTTAGGTTTAGTACCTGACTGGACGGATGGAAACGGTAACACGACTAGTGCTGCAAGTCAATACAAAGATGGTGGTCAACACTTCTTTTTTGATGCAGTAAGAACACCTTTCCGTTCTGCGGTTGATTACTTGTGGCATGGAAGAGCTGAAGGAAAAGCTTATTGTGAGAAATTGATTAATTGGTCTAACTCTGCACATGGTGGAGGTACGGAGCAATTACAGTCTAACTATAGAATTAATGGAAACTCACTGGGTGGTGGTCACTCTAACACTTTTGTGGCTTGTTTTGGTGTGGCAGCGATGGCTACTTCGAATCAATCCTATTTAAATAGAGCATATGCTGATAATCAAAGTACCAACCCAACAACAGGTCAATACTTTAATGCTACATTTAAAGCAATAGGAAACTTTGTGATGTCAGGTAATTTCTACCTTCCTCCACTAGGTAACTGTGCTGGTCCAGACTTAGGTGCTGATAGATCTTTATGTTCTGGTTCATCTATTCAGTTAAATGCTGGAGTGACAGGTGCTACTTATGAGTGGAGAAAAGATGGTTCAAAAATCAATGGTGCCACTTCTCAGACATATTCGGTGACATCTGCTGGAGATTATGAAGTAGTAACAAATCAAGCTGGCTGTGTGAGAAGAGATAAAGTAAATGTTGGGGGTGCAACGGTAACAGCTAATTTCTTAGCGCAATCTTCTGCAGGTGGTGTTACAATACAAAACACATCAACTGGTGGTATCTCTGATTATGCTTGGTCAGTAGATCAAGGAACTACAAATGTCACAACAAGCACAGACAAGACACCTTCATTTACTGGTTTAACAGCAGGTGTATATGATATTACCTTAACAGTTTCTAACACAGGTTTTTCTGGTTGTACTGGCACAAGTGCGGTAACTAAAAAAGTGAGTGTTGGTAATGGTGTAGGTATCGCTATGGATGACTTTAACGATGCTTATAATCAAGGAGTAAATGCGTATACCTATCCAGAGGGTAGATTTGAAGCTTTCCCTGTAACTTATTGTTCTAGACAAGCAGAATTAGATGGGGACGAACCTGTATGTCAAGATCACAGATGTTCTTACATTGATTTGGTATGTTTAGGTGCTACTGCTGCAACTAATTGGGCTTCTTTAGAATTTGAGTTTTTACCTGCTGCTGGTGCTCCTTTTGACTTGTCAGACGGTGCTTTTGTTGCCATTAAAATGTCGGCTACAGAACCTGTTACAGTTGATGTTCGTTTAGGTCAAGGTGATTTTTCAGCTAGCCCAAGAAAAGCGGCAGTAACAACTACTGAAACAGTCTTTACCTTTGACTTTACAGAAGTTTTACTTGGTCAAGACGGAGCAGGAGATCCTGCATCAATTGATGTTTGGGATGCAGTTTCTAAGTTAACTTTAAGACCTTATGCGTCTAAAGTTGCTTACACTGGAACTATTTCAGTTGATTATATCATTGTAGGTGCAAAAGCGTTGTCTCCTCCTCAATTTGATATTAGAAAAGATGAGTTTGGATATGTAGACTATAGTAACTACTTACCAAAATATTATCCAAATGATCCACAATATGCTGATTGTACTCCTGCCACTGAAGGTCCAGCTTGTTATGGTACTGTACCAGATTGGGAAAGAGAAATAGTGGCGTGTGGCAATACGACTGTTGTGAAAGCCAACGCATGTACAGCAAGTGAAATCAGATGGTATAAAGGTACTACTTTAGTAGCAACTGGTGACGAAGCTGAATTAGAGCCTGGTGATTATTCAATTGAATTAATCGGTGCTGGTGGAATCACTAAAGATGTTGTTAAAGTAATCGGAAGTGCACCTACAGCTGCTTTCTCGGTTGATAGAACCAACTACGATGCTACATTTATCAATCAGTCTACAGGATTTAATACAAAAGTATGGAGCTATGGTGATCCTGCAAATGATATAGATGAATCTACAACTTGGGATATCGGTTACCATAGCTATTTAAACGCTGGAGATGGTACATACGAAGTTTCTTTAACAGTAACGGATACTATCTGTGGCGTTTCTGATACTGAAACAAAGCAATTAGTTGTAGCGTGTGATCAGTTAACAGGTGAGATTACTGTTACTGAATCAACTCTTGAAGGTTGTGAGGGTGATGTGGTAGAATTTGCTATCGAACCAGTTGAAAATGCGAATAGTTATGGTTGGTTTGGACCGCAAGGAACAACATTAGAATTGGCTGAAGATTCTCTATCTGCTATGGTTACATTTGGTAGCATAGATGGTCCTTTATCGATTCAAGCATACAATGTGTGTGGCCAATCTGAGAAATCAATGGATCTTGACTTGGCAGGGACACCAGTTGGAACATTTACTTTAGATCCAAATACAAATGGTGGTTTCGTAATGATGGCGGCAGCTGATGCAATTGAAAATGATGGTGAAACTTATGCGTGGACTTTCGGTGACGGTAACTCAAGCACAGAGGCTTCTGTAGAGCATACTTATGAAGCTTCTCTGAAAAACATTGCACAGACAGTTTGTTTAACAGTAACTAACCGATGTGGTGTTTCTGATGAAGAGTGTGATGAGTTTACACCGACAGATCCAGTAGGATTCTTCACTTTGAACGAGCAAAATGTAAGCATGTTCCCAACAGCTACTACTAATTTATTAACAGTAGAGTTAACTGGAAAAGCAAACGTTACCATCTCTGATGTGTTAGGAAACACAGTTGCTCAATCAGTTGTAACTGACAAAGGAACAATCAACGTTGCTGACTTAAGTGCTGGGATGTATATCTTAAGCATCAAACAAGGAAGTGAAGTAGTAAACAAAAGATTCATTAAGGAGTAATTTCCTTTAGAACAATAACTTCAATTAAACCCCTTTCCGATTTTCGGAAGGGGGTTTTTGTTTTTTGTCTATTTGGGAAATGTTAACCTTATGAGAAAACCTAGAGGTAAGAATGGTTCTCTTTACAATGCTATTAAATGGTTGTCTTATGAAAGCCTGAAAAAACCAGGTTGTCATTTAGGTTAGTGGAAAGAAACTGTCTGTATTGTGATAACATTAATTACGTGATATATTCCATCAGCTCAGAGATACTTTTGAGGAATCTATAAATATAACCAGTATCGGTTTATCGGCATGACTAGGTTAGATACAGTAAGTACATATTTCTTCTCCTTTCATAATATCCCAGTAGAAGCTGGTTTAATATTAGAGTCCGAGTATTGAAAATATAGCAGAGCTATCAATTATGCAGGAGGAAAAGGGTTGTTAGAAATTGACTATATTTAGAACCAAAATAGTTAGTCACGAGCTACAAGCTCGCACTAGCGGAGGGATGTGTGTAGTCTTTAGGTAGAGGTAACGATAATAAGATTACCACGCCTCATGCTTCGGCTGGTAATGACGAATTATGATTATTTCCGTGCCTATTGGTCTTGTGACTAAACAGACATCTCATTAAAAATTATATTAAGAAATACATCTTCAAATTTTTAGTGCCATAAATCCCCTCATATTTTTTAAATTGAGTTGTTAACCCAATTGTATGGCCTTAGAGATAGAAAGAAAATTTTTAGTCAAAAAAGCATTGTTGCCCTCAGCAACGGAAAAAATCAAAATGGTGCAAGGTTACATTCCTTCAGAAATGGGTACAGTGGTTCGCCTACGCACTGAAAACGAGGTAGCGAAACTAACGATTAAAGCAAAAAAATCCGACTTGGTTCGTTACGAATATGAATACGACATCCCCGTAGAAGATGCACTGGAAATGCTGGAGAAATTATGCGAAAAGCCGTTAGTGGAAAAGACGAGACACCTGATTCCTTTTGGCAACCATACCTGGGAAGTAGACTACTTTGAAGGTGATAACAAAGGACTAATAGTCGCAGAAATAGAACTCTCTGATGAAAATGAAAGTTTTAATAAACCAGAATGGGTCGACAGAGAAGTGACCGATAAAAAAGAATACCGAAACAATTACTTAGCAACACACCCATACAAAACCTGGAAAAGTGACTACTAAAAGACCATATGTTTTAACCCTAGCTGGGCATGACCCCTCTGCTGGTGCAGGTGTACTTGCCGACATCAAAACGATGGAGCAATGTGGGGTCTATGGTTTGGGAGTCACTACAGCCATCACCTATCAAAACGAAAATGAATTTGACGGGGTGAAATGGCTTTCTTTTGAGGAAATTGAAAAGCAAATAGCGCCATTAATCAGAAAATATAACATTGAAATAGTTAAAATAGGTTTGATTGAAAACCTAAAAATCTTAGAGAAGACTATTTCACTACTCACTACTCATTACTCAAGCCTCCGTATAGTCTGGGATCCCATACTAAGTGCCAGTGCGGGGTTTGTTTTCCATAATGAGTTGGATTTAGAGAGATTAAGTCAGGTGTTAAATTCAATTTATCTAATTACACCCAACCAACCGGAATATGACAAGTTGTTGTTAGAAAATATGACGTTAGAAAACACCAATCTGTTGTTGAAAGGAGGACACCGAGAAGAGCATGTGGATGTGTTGTTTGAGAACCAAGAATCGAGAACCAAGAGTCAAGAGTCAAGAGTCAAGAGTCAAGAGTCAAAAATCAAGATCCAAGATTTGAGACCTTACATGATTAGTGGGAATGGAAAACACTTAAGTCCAAAGCATGGTTCTGGTTGTGTGTTGTCATCGGCTATTGCTGCTTATTTAGCTTTGGATAATGACTTGGTTATTTCGTGTAAACGAGCTAAACTTTATGTAGAAAACCTGCTTGAAAGTAATGGGGGGTTGTTGGGCTATCATGCAAAATAAAAATAAAAGCTAACCGCTAAGTACTTATGGCTAAACAGATCTCAAAATTCCACTACATCACACAAGATATCAAAGGAAAAACGCATGCTGAATTGGCTAAGCAAGCCTGTGAGGGCGGGGTAAAATGGGTGCAGTTACGCATGAAAAATGTTACCGAATCGGCATGGAAAAAACAAGCTGAAGATACCTTGGCAGTCTGTAGAGAATATGGTGCACAATTAATTATCAATGATCACCCCGAATTGGCTGTTGAAATTGGTGCCGATGGTGTACACTTGGGTAAAGACGACATGCCTCTGGCGCAAGCTAGAGCAATAATCGGGGATGAAATGATCTTAGGAGCTACCGCGAACAACTTGCAAGACATTATCAATGCTGCTCAATATAAAGTAGACTACATTGGCTTGGGACCCTTCCGCTTTACTCTAACCAAAGAAAAGTTAAGTCCGGTTTTGGGGGTTGAGGGGTTTGAAACGATCATAAAAGAATTGAAGAAAAAAGACATTCAAATACCTTTGATAGCCATAGGAGGGATTTTAATGGAGGATATTGCTGATTTATTATCTGTAGGTGTACATGGTGTAGCCATTGCCTCCGCGATTAATCGGTATTCGAATCCAACCCAGTCAGCAGCGGTATTTGTGAAGGCGTTGCAATAAATCTTAACCCCGTATTGTGCTGCTTGTCAGCTTTCCGAC
This sequence comes from uncultured Cytophagales bacterium, assembly GCA_963815495.1. GTDB lineage: Bacteria > Bacteroidota > Bacteroidia > Cytophagales > JAAEPT01 > CAWFGW01. Next base: position 20,618 of record CAWFGW010000001.1, read on the forward strand.
AAAGTCGGAATATTTATTCTAATACCTTTCCGAGTATAATCTTTTATATATTCGATTTTTAGTCGAAACAACTAATATGATGGAAAAGAAAACGTATTACAACCCAGAAGATTTAAAAAAATTTGGAGACATCGGTGATTTTCAACCCGAGTTAGCCGATAAATTTTTTGCGTGGTATGGAGATGTCTTCAAAGAAGGCGCCTTAACAGCTCGTGAAAAATCATTGATAGCACTCGCAGTATCGCATGCGGTTCAGTGTCCTTATTGCATTGATGCTTACACCAGTGACTCCTTAAAGAAAGGTGCCGATGAAGCGCAAATGATGGAAGCAGTACATGTTGCAGCTGCCATTAAAGGAGGTGCTGTCTTAGTACATGGGGTACAAATGATGAACAAAGCCAAAGATTTGTTGATGTAATGATTAGCCTTAAAAAACAAGCACATCAATTATCCAAAATAGCACAACAACTCAAAGTGTTGGAAAGCCTTGATTTACCTTCTTTTGAGTCAAACCTAACGAAGAGTGACCTGTTTCCGCTCAAACCAACTGGTTTGGAAATTTTCCAAATCAACATGGGTAAAATGTGCAATCAGGTTTGTAAACATTGCCATGTAGACGCAGGTCCTGACCGAAAAGAAATCATGACGCAGGAAGTGATGAAACTTTGTTTGGAGGCGATAAAAAAATCAGGTGCATCCACCGTTGATTTAACAGGTGGAGCACCCGAGATGAATCCCGACTTTCGGTGGTTTGTGGAGCAAATTTCAAAATTGGACAAACACATTATTGTTCGCTGTAATCTGACTATTATTTTGGCTAACCCGAAATACAATGATTTGCCTGCGTTTTTCAAAAAACATCGAGTCGAAGTAGTTTCTTCACTCCCTTATTTCACCGCCACTAGAACCGATGCCCAACGGGGAAGTGGCGTCTTTGATAAATCGATTCAAGCTTTACAATTATTAAACGAGGTGGGCTATGGTGTGGAAGGAACTGGTTTGTTGTTAAACTTAGTATATAACCCATCAGGTGCTTTTCTCCCAGGCGATCAACAGGCATTAGAAATTGAGTTCAAATCACGATTAAAGTCGCGGTTTGATATAGCTTTTAATGGACTATATACTATTACTAACATTCCTGTAAGCCGCTTTTTAGATTATCTGATTTCCAGTGATAACTACGAAACGTATATGGAGACACTGGTGTCAGCCTACAACGCCACTGCTGCAGAAGGGGTGATGTGTCGCAATACCATTTCAGTGGGTTGGGATGGCTATTTATTTGATTGTGATTTTAATCAAATGTTAGACTTGAAGCTTAAAGAAAAGAATCACATTAGTCAATTTGATCTCGCAAACTTTCAGGGACGTGAGATTATCGTCAACCAGCATTGTTATGGGTGTACTGCTGGCGCAGGCTCAAGCTGTGGGGGAGCAACAACTGGAAGATGACAAGGAACCGATTAATCATTTTTGCTAAAAACCCCGAATTTGGGAAAGTAAAGACACGTCTGGCTGCAACCATTGGTCATAAAAAAGCTTTGGAAGTGTATATAAAGCTCTTACTGCATACTAGATCAATTGCTTCACCATTTATTAAAAACACCATTTTTTATTTTACCAATGATACTGAAAAAACTGAGGGGTGGAGTCAATTTAATCAGCGATTGCAAATTGGGAACTCGTTAGGTGCTCGAATGAGCAACGCACTGAAGGAGTCTTTTGACGAAGGAAATGATAAAGTACTTATTATCGGAACCGACTGCTATGAAATCACGTCTGAGGTAATTTCGAATGCCTTTAGAGTATTGGATGACAATGATGTTGTAATTGGTCCGGCAGAAGATGGTGGGTATTATTTGTTAGGTATGAAACGGTTTTATCCTGAATTTTTTATGAATAAAAAGTGGAGCACAGAAACCGTGTTTATCGATACCATAGAAGATGTGAAGCTGTTAGGGTTAACACATAAAAACTTACCTACACTAACAGACATTGATACAGAACAAGATTTAAGAAAATTTGAAAAAGAGTTAACCTAGGGTGATGGACACATATTTAGAAACAACCAAAGAAGTATATAAAAAAGCAGCAGAAACACCGGATATAGGTTTGTGCTGCACCACCACGCCTATTTGGCAACTCCCGGGATTAGAGATTCCTAAACGCATGCAGGAGATGAATTATGGTTGTGGGAGCACGGTTCACCCCCGGGATCTGGTCAATAACCCTACTATTTTATATGTAGGTGTGGGTGGCGGTATGGAGTTACTTCAGTTTAGCTATTTTAACAGAAGCGCTGGTGGAGTAATTGGAGTCGATGTAGTGGACGAAATGTTGATGGCTTCAAAACAAAATTTTATTGAGGCTGAAAAATTAAATCCTTGGTTCAAAAGTGAGTTTATCACACTAAAAAAAGGTGACGCACTAGCCTTACCCGTTAAGGATAAATCAATTGACGTAGCAGCACAAAACTGTTTGTTTAATATTTTTCATAACGATGATCTTCAACTTGCTTTACAAGAAATGTATCGTGTGCTCAAACCCCATGGTAGGTTGGTGATGTCTGATCCAGTGTGTGAAACCGCTATGCCAATAGCCTTAAAAAATGACGAAAATCTTCGCGCATTGTGCTTAAGTGGTGCGATACCTATGCGAGAATACATTAAAAAGTTAACCGATGTTGGTTTTGGGACAATTGAAGTTAGGGCAAAACGACCCTATCGCATATTAAGTCCACAACATTATACAACTGATCAATTGATTGTCATTGAAAGCTTAGAGGTATGTGCCATTAAAGACCCGATGCCTGAAGACGGCCCATGTATATTTACGGGTAAAACGGCCATTTACTTTGGGGATCAACCCTATTTTGATGATAAAAAGGGACATGTTTTAATGGTGAATCAACCGCTAGCGGTGTGTGATAAAACAGCACAAGCATTAAAAAACCTAGAAGATCAAGCTATTTATATTTCAGAATCTACTTTCTTTTATGACGGAGGAGGGTGTTGTTAATTTACTAAAAAGATTGGTTTAGATTAGAAATCTACTTGGATGAAACGTACAATGCGTTTCATCTTTTTTTTTATCTTTGAGGATACGAGAAAACAGGGGTGTTCCAAAAAGTAGGATATGAATAAGTTTAAAGTTCTTTTATTATCAATAGGAATCATTTGTTACGCATGTATATCACATGCTCAAATGAAAAAGGGTATTGATTATTCAGGTTTTTTTGACACCTATTATCACCCCAATTTATGGGAATTTTCAGCTGGACTTGGTTATCCACTTTATTATGGCGACTTGTGTGGAGGTATTGGCTGTAACGATGGTAATTTAAGTTTTGTAGCCGGTGTTGCCTATAAGCCATGGCCAAAAGTAGCTTTTGAAGGGGATATTTATTATACCACGCTCAGTGCTAGGGATATCAACACAGAACGAAATATCTCTTTCGAATCCAAGAATCTTGAGTTAGCATTATATGGGAAATATTTTTTGATTGATGATATCGTCCGAAGACACTCAGACATGTTTAATAAAACACGATTGGTAAAACCCTATTTACTAATTGGGATAAGTGGACTGTATTATAATCCAAAAGCAGTGTTGACAGATACCCTGACAGGAACAACAACACCCGTTAACGAAGGTGTGACCTATCCACGATTTGGCTTAGCTATTCCTGCTGGCTTCGGGTTATCATTTGATATTTCTAGACGATTTAGCATTTTAACAGAAGTAATTTATCGGTATACATTTACGGATTTGTTAGATGGAGTAAGTGAAGTTTATGGTAATCCAGACATCAAAGACTCTTACTTAACTATTGATTTAAAGCTTCAATGGACTCCTTGGGCTCCACGTTCCAAAAAGAAAAAACAGCGGGTTCCTAAAGATGTGCCACAGTATAACTTTAGCACGGATTCATCGCGGGCAGCAGCTAAAGCAAAAAGTGATAGTACCAAAGCATCAGTTAAAAATGATGAGGAAATGGACTACTATGAAAAATTGATGAAAGAAGCAGAAGAAGCGGAAGAAGAACCCGCATCGGACGAAGAGTATTACGATATCATCGACTCAGAACCTTCTGAGGAAGGAGAAGAAAACAACGATGAAGAGGGGTACTACCAAGAGGATTTAGAAGAGAAAAAAGAAGAGGTTGAGGAAAGCTCAGATGATAGTTGGGACTCGTGGTAATCTTTAACATTCCGCTTGAGAACTGCTCTTTGGTTACTTTTTCTAAATGAAAGACTGGACATAGGTAGTTTAGACTATATTAATCTTGTTGTTATCCTTGCGGACAAGGGGGACTTCAAAACAAAGCTCGCTAATTTTCCCTCAATACCACTTTCTATCCGAAAGGGGTTCAAAATAAACATGATTTTATTAAGCGTCTTGGAATAACGGTTGGAGTATGGCTTCTACTTCTCGTATAAAATGACCACATTTTTATGAGATTATTTTAATCTAGGGGAGAAGCTGTTGCGTCCTATAAGTATTTGTTTATTTCCGCTTGAGGTAAAATAAATCCTCTGTATAAAAAATCATGCCTCCTCAAGTCGTTCAGCTGAACTGATATTGGTAATCACTTCATCATCCTTTGCGTTGTCGTTATCATCTTTTTTAGAATCACTCATCAAGCCTAGCGTCATTACAATATTTGTAACCATAATCAAAAACAACATCGGAGCATTTCCAAAATCATCAATTAACAATGTCGTGGGAATAGAGAAAAAGAGCAGAATGCTAATCAATCCCCGGGGGGTGATAGTGGTTAACAAAGTTACTTTTTCGACACTTAAAATTCGCAAGACAATGTACCTAAAACCGTAGGTCCCTGCTAAAATGAGTGCGCCCGTAAAAATACCTTTTACGTCTAATAAGTTCATGGGATTGATGGCAAACCCGAAAAGGAAGAAGAAAAACGTTTTTATCACAAACACACTTTCTAAGGTGATGTGATGGAGGTCGTAAAGTATTTCTTCCGCTTCTTTTTTTGCATGAATCTTCTTAAGAAAACCCACAAAAAAGAGTGATTGATTTTTTAGAATCAAACCAAATATGACAATAATAATTAGTGACGATAGGTGAAATAATTTCCCAACTCCAAACAATAATACCAGCGATGAAATAATCAAAAATAGCTTTGTGTCATCTTTAATTTTAGTGAACATCCATATAAGAGCATAAGATAGGAGGAAAGCTATCACGATAGTTGCAACAATTTGAATTAATGTGACACCAACTACTTGACCAATGTTTTCGTTTTCATTCAAGTCTAAAAACAAATAGAAGAATATGATTCCTAAAATGTCTGATATAGAAGACTCATACACCACAAACTCCCTTGTTTTTGGGTAGATATTTTGAACACTTGGAATCACGATTGCACTGCTCATTACGGCAAAGGGTACCCCATATAAGGCCGCTTGCATGAATGTGGTGTAGTTGAGCCAGTAGATTATTCCAGCGATAATAAGTGTAGTACCTGAAAGGCATAAAAGAGCTGAAGCTAATGCTTTAAAAATATCTTTTGCTTTGTCTTTGTGAAGGTTCAGGTCTAACGAGGCCTCAAGTACTATTAAGATTAACCCGATGTTGCCTAAGATTCCTAAATACGAATCTAAGTTATCAAGCGTGTGAGGAACAAATGACTTCACAATAATCCCCAAAATCATGAGCAGTAATACGGATGGAATATTGGTTTTCTTTGAAACAACCTGAAAAATATAGGAAACGATGAGGAGTAAAGAAATAAAAATAATGGCGGTATATGGATTCATAAATGAAGAGGTTTCTGTAATTGGAAGATAAAAATAACAAAAACATCTGTGTGGTAGCTATAAAGCAGGTGGACAGTTTGTTTTTTTAGGAAAATAAATCAGAACTAGGTACGTCAGCACTTAAACCGTTTATTCCACACTGCGGTACGGAATCCACTTCTAGTAAGTTAAGCATTCGTTTCCACAACAAGAAGATTGCCACACTCCACTGCGTTGTATTCGCAATGATTTAGTGGAAATGCTTGTGTATCACATAACAAAATTGTCATTCAGACCAAAGGGAAGAATCTGTCAAAGCCCCAATCACCATTCCAAAACAACCTTTTGTCAATTACTCAAATTATGTTTTATTTGTAGTTCCCTACTTTTAAATCATAAGATGAAAACTTTATTTATCACTCTTTTTTTTATTACACTTTGCACCAGCATTTTTGCACAAAGAGTTATCAATGACCCCACTTTTGATCCAGGAGATGGGTTTAATGAGAGGGTTTTGGATATAGCTCTCCAACCCGATGGAAAAATTATTTTGGGGGTGCTTTCACTTCTTTTAATAGAACCAATCGTAACCGTATTGTTCGCCTCCATGCAGACGGTTCTTTAGACATGTCCTTCAATCCAGGGACGGGGTTTAACAGAAGTGTTGAATCACTAAACCTTCAACCCGATGGGAAAATTATTGTTGGCGGGCATTTTACCTCTTTCAATGGAACAAGCAGCAAACGTATTGTACGCTTAAACACCGATGGCTCATTAGATACTTCCTTTTCCCCTGAGTTTAATAGCCAAGTCATCTGTGTTGTTCTTCAACCTGATGGGAAAATTGTTGTAGGAGGTGGTGGTCTTGTACGCCTCAATACCGATGGTTCATTGGACACTTCCTTTGCACCATGGACTGTTGGGGATGTTCGGTCTTTAGCCCTTCAGCCCGATGGGAAAATTATCGTTTGTGGTGGATTCACCTCTTTCTACGAGGCAAGTAGAAACCGTATCCTTCGCCTCCGTGCGGACGGTTCCTTAGACACTTCCTTCGATCCAAAGGATGGTTTTAATAATGTGGTTCACTCTGTAGCCTTACAACCTAATGGAAAAATTGTTATAGGTGGGCGATTTACTTCTTTTAATGGAACAAGTAGAAACCTTATCGCTCGTCTGAATGCCGATGGTTCATTGGATACCTCTTTCAATCCAGGGACAGGGTTTAGAGGGGTTTATGTTATGTCAGTAGCGACACAATCCGATGGTAAAATTATTGCTGGGGGGGATTTTGATATTTTCAACGGAACATTTAGACTGAACATCGCACGCCTCAACGCTGACGGCTCCTTGGATACTTCCTATAACCTAATACCTGGGTTTTTCGGTTCTTATGTTTTCTTCGTAGCTGTCCAGCCCAATGGGAAAATTATTGTAGGGGGGGATTTTCATGCTTACAATGATAGACGTATAAATAACATCGCTCGCATACTCAATTCTGGAACAGCTACCCTAACGACTTGTGATAGCCTTACATGGATTGATGGCAATACCTATACTTCGTCTAATAACACGGCTACGCACACGTTGACCAATGCTGCTGGGTGTGATAGTGTGGTAACCTTAAATTTGACGATTGCTAATACTACTATCAGCACGGATGTCATTTCCGTTTGCGACAGCCTTACATGGATGGATGGAAATACTTATACTTCTTCGAACCACACGGCTACGCACACGTTGACCAATGCCGCTGGATGCGATAGCGTGGTAACCTTGAATTTGACGATTACGACTAAAGGAACGGATGTCATTTCCGCCTGCGACAGCCTTACATGGATTGATGGAAACACCTACACTTCGTCTAACGACACAGCTACCTATACTTTAACAAATACCGCTGGATGCGATAGTGTGGTGACCTTAAACCTGACGGTTTATAACCTGTCCGATAGTAGTGCTTACACTACTTTAAGTGGTAAAACCATCACTGCCACCAACCCCAACGCTACGTATCAGTGGTTGGATTGTGACCATGAAAATGCGCCACTACCCGAGGAAACGAATCAGGATTTTACTGCCACTACCAAAGGCAACTACGCGGTCGAAATCACAGAAAATAGTTGTGTGGATACTTCTGCCTGCGTAGAAGTGGTTCCCGAAACGTCCTGTAACCCTCTTGAAATAGCTGTTTATCCCAACCCAACCAATGGGGAGGTTACCATTCGAACCTCGTGTTCGGTTCCTTCGCTACAGGTAAAGGTGTTTAACAGCCTTGGGCAATTCATTGCTGAGCAACGGCTTGAAGGGGCTTTTCCTGTGTTTCAATTGCCTGACAACAGTGGGTTGTACTTCTTGGAGGTTGAATGGAACAAACAGCGCCAAGTACATAAGGTGGTGAAGTATTAGTAGTATAAGTACCACCTAACTATCGTAAGCCAGAGATTCGTTTCCACAACACGGAGATTGCCACACTCCACTGTGTTGCGTTCGCAAAGACGGAATTTATTGAAAACGCTCGTCTTTGCGAGGAAGGAGGCACGATTGACGAAGCAATCTGCTGAAGCTCTATGATATGTTTCCATAACAGATTTTTTATCTCATTAGTAGTTCGTATTCAATCTTTTAAATAAATTTGTTACCATCATTTGACTAGTAGAATAGCATCAAGCAACGTGAACGTTTGTTTAGTGACTTGGTATCAAAAGTTAATGTGATGAATATCGTAAAAACGCAGCTATGAAATCCGCTTTACACTTAATTGCAGTCCTCGCTTTATTAGTCATTTTTCAAAAAGGACATTCCAAAACCTTTCTTGTCTCTCAAACCACTGATCCACAACTACGTGTACTCGTTGAGGGTACTTTGCGTTGGGCGGTAGCACAAGCAGAAAAAAATCCAGGTAGGGATACGATTATTTTTGACCAAGCCTTAACTGACTCCACAATTGTTTTAAATAATGAGATACAAATAAGTGATGCGTTAGTTATTAAAGGAATTGGAATTGGTGGCATTACCATCGATTGTCAGGAAATTACAAGAGCATTTTGGGTGGTTCCAGCTAATGATAAAAACCGATACGAATTTTCGGGTGTAACACTACTTAATGCAGTAGTACCTTCTAACAGCAATTACCCTAATGGTGGAGCTATTTTGTGTGATAACCTGCAAACAACTAACCATTTGACTATTAAAAGATGTGTTTTTAGTAACTGTAAAGCCTTCTCTGGTGGAGCGATTAGCTATACAGGTTCAGCGATTAGCATCGACTCGTGTTTATTTTCCAATAATCAAATAACAAGTAATGGTGGGGCTTTGCATTTGTATATTAGCGAAGGAAGTGCAGAAATAAACCATAGCCACTTTGAATATAATCAAATCGATTATATGAGCCAATATGGACAAGGTGGCGCTATTAATATATCGCAATATGCGAGCACAACTCTTATAGAAAACTCTTCTTTTTTAAGGAATAGCGCTATTTCCAGCGGTGGAGCAGTTTCCTATTCTACTGAATTCAATGAGCCCTTGGTTGTTGCTAACTGTAGTTTTATTGGCAATTATGCTTATAAATATGTGGATGGAGTATTTAACGGAGAGGGAGGGGCTATAGCTGTTAGTGCTAGCACATTAGAGATGTATCACAGTACTCTTGTGCGTAATACTTCAGGTAAAGGCGCAGCTGTGGCAATACAAGGCGCAAGCATATTAACTCAAAATTCAATTTATTATAATAACTACAACTATTCCACAGGTAACCAATTAAGGAGTAAAGATATAACTGTTACCAGAGGAAAAATTCAAAGTTTAGGTGGCAACTTCGTACAGGATACTATTGGTTGGAAGACCGTATATCAGGCTGGTGAAAAAGATGTGCTAAATTATGACGCAGCGAATTCGAATTTGTTTTACGGGGAAACAAATTTTAATAGCTTCACTTACTATATACCACCTAGAGAAAACTCCCCAATAATAGGTGGAGCGGTGTCTTCTGAATATATAACGGATCAATTGGGAAATAAACGCGGTAAACCAGCAGACATTGGAGCGGTAGAAACTTCGTATTATATCCCTCCTAGGGCCTACGCTGGAGAAGATGACACAGTCTATACTGACCACTATGTGTTACAAGCTGCTGAAGAACCGCAATCAGATTATAGTTACTGGGAAATATTAGGTGATCAACAAGAAATAGAGCAATCCCCTAATGCGATCATAACAGAGTTACAATACCCTAATACCTATGTGTTGGTTTGGCATGTTTTGCTAGAAGAAGACTTAGAACTAACAGACACCGTCCGAATCACTGTCTTGAATGCTATTCCCGAAATCACCGCCACAAAAATTGTCATTAAACAAAAAAGTATAGAAGAAGAGTTGGATCTAAAAACGGTAGTAAAACCCTATAAAGCCATCGATTCATTATGGGTCAGAGGCCCATTTGCAGTGTTGAAAGAAAGCGACCTTACCTACGAAGTCGATTATGAGAATTTCATTTTAAAACTTACAGTCTTGAACGACTCCATTCAGGAGTTTCAAGATAGTTTGTTATTGGGCGTATGTAACGGGTTTGGGAGCTGTGATTCCGCCTCTTTTTCCATTGCAAGAGAGGGCGTTGTGCCCGTTTCTGGTGTCAAGGCTATTAAAGTGTTTAACTTTATATCATCGAATAGTGACTGTAAAAATGAGGTGTTTGATTTTCAAATACAGACCACTACGAACGAGTTACTCTCGTTTTTGAACCCTGAAACGCCATGTAGTTTATCAGAAAGCAGTGACTATGATAACCTATTTGGTCGCATTAAAAATATAGAAGTAATCATCTTTAATCGTTGGGGTGATCAGGTAGCGCTTATTGATTCTTACTTTAAACCCATCACCAATGTATGGATACCCACGGAGTTGCCTGACGGCACGTATTATTACAAAATAGTGTTAGACTTGGGCAACGGTGAATTTAAAAAATCAGGGTTTTTGGAGTTGAGGTAAGTTAGGATAACCACTTTTCTTGAATTATCTTAAAATTAGTTTCAAAACTTTCGTGTGTGGTTATACTATAGGTATCGTTTTTTCTTTTCACTACATAATTTACTAAGAGTGCTTTAACTGGTAGTGGGGGGTCTTTTTTAGTGTACCGAAGAATTAAATCCCAATCAACTAATCGAGTTAAATTTTTATCAAAACCACCATGTTCTTTGTACAAACTAGCGTGGTGCATAAATGAGTTTAAATCAATATAGTTGTTCTCAAGTAACTTGTTCCAATTAAAAGTATCTTGAAATAAGATTTTAAAAATTCCTTCATTATAGTTTTGAACTTTTACGGCACAATAACCACACTTTTTTTCTTTTCTTGAAAGTTGCGACAACATTGTTGACAGATAATTTGGGTTCCAACTGTTATCTGAGTCCAAATAAGCTACCCAATCTCCTTTTGCATTTTCAAGCCCAACATTACGTGCTCTACTCACTCCAGACTTTTCAATTTTGATATATTTAATTTTACCTAATTGAAAGTATTTATTAAATACTGAATTCACATTTAATTCTGTGTAATCTATGCTACCATCATCAATTATGATAAGCTCCCAATTCGAATAGCTTTGATTAACTATTGATTGAATCGCTCCCAAAATCAATTTCTTACGATTATACGTTGGCATAATCACTGTTATTAGAGCCTTATTTTGAGAAAATAATTCTTGACTTCCTCTAGAATAAAAGAAACTTAATAGTTGTAAAACCTTTTTTTTGACTATGTTTTTGAAGAATTTCACGGAATGTGTTGGTGAACACATAAATTTATTAATTTTTATTATTTAGCGAGTAAAAAAATTACAATAGATGAAAATAGTCGTTCTAGGAATGCACCGATCGGGCACATCAGTATTGACAGGAATTATTGGAGAATTAGGTTTTTTTGTTGGTGTCGAGGATGAGCTATTAGACGCTCAAAAAGATAATCCCAAAGGGTTTTATGAACGAAAAGACATTGTAGACGCTAACAATAAATTACTTCGAGATAACAACTTAGAATGGTTTTTACCAACGGGTATTAATAATTTAAAAACTGGTATTGAAGACTTCAAGACTTCATCATCAGAAATTATTAATAAGCTTCAATCCGAACAAAGTAACTTTGTAATTAAGGACCCTCGTCTTTGTATTTTATTCAAGTATTGGGAAGATTTACTACCTAGCGAAGAAACAAAAATTATAATAATAAACAGGAACCCTTTTGAAATTGCTCAATCACTACTCAAAAGGAATAAAATAGATCTACACCATTCCATTGCGTTATGGGAATTTTACCAAAACACGGCAATTTCCAGCACTCAAAATTATCAAAGATTAGTAGTTAATTATGACGACCTACTCACTAACCCCGAGCAAGAGTATCATAGAATAATTGAGTTTTTAGAAATTAAGGAGGACTCAACGAACACCCAATCATCTTTCACTAAAAAAATTAATTCCAATTTCAGGAACAGTCAATATACCGATGATGATTTAAATTATTGGTTGAATCCTTATCAACTTGAGCTTTATAACAGTTTAAGAAATCATAAAATACCTTCACAAAATTCAGGTGATTTAGAGAACCAATTATTACCATCTTTAGAAAAAGTTTACCGAAAAAAAGAAGCCTTCAATGAAAAAGAGAAGGCAGAAAAAAAAGAATTAGAACGAATGTTTAAGAAAGTTCAAAGTAGTCAATTACTGCTTCAAAACATTCTGGAATCAACTTTCAACGAATTCGATTCTACTACTAAATCCTTTAGATGGAAAATTGGAGATAAAGTAGTGAATGGAATTAGGGCATTATCACTTAAACCCAAAACCGAAAACTACCATGTTATGCAGATAAATTCTGCAAAACAACGATTTAGAAACCTAGTCAATAGAGAAAATTCGGTGAGAACAAGCTCTGCCCCATATCGAATCAATATAATTACTCCAACAACAAATATTCATGGTGGAACAAAACGACTCATCACAATTGCTCATAAACTAAAACAGCTCGGCTATGATATAAAATTATTGAGACAATTCCCAAGCAGAGAACTTGATTGGTATCAAACCGATGTGCCTGTTGTAAATTGCTATTTCAATTCAGAAACACCCTTAGCTGAACTAGAAAGGATGGTTCCTAATGGAGATATATTAATTAACTATGGAAACAATACAGCAAGCCATTTAATTGACCAGCTATCTCCAAATAAGGGGAAAAAGTTCAATCTTTTTATGCATTTTGGGATTCATGATGAAGCATTAGATATACTCAATGCTAAACTTGAAAATTCGATACCAATAAGCACAACTCAATGGATTGCTAAACAAGTAGATCAGTATTCAGAAAAAAAAACAGAATCTATTGGTTTCGGTGTACATCTGGATCAATTCACAGCTAAAGGAAAAGAAAAAAACGATGCTGAATTTACTATAGGATCACTGTACCATAATGACACATGGAAACACAGTCAAGATGTAATTAAAGCCTATGAAATACTAAGGTTACAGCATCCTGAAATTAATGCTAGATTAGTTTTATTTGGGCAAGAGGAACACCCAGATATTCCTGAGTCAGCAACTTACTTCCTGAATCCAGAACAGTCTCAAATTGAATCAATTTACCATGATTGCGATGTTTGGGTGACTGCTAGTGAATTTGAAGGAATCGGTATGTGTAGTGTGGAAGCCATGTTATGCAAAACAGCTTTAATAACGACAAAAAATGGTGGTAACGAAGAATTTTGCAATGATAAGAACTGCACTTTCGTAGCTACTCAGAACCCAGAGGATATAGCAGACAAGGTGTTTTCGTTATATTCCAACAGAGATTTGCTCGTTACTCAAAGAGAGCAAGCCTATACTGACATCTTACAATTCAAATGGAGTAACTCAATACACCGACTTGAAAAAATCTTCCTTAAAGAGTTAAACGTTCTTTCTGAGTCAAATTACGATTATGACCTATCGATTGGTATTCCTATTCACAACCAATTTGATTTTGTTACCCAATGTATTGATAGTGTTTTCAAAAACACTAGCTGTAACTACCAAATTGTACTAATTGATGACAACAGTGATGAAGAAACATATAACTATCTCAAAGAACTATCGAATAAGCACAGCCATGTTAAGCTAATAAGAAATAAGCCCAATAAAGGATTTCCTCATAATTGCAATTTGATTCTTACAAACAGTTCTGCACCTTATATATGTTTGCTAAATTCAGATACAATAGTCACTAAAAATTGGCAAGAAGGTTTAATACACAACCTTAGACGTCTACCATCGGCATATATGAGCGGTCCATCTACTTCTTATGGAGTAGCTAAAAATTATGATCAGGTAGCTCAACAATTGGAGCAGGTCTTCTATCAGAGATTTGATATGTCTGTTGAAGATGTTGAAAATTTTGCTATCAAAAATAAAGAAGACCATTTTAACACTTATGAAGAAACAGAATATCTAAACGGATTCTGCATGATGTTAAAAACCGATGTCGTTAGAAAAATCGGCTTTTTTGATACCCAATTTGGAATGGGTTCACGCGAAGAGGTTCAGTATATAGATAGAATTAAAAAAGAAAAGGGTACTGTAGTTTGGGCAAAAGATTGCTATGTACATCATTATGGTCACCGATCTTTTAATTTATACGAAGAAGAAAGCAAAGACCTTTGGGAAAAGAACAAACAACTGTATCATTCTCAGAAAAACCAGAAACACCGTGTCTTCTTACCATCATCTAATGTTCTTTTTGTTTATAATGCTAAGTTTGCTAGCTCCACAAGAAAACGAACATTTGAATTCCAAAAAGCACTGGGCCAGTTTATAAACACTGATGCTATACATTGGCCAAAACTAACAGAAAATCATTTTAAAAGTAATCAGATTATCATTCTACAGAGAATTGGAGGATTGAATGAAGAAATAGCTCCTTCTTTTATTCAAGACCTACAGCGTCTAAAAGAAAAGTATCCCGAGACTAAATTGTGCTACGATACTGATGATTTGATTCTAAGATGCCAAAATGAATTACCTCTCAAATTAATTCAACTATGCGATTTGGTAATTTGTACAACTCCGACATTACAGAATGTGCTTAAACAACACCATGAAAATGTTGAAATTATTCAAAATGGTATTGATTTAGAGAAATTCTCTCCTCAGAATAAGGAACAAAAAAATAAGATTGTAAGCTGTTTCTCTCTTGCCGGAGCTGGGTTCAATGAATTTGTAAAACTCGAAAATGAAATTTCTAAAATTCATCCTGAACTTAGTTTTCATTTTTATTGCAGCTTGGACATGTATGATGAGTTAAGTGCAATGTGTCCTCCTAGAATCAGTTTACATAAACAAGTGGAGTTTGAGGAAATGATCATGCTCTTAAAGAAAAGTCAATATGTCATTAATTATTCTGATCACACCGATGAATACTTTGATAAATTGAAAAAGGTCTACAATCTGGAAGATGATGAAAAACAACTTTTTATAAACTCAAAAAGCGGACTTAAATACTACAACGCAGCTGTAACTGAGAATATTTTTCTTACAAATAACGAGCCCGTCTGCTATTCTGAATTAATAAAAGATGGTGAAAATGGATTTATCTGCACCAATGTTAAGGACTTTGTAAAAGCGATCACAAAATTGGAACAAGATTCGAGTCTAAAAAAGGTGATCACTAATAATGCTTACGAAGATGTGATTTCTAAATATAGCCTGAATACTATCGTAATTGATTATTTAGATTTACTCCAAAAAACTGAAGAAAGCTAAATACTCTTTGCTACTAGATGAATCTGTTCTGCCGCTTCTTTAAAAGTATGTATTACGGTTGATTCACGAACGATATTGCTTGATAATGCTTTATTTATGGCGGTAATCAGTTCGGAAGCACTTTCATAAAAATAGATATTTTTGCAGCCCTCAAATTCTGATAAATCACAGTTTGGCTTGTCTGAAATAACAATGCATCCAGATGCTAAAGCATCGTATATCCTATTGGAAACAAACCCCTGTTCTTTCATATCTTCCCAGTGGTCGTTCAATAGAATTCTAGTCCTGTTATAATACTTATTCAGGTGTTTATGGGTAACGTATGGAGATAAAATGTACTTTGGGTCTATAAATTGTGACCACCCCATCCCAATTACTTTAAAATGAAAATCCGTCTTTATTATCTTTTTTACTACATCTCTAAAGATATTTCTCGTATTGCCTATGAACAGTAGGTCATATCTTACCTTCAATCCAAGAGGGTAAAAAGATAGAGGGTCTGTGCATTGAGGTAAGTACTTTATTTCCCTGTTTAGTCGAAATTTAAGTTCAGCGGCTTTCCTATTTGATGCAATGAATATTTCATCATACCAAGCATATTCTTCATCTGAAATCAACTCAGGGTGTGAAATATTCCAAAGTAAATTGGTATCATTTTTCCTTGGCTTATATTGGTGTAGCCCTCGAATTGAAATCACGATAGGTTTACCATCATGCTTATTCTTCCATTCGTTTCTACAATGGATAATACAGAAATAACCCTTCAAATCTAATTGCTTTTTCAAATTAAGGGCAAACAGTAAATCACCCCATTTTCTAGCTTCAGCCCAATTGGGAGCTGAGATTTTAATATAAATTTTTCGATTTTCTGAGTCCCATAATTCGCTAAAAAATAGATTAGGAAAGAACAACAGTTTAATAAACCAGTTGGGCGTATTTCTATAAACCTTATTTTTTATTAGTTCAGACAAGTCAATTCAAATATTTTTGAATCATGCCTTCGGTGTCTCCTTGCCCATTCATTTTACCTCGATCAACCCACACTACCTTATTGCAAATTCGTTTAATTTCTCCTACAGAATGTGATACAAACAAAATAGTTGACCCACCTGCTCTAATTTCATCAATACGTTTATTACATTTTTCTTTGAACTGTTGATCACCTACAGATAGCGCTTCATCAACGATTAAAATCTCTGGTTGTTTTGCTACTGCCATTGAAAACCCAAGTCTCGCTTTCATTCCTGAGGAGTATCTTTTCACTTGCATCTTTAACTCTTCGTCAGATAATTCACTAAAGGAAATGATGTCTGGAATTAATTCTTCAATTTCTTTTTTTCTCATTCCCATGAGTGAACAACCTATTTTCAGATTTTCGTATCCGGATAGTTCCGGCTCCAGTCCTACACCTATTGCTAGCATTGGAGCTACTTTTCCACGAACATCGATGGTGCCTTTTTCTACAGGGATAACCCCTGCAATTGCTTTTAAAAGGGTGCTTTTTCCACTTCCATTGCGACCGATAAAGCCGATACAGTCACCCCGGTTTATTTCAAACGAAATGTTGCTAAGGACAATTTTTTTTCGAAACAATTTTTTTGTTCCGAAGCTCAATAACCATTGTTTAAAAGAACTCATTCCTTGATTATGGACATAGAAACTTACATCCACGTTATCTACTTTTATGATTACGTCTTTGTGGTCCATTAATAATGAGAATAAAAGCCTTTTTCTAAATTGCTAAATAATTTGGACCCTAAGAATAAGGTCAATAATCCGATTATGGAAATTTTTAAAACATCAAGCCAACCCATCCACTCTCCAAAGTAAAGCGCAGAACGAAATGCTTTTAAAAATTGAAATATCGGATTGAACTCCATAACGAGTTGCAACTTTGGAGGAAGTAAATCGACCATGTATACAATGGGAGTAAAGTAAAATAATGCTGGGATTATTGTAGTATAAAGTAACCCCACATCTCTGAAATATACATTTAATGAACATAAAATCATCCCAAAACCCAAAGTAAAACAACAATACAATATTAATATTGGAATGAATTGCAGCGAAGCGAAAGAAGGATTAAATCCAAAAAAAAGCATTAAAACAAAAAAGGGGATGAATGATAAAATCAAATTAACTAATGATGAGACCAAAGCGGAAACTGGGAAAATAAGTGCAGGAACATTAATTGATTTTAATACACCAGCACTTGAAATAACAGAAACCATAATCTGATTGGATGTGGTGTTAAAAAAATTCCAAAAGATTAAACCTGTTAGTGCATACAAAGCATAATTTTCTATTTCGGGAAATCGGCTACTAAAAATAGTTACGAAAATCAACAAATAGACTAATGGGGTAATTAAGCTCCATAGGTAACCTAGGGCTGAATTTTTATATCGAATTTTAACATTTCTTACTGCTAAAATCCAAATCAAAGAAATCTTATCTTTTACCTCGTTCGTCATTTGATTAGTTTGAAAAGCTCAAAGGTAAACCTATTGGCAGAATTAAAAAATTATAAATAATTCATTCTGGAGTTAAACACAAATCAGATTAATCACTACTGTAATGATTAAAATTTAAATGAAACATTACTAAGCAACTCATATCCAAATAGGTATATAGCAGTAAGCTCATTATCTATAGTTTTGGAAAAATTTATTGTTAATTAAAGACTTCAAAATATCTTCTATCAATATCTTTGTAAGTAAACTTATTACCATATCATAAAATGAAATACAAAATATTCATTTCTGATAAGCAAGACTGGAGAGAAAAATTAGAAAACAGAATCGATCTTGATTGATATGAAATTTCTTTCGGAAAAATAAAGGAGCTTACCAATATCCAGGATTTTGATGTAGTCATACCTCTTTTCGAAGAAGAGACCATATTTTTGAATCAATTTTATGCCAAGCATAATGGAATTCAGTTTTTACTACCTCAAACAGATATCGTAAAAGTCTGCGAAGACAAAGAAAATTTTGACCGATTCATGATTAACAATGAATTTGGGAGTTTAACACCAAAAGTATCCTCTCATTTACCTCTACCATTTATTTTAAAAAAGAGAATGGACAAAAGTGGAATCAATGCTTTTATTATAAGATCTGATGAGGACTTGGCCAAGTACGAAGAACAACTGAAATCTGAAGAGTTTATAAAACAAGAGTACTTTGCTGGAAAAGAAGAATATACAACTCATTTTTTATGTGTGAATGGAAAAATAGTTTACTCATACAGTTTGAAATTTGTGTTTAAAAGCGATTTTTTTGTTAAAGGGCTACAGTCTCCACCGTTTAAAACAGCAACTATCTCAGAGTGCAAAACGGATTATATAGAGTTATACGAACAAATTTTAACAAAACTTAATTATTCTGGTGTTGGCTGTCTCAACTTTAAAATTAGTGAAGGAATACCGAAAATTTTTGAAATTAATCCTAGGGCAGGTGGATCATTACCCCTTGATATTAACAACTTTTTGACTCAATATATCAAACTGTTAAATACCCCTTTCAAAAAAAAAATGAAACGATTTTTTCAATTTCCATAAAACATTCAAACTCTATATATCTACAATATTAGATTTTAATCCTTCAGACTAATCTAAATGAGTTTTATTGCTTCGAGCGAAAAGTTATGAATACTGCAATAAGAGCTATATTCGCTAAAGAGTACAACTAACATCCATTTCATACACTTCGAAAGAAAGTTGTATTAGCCCAATAGATCCGAGGACAGTAAAAAAAATAGCATTTTAATCATTTTTTTCTCATGTATTATTGTGTGATCTATATTACTTTTTTTACTGATTCAAATGTTTTAATATGTAATCTGGAAAAGCTTTGTTTAATTGTTGTGACAAATATGAGCTTTAGTTTAGTCGTGTAATAATTTAGTGAATAGTGTTTAAAATCCATTTGAGCATAGTTTGATGGTTTTTTTTTTATATAAAAGCTATCTACTTTGGCTGCAAAATTTAAACTTTCAACTAATCATGAAATCAAAAATCTGCCTTTCAATCCTTTTTGTAACGATAAGTTTTTATGCTTTTACACAAAATATAATAGCTCCATTTTCATTGAGCGATCAATTTCATTTTTACAACGGAAGTGCTCCAGAGACAAATTGGACTAGAGGGGTGATCGCAAATAACTTAAACTGGAACAATACCACCAAGCGTTGGGAAAGACCTACCACTCACCTTGATTTTTCAATGATACGATTTTCTAATGGTAAACTTAGTTTTGTGCAAGGGATTGACTGGTCAGGCAATCTTACTTCATTTACAACTCAAGAAATTGAAGAGGATTGGACGAGGTTAACCATAGCTCATAATGGAAATGTTGGGGTTGGGGTAAATGTTCCTGATGCTAAACTACATGTGGGGGGTGAGATTTGGTCAAATGAAGGGCTGAAACTTTTTAAAAATAATAATACGATTGACGCTAGGTTTGGATACGAAGGTAATGGTGGTTATATGTTCATGTAATACGGTGGCGGTGGGGTAGGTGCATATATTGATTTGAAAATAGATAAAGATACTGATTACGATGCTCGAATATTAGTCAATAACGACTACTTCAATCTTCAGGGACTTCCGGTTCTTATTAGAACATCAAAATATACTCCCATATCACAGGGGTATGCTCTTAGTGTATTAGGGAAAATCCGCGCCCACGAAATAAAAGTCTACACCGGCTGGGCCGATTATGTTTTTGCAGACAACTATGAATTGTTAACCCTAGAAGAAACAGAAGCTTACATCAACGAAAACAAACACTTGCCAGGCATTCCTTCGGCCAAAGAAGTAGAGGCAAACGAAGGTGTGAATGTAGGGGAAATGCAAAAACTCCAAATGGCTAAAATTGAAGAGCTCACACTGTACATGATAGCCATGAAAAAAGAGTTAGAAAAGCTAAAGGAGGAAAACGAGCAACTGAAGGCTGCTATCATTAAATAAGCACTAATTTTTTTACTCATGAAAAATCCAATGAAAGCTTATTCCTCTATAGTCTTCGTTTTATTAGTTGTTCAGTTAGGCTACGCACAAACAACGATCAACTTAAGCAGCTCTGATGGTGGACTAAAAAACTATACTGCAGACGAAGTGGTTTCACTTTTACCAGATTATCATTTCGTAGGAAACTCAAGCAGCCAACAAATGACTGCAAAAACTAGAGGGCCAGTGTTTGAAAATTCGGGTAGTCAAAACATGTTTAGCCAACAGGAGTTTGATAATAAAACTATCAATACAAACTTAGCAGTGGGTACAGTTGCGGGTGCACCTTCAGTTTCTTCAACAGGGGCAGCAACCTATGCAATTCCTATCAAAATAGGTAAAGGAACAGGTGGAATGGAGCCATCGGTTTCTGTAGTTTACAACAGCCAGTCGGGTGATGGTTTATTAGGCAAAGGTTGGAACTTGGCAGGCTTGTCTATGATTTCAAGAGTGCCAAATACGATTTATCATAATGGTAAAGTGCGCGGTGTTAATTTAGATGATAAAGACAATTATGCCATTGATGGTAATCGCCTTATAAAAAATCCAGGTCAAGAATTTGTTGCTAATCCAACCTATGCTACAGAATCAGAAACTTTTATGCAAATTACAGCAAAAGGGAGACAAGGATATGGTCCAGAATGGTTTGAAGTGAAAACCAAAGAAGGGTTATTGCTAGAATTTGGGAGAACCAGTGATTCGAAATTAACAGGGTATAATAATGTGGCTATTTTTTGGCGTGTAAATAAAGTAACTGACTCCAATGGTAACTACATGGTGTTTGAATATACCAACGGGGGAAGGGACTCACGCATATCAAAGATTAAATACACGGGAAATACAACCATCTTAAGCCCTTATAATGAAGTACAGTTTTTTTATAAAGAGCGTCAAGACAAAAACACCGTATTTATAGCTGGATATGAAATGAATTCGAATTATTTATTAGAACGGATAAATACTTTTTCTGCGGGACATTTAGTGCGATCGTATACATTTAAATACGGGTTTAACATAGCCAGCTATTTAACTGAAGTAAAAGAAAGTGTAGCTAGTGGTGAGGAGTTAAATTCTACTATTTTTCAGTATGGAGATATTGGTTCAAAACTAACCTCAAACACTCTTTCGTCATGGATTGTGAATAGAGAAGGACAATTAATTCCTGGTGATTTTAATGGTGATGGAAGAAAAGATATTCTAAAAGCATTTTCGAGATTAGATGAAAGGAATATACGCTATCATACAGACTATCAGATTTTTTATAGAGATAATGATGATTATTTTTATCCAGGTTTTGGAGAAGACCTACCTCAAGGTTCGTCAATTGTAGATTCTAAACCATTTCCTAATGGAGCAACTTTTATACCTTCAGATTACAATGGGGATGGGATTGATGACTTTTTATTATCAGTAACCAAGTATGATGGTTATAATCTAAGTTTAGATAGATCTATTATATATTTTGGTAGCAAAGAAGGCAGCTTTTCTAAAGTGAGTTACGATAGCCCAGGTAATTACTCTAGAATTAGTGAGAAAGGACATTTTTTATTTCCTGGTGATTATGATGGAGATGGTGCTACTGATTTTTTGACAATTCTTAGTAATGGATCTATATTTAAAGCTTTTATAACTTTCCCCAGAAAATCAACAAGTCCAAAAGAAGTCCATACAGGAATAAATTTTACTCATCTAAATTTTAATTTTGATGCAAAAAGTGATGAAATAAAAGTAATAGATCACAATGGAGATGGGAAAAGCGACTTATTAATTGTAGATGGAGGAGTATCTAGGATTTATACATTTGAAAAATCTGAAATAAATGGATATGAATTTGAAACATGGGGTATTTATGGAGGTGGTTACCCAACAAAATGGCATAAAACCTATGTAGGTGATTTCAATGGAGATGGGAAAACAGATTTATTGAACTCTGCTGGAAATTTTTCTTCATGGAGTGTTTCTTTATCAAACGGTTATAATTATCCCTTATCAATTCCAGTTAACCTTGCTAAACAGTATGATATATCAAGAGATGATCTATATGTTGGCGATTTTAATGGCGATGGAAAAAGTGATGTTATGCATACTCATGACAATTCTGGAACTGCTTTTTATGATATGTATTATTCCACTGGGAAAAATTTTGTGTTCGAAAGATTGACTAGGAGTGGCCATCATTTACCCGCAAGAATGATTTTAGGAGACTTCTATGCAGATGGTACAACTGATGCTATTGAGTGGGCAGTGAATACATCGCGATCAAGTATGCATGAATTTAATAGAGATAACCATAGCAATTACTTAACGGCAATCAAGGATGGTTTTGGGAATATCAACAAGTTCAACTACACTTTTTTATCTAGATCATATAAATATAACAAAGGAACTACTGCTAATTATCCACATGCAGATTTTGAAAAACCATTACCAATTGTATTAACTTCTGAATCAACAGATGGTATTGGAGGAAAGACTAGTTTTTTATATGATTTTGACGAGGGAATAATTAACAAGGAAGGAAAAGGCTTCCTAGGTTTTAAAAAAACAGTTACAACCGATTATACTCAAGATATTAAGTCAAGTACTGAAAATGAACTTAATACTACCTATGCGACCTTAGTACCAACTAAACAGGAAACGCGACTACAATCAAATAATAATTTAATTTATGAATCACCAACAAATTATGAGGTAATACCACTCGGTGTTAAACGGTATTGGACAAGGATGAAAGCTACCAGAGCAACATACCTTTTAACTAATAGTACTACGAGGACATTTTTAACCTATGATATTCATGGAAATATAACTAATTCTATAGTGATGACTGGTGATGAAACCATTACGACAACCAATGAATACATTCAATATGGTCCATGGATAGCCTCTTTGTTAACGAAACAAACTGTGACAGCAGAGAGAGGTACTGAGCCAGCATATACCCGGGTAATTGAGCACCAATACGATACGAAGGGAAATATGACGGGAATCATCACGGATCCAGGGACTGCAAAAGTAGTTTCAAAAACCTATGCTTATGATGGTTATGGAAATATTGTAGAAGAGCAAATACTTCCAGCTGGTTTGCCCGTCATTGAAACAACATATGAGTATGATCCACGTGGTCGTCATCAAATAAAAGTGACCAATCCACTCAACCAAATCACTGAAGCCGTGTTTGATGAGCGCTGGTCTAAACCTACCCGCACAACGGGTGTGGATGGTTTTTTTAACTACTTCGTCTATGATAATTTTGGCAGGCTCGAAGAAACGAAAGACCGCAAAGACCTTCGCGTGAAAACAAAGTACTATTGGGATTTAAGTACGAATGGCAGCGGTGTTAAAAACCCAACCACGACTACATATCGGGTTGAAAAACAGGTGGAAGGTGCTCCAAAACAAATCACCTGGTTTGATGCCCAAGGTAGAGAAGTGAAATCGAGTGTGGAAGGACTAGAGCAAACGAGTTATGTCGTCTCTAAATATAACAGTAAAGGGCAGTTGATTTCCACTACGGAACCATTTTTTCAAGGAGCAACAACCGTGCAGACCAGTCACTCAGAATATGATGCCTATGGGCGAGTTGTTAAAACGTATACAGGCGATTTAGAAAATTTAATTAGCTACCAAACCGTAAGTGGTGGTGGACATAAAATTACGACTACATCACCTTCTCCTAGTGGAGTGGGTACAACTGTAAAGTCACGTAGGCTAGATGCAACGGGGAAAGTAGTTGAAGCAACCGATGCTGGTGGTACATTGGTGTACAAATATTACTCTGATGGCAATCAAAAATCGGTCGTGCGGAGTAATGTCACGTTAGCATTCATGGAGTATGACCTCTATGGCAACCAAACCAAATTAATTGATGCCAATGCAGGCACTACCTTGTACGATTATGATGCTTTGGGTCAATTGATTTATCAAGTAGATGCCAACAATAACACGCACACCATGACCTACGATATCATGGGAAGGATACTCACACGAGTAGGGCCGGAAGGCTTAACGGAATATAGCTATAACACCTCTGGCAATGGTATTAATTCCTTAAAAGAAGTGAAAGGGTTTAACGGGGTGCAAGAAAACTATACGTATGATTCATATCACCGCTTGATTGAAAAGAAAGAAAAAATTGATCAGCAGACGTACACAACTTCTTTTGAATATGACCGCCTGGATCAATTGACAAAAACCACCTACCCTTCGGGATATTCGACCAAAAAGGTGTATGACTTAAAAGGTTACCTCGTAGCCGTAACGGATGGAGGGGGTAATCCCATCTATGAATTGCCTGAAAGAAATGCAAGCGGTCAGCTGACTTCGTACCGTTTAGGTAATGGCATCATCACACAAAAAGAATACGACAGCTATGGACGATTAACCAATATTTATGCAGGCACCCTATTTTCGCAGCAGTTGACTTACCAGCAAAATACGTCTGCAATTACTGCTATGATAGATAATAACAGACAACTGTCTGACCGTTTTCAATATGATAATTTGAATCGTTTGCACACGTTTGATTTGGTAGATGAGGTGACACAAACTGCAGTGACTCAATCAGTGGTTGATTATAGCGGGAACGGAAATATCAGTCAGAAGAGTGGTGTGGGCAACTACAGTTATAATCCTTCCAAACCTAATGCAATGGTTGGGTTGAGCAATAATTATGGTACTACTATTAGTCCAAGTGAACAAAACATTACCTACACAACTTTTGATAGAACGGCAAGCATTAGTGAAGGCGATATCAGTTTAAACTTTACTTACGATGCGAATTACGACCGTAAGAAAACCGAACTCTACACCAATGGACAGCTCACCCGTACGCGCTTATATTTAGGCATGTATGAAAAAACTACAGCAGGCAATACCACCACGGAAGTACACTACATAGCAGGTGGTGATGGTGTTTGTGCCATGCATGTCATAGAAAATGGCGTAGGACAAACCTATTATGTTTATCAAGACCACTTGGGGTCTTACAAAACCATTACCGATGCAAACGGGGTGTCTGTCGCAGAACAAAACTTCGATGCCTGGGGCAGAGCACGTGACCCTGAAACATGGGCTTACAATGTGACTACACCAAGGCCAAGTTGGCTCTATCGAGGTTACACAGGCCATGAAATGTTACCTGAGTTTGGGTTAATTAACATGAACAACCGCATCTACGACCCGGTATTAGGACGCATGTTAGCGGTAGACAATTTTGTGCAAGACCCTTACAGCACGCAAAGCTATAACCGCTATAGTTATGTGATGAATAACCCGTTGAGTTATGTGGATCCTAGTGGGGAGGAGCCTGTAACAGCAGCAATTTTAATTGGAGCAGCAATTGGAGCATACATGGGAGGAACACAAGCAAATGGAACATTAAATTTCACTAAATGGGAGAATAATAGCAGAACTTGGGGCTGGATGGCTGGAGGAGCATTAGTAGGTGGGGCTTCTGGTGGTCTTGGTGGCTTAGTAGCTTCATCAGGAATACCTCTTGCTAACACTACCGCAATAATGAGTAGTTCTTTTGTGAATAGTGTAGGAACACATCTTTACACAGGGGGTAGCACTTCTGTTGGGGTAAGCTTTGGATTTGCTTCTTATAATTTTCAAGATGGATGGGGTTATATAGGAAAAGGTGGCAATAGTGGTTGGCAGAATTTTGGGTATACTATGGGAGCTATGGCCAATCTTGCTGATATCAATCAAGTAATTAATTCTACAAAAGCAACATTATATACAGAAAAAGGAGATGCGATATCTCACTCAGCGATAGTGGATGATAACGGCCATACAATGCTATCTTTTGGACCGGATGATAATAAAATTGGAGGAGGGGGCATGAAAGATCAATTGGTATCCTCTAAACCTATCTTGAGGAATGTTGGAACCTACAAAAAGTTTGGGGTTGCATATAGAAAGAGCACTTCAAACTATAGTGTTTACCGAGATCTACCAGTAAAATTAACCCTTAATAAATATTCAGTTGGTTTAGTCAGTGAGTTAGGAAAAATTTTACCTTATCAGGGCGCAACGACAAACTGTGTAAATATGGCGTCTTTATCCCTTTGGTTAAATGGAATACCTAATATTGGAATACATCCATATTTTTTATATGCTTCTACGTGGGCATATTCAAATGGTGCTAGGCTTGATTTGTTCTCTCATTATTTTAATCAATAATAATCAATGAAAATTTTAATTGTCCTACTCTCAACATTCATGGTTAGTTGTACTAATAGCTACCAACCCCCTTTAATTGATTTATCAAATAAACATTCAATATATATTAATGATGTACCTTCTAAAATCTATGGACAAATTACTGTTTGTTTTTTCATTGCAAATGAAGTAAATGTTATTGAAGAAATAATATATAAAGTTTATTTCTCTGCTAATAAGGGTATTAGAAAAGTTAAAAGATATAGAACCAATATACAGAAGAAATATGATTTTACTGATAATAATACCATCGTTTTAGATCACAACTCTACAAAGGCTTTTACAGTAGATGGGTTTGTAAAACACAAATTTATTGATGATAAGTTTTATGAATCACTACAAGCAAATTTTATATATATATCTAATCTTGATAAGCTTAATGTACTTGAAGAGATAAAAAATAACTTGGAATCATCTAATTAGCCCCGCTAGCGCGAGCATGTTGCTCGTGCTAATAAAGATTTGTATGGTTAAAAACATAAATTATATAATTAAAAATAGGTCACGAGCTACAAGATCGCACCCAATGTCGTTAAGTTAAGGAATAAGAACGCGTCATTCTGAATGAAATGAAGAATCTAATATCTATAAAACGAAATTTGACAATGAGATTCTTCCCTTTGGTCAGAATGACGAGCTTAACTTAACGACATTGAGCTCGCGCCAGCTGGGATGTTAGAGTGTTATAAAATGAAAAAAATGACAATTAATAGGTTTAAAAACCCCCGCTAGCGCGAGCATGTTGCGCCCAATCGCCCCCGTTCCCGCCATGCTCTGCATGGTGGTATAGCTAAAGCATAGTGGTATGAATAAGTAAACTAAAGTGCAGTTTTGATGAGTAGAAATTATAAATTTCATAATTCAGAAGGTTGGTACTTTGTTAGCTTTGCTACCGTTTTTTGGATAGGTGTTTTTACAAGAAGGGTGTATAAAGATTGTATCGTTAAACATTTAAAGTTTTGCATAGAAGAAAATGGGATGATATTAGGAGCATGGATTATTATGAGTAACCATGTCCACTTAATTTTTAGAGCCAAAGAAAATAATCCACAAAGGTTATTACAAAGTTTCAAAAGTTCTACAGCGAAAGAATTGATAGAGCTAATAAAAACCAATCCACAAGAAAGTAAACGAGAGCGATATATTTGGTTGATGGAGTTAGCAGCAAAAAGGAATACAACTACAAAAAATAAAACTCAGTTTTGGCAACAGCATAATAAGCCAATAGAATTGTGGAGTAATAAAGCAATTCAAAAGAATTTAGATTATTTACATAATAATCCAGTAGAGTCAGGCGAAGTGGGAGAACCACATCATTATCTTTATAGTTCAGCTATTGATTATGCTGGAGGTAAAGGAATGTTGGATGTATATTTAATGGTATTATAAAAACCACCATGCACAGCATGGCGGGAACGGGGGTGTAAGTGCCGTTAAAGATGGAAGGAATTTTTGGAATGGATTACCAAAACAGCCTACGACAGTGACCCTTGGTGATATGGAGGCTTTAAATCCAGACGGCACAATTTCTAACATAAAACTCGACAGGGCTGAATTACTAAAAAGAATGGATCGACATTTAACGTCTGAAAGAGTCAATGAAATAGGAATTAAAAAAGACGTATTAATGAATAAAACCCTAGATTTGGTCAATAATAATAGAGCGATTTTAGTTGAAGGTGATAATACGATATTATTTAAGGTGAATAAAATTGATATTACAATGCGAGTTCACTTATCAGGAGAACAAGTAAAGAACATTAACTTATTTACTGGATCATCTAATCGTGTTTTAGGGCCAGTACATGACATAACACCAAATTATCCCTTAAGTTGGTAGAATATGATTTATACAAATGAAATTATACCAGATATAAGTTTTAATGAAACTTATATTAACGAATTGATTGAGTTAGATTCGTGTTTAATTGATAATATATCAATTTCGGGGATAGATTTTAACAAAAGAATTAATATCAAAAATTGTGTGATTGGCAGTTTTTCGGCAGTAGGAACAGCATTCTTAGGAGGTATAACAGTGTCCAATAGTGTTTTTATAAAAATATTTTCATTAGAGGCGTCAGGTCATAATATGACTGATAATTTCATTGAAATAGAGTCAAGTATTTTTTGCGGCTTTGCAAATTTTCTTGACGCAAATTTTTCAGGTCCTTTTTCATTTAAAAACAATAATTTAATAAAAGGGAGTAATTTATTGGGGCATAAAGGTAAAGACTATCAGGCAAGGTTTTTAAGTAAAAAATATATTGAGAATAACTTAGGAGATTTAAATATTTCTAATTGGTAACCCCCCGCTAGCGCGAGCATGTTGCTCGTGCTAATAGATTTGTATGGTTAAAAACATAAATTATATAATTAAAAATAGGTCACGAGCTACAAGCTCGCGCCAGCTGGGAGTACAAAATATAAATTTAGAAATGAAGAAGGTTTATATTTTGTGTCAACGGCAGTGGTCTATTGGATAGATGTTTTTACAAGAAAATTATATAACCCCAACTGGCGCAAGTCTTTTAGACTTGTGACCAAGATTGTTAGATGATAGATTATTATAAAATGGAAATAAGTGCTAATTAAAAAGGAGTATACTAGTCAAGGTCAATTAAATACTTATGACAGTGGAGGTTATTAAATATTATGTATTACCTTGGAAAGATAATCTTCCAAATAAATCGTTTGTTTCACAATACTTAAATGGTAATATAAATTCTGTACAGCGCTATAATCGTGAAGATATCAGGGCATTATATCATACTCACCCACGTTCTTCTAAACCGTCACAAGCTGATAAAGACTGGAGCGACTATTATAAAATACCAATTTACACGATAGGTTCAAACGGTAATTCTTATTATTATTTTAATGGAATGGGGGGAGATGCTCAGCTTCAAGATGTTGATTTTTGAAATATTTAATAACCATATCGTTCTGTTGTTTAATCATTACATGCATGCCTATAGGGTTAGGAAGAAAAGAATTGCCAGTAGTGAGTTTTGAACTTGTAGTTAGTGAGTTAGATGTGTTTATTAAATTAGCTAAGGAAGAGTCTTACAAAAATGGGTTACACAATGTGTATGCCTTGACTTTATATGAAAACCCTGAAATTGATTCTCATTTTTGTTTTACTGTTGGATATATTGAAGGTATTCTTTCCCTTGGTGCAATAGAAAACTTTAAATATTATTTTTACTATTCTGATGAATTAATTTTGTTAAATTACAGTGAGTCTTTTGAAAAAAAGTTTAAAATTGAGAGTGATATTCATTTTTCCAAACTTTTAAATAAAGAAATCATCTATAATAAGACAGGTTCAGAATTTACTTCTATTGGTACATTTAAAGGATTAGTGTATTGTAATGATACGATTGGTCACAGCAGAGTGTTATATGATGATTCTGATAATATTCCAAAGGAGAAAACAATTTTTCCAATTAAAAATTCTGTTGAACCAATGCTCATTGATAGTTCATCTTTAAAGAAAATAATTAATAGGTAGCCGCGTTCCCGCCATGCTCTGCATGGTGGCATAGCTAAAGCATAGTGGTATGAATAAGTAAACTAAAGCACTGTTTTGATGAGTAGAAATTATAAATTTCATAATTCAGCAAGTTGGTACTTTGTTGTATAAAGATTGTATCGTTAAACATTTAAAGTTTTGCATAGAAGAAAAAGGGATGACATTAGGAGCATGGATTATTATGAGTAACCATGTCCACTTAATTTTTAGAGCCAAAGAAAATAATCCACAAAGGTTATTACAAAGTTTCAAAAGTTCTACAGCAAAAGAATTGATAGAGCTAATAAAAACCAATCCACAAGAAAGTAAACGAGAGCGATATATTTGGTTGATGGAGTTAGCAGTAAAAAGGAATACAACTACAAAAAATAAAACTCAGTTTTGGCAACAGCATAATAAGCCAATAGAATTGTGGAGTAATAAAGCAATTCAAAAGAATTTAGATTATTTACATAATAATCCAGTAGAGTCAGGCGAAGTGGCAGAACCACATCATTATCTTTATAGTTCGGCTATTGATTATGCTGGAGGTAAAGGATTGTTGGATGTATATTTAATGGTATTATAAAAACCACCATGCACAGCATGGCGGGAACGGGTAACGGGGGAAAGTGTTGAGAAAGATAAAGAAAAAAATGGAGCTGTGGTATTAGGTATCATTGGCGGGGTCGTTGGTTTTGTTATTGGGTATTCGCTTTTTAGTAGATAATAGAAAATTAATAATTACAAGTATGAAAAAGATTATTACGTTACTGTTAATCATTGGGGCTTTCACTGTTAAAGCGCAGTCGACATTTGAGTACAGCTATGATGCAGCTGGAAATCGTATTCAACGGAAAGTCATTGTACTCGACCCCACTCGAGAAGGCAATTCAGAGACTATTATAGATGAAGATAACCGGTTTAGCTTTACTCTATTTCCTAACCCTACAACAGGGGTGTTAACCATTGAGGCGGACGAAAGTTTCTTGACTTTAACGGGTAAAAAAGCAATTGTTTATGATTTGAAAGGTAATGTGGTGGCTGAGTACAATATTTCTGGGAGCCTTATTCCAATAGATCTGAAGGCGAATGAAGCCGGTACTTATGTAGTGAAGGTTTTAGGTCAAGGATATACTAAAGAATGGAAGGTTGTTAAGCTATAGCTAAAGCTATACACTACAGCGTCCAACAATGTCCTAAAGTTAACGCTGGTCAATCTGACTGTAGGTAGGATTGACTAGTAAATTTCGTTGTTAATAATAGACTCATCATTTCATTCCGAATGAGGCGTTCTTGACTTAACGACATTCATCAAGCAGGTGTTGAGATTAAAAGTAAGCCAGTGAGCTTTTTGTATTTGCTAAATAAAAGGTTAAAAACAGTTATTGATTAATCCAACAACGGCTCATAAACATACTCGGAATGTTTGTTCAAATGGCGGCTATAACTAGGGTCATTTTCAATATACTCCTTCCAGTTATTCACAAAGCGTTTGCGTTCCTTGCGGTAACGCATCAGGGAGCTAAAAGACTTTTGTTTATTCCCTCGGGAATAAGACTCATGATGATACAAAACCACGTGTGGAACATAAACATTAAAATAGCCTTTGCTTCTTATTTTTAAACAAAGGTCGTAGTCATTAAAATCAACCTCAAAATTTTCATCAAAGCCGCCCACTAGGTTAAATACTGATTTCTTTACCATCATACAAGCTGCAGTAAGCGCGGTATAGTTGGATACAGAATTGATAATGTAAGTGTACCTAGGGTCGTTATCTTCGATTTTCGAGAGGCTGTGAGAGGCTATTCCATCCAAGCCTAAAATAACTCCCGCATGTTGTATACGATTGTTTGGGTAAAGTAATTTTGCACCCACAGCACCCACTTTTTCGCGTTGGGCGTGTTCAAGCATTCCTTGTAGCCAGTCATTTGTTAAAACCTCTGCATCATTATTTAAAAACAAGAAGTACGAACCTGTTGCAAATTTTGTAGCATAGTTATTTATACCAGAATAATTAAAAGGAACATCGTAACGTTTTACAATCAATCGATCCTTGAAGATATTTTGCCATTTGCCCACAGCTTTGAAGAACTCAGGCTCCGTACTACCATTATCAATCAACACGATTTCGTAATTGCTATACGTTGTTAAGTGGTGAATAGAACTCAGACACGTATTGAGTACCCCTCCTTGATCGCGTGAAGGAATGATGATAGATATTTTATCCTCTTGTTCTATTGGATAACGAACCAAATAAGTGCCTTTTCTTTTATCACTAATGGAGACTTTAGCTTCTACTTTTCTACGAAGCATAGCTCTTTCTAGCGCTTTTTTTTCTTCAACAACACGTTTTTCTCCTACTAAATAAATTTTTTTGTGAAATAGAACTTCGGACACATGATGTATCGCGTCTGTTTTTTCCGAAATTTTTAGCAGTAAGTCATAGACATATGCACATTGATATTTTAAACTAAACTGACCGACTTGATGATAAAAAGACGATTTAAAGAAGACCCCAGCAGCTAAATAATTACGTGATAGAAAGGTGTCAGGATTCCACGAGGATTTAAAGTTAGGAGCAAATTTTTCGTTGGCATTATTGATTTTGCCTTCATCGACATAAACCACTGCTGCATTCTCTTGCTGAGCAATTTCTTCCGTTATTTTTTCTAAACATTGTTGTTCCAGCAAGTCCCCAGGTCGCATGGCAAAGAAATACTCTCCAAAACCTAGGTCAAAAATATTGTTGTAAGCTTCTGCTAAGTTTTTAGTATAAATTATTGGAGAAAGTTTTATCGAAAAACGATAGTTTTTAATAATTACTTTTAGCTTAGAAAAAGCACGGTCACTAGACAATCCATATAATCCAATACATACCTCAAAATTGGGGTAGGTTTGTTGTTTGATGGAATCTAAAGTTTGTGTTAGATAACTGACGTTATCAGCCTCTACAGCAATTCCTAAGCTAATAGAAGTTTTTGCCCAAGAATTTTTCTGGCTCTCTTCAATGTTTTGTAATGGTCGTTCAAGCGTTTTGTTGGATAGCCAGTTGTTGTATTTAATTATAAATTCGCGATGTGAGCGATTGGGATTTCTGTTTAATTTAAAAACATTCCTCAATTGCTTTATTTGACAATAAAAATAATAAGCGTTTACGGCTAATCTGTCGACTGAGTCAATGATATAAGATCCTATTTTACGAATCATTTTAATAACCTCAATACTTTTTTTTAGAACTACTGTATTTAAGGATATACAAAGGTAAAAAAAATGTTATGAAATGATTATCAATATCTTTTATTTATCTATTGACTGTCGTTGATAATGCTTCAATAAATTTGTCGGCTTGAGTTTTGGTTAACGTTAACGGAGGCAAAAGACGGATCACCTTTTTGCCGGCTACTCCAGTAAATATATGATGATCAAAAAGTAATGAATTGCGGATAGGAGCAATATCTTCTTCCATTTCTAAACCAATCATTAAACCACGCCCACGGACCTCTTTGAACTTATTCATGGCGCGAATTTCATCCATCAAATAACTCCCTATTGTTGCTGCATTTTCAATTAGACAATCCTCTTTCATCACATCAAGTACAGCTACACCTGCGGCACATGCTAGATGATTGCCTCCAAAGGTAGTGCCTAACATACCTGAGATAGCTTTGAACTTTGGCGCAATGGATATAGCACCTATCGGAAAACCATTGCCCATTCCTTTTGCCATCGTGTAAATGTCCGCATCTACTCCAGCATAATCGTGAGAATAAAATTTACCTGAACGACCGTACCCACACTGTATGGCATCGGCAATGTAAACAGCGTTGTGCTGATCACATAAGCTACGAATTTTTTTGAGGAAACTTTCTGTAGCGATGTTGATACCGCCAATGCCTTGAATTCCTTCAATAATCACAGCACAAATTCCCTCTTCTTGAAAAACCTTTTCTAATGCTAGCTCATCATTAAAAGGAAGGATGATGGAATTTCCTGTATGATTAACAGGTGCCACAATGGAAGGGTTATCGGTAATTTCTACTGCTAAAGACGTGCGACCATGAAAACCTTTAGAAAATGAAATGATTTTCTTTTTTCCGTTGTGAAACGAAGCTAGTTTTAAGGCGTTTTCATTTGCCTCCGCTCCAGAGTTACAATAAAAAAGATGATAGTCTTCCTTCCCAGAAAGGTGACCAAGTTTTTGCGCTAACTCTTCTTGTATTGGAATTTGGACAGAGTTAGAGTAAAACCCAATGTTTTTTAGCTGGTGAGTTATTTTTTCAATATAATGCGGATGGCTATGTCCAATGGAAATAACAGCATGACCACCGTAGAGGTCTAGATATTCAGTACCATTTTTATCCCAAACAGTACAACCAGAAGCTTTTACTGGCTCAATATCGAATAAAGGGTAAACCTTAAATAAATCCATTTTTATTAATTAGTAATTCGGCATTTATAATTCGAGCTATGCTCGGGTTTGTCCATCACC
This sequence comes from uncultured Cytophagales bacterium, assembly GCA_963815495.1. Classification (GTDB taxonomy): domain Bacteria; phylum Bacteroidota; class Bacteroidia; order Cytophagales; family JAAEPT01; genus CAWFGW01. The sequence goes on from CAWFGW010000001.1 coordinate 55,404, forward strand.
CTCAATCACCCACTTGTAGCTAGTTAACTCTCTTAGTCCCATTGGCCCACGAGCATGTAATTTTTGAGTACTAATACCTATTTCTGCGCCTAACCCAAATTGGGCACCATCAGAGAAAGCAGTAGATGCGTTCGCGTATACACAAGCTGAATCAATATTTTTTAAATAATAAGCAGCTGTAGTTTTGTCTTCAGTAACTATTGCTTCTGAATGTTTAGAGGTATGGTTTGTCACATGGTCAATTGCTTCATCAATTGATTTTACTGTTTTTACAGCCATCCTCATCGATAGAAATTCTGTACCAAAAGATTCTTCATCGGCCTTTTTTAATAATTCACTTGGGTATTTACCGTCTAAAGCTTTGTAAGAAGCTTCGTCAGCAAATACTTCAGCTTGGTGAGTCGAACCTAAATCTGATAATATTTCGCCTGCGTTCTTCAATTGTGCCTCATGAATCACCATACAATCCAAGGCATTACAAACCGAAACACGTCTCGATTTTGAATTTGTGACTATTCCTTTTGCTTTTTGTACATCAGCAGCTTGATCCACATACACATGGCATATACCGGCACCAGTTTCAATTACTGGTACTTTAGAGTTTTCACGCACAAAATTAATTAACCCTTGACTTCCTCTAGGAATTGCACAGTCAATAAATTCTGTTGCCTCTAAAATATACTTTAAGGCTTCTCTTTCGGCAGGAGCTAAGTAGCATACGTCTTCTAAACCTCGTTTAGCTAATACTTTTTTAATGAGGCTAACAATGGCAATGTTAGAATCTTTGGCATCCCGACTACCTTTCAGTACACATGCATTTCCCGATTTCAAACAAAGTGCAAACACATCAAAGGTAACATTTGGGCGGCTTTCAAAGATGATTCCGATTGTTCCTAATGGCACTGTAACGCGTGAAATAGCTAATCCATTATCCATGTTTTTGCTGTCAAGCGTAATGTCTAGTGGAGAAGGTAATTTGGCTACATTTCTTAAATCATCAGTGATTGCCTTAAGTCGATTGGAGTCTAATAGCAAACGATCATATTTCGGGTCGTTTTTATCCATTCGCTCCAAATCTTTTTGATTTTCAGCTAAAATGTAGGCTTCGTTTTCTAAGGTTAAGTCAGCTAATTCATTCAAAATCGTGTTAATATCCTCATCAGTGAGGTTCACCATTTTGCGACTTGCTTTTTTTACTTTTTGAAGATTATTTATAATTTCTTGTTCCATAATATCAATTAGTTCTTGCTAAAAATTTTGTTCCAACATTCATTCCTCCTATAATGTCCAGGGCAATGTGTTCTCTTTTGCCATTGGCAATGTGTGTCTCAATTCCTTTGTCAGCAGCAATCATTGCTACGTTCAACTTGGATTTCATTCCACCTCTTCCACCACCAGATTTTTTAGAACTGATGTACTTTAATATTTTTTTGTCGTTGGGCTGAACTTCATTAATCAAGACACTTCCTTCGTCATCAGGATGACCCGTGTAAAGACCGTCCATGTTGCTGAGAATAATTAGCTTGTCTGCGCCAATCATAAAGGCAGTCAAACCTGCAAGTTCATCATTATCAGTAAACATCAACTCTTGTAAAGAAACTACATCGTTTTCATTCACAATGGGAATAATGGAGTCTTTCAATAAACCACGAAAACAATTACGCATGTTTTTATAATTGACAAGCCCCCTTGTAAAGTCTTCTTTAGTAACCAGTACTTGAGCAATCACAAACCCTTTTTGAAAGAATAAATCAGAGTAAATATTCATCAATTTGACTTGACCAATGGAGCTATAAACCTGACGCTGGATCGTTTTGCTTTTTACGGAAGTCAATTGATAGATTGATTTCCCTGCACCCACAGCACCAGAAGACACCATGATCACTTCGTGGCCCATTGCTTTTAACTCAGCTACTTGGTCTACAATGTTTTGGAAAATGTTTAAGTCTAACTCTCCTTCTTCAGTTGTTAAAACATTTGTTCCTAGTTTTATAACTAAACGGAGTTTTCTTTTACTTCTAATCATTTTGAACACTTTTTGTGTTAGTTTACGCTTAACGATTTTACGATTAAACGGGTAAGGTTTTTAATCCCTTAAGGAAATTAATGAGTATTGCTTTTATTTATTCCTCATATTGAATAATTCTAAGTAATTCCCGTTGTTTTTTCCCGTTCTACGTCAAAACCCTACAGGTTTTAAGTTTAATCCAGCCCGCTCGTCTAACCCAAACATTAAGTTTAAGTTTTGAACCGCCTGGCCTGATGCTCCTTTGGTGAGGTTGTCAATGATAGAAATGATATGCAGTTTCTTGCCATATTTCTTAACATACACGAAGCAATTATTGGTGTTGACTACTTGTTTCAAATTTGGATTTTCATCCACTACATGTGTGAAAGGAGCATCTTTGTAGTAGTCTTTGTATAGTTTTATCGCTTGCTCTTCTGATAAGTCAGAATTGATGTAAATTGAAGCGATAATTCCTCGTGTAAAGTCTCCTCTGAAAGGCACAAAGTTAACATCTTTATCGCCCGATTGCAATTTTTCGAGGCTTTCTCCTATTTCTTGTAGGTGTTGGTGTTCAAATGCCTTGTACACAGACATGTTGTTTGCACGCCAACTAAAATGCGAAGTAGCTGACGGATTTTGACCTGCACCCGTAGAGCCTGTCACCGCTGTCACATGAATTTCATCATGTATCTGTTGATTGGCAGCTAACGGTAACAAACCTAATTGAATACAAGTAGCAAAACAACCAGGGTTTGCAATGTGTTTTGCACTTTTCAATTGTGCTTTGTTAAGCTCGGGTAAACCGTACACAAAGTCGTTTCCTGCTCGTGAATGACGAAAATCGGTGGATAAATCGACAATGTTAATGTTATAAAAGGCTGGGTTTTCATCCAAGAACTTTTTAGCGTCACCATGTCCCAAACACATCACCAATGCATCAATATCAGTACTCAATTGGTCGGTAAACACTAAATCCGTGTAGCCCATCAAATCCTGATGTACTTTCGAGACTTTATTTCCAGCATTGCTGTTGCTATGTACAAATGCTATTTCTATTTCCGGGTGCCCAACAAGTATTCGGAGTAATTCACCCCCTGTGTATCCTGCACCGCCTATTATGCCTATGATCATATTAGTTGATAGTTAATAGTGAACAGTTAATAGCTATTTTACACTTGATTTTGATGTGTTCAAAATAGCTGTTAACATTTTTAATAATTCTTCGCAATCATTGATTAACGATTCTGCTATTTTTTGCTCGATAAAATCAGTATCTCTTAATAGCCTCAACCAATAATGAGTTTCTCTAGCTTCTTTATATGAAATAGAGATTTTATTGATAAAATCTTTCTTCGATTGACCTCCCTCAGCTTCTTCAATATTTGCTCCTATAGAAGTGGCTGAGCGTAATAATTGACGAGATAAATCATATTCTTTTTTTTCTTCTTTGAGATAAATAAAGAGTTTGATAATTCTAAGTGAAAACTTGTAGCTTTTCGATCTAACGGTATTTTCGTTCAAAATCATTATGCTATTAACTTTTCATTATTAACTATTCACTTTTTTGTAAATAGAACTCTGATTCCCAAAGATCTTCGAAAACCCTTTCACATCGTCACCACTCCAGGTATTGTTCATTTCTCCGTAGCTTCCAAATTTTGCAGACATCAAATCATGAGCTGATTCAATTCCTATAATGTAAAACCTATATGGAGCTAGTTGAACTCGCACTTTTCCTGTTACCTTTTGCTGAGTGCTAATGAAGAATGTTTCCAAATCACGCATCATTGGTTCTAGGAATTGACCTTCGTGTACGCCATTACCGTATGACTGTGCCATTTGGTCTTTTAAGTTGATCTGACGATAAGTTAAAGTGTGCTTTTCTAAGGCATGGTGTGCTTTAATGATTACTAATGGAGCAGCAGCTTCAAAGCCAACTCGTCCTTTAATACCGATAATAGTATCACCAACATGAATGTCACGACCAATTCCAAAGGGGGCAGCTATTGCTTCAATTTTTTGGATGGCTTGTGTTTGAGTTAGTTTTTCACCATTCACTCCCACTGGTTCTCCTTTCTTAAACTCTATAACTAATTCCTCGGGTTCCGTTTTAGAAACTTGGGTAGGAAAAGCCGACTCAGGTAAATAACCATGTGAAGTTAGTGTCTCTTTTCCACCCACAGATGTTCCCCAGATACCTTTGTTAATAGAGTATTCAGTTTTAGTCCAGTCACGGACAACGCCTTTGTTTTTCAAGTATTCTATTTCAGCTTCTCGCGATAGTTTGTTATCTCGAATAGGCGTGATGATTGTTACTTCAGGGCAAAGGATATGGAAGGTCATATCAAAACGCACCTGATCGTTTCCAGCTCCAGTAGAACCATGTGCAATATGTCCTGCTTCTATTTCTTTCGCATAATTACCGATAGCAATGGCTTGAAACACCCGTTCTGCGCTAACAGATAGTGGGTAAGTGTTGTTTTTTAATACATTTCCAGCAATTAAATAGCGCAAGCAGTTGGCGTAATAATTTTCTGTTTCATCAAGTGTAACATGTTTTACTACACCTAATTCCAATGCTTTTTTTTCAATGTCTTCTAATTCTGCTTTAGAAAAACCACCTGTATTTACAATTGCAGAATATACTTCAAGTCCTAAGTCATCAGTTAGGTGCTTCACACAATAGGTGGTGTCTAATCCTCCACTAAATGCTAGTACTACTTTTTTGTTTTCGCTCATCGTTCAATTAATTATAAATGATAAATTTTAAATTACTAATTAGGAGAACCTTCGGAGGTCTTAATTATCTTAACTAGTATCCTTAAAATTTCATCAATATCGTTTAACATTTTATCACAATTCAAATCAAATGATTTGCTTTCTTTTATCAATTTTAGCCAGTAGCGTGTTTCACGAGCTTCTTTTCTGGCAATACTCATTTTATGAATAAAGTCTTTTTTAGACTGAGCTCCAATGGCTTCTTCAACGTTTGCACCAATGCTAGTGCCTGATTTTATCAGTTGCCTCGAAATAATGAATTCATGTTTAGTGTTGAAATATTCGTAGAGATTCAAGACAGAAAGAGCAAACTCGAAAGTTTTATTAACAATAATATTGTCTTTTTCCTCTTTCATTGATCTCACTTATAATTTGGAATTAATCATTTGTCATTCCATTAAAATAATTTCAACAACACCGACTCTTTAAACTGCTTAAGTCTTTTTAAGACGGCCTCTTTGGTTCGTGGGTACCAGCTCTTTTTGCGTTTTTGGTCTGGATCATACACCATGGCTGTACAAAGACAGTTTTTTCGTTCTTTACTTTGTAAGATGGTGTAGTTCACGCAACTTTGACAACCTTTCCAAAATTGTTCGTCTGTAGTTAATTCAGAGAATGTAACCGGTCGATAGCCTAAGTCAGAGTTTATTTTCATGACGGCTAAACTCGTAGTCAAGCCAAACAACTTTGCTTTGGGGTACTTTTTCCTGGAAAGTTCAAATGCCTTTTCTTTTATAAGTGTAGCTAAGCCATATTTTCTGTAGTCAGGAAAAACAATTAGCCCGGAATTGGCTGCATATTCTTGATCCTGCCAAATTTCTATATAGCAAAAACCCACAACTTTCTGAGATTTCTTTTCTAATGCAATGATGGCTTTACCTTCACGCATTTTAGTTTGAAGATACTCCACGGAGCGTTTTGCAATACCTGTACCACGAGCTTTTGCGCTTTCAGCCATTTCATTGGCTATTTCTTCAGCAAAATGAGTGTGCTTTTCTCCGGCAATTAGTACTTCAAAGGTTGGTTCTGACATTGTTTAGTCTTGTGAAATGGTATTAGAAATCGGATAATGGGTGTAGTGAAAGATGATGAAAATACCGCATGGGTATTTAAGACATATTACGCCCTTACGGGCCTAGAATTTGGCCTACTGAAAAAGATTTTAATACTATTTGAAAATGACTTTATCATAATGAGGGTCAAATATAATAAAAAGTTATTGAGTAAAGAGTATAGAGTAATGAGATTTTGAGTATGAACGGGAGTACAGATATTGGATTACTAAGTACAAAGAGGTGTGATTAAATAAGTTTTGAGAACAAGAAGAATAATCCATTACCATTTTAAGAGTTAATCGCTAATATCTAATAGCTAATCGCTTTGAATGAGAAACTTAAAACTTATCTTTGTCCCCTATGGAACAAGGATTGAAAAACGATTTAATTATTCGTGCGGCACTAGGACAAAAAGTTGAAAGAACTCCAGTTTGGTTAATGCGTCAAGCAGGTCGAATTTTACCAGAATACCGTGCAGTTAGAAACAGCTTAAGTGGTTTTAAAGAGTTAGTGACTACTCCTGAATTAGCAGCAGAAGTTACGATTCAACCTGTTGATATTTTGGGAGTGGATGCTGCCATTATTTTTTCTGACATCTTAGAAATTCCTGAAGCAATGGGATTGAAGTATGAGATGATTGAAAATAAAGGTCCTTGGTTTCCAGAAACTATAAAAACTGATGCCGACATTGATAAGCTTCGTATTGCTTCTCCCGAAGAAGACTTAAACTACGTGATTGAAGCTATCAAAATCACAAAAAAAGAATTAGGTGGACGAGTTCCTTTAATTGGTTTCGCGGGTGCTCCATGGACAATTTTTTCGTATATGATTGAGGGGAGTGGTTCGAAGACTTTTTCTAAAGCTCGAAAAATGCTATATACTAACCCCACTTTAGCACATAAGCTCATGCAGAAAATTACCGATTCCACTATTGCCTATTTAAAAGCTCAAGTGGTTGCCGGAGCTAATATTATTCAAGTGTTTGATTCGTGGGCAGGCATTTTGCCACCAGCACATTATACTGAATTTAGCATGAAGTATATTGCTCAAATTTGTGATGCGATTAATGATGTACCTGTTACCGTTTTTGCCAAGGGGGCTTTTTTCGCCCGAGAGGAAATGGCGCAATTAAATTGCGAAACGATAGGTTTGGATTGGAACATGGGAATTAAAGAGTCCAGACAATTAATTGGTGCTAACAAAACATTGCAGGGTAATCTGGATCCGTGTGTGTTATATGGCTCTTTTGCTGAAGTAGAAAAATACACCAAACAAATGTTAGTTGAATTTGGATCAACTCGTCATATAGCCAATCTTGGGCATGGCGTGTATCCTGATACTGATTTTGAAAAAGTAAAGTGTTTTGTGGATACAGTAAAAGGGTATTAATTTAAATACCCTATGATGCAATACAGATATTATTATTTTACTCATGCCTCGTGTCAAGGCGTTCAGAGTGATGAATTACGATTGAAGAGTGAGATGTTGGTAGGTTAATCTTTCTCAGTGACCGAGTATCCAACAACACTATTTCCAAAGAAAGTTGGAATTATTAATAGTTGTTTTTCCTCAATAAACCAAGCATCAGCAGCGTTAAGTCCTTCCTCTTTGGTGTCTAAAAGGCGAATGGAAGATGAGTTATTAGTCACATAAACTTCCCCAGGCCAACAGGATATTAAATAGTCATTTCGTAAAGCATTAATGCCATCACATTTAGGAAGATCCTTTGCGAGCTCTTTTAATTCTTTAGTCGTTCGATTGATGGAAATTAGTTTTCCCGCATCCATGTCCGCCACAATTAAATCATCTCCTTGTACTAGCAGCCCATTTGGAAGTTGAAATGTGGACTGATCAAACCAAGTAGTGATCTTTTTTTCTTTTAGCAGATGGATTTTTGAAGTGTGTGAGTCAGAAATATAAACTTCACCTTCTTCTGAAATAGCGATATCGTTTAAGAAGATTGAATTTGGGATGCTTATAATTGTATCGATTTCACCTGTTATTAGGCTGATAATAACTACTTTGTTCACATCCGCAACATACAGCTGATTCTGGTAAATACCCATTCCTTTAGGAGCATCCAACCCTGTATACCAATGGAGTGTTTCTATTTTTCCATCAATGGTGAGTCGGGAAATAAATCCATTGCTATCCAATCCTGCATCCTCACCATTAATGTTGGAAACATAAAGATATCCATCTGCAGGATTATAAATCACGGATTCCGGTTTTTGCAAAATGGTGTCAGAGGACCATGTTTTTTTTAATTCGACAGTAGGTTTGAACTCTGTTTGATTATCGCTTGAGTTTTTTGTGTTGCATTGTAAAAAACCAATGAGAAAAGCGAGAGCCAGAAATAAGTTTAATAAATTCTTTTTCATAATAAGCTATGTTTATTTCCAATAGAATGATTTTGTTAAATCACCGATCATCACATCGAAATCACCTGCTTCAAATACAGTTTTAAGGTTTTGGTTTACAAAAGATACGTCTTTCTTTTCCAGGGTAAAATTGATGGTTTTTGATTCTCCTGGTTCAAGCATTATTTTTTCAAAACGTCTTAAGCGCTTTACGGATGGTGTGATGGAGGCGAACCAATCTCTCGTGTAAAGTTCTACAGCTTCTTGACCTGCAATTTGTCCGTTGTTTGTAATCGTTACAGTCACATTTAGTTTCTCACTAATTGTATCACCATTGAGCGTTAAATTGCTATAATCGAAAGATGTATACGAAAGTCCATGTCCAAATTCATATTGTGGTGTGAATTCGTAGTAATAATCATATGGTTTATCTATTTCTATTGCTTCTGCTAACTTTTTATGGTCATATGTGATTAATGTACCACTATAACGGGGGTAAGTGATGGGTAACCGACCTGAGGGGTTGTAATTACCATACACAACATCATGAAACGCTTGAGCACCCTGAGAACCTGGCCAAAATCCTACTATTAGACCATCGATTAAAGGTTCTATTTCAGCTAATATTCGCGGGCGACCTTCTAATAACAATACTACGATTGGCTTGCCTGTTGAAGCTAATGCCTTTACTAACTCCACTTGATTTTTAGGAAAAGCTAAGTCAGGGATGTTTCCAGGGGTTTCGGCATAGGATTTTTCTCCCAGGCAAAGCACAATTACTTCAGAAGATTTTGCGGATTGAATCAATGTATTGTTGGTTTTGTACATTTCATCAAACCCGATGGATTCCATATAATTGGCATTAGAAAATACGTTGGAAATGCTTTTTAAAGAATCGGGGTAAAGTTCTTCGTGATAACCTTGCCAACCGTAAGACCAAGCACCGTGAAGGGCGGTTATCGAGTTGGCCGCTGGTCCTGTTAAAAATACTTTTGCCCCCTTTTTTAATGGCAATACATTCCCTTTATTTTTCAAAAGAACTAGCGATTCTCTAGCTGCTTGAAGCGCTGTTGAGCTATAGGAAGGCTTAGCAAAGTGGGAGGTGAGCTCCTGTTCGATGTTGGGGTTTTTAAATAAACCGACTTGTTTTTTCAAGGTTAAAATTCTTCTAACTGAAGCGTTGATGCGCTCTTCTGAAATTCTACCTTCCTTAACTAAGGCAATTAAATCTTCAGTAAAACTGAAATCAAAGGGTACAATACACATGTCTATACCTGCATTTATGGCTAAATAAACGGCTTCTTTATGTGTAGCGGCAACCCGATGTCTTTCATGCATTTTTAAAATGTCTTGCCAATCGGAAATAATCATGCCTTTGAAACCTAGTTCTCCACGTAATACATCTGTTAATAGGTATTTGTTAGCATGAACAGGCACACCATTAACTTCTCCTGAATTAACCATGAGCGTTTTTGCACCGATATTTACTGCTTCTTGAAACTGAGGTAGGAAATATTCTCTAAGGTTAATCTCAGGTATAAGTGCAGGGGATCGGTCTTTTCCATTATTAGGCACTGAGTAGCCAATGAAGTGTTTCATACAAGAAGCGACAGTGGGGGCATTATGTTGACTTTCACCTTCAAATCCTTGAATAGAGGCTTTTCCTAATTCGGTCACTATATAAGTGTCTTCACCAAAAGTCTCTCCCAAGCGAGACCATTGTTGATTTCTACCACAATCCAACACTGGAGAAAAGTTATATCGAATGCCGGCTGCTCGGGTTTCTGCTGCACAGATAGTCGCACATTGTTTCACTAACTCCTTGTTGCGGGTAGCTCCAAGAGCCAAGTTATGCGGAAAGATAGTCGCACCAAGAATATAATTAGCTCCATGTACAGCATCAATGCAGTACAAGAAAGGAATTTTATGGTTTGTTTTATTCAGGGAATAATCTTGCAGTTTTTGAATAAGAGATTGCCATTGATCAAAAGAATAGGCACCAGAAATTACATTTTGAATGGATCCTATATGATATTTGATAAACACATCATGCATTTTTGCAGAGTCAAGTAATAATTTTCTGCTCTCATCTTCAGTAGCAATGGTGGATAAAGTAAGGTTGGTCATTTGACCTACTTTTTCTGCTAGTGAAAGCCTTCCAATTATTGCTTCAATTTCAGCATCATTGGAACCTGCTTCATCAATTGTTGACTCTTTTTTGTGTGTTTGATTACAAGACCAAAGCAGTGGTAAAAGCAGTAAAAGTAACTTAATTATTTTCATAAGAATGTCTATTAATGTTGGCTGAAGAGTAAATTGAGAGTTTATAAGTTATTATTGTGACCAAGAAGTTGGTTGTCTGTCCCAACGGTGATTACGAAGTTCTTGCACTAAGTCTTTAGAAAGTTTGGTGCCATCACTTGTTGCCGTGTTTGCTATTACGTTACGTTCTTTTCGCATCCCTGGAATAGTTGTACAGATATCTTCATTTTCTAAGATAAAGCGTAAAGCCATTTCAGCCATAGTCATACCATTTGGGACAACAGGTCGTAAAGCATCGGCTTTTTCAGCACTGGCTATGAGGTTTTCAGGAACAAAATAGGTAGACCTCCAATCTTCTTCAGGAAAGGTGGTTTCTTTAGAAATATTACCTGTAAGAGTGCCCTCGTCAAAGGGTACACGTGCAATGAAAGCGATGTCTAATTTTCGACAGAGTGGGAGCAAAACATCTTCGGGTGCCTGGTCAAATATGTTATAGATTCCCTGAACGGCATCGATAAGGTTGGTATGTAATGCTTCTATCACATTTTCAGGTTCCCAACGATTGATGCTTATGCCCATTGCATCTATTTTTCCAGCTTTTTTTAAATCCTCTACAGCGCGTTTCCATTCATCTTTAGTCGCCCAGTGGTCATCCCACGTATGGAACTGCATTAAATCTATTTGCTCTAACTTTAAATTAGTTAAGGTTTTATCTGTGTATTCGATGATATGATTATAAGGGTAAGAATCTTCAAAAGCATATTCACGTTTTGCTGGCCAGGAAAAATTTTTAGGCGGAATTTTGCTGGCAGTATAAAGTTTGTTTCCAGGATGTCTTCTTACCAAGTCGCCTAATAATTGTTCACTATGACCTTCACCATAACCCCAAGCAGTATCAAAAAAATTCACACCTCGTTCCACAGCTAAATCTAGCGATTTTGCAGATTGGAGATCATCAGAAGCCGTCCAACCGCCCATACCCCACATGCCGTATCCGATTTCACTTACTTGCCATTTTGTCCTACCGAATTTTCTATACTTCATACTAGTTTAAACAAGTTTTTATTATTGATATACTGTGATATAGAAAAATAAGAAAATTGATAATGAAGTAACTCTTTCGAGAGCGCTACTTATTAAAAAGGTAGCTAAGTTGTGTTTTTTTATACACGAAATATATCGCTTTAGAAACCCTGTTTTGATGGGAGAATAAGAGAGTAAACAAACTTTTATAGCGTTTGGATTTGTTTATTACCCAATCAATAAGTGAGCATTGGGGTACTTGTAATTGGTTGTTGAAATACGGTTACTTAAAGCAAGTGCTAAAGTCAGTGTTCCTATTCGTCCAACAAACATAGAAAGTATTATTAACCATTTCCCAGAAGTACTCAGGGAGGCTGTAATTCCTGTACTCAAACCAACAGTAGCAAAGGCTGATATTTGTTCAAATACCAAGTCAAGAATACTAAGCCCTTCATCTGTAATTGAAAGAAGGAAAATCAAAACTAAGTTATAGCTGGCAGCAAAGACGAAGATAGAATAAGCTTTGAAAAGTAAGTCGTTAGAAATGGTTCTTCCCGCCATGTCAATAGATTTTTTACCACGAATGGTAGCGATAGAAGAATTTGCAATAATTAAAAAGGTAGAGGTTTTTATACCACCACCAGTAGATCCTGAAGAGGCACCTATAAACATTAAGAAAATCATGAATATAAGTGTTGGATTAGATAGTGCACCAATGTCTACGGTATTAAAACCAGCCGTTCTTGTAGTAACGGATTGAAAGAAGGAGGCTACTAAAGCGGTAAAAGTGTCAGCCCCATCAAGCACATGACCTTTTTTGGACTCGACTAGGTAAAACAATACCATTCCAAAAAAGATGAGGGCTGTGGAGGAATATATAGCAATTTTGGAACTAAGGCGCCAATTTTTCCATGGTTTTTCTAATCGTTCTCTTAACATTTTTGGAGAAAGTACATCTTGAATAACCGAAAATCCTAGTCCTCCAACAATAACAGCACAACCAATAATGACATGTAGTAGATAAGAGTGTCTGATGCTTTCTTCATAAAGACCATTAGTGAATAAGCTAAAGCCTGCATTACAAAAAGCAGAAACAGCGTGAAAAAGCGACTTAAATATACGGTCACCTATCCCGGTAAATTGTATTTCTGAACCCCAAGAAAAATAGATTCCAATAAAGGTTAGTAGTTCAATAGTGAAGGTAATGAACACAACTTGACGCAATAAGCTCCTTGATGAGGATAAGTTTTCGCCACTTAAATAGTCCTGTATCATCAACTGCTGTTTAATACCCACACCACTTTTCAAAAAAGTAGCGAAGAAGGTTGTAAATGAAACTATGCCTATACCTCCAAGTTGCATTAATAGGAGAATTACAATTTGACCTTTAAAGGTAAAAAAAGTAGCTGTATCAACAATGATTAACCCTGTTACACAGGAAGCGCTGACGGAGGTGAAAATTGCTTCCATAAATGAGGCACCTCCTATTTTTATCGTCATAGCGGGTAACATTAATAAGCCTGTACCAATAGCAATTAATATTAAAAAACTGAATATAAAAGTTGTAGCCGGTTGCAATGCTATGGAATTGAGGATGTTACTAAACCGTACCAATTCAAACCCAACCAAATAAAGCATTGAAACTGTAATTACAACACTGTAAAAGTGTGTGTATTCCTTCAACTTGAAAAAAGAAAAAATCACCTCAGTAAAATGAAAGTCAAAAATAAGTGTTTTGAGACCTGTGATAGTAATTAAAACCATGACTAGCCCCTCAAACCAAGTGTTTTTTATAAACTGAATTCGTTCAAACGTATATAGAAGACGCGCAAAATAATTAATTGCAAAGACACCAAAAAGTAGTTCAAAGGTTTCGTGAATTATTATTGTTTCTTTTTGAGATAGACGAAAACCATTTTGGTAAATAATCAGGCATAAAGCTGAAAAAGCACTGAGCTGTGAAAATAAGTGCAGTATCCCCAGTACTTTATCTTTACTGTCATACAAGAATCTGTATATGCGCTCTCTCATGCTGCTAATCTAGCAATTTTCTGATTGCCTCTTCCTTCAATCGCACTTTATTCACGGGCACTACACCAATGTGTTCACACACTAACCCACCTGCTAAGTTGCTTAATTTTGCTAAAAAAGGCATGTCCGTTTGTTTTGCTAGGCAAAGTGCTGCTACACTTACAACGGTATCACCAGCTCCTGACACATCCGTGATATCTCGTTTATGGGCTGAGTTATAACTGTTTTCAGTTCCATCACCGATAAATACACCTTCTTCTGAAAGAGTAACAAGTGCTGAAGACATGTTTATTTCCTGCTTTAATTTTAACACCGCTTTTTGAATGCCTTTTTGATCATTTTTTTTTACTTCAATATTTAACCCTTCGGTTAACTCTTTTAAGTTAGGTTTGAATATTGTCACATTTTTGTAAGCTAAAAAATTTTTCTTTTTGGGGTCAACAATGGTAGGCTTGTTTTCTTCTTTAGCAATTTTAATAAAATCAGGAATGTTTTTATCAATCAGAACGCCTTTATTGTAATCTTGAAATAAAACTACATCCACTTCTTTTATCAGCAACTTGAAATTTTTTACTAGGCCTTTGATTTCTTTATCGTTGGCATCATGTGTATCTTCAGTATCCACACGAAGCAACTGTTGTGATGAAGCAATAATGCGGTGTTTAACAGTGGTCTTTCTGGTTGAGCTGATGAACACTCCTTCTGCGGAGAGATGGTTTTCTTTTAATAAATCAAGAAACTCAGTTCCCTCTGCATCATCTCCTACAATAGTACATAAAAAGGGTGTGGCACCCATAGCTTGTAAGTTCAAGGCTACGTTTGCCGCACCACCTAATCTTTTTTCTCTGTTTTTGACATTTACTATCGGTACTGGTGCCTCAGGTGATATACGTGTCGTTGTTCCCCATAAATAGGAGTCTAACATTACATCACCTACGACTAATACTTTGAGTGAATTAAAATCCTCAAAGAGTGCTTCGATAGCAGTTGCTGTCATTATACTAATTTACCTAACCATTCGGTTAATCGTGTAGCAGCTTCTTTCAAATTTTCATCAGAAGTAGCGTAAGAAAAACGTAAGTTTTTAGGTGCTCCAAAAGCTTCACCAGCAACACTCGATACATGAGCAGAGTTTAATAAGTATAAACTCAAATCCATTGAATCTTTAATCACAGAACCGTCAGGAGCGGTTTTACCATAATAAGAACTTACATCAGGGAATAAGTAGAAAGCACCTTCAGGAGTAGCTACATCTATTCCTGGAATTTCTTTTAATAATGAAATCAATAAATCCCTTCTTCTTAAGAAAGCTTCACCCATTTCATTAATCGCCTTCGTCATGTTTGTGTAATCTTCTAGCGCAGTCACACAAGCATGTTGTGTAATTGAGTTTGTTCCAGATGTTACTTGACCTTGAATTTTGTCTGTAGCTTTTGCCAACCATAGTGGTGCACAGATGTACCCTACTCTCCAACCAGTCATTGCAAATCCTTTTGAAAAACCGTTGATAGTGATTGTTCTATCTTTAGCACCTTCCAATGAACCCATTGAAGTGTGTTTTCCCACGTAGTTGATGTATTCGTAGATTTCATCAGCCATGAACATCACATGTTCAGGAACTGCTTTAATCATAGCTTTTAACTCTTCTTCAGAGAATAATGCACCAGCAGGGTTACTTGGTGAGGAGTATAAAACAGCTTTAGTTTTTTCAGTACACGCAGCACCAATTTGATCTGCTGTTGGTTTAAATCCTGTATCAATATCTCCACTTACAATAACTGGAATACCTCCAGCAAACTTCACTACATCGGCATAACTAACCCAGTATGGACCTAAAATCACGACTTCGTCACCTGGATTTACTAAGGCTAATATTACGTTTGCGATGGATTGTTTCGCGCCAGTTGAAACTACAATTTGGTTGGCAACAGCATCTATATTGTTGTCGCGCTTTAACTTAGTTACAATGGCATTTTTTAATGCTGGAATACCAGGTACGGGAGTATATTGGTGGTAACCATCGTCAATGGCTTTCTTCGCAGCATCACAGATATAAGAAGGCGTCTTAAAGTCAGGTTCTCCAACACTTAAGTTGATAACCTTTACACCTTTCCCCGCTAATTCTCTTGCAGCTTGAGCCATCGCAAGTGTTGCTGACTCTTCCATGTTTACGACTCTATCCGATAGAGGTAAAGTTTCTGTTAAAGCACTCATGTTATATAATTATTGATTCAATTAAAATGGTCGCAAAGCTACAAATTTCGATGTGTAATTTCTAAATCAAAAGGGTGTTTTTAAAAAAAGTGATTATAAAATCTTAACTACCTAACTTGCTGATAGACTTTAGAATAATTTCGATGTCAGCACCTACACTGTATTCCTTCGCATAAATAGTGTCTAACCGTTTAATAGTATTTTCATCTAAATGATTAGTGAGCATATTTGTAGAAGGTGTAAGCACTCCTTTTTTCATTTTAGGAAGGTGAACATGATTATGTTCAGAAAATCCAACCCAAGATAATACACCAAATAAAACTTTAAGTGCATTCTTAATAAAATTAACAGGGTTTTTAATAATGAAAACTAATATCGGAGAAAAGGCCAAGCAGATTAAACTAACGCATATGTCAAAGACACGTTTGTTGCGGATATTATTTTTTAAAATGATGTTTAATTTTATTTCTATAGTATAAAAGTCACCAGGACGGTTTTTTGAATTACTTCCTATCACATAATTACTTTCGTCAGGTACAATTTTATAGTCTAAATAGCGTTTATCGATATTGACCATCAACTCAATAATTTGATTGGCAGAGATATCTTTAGAGCAAAAAATGATTTCATCCAATTTATAAATCTCGAGTATTTCAGAAAGTTGGTCAAGCGCCCCAAGATTATGTTCGTGTTTACCATTTTTAACTGGCGTAATAAAACCGATGACATTTACATTCGCATGCATCTCTCGGAGTAGACCAAGTACGCGTTCGCTCTCCTGATGGTTACCTATTAGAGCAACACGTTTTTCTGGGTTTTTGTCAAGAGTGAAGTTATTATATTTAATAAAATGAAAGATTAGCCGATTAACGATTAAAATCAGACTGCTACTAAACCCTCCCAATAAAATAAGTGCTTTAGAAAAACGATAACTATCAATAAAATTAGTGAGTGCTGAAATTAAGATAGTGCCAATAAATATGCCGCGAATAATTTTTGCTACTTTAATGGGTTTGTCGTTACCTCCACTGAAATAGTTTGAAAGCAACCAGATAAGAACATAGCAAGGCACTACTATACTCATGAATTCTTCAGGGTATTTAGAAGGGGCAAATTTATGGTTCGCTTCCCAATAATCAGTTAGCCAACTCATGGCTAAATACATAAAAGTAATGTCGAAAAGAGTAAGTGATGCACGAGAGATGAAACGGATAAAAATATCAATTCCTGCCTTGATGTAAATAGCAATATTGATAAGGAATGAAAAAAGTGCCGCTTTATTATGAGAAAAGTGCTTTCGCGCAAAAATGATCATTGCTTTGTAAAAAATAAAAACATAATTAATAGATGTTTTCTTGGTGCTCTCTCCTTTATAATGGATAATCCGGGCTTTGGGAAAGTAATAATTTTTATATCCACCTTTAATAATACGGTAAGAAAGAATCGATGTCTTCTCCGTACATAAAATATTCTTCATCTAGGAGGCCGACTTTTGCTAGTGCCGACTTTCGCATAAACATGAAAGCGCCTGAAAGTACTTCTATTTCATGAATTTGATTTTCATCTAAATAACCTAAATGATATTTGCCAAAAAGTTTCGATTTGGGGAAAATCGATGCAAGACCTACCATTTTAAATAACGCTACCTGTGGGGTTGGTAAACCTCTTTTTGATTCTGGAAGAAAATTTCCTTTTCCATCCACCATTTTTACTCCAAGTCCACCCGCATCAGGATTTTGATCCATAAACAGGCAACATTTTTCTAAAGTGTCTTCTTCTAAAAGGGTATCTGGATTGAGTAATAAGATGTATTCACCCTTTGCAATACGCATGGCTTGGTTATTAGCCTTTGCAAATCCTACATTTTCTTTATTGGCAATAAGCTTGACTTCGGGAAACTTCTCTTTCACCAGTGCAACCGATTTGTCAACTGAGTTGTTGTCTACAACGATGATTTCTACCTCAAGATTTTTTGAAGCATTGATAACAGACTTAATAATTTGCTCTAAAAAGTAGCAAACGTTGTAATTGACAATAATGACGCTGAGTTTTTTCAAGAAAAATTATGAGTAGTTGTAAATAGTTCGGGAAACGATGCTTCTTCCTAAAGTAACTTCATCAGCATACTCTAATTCTCCGCCCACAGGAATACCTCTTGCGATGGTACTCGCTTTCACTCCGTAATCTTTTAGTTTTTTTGTTAAATAAAAAGCTGTAGTGTCACCTTCCATTGTAGGACTAAGGGCAAAAATAATTTCTTGTATTTCACCTTGAGCAACGCGCTGGATTAAACTATCAATATTGAGCTCTGTTGGTCCGATGCCATCCATAGGAGAAATCACACCACCTAATACATGGTATAAACCAAAATATTGATTGGTGTTTTCAATGGCCAATACATCTTTGGTGTCTTCGACTAAACAAAGGATGGAGCGATCTCTGCGTGAACTAGCACATACACGACATTGCTTGCTGTCGGCAATAGAATGGCAATCATTGCAATATTGAATGTTTTGCCTTAATGTAGACAGTGAGTCTGCTAAGTTTTGGGTAAAATTAGCATCTTCTTTTAATAGGTGTAAAACCAAGCGCAACGCTGATTTTTTTCCTATACCGGGCAGTTTTGATATTTCGTTGACTGCATTTTCAACTAGTCGAGAAGGGAACTCCATTCAGTAAATCACATAACTTCAGCACTGATTCCTCGCTAACAAATAGCATTTCTTAGACTTGCTAGCTTGTCAAATTCACCTGATTTCACAGCACATTTTCCTTTGTAATGTACTAACAGGGTGCATTGCTCTGCTTGTTCAGGAGTATGGTCACAAACATCAATTAATGTATTAATAACGTGATCAAATGTATTAACCTCATCATTAAAGATCACTAGATTATTAATGTCTGTTGTAGTAACTTCCGTGTCTACTAGTTCTTGTGTTTCAATTTCTGGAAATAGTTGCATGGCTTTAAAACAGGTTTGTTTGGTACAAAATTAAGAATTTTTAATCAATTTTGATTGATAATTCACGATTTGATTTGCGATAGACAACTCATTATGAATTAGTTTATTAAAATAGCTATAATGAATCCATTTCTAATAATCACATTAATAACAGTTTATTTCGCTGTTCTGTTTTCAATTTCTTATTTCACCAGTAAAAATTCTGATGACGAGTCTTTTTTTACAGGAAACAAACAATCACCTTGGTACTTGGTGGCTTTTGGTATGATTGGCGCCTCACTTTCAGGAGTAACGTTCATATCAATTCCAGGCACCGTGGCGGGCAGCAGTTTTGGATACATGCAAATGGTGTTAGGGTATTTGGTTGGATATACCATTATCGCCTTAGTGTTAATGCCTTTGTATTATCGCCTACAGCTCACTTCTATTTATAGTTTTTTGGAAGACCGCTTTGGAAGAAACACACAGTTAGTCGGGGCAGGGTTCTTCTTGCTTTCGCGCGTGGTAGGAGCTTCACTTCGAATGTATTTAGTGGTGTTGGTTCTACAGCATTTTGTGTTTGAACCCATGGGCGTACATTATTCGATTACTATTTTTATTTCTTTAGCTTTAATCTGGGTATATACTTTTAAAAGTGGCATTAAAACCATTGTATGGACAGATTCCTTACAAACCCTTTTTATGTTACTTTCTTTAGGGATATCTATCTATGTAATAGGAGATTCTTTTGAATGGTCTTTTTTTGAAAGCATCAACGAAGTGACTAAAAGTAGTTATTCTAAGGTGTTTTTCTTTGATGATATTTTGGGGAAAGGACATTTTTTGAAGCAGTTTTTTGGGGGTGCTATTATCGCGGTAGCTATGACGGGACTTGATCAGGATATGATGCAAAAAAACTTGACCTGCCCCAATATAAAAGATGCTCAAAAAAATGTACTAGGGTTTAGCGTGGTGTTAGTGTTGGTTAATTTTTTGTTTCTTGTTTTAGGTGCTTTATTATTCATTTATTCAGATGCAAATGGTATCTCTATCCCTACGCGAATGGTGGATGGTGTTGAGAAAACCGCTACTGATTTATTGTTTCCGGTGTTGGCCATTGAACACTTAGGTACTTTCTGTGGGGTGACCTTTTTAATTGGTTTAATAGCTGCAGCTTATTCGAGTGCTGATTCTGCATTGACGGCATTGACTACTAGTTTCTGCTATGATTTTTTAAAGTTAGATAAGCGGAAAGGAAATTTCCCGAAGGGGATGAGAAACTATGTGCACATTGGATTTACTGGTTTACTGTTTATTGTCATTGTGCTTTTTTATAAAAGTAATGATACCTCAACAATTAATAAACTCTTTACGTGGGCAGGATATACTTACGGCCCCTTGTTGGGCTTGTTCTTTTTCGGAATCATCAGTAAAGCGCAACCAAAAGATAGTTTGATTCCCTTGGTTTGTATTATTGCTCCTGTATTGTCGTATGTTCTAGATCATAATTCAGTAGCTTGGTTTGGTGGTTACCAATTTGGCTTTGAGTTATTGTTGGTGAACGGAGTGTTGACCTATGTCGGGTTAGGGTTGCTTCCTAAGAGACAGGGCTTTCATTAATGTAATAGTTTTCAATTAGAAATAAATTCATTTTCATTTGTGAGTTTCTTTAAATGAAACCATATATTTTCTATATACTTATTGTGGTTCTTATCATATTAATTCCATTTTGTGGGATTGGTTTATTAGGAACGATGGTAACTGAAAAGTATCAAATAGAACATCCGAGGATGTTTGTGGAAATGGATGAAGATATTCAGCCATATGAACTAACTAAACAAGAATTAGATAAGATTGATAAACTAGAAAAAGAAGTTCACTTAACTCAAAGTATTTTAGTGGGAGTAGTTCTTACGGCCTTTTTCAGTATTCTTGTATTGTTTTTGCAACGCAAAAAAATAATAAAAGCTAATTCTTAAGTTTTTCATTTAATGATAGATAGCAACATTTATAAGCCCGAGTTAGTGTCCTCACTAACGTTTCTTTTACCTAAATTTTAACTACATCAATTCTTCTAAAGGCCGCCAAAAAATATTTTTAAAACCCACCACTTGGTTATCTTTTACCTCAATACCTTCTGCTTCCAGGCTTTCCTGCATCGCGGTAGGGGTGGGGAAGTGAAATTTGCCAGTTAACAAACCTTGTCTGTTGACCACACGATGAGCAGGAATGGAGTCATCACCATGTGCGGCATTCATGGCCCAGCCCACCATACGAGCTGAGCTTTTTAATCCTAAATATTCACCAATAGCACCATAAGAAGTCACCCGACCGTGTGGGATTAACTTAGCCACTTCGTGCACATCATAAAAAAAGTTTTCTTTGTCTATCTTAGGCATTTTTGCGCAGCTGTTTTACTAGTACTTCAAAATCCTTCGGGTATGCCGCATCTGCGTTAATGGTCTTCCCGTTTAAATCGGTAAATTGAATCGAGCGAGAGTGAAGAGCTACTCGTTTAATTAGCGGTTGTTCCTCTTGGTCTTTCTTAAGGTTAAATTTCTTTTTTATGTCGGATAAAAAGATGTCTTTTCCTCCGTACATGGTATCATTGACGATGGAAGCCTGAATGTAGGCTAAGTGGACACGGATTTGATGAGTTCTTCCAGTAATAGGCTTACAATAAAACAAGGTATGGTGTTTAAATACTTCGCCCGTTTTAATTCGAGTTTCTGCTACCTTGCCCTCACGATCAACCCGTACAATGCCTTTTCCTGAGATAGAAAGTGAAACATCAACTTTTAATCCATCATAGTCGTGAATTCCATGCGAAATGGCATGATACACTTTTTCTACTTCTCTTTTTTCAAACTGAATAGCCAGGTTTCGATAAGCATCTGCGTTTTTAGAGAACACCAAAATACCCGAGGTCTCTTTGTCAAGGCGGTGGCATACTTGCACATCCTCATTATAAGCTTTGGCTGCTGAGAGCATGTTTGTGGGATCCATTCGGTCTTCCAAAGTGGAGACAAATGGAGGTTTATTTACAATCAGATATTGTTCATCTTCATGTATTATTAGCGACTCAAACTTCATCTTCATCATCGTATCCTTTCTTTAGTTTGAATGAAAAGCTAGTACCTTTTCCTATTTTACTTGAAAGCACAATTTTAGATTGGTGTGCTTCAACAATGTGTTTTACTATTGAGAGGCCTAAACCTGTGCCTCCCATTTCTTTTGATCTACTCTTATCAATGCGGTAAAACCGTCTAAAAATATTTGCTTGATGTTCCAGTGGAATACCCGGCCCGTTGTCAACTACGGCAATCTCAATCATATCTTTTGCAGGTTTAAAAGAGACCACTACTTCGCCATTTTCGTAACCATAATTAATGGCATTCACAATCAAGTTTTTGAGTACTTGCTCAATGCGTTGACGATCAGCATTCACAATCACTTGTTTTTCACTTTTGTTGAGTGTGTCAAGGTTTACATTTTTGAGTTTTGCAGTAACTTCGAGTTGTTCAAAAATTTCTTTAGTTAATTTCTCAATATCAAAATCCTCTAAGTTGAGAACAAATTCTCCTGTTTCCAGTTGCGAAATGCTTAATAAATCGTGAACTAGACTATCTAATTCATCAAGACTTTTTGCTGCTTTTGCTAAAAACCGATCCCGAACTTTTTCATCGTCAATTGCACCATCTTGTAGCGTATTGATAAACCCTTGAGCTGAGAAAATAGGTGTTTTCAATTCGTGGGAAATGTCGGCTAAAAATTCTTTTCTAAAGGTCTCTAATCTTTTTAGTTTTTCAATTTCTTGTTCTTTAGTATTGGCATATTTAAATAACTCTGAACTTATTTTTTTAATGGGCATTTCTGAGGCATTTCCAGTAATACTGGCACCACGAAACCGCTCAAACACCATAAAAGCCTTTCTCAATTCTCTAAAAATAACAAATTCAAGAATTAAGAAACAGACAATAAATGAAGAGAAAAAAGCGCCAACAAAACCCATAGTGATTTCAAAAGAACTGACGTTCGGAACGGATGATAACAATAATGATGTTAGAATACCGACCAGTAATGCGATTAAAAAGGATAACGAACGTGAGTTTAACGCCATTGTTAGTTTGGCAAGAGTTCAGCTAACTTTTGGTGAAGTGCCGCTCCTCTTAAGTTTTTACCGACAATAATTCCGTTTTCATCAATTAGAAATGTAGCAGGAATACCTCTTACAAAGTATTCTCTAGCAGCTTCTGAATCCCATTTTTTTAGCTCTGACACGTGGTAATCCCACACCATACCATCTTGTTCAACAGCATTTAACCATCGGTTTTTGTCACTATCTAACGAAACACTAAAGACGGTAAAACCTTTGTCATTATATTTTTCATATGCTTTAACAACATTGGGCATCTCACTTCGGCAGGGCCCACACCATGAAGCCCAAAAGTCTAGCAAAACAATTTGACCTTTCAAATCAGATAATTTCAAGGTTTTACCCTCTGAATTAGGAAGCACAACATCTGGAGCTTCATCTCCGATTTCTGGTGCACCTTTAGGAACATATTTCTTGATTCTTTCTACATATTTATCATTGCCAAACTCACTTTTCATGGTGTTATATAATTCTTTTGAATACTCTTGATTTACTGCGGATGCAATTTTTATCAAGGCAGCATAGACTACTTTTCTTGCTGTTGAAGCCTGGGGAGCAAGTGAAATCACAGAACTAAACTCACCCGCTATGTTTTGAGTATTAATACTTACAAAGCTCATAAAATACATGTTGATTTTTTTCTCTAGGATAAGCCCTCGTGTTAGTTGTTCATCTGTAAAATTTGAGGCGCTGAAATACGTTAGTTTCGATGTGTTGTCATCCATTAAAAAAATAGAAGCTACCTTTCTAGTGAAGGCGCTAGAAGTGTTTTGGTGAAGACTTTTAAAGAAACCGACTCTGGCTTTGTTAAGACTATCAAGACTTGCTCTGACTGGTTCGAACTGTTGCTGAAATGCTTCAGGATCAGCTTGCTGAAGGTGAACAATCGAGCGATAATTCATCTCTATTTGTGCTAAAGCCTCGTCATAACTATTAATATGATTAAAATATTTTTGTATTTCTTTACTATCATTTCCTTCAATGACAGACCAAGCCTTACCTTCATAGTTAGCTTGTGTGTTTTCTTCTTTAATGACAATGTTCAACACTTCTTCATTAGAAAAACCCAACGCATAAATCCCAACAGGGGTCTGCTCATCAAGTTTGAATTGAAAAGTTCCTTTATTAACTTGTGAGGAGTCTTTCAAAAAAAGTTCGTCCCCAATATAACTATAAAGGTATACTTGGTTTCTGGGAGTGTTCGATACCGAGCCCTCAACTTTAATGGATTTAGCAATCAGCTGGACACTTGAGGTAAGTATAAGTAAGTATGTAAGTATTCTCATGATTAATCTTTGAACTTCAAAAATAAGTGAATCAGTTCCATAACAAAATTATTTCGCTACATTCAGTTGGTGTCGAAGTCCCGAGTAGTCTGTTAATTCTACTTCAACAGCTCCAACAAACATTTTAGCCTTAACTTTTAACGGGATTTTATTTTCATCATCCGATAACCACATAGTGATAGAGTTCTCGCCTTCAAACAGTTCATTTTCAGGCATAATTGGAACTAGTTTTATCGCATTTACTTTACCAATATCCGTTTTTATTTTTTCTTTCCCTTCATATTTCACCCCAAATTTGTATAATTTATCTTCTAAGAAAGCATCGATAACTGCTTCGCTTCCTTTTTTCATTTTAGAGTAATCAAGGTTACGGAAATAATAAAATCCGCTGACGATATCATGTACATTTTTAGGCACTTCGTATTGTGTGATCTTAGGGGTTTTGTTATTTTTTTGAAATTGAACTTTCAAGCGACCTTCATCATGATGATAAAACATCGTTTCGTTAATTTCATAACTACCACCTTCTTTGATGTCTCGGAAAAATTTTTGGGGAATAAGTGTGGACGTATCAATGTAAGACCTCCAATGGTCATCTACTTTATACATTGCTGCAAAAGCTCCTTTCGATCGACCATCTATTTCCATTCTATAGCATGGCTTGTTGTTGACTGTAAATAAGTCGGGTAAAATTGAAACCGTTCCTTCACCTGCATTAAACCAACCATAGTGCAAACGATATTTTAATACTTCTCCTTTTTTAAACGATTTATTCTTTAATTCTCGGTTAAACACCTCACTGGAGAATGCGGATAAAGTTAAAAGTGCAGCGATGTATAGATATAAACTTGTTTTCATAATTTTAGGATTACTACTGCCACTACAATTTACAAATAACATACCAAATCAATATCGTGCTGAGTGACAATTATTGTCACAGTCGATTTGGCTAGTGTATAATTGTATGCATTACATTTGTGGATTGTAACGCTAACTTGTAACTTTCCTTTTTTTAAAATAGTCTAATAAAATAGCAAAAATATGAGCGATAAAGATAAATCAGAAAAGCTAAAAGCGCTACAGCTGACGGTAGATAAAATTGAAAAAACATACGGAAAAGGTGCTGTAATGAAATTAAGCGATGAACGCATCGTTGACATTCCTGCTATTTCTACAGGTTCTCTCGGATTAGATATTGCTTTGGGCATTGGTGGAATTCCTCGTGGAAGAGTAGTTGAAATTTATGGACCTGAATCATCTGGTAAAACCACGCTCTCTATGCATTGCATTGCTGAAGCACAAAAGGCGGGAGGCATGGCGGCTTTTATTGATGCGGAGCATGCTTTTGATAAGACGTATGCAGAACGATTAGGTATTGATACTGAAAACCTACTCATTTCTCAACCAGACAATGGTGAACAAGCACTAGAAATTACGGAACACTTAATTCGTTCTGGGGCTATTGATATTATTGTTATTGACTCCGTAGCTGCTTTAACTCCTAAAGCTGAATTGGAAGGTGAAATGGGTGATAGTAAAATGGGTCTTCAAGCACGTTTGATGTCACAAGCGTTAAGAAAGCTGACGGGTGCTATTAATAAAACAGGGTGCTCTTGTATCTTCATTAATCAATTGCGTGAAAAAATTGGCGTGATGTTCGGAAACCCAGAAACAACTACCGGTGGTAATGCTTTGAAATTCTATGCTTCTGTTCGATTAGACATCAGAAGAATAGGTCAGATAAAAGAATCGCCCGATTCAATTACTGGTAACCGAGTGAAAGTGAAAGTGGTAAAAAACAAAGTTGCGCCTCCATTCAAAGTGATTGAGTTTGACATTATGTATGGTGAGGGAATCTCTAAAATTGGTGAAATACTTGATTTAGGGGTTGACTTAGACATCATAGAGAAAGCGGGTTCTTGGTTTTCGTATTCAGGAAATAAACTAGGACAAGGTAGAGATACCGTGAAAGCTTTATTGAAAGATAACCCAGAATTGTCTGACGAAATTGAAGCTAAAATTAGAGCTAAAGTAAGTGGGAAAGTTCCTGCTGTTGTGGAAGCTTAAGTTTGAATAAAGACGCTAGAGTCAAGAAACAAGATTGGAAAAATAGAAAACCCCGAATTACTTGGTAATTTCGGGGTTTTTCTTTGATAAATAGTTTACAATCACAACACGTATCAACAATAGCCATGGGGTGCCGTGGAAAAGCAAATCTCCCCAATCCATGAGTTGCATGCCTTCCGCACCTCCAGCGATCCATTTGATTTTTCCCCAAATATGTGGTTCAGGTACAAATGGAGCTAGTCCCAAAGTTAAAGTAGCTAATAACCAGGTCTTGGTGTCGTTAAGTATTTTCAATGCGGTAGTTTATCTTTTAATAAACCATATACAAACGTTCCAGCAACTGCACTGATTACACCAAGAATCATGACATACACACCTGCTCCAACTAATATGAATAACGGACCAGGACAAGCCCCAGTAAGTGCCCATCCAAACCCAAAAATAACCCCTCCCGCTAAATAGCGTGTAACGGACATTTCTTTTGGGTCAGTAGTGATAGGAATTCCTTCGGTAGAGTTGAGATGGGTTCGTTTTATTAGTTGTAACATGACGATACCTAAAACAACAGCCGAGCCTATAACTCCATACATATGAAAAGATTGAAAACGGAACATTTCGTAAATCCGATACCAAGAGATAATTTCGGCTTTGGTGAGAACAATTCCGAAGACTATTCCAATAATATAAAATCGTATTAATTTCATGGAGAGCTAATTTTAAAGGGCCAGAATATAAGGAAGGATGAAATAAGTTGTAATTAGTCCGCCAATGAAAAAACCAATTGTGGCAATCAATGAGGGAAGCTGTAAATCACTTAATCCGCTGATAGCATGGCCAGAAGTACAACCGCCTGCATAACGAGTGCCAAAGCCGACTAAGAAACCACCTATTATAATCAGAATAAAACCTTTTAAGGTGAAAACAGATTCCCAACTGAATAATTCCTGAGGTACTAATCCATCACCAGGGTTGGCAATGCCGAACGATTGAAGCTCGGTAACGACCGTACCAGATAATTGAATTGTCGAGCCATCAGAAAGGTAATGCACAGCAATAAATCCACCAGTGATGGATCCAGCTACAAAGATTAAATTCCATACTTGAGCTTTCCAATCGAAGTTAAAGAAGTCAGCATATTTACCACAGCCTCCCATGGCACACATCGTTCTTAAATTAGAGGATAAGCCAAAGCGTTTTCCAAAGAGAAGCAGCAAAAACATGACAAAGGTTATGGAAGGTCCAGCCACATACCAGGGCCATGGTTGTTTAATGATTTCTAACATGTTCTTATTTATTTTTATAATAAAGTACTGGGACAAACATAAGCTGTTAAAGGAAGGTTTGTTTCTTTGATTGCTCCAAATCCTCCAGCGATATCGATGACATTTTCATACCCTCTAGCTTTTAAAATAGACGCAGCGATCATGGAACGGTAACCACCACCACAATGAATATGGTAGGCTTTATTTTTATCCAGTTCTTGAAGGTGTTCATTGATTGCATCCAATGGGAAGTTCTGAACTCGATCATCATCAATTCTTTCCGATTGATATTCAGATTCTTTTCTAACATCAATTACCGTAAGGTCATTATTAAATTCTTGTTCGAGTTGCTCAGCAGAAATAGAAGCGATGGAATCCACTTCTTTACCTGCTTTTTTCCAAGCATCAATACCACCTTCTAAAAAACCCAACGTATTATCGTATCCAACACGAGAAAGCCGTGTGATTACCTCTTCTTCCCGGCCTTCATCAGTCACTAATAAAATAGGTTGTTTTAAATCTAAGATGAGGGCACCTACCCATGGAGCAAAACCACCATCAATCCCAATGTTTATACTTTTAGGAATAAATCCATCTTTAAAAACCTGTGGTTTACGCGTATCCAGGATTAAGGCTTGCTCGGCATTTGCAATTTCTTCAAATAATTCAGGAGCCAAGGCAACATCTCCTTTTTCAAGAATACGCTCTAAATCATTATATCCCTCTTTATTTAATTTAACGTTTTTAGGAAAATACTGCGGAGGTGTTACCAACCCTGTAGTTACTTCTTTTATAAATTCCTCTTTAGTCATGTTTGCGCGAAGAGCATAGTTGGTTTCTTTCTGATGACCAAGCGTATCAAAAGTTTCTTTGCTCATGTTTTTACCACAGGCGGATCCTGCTCCATGTGCGGGATAAACCAACACATCATTAGGCAACGTCATGATTTTAGTACGCAATGAATCGTATAACATGCCTGCTAAATCTTCCACGGTAAGGTGTGATTTTGCAGCTAAGTCTGGACGACCAACATCACCGATAAATAAGGTGTCACCTGAGAAAATAGCTTTTTCTTTTCCTTCTGCATCTAATAATAAATAAGTGACAGATTCCTCAGTATGTCCAGGTGTATGTAACACTTTAATTTGAACTTCTCCTAATTGGAAAATTTGGTTGTCTTGAGCAATAATGGCGTCATAATTAGGGTTAGCTTTTGGTCCAAAGATGATTGGAGCCCCTGTTTTTTCAGCTAAAGTAACGTGACCAGAAACGAAATCAGCATGGAAGTGTGTTTCAAAAATATACTTGATTTTCGCTCCTTCTTTTTCAGCTTTTTCGATATATGGTTTAGTTTCTCTTAATGGATCAATGATAGCTGCTTCACCATTGGATTCAATGTAATAAGCACCTTGTGCTAAACAACCTGTATATATTTGTTCTATTTTCATTTTTGTTACTTTTTGGTGATGGATTTCTTAGTTTATACTACAATAATAAATGATGTAAAGGTAGTATTCAGTGATAGGAATCACATAAGCTTGTTTTATTGGGTAAACATTGAAAGCTCTGCTGAATATAAAATTTCTCTTGCTTTTCTTCACATAAAAAACACAGTTAGTACTGATAAGGCAGATGTTTTTAAGATCACAAAGGAAATCAATTGGTAGAAATATTTTTATTTATGTATAAATAATCAGACATTCATCACTCAGATTTTCAACCATTTAAAAAAATTTATTACTATGAAACAAAAATTACTAATTAATACGTTTTTGTTCTTAAGTATAGTTGTTTTTGCGACTGAACATCACGTGAAAATTGAAGGGTTTACCTTTTCACCGGCAGCATTAACTATTGAAGTAGGGGATATGGTGACTTGGACTAATTTTGATGGGGCACCACACACGGCAAGTTCAATCGCTGTTCCTTCTGGCGCTACAACTTTTGAGAGCGGTACATTATCGGCTAGTGATAGTTATTCTTTTACATTTAATTTAGCGGGGGATTATTCTTATTGGTGCAATTTTCATACACATATGAAAGCAACAATTACCGTAGAAGCACCTCTCGGCATCTCTAATTTAGCTTTCGAAAACGTGGAGATATATCCTAATCCGGTTTCCCAACAAACTGTAATTGAAGGATTGAATAAAGTCACTAACTATTTTATCTTTAGTATTAAAGGAGACTTGGTAGCAACAGGAAAAACCACTGAACTTAATTTTGACTTGTTAGAAACGGGTACTTATTTTGTTCGATTTGAATTAGAAGGAGATAAATCAAAAACAATTCGAATTGTTAAAAACTAATTTCAGGTATTATCACCCTTAATCAGGGCTGACCGGAGTTTTAAACCTCCCGTTCTTTAAACAAATTCGTCTGTGCAGCGTGTTTAAACTTTACTCTATGCGATTTGGTTTCTGGATGATCGTAGTAATCAATGGCGGATTGCACATCGAGAAAGAATTTATGTTCCCCAAACTCTTGCACAAAGTTGGTGCGGTGAAGGTAGTCGCGGACTGGACCAATAACTCCTGAAAAACTAACTTCAATCTTTTGCTTCTGTAATTCTATAATCTCATCTTTTAAGGACTGTAACGCAGTATTATCAATATGAGAAATACTTCCACAATGCAATACAATTAGACGTAGGTTATTCCCTTTTTTACTTATTTCTTTTTTTAACACCTCGAGGAAATTGTTAATGTTTGCAAAAAAAAGTTGTCCATCTTGGCGAATCACTAAGACATCTTTTCGCACCTCTATTTCTTTAAAACGTGTAACATTTCTGTAATCCTTAGTTTTAGGAAGACGACCTAAAATGGCGATGTGGGGTAATGAAGTTCGATAAATTAACAGAATCAATGACATCAAAATCCCTGCTCCGATACCTTCTTTGATACCCAAAAATAATGTAACAAGGAAAGCTGCTGCCAGCATATAAAAATCTTGTTTATTCGTGTTCCAAAGTTGTTGTGGGTATTTGAAATCAAGCAAACCATAAACTGCCACTAGGATGATTGAGGCTAACATGGTTTTTGGCAAATCGTGAAATAGAGGGGTTAGGAATAACAGCACTAACCCCACTAAAATGGCACTAAAAACAGCTGCTAAATTAGTACGTGCTCCTGATTGGTCATTTACTGCAGAGCGAGAAAAACCGCCAGTAGTAGAGTAACAACCAAAGAAAGCACCTACAACATTTCCCATTCCAAGGCCGATTAGCTCTTGATTGTTTTCGATTTCGTATTCACCTTTGTGTTTTTCTTGGATGGCTTTTGCTACAGAAATCGCTTCCATAAAGGCAATTAGTGCTAATGTAAAGGCAATAGGAATTAATTCTGTAAGGTTGGAATTTGTGAGGTCTGGGATACTAAAAACTGGAAACCCAGACGAAACTTCTCCAACTACGTTAAATTTTATTGGTGTGAATTTCACGAATAGTATTCCCACGATAACGGCTAGCAATGCTCCAGGTATCTTTGGATGGATTTTTTTGACATATTTCACAATAAATATTCCTATGATACCCAAGCTTATTGACCACCAGTTGTAATTTTTTATCTGTTGGGCAGCATCCCATAAAATTTCAAATGGAAAATTACTCTTAGTAAGCTGTATGTCAAGTAGGTATTTCAACTGATCAATACCGATGATGAAAGCTGCGGCAGAAGTAAATCCGCTAATGACTGGTTTTGAAAGAAAATTGACCAAAAATCCTAGGCGAAAAATACCAAAAGACAACTGGATAATTCCCATCAGGAATGCCAGTAAAATAGCTAAGGAGATGTAGTTTTCTGTGCCAACAACGGCAAAAGTTGAAATACCAGCGGCTACTAATAAAGAATCCATGGCGACTGGTCCTACTGCCAATTGACGAGAAGTACCAAAAAAAGCATAAACTACTTGAGGAACCATTGCAGCATATAAGCCATAAACGGGAGGTAATCCCGCAATCATAGCATAAGCCATACCTTGTGGAATTAGCATAACACCGACCGTAAGTCCTGCAGCTAAATCACCACTGAGGTCTTCTTTTTTATAGTTTGGAAGCCATTCGAGGATGGGTAAGTATTTTTTCAAATTCATAGTCACCACAAAGTTTATAATTATAGAATATTTAATTGGTGATTCGAATCACATAAAAAAATAATCCCTGAATGAATTAAATGCATTCAGAGAAAGCTATTGGTATCAGTTTTTCATTTCTTACAAAACTTACTTTTTAACTTATTGTTATCTTTTGGTTTACGCCTGTACTTTTACTGTTTTTGTTATCATAATATTGTGTGTGACTTTTATCACTGAAGAAAGTCCACGGATTCTTTAAGTTTGAATGAAAAAAATTGGCACATGAAAAATTATTTGTATTTCTTCCCACTTTTGATGGTTTTAGTTTCGGCTTGTTCCCAAAAACAACCTTTAGCAAAAGACCTTTCGGCAAAGGAGTTTAAGTCATTGTTGGAAAAAAAGCAAGGAGTAGTACTCGATGTGCGAACACCTGAAGAAGTAGTGTCTGGTAAAATAAGTCAATCGATCAATTTAAATTACTTCGGTGACTTTAAAGCACAAGCATTGAAATTGGATAAAACAAAACCAATCTATGTGTATTGCGCCTCTGGTGGAAGAAGTACTAAAGCAATGCAAGACCTTAATAGAATGGGGTTTATCGAGGTTTACAATTTGTTAGGAGGTTTTGGGGCTTGGCGTGCAGCGAAATTTCCTGAAGAATAAAGAATAATAGTATGAAAAATTGGTCTTTTATACGTGTGCTTAGATTAGTGATGGCTGGGGTGATTACCTTTCAAGCGGTTGAGTCAAAAACATGGTGGATGTTTGCCATTGCAGGTTTATTATTGTATCAAGTAATCACTAATTCTTCGTGTGGTGCATGTGCTACTGGAAGTTGTGAAATACCAGAAAAAACGGAGAAATGAAATATATAGAAATAGCTATCGGGTCGTTTATAGGCTATGCTTCATACCTGTGGAGTTCCATTGTAAGTCCCGGTTGGGATAACTATTTCTATTATTTAATTACCTTATCCTTACTTGTTTGGGTAGTAGAAATTATTGTTCCTTGGCGTAAAAAACAACCGATGTTTCGTAAAGATTTTTGGTTAGATGCCTTTTACATGTTTTTTAATTTCTTTCTTTTTAGTCTAGTTGCTTACAATGCGCTTTCTAATGTTGGCGTAGAGTTGTTCAATGATTTATTAAGACTAGTTGGAATTGAAAACGTGGTGGCAATCAATGTTGAATCATTGCCAGTTTGGGGTCAGTTTTTACTCTTATTTTTATTAGCTGATTTGATTCAATGGGCAGTTCATGTGATGCTTCACCGTGTTGATTGGATGTGGAAATTTCATAAAGTGCATCACTCGGTTACAGAAATGGGGTTTGCAGCGCACTTGCGTTTTCATTGGATGGAAACGATATTCTATAAAACTGCTTTATATTTACCGCTGACAATGATAGGATTCGGTATTAAAGACCTGTTTTTACTTCACGCGTTTACCATTTTGATTGGACATATTAACCATTCAAATATTAAAATCAGTTATGGGCCTCTGAAGTATGTGTTGAATAATCCTGTAATGCATATTTGGCACCATGCAAAAGACTTACCCAAGGATATTAAATATGGAATGAATTATGGAATTTCCTTGAGCATTTGGGACCACATGTTCGGTACGGCTCATATTCCATATGATGGGCGTGATATCGAATTAGGCTTTGATGAGGTAGAAGAATATCCAGAAGGTTTTTTGGAGCAGATGAAGGTGCCTTTTTTGAAAAAGAGTCAAGTGTCAAGACACAAGAACCAATAAAAATTGAAATTCAGCTTCTTGCCATCATTTGTTATACCCCCCCCCTTTTTTTTTAACCTTTGCCATGATTTGTGAAGACACAAACCATCATCTAGTTTAAAAAAACTTATGATTTTAATCATAACCAATAGGTTCTAAGTTTTGTAATTTTGAGTCAATGAAAAAGCAAATTCAATCCCCAAAAGAAATACAACTGATGGTTAATGCCTTTTACGCAAACGTGCGTAAAGATGAACTACTAGGACCTATTTTTGAAAAACACATAGAAGACCGCTGGCCAGCGCACTTGGAGAAAATGTATACTTTTTGGGGCAGTATTTTATTGGGGGAGAATTCGTATTCAGGTCATCCCTTTGCCCCACATGTGAAGTTGCCGATTCAAAAAGAACACTTTCAACATTGGTTGGAAATTTTCAATACTACTCTTGACGAATTATTTGAAGGCGAAGTAGCTGCTGAAGCAAAAAACAGGGCTAAGATAATGGCGACTTTGTTTGAGAGTAAAAAGGCGTATTTGGATAAAATGTAAAAGGAAGAAAATAGAAAGAAGAAGGACCTTAAGAAACATGAACACCATCCTAATAGTCTAATCTCTCATATCTAACATCTCAATACTTGCTACTCAACAAAGTAATCTGATTCCTACCCAACTTCACCATTCCCATATTTTCTAATTTTTTTAACAAACGGGAAACGGCTTCACGGGAAGAGTTTAAGGATAAAGCAATTTCTTGATGCGTAATGCAAAATTCCTCTTTTTTCAATACTCGCGCTCGGTCTTTTAGATATTTAATCAACCGTTTGTCCATGCTATCAAAAGCAATGGAGTCCAAGGTTTCGAATAATTCATCCATTCGTTTTGAAAAAGTTAACAAAACGAAATCACGCCAGTCTTTGTATTTACCCATCCATAAATCCATGTACTGTACAGGGATCATCAGTAGGGTAGTATTCTCTTCTGCAACTGCCCTAATGCTGCTTTTTTCTTGGTGCATACAACATGTAAAAGATACTGCACAGGTATTGCCGCCTTCAAGGTAGTAAAGCAGGATTTCATTACCCTCCTCATCTTCCCGCATAATTTTGACTGAACCATTCACTACGAGAGGCATATATTTAATGTATTGTCCAATATCCATCAGCTGAGTACCCGCTTCTACTGTTTTTTGTGAACCCACTTTTTCGATTTCTTCCAACAGGTTTTTGTCGTTCAGTAAAGGAAAATGTTCTTTGATGAATGTTGACATAGATAGGACAATTTAAAAGAAGAGTCTAAAACGCCATACTACGCGAAGAGAAGATGGCGGTTCTACTAATTTTTTATTCACTTTTAATAATTAATTAAAATCACATGTCTTTAAAGAAATCATTTCCCTTGTCATCACAGATGATGAATGCGGGGAAGTTGACTACTTCAATTTTTCGAACCGCTTCCATTCCTAATTCAGGGAAATCAACCACTTCAACCGATTTAATATTTTCTTTGGCTAAAATAGCTGCGGGTCCTCCAATAGATCCCAAATAGAAACCTCCATACTGTTCACATGCTTCACGCACTTGTGGCGATCGATTTCCTTTTGCTAACATCACCATTGACCCACCATGTCCTTGGAACAAACCAACATAGGAATCCATGCGCCCAGCTGTCGTAGGACCAAAACTACCAGAAGGCATTCCCTCGGGAGTTTTTGCTGGTCCCGCGTAATAAATAGGGTGGTTTTTAAAGTACTCAGGCATTGGTTTGCCTGCATCCAATAGCTCTTTAATTTTTGCATGAGCGATATCTCTGGCTACAATCAAAGTACCGTTTAATATCAATCGAGTTTTTATAGTGTGTTGAGAAAGCAGCTTAAGAATATCTTCCATCGGTTGGTTCAAGTCAACTACGACAGGTTTTTCTAAGTGTGGAGCCGTTTCAGGTAATAATCGGCCTGGGTTTTCTTCTAACTGTTCAATGAAAATACCTTCTTTAGTAATTTTACCTTTGATATTTCTATCTGCTGAACAACTTACACCAATTCCCACAGGGCAAGAGGCCGCATGGCGAGGGAGACGAATGACTTTTACATCATGTGTAAAGTATTTACCGCCAAACTGAGCTCCGATTTGACTTTCCTGACAGATTAACTGTACTTTTTCTTCCCATTCCGAATCACGGAAAGCTTGTCCGCCCAAGTTACCTTCCGTTGGTAATTCATCATAATAGCCCGCAGAAGCCATTTTGACCGCTTTTAAATTCGCCTCAGCCGAAGTACCCCCAATCACTAATGCTAAGTGATAAGGAGGGCAAGCTGCCGTACCTATTTCTTTTAATTTTTGCTGAACAAACTTCTTTAAACTCTCCTCATTCAACAACGCTTTTGTCTGTTGATATAAGTAGGTTTTATTTGCTGATCCGCCTCCCTTTGCTAAAAACAGGAATTTATATTCATCGCCTTTTTCAGCATATAAGTCTATTTGAGCAGGGAGGTTAGAGCCTGAATTTTTTTCATCAAACATGCTGATAGGTACCACCTGAGAGTAACGTAGATTCCTGTTTTGGTAGGTGTTATAGATTCCTTTCGATAACCATTCAGCATCATCAACACCTGTCCATACATTTTCACCTTTTTTTCCCATAACAATTGCTGTTCCTGTATCTTGACAAGAAGGTAGTTGTCCTTCTGCTGCAACTTGTGCATTTTGGAGCAAGGTATAAGCGACAAATCGATCATTGTCCGTAGCCTCTGGGTCTTCCAATATTTTAGCTACTTTTTCAAGGTGAGCCGTACGAAGGAAAAAAGATACATCAGCTAAAGCCCTTTCTGCCAATAGTTCCAACGCTTTTGGGTCAACCTTTAAGATGGTTCTGCCATCCACTTCTATAGTAGAAATGTAGTCGGTAGAAATTAATTTATAGGTGGTTGGATCTTTTTTTAAAGGAAACGGTTTTTGATAGATGAATTCTGACATACGTGCTATTTATGTTTTAGGAAGTCGTGAAAATAGTCACCTTTCAGCACAATTTGAAATTATTTTTTTAAGTCCCCCACGGTTTTGGTTTTTGCATTAATATTGAAGCTTATGGACAAAATAAATTATTTATCTTCTGTGATTTTAATCACTGATAAGCAGGTTGTGATGAACTACTTTTGAATTATAAAAATGTAAATATTCAATAACTAAATATAACAACAATGGGCTTATTCAATATGATTTTCGGAGGAACAGATACTGCAAAAGTACAGGACTTACTCGCTCAAGGAGCAAAAATTGTAGATGTTCGAACAACAAGTGAATTTAAGTCGGGACATAATGAGGGAGCTATAAATATTCCGTTAGACACGCTTCAATCCAACATTAGTAAGATAAAAGGATATGGTAAACCAATCGTATTAGTATGTCTTTCTGGAGGAAGAGCTGGTTCAGCAAAAAATATATTAGCTAGTGCAGGGATCGAATGTGTGAATGCTGGTGGATGGACTAATTTAAGATAAGATTTACTAAGTTATTTGGCTGTATAAACTTTCCCTTCTTCTAATTCTAGTGGTTGTCCATCAACCAAAAACTTGACAGGAATACTGGTAACTTCATTGATGCCACTATAAGAAAATACCTCAAAGTGTAGGTGTGGTCCTGATGACCAACCCGTATTACCACTTTGCCCAATAAGTTCGCCCGCCTCAACTTTATCTCCGTGCTTTACTTTTACTCCACCTTTTTTAAGGTGAAAGTAGTTAGCAAAGGTGCCATCTTCATGATAAATGGTAATGTAATTCCCGGAGTTTTGAAAAGAAGGGTGTGATCCACCTTTTGAATCAGATGATCGCGTTTCAACGACAATCCCCGAACGGGCAGCATACACATCCGTGCCGTTTTCCATGCTGAAATCAAGAGCATATTTTCTACCTTTCATGTGATGAGAAAATTTGCCTCCATAACCTTGATCTACTGAATGAGCAGTCCCTGATTTGTAAGGAAGCTGATAAATTACTTCATCATTGTGTTTAGCGTTAAAATCACCTTTGGAATAACCCATGGAGATAGAATAACTCGTAGCCGAATTAGGTTTGGGCGTTAGTTCAAATAATTTGAATTTTTCTGATTGTGCAGGTACAACAGTTCTGAAAGGCAAATTAACCGAAGCCTTTAAATTTTGAAGTTTTGGGAAGTCAATGTTTAAGGTATAGGGACAATAGTTGGTGTTACTTGCGTAGTAAACGATTTTACCATCTACTTTTTCACTGGTTAATTGAATGGAATCATCGGTTGGTTGTTGGTGGGTGAAACTGAAAAAAAGCAGTCCTAAAAAAAGGACAATGAATAACTTGAGTTTGGGTGAGTTCATTTTTTGAGTTTCTAGTTATGAGTAATAAGTTTTAAGTTTTTCACTTAAAGAATACCAAGGTTTGAGACGTTCAATCGTAAGATTTGAGCCCTTACAAACAATAAATTAGTAAGTGCTTAACAGTTATAAAAACAAAAAGTTCGCCAGTAAATTGCTGACGAACTTTTATTTATTTTATAGTTTGTGAGTATTAGAGTTATGTAAATTACGTTATTAATTACTTTTCAGTATGTTTGTTTAATACAATAGCCCTTTATAATATGAGAAATTATTTAATCATTATGTTACTATCTTTTATAGTATTTACAACATTCTCTCAGACTAAAAAAACTAATGTTTTTAATGTTTATTTTGGAGCGTACTCTCTTGATGAATATAAGGAATTAGATTCTGATACTTACAATTATATTTTTAGAATGAAAAGTATGGCGTATTCACAGATTGAAGAATATTTTTCGCCTTTCAACACTTCAAGTTTATCAGAATTCATAACGGAGATGAATAAATGGAAAAACTTTATTAATAAGAATGAAATTAATGTTTTACAAGACTTCGGTGATTATAGCTTTATTATAATTGAAAAAATGGGTAAAAAGGGAATCAAAATCTCAATGAATAATCGAAATGATCAATATTCTGAAATTGGAATTAAACAAATTGATAAGATTTTGAAAGAAGTAGATTCTTATACTAAATAACTTCAACACTGAATTAAAGGTTGTTAGTCATCTATTTAAACAGGATTGGGATATTAAACTTCAATTTATTGACCACATTATTTGTGTTGTTAGAGTTTTCTTTCCCACCTAATTCAAGAACTTTTATAACAAAACCACCTTTGATTTCAGAAGATTCAGATTTACTGCTTAATACAGTAATATCAAATTCAACACTTGTTGGAAGGTTTGTGGTAGAAACCCCATTATCTTTTGATAACATCACCCCCTTTTTTATCTGAATTAGTGTTTCTGAAATGTACTTTTCTAAATCTGGTAAATTCGATGTGTCCATAGTAAAAGATTTTTTATAGTATAAGATAATAAATAGTATTGTTAACTAGCTTCCAATCCTTCTATTTTATTCTTTCTATTTATTAGATGTTAGACTGTTAGATATGAGAAGCTAGATAGTCTTCGAAATTTTCTTGATTCTTGCATCTAGGATCTTGGCTCTAATCAAGTCTTTCTACCTTCTACAAAGTCTAGCATCTTGCTACTTGACTCTTGGATCTAGAAATCTATCTCCACCTGCCCTCGCATCAAATCCTCAAACGTATCCCGTGCACGAATAAGTTTTGCTTCGCCTTTATAAATCATCACTTCCGCAGGGCGAAAACGGGCGTTAAAATTGGAAGCCATCATGTAGCCATAAGCCCCCGCATTTTTGAAAGCAAGAATATCACCTTCTTTAGTCCGGGGTAAGTCCCGATCCGTAGCGAAGGTATCTGTTTCACAAATATTACCGACTATATTATAAACATGTGTTTCTGTATCGGTAGTGTTGCTCAAGTTTATAATATCGTGATGCGCATCGTACATCATGGGTCGAATCAAGTGGTTAAAACCAGAATCTACTCCAATGAAAGTACAGGCAGGTGTTTCTTTAATGATGTTGGTTGTCACTAGAAAATACCCTGACTCACTGACCAAGAACTTTCCTGGCTCAAACCATATTTCCAACTCTCTACCGTATTCTTCGCAGAATTTAGAGAAGGCTTCAGTCATACTTTTACCTAGTTTTTCAATATCAGTAACATGAGCACCTTCATAATAGGCTACTTTAAAACCACTACCAAAGTCTAAAAATTGCAAGTCGGCAAAGTTTTTAGCGGCTTTAAATACGATGGCAGCACCTTTCATCCACACTTCGGTGTCTAAGATGTCAGAGCCTGTATGCACGTGGATACCCTCCACATTTAAATCTAATTTGTTGACGACCTCTATCACTTCATCCAATTGAAGAATAGAAATCCCAAATTTAGATCCGACATGACCCACTTGAATGTTTTTATTTCCTCCAGCAGTAATGTGTGGGTTAATCCGAATACAAATTGGAACAGATGAACCGTATTTAGCGCCAAATTTCTCCAGAAAGGGAATGTTGTCAATGTTGATATGTACACCAAGATCTACCGCTTCTTCAATTTCTGAGAAAGCCACACAGTTGGGGGTATACATGATAGCCTCTTTTGCGAAACCAGCTAAAAAAGCCATTTTGACTTCGTTGATGGAAACAGCATCACAACCAGCCCCTTCGTTTTTTAGCAGTCGAAGTACATTGATATTCGTAAGGGATTTACAAGCAAACTTCAATTTCACATCTAAACCGCTGAACGCACTTTTTAATTGGTGATATTGAGCACTGATTTTTTCAGCATCGTAAACATATACTGGAGAGCCAAATTGGTTTACCACATCCGTCAATGCTACGCCTTGTACTTGATATTGTCCGTTTACTAATTCCATTTTTTTAAAATTACAGGGCTGCAAAGATAGAATTAATATTTTTTAAAAATTAACGATCACCGCTGAATCATAACTTGACGATATTATTTTTGAAAAGTAGGTTTTAGAGTAATTACAGAGATGGTGTGATGAAAAAAAATATTAACACTTTAAAAATAAAATTAAAAATGTATTTTTAATAACTATTTAAATTTAGTGTTATGAAAACAAGAATATTCCTATTACTTATTTCTTCTTTGTTGGTGCTGAGTTGTGAAAAAGATAAGAAAGAAGATGAAACTATTCAAAACGACAAAGTTCAGGAGACTAAAGATAATCCAATTACTTATGGCGCATGGTCTTCTAGTAATGATTTAACTCGAATTAATATAGACCAAAATGGAGTAGAGTTTTGCAATATAAAAGTTCATGAAATTTATGGAGCAAGTACAACTTCAAAGATATATAAAGGTTGGATAGTAGATGGTGAGGAACAGGCAGCCGAAGGAGCAATTTTTAGATATTTTGTTCAAGGTGGAGATTTGTACATTAGAGACCCAGATGACAATGTGGCGGGTCCTTATTTTAAAAGAGAGGGAGGCTTTTCATGTTCTTATGAAGTTGATAAACCTGAGGCTGATACTAGTATGTATGGTAATTGGACTTTGTATGAAAAAATTGATAAAGGTCAAGAGAAGTATGGAGGTTATCAAGTATGTAATGAAGTTACTCAAACATGTTCAACAAAATATTCTTATTTAGATATTTATGAGGAGACTACGATAAATCTTTCGATTGGAAAAGGTGGTGCGAGTGGTTGCGGACATTTTTTTAGTAATGCATTTGGTGGGTCTGGTTATGACGAAAAAGTCGATTTACGTTTATCTTGTTATGATTTAGCTTTATCTTATACGTGTACTGGAAATGTTTATTTTTCACTTAATCCAGATGGAAACCTTGAAATTGAAATTATAGATGAAAGTTATAGAGTTGAAGGAAACTACATTCTGAAAAAGTCAGCTTCATCATTTAACTGCCCCGATCTCTACTAAAAAATAACTTAGGTTTTTACAATTCTTCCAAACTCTTTATATATTTGCCCTATGCATTTACAAACTACAGTTGCAAAAAATTGGTGGTGGCTTGATAAAAATTAATTATCAGGCGAAGAGTGCTATATAAAAAAGAATTTGAATCATTAAATTATATAAGCTTACTGCACGCAGTAAGCTTTTTTTATTTTAAGGTATGAGTAAAATTAACTTCAACACCAATTTCAAAAAGATCCTGGGCGACACGTATACCCCAGTAGGTATTTATTTGCGGTTTCGAGACAAATACCCGAATAGTATTATCATGGAAAGTTCTGATTATCATGGTAATGAACACAGCTATTCGTACATCTGCTTCGACCCAATTTCTAAGTTTGTGGTGGAGAAAAACACCATTTATCAGCAGTTACCTGATGGCGAGTTGACTACCAAAACAATTGCTAAACGGCAGGATGTGACAGAAGGATTACAAGCCTATGCAACTAGTTTTTCTTATGATAAACCGAAGGTGCCTTACATCACCCATGGCTTGTTTGGCTATTCGTCATACAATGCAGTAAGGTACTTTGAAGACATAGAAATAGATGAATTTGAATCGGACGAAAGAGCCATCCCTGACTTATATTACCAGATTTACCGTTATGTGTTAGTGTATAGTCATCAGCAAGATGAAATATATATCTACGAACACCTGAGAGAGGGTGAGGAAAGCAGGATGGATGTCGTGTTAGAAACGTTGAATCGAAAAGATTTTTCAGCATACGACTTCACTTCTGGTGATGATGAAACATCAAACTTCACTGATGATGAATTTTTAAAAATTCTTCAGAAAGGTATGGATCACTGCTATCGGGGTGATGTTTTTCAGATGGTGCTTTCAAGACGCTTTCAGCAAAGTTTCAAGGGCGATGAGTTTCAGGTGTATCGTGCTTTGCGTCATATTAACCCTTCGCCTTATTTGTTTTTTTTTGATTTTGGAGGGTTTAAAATCTTTGGTTCTTCCCCAGAGGCTCAAATTGTGATTGATGACGGGAAAGCTACGATTTTCCCCATTGCAGGTACATTTAAACGCACAGGCAACGATGAGGAAGATCGAGCGTTGGCAAAAAAATTATTTGACGATCCCAAAGAAAACTCAGAACACGTAATGCTAGTGGACTTAGCTCGAAATGATTTGAGCCGTCATGGTTCAGAAGTAACAGTAGAAACCTTTAAAGAGATTCAGTTTTACTCCCACGTCATACACTTAGTGTCAAAGGTTACAGGTAAAATGGATGATGTCACCCAGTCAATCCAGCTGGCTGCAGACACATTTCCCGCAGGAACGTTGTCTGGAGCACCCAAATACATGGCAATGAAACTTATTAACCAATATGAAAACAACTGTCGTGGTTATTATGGTGGTGCTATAGGTTATATGGGTTTTGAGGGTGAGTTTAATCATGCCATCATGATTCGGACAATTTTGAGCAAAAGTAACAACCTCTATTATCAAGCAGGCGCTGGGGTAGTGGCTAAATCAACTATTGAAAGCGAGTTACAGGAAGTACATAACA
This sequence comes from uncultured Cytophagales bacterium, assembly GCA_963815495.1. GTDB lineage: Bacteria > Bacteroidota > Bacteroidia > Cytophagales > JAAEPT01 > CAWFGW01. Next base: position 98,056 of record CAWFGW010000001.1, read on the forward strand.
AGTTATTGGCACCAAAAACAGCTATTGAGTTGGCGAATAAGATATAAAGACGGAAAGCGGAAAAATGTAGGAATGGTTAACCTAATAATGTCAATCGTAAGTTCCGTTAAGCGTCTAGCGTTGCACGTTCTTCCGTTTCCCCGTTAACTGTAAAAAGAAAACAATGAAAATACTAGTCTTAGATAATTACGATTCGTTTACCTACAACTTGGTACACATCATTCGCGAAGCGGGCTATGGTGCTGATCTGGATGTAATTCGTAACGATAAAATCACAGTAGAAGAAGTCGCCAAGTACGACAAAATTCTTCTTTCTCCTGGCCCAGGAATTCCAGTAGAAGCAGGTATTATGATGGACTTAATAAAAACATATGCACCAACAAAGAGTATTTTAGGTGTATGTTTAGGTCATCAAGGCATTTGTGAGGCATTTGGAGCTACGTTGACCAACATGAAACATGTCTTACATGGTATTGGAATGCAAACAACCGTCCTTGACCAAGCAGATTATTTGTTTCAAGGGATTAACAATGAATTTACCACAGGTCGATACCACAGTTGGGTTGCTGAAAAGTCAACCATTGCTGATCCCATGGAAATCACTGCTCTCAGCGAAGACGACTACGTGATGGCTGCGAAACATAAAACTTATGATGTCCGCGGGGTACAGTTTCACCCTGAATCCGTATTGACACCTGGTGGAAAACAGATTGTGTTGAATTGGCTTGATAACTAGTGAATAGTTAATAATGAAGAATTAATAATTATTTAAAAACGTCATTGCGAGGAAGGAGGTACGACTGACGTGGCAATCTTTCAATCGCAAACGAACATATAATTTGAGATGTCATCTCGAGGTTAGAGGAATCTTTAGTATATAATTCTTTACTCATCAAAAATGACATCGAAGTAAAAATAAAAGATTGCCGCGCTACGCTCGCACTGACAAATAGAGAAAAAATGAAAGAACTATTACACCACCTATTCGCCCATAACACATTATCAAGAGAACAAGCTAAATCGGTTTTGATGGAGATTGGTGAAGGCAAACATGTGCCCATGCAGATTGCTACCTTCCTGACAGTGTTCAGTATGCGTAGCATCACTGTGGAAGAGTTGCTCGGCTTTAGAGATGCGATGTTAGAAATGGTGGTGAAGGTGGATTTGAGTGAATTCACTCCGTTAGACATTGTAGGAACTGGAGGCGATGGAAAAGATACGTTCAATATCTCTACTACCAGTGCTTTTGTGACGGCTGGTGCAGGTTACAAAATTGCAAAACACGGCAACTATGGGGTGTCTTCAAGTTGTGGATCATCCAATGTGTTGGAATATTTGGGGGTCAAGTTTAGCAATGAAGAAGCGGTATTAAAATCACAATTGGAGAAGTCTGGCTTTTGTATGCTTCACGCTCCCCTTTTTCATCCAGCCATGAGATATGCTGCGCCCGTTCGAAAGGAAATGCAGGTACGCACCTTCTTTAATATGCTTGGACCAATGATAAACCCCTGCTACCCTAAACATCAGTTTTTGGGAGTCTATAGTTTGGAGTTGTTGCGATTATATGGCTATATGTATCAAAGGACAGATATAACTTACAACATAGTACATGCTTTAGATGTGTATGATGAAGTCTCGCTGACCTGTCCTGTAAAAATAATGTCAAACCGGGGAGAAGCCTTGTTAGAGCCAAAAGACTTTGGGTTCAAACAAATCACTCAGAAAGAATTATGGGGAGGAGCCTCTATTGAAGAGTCTGCTAAAATTTTGGTCAATATCTTAAAAGGAGATGGCACCGAAGCGCAAACCAATGCTGTATTAGCAAATGCTGGTTTAGCTATACAAACCATGGAACAAACGTGGTCGTTAAGTGATTGTATTGCCAAAGCGAGGGAGTCGATAGATTCAGGGGAAGCATTCGCTTCACTGAATGTTTTAATTAATAGTTAATAATGAATAATTAATAATTTTCCGTCATTGCGAGGAAGAAGGCACGCCTGACGTGGCAATCTCTTCATCGGATAACGTTTTCAAAATATTAAGATTACACACGTCCTGCTAGAGCAGGACTGGTAATGACGTAAGACAAAAATGAACATACTAGATAAGATAGTCGCAAACACACAAGGAGAAGTCGCTGCACGTAAGTCGCTAGTGACTGTTGCTGAATTGGAAAAATCACCTCTTTTCAACCGAACACCTTTGGTGGTGAAAGACTTTATTCGCAACCCAGCTAATTCGGGTATCATTGCGGAGATAAAAAAGAAAAGTCCTTCGAAAGGTATTATCAATGATAAAATTGATGTGGTAGAAGTGGGAAAAGGCTACGAAGCTGCTGGCGCATCGTGCATTTCTTGCTTAACTGATTTTGAGTTTTTCGGTGGTAAAATGGAATATCTTACTGCCGTAAAAAAAGCAGTGAACATACCCGTACTTCGCAAAGACTTCATGATTGATGAATATCAAGTCATCGAAGCGAAAGCTATTGGGGCGGATATGATTTTGCTGATAGCTGCTTGTTTGACTCCAGTAGAGTTAGAAAACTTAGCCAAGCTGGCAAAGAGTTTAGGTCTTTCTGTATTAATGGAAGTGCATGATGAAGAAGAATTAAAACGCAGTATCAACCCGTATTTGGATTTGGTAGGCGTAAACAACCGAAACCTCAAAACCTTTGAAGTTTCAGTGGAAACATCTATCCGTTTGGCAGCATTAATCCCTGATGAATTCTTAAAAGTATCAGAGAGTGGCTTGACTGATGTTTCTGTCATTCCCAGCTTAAAAGCTGCTGGTTACGAAAGTTTCTTGATTGGCGAGACTTTTATGCGAGAACAAGATCCTGCGAAATGTTTGGCAGAGTATATATCAAAAATGAAGATAGAAGGATAAAAGTAGAAGGTAGAAAGACTCTGGAGAACCAAGATGCAAGAGTCAAGAATTAGAAGAATAATGTAGAAGGTAGAAAGACTTAAAAATCAACTTAAAACTTATCACTTACAACTAAAAAACTCAACAACTTGAACATAAAAATAAAAGTCTGTGGCATGCAGGATCCTGAGAACATCGAGGAGCTAGTGGCGTTACAACCTGACTACATAGGATTGATCTTCTATGAAGGGTCCAAACGGTATGCTGGAGCTACTCCTTCCATGGCTATTGAGGCGGTTATTCCAGATTCTATAGAGCCTGTAGGAGTTTTCGTGAACGAAGCGATGGAGGAAATTGAAGAAATTTCTGCCGATTATAACATCAACACCTTACAGTTGCATGGGGATGAATCACCTGAGTTTTGTGGTGAGTTAAAAAACAAAGGCTTTAAAGTGATTAAAGCTTTCGGAGTGGATGAGCAATTTGACTTTAAAAAGTTGGAACCTTACAAAAACAAAGTAGATTTCTTCCTGTTCGATACTAAGGGAAAGGAACATGGCGGAAATGGTGTAACTTTCGATTGGTCTATCTTAAAAAAATATGATAACTCAGTGCCTTTTTTCCTAAGTGGAGGTTTGAGTGCAGACAACATTTCGGAAGTGTTAAAATTAGAAGGAATGAATATCCATGCAGTGGATGTAAATAGTAAATTTGAACTAGAACCAGGCGTGAAAGATGTTGAATTACTGAAAGAATCAGTGTTTAAAAAATTGAGAATATAGAACTAAAAGACAGCTAAACGGTGAATGATGGAACGCTGAATGTTGCCCGTCAAACCGTTAAGCGATCAGCGTATATGGAACATAAAATAAACGAAAAAGGATATTATGGACAGTATGGTGGAGCTTATATCCCTGAAATGCTGTATCCAAACGTAAAGGAATTAAAAGATAATTACCTTAAAATCATGAACGAACCCAGCTTTAAGCAAGAGTTCAATGATTTGTTACGAGACTATGTTGGTCGTCCAACTCCCTTATACTTTGCTTCGCGGTTATCGGAAAAGTATAACACTAAAATCTATCTCAAAAGAGAGGATTTATGTCATACTGGTGCGCACAAAGTCAACAACACCTTAGGGCAAATTTTGGTGGCTAAACGTTTGGGAAAAACACGCATTATCGCTGAAACCGGAGCAGGACAACACGGTGTTGCCACTGCGACCATGTGTGCTTTAATGGGCCTACCATGCGTTATCTATATGGGAGAAGTTGACATCGAACGTCAGAAACCCAACGTAGAACGCATGAAGCTTATGGGAGCCGAAGTTCGACCAGCATCTAGCGGAAGTAAGACCTTAAAAGATGCCACCAATGAAGCGATTAGGGACTGGATCAATAACCCCGTTGATACCCACTACATCATCGGTTCGGTAGTAGGGCCTGATCCCTATCCAGACATGGTAGCACGATTCCAGTCAGTAATTTCGGAAGAAATGAAATGGCAGCTTAAAGAAAAAACGGGTTCGGAAAACCCTGACTATGTCATTGCATGTGTTGGCGGTGGTAGTAATGCAGCAGGTGCATTTTACCATTACCTCAACGAAGAAAGTGTGAAGTTAATCGCAGTGGAGGCTGCGGGGTTTGGTGTAGATTCAGGTAAAACAGCCGCAACAACAGCAAAAGGAGCTTCAGGAATCATTCATGGCAGCAAAACCCTGTTGATGCAAACCGAAGATGGACAAATCATTGAACCACACTCTATTTCTGCTGGGTTAGACTACCCTGGAATTGGTCCAATGCATGCCTATTTATTTGACTCAGGTCGGGGTATATTTTATAGCGCAACAGATGACGAAGCTTACAATGCAGGCGTACTGTTAAGTAAAACTGAAGGCATTATCCCAGCCTTAGAAAGTGCCCATGCTATCGCAGCATTGGATTTTATTCAATTTAAAAAAGATGATGTGGTCGTAATTAACTTATCGGGTAGAGGAGATAAGGATTTACAAACTTACATGGATCGAGGAGGGTATTAAATGCATAACGTAATTACGCAAAACGGAAAACGATAAAATATGCGGTTCAACCGTTTTGCGTTTAATCGTCAATCGTAAAAAAAACAATGAACAGACTACAACAATTATTCAACGATAAAAAGGAAAACCTCCTCAACGTATATTTTACGGCAGGTTACCCAACACTAAACGATACCACGCGGATTTTGAGTTTGCTCGAAAAGTCAGGGGCTGATTTGGTAGAAATAGGTATGCCTTATTCCGACCCGATGGCCGATGGTCCTGTGATACAGGAAAGCAATGGTGTGGCTTTGGCCAATGGCATGTCGATCAAAAAGCTCTTCGAACAACTGGAAGGCATTCGTGAAAAAGTCTCTTTACCGGTCCTGTTGATGGGTTATTTAAACCCCGTGATGCAATACGGAATTGAAAACTTCTTGAAAAAAGCAGCAGAAGTAGGGGTCGATGGTATCATTGTGCCTGACTTACCAATGCAGGAATATGAAGACGAATACCAAGGGTTATTTGAAAAATATGGTTTGTCAAATGTGTTTTTGGTAACCCCACAAACCACGCCTGAACGACTTAAAAAAATCGATAGTCTAACAAATGGTTTTGTTTATATCGTTTCCACCAATAGTACTACTGGAAATGAAACTAAAAAAGAAGATACCACGACTGAATATTTTGAGCGAATTAAAGCAGCAGGGTTGAAAAATGCGAGCCTGATTGGTTTTAATATCAAAGACAATGCTTCATTTGCGAATGCATGCAAATACTGTCATGGAGCCATTATCGGTAGTGCATTTATCAAGGTGTTAGAAAAAGGTGGTGACTTAGAGAAAAGTATTCCGGAGTTTGTGAGAGGGGTGAGGGGCTGAGAGCTATGAGTAAATATTTGTTTGTACTCTGTGTTCTAAGTTCGTCAGTTTGTTGCTCCCAAGATTCATTATATGTCCAACCAAAAGCTGTTTTTAGTTTAAACCTACTCAATCCAGGCTTTCAAATTGAATATGGTTTAAATGAAATTATAACATTGAATTACGATTTCAATGTGGGTTTTATATACCTCACTTATGGTTATTTGGCTGAGAGTATCAAGCCAACCGTACAAAACAAATTGCAGTTAAGGGCATATTATAATATTGATGAGCGAATGAAAAAAGGGAAGAATATTTCTAATTATTCGGCTAACTATGGCACTGCTTTTTTCTATTATTCTCCAACTCGGGAAAGAACACATCAACAAATTATTGATAATCTTCAAGCAATTTGTTTTGCATGGGGTCTTCAGCGGAATTATAAATCACATATTCATTTTGGTTTAGAATTGGGTTATGGTGTAGCTTTAAATGCAATGAATATTGATAATGGTCAAGGATTCCCGTTTATAGATTACAATTTTGGATTTGCTTTCTAATTCTTCACCTACAACTCTTCTCAATCACCTCATCCACAAACACATGCCCATTCTTTTTTGCTTTTTCAAACGAGTTGCAGGCTTCGGCTAAACCAAGCTCCAGTTCGCACAAACCTTTCATATATAATGCATCGCGATTAGCGCTTCTTAAAAACAAGGCACCACGTAAATCCTCTAGTGCCGCTTGATAGTTCTTGAGGTTATAGTTGGTGATTGCACTTTGATAATAAGTGTCGAAGTGTTCCTGAGGTGCATCTGAAGGTACAAACTGAAAGCCTACATTTTTATACTGTTCACTTAAAATTTGTTTTGCTTGCAGATGCCAGGTGACTGCTTGTTCAAGATCATTATAGTTGTCACGGTAAATAACAGCTAACAAAGTTGGTATTTCCGGAGACTCATCAGTTTGTACGGCTAATAGCAGGTCGATAGCCTTTTCCGTCTGGTTGTTGTAATAATAGGCTAAGCCCAGATAATAAATATATTTATCTTTATGGGTAAGTTCACTATTATTACTTAGTACAGTAAAAGCTTCAATTGCTTTGTTGTATCTTCCTTCTTGTAAGTCTAAGGTGCCTTTTCTCGTAATGTCGTATAAAATTGTGCGTTTGAAATCTATTGATTCAAGGTACTTGGGAAGCTCTTCAATGAGTTGATTGGCTAGTTGTAAACTTGCTGCATAATTTTTGTTTTCAAGTTGTGTTTCTGCTTCGGTGCTTAGTTTTATAAAGGTGTTTCTTGCAGCAATACCTTTTCTTTTTAACGTTTCTTGTTGGTGGTATTGCACCAAGTTGGCTACGCCAATTGAACCAAACACTAAGACCGTGCTCAAGCAAAGGACGGCTATAAAGTGTTTGTTTTTTAGATTGAGCCAACTGTCTTTTCTGTAATAGGGGGTATAGGTTGGTTTACTGAATTGGTAAGTCTTGGGTTGGGTATAGGTTTGGTAGTGACTGGTGCTTTGTTGATTATATGACTGAAATTGCTGGTAACTTAAAATAGCATCATAGCGTGATTTTTTTGCTGGACTACTAAGTGTATCATAGGCGAGAGCAATTTTTTTAAAAAGTTCTTCCGCATGAGGGTTATTAGGATTTTTATCAGGATGATATCGTAAAGCTAATTTCCGATAAGCGGACTTTATCTCCTCATAAGAGGCGTTTTCGGAAATGTTAAGTAGCTCGTAATGGTTCTTCATTTAATTGATATCTCTTTAAAGATAATGAACCTACTCTAAAAAGTTACTTTGAGTTCAACTCGTGGAGTGTTTTTTCTTCATGAATGGGGTGCGCATTTTTTGAAGACCCCACAATTTGTGCTTTGTAAATCCCTGTATGTCCTGAAAACAGGTAAGCCACAATACAAGCGATACCTATATACGTTCCCCCTTCTGCACCAAACAATTCAATACCCATAAAAATACAAGCTAAGGGAGTATTTGCTGCTGCTGCAAACACGGCCACAAAACCACAACCCACTAATAATGCCATAGGCAGAGGAATAAAAAATGAAAGCGCATTACCCAGTGTAGCACCTATAAAAAACAAAGGTGTAACTTCACCACCTTTATAACCTGCTCCTAAAGTGATGGCTGTGAAAATAATTTTCACCGCAAAGTCATACCAAGGTAGTGGTGATGAGAAAGCTTCCACAATGGTTGGAACTCCGAGACCGATGTATTTGGTTGTTCCAATGCTCCACACTAGTAAAGCGATAATAATTCCCCCTACAAAAGGTCGCAAAGGAGGAAAATAAATGTGTTTTCCATATAATTTCCCTAACTCGCGTGTTAAGACACTAAAACTCATTCCGGCTAAACCAAAGAATAATCCACCTATGATTATCCAAAGAATATTGATGGTAGTAAGTGGAGGTATTGCATCGATAAAATAGGCCGTGTGACCAACCCCCCAGGCAGTCGTAACATAATCGGCTAAAGCAGCAGATAGGAAACAAGGTAAAATAGCTTTATAATTAATTCGCCCTATAAAGGCCATTTCCAAACCGAAAATAGCACCAGCTAGTGGGGTACCAAATACAGAAGCGAATCCAGCACTTACTCCAGCTGCAATTAACATTCTACGATTTTCATTATCAAACTGAAAAACGCGATGCAATTGATCAGCAATGGAACCACCCATTTGTACAGCAGTACCTTCACGACCAGCGGAGCCACCAAAGAAGTGAGTTGCCACAGTTCCAACCAGTACAAATGGCGCCATTAAGATAGAAATCAACTTTGTTGGCTGTTGGATTTCTTCAATAATGAGGTTATTACCCGCCTCAACCTCTTTCCCGAAATAATGATAGAGCAGACCAATAGCCATACCTCCAACGGGCAGGGTCCAAATAATCCATGGATGGGCTTCTCGCCAGTTGGTTGCCCACTCTAATGACACTAAGAAAAAAGCAGACGCACTCCCTACAGTTAAACCGATGAAAGAACTAATAAGAAGTCCACGGAATATGAATTGAAGTAGTTGTAGGTGCTCTTTTGCCTTCAAAATTAGTTGATAAGGTCAAACCCTGTATAAGGACGTAAAATTTCTGGAATAACAATTCCTTCTTCCGTTTGGTTGTTTTCAAGCAAAGCTGCTAAAATACGAGGCAAAGCCAAAGCACTACCGTTGAGGGTATGCAACAACCGTGATTTTTTATCTTCGTCTTTGAAGCGAAGTTTTAAGCGGTTGGCCTGATATGTTTCAAAATTACTTACAGAACTTACCTCTAGCCACATTTTCTGTGCAGCAGAATACACTTCTAAATCATATGTCAAGGCAGAGGTGAAGCTAATGTCTCCACCACAAAGGGTTAAAATGCGGTAGGGGAGTTCCAGTTTTTCAAGAAGGCTTTGTACATGTTTACACATTCCTTCCAAAGCTTCATATGATTTGTCTGGATGTTGTATTTGTACTATTTCTACTTTGTCAAATTGATGTAGTCGGTTAAGTCCTCGTACGTGAGCACCCCAAGAGCCCGCTTCTCTTCTGAAACAAGGGGTATATCCAGCATGTTTTATTGGAAGGTCGCTTTCTTTCAAAATCACATCGCGGTACATGTTGGTGATTGGCACTTCCGCTGTAGGAATCAAATAGAGGTTGTCACCACTAGCATGATACATTTGGCCTTCTTTGTCAGGCAATTGTCCCGTAGCATACCCCGATTCTTCATTCACCAAAATAGGGGGTTGCACTTCACTATAACCAGCTTTCACTGCTTCATCCAAGAAAAAATTAACTAGTGCACGTTGTAATCTAGCACCTTTTCCTTTGTATACAGGAAAGCCAGCACCCGTGATTTTAGTACCTAACTCAAAATCAATGATGTCATATTTCTTTATCAACTCCCATTGTGGTAAGGCGTTTTCAGGAAGTTTTATTTCCTTTTTCCATTCGTAAGTGGTAATGTTGTCTTCCGCACTTTTTCCTTCTGGTACTTTATTGTTGGGTATATTTGGGATGGTGTATAACAAATCACGCACCTGGTCTTCAAGCGTTTTCACTTTATCTTTCAATACGCTTGCGGCTTCTTTCAGAATTGTTGTTTCTTTTTTTATGTCTTCAGCCTCTTCTCTTTTGCCCTCTTTCATCAATAGCCCAATCTGTTTTGCAATTGAATTTGCTTTGGTGAGGTTACTATCTAGTTCTTGTTGCGTTGATTTTCGTGCCTCATCAAGTTGAATAACTTGATCAATGGTTTCTTCCGCATTTTTAAACCGTTTAACTTCTAAACCCTTTAAAACAGTGTTTTTGTTTTCTTTAATGAAAGCTATCTCCAGCATAATGTTTTTAAAATTTGTCACAAAAATAAAGGGATAGATAGAAACAACATGAAATAAGTGATAAATAAATTATTTTAAATTTGTTTCTTAAAGTCGGTAGTGATATACTTGTACATCGAAGAAGGCACCCAGCCTCTTTAGTTTAGCATTTCTACAGTAACTACACGTTATTTCCTAGAACTTTAAATAATCAAATAAAACTTATTATTAACCAAAATTAGTCACTGACTTTTCATGTACAGTATTGATGAATTAGAACTGAAATTGCTTTCTGAGTTAAAGCAAATCGGAGAAGAGTTGAACTTAAAAAAGTTCAAAACCCTTACAAAACAAGAGCTTATTTATTCTATTCTTGATCACCAAGCCCAAAACCCGGGTCAAGTAGAAGCAATTAAAAAGAGAGAGTCTAAAGTAGAAGCGAAAGATTTAGCTCAGCCAGAATCGAACACTCCTAAAGCTGCTCCATCTCCTAAAAAGCAAGCTGCTTCAGAAGGATTTGAAGTAAGCGAGTCTGCTGCTCCAGCTCCGGCTAAAAAAAGTCGGTTTAAGCGAGAGAAAGTAGTAGAAGTAGAAGGTGTAGAGGAAATTCCTGAAACAATTACTTCCGCTCCTCCAAAATATAAAGAGCGAACAAGAGAAAAGGCAGTCTCTTCCTCCAACGGATCGGGATCTGCAGATACTCAAACAGACGTTGCTACAGCACCAGCTCCTCGAGAGCGAGCGCAACGACCCGCGCGCCAAGCTGCTGCACCAGTATCAACCAACTCCGTTAACTTAAAAGAGTTTGACGGGATTATTGAAAGCCAAGGCGTATTAGAAATAATGCAAGATGGTTACGGTTTCCTTCGCTCATCAGATTATAACTACTTAGCAAGTCCTGATGATATTTATGTGTCGCCTTCTCAAATCAAATTGTTTGGTTTAAAAACCGGAGATACTGTAAAAGGAGATATCCGTCCTCCAAAAGAAGGTGAGAAATATTTTGCGTTATTAAAAGTAACGGATGTTAACGGTAGAACGACTGAAGAAATCAGAGACCGTATTCCTTTTGAATACTTAACACCTTTATTTCCTCAAGAAAAATTAAACCTCTTTACTAAACCTTCTGAATATTCTACTCGAATAGTGGATATGTTCTCTCCAATTGGAAAAGGACAAAGAGGGATGATTGTAGCACAACCAAAAACAGGTAAAACAGTCTTGTTGAAGCAAATTGCCAATGCAATAGCTGAAAATCACCCGGAGTGTTATTTGATGATTCTTTTGATAGACGAACGTCCTGAAGAAGTAACAGATATGGCGCGTAGTGTAAAGGCTGAAGTTATCTCTTCAACCTTTGATGAGCAAGCTGAACGTCATGTGAAAGTTACTACAATGGTGCTTGAGAAAGCAAAAAGAATGGTAGAGTGTGGTCATGATGTAGTTATCCTATTGGATTCTATCACGCGACTAGCTAGAGCTTACAACACGGTTGTACCTTCATCAGGTAAAATATTATCAGGTGGTGTGGATGCAAATGCTTTACACAAACCAAAACGTTTCTTTGGAGCCGCTAGAAATGTTGAGAACGGTGGTTCTTTAACTATCATAGCTACCGCGTTAACTGAAACAGGTTCTAAGATGGATGAGGTTATCTTCGAAGAATTCAAAGGTACTGGTAACATGGAACTTCAATTGGATCGTAAGTTGGCTAACAAACGTGTGTATCCTGCGATTGATGTGCCGGCAAGTGGTACACGTAGAGAAGACCTGTTAATGGACAAAGAACAACTTCAACGTATCTGGATCTTACGTAAGTTTATGTCCGATATGAATTCTAATGAAGCTATGGAATTCTTATTGAGCCGAATGAAAGGCACGAAGGATAACGAAGAGTTCTTAATTTCTATGAACGGATAAGCTTAACAGCTTGAAAAATATACAGGGCATTGAAAATTATTTTCAATGCCCTTTTTTTATGAGTGAATTTTAATGTCTAAAAAAATGCCAATGTCAGTGCCCTCATTGACAATTTTAACAGGCTTAGGCTTCAAGTTAGTCAGTGAAGAAACTGACTAAGGCGGTAAGGTTGTGAATCTTTACTATTTCTGACAACTAGTAAATAGCCACCACATGCACATCAAATATTAAAATAGAGTTAGCAGGTATTTTATCCTTAGCAATATTGCCGTAGGCTAAATGAGAAGGGATGATTATTTTAGCTTTTGCGCCATTTGGAATGTTACGAAACACATCGTCCCATCCTTCAATTACGTCACCGCTTCCCACTGTAAAAGTGATAGAGTGGCCCACATCTTCATAAGAAGACTCGAAAATTTGTCCATCAATAAGCTGTCCTACATAATTAAACACCACAGCGCTAGCTTCATTTGGTAGTTTATCGTTATCCAGTTTTTTTTCAAGAATAGTGTAATAAACCCCTTTATTAGTTTTTTTAAAATCAAACCCTGATTTTTTGATGTACTCCTGAATCTTAGCTTCTTCTTTCTTTTTTCTCTTAGCGATGACTTCGGGTTTTTCTTTCAGGTTAGAATCATAATAAGCCGTTTGCTCGTCTTTGTATTCTTGTTGCGACCTGATTTTTAAGGTTTTGATTGTTACTTTTAAATCGCTACCATGCGTAATTGATTCTGGAAAAGGTTTTCTGAAAACCTTCATGTACATCGAGTCAGCGTTTATCCAGAAAGAAGCACTATCCCCTTCTGACATTAAGGCAACAGCTTCATAAATGTCTGCATCAAAATGGGGATACTTCAAAGGAAATAAGATGGGTTTACCTTCTGAAAAAGAGTTGCGAATTTCCTCTCCTTTATCATCAACAATAAGCATGTGCAGCGAAATTAAATCTCCTATTTTGGGTAAATCTCCTTTAGAGTTGATGTAAAACTCATGTTTGAGACCTTTTTCAGTTTCTAAAACCTGAGAAAAAGAGACTGATGCTAATAATAATGAGGTGATTAGTAAGGTGATTTTCATAGTTCTAATTTCGCGTAACAAGTTTGTAGGGCTTCTTTATATTCAGGTAATAAGGATTCGAATTTTTTAACTGTTTCTAAAAATGGGGCTTCTGTTCGACCACCAGCAGCATTTCGATGACCTCCACCATTAAAATGATTTCTGGAAAAATAATTGACATCAAATTCGCCTTTTGATCGAAACGACATTTTAACAAAGCCTTTGTCTTCTTTAAAAAGAGCTGCAAAAACAATGTTTTTCATAGATAAGGCATAATTAACAATACCTTCAGTGTCGCCAGTTTGTACGTTAAATTGTTCAGTGTCTTTTTTGCTTAAGAAAATGTATGCAGTATGAGACTCGGGTATAATAGTCAAGCAGGAAGTAAGGCAATAACCCAAAAACCGCAGTCTGATTTCAGTGTTATTGTCATAGATTAAGCGGTGTACTTTTGTGTGGTTAATTCCTTTATCCATCAAGTCTGCTACTATCAAATGTACGTTTTTATTAGTGCTAGGAAAGCGAAATGAACCCGTATCAGTCATCATGCCCGCATAGATACACTCACCAATTTCAGGATCAATTAAATCAGTTTCACCGAGCATTTGGATAAAGCGATATATCAGTTCCGCTGTTGCTGCGGATGATGTATCTGACATAACAAAATCTGCAAAATCTTCAGGCTGTAAATGATGATCTATCAAAACTTTTTTGGCAGAAGATTTTTTCACCTGTTCTCCCATCTCTCCTATACGAGATAAAGCATTGAAATCGAGGCAAAATATTACATCGGATTTATCAATAAAGGGTAAGCATTCACTTTTTTGTTTTTCGTAGATAAGTACTTCCTCATTACCCTTCATCCACGTAAGAAATTCAGGGTATATAGTTGGCATAATAACAATAACATGGTGTCCCTTTTTTAAAAGGAAGTTTTTTAATGCTAAAGCAGAACCAAGCGCATCAGCATCAGGACGTATATGAGCCGTAATAACTATTCTTTTAGGGATTTTAAGAAGTTTCTTGAGTGCTTCGAAATTTGTCATTGATCTACTTTTGAAATAATAAGAGTTGTTAAAGCTAAAACACCTCAATCTACGAAAAAAGTTAAACAGTATATTCTTGTAATTTTTTTGAAAATAAGAGCTAATTAATATTATATTGCATCTTATTCTTCGACTTGAGCAGTAGAAATGAAAGGTGATTTAACTTTTACAATTATCAAACCCAACGTAATAAAAAAGCATAAAGCAGGAACTGTGATTCAGTTGATTGAAGATGGTGGGTTTGAAATATTAAATATGAAGATGATTCAGCTCTCTAGCCAACAAGCAAGTGAATTTTACATTGAACATAAGGATAAAGCATTTTTTGATAAATTAATTAACTTTATGGTCTCTGATAAAATTATTGTCATGGCCTTAAAAAAGCCGAATGCAGTAGAAGAGTATCGCGATTTTATAGGGGGCGCTACAGATCCGAATAAAGCCAGAGAAGGGTCTATAAGACAGTTATTCGGTGAAACAGTGACTGAAAATGCGGTTCATGGAAGTGATTCTGATTTAAGTGCTGAACGAGAAATAAACTTCTTTTTTTAAAATATGGAATGATTTATGGTAGTTTCAGAAAAAAAAGAAGTAATAAGAAAAATTTGAAAAAACAATTCATCATATTAACCTTGGTTTTTAGCGCTAAAATTGCGTTCACACAAGTGCCGACTGCTACTAAAAAAGTTGATATAGTGAGTAAATCAGGTCAGAAGATTAATTTTGCCGAGATAAAAATCGAGTCAGATGATTCAGAGTCATACAAAACTTTGGAGATACGATATCAGAAGCTTGATACAGCTGATCAAAAAGAGGTGAAGATTGAAGGGATAACATACAAGTGTTTTCCCGATAAAAAAGAAGCCATAAAGTATTATTATTTGGTGAAAAAACATGCTCCCGCTATAGTTGTTTACTATGTGTATGCGGTAGAGAATAAAAAACCTGAGGTATTTACTTTTAGAGTTGCCGACTAACTTTTAAATTTTATCAAATTTCTATTCCCGAAAAATACTTTACGAATCCACTTTCGTAAAACAAACGCTCCAATGATTAAGTAAAGATACGAGGTTAAAAACCTCCAAAGAAAGCCAACTGTGTCTTCAAGTCCATCTGTTGGGAAAAATTCACCAAAGAATGAGTTGAAATAAATTTCAGCAAACCCCCCACTACCGGGTGTGGGAGAGAGTAACTGAGCAATCCACATAATCACTTGATTTCCATATGCTTTCAAATGTAGTCCAACCCCCATACTTGGGTTGAAGGCTGCAATTAAACAGTTAAGCATGAAGTACCTTGCAGTCCAAATCATGGCAGTCGATAATATTGCTTTACGCCAATAGCTTGCTTCTTTAGTTTTTAATTCACGTGATGCCATAATCATTACATCTCCTTGTTGAATAGCTTCGGCTCGCCATTTTCTCATAAATGAAATTGAACAGATTTTGACTAGAATCCATTTAATAGATTGAGGAGCAATTAGAACACCTGTTAACATAAAAAAGGTATAAGCTAAAATGAGACTATAGCTAAACCAAAAAATAGACTGGATATTAATAGAAATATCACTTAAAAAGAGAAAGTTCACATGGTTGAATTCAATCACAGGGAAACTAATATCAGGAGCAATATTTAGAATTAATGGAGCTACTATTAGAAAATAGCTGTTATCTAAAATTGCTGTGAGCATCACATAAGCCAAGGATTTTCCAAAAGCAATTTTTTCTTTCAGCAGTATAAAAACAGCTACAGCTGTTCCTCCAACCACTGAAGGTGTTACAGCAGAGGCAAATTCCCAAAGGAGGGTAGTATAAATACTCGAAGACCAACTGAGTTCTTTTTGTGTAAGGTTTCGTATTCGGTACACATACCCAAAATCACGTAGAAATAATACTAACAGTGCCAAAATTACCCATGAAATATTGATGTTCGAGAGGTCCTTTACTAGTTGATCTAAAGTGCCTTCAGATTGCGTTTTTCTAAAAAAATTATATATAGAAACTGATACTCCAATGGCTACCGCTAAAAAAATATTAGTTGGGCTAAAGGTTTTAAGTATTTGCTTTCGCTTAATTTTCATTTGTAAGGGAGTCGTCAATTCGTGATATCCAAAAGTTATTATACCCTAGTCCAATGTTAATGGATATCATTTTTAATTGTAGAAGTTCAAGTATAGACAGAAAATTAAATATTACAGCAATTTTATCGATGTTCTCACGTATTATATCTTCAAAAGACACTTTTTGTTGAAGGGATATTTTTTTTAGAATATATTCTTTTTGTTCTGAAATAGTGAAAGCATATTGTACTACTTCATGTCTTGGTTTTTCATTTTCAGCTTTTAGCTTCAGCATCATTTTTTCAAAAACTTTCAAAAGCTTATATAAATCTAGGTCTTGGAGTTCTGCTTCAACGTTATTTATTTCAGAAAGCTTTTTAATTTCTTTTGCTATGTTTCCTCTTTTTTCTTTCTGGAGTTGGCTGTTTTCCATTTCGCCCAGTTCCTGAATAATACTTTTGTATTTTTTATATTCTAATAAGCGTTGGACGAGTTCTTTTCGTGGGTCAATCTCATTGCCTTCTTCATCTTTTTCAGGACGAGGTACTAATAATTTAGCCTTAATTCGCATCAGTGTGGCTGCAACCAGTATAAACTCACTAGCAACTTCAATATTTAGTTTTTCTAGATGCTCGAGGTAGGTTAAAAAATCTCCTGTGATTTTGGAAATTGGTATGTCATTAATATCTAATTCGTCACGTTCAATGAAGAAAAGTAATAAATCAAAAGGACCTTGAAATAATGGTAGTTGGACTTCGAAACTCACAATTTTATGGTGTTGTCAACGATTCTTAAAGTTATTATTTATAAGAGTAAATAAATACCATTCCTGAAAAAAATAGTAATTTCGTATATTGACTTAACACAACATTTTTTAATCAAAAATGTTATGTTAAAAAACTTAGAGATTTGAGTCTGATAGAACAAGGTAATTTATTAAAAACAATTAATTCTCCAGCAGATTTGCGGAAGTTAGACAGAGCTCAATTACCTGAGTTGTGTAAGGAGTTACGTAAATTCATTGTTGATAATGTTTCCGTTTATGGCGGTCATTTTGGGGCCAGTTTAGGAGTGGTTGAAATGACGGTAGCTATGCATTATGTGTTCGATACCCCAGAAGACCAAGTAGTTTGGGATGTAGGACATCAAGCATATGGACATAAAATATTAACTGGAAGAAAAGAGAATTTCCATACTAATCGCGTTTATAAAGGTATTTCAGGGTTCCCAAAACGATCTGAAAGTGAGTATGACGCCTTTGGAGTAGGGCATTCCTCTACGTCAATATCTGCAGCATTGGGAATGGCTGTTGCTTCAAAATATAAAGGAGATAAAAACCGGCAACATGTTGCCGTGATTGGTGATGGAGCCATGACTGCTGGAATGGCCTTCGAAGCAATGAATCACGCGGGCGTGAGTAATTCTAATTTACTTATTGTCTTAAATGATAACTGCATGTCCATAGATCCCAACGTTGGTGCATTAAAAGATTATCTCACCGATGTAAGAACTTCTAAAACTTATAACAAAGTCAAAAGTGAGGTTTGGAAAATCTTAGGAAAAGTAAGCAAATTTGGGCCTGATGCTCGGTCAATAATTGCTAATGTTGAAAAATCAATCAAGTCCTATTTACTCAAACATAGCAATTTGTTTGAGGCACTTAATCTACGTTATTTTGGCCCTGTTGATGGCCACGATATTGATTTTTTAGTGAGTGTATTCGAAGATTTAAAAAAAATACCCGGCCCCAAATTGTTGCATTGTGTGACTACAAAAGGTAAGGGATATGCTTTGGCTGAAAAAGATCAAACTAAATGGCATGCACCAGGAAAGTTTGATTCCCTTACGGGTGAAATCGTGAAAAGTATATTGGTAAGTCCGCAAGCCCCAAAATACCAAGATGTATTCGGCCACACGATTGTTGAGCTCGCTGAGAAAAACAAAAAAATAATGGGGATTACCCCAGCAATGCCTTCTGGTTCATCATTAAATATTATGATGGAAAAGATGCCTGATAGAGCATTTGATGTAGATATTGCTGAACAACATGCTGTAACTTTCTCGGCAGGATTAGCTACTCGAGGATTAACACCTTTTTGTAATATCTATTCAACGTTTATGCAACGTGCTTATGATCAGGTGATTCATGATGTTTGTATCCAAAAATTAAATGTAGTCTTCTGCTTAGACAGAGCTGGTTTTGCAGGTGCAGATGGTGCCACCCATCATGGGGCATACGATATTGCCTACATGCGTTGTGTGCCTAATATGGTTGTTTCTTCACCAATGAATGAATCGGAACTAAGAAACCTGATGTATACAGCACAGTTGCCAGATAAAGGTCCTTTTACCATTCGCTACCCGAGAGGAAAAGGGGTGATGCCTGAATGGAAAACGCCTTTTAAAGAAATTGAAATCGGTAAAGGGCGTGTGATTACTGAAGGTGAAGAAGTGGTAATCCTGACACTTGGACACATCGGAAATCATGCGGTAGAAGCAATTAATCAAATGCAAGCTGAAGGAGTTTCAATTGCGCATTATGATATGCGCTTTGCCAAACCATTGGATGCACAATTACTTAAAAGAGCATTTGATAAGTATTCTAAGATAATAACCGTTGAAGATGGTTGTCTTCAAGGAGGTTTTGGAAGTGCTATTCTTGAATGGGCTTCAGATAATGGCTACCACAATCCCGTTACCCGATTAGGAATTCCTGATAAATTGATAGAACACGGGGAGCAATATCAGCTTTATAGAGAATGTGGGTATGATGCAGAAGGTATTTTTGACACCATTAAAAAGGTGTTGGGGCTAGTTAAAGCTTAGAAAATGGATAAATTAATAATCGCAGGCAAGGAGTTTAATTCTCGGCTTTTTACCGGTACGGGAAAATTTAGTTCTAATGCAGTGATGGAGGAGTCACTTTTGGTTTCCGGTTCTGAGTTGGTAACCGTAGCATTAAAACGGGTTGATTTGCAAAATGATGAGGATGAAATTATTAAACACCTTAGTCATTCTCAGTTTAATTTATTACCAAACACATCTGGCGTGCGAACAGCAAAGGAAGCTGTATTTGCAGCGCAGTTGGCACGTGAAGCTTTAGAAACAAACTGGTTGAAATTAGAGATCCATCCTGATCCAAAATATTTATTACCAGATCCTATAGAGACATTAAAAGCAGCAGAAGAATTAGTTAAGCTTGGTTTTGTTGTCTTGCCTTACATTCATGCCGACCCAGTATTGTGTAAGCGATTAGAAGAAGTCGGAACGGCTGCAGTAATGCCTTTAGGTGCTCCTATTGGATCGAATAAAGGATTGAAAACCCGAGATTTTTTAGAGATAATTATTGAACAAAGTAAAGTGCCTGTTGTGGTTGATGCTGGAATAGGTTCACCTTCCCATGCGGCTGAAGCGATGGAAATGGGTGCACATGCCGTTTTAGTGAACACTGCCATCGCTGTTTCATTGGATCCTGTTGCGATGGGAAAAGCTTTCAAAATGGCAGTAGAGGCTGGACGGATGGCTTATAATGCGAAACTGGGCAGTAAATCTTCTGAAGCGGTAGCAAGTAGCCCGTTGACTTCTTTTTTAGATTAAAAAAAAAGCAAATATGGTTGTGATCACAACCATATCTGCTCTAATGATAAAACGTTCTTTTATTGTTTTACAATTCGTTTGATTGCTTTTTTAGTATTCTGTTGCAGCTCTAAAATGTAAATTCCTTGATTAATTTCTGCACCAATATTACAATCGCTGTTACAGCTTCCTTGCGTAATGAGACTTCCGAAGGTATTGTAAAGCTTGAAAGTTGTGATTTCAACTACAGACAATTGAAAGGTGTTAGTGAAGGGGTTTGGAAATATATCCGTAGTAGATAAAATATCATCTTCGAAACCTACAGGTTCAACTAAGCGGAACTCCATATTGTCAATATTAAAGGCAGCTCCAGTTATTAAAAACTGCAGAGTATATTCCCCTGATGAAATAATTGTTGTTGTGTCAGAAGTAAACATATCCCAGGCAGTCCAGCTACCAGTTGAAGGGACCTTTACAGGAGTATTAAAGATGTCTTTATTATCGAGTTTTATCATTAAGCTACCTGTTGATTGTGCAGAAGCAATGTTAAAATCTACAACGTATCTACCTGGTTTATTTACATTTACACTATATTTTAACCACTCACCTTCGGAAACCCACCCAATTGAAGCATTGGTTCCGTCAAATGAAATGTCTACTCCATCAGATCCTCTTAATTGGTACATGCCTTGATTGGCGGCATCAACATCATAATAAGTGACTCCTGCTTTTCCGTAGTCATATTCTTCTAATTCTATTTTTCCAGGAATTAAAAAAGGGTCGCCATTGAATGGACCAGGACATCCATTAATACCTGTGGTTCCTCCAATACATCCACATTTATCAGTATAAGCTTCACCATACCATGTATTATTACAATCAAAAAAACCATTAGAAACAGTTGAGTAACTTAAATAGGGCATAGTATCTCCTTCGGAGGTCAGTATTGCAAAATCAAAGGCGGAAGAATCGACTAAACCAATGTATTCTATAAACAATATATTTTCTCCTTTCAGAAGAGGGAAGTCCTTGGTATTGGTAGCAGTACCATTCACATACATGGTAGAATTCCCAATATTTGCTGTGGAGATTTTAGCTTGTCTTGCAATGGGGTTGATCACATAAATTGCTAAAAAGGATTTTACAGCAGAATCGGCTTGGGAGAAAATACCGTCTGGTTCGTTCACGATTTTCCATGTGTAAGTTTGAGAATCTAAAGATAGTATGGAGTCTGCCAATGGGACAGCTTTACTTTTATTTGGAAAGATGGTTTCTGGAGCTAGTTTGTATGAGTTGCTTAACGTGAGCGCTAAAAAGGTTTTATCTGTTTTGTTAAGTAGTTCTCCTTGTTTAACGTCAGATACGTTAAAAGGAATTGCACTGGTGGTAACAAGGGTGTCATAAAAGGCAGTAATTAACAATCGAAAAGCACCAGTCTCGCCATTGGGGGTGAATAGAGCTGAATCAGTAATAGCACCACCATCAGTTAATTCGAGTTTATAAGTTACTAAAGAATCATCAACAAGTGTATCCCCTAGGTATACACTAAATTCGAATTGAAAGGTTGTATCTGGACTTAACACCTGATCAATAAATTTATATTGAATACTTAAGTTGTTGTTGTACACAGGTAGTTGATAAGTTCTTCGTAATTCATCTCTTACTAAATTACCGGAAGTAGAATAATCACTTTCATCCCAATCACCTGTACTAGAAGAACCTGGGACAAGGGAAGAAGCTGATTCGAGTTTATTTGAAACAGACCAATTACACCAGCTAATGCTATTTTCTGCTAAAAAATCCCACCATAATCGAGTTTCATATTCGTCAATAACTCCATTACCGCTTGCTTCACACGTACCAAACTCAGTAACAAATAAAGGAACACCTTTAGTAATAGCTCTTTGAGCCTTCGCTCTTAGACTTTCTTTATGTGTGGCAGCGTAAAAGTGTAAGGTGTAGGCTACATTTGTGTCTGCAATCATATTAGTAGCCACTTCTTCTACTTCTTGACACCAGTTACGAGTGCCACAGATTATTAAGTTATCAGAATCATGGGTTCTAATGGTATCAATCACAGCTTCACAGTAAGGCTTGATAACGCCACTCCAACTGACGTTTAGGGGTTCATTATAAACCTCATAAATCACATTAGGATGATGTCCATATAACTGAGCCATTTCAGCAAAGAATTTTTTAGCTTCGGCTTCCTCATCTTCTGCATGATGACTGTGCCAGTCAATAATTACATAAATACCTTTGGCAATAGCTGCTTCAACTACTTTTTGAATTTTGGCTTTTTCTATTTCTGGATGGTGTATGTATCCATCAGTTTCGTCAGTGCTCACGCCCATAGCGGCTCGCACAATGTTTATTTTCCAGTCATCAACAAGCGTATTGATTGTACCTTCATTATAAAATTTGCTTCCGTCTCCCCATTGACTCCAAAACATAGACATTCCTCTTAATTGAGCTGGAGAACCATGATTGGTACCAATAATTTTGGTGCCTTCAACTTGCAGTTTACCATGGGTATCTATGGCTGTCAAGGTGTCTTGACCAATGGTGTTTTTGATATTTAAACATAGAGCGACAAATGCGAGTAGTATAGTTATGTTTTTCATGTTAAATTTTTTGTTCTGCCTTAAGTATAATTAACAACACGCTCAATTAGCTTGTTATGAACACTAAATGAGGAAACTATAATGCAAAACCACTCTTTTTTTGACCTGTTTTATAACACGTAATTTTTGTCAATTAATACGATTAGAGAGTGTTTTCAGGTTGTAGCATTTGAAATAGTGCGCTTAAAATTATAGTTAATTAACATCAGCATATATTTTTGAAGGAAGGCTTCAATAATATAATGGGATACATTTAAAAAAAGGATAGATTTGAACCTGTTATTCAAAAAAAGCAAAAATCAATTTAATGAGAAAATTACTAGTAGGGTTATGTTTCTTATTGACGTTTTCACTTTTTGCTTCTGAAAATGTTCCTGCTTATACTGTTTTGACTGATGAAGTTCAAGATGTATTTATTTATAAAAAAAGAATCGCAGTATTTCGAGATTCCCTTGAGAATTTGGCTTTTGATCAAATTTATAAAAGAAAAGAAAACCTGTTTACCTTGAGTAAACAACGGAATTTGATTAACAAGGATAAAGAAAGTACTTATTGGCTATATTTTGTGGTTGTAAATCACTCTAAAAATTCCAACTTTAGGTTGGAATTGTATGATTTTGACATAGATGAAATCACCTTTTTTTCTCCTCAAACCGATGGTACTGTTAAAGTTGAACATGCTGGTTTTTCACTTCCGTTTTATACTAGAACTACCTATCATAAAAACCCCGGGTTTGATCTACAATTGGATTCGCAAGAAAAAAGAGAGGTGTTTCTTAAAATTAAATCTAAGCAAACCAATATTTTAAAACCTGTTGTAAGGCATTACCAAAGTTTTATTACTTATGGGTTGAAAGAATATTTAATTCTAGGTGTTTTTTATGGTTTAGTTTTACTCATTTTAATTTATAATCTCATCTATTTTTTGATTTTAAGAGCTTTGCATTATCTCTATTATGTGTTATATGGTGGATGTTTGTTAATCTACTTGTTGACCCAAAATGGTATGGGGTTTCAGTTTCTATGGCCATCATATCCAGCACTCAACCCCTATATCGATTGTATAAGTTTATCTTTTAGTGTTGTGTTTTTACTGCTTTTTTGTAATAGTTATTTAAAATTAAAAGTATTTCACCCTCAATCTTATCGATTAGTATGGATTGCTATTTTGTTAAAAGTAGTATTGTTATTTACACAGTTGATTTATAATGCTGATTTGGTTTATAACATGATCGATTTTTTATTTTTTCAACTTTGTTTTGCTTTTGGCATAATGGCTTATAGAGGGAAATACGAAAAAATCAAGTGGTTTTTAATGGCTTTCATCGTGTTTAATTCTTCCGTTTTTATATCAATGGGTGAAAGTTATGGGGTAATCTCTTCTAACATCTTATCAGTTTATTCACTTAATATCGGATTACTTTTACAATTTGTTTTTTTCTCAATAGGGATAGCAGAATCGATAAGAGATAGTGATCGTGAAAAGCAAAAAGTACTAATCGAACTGTTGCAAATGAGGGAAAAGAATGAGGCTTTACGACTTACGGAGTTGAAAAGGCAGATGAATCCACATTTCATTTTTAATGCATTGAATTCTATTCAGAGTAAAATACTGACGGATAAAAAAAATGAAGCATCTAAGTTTTTGATTTTATTTTCCAAACTCATTCGCAAGAACCTAGAAATTTCGGATGTTGAATTTATTACTCTTGACGAAGAGTTAAGTAATATTGAAGTGTATCTGGAAATTGAAAATATGCGATTAGGCGATTCGTTTAGCTATCATTTCGTTATAGATGACAATGTAGCTATTGACACAATTAAAATACCTACTTTTTTGATTCAGCCTTTAGTTGAGAACGCAATTTGGCATGGTCTAATGCCTTTAGAAACTGATAAAAAATTGTCAATAGAGATAAAGAAAGAAGGTGCTTTTTTGAAAATTCGAATTATTGATAATGGTATTGGTATACAAAAGTCTCAAGCAATGAAAAGAGATAAATCATATCATACCTCTAAGGGATTAGGTTTAATTGTAGAGCGACTAGAATTAATCAGTAAAAAATTAAATAAAAAAAATTCACTTCAGTTTTTAGATAATGATTTAGATAAAAACTGTGGCACACAAGCACTTTTGACCCTTGAAATATGAATAAGATTTTTACGGCTATTATAATAGATGACGAAAAGGATGGAAGAGTAGTACTTCAATCACTGATACAAGAGCATTGTCCCGAGGTTGAAATAATAAAGTTATGTAACTCAGCACAGGAAGGGGTAGAGGCAATACATCAATTGACACCTGATATTGTGTTTTTGGACATCAGTATGCCTCACATGAGTGGATTTTCGGTGTTAGATAAAGTGAAGGAGGTTAAGTTTAACCTTATTTTTGTTACAGCATATGATGATTATGCATTAAAAGCAATAAAACATGCGGCTATAGATTATTTGTTAAAACCAGTCGATTACAATGAGCTGATAGTTGCAGTCAACCGATGTATTGAAATAGATAATGCTTTAAATAGTGAAAAAATCACACACTTTATTGATTCATTGGCATCAGACCAGATAGAAAAGGTGATTTTACCCGTGAGGGAAGGTTATCTTTTTGTAAACGTTAAAGAAATTATACGGTGTGAGGCAAACAGTAACTACACAGTGCTGTATTTATTAGATGGTGAGAAACATATGATATCTAAAACATTGAAAGATTTTGAATCCCAGCTCTCGAATAAATCTTTTTTTAGAATTCATAAGTCTCATTTGATTAACCTATCCTACTTAAAAAAATATACGAAAGGTGATGGTGGTACAGTAACAATGGTTGATGATGCCGAACTTGATGTCTCGCGAAGGAATAAAGAAGAGTTTTTAAAAATGTTGAGCTTATAGTTCTCCTATCACTAATTAACTTCTACCGCTTACATTTCATTTCTTGCCGAAGAATCATTAGTAGTTTTTGGGTCTCTTTAAAAATTATTTTTGAAGCTGGGAACTCGATTTTAGCTTTCCCTTTTTTAAACTAAACCAAAATAAAATGAAAAAGAGACTATTACTTTTTGGAGCCGCATTATTTATGCTCTTCAATGGTGCCATAGCACAATCAACTATTATTAAAGGACTCACCGTTATAGTGGAGTTTGCCGATAAACCTTTTGTTGAATCAGAAGACTCCGTTGCTTTGATGATGAACCAAACTGATTTTTCTGGATGGGGAAATGAAGGGTCAGTTAAAGACTTCTTTTTTACGCAATCAAACGGTACAGTATTGATTACAAGTGAAGTAATACGAGTTGCTTTGCCCTACAATAGAAATGCTTATTATGGCGATAATGCGACTCGGAAAGATATCTCAGATGTAGTAGATGCTATAAATGCTAAATACCCAACAGGGTTTAATAACCTTAGCCTTAAAGATGATAATTCACTTGTACACTTTCATTTATTAACGAAAGGTGGAGGTGGAGCATGGGCTTTTGGTCCACAGCCTGGGAGTAATACCATCAAAAACAATGGACAAAATGTGTTGGTTAAAACAGGTAATATCACCAACTATGACGCGAACGAACAACCACAACATAATACCATATGTCATGAAATGGGGCATAATGTGATGGGGTGGCCCGATCACTATAATACCGCCTGGAGTAACTTGGGAAATTATGCAGTGATGGCTAGTGCTGGAAATAGAAAACAACCACAAATGATTAACCCAGCTTTACGATTACAAAAAGGTTGGCTTAAGTCCATTAATATTCGTGATGAACAAAATTCTTATACAATAAAAGTTGGTTCAAATAACTATGATACCGTATTTAAATACACTAATCCATTAAATTCAAAAGAATATTTATTGCTTTATCCGACTACCTATGGTAAATATTTTCAAAAATATCTTAGTACAACAGCGGTAGCAGATCAAGGCTTGGCAATCTATTATGTAGATGAAGAAGGTGGTATGGATAAATCAGGAGTAAATACTGATTACAAAATTAAATTAATCACAGCAGACAACGTAGATGAATTACATAATGAAGATTTGAGGTTTGCATCAAATAACAATGATATTCGAGGAGATTTTAATGATTTATATGACAATGTGAAGAATAGTTTTCCTGCAGGTACACCTTTCAGGTGGAAAGACGGTGGCGAGTTTGGGTTATATTTAAGTAATATCTCAGCACCCGGTGCTACTATGCGATTTACAGTAGATTCTCGTGGTGGTAATAGACATTTGGTAACTTCGGACAAAAATGGAGACGTTTTTCCAAAAGGCGTAGTGAGAGAACTTACTCCAGTAACGTATAGAATTAGACCAAATCCTGGTTATGAAATTAATACGGTAAAAGTAAATGGTGTGGTAACCACAGTAACTGGTAATACCTTCACTGTAGGAACAGGTATAAAACGCGTTGAAGTAAGCTACAAAAGAACGGCTGATCAAACACCTTTGCCTGCCCCATGGAAATCAGTACACATTGGTTCACAAACTCCAGCAGGTTTTACTGCATTTGATTCGGATTCAAGCAGATTTTTGCTAGAATCTAACTCTGGAGACATTTGGGGTTCTAACGATAATTTTAGTTTTATCTATCAAAAAGTAGCTGGAGATGTTACTGTAATCGCAAGAATAACTTCTATGAGCCGAATTAACAATTGGAGTAAAGCTGGAGTTATGATTCGCGAAAGCTTGAGTTCGAATGCTGCCTATTCCATGTTGATGAAAACGCCAAGCAATCACTCAAGAGTACAACAAAGATCTGCTACTGGTGCAAATGCTACAGATAACCCAAATGGCATAGAAAACCTTCATTATTATAATTTATATCGATGGTTTAAGGTAGAAAGAAAAGGAAATGTCATTACTAGTTATGTGTCTCGAAATAAAACGAGCTGGACAAAACTGGGCGAGCAAACTATAGAAATGGGTAATGAAGTGTATATAGGGTTGGCTGTAAGTGGACAAAATGAAAGTGAAGCAACCATTGCTCAATTTGAAAATGTATCGGTAGTTAATCCAAATAAACAACCAACAGTGAGCTTTACCACACCAGTTGAAGGTAGCCATTTTTATCCTACTCCAGATTCTTTAACTGTAAAAGTAGATGCCTTTGATACAGATGGTTACATCACTAAAGTTGAGTTTCGTGATAATCTTCATGGCTTGGTTGGTGTGGATTCTGTAGCACCATATAGTATGAATTTTGGTTTTGCTGAAGCGGGATTCTATTATATCTCAGCTACAGTAATAGATAATAGAGGAGATTATGGGTTTGCACTAACAAGTGTGACAATAGATGAGTGGCCTGTTAATGAAAAACCAGTAATTGCTATTACCTCATCTGCTGAGAATCAGACTTCCGTAGCTCCAGCAACTATTATCATTGACGCTGCGGCATATGATTCTGACGGCACAGTTGCCAAAGTTGATTTCTTTATGGGTAGTACATTGTTAGGTACGGATCACTCAGCTCCATATAATTTTGTGTGGAACAATGTGAGTGCAGGTACCTATAATATTGTAGGAAAAGTGACAGATAATCAAGGAGAATATAGCTATGATGTCATCTATGGTATAGTAGTTACAAACTCTGCAGCTAATATCATTGGTTCAGTATGTGGATCCAATAACGCGACTTTAACCTATGAAGTGTCGCCATCTAAAAAGACAAATGCAACTGGCTTTAACTGGTGGTATACAGGTTCTTCCAATGGCATTATACCAGTAAGTGGTAATGCTTCAAAGGTTAACTTATATACAGGTAGTAATTTTAGCTCTGGACAGGTTTGTGTAGGAATAAATTACAATGGAGCTCCTTGGTATGCTAATTATTGTGTGAATGTCGACAAATGTTCATCTGCCCGAGTAGGTGAGTTTGAAGCAGATGTAAGTAAAACAATTAGCTATCCTAATCCATTTACTTCAGAAACAGTGATTCAGATTCCTGTAAAGACAGCTGCTGCTGAGGTTCAGGTGTATGATGCAAATGGCATCTTAATGTTATCTGGAAAGTCAACTGGAGAGTTTAGATTTGGAAATGAATTTGAATCAGGTATTTACTTAGTGAAAATTAGTTATAATGGAAAATCAGAAACGATAAAAGTCATGAAACAATAACTTCAAAGAAGTTAAGTTAAAGAAAGCCACATCGAGAATTCTCGATGTGGCTTTCTTATTTTAAGGCGTGAAATTTTATAATTAGAAATTGTTGTAAAACATAGAAGAAAACAAAACCACTTCTGAGTAATCGGAAGTGGTTTATAGCTGATTGAAAGTACAGTTTCGATTTTTAATCGAAGAAATTGGTTTAAAGGCATTCTGTGAAAATGGGACTTAAACTATTTTGTTACCTGAACTTAAAAAAAGTATACGCTATTATTGCCAGAGAGTTGTATGGTGTAGTTTTTTTTATCCATTTTTCATGTTTTCCTTCATTATGATTTTTTTATACAATTAATAATTCAGTGAAAAATTTGAAATTAATTCATAAGATATCTGAATATAAATGGTAACTTTTTTCTTAGGGATGAAAGTGGCTATAATAAAGTGAAACATAAAGATTCAAATCAGATTAAAGACAATGCTACCAAACCACATTTAAAAAAATGGTGGATAGCCAGTGCTTTCTTATTCGGGGCGATAGGCATCGTTTTCTTAATGAAATACGAAGCCAAAGAAGAGGTGCTTCCGCCAAAAAAAATAAAAAAAGAAGAAATTTTTGTCTCTCAAGAAGTACGGGAGGGTGACAGAATTTTAGATACCATTCAGGATCTCATCATCTCGAGAGAAAAAGGGACACTAGAGGAAAAGGTGGAAACAAGAACATTCACGAAAGAAATAAAAGCCCCCGGCTCACCAAAAAATGAGTTGGAAAATAAGTTGACATCAAAAAAAGAAGAGAATTCAAAGCCCTTAAAAGAGAAGTCGACTACAACTATAAAGCATGAGGTTGTTGTAAAAAAAGACTCCCCAACAAACATAAAAAATCCAGAAAAACTTGATGTTGGTGATTCTTGCATAACAACGGTTATAAAAGCGAAGCCAACGATTTCACCTGCTTGTGAAGGGGAACGGAATGGTGGCTTTTACTTAGAAATTGAAGCTATTTCTGGTGGTATATCACCCTACCACTATTCTTTTGATGGAGCTAAAGTAAGATTTGTAACACAAAATGGAATAAAATACGACAACCTTGCAGCGGGTAATTATACACTTGTTTTAACTGATGCAGATAGTTGTGTGGATTCGGTTCTGATTGTAGTTAATGAAAAAGTGTGCATGGAAGAACGACAGTTTTCTTTTAACCCCACTAAACAATCGCTTCGAATTACGTTACAACACTCGGGTGATGGGGTAGTTGAAATTCGATCTGAAACAGGTATGCGTGTGTATAAACAAGAAGTTCAAACAGCATTTGAATGGGATGGTCGTGATGACAATGGAAATGAGGTCGCTTCAGGAATTTATCATTTTGTAGTTCGATATTCCAATGGAATTCAAGAACATGGTTTTATTACGGTGATTTATTAAATCGATGTGAAAAAACAGATTAGTGACTTAGTGGTGCAATACAAATACATTTAGACAAAAGAGAGAGTTTTTACTTCTATAACTTTTCTCCCTCTGACTTTCTTACCAGTATTGATATCAATGTATCTTACCAGTAAAAGATATTATTGAATAATAATTTTCTCTATTCTATTCGGAGTTTTTATAAAATAAATTCCCTCAGGTTGATTCATAATATTTATCTCCAACCCTTCACCTTTGCTAACAAAGGTGCCATGGATAGAATATACCTCCCATTTAACCGATTGACTTAGCTTAAATTGACCATTGGCACTTGGGTTGGGATATATCGACAGCATTTGATTGTTAGCATCATTTTCCAGAGCAGTAATAGCTGATACAGTTACAGTAAAGTCATGCGATGATTGACAACCCGATGGCGTGGTGTAGTTGACTTTGTAAATACCGCTTTCGTTTAAGGAAATATTATTAACTACCAATGATCTGGTTTCATCAGCAATACTATTGGGTCCAGTCCAACTCCATCCTTCAGTAGCTATGCCAGAAATATTCGATTGAGGTCCAAACCAAACTACATCTCCTTCTTTTACCGCTACTTCACTCACCTCATTCCAACCTTCGCTATTAACATTTACATAAGGAATTACATCACACGGTGAGTTGATGATAATGTTTCGTGTTGCAACACAACCATTTGGGTCAGTGTATGACACTTTATAAATACCTGCATTTTCAACTTGAATATTGGTTATCGTATTGTCTCTTTGGTTACTGGTGAAGGTGTTCGGACCTGTCCATAACCAACCAGGTGTGTTTTGTCCTTGTGTAGTGCTTGACTGGGGGCCCAACCTCACTGTGCCGCCTACATTTACCTCAATGGAATCAGTTTGATTCCATCCACCATTATTTATATTTACATAAGAAATAAGAGAGCAGGTTGGTTTTTTTGTGAAAGTAATTTTGTCAAGGTTAAATCCTGCTTTTGTAATGTTAATTCTAAGAATATGTTCTCCTTTAATTAAGGATATTTCTTTTGTAAAAGTATTATAAGTGTTCCAGTCGTTACTAATAGGTACAGTACTTTCTGCCAAAATGGTTGTTCCATTTAATTCTAGAGAAAGACTACCGCCACCATTCAATGAGGAGGTTAAAAATTCAGCACGATAAGTAGTAGTTTCGTTAATGGTCACCGTATATTCCAACCACTCGCCCACAGCAGTCCAACCTACTTTGTAACTACCAGTAGTGCCCTCAATATCAACCCCATCGGTTCTATAGGCTGCACCATTATTAATGAGGTCGGCATCACTGTAACTCACTCCTTGTCCTCCTTTGTCATAATTTTCGGCTTCTAATATGCCTGGTATAGCAATCGGAATACCTGTGTAAGGTGCTTTTACTTCTGGATTAAGTACCCCAAACCGATACGACATCGTTTGTCCCTCAGCAGAAATTTCGGAGATTTTTAAACCACTATTAGTGTTGTCATACCATTTAGCATTTGGTATAGAAGTGTCGTTAAAAGCGTTTTTGCTATTGGTATGAAAACAAGCCCCCGATTGTCTTGTCCAGTCGTTGTTGGCGTGCTCCAAATAAACTTCTCGTCTGCTGGCAGTGGAGCCACCATTGTCTTCATGTTGTACTTGCTGACTTTCATCCCGATCAATATGCCAGATAGTGAGACCATTGTCTGGTATATTAGCGCTACGATTCGTTCTATGCCTCACATCGGTCAAGAAAAATTCAGCAGGGTTGTTGGGGTTGGTGTATTTATAGACTTTAAAGTCATCATGCTGTTCTGTTACTTCACCATTAAAATTGTTCACTTCAGTTGGGGTTAACCAGCCTGCGAGCATTCTAAAATATGGGTTAGGAATAGTCGGGTTTTTTCCACCAGAACTAGCCATCACACAGAATCCACCAATGCCTCCATTTCCGCTTTCGTCTGTGTCATAAATATATAAATCAGGCCATTTGCATAACATGTGACCGTTTTCATGAATAGTAGTTCCGATGGTTAAGTTTGATCGTGCTGGTGAGGTGTTATAACTACCTGATCGAACGCCATCAGCTGTAAAGCCTGTATAACTACTGGCATGATACCACATTCCTTTTGACCATTCTTTTGCAGCACCAGTGTACATCATGTTGATGGCTGTGATTCTTCCATTCGTAGTATGGAGGGTTGAAAAGTCAAATCCTTGTTCATCAATCCAGTTGAGTGCAAGACCTAAAATTTCTCGGGCAGTACTTCCATAAGGACCATTATCATATTCTTCAAATGTTTTAGGTGCTCTAAAATAACCATACACCACACCCTCATAATCAACTAATCCCCCAGAAACATCATTGAAATATTGCTTAACAGAACCATTGTTTCCGTTGTAAGTGAAGTTGTTACTATTAAACATGTCATGGATAATGTTTTTAGGAACTTCTGCTGGTTCATCTGAAAAGTCGACAAGTATCACTAAGGTTTTGTATTTACCTTTTACAGCATAATCTCTAGTTTTAGCTCTTATTGAGGATTTATCATTTGAGTTTGGTTTTTCATCGTGTGAGTGAAAGCCTAGACTTTCTTCATTATTCTCGATTTCTTCGTGTCTTTTTTCTTCAGAAATTTCAATATGTTTTTGTAAAGCACCATTTTTTGATCTTAAATTGTTTTTATCAGAGGTAGAACTATAGTGGATGCCTGTAGAGACTAAATCCCCATCTTCACCTAATTCTGCATAGCAAAGCCAACCGTCCTCATCGCGTACAAGTGTGTAGCCATCAAGTGACTCGCCACGCATATAATATTCGTTACCAAAGAGTTTCACTTGTACTGTACTTCCGTCTGGTTGTGGAAAGTCCATAATGTCTCCGTTGTACTGAGCAGCAAAGGTTGTCCAACTAAATAAAATAGAGAGACAAGTCAGAATAAGTAATTTTGTTTTCATAGAGGATGATTTTTTTGATTCTAATAAAGGCTGTTTAAAGACGATTAGTGTTTACTCAGTTTTTCGACCATACTAAGTATAAGAATTTTAATTGATATTTTATCAATAAATTTAAATTAATAACTCTGATGTAGAGTTACTTAGTGAGTTTTACGGTTAATCTCTTAGCCATTTTAAACTGACTACTTTATTAAAGACTCTTCCAGAGAGGAAAAGTGAACCTTGGAAAAAAATATAATTAAAAACTACTGCTAGCACCACCGCCACCAAACGCACCGCCTTTGCCAGTAAGTTCGGAATCATTGATTTGATGACCACCCAACGTTTGAGAAGCCACAAAAGCAGTTAGGTCAGAATTGTCCCATTTATTGGTTAATATTTGATTTCGAGTAAATCTATTTCTAGGAGTTTTTAAATACTTCATGAGACCAATAGCCACTAAGGTTAATAGTGCTCCTGCAACTGTAATAGTTATTTCTGGGTGTCCGAGGCTGAAATAATATTTTAAGGTAAACACGGCTAAAGCCAAAGTCAATAGACTTACCCGGATAAATAAAATGGACTTTTTTATAATACCCCATGTCAGGTATCCAATGGGGATGAGGACAGTGAAGCCATAAAAGAGAAAAGCAAAAGGAATGTCTTCTCCCGCAGCTAGTTCTAACCCCATCATCGAGACACTAAGTTCTCGTACGACAAAATAGTTAACACCGAGGTAGGTGAGTAACAAAGCCAAAGAGTCAAAGATAATGAAGTGATCTTCCCAAAGTAGTTGATTGGCTTTTTTTTGAATGAATTGACTTATCCCAAACAGGCTAGCAAAAGAAAACATCATGACAAATGGAATTAGGGGAATATGGGAGCTAAATGCGTTAAAGAGAAACAAGGTTAAACAACCAATTGCTGCAACTAGCGTGATTACATCATGATAGCGTACTGTTATGAAACTTAAAAAAATTAGCGCCAAGAAATAATAGGCTAATTCTTTGGTTTGATTTTCCCCTAAAATTGCAAAGTACAGAAAAGAATAAGCTGCATATACAATAGCTTCTGTAATACCTGATTTGTAATGTTTTTTTTCTTTAAAGAATACCGTCTCACCAAAATAAAGCAACAACAAACCGTAGATAAATAAACCAATCCGTACTGCGATCATAAAATCGTCAACTAATCCATTCAATAAATCAGAGAAAATTAAACCAAAAAAACCTAAACTCATCGACAGTCCAAACCAGCTGACCAGAAGTAATAAAATGCGAATGACTAAATTGGGTGAGAATAGTTGATTAGAATAAGCAGTTTTAATGTTTTTCCATTGGTCTTCTGTTAATACTCCACTTTTGTACCAGCCTTTTGCCTTCGCTATGGTGAGTTTTTTAGTTAACTCACGGGAGTCATATGCCATGAATTTATTCATCATCGGAAAAGTGATTTTTATGTTTGATTAATAACATGACATAAGCTATACAGCTGATTGGGAAATAATAGATCAGTAAAATGAAGCCTTCATTATTACCCATAGTCAATAGTTTCACAAACAGATAAGTAAAACCAATATAAGACGCGATGCTGGAATACAGAAAGAACACAAATGCTTTTTTAGTCCACGTATAATACGAAATAGCCCCAGCAGAAAAAAAGAGTAGGAAAGCAATGGCTACTTGCCATTCACTGTCAAAGACAAATGAAATAATGGAACAATAATAAAGGATTAAACCAAAGTTGAAGTAGGTAAATGAAAAGTGTTTTTTGACACCGTTTTTTGATAAAAATTGACCAATCCCTAATAACCCTGCTCCAAAGAAAGCACCTGTAACATACAAATCGGTGCCAGGCAACCATGAACCACTGACCCAGTTTACTGGGGAGATAGTTAACCCAAAAGCTGCTGCCGCTGCAGTGATGCCCATTGAAAGTACAGCTTTGTTGTCATAGCGGTAAGCCATAAAAAAGAACAATAAAGCCGTGATAATTGAGCTGACTTGCAGCAGCTGTTCCACCAGATCAAAATAGACTTGCACGTAAGTGAAAAGCGAAATGATAAGCAGGGAACCTAAAATTAGGAAATAGTCAAAATAGATGTGGTCGACTTTGACTTCCGAGTGTGAATAGGGAAAGCTTTTTTGTGCGATGTAATAACCACACATGCCAATGCCAATCAGCATTAAGGTCATTACGCCAAGGTGGCCAATTTGCCCTAAATTTTGGTAAGCGATGTAGCCAACGCCTCCTGTAAATAAGAGAATTCCGAGGTATAAGAGGAGGCGCAACTCGTAATAAAGTGATACGACTTTTTTTTCATCTACTGCATCCAGCAGCTTAAATTGGTTGCTGTCAATGAGGTTTTTGTCCAACAGTTCTTGGTGTACTTTTGACATAACTCTAATATTAGTGAAAAAAAGTCAATATTGTGTTTAA
Organism: uncultured Cytophagales bacterium; assembly: GCA_963815495.1. Lineage (GTDB taxonomy): Bacteria > Bacteroidota > Bacteroidia > Cytophagales > JAAEPT01 > CAWFGW01. The sequence goes on from CAWFGW010000001.1 coordinate 133,293, forward strand.
CACAATTAACATAAGGAACTTAGTTTTTTAGGTTTGAAAATAAGAAAACTTACTTTGTCACTATTTCATCTCCGACCTTTTTTTGATCACTCTCAATATATTGTTTTGTATGTCCTTCATAATTAAATTACCCCAAAAACCTGCGTAAAAGTTGAATGTGGTGTTCATTTGAAAATGACTGTATAAATGAAGTCTATACGAATTTGCACCCAGTGATTCTAATTCATAAGTGCCATTTATAACATCAAAATATTCACCTCCGATAAGAATGTGTTCATCCATTGTGGTGGATGGGATTTCATGGGGGTTGGCTTTAATTGTAAACCGCATTTTTTTAAAAGGAGCGTACTCATAAACAGTTTCATGAAAAACTAATCCATTTGTAAAAATGGCTTTTCGATAAGCACCAATTCCATTAAAATCAAGTTCTGCTCGAACAGGTCGTGGAAAACCCAAAAATGAGGTTAAGTCCCCAGAGTCTTCGTTTTCCGAAATAGTTTCTACTCGTGTAACATTGTTCCAAATTTTTTCTTTTGTGGAGGTTATATCTATAAAAGTGTAAGCACGATAAGTAGCGGGGATTTTGTCGACTAAATTTTCAATTGGAGCAATAAATAATGGTAATAACACCAAAAGAGAAATGTTTAAGCGGTTGTGTTTTCTTTTTTTAAGCCATGCTCCCATAAAACCTCCAACGGAAGCGGCAATTAAGAAAATTGGTAATACCATCAACCAACAAGCCCAACCTTCTAAGTTCAGTAAAATGGTCGCAAAGAAGAAAATACCAATAGGAACCCAAGGAAGGAAAAATTTATATGCAAAATCATCCACAGCCTCTAACGGAGAAAGGTAAGTGCACAAGATGCCAACGATAGTCGGTAAGCAAAGTAAAAAAGTAACTGACATCACTGAAAAAAGCTCGTTTAGATTATCTAAACCAAAAACTACTCGGAGGATAATTGCATAAACTACCGGGATTATAATAATTTTTAAGAAGGAAAGTAGTTTATGACTCATTTTATTATTGATTATTTATGCAGTAATAGTAGAACTATATTTCCAAAATCTCATATTTTAAAACTTAATACAACTCGTCAATTCACAATCAACCGCTGAGTAAATGAACCACTTCGTAAAATGTAAATACCTAAAGGCAAATGTTTCGATGAAATTTTTTCTTCTGTCTTATTTGAATAATACACTTGTTTACCCTGAATGTTAGTAATTATGACAGCCTGATTTTTTAAACTTTCACTTGGTGTGAAATAAATCCATTCACCTTGAGTGACAACGGTTGGGAAAATAAACGATTCAGTTGTGGTTGATTTAGCTAAAGCGGTAATTGATGCAAAAGCACAGTTGAAATTTTCAGCAAAGCTCCAAATCCCACTACAATCATCAGCATCTTCATTAATCGACCAAGTCATGAGTCCACGAAAGTTGGGGTAGGTTCGAGCGAGTGAGTAGTGAAACCCCACTGGTTTTTGTATTTCTCCTTTTAAATACTTCACAGCATCACAAACATTTTGAGGTGTTACGTAACCTGTTCCGGCTGCATTGCAGTTGTTAGCAGGTAATCCAATGGCTACTTTCGAAGCAGGGACACCACTAAAAAAACCCTTTCCACCTTTTAGTGTAAATCCTTTAATCAGAGTTTCAGTTAAAGCAGTTAAATAATCGGGATCGCCTGTATCGTAATAAATAATACCATTATTAGCGAAAGTACCTCCGCTTGCACCCCCAGCGTTGTAATATTGAGGGAAAATCACATCCAAATCGTCCATCAACCCATTTAAAATAGGTAAATAGGCACCTCCGTTGATGTTGTTCACTTGCCACTCACTCAATGCTCCTTGTAAATACACTGTTTCAGGTGCCATTGTTAATAACATCCGTTTGCCAGTTTGAGTAAAGTAATCGGCTTTAATTTGTTTAACAGCAGTAATAATATTCAACTGTTTGTGAGCAGGATTGTTCATGGTCCAATCGCCAAAGTCAAGCGAGGTCGATTCTAAGTCTAAATCGATGCCATCTATTTTATAATCATAGTCGGATAGAATTTGATTGATCGAATTAATAAATACACTCACCGTGTTAGGGGAGTCTAAAATTACAGGGTCATTGGCACCACCTATGCTGAGAATTACTACCTTTCCTTCGGTGTGTAGGTTGTCGATATCCGCTAAGAATGCAGCTTTGGAATACCCAGAAGGTAAGTTGAATTCCATATCATAATCAGTTCCTGTTTTCGTTGTTGCAAAAGCTAGTTCAATCACATTATAGTTCTCATGTATTTCGGATAACTTCATGGCAGACCAGTTTTGCCAGTAACCAACCAAACACGGGGTTGGAATTTGAGAGAAGGTATTGAAAGCAATGATGAAACTAATTAAGAGTACTGTTCTTTTCATGTTTTCATTAATTTACAACTGTTTATTATCCTATAATCGGGATGATTTCGCTAGACTACTCTTTCACCAACTTAAAGACTGACGTCTGGTTTTGTTCATTCATCACTTTTAAAATATAGAGTCCTGGTGGTAAGTCTTGAACATTCAACTCCTCAGTCCCAGTAGTTTCTTTGACTTGAATGCCATTCGAGTTATACAGAACTATTTTATTGATCTTAAAGCCATTTTCTGCTTGAATATGAATGGTGTTTTCGATGGGGTTCGGGTAGACATTTAACTGATTTCGAGATAATCGGTCTTCAGTCGATAGGGTCACATTCAACGTTATACAGTCCGAGTTATTACTATTGTTGAGTTCATCGAGGTTATTATGGTCATCGCTAACTAGCAGTAGGAAATAGTTTCCCGCTGAAACATCCAGCGGAATGGTCACATTTTTACTGATGGAGAATGTTGCGGAGTCGCTGCCTAAGTTGTAATCATCACTAATCAATAAAAGATCATCGCTGCTTAAATTACAGTCAGTTGATAAATAATAAGTCAAATCAATCATTGGCAACTCAGACGAAAGTCGCGGACCTCTATAGTTTAAATCAACAAACACTTCAATGGAGTCACCCGTTTTGATTTCTTCAGTGGTGGAGTAAGCTTTACTTAAAAAGATATCCTCGGGCAATTCTGAGTCTTTGCAGGTAACCATCAACTCGTAACTGCTTCCGCTGCCATCATCCGCATCTACTACAATGTAATACGTTTCGCCTGCTTTGGCATTTTCATATACTGAAGCCGAAGAGCTCACCGTACCCAAACAATCCATGGCATCGCAACTGCCGAGAATATATACATCCAAATCGCCTGTATAATTGGAAACCGTGGCTGTCAAGGGTCCGTCCAAGGCTTGAGTAATGGTGTGCACGCGTTCGGGCCCCGTTTCCGTCCAGGAGTTACAGCCATATAAAGAAATGTTTGAAGTTGCTTGCGAACGTTGTCCATAGTATTTAATACCACATTTTAATGGAACCGCATTCGAACAGTCCAAGGAAGGCGTTTCGATTTTATAGCAGGTAAAGTCGGAGATGGAGGAGCGAAGGTCAGGGAGTTTGCTGTATAAACTATCTCCTGGACAGCTGGTGCCACTCGCACAACTGTTGGGTGAGTCCGAGAGATTACCGTCTCGGTGACCCGCTAAGTTACTTAACTGCATTTGTGAGGAGAGGTGGTAGCTGACCGCAGAAATAGGAATGTTTTTATCCGTTGCTTCCCATGCAACTAGTTCTTTGAGGGCGTTGAGTGCTTTGGTTGAAGGTGACTCCATATCAAAATTTCCGATTAAGGCGATGCCTGTGGTGTTGCTACTCATGCAACTGAAATGGGCACCTAGCACTTCATTTCCCCGACCTTCATAGATGACACCATTTCTATCAATCAGCCAGTTGTAACCGATGTCGGACCAACCGTTGGTGTTGACATGGTAATCCCAATAAAACTGGACCATTTCTTTGTAGTTGGTGTTTTCCGGAAACACCCTACCATCACCTGTGTGGTGAACGATAATATGCGTTGGTGTGGTCACGGAAGGAAACTTGGGAGGCAATCGAATTCCTTCAGGGTCCCAACACTGGCGGCTGCAATAGTCGGGTTGGTCGCAAAGTGCGAAAGTGCATAAAGAACTGCCTAACAAGAATAAAAAGAGGAGTTGTCTCAAAGGCTTAATTTTTTGAAAAGGTGAAAATTCTGAACACGACTTCCTGATCAGTTTGCTGGTCGCATTTGAATTGAATTTTAGCAACGGAAGATTTCAGTTGTTTTGGGGTAAACGCTTTTCTATTAGGGTTGTTTACTTCCGGGTTTTCTGGTAAGGTTTCCCATGCAGACCAAGTATCATTCATTAAAACGCGGTAATACAAATGGTAATCTCCCGTGTATAAAGAATAAGCGGAAAGCATGCCGCTAGCAGTGTTGGAAAGATCAAGGTCAAGGGGTTCACTCACATATTCCGAAGCATCATTGGTGATGCTAAAGTTTTGATAAAACTCCACTACATTTCCCTTTTTCTCTCTTGAAGTTGTATTCGCATTTTTTGGAGCTACAGGGGCAGGCGTGTTTTTTTCTATGGTATTCTTTTTATTTGTCAAGTCAGTTTGTTCCGTTGATGTTGTTGTATCCAGAGGCTCTTTTTCTGAAGCGATCGATGGTTCAGAAGTATCCGCTTTCACTGATGGTGCTTGCTGAAGGGCGGAATTGGATTCGCTTTTCTGAGTGCTTTCAGGAGTGCTTGTGCAACGCACTAACATAAAAATAAGGACTAAAAAGAATAACAGGGAATGCCGCATTTTAATAAGTTTTAATTAAGTCAATTTAACATAAAACTAAAGAATTGCCTACTCTTAACAGGCAATGTTTTTGATAATCATAGGCCTTCCTTTCATCCTATAGTAAACAAGAAAAATTAGTTGGGTGACTATTAGTGTACAGTTAAGCTTATTTTTCACAGTTTTTGTGTTTCATGTGACGATTTGGGAATGTGAAAGGGGTATAGCATGCGCCCTAGTGTCGTTAACATTAGTCGACCTAATCGTCTATATTTCCATTTTGATCATCCTGAGTATCGGGAGAGAAAAAAGCCAACCTTAAATTGAAGCCATACGGTAATTAAAACCCGCTTTATTAACTACCCTGTAACCAGAAAGAAATAGTTTAATACGCTATAAATCATCAATTAAGCCTTGTGTTTTCTTGAATTAAAATGTAGTTTGTTAAAAAACTTGCTATTATGAAAATACACTTACGCCCTACCACACACACGTTTATATTTTTGTTTTTACTCTTCTCAACTTCGCTTTTTGCACAGCAGCGACCAGTAGGGATTAACCTGAACGGAGTCACCGATTACTCGGAAGAATTGGTCTTTACCGATGCTTTTAAACAAGCCCGGGGTTGGATTTCACACGAGGCAGCAAATAACGCTCCGTGGTCTTCAGGGGTGGTGGTCCCGCTGATGGAAAATGGTTTCCCATTCGAAATTCCTTATAACAACGGCACTGATCCACTACAACAAGTTAGGACTTTACTGCTTTGGGGCCTTGAGGAAAACACGCCCACAGGCAAGTATCGATTAATCGTAACTGGTACTGGTGAAATTACCTTGAAAGTAGGTAGCAATGCTGCCAAACAATATACTTGTCCAGTGGATACGTTGGTAGATGTGAATGATGGCTCAGTCATTCTTGACATTAAATCGTCTTTGGCACAAGATCCTATTTCAGATATAAAATTTATTTACCCCGAGTATACAGCGAGTTTTACTACCCAAACCTTTCGAGATGACTTTCTTGATTTTGTCGATGACTTTCAGACCCTCCGATTCATGGATTGGTTAAGAACGAATAATAGTGATTTGAGTGAATGGGCCAACCGCACACCTAAAGCTTATTATAGTCAAAGCCAGTCGAGTGGTGTAGCTTGGGAATACATTATCGAGTTGTGTAACACCACAGGAAAAAATGCTTGGATTAATATTCCGCACAAAGCCACGGATGATTTTATCCGCAACGTAGCAAAGCTGCTTAGAGATGACCTGAACCCAGCGTTGAAAATCTATGTGGAATATAGCAACGAACTGTGGAATGGGCAGTTTGATCAAAACAGTGATGCGGCAGACTATGCCGATGCAGCAGGTTTTACTGGTGAGCGATGGGAGTTGACTTGGAAGTATACGGCTAAACGTTCTGCCGATATCTTTAAAATTTTTGAAGAAGAATTTGAGGATCCCGCTCGTTTGGTTAAAGTAATTCCTTCTCAGGCAGCGAACAGTTGGTTAAGCAATCAAATTATAGGCTTTTTCAAAAATCCTACTTACAATCCTTCAGGTGTTACTGCCGATGTACTGGCCATTGCACCTTATTTTGCAGGAAGTGTAGCGAATAAGATTGTTGATGATGGTTTAGTTGAAAGCATCACGACAGACGAAATTGTGTTACGTATGGAAGAAAGTTTAGCGAAATCATATGATTGGATTGATGCGAATATGACAGTAGCGAACAATCATGGTTTGAAACTTACTGCCTATGAAGGGGGGCAACATTTGGTCGCTACTGGAGCCAATGTGGATAATGATTTATTAACTGAAAAACTGATTGCCGCTAACCGTCATCCAGATATGGAGGACTTATATTGCACCTATTTTGATTATTGGTATGCCGATGCTGACGCAGATTTATTTTGTGTTTTTGCTTCTCACGGAAAACCGAGTAAATGGGGAAGCTGGGGGATTAAAATAAATATGAATGATGTCAACGCGCCTAAGTACTTGGGTGTAAAAAAATGTATAGTAAGCTATAATGAAGTAGTCTCTTCCAGTAACGAGTGGAGAGAAACCAATACCTTTACTGTGAGTCCAAACCCGTCAGCTACAGGAGTTTTCACTATTCAAGCACAAGAGAAGATCCAGGCTGTATATGTAACCGATGCAATCGGTCATAGCGTGGCAGTGGAAAGTCAATTACTGGATGACGATACGATGACCTTGGAACTCAATAAAAGCGGTCTTTATTTAATTTCCATCTTTACAGACAACCATAAAGAGGCGGTGAAAGTAGTAGTGGAGTAGCATTTCAAAGCACTGTTGACCTATCCTGTTAGATGAAAAGAGTAAAGGATTTATTTGATCTTCATGGAGAGCCAGTTCTCCAGAGAGGTCTTTAAGACTTTCTTCTGAGCGCCAGTCATCCCTGAAATATTTGCATTCCCATGGTGTTTGTTGGGTAACATAAAGACTTTAGCATCCACCTGCTCCGTAGGGCTAACGGCACAAGCTGACCAGGTATCCAAGGCCCCATAGAGGTAGATGATATGGTTTCCCTCGGTAGCGAGCCAAGTAGTAAATGCTTGGTTTAAGCTATCGCTGAATGGCACGACCATTTTATTAGGGGTAAAAATAGCACTGGGGTTCGAGTCAGTCGGTAGTGCGGTGAGGTATTCCTTAAAGCGAGTGATGTCATACCCATAATAACCCATTTCGGTGGCGGCTTGATAATAATGTGGTCCATAGTAGTTCATGCCAGCATCACTAAACAAGGACATCGGATTGCTAGCAAGGAAATAGCGAGCCCGTTCAATCGCGGTAGCTTCCTTCGCTGGTATTTCCTCACAGCTGTTTCCCCACTGCCAAAAACCAAACGAGAACTCCAGGACAGCAAATTCATACGCTTCCTCAAAACTTAAGTAGGTGAATTCATTCCCTCTTTTTGAATAATAGGATTTTAAAATGGGCATGATTTGATCCCTTTGTTTCAGTAGTTGCAATTGAAAGTCGTTGATTTTCTCTCGGCATTCGTCTGTGCCGACAGTATCTAAAAAGGTGTAGATGCGGGAATCTTCGGTAGCATTAGCAATGGGCGCTACATACGCAACACTTGCAATCACATCATCAGGATAAAAATACTTGTAATACAACGTGGATACACCACCTTTGCTCACTCCAGTACTTACCCAATTACCAGAATATACCGGTTTAAACAGTTCGTGGATATGGTGTAAATCAGCACTTGCTTGTTTTAAGTTGAGAAATTCGTAAGCGATGGAATCGGGTAAGCTACTACCAAAATAGCGGTGTTCAATAGCGAGTTGGTTGGCTTGAAGTAACTCAGTCACTTCACTCAAATTATTAGACCGAAGCGAATAACCTGCCGTTTCTATTACTGTAGGTCGGTCAAAACCGTGATGACTTAAAAATGCCTTTTGATAAAAATAGCCCTTCGTGGTATCAGTATGGTCGATGGGCTGACGGATACTTAATTCAAATATTTTTTGCTTTCCTTTTGAGGACTCCAGCGGTTTGTAAGTAATCTCTGATTGATTTTTTAAGTATTGCTCAATGGTTTTCGGTTGTGAAAAGGAGAGCAGGGCAAAACTCCAAAAAAGGAGAAAAATAGAAAGGTTTTTTTTCATTACAGCGGTAGATAGGAGTCGTAAAAATAATAAATCATCTGGGTTTATCTAGGGTGGAGAAACTGCTTTATCTGCAAGTATATAATTAAGCGATAACACTAATATTTAAGCTTAGAGTATATTTTAAACACAAGCATTAACAAAGCCAAACAGTTCCTCATCACCAAAGCACATTTTTTTTACTATAACACATCATTAATGTGGTGAATGGTTTTTATGAGAGAAATAGTGTTTTAAATTTTGAGAATTCTAATTCGTTTATCCTTTAACTCTAAAATATAAATGCCATTTTTAACCCCTGTTAGGTCTATTCTTTTTCCATAGCCAGTTTTTATCACCAATCCAAAAGTGTTTTTTATCGAGTAATATGAATCTTCAATTAAATGTATTTCTCCTTGTGTTGGATTTGGGTATAAAATAACATTATCACTTGAAAATGTTACTGATGAAGTTATAGTCTCATTATCCATACTAAATACACCATATCCAAAATCACTCGTGTTTAAAGGGCTTTCTAAAACTATATTGCTAAATATGGAAGAGTTGTCAAGTCTACCAACTATCGGGATATTGTTGTTTATAGGGTCATAATCTATGTTAAAAGTATGTCCCACTGAACTAAATCCGTGTTTACTCATTATTGTAGAGCTATTATTGATATTTATGCCAGCCAAAAAACCGACACTATAGGAAGACGAAAGAAAATCGTTATTGACCAGTATATTATCGTTAAATATACCACAAATATAAATCATTTGAATTTTATTAGTTGCAATGTCTGTAAAATACAACTCATCTGTTGAATGAAGATAAAATGTTTTTAGTGTTTCTTTAGTAGAGCCATTAAAGACGATTACAATTCCGCGAGTATCATAATCACTATGGCTTAAATTCACAAAACTATTTCTTAAAGATTGTTTATAGGCATGAGTCATAATAATTGTGTCTCCTTTTAAGTGCTCAATAGATGCTTTATCAAGATGATCCACTCTGTTCCAATTTCCATCTACCCAGTTGAAATTAAAAGAAGAATCAAGTTTAGCAACATAATTCACTGACTTGTTGGTTGTGAAGCTGAGGTTTCCAAAAGCTATAGTACTTGATTTTAAAGGAGCGTTACTTGCTTCTCCTACTACATAAACATTTTCATAATCATCAACAGCCACATCATAACCATATACATTTACATTAGAGACATAATTACCCCCAGGTGTGCCTTTAGCCATTTTTAGTATTTTTCCATTTTGGTTAATTTTAGCTACCATCATGGTTCTTCCACCGACAAGTTTAAGATATAAGCCAAACAAATCAGTGTCAGCGGTATAGTCCCCAATCAAATACACATTATTTTTTTTGTCAACGGTTATATTATTTATTCTAGCTCCAGAGTACTTCATCCATAAAGTATCACCTTTTGAATTAAGCTTCATAAGGTAATTATTGTTTTTTCCACTAATTAGGTTACCATCTAATTTAGGGTCTTTGCTAGCTAAAGTTCCAGCCATATAAATATTATCCTGATCATCTGTAGCTAATGCAGATATCACTTCACTATAATAGTCTCCACCTATCTGATGTTTCCATATTACGTTTCCGTTAAAATCTGTTTTGAAAATTAAGGCATCACTGTAAGGAGAAGTGTCTTGAAAATCAAACCCACCTACTGTAAGAGAATCATTTTCCAATTGAATTTGTCCTTTAAAATATCCTCCATAAATGTATCCATCAGAAACTGCCGCTACTTTTTGACCATAGGAATAGCTTTCATACGAAGTTTTAGTTTTTTTTACCCATGGATGGTATTGAGCTACAGAATCAATAACTGAAAGAAGAAGAATAAGAGAAGAAAACAATAAGATGTTTTTCATGAATTTAGTAGGTTTACTTTATAATGATTGAAGGTATGAGTTTATTTCGTTTTGTTTTATTAGCCTTTTTATTTTTTTTCTCGATTTCTTGTTTTTCGCAACGTGATTTGTCAGGTGAACCCAAACCTTTAAAGAAAATCCCTTTTGGCTATATGACCGATAAAAAGGTAACTGCTTATCATAAAACGGAAAATGGAGATTTATATGTAGCTCATTACGTTTCTTATGGAGGTAATTGTGCTAATTATTCTTCTTGTTATACTTATGTGCTTACTAAATTTGATGCTGATAAAAATGTTCTTTGGAGTCATGATTTTAATGATTTCGGATATCCAAGTACACACCCAGGTTTTGGTAGCTGTTTTATTAGTGGGATTACTACTGATGACAAAGGGAGTATATACATCGCTGGCAATTACGGTTGCTCTGAAGGGTGTGTATTTGGGACGTATTTTGTGCAGCACAACGACTTGAGTGGGCAATTAAGATCTTTCTTTGCTAAAATAAATCCTGTAAATGGATCATATGAGTGGTCCTTAAATGATCAATACGGTTCAGCTAAAGCAAATGGCGCTACAGATATTTTTAATATAGGAGGCAAAATTTATGGCTGTTATTATCATCACTATGGGGGAAGGATGAATCTGTATGACGGAAAAGAATCTAAATACTACGATTTAAAAGGGAATATTGGAGTTGTTGAATTAAGTCCAAATGGAGAAGTATTAGCTAATTATTATGGTACTGGTCAAGGTGCATCAAATATTTTTAATCCGAGTCCTTCTTCGTATAAAAACCATCGTTTATGGGTTACAAACCCTAAAGTGGAAATAAAAGATAACCAAGTATATCTATTCGCTAATTCAACAGTCAATGTGCAATTTGGTGAGCATCAATTGATAAGAACAACTAAAATGATGAGTTATTACGCTAAATTAAATCTTACTACTGGCAATTGGGATGAATTGAAAGAACTATATTCCAGCGATGGTAACCTCCCTTTTGTACAATCCAAAATTGATGACGAGGATAACATATATGCGGCTGTATGTATAAACAAAAATTTTTCTAGGTATAGTACCTATGACACAAGAGTAAAAATAGGTAACTCTTTTCATATAATTGATAATGACAACGCTTTGTTAGTTAAATATAATACCCAGAGTTTTCAAGTAGATTGGTCAGTTGAATTAAAAGGAGATGTGACTATTTCTGATTTAGAATATTCAAACAAAGGTCTTTTAGTTATGGGTAGTTTTTCTGATTCATTAGTTTTCAATGATAACTTTATAAAAAAAGCAATTGGTGGAAAAGATCCTTTTATTTTGATTTTAACACTAGAAGGTGATCTGGTTGATTTTTGGAACTTTGGAAGTATAGGTGCAGATAAGTCATATGGTTTTATTAATACAAAAGATGAAGTTTCAATCTTAGCTCATTCTGGGGGGGATCTTTATAATGGAAACATGATTTTTTCCAGCTATTCAGATTATAGTTTTGAGGCCGATTTAAATTTGAAAGACTATGTCTTAAGTCTAGATGAAAAAGAAATAGCTTTACCAGTTGAGATTCTTGGTAAGAATAAATTTAAGTTTCTTACAGAAGAGACTATTCGAAAATTTTCAATTACCAATATGAATGGTCAACTTATTATGGTTGATTATGATTTAAAAAGTGAAGTTTATGATTTTTCTTTTTTAGATAGAGGTGTTTATATTGTAAAGTATGAAACAGATAAAATTTTTAAAAATTTTAAGTTCTTGGTATTATAATAAGCTTATAAGTGTACTCTATTAATTGATACCATATGTATGAGTGTATGGTTAATATGCTTTTCTTTGGCAGAAAGAACCTAATTCGTGTATTATTTCTCTAGCTTTTTCAAGCTCTATTAACAACACTTTTAAACAAAGGGAATTTTTGGAGAAAGCTACACAATTGCTTACGTTTTTGTAGCAAATCAATTTGTTTAACCACTCGCCAATATATTTTTTCAACAACAAGAATACAGAGTATCAAAAGCTTAAGTCGTAAATGTTCTTTTTGTGTGGTGTGAAATCCCAATACCTTAGAACCACAACAACCTTCTTTCCGTACTTGCTTTTTATGATGAGACTGAGCGTAAACAGCGAATAACAACGATTTGTTTTCAGTTTCATCAGCTAGGACAAATGAGGTGTTAACCGTCCACATGAGGAGATCTATTAACCAAAACCATTTATAATATGTCAATAACATTTAACGAACTATTACCTGAAGAGCAGGAGATTTTATTTCTAACACCCGTAAAAGCAGCCATACTAATTGGAGGGGCAGATGAAGATTTCGATAAAATCGAACGAAGAGTTGCCAAAGAATTAACGCACGTTAAATCCTATACCTCAAAGAGCGAGTTAAAGAAATTTTATACAGTAGTAGCTAATCGTTTTTTGAAAGACCTCAATGAATTAATGGATACCTATCCGCAGACAGCGGAAAAAAGAAGTCAGTTGATTATGGAAGAACTTGCCAAAACAAGGGCGGTGCTCGACAAATTAGAAGGGAAATTTCAAATCCGGTTTGTGAAAACCATTCTGGAAATCGCGCGCTACGTGGCTGAAGCTTCTGGAGGAATCTTGGGAATGCTATCCATCAATCAACAAGAGTACAAAGCTATAATTGAACTGGGGAAAATCTTAAAAGCGCCTGTTAGTGTAGAGGTGAGCAACAACTAACCTTATGTCAGGATGGTTAAAGAGAAAACCTAATAAAAGTTAATGAGATTATTTAACCGTTCAGGTTACGGGCAACTCCTTCCGCTTTGTATAAATTCAGTTAAAAGGTTATCTTAGAAAGTTAGACCCCTTCGAATGGAATTTAGCTCAGAAGAAATGATGCCCGTTTTTTTAATTGCCTTTGTCTGGGCGGCTTTTCTTTCCATGATTGGGTTTACGCTGTATAGTTTTATCAAACACTATTTTGAAACGCTATTTGGCATCGAAGTTTTTCTCACTCCCGTGAATAAAGCTGAATGGTTGGCTATTCTGGAAAAAGAATTTTCGTTTTATAACAAACTTCCTCCCAAAAGTCAAAAACTATTTTTAAAGAAATTAAGCTACTTTTACCACGGTAAAAATTTTATACCCAAGAGCGGCATTGTATTGGATGAACGCAAAAAAATCTTGATTTGTGCCTCAGCCGCGCAGTTGACTTTTGGCTTGCCGCTTTTAAAACTGCCCCACTTCAAGGACATTTTAATCTACCCCAGTAGCTATTACAACAAACGAACAAAGAAAAACCATGTGGGGGAAGTCAACACTCAGGGTGTTATTGTGTTTTCATGGGAGCATATCCAAAAAGGGTTTGATAACCAGGAAGATGGTTATAATGTAGCCTTACATGAACTCGCCCATGCATTGCGTTTTGAAGATTATTACCCCAACGAAGAACGTCACTTTTTAAAACAGGAAGATGTGAACCAGTTGCAGCGAATTTATGATGACGTTAAAGGCTTGGCTCAAACACAGTTGCCTACCTTTTTAAACAAATATGCCTTCAGCAATCTGGAAGAATTTTTTGCAGTTTCAGTAGAAAGTTTCTTTGAGCGGCCGGTGGCCTTCAAAAAAAACATGCCTGATTTATATGCTTGTATGAGTAATTTATTGAATCAAGACACATTTTTATTAGAAGAAATGAATAAAAAATAAAGTCAACTATTGACTTATTAATTTCAATAGTTATCTTTGCACTCCCTTAGATAATCGATCTATGGAAATACAAGCGAGAGTAGCTCAGCTGGTAGAGCACGACCTTGCCAAGGTCGGGGTCGCGAGTTCGAATCTCGTCTCTCGCTCCACGGTTAAAACCCATGTTAAGTATGGGTTTTTTCTTTTGTAAGGCAGACACTGCGTATGCAGTCGGTTGCTCGGATGGTGGAATTGGTAGACACGCTGGACTTAAAATCCAGTGGGCATTGCGCCCGTGCGGGTTCAAGTCCCGCTCCGAGTACGAAGGCCTCAACTCTTAGTTGAGGCTTTTTTGTTGCAAAACAATCAGTAAGAAGGCTTCCACCTCTTATTGAAGGGCTCAATCATTAATTTGGTTGAGCTTTTTTGTTTATTAAAATCACTAAACAAGCGACCGCACAACCTCTTTCACCGATTTAATTTCAGAAACATCTGCAATGCTTTCGCCTGCACACCAGACGGTTTTATAGGTGGTGCTGAAAGCTGCCTTTTCCAGTTGTTTCATGCCTCGTAAGAAAACCATCATTTTCAAATACTTTTTAAGGTATCGGTTTTTGTTGAGCAGCTTTTCCAGGAAAGTCTGTTTCGTGCCGATCTCTTGAACGTAGGGGGTGTTGATGACGGTACAGGGCGTGCCCGAAAGTTTTTCGGTCACCACGATATCCTTTGCTTCATAGTTCACACAGGCTGCTTTGTATTCATCAGAAACCCCACACTCCAATGTGGGGATAAAAATAGTACCGATGGATGCGCCAACATAGCCCATAGCCAGGGCCTCGTCCAACCGTGATTTGGTGGAGATTCTACCCGCAGCGATGATGGGGAGGTCCACCGTTTGAGAAATCTCCTGATAGAGCTCCTCCAGTGTTTTGTTACCTGCATGTCCACCTGCTTTGTTGTTTACCGCGATCACCGCATCAGCTCCCAGGTCAGCGACTTTTTTCGCGGTTTCAGCATCTACTACATCACAAAAAACTTTGATGTTGACCTCATGGGCTTGACGAATAATCGCCTTGGGGTTGCCTAAAGACGTAATTAAAAAAGCGACACCTTCTTGCAAACATACCTGTAATTGCTCGGCTAGTTTCGGGTTCGACTTGTTGGCGATTAAGTTAATGCCAAATGGCTTGTCTGACTGACTTTTAATGGCACGAATTCCTGCTCGCAGTAAATCAGGCGTACGATAATTCAAGGCGGGGATGGCACCCGTAATTCCTGAATCCAATGCCGCGAGAATCATCTTTTCATTGGAAACCAAAAACATGGGAGCCATGATAATGGGATATTGAATAGCTAAAAGGTCAGTGAGTTGTTGCATGGTTGAATATACTCTTTGTGGATGAAATAGTTGGGGTTTGAAAATCAAATTGTCTACTGATTTTTTTGTTGAAAATAGTTAGCCTTGTTCAATAGTGTTAGTTTGTATCTTTTAGATGCTTTCGGCTCAAGCCGCCTGGGCTTTTCCTTTTTCATTGAAAAAAAGGAAACAAAATTCTAGACGATTAGGTCGACTAGTGTTAACTGTACTAGGACGCATATTTTATATCCCTTTCACATTCCCAAATCGTCACATGAAACGCAAAAAATGGAAAAACTTAGCTTGCCTGTAAACTAATGGTCAATCAGAATAGAAATAAATTTTCTTTTGAGTTTCTATTTTAAACTTTAACTCTAATCGAAACTAATTGATTTATTACCTTTGAAACCATGTCACTTCATCCACAATTTCAGCAAACCATTTTAAAAACTACGGGAGCTTCTTCTTTTCACATACAAGGAGTCATTCAGGAACTGTGGAGTGGCTATGGTCAAATCTTACGACTTCAATTGGTCGATGCAAAAGTGGATAGTGTCGTGGTCAAACATGTGACGCTGCCCAGTCAAAAGACGCACCCACGAGGGTGGAATTCATCCCTTTCGCATGAACGAAAAGTGAAATCGTACCAAGTGGAAACGGAATGGTACAAACACTACGCTTCTAAATGTGGTGAAGGGTGCAAAATACCATCATTTCTAAGTGCTGATTCTTTTTCCGATGAAGTACTACTCGTCATGGAAGATTTGGATGCTTCTGGTTATGTACTGCGCAAAACAGTTGTCAACTGGGAGGAAATAGCTCGTTGTCTTTCCTGGCTGGCGAATTTCCATGCGACCTTTTTAGGGGTGGCACCGGTTGGGTTATGGCAAACGGGCACCTACTGGCATTTGGCTACACGACCAGAAGAGCTTGAGGTGTTAAATGATCAACCGTTAAAACACGCTGCTTCATTCATTGATAAAAAATTAAATGAAGCACATTTCCAAACCTTGGTGCATGGCGATGCGAAACTCGCCAACTTTTGTTTTTCTGAAGATGGAAAAGTGGCTGCTGTCGACTTTCAATATGTAGGCAAAGGTTGCGGTATGAAGGATGTCGCTTATTTTATAGGAAGTTGTTTGAGTGAACACGCGTGTGAAAAGCTGGAGGCAAAGATTTTAACGCATTATTTTACGGAGTTAGGTAAAGCGATTAATACACAGAAAGTGGAAGTGAATTTTCATGCTCTAGAACAAGAGTGGCGTGAATTATACGCCTACGCATGGACGGATTTCCATCGGTTTTTAAAAGGGTGGAGTCCGGGTCATTGGAAAATTACTAGTTATAGTGAGCGCCTTGCTCGGGAGGTGATTGAGCAATTGAAACAAGAACGAGTATGAATCTTTCTAAATCAGATATCACTGTATTATTGGAAGGAGCTATTGCTGCTGCAAAAGCGGCAGGGGGATATATTTCTCTGGCGTCCAATCAACCGATTAAAGTCGATAAAAAGGTAGGAGGGGAGAGCTTGGCTTCACAGGTGGTGACGGAAGTAGACCAGAAAAGTCAAGACATTATTTTATCGCAATTGTTTCCGCTGAGTCAAAAATACGATTTGGGTTTGTTAACCGAGGAATTAGAAGATGACAAAAGCCGCTTAGTAAAAGATTATTTTTGGTGCATTGACCCTTTAGATGGCACGCTTCCTTTTACAGAAGGTGTTTCGGGATATGCGGTGTCCATCGCCTTGGTTTCGAAAGAGGGCATTCCCGTAGTTGGGGTAGTTTATGATCCATACAAACAAAACCTGTACAGTGGATTTTTGGACGGTGGTGCATTTAAAAATGGTGAACCCTGGCAGATTGATTCTACCTCGGAGGCACTCACTTTTATCACGGATCGCAGTTTTTTAAGGCATCCACTTTTTCCAGCTGTCAACAGCAAGTTGAAGGAATTAGGTGTTGTGAATACCATTCAACATGGCGGTGCAGTCATGAACGCTTTATGGGTAGCAGAACAGCAGCCAGCGTGTTATTTTAAATACCCTAAAAAAACAACTGGAGGTGGTAGTTTTTGGGATTATGCTGCTACTACTTGTATCTTGCAAGAGGTGGGGATTCAGGTCACTGATATGTACGGTGACCCACTTGCATTAAATAGTGCGGAGTCTACATTTTTAAATCAAAAGGGAATCGCCATATTCTCAGACAAAAGACTTCGGGAAACACTGACCGCATTTTTCAAAACGCAAGTTTGATCCGTTTCACTCGCTACCTTCAGTTTTTTATTTAACCAATTCGATACGTACTCTTCTGTTGTAAGCTCTAAAGCTAGGCATATCTTTTCCATCCACTTTACCAGGTAACGCAGGTCGTGTTTCTCCGTAACTCACTACCTCCACATTTTTTGCATCCACGCCTTTATTTTGGAGGTATTTCTTGACCGTTGCTGCTCTCTTTTTACCAAGCTTTTTATTATATGCTTTAGATCCAATATAATCTGCGTAACCTTCCAGACGAATGCGGGTTAAGTCATCTCGGGAATCCAGACTTTGGATTACATTGTCTAAGAAGTTTCGCATAGCCGGTTTTAAAATGTATTCATCAAAATCAAAATAGACATAGTTTTCCATGTTAAAATGATACACGATGTTACCGGATTCATCGGGAGATTGGGTGGTGTCTTCAAAACTAACAAGTTCTGTTTCATAGATATCCGTAGACTTCCCATCTCTTTGACTTATAAAATAGGCCGTGCTATCGTAGTTGATGCTGAAATAAGCATCAAAGTTTTTGCTATTGACGATGTTACCTAAATTTTGTGGTTCACCCCACGAGGTCCACGAATCACCTTTTCTAGTGACTTTATAAATATCGGCATCCCCCAGTCCACCTTCTCGGTTGCTAGAAAAATACAATGATTTCCTATCAGGACTTAAATAAGGAGATATATCAAAACCTTCAGAACTGATTTCTTTTAAATGGTGGGGTTGAGAAAGTTTTATGCTATCGGGCATATAGCTATCAAACATATAAACATAGAGGTCTTCTTTACCCTTTGACTCGGCTGTTTCCATGGAGACAAATACTACTTCTTCTAACGGATCTACGAAAATTCCATACACCCTGCTTTGGGGGTCTAAGCCTGGTACCGCGATGGAATCGGGCATGCTCCATCCTTTACCCGATCGTGTGCTAACCGATAGGCCTGGTAGAGAGGTCTCTAACCCATTATAGCGATTCATGAGATAAATTTTGTTTTTATCCTGGCTAAAGCCTACAATGGCATTACTGCCAGTATTGTTTAAACTTCCCAATGAATTTTTTGGTTTCCCCCAATCACCAGTTGCTGATTTGTCGCTTACCCAGATATCGTGGCCCGTTTCCTCGCCTCCAATATTTTTATCTCCAAATGCTCTGGCAAAAAATAACCTGTCATTGAAGGGGATAGGATAGATTTCTTCCGCATCCGTATTGATGTGCTGAGGAAGTTTGGTTGGGCGTACAAACTGAACGCTGTCTTCATTGCTTTGAGCAAACAGGCTACTAGCCGTTAAAAAAGCGATAGTCAATAGTAGTATACTTTTCATATTTTGTCTGTTTAGTTTTATTTACCACATCAGTTTTGTTACGCTATTCGTCCAGTTAAATAGTGCGACATTTAAGTTGATGGCGTGATTACCTGTTTGAACATTACTTAATTCTCCCACTGGATAACCATAAGCATAGGCGACACTCAAGCTGTTATTAATGTTCAATCCCAGTATTCCGTTGAGTGTTTCATCGCGTTGATAACTCATCCCCACGATGAACATTTTCATCACCCGGGCTTTCAACATAATATCTATATCCACAGGGGAGTTATTTACATATTTTAATAATACGCTAGGATAAAGATCGAATGAGGAGTTGATGGGAATGGAATAACCTACCCCTAAAAAATGGTGTGCTTGAAAATCTGCATTTTCACTGATGTTTGGGTCCACTCTGTTTTGATGTAAGAAATTTCGTGCACTATAGCTGACATAAAAATTATCGCCATATAACACGGTTCCTAATCCTAAGTCAAAAACGAGCTCATTTTGATTTCCTGCCTGCACATAACGCGTATAAAGGGGGTCCATATTGTTGACTACCGTTAGTTGAGACACATCTAAACGTGAATTTGAAATTCCTGCCGAAGCACCCATTGACCAGGTCAGGTGATTGGTTAAAGGGAGGTGATAGGCATAGGTTACTGCTGCATTCAATTCTTGATACGGAGCAAACTTATCTTGATACACATAACCACCCAGTGCGTGATTAGTATATTGGTCAATTTCAGTACTGTCTTCAAGTTCCTCATAGCGATTCATGTTATTAATTCTGAGAGAATAAGGCGGGTGCAAATTGCGATATCCTTTACCTTTGAATTTCCCATGAGCATTTATCCCAAACCCGAGAGGTGAGTTTTCGAAGCTGGTCCATTGCTTTCTGTAGAATGCGCCTACACTCAAGTAGTTTTCTAAACCTGTAAACCCGGGGTTGTAATAGATAGCATTTCTGTTGAATAAAGTAAATTGACCTTCTTGCTGAGCAAACGTGGTTTGTAGCCCTATCACTGATAGAAGTAGAAGTATATATTTTTTCATAACTTTTATTTTAAATGAAGTGGGTGATTAATCTAAGACGGTAATGGTACGTTCAATGAGTTCTTCGTTACTGCCTAAGTCAAGCTTGTAATAATAGACTCCCCCAGGTACTTTTTCTCCTTCATACTTGCCATCCCAAGGGTTGTTTACTAAGTCAGAAGAAGAAAAAATCCGATTGCCCCAGCGATTATAAATGTAGATTTTTGCATCAGGATGTAATTGAATGTTTGAGATTTCAAATACATCATTGTAGTTGTCCCCATTTGGGGTAAAGGCTGAGGGGATAAATAATTCTAAATCACGAATTATCGCTACCTCATCAGTGGCTGAACAGCCATTTTCATCAAAAACAGTAATCGTATAAGTGTTCTCCATGGTAGCATCCACATTCGGCTGGAGTACCGCAGGATTACTAACCCCAAAAGTTGGTGTCCATGAAATGGAATCAACAGGCGTAGAAGTCGCTTGAAGTTGAACCGTGTTTTTTTCAGTGGTGATGATAATGTCGTCACCCGCGTTTACAGTAGGTGTTCCCCAAATTTCGAGCATCATGGTAGTATCATCTTCACACCCATATTGTGAAGTAACAAACAACATCACACTGTACTGGCCAGCGGTGTTGTAAGTGAACGAAGGATTTTCAACTTCGGAAGTTTGATTGTCTCCCTTACCAAACGTCCAGCTCCAGTTTTCAATTGCTTCACTATTTACTGTTTCATTAGTAAATTGAATGGCGTTTCCGACACAAAAACTTTGGTTTGATGTGTCAAATGTAAACTGAGCAGTTGGGTACGGCACTGGAATAATTGTTATTGTATCACTGTATGAGGAGCAGGTATTGAGTACGCCATCTGCAACCACTTCCCGCACAATATAAGTGGTGTCTTCTGCCTGATAAGTTAAATCTTGTTCTGTACCATTCGAAATCGGTTGAAAGGAACCGCCTGCAATGGAATCGTAATAAATGTAGGAGGGATTTCCTGTCTCCAATACAGGATCTGAACCGTCAATGAAAGTAGGTTGACCCTCACAAGTGTAAATTGTTGCGTTGGTTGATATGGTGTTGTTCGATATAATTTGAGGGTCCAACGTTATTTCTACAGTAGCTAAATCTTTACAGATCGGATCATCAGCACTGAACGCATACCGACCGATTACATATTGACCATCAGCAGTATCTTTCTCGAAGGTGTAATCTTGATTGTTAGCACCATTAATCGCCTGAAATTGGTCTACATTAGCGTTATAGATGACATACTGGTAAGCAATTGAGCCCGAAGTCGGAATAGCTGTAGAGCCATTAATAGCTATGGGGTTGTTGCTTGTTACACATTGAGTAAATGCGGTATTGTCATCTTCAAAGCTAATCTCGTTGTTTTCAATAGTTTGATCAGAAACATTTACCGTTATCGTGTTTGAGGTATCTTTTAAAGTGGTGTCGCTGATTAAAGTAGCAATGCGTCTATAGTAAAAAGTCCCCGCAGTTGTTGCTGCCTGTTCATAATCCTTACTATCACCACCATCTACATCTTGCCAACCACTGCCAGGTATAGAATCCTGATACTGAAAAGTGACCAATTGTTTATTGAACTGACTGTTAATACTACTACCTATTAGCCGTATAGTATCATTTAAACAGAGGTTCAACTGAGTAGAATCCAGCTGATTATTTTCGATGGTAATTTCATTGTCGATAAAAAGATCGCCCACATTAAACGAAGATATTAGCATATCAAAGCCTCCAGTATTGCCAATCGCATCTCCATTGATTTGCGCACTTTGCGACTCGCCAAATAGTACAATGGCAATGGTGTCGGTGCCATTAGAAATATTGTCACCAAAATCATTTTCAGGGCCGCCCCAATACGATGAAAAAGTGAACATGCCATCTTCAGCGAAGCGTGTAATAACCATGTCGAAATTACCCGCATTTTCTGATTGTATGGCGCGTTTCGTAGGAAAATCGGTACTTTCAGAGGATCCCACAACATAAAGGGCGTTTAAAGGACCAATGATTCCAGCCTTCAATTCATCGGTAGCTGTACCACCTAAGTAAGTTGACCAGAGCAATTGCCCGTTCGAGTTAAATTTCGTTACAAACCCATCCGAAACGCCTCCTTGATAGGTTTGCTGGTAACCATTTTGTGAAGGAAAGTTTTCAGATGAAGTGTAACCGATTACGTAAGAATTGTTCTCTTGATCAATAACTACATCCTCACCCCAATCATCTTCATCACCACCCAAATAAGTACCATACACCACATCACCTGTGTTGCCTGCTAGTTTAATGAGGTAAGCATCTTGGCTTCCTCCCGCTGTAGACATGTATGCTGAAGCAGTTACTGGAAAACCACTATTGCTGGAAGTTCTACCAGTTATAAGTACATCACCATTTTGATCTACATCCAAACCAAATCCTTGATCACCAGTTGCTCCTCCTAAATATTTTGTCCAGACATAACTACTCAAGTCGCTATTCAATTTCATTACTATGGCATCATCACCAGTACCTGCAATCGGGTTTTCAGAAGGGAAAAACTCACTGGAAGTACTTCCAACCACAAACACTTCATTCGTTTCGGTTACTACAATTTTTTCTCCTACATCACCACTTGCTCCTCCGTATATTCCACCAAAGAGGCGATTGCCATCCGTGTCAAACTTAAGTACAAAAAGTTCACTACCACCTTGGTTAGTGTTTGATCCATTCGCAGAAGTAGGAAAATCTAAACTTTCGGTGTAACCAGTGATGTAAAGGTTGTTAGAGTTATCAATATCAATCCCATTGGCATAATCATTTTCATTTCCACCATAAAAACTTGCCCATAACACATCGCCATTCGGGTCGAGCTTAGCAATGTATGCATCCTCAAGTGCGTTGGGTGTTGCTTGAAAAGCACCCGGAGTAAAGGGTAGTAAGTTGTCTTTACTTGACGTATGCCCAACGATGTAACTGTTTCCTTGCGCATCTATTTTTGAGTCTTCAATAAAGTCGTCAACTCCACCTCCTAATACTTTATTCCACTGAATACTTGGATCGATAGTTAATACTTCATTTTTATCGTAATGGCTTACCGCAAACTTCAAGGTGTTTCCATTCATGATTTCGTATCGAGTACTGATTGGCGTTCCATCCTGAGTATAGGAAAAAGGAGAACCTTCATTAATATTCCCTACACTCGTTTCAATCACTAACTCCTCGTTATTTATAGTAAGTGCTGTTTGACCATCATACTGAATTAATATATCGTCTGGGTTTCCTCCTGGGTGTACTACAAAATCATATTTAAATGTACCAGCATCATCAAAATAATATAACAAGTCGATGTGGTTGTAAAGGTTTTCTAACACCAGTTGATTATAGGCCGCGTTAGTAATTTCTTTTTTCCCTCGATAATAGGTTAACTGGCTTAGCGTGATGACCTACAGGTTTAGGAGTTGAGTTGTTTGCATTTAAAAATTGAAGCTCAATATTATGACCCATTGTCTTATTGTCCTTATCATCGAGTAGTTGATAATGTAACTTTCCCTTGATTTTTTATAGATAATTGAAGTCCTGACTTTGTGCTATAAAAAAGTACGGAATTTTCATTTAGCTGTCCGTTATTACTTACGAATCCAAGCCGATCGTTAATGTTGACCCCAGACTGCTGAAGATGATGCTTAAGGAGAGAAGCACATTTATTATTCTATAGTTTGTATCCATTTTTATGAGGATTTGGTTAAAATATTTTAATGCCTCTCCCATGCCCGACAAAATTCTAGCTATTTATGTCATTAGCCCTTATCTAGCCGACAATACCCTTGCTGAATAAAAAAGTGGGTATAAAAACGAACAGGTGTAGATTTTTCACTACGATTTCTGGAAAAACAAGTAAGGCAAAAAAGGTGCTTAATTATTTTAATTTCTTCCGCAATGAAATTAAAATCCCTACCTTAAATACGGTGATTAAAAAATTGAATAAATGAAAGATCCACGGTTTCCTGAGCTTGGTCAACGGCAGATAAAAATTTTAAAAGAATATGGGAAAGTTGTGTCGATAAAAGAGGAGAAAAAGCTCTTTAATGTCGGTGATTTACTCTACGACTTTTTTGTCGTGTTGAAAGGGGCAGTAGACATTATTGATCCAACAAATAATGACTCCATTTTAGTGACACATAAAAAAAATGGATTTACTGGTGACAGTGGTATGTTGTCTAATCGAGGGTCACAATTTCATGCCGTTGCTAAACCGGGAACAGTGGTGATTCAGATTAGCCCTTCGAAAGTTGAAAGAAGCCATTGCGCAACATAGCGATATTAGTGACACCCTACTGAATGCTTTTTTATTGAGACAGGAAACAGTGCTAACAGAGATAGTGGGAGGAATTAAGTTAGTCGGTTCAGGTAATTCTAAAGAAACGTACATCGGTCCGGGACTTTATGGAGAAAAATCATATTTGGCATAACTTCTTAAATATCGATGAGTCAGAAGAAGCGAAAATCGTTATTAGAAACCTTTAACATCAAGGAAGAACAACTGCCCAATAATTATCAATGAAGATGCAAACGTATGTACGAACATTACACTAGACAATGTAGCGCGTCATGCAGGGGTGTTAATGGATTTTGAAGACAAAGAATTTGATTTGTTAATAGTCGGTGCTGGTCCGTCAGGTTTAGCAGCAAGTGTATATGCTGCCTCAGAAGGGTTAAGTGTGGTAACAATTGAAAGCAATGCTCCAGGAGGTCAGGCAAGTAAAAGTTCAAAAATTGAAAATTATTTGGGTTTTCCAACGGGGATTTCAGGAAGCTGACTTAGCCAACAAAGCATATATTCAAGCACAAAAATTTGGGTGTAATATATCTATTCCTCATCGCGCTGAGTCAGTAGCGTACGATGGTGCCTCATTCACCTTATGTGCCTCTAATGGGAAAACAATCCGCTCAAAAACTATTATCACAGCCACAGGGGCCAACTACAATCAACTACCTATCGATAACATAGAAGAATACGAAGGGAATGGCGTTTATTATTCCGCTACAGGGATGAATGCAGCCACCTGCAAGGATGAGTTGGTAGGTGTAGTCGGTGGTGGTAATTCCGCAGGGCAAGCTGCCATGTTTCTTTCTGAACACGCTAAAGAGGTTCATGTGATTTTACGCAGTGACGATATCCGATCAAAGATGAGTGATTATTTGGTACAACGCATTCAGGCTTGTCCTACTATTTTTGTGCATCAAAATACCGAAGTAAAAGAATTACATGGTGAACATCATTTAGAATCCGTCACTTTAGAAAATGGGGATGGTACAACTGAAATCAAAAATATCAGTAACCTATTTACTTTTATTGGAGCACAACCCTGTACAGAGTGGTTGAAAGACTTGGTGCTTACCGATCAAAAGGGGTTTGTGTGTACTGGGCCAGAAATACCCGAAAGTGAATTGTCTGCCTACACAGGCTCGCATAGTAGGAAACCACAAACATTGGAAACTAGTGTTCCTGGATTCTTTGCTGTGGGCGATGTACGAAAAGGATCAGTAAAACGGGT
>CAWFGW010000002.1:0-97286 GCA_963815495.1 uncultured Cytophagales bacterium
CTCATTGATCAGATACGGAAACAAGTGTATGATGAGAAAGAAAATAAAGAAGCACTAGATCAATATTACACCCTTTTGAAATCATATGGTTTACAGAGGTTAGTGATTATAGCGTGCACAGAACTTTCAGTTATCAATAAGGAGACAAGTTTACAAGTTCTTGATATGGCCATGTGTCAAATTAATAAAACGCTAACTTTTTAAAGAAGTACTGATTTTACGTATCCATATGGAAGTCTTAGAAAGAGTTAGAAACAAAGCATGTTGTGAAGCACTAAGATCATTCATTTTTTTAAAGTAGTTTTTATAAAAAGCATCATTTAAATCATTTTTTTTCAGGTTTTAGCCTGATTTTTTATTACTTTTTATCCTGAAAAATAATCTTGGCAGGTTTGAAAAAAGTATTTTTCAATTCATATAACTTGCATGAAAATTTAACGCTAAAAGGATATGAAAACGAACAGTATTATTATTGCAATTATGCTTTTAACATTTGCTTCTTGTGTTTCGAAAAAGAAATACCAAGAGGCAGTTGATAAACAGCAAAAAAGTGAACAAGAAATGGCTAAGTTAGCTGCTCAAGTTAGTGACTGTGGTCAGAAAGAAGCTGCGAACAATACTAAAATAAAAGGCCTAGAAGATCAAGTTGCATTACTTAAAGAAACTAATCAAGGGTTGATGAGTAATGTAGGGAATCTTATGACCTTATCACAAAAAGGTGCAGAAACATTGGAGAAATCATTGGAAACAATGAAAGAAAAAGATATGAGAATCAAGGATTTGAGTCAAGCCATATCGAGAAAAGATTCAGCCACATTGGCCTTAGTAACAAGTATAAAAGGTGTATTGGGCAACATGGATGATGAAGATATTCAGGTAAATGTAGAAAAGGGTGTGGTGTATGTTTCAATATCAGATAAATTATTATTTAAAAGTGGGAGTTATACAATTACAGGAAGAGCTAAAGAAGTGTTAGGAAAAGTAGCTAAAGTAGTTAATAACAAACCAGAGTTCGAAATTATGGTGGAAGGACATACTGACAATGATCCTTTATCAACTAAAGGCGTATTAGAAGATAACTGGGACTTAAGTGTTAAACGAGCAACTTCAGTGGTTCGAATTTTACAAAATGATTTTAAAGTAAAACCAGAAAGAATGGTGGCGGCAGGTAGAAGTTATTATATTCCACTAGAAAGTAACGATACTGCAGCAGGTAAAGCAAAAAATAGAAGAACACGTATCATGCTGTTGCCTAAGTTAGATCAATTTTACAAGATGTTGGATGAAGGCATGAAAGCACAGCAGAAATAATAGGCTCCAAGTTACTCATCATTAGAAGAGCTGTCTTTAAGGTGTTTATACAACAGTCAATCGAAAGTTGATTATGTTGTCACCTTAAAGACAGCTCTTTTTGTTATCTTGGAAATAGCAGAAAATTTCACTTATGAAAAAGATACTAATCCTCACGTTAAGTTTATTTTTAAATTACCTCAACAGTCAAGCACAATTTATTCATCGGGAAGGAACAAAATTGATTCAGAATGAAAAGGAGATTCACCTTGAGGGAATGTCTTTTGGCAACCTAGTTTGGGTAGATCGGGAAATTCCAAGTGCTCACCACAACGAAAAAGATTACCAGCGATTGTCAGACTTAGGAATGAACGCAATTCGTTTTTATTTAAACTACAAAACTTTTGAAGACGACAACTCACCTTATACTTACAAACAATCGGGCTGGGATTGGATCGACCAAAACATTACTTGGGCAAAAAAACACGGCATTTACCTGATTTTAAATATGCATGTTCCCCAAGGTGGTTTTCAATCTCAATGCGAAGGAGAGGCTTTGTGGGATGTAACCTCCAACCAAGACAGATTAGTGGCACTATGGACTGCAATAGCTGATAAATACAGCGATGAGCCACAAATAGCAGCCTATGATATTTTAAACGAGCCGACCCCCAAAGATTCTGTCGAGCAATGGTTTCAATTATGCAACCGTATTGTGGATGCCATTCGTTTAGTAGATAATAATCATCTTTTAATTACGGAACGTGCAATTGCAGTAGGCTGTGATTATGGGTTTAATGATGGTAATTACAACTATCCACCTTTAGATGAAGAAAACTTGATGTACACCGTACATATGTATGAGCCGTATAAGTTTACTCATCAGAACTTGGAATGGACCGATAATGGAGATGGTGGGTCATACCCCGACACCACTATTCTTTCTCCACCATCTGATATTACCTTTGCCACGGGACAATATAGCAACCCAAAGCTTCCTTCTGGTACTACTGATTGGACCTATTTAATAGGTAAACCGTTTTATGTGAATAATGATTCTTTGATCTTGGGTCGTACTGTTTTGTATGGACATGCATTAGGAGAAGGAAAAGCTTATTACGATAACATCACCGTGAATGAAGTGAACGCATCAGGTACCGTTATTAGAACATTATTTAAACTGCCGATATCAGAACAAATAGCAGTCTCACCTTGGTCAGAAAAGGATGATGGAGAGGATAGTTTTGCCAATGAAGGTCAAAATGATAATTTTTCATTGACTAAGACAGGAACTTCAGGTTATGGAACAACCACATTAGTAGACTACAGCTTTAGAGCTGAAAAAGGAAAATATTATGCAACAAGTGGGTGGGCAAAAGGTGAAAATATACCTTCAGCACCTGCCACAAATGTAGGTTTTACCAATGAGTTTTATTATTCCCCTTCAGGATCTAAGGTGACTGTTCGAGACTATAATTATTTGTTAACTACAATTTTAGATTACACCAAATACATTGAAGACCGAGGGTTTCCAGTTTACTTTGGGGAGTTTGGTGTTGCCAGAAATACCTTTGAAAATAGTAAGGGGGGCGAAAAATGGGTACGCGATGTGTTATCAATTTTTGACTCATTAGGATATCATTTTACTTACCACTCCTATAGAGAATCAAGTTTTGGATATTATGAAACATGGGATGGTCCGTTGGACACTACTACAGTGAATGTGCTTTTGAAAGAAGTATTTTTGAATTATTTCAATAATATAGAAGTAGCTATAAATCCTACACTTAGATTGGAGGAAGAGTTTCATGTTTATCCCGTGCCTTTTAAAGATTACATTTTGATTGAGGATGAACGAATTGTTTCTTATCTGTTGACCGATGTCTCGGGTGTTGTTATAAAAAGTGGAAAACAGAGTAAGATACCGACCTCTGATCTTTTATCGGGTCAGTATCTTTTGATTTTATATGGTGCGAAGGGGAACACATTAGGCATCAAAAAGTTAGTGAAATAACATTTAGTTGACTACTTCATAGTGTTTTTTAGTACTTGGGGCATCTACTTCTTCATAAAACCCAAGTATTTCATATACGTTGTTTTTGATGGTAAAAGAGAGTTGCCGAGTGGGTAAATCATTGGAGTTGAAGTCAAAGGGATCTTCAATTTCTTCCGCCATCATTTCAAGCCCCATCAATACAAAAGATTCAATTACACAAACCGCTATTGCAAAATAGCCCAAGGTACCCGAATAAGCAAAAGGTAACAAGAGTGTGTACCCAACAATAAATAATTTCAAGTAAATACGGTAAGAGAAAGGGATAGGCGTGTTTTTAATTCGCTCACAAGCCCCAGTTATCGTATTAAAACCAGCGAGGTGATCCAGCATCTTCAATTCGATAAATTCACTTAACTGACCTTGTTCTAACAATCGCACTGTTCGTCCATACAGTTTTTTTGCAATGTAGTTGGGTGCATGGTGGTGGATTTCCAACAGTCGTTCATCATTATCCCCCACGTCATAGAGTAAATCTTTTTTAAATGCTCCTCGCAAATGACCACTTAGTGCAAAAGCATAGTTAGTAATGTTTCTTGCAAAATAACGTCTGTTCTCTTCATCGTGTTTTTTCAATTTGGCATTCATCAGCAAAGCCAAACTACGGGAATGGTTAACCAATTCGCCCCATTGTCTACGGCCTTCCCACCAGCGATCATAGGCGGTGTTGGTTCTAAAAACCATTAATATGGATAAAGCCACACCCAACCAGGTATAAACTTCACCGGATATATAAGTGCTTAAGTCAAAATAATTTTTGCTAAAGTAGACAGAAACTAGGCTTATAAGGGCTACTATAGCCACTCGCTTCATTAACTTAAGTAGGGTTTCGCTTTTTAAACTGTTGAGTAAGTCTTTTAAAACATTCGAATTCGAATCGTATACTATCATTTTTTTCTAAAACAATTGTTTGCCTAAAATCAGCACTCCCTTAACGCGAATAAGAGAGAATAGTTCTCACTTGATATCAATCAACAATATAAAACATAAAAAATCTATTTATGTAGCGAACGGCTCACTTAAATAATTTGAATACAAACTCCCTTTAGCTGAAAAAGAAAATTTAAATGCCTATCCACCACTAAGTGTACATTAACATAGTTTATTGTGTAGATAGTTTATCAAGTTTATTTACAGGACCATCTTTTTTAAATTATTATCTCGCATAATCTTAATACTTTCGTCTTATAGTAAACGCCAATTTTCTAAACCATTCCATAATAACAGGGTGAAGGTATTTGTAAGGTATAGTAATAGTAAGCTGGGTAAGCTTATTAAAAAGCATGAAAAAACTGCTCCTGTAGTCTTTTTCATTGGTGGTTTTATTTTTGACTCACTGACACTTGGGCGAATTGATCGACTTTATGATTTAGTGGTGCTCTCTTTTGATATGATTGCTTTAACAGTGGTTATCTATCTCTACAATTTAGCTGACGATGGTAAATGGAAAAACACATTTATTGGACGTGTTGAACAGTACTTTCCAGTCATTATCCAGTTTTTTTTCGGGGCACTTTCAAGTGCTTATGTCGTTTATTTTTCGAGAAGTGTTTCATTATCAAAAACAGCTTCGTTTTTTGTGATTTTGGTGATTTTGCTTTTTGCTAACGAATTTTTAAAGCGAAGAATTTCAAATAAATACTTACAGTTTGGGGTGTATTTTTTTATCAGCTTTACTTTTTCCAGTTTTATGTTGCCAGTTTTTATAAAGGAAATGAATACTGGAATCTTTATTGTTTCAGGTTTCTTAAGCCTTACCTGCACTTGTCTGTTAGTTAGCATTACTTATCTACTCAGCCCGAGTACCAGAGCTGAAATTAATCTCGCAAAACTTACAGGAATCATAGTAGCTATTTATTGTTTAATCAATGTGTTCTATTTTTTTAGCCTAATACCGCCTGTACCACTCTCATTAGATGCAGGCATGGTCGCTCACGATATTCGAAAAGAACACGGTAAATACATCGTTTCGTATGAAACAGACGATTGGTATGTCTTTTGGCGCGATCATCGGCTGGAGTTTATTCATGATCCAAAGGATAACGTCTACATTTTTTCCTCAATTTTTGCTCCGATAAGTATCGAGAAGTCAATTATTCATCGATGGGAATGGTATAATACAACTACTGATGAGTGGGAGATTATAGAAGATATAGGTTTTGACATCGTAGGAGGAAGAGAACGTGGTTATCGAGGGTATACTTTTAAAAACAATGTGAAAGAGGGGATATGGAAAGTAGAAGTAATGACTGATGAAGAGCTTGTTCTTGGGGTAATAGATTTTGTGATTATAATGGATTCCACACTAAAGCCTCAGCGCATAGTAAATAAAAAGTTTTAAGCTTTTTTAGTATAAATATCTTTCACGTGCCAGGTTTAATAAGACTATTTGTAAGCTGTTAATTCTTTGAAAAAGATGGTTTATATCTCATTTTCTCAGTTGAAAAATTGTTTCGCGATAAATTTATGGAGACCGTTACGTATATTAAACTTATGGATCAATTAATTGCTCTTTTTAATTCAATACTCCCTATATCTCAGCAGGAAACGGTATTCATGAAAGAACACTTGCAAGTTGAGACAATACCCAAAAATGAAAAGTATTGTGAAGAAGGTAAAACCTGTAAAAAATTAGGGTTTGTTGTAGAAGGTGTATTTAAGGTGGTAAGGAGTGACTCCAAAGGAAATGAGTTTATCCCTTATTTTATTACTGAAGGACACTTTGCGGTGGCCTTAGAAAGTTTTACAGAGCAATCGCCCTCAGAAGAGTATATTGAAGCACTCACAACTTGTAAGGTAATAACAATGAGCAAGGATGCCTTTGATAAATTTGAAGAACGAGTGATTAATTTTTCACGAATAATCAGCTATTTAAAAGAAAGAGCATTAGTTGAAAAACATAAATTAAAAAGTGAAATGTTAGTGGATGATGCCGAGACGAGATATGCAAAATTAGTTGAAAAGCATCCAACTATAATTCAGCGCGTTTCTCAAAATAACATCGCTCAATTCTTAGGGATTACGCCCTATACCTTAAGTAGAATTCGTAGTACACGATGATTTTTTGTCATATGGCAAATTTTTAAATAACTCCTTCAGCTACTTTTATCTTTTAACATAAAAGTAGAGCAAATGAAAAAATTAAATGAAAAAGTAGCGTTGGTTACAGGGAGTTCAAAAGGTATAGGGGCTGAAATAGCTCAATCGTTAGTGGAAGCAGGTGCCAAGGTTGTGGTGAATTATTTTTCTGATAAGCAGGGTGCAGAAGCAGTAGTTGAAACGATTTACAAAAATGGAGGGGAAGCCATTGCTGTACAGGCAGACATCACTAAATCATCGGAAGTAAAAAAACTGTTTGACACTGCTATTCAACAATTTGGTAAACTAGATATACTTATAAATAATGCAGGTGTATATACGTTTGAACCGGTTTCCATGATTACTGAAAACGAGTATCACCGTCAGTTTGATCATAATGTATTGGGGGTGATTTTACCGATTCAAGAAGCATTAAATTATTTTGAACATGAGGGCGGTTGTATTATAAACATTAGTTCGGTGGCTAGTGTGAGTGCTTCACCAATGGCAATGCTTTATTCCGCAACCAAAAGTGCAGTTGATGCAATTACTCGCACCTTATCAAAAGAACTTGGTCCAAAAGGAATTAGAATTAATTCAATATTGCCAGGCCCTACCCAAACGGCAGGAAATCCAATTAATGGTTCTGATATGGAAAGTTATGTGGTCGCAAAAACCCCTTTGGGAAGAATTGGTAAACCAAACGATATTGCTCCTTTAGCGGTTTTCTTAGCTTCTGAAGATGCTTCATGGATTACCGGACAGCAAATAGTAGTGTCTGGAGGATTTGAGTAAATCCACTTTAATTTTCAATGAAAATATTAAAGACTGGATAAAAGCGTAAGTATGCATACTTACGCTTTTTATTATATTTAAATAATACTCCAGAAAATGCATCTTGAAATGAAAAAGAAGAAAATATTTCTAATTCTTATAGTCCTTATATTTCCTGTTATTATCGTTTTTACAGCAGATTATTCGATACGGAAAACAGCTGAAAACAAGACTTTTTTTGAAGTAGAAAAAATAGGTGCTAATAAAGTTGGTCTGGTGTTAGGGACATCCAAATTACTTAAAAACGGTAGTATGAATCTGTACTTTAAATATCGAATTGATGCTACCGTAGCACTATATAAAAATGAAAAAATTGATTTTATACTTGTAAGCGGTGATAATGGGAATAAAAGCTACGATGAACCCACAGATTTCAAAACTGAACTTATCTCCAGAGGTATTCCCGCAGAAAAGATTTTTCTGGACTATGCTGGCTTTAGAACACTGGATTCTGTAGTGCGAGCTAAAGAAGTATTCGGACAACAAAGCATCACCATTATTTCGCAGAAATTTCATAATGAAAGAGCTATATATTTAGCAAACAATATAGGTCTAAATGCGATAGGCTATAATGCGACAGATCTTACAGGTCGATACGGTATTAGGACCAAAATCAGGGAATATTTAGCACGAACAAAGGCACATTTAGACGTGCTTTTTAATGTGTCTCCCAAATTTTTAGGAGAAAAAATCGAAATTAAATAAGAACACTTTGATGTAGCTTAACTAATATATCGAAAACTGATTCAAAATAGGTTAAATTAAGGTTCATTAGTATATTTTGCAATGTCAGAAATTAAAAAAAACATACGCGTTGAGATAACTCCCCAAATCGCTTTTAAAAAATTTGTTTTTGAACTGGATAAGTGGTGGCCACAAGAATATACTTGGTCGCAGGACAAGTTAGAGGATATATATATTGAGCCGCATAAAGACGGATTATGTTGTGAAGTAGGCCCTTATGGTTTTCGTTGTGATTGGGGCCGTGTCACCGAATTCATCGAAGGAAAAATAATAAAGTTGAAATGGCAGATTAGCCCCAATCGGGAACCGATACCAAATCCCGACAAGGCAAGTGATCTATCTGTGAAATTTATTGAAGAAAATGGTTTTGCTCTAATAGAGTTTGAGCACTTTAACTTTAAAAACCATGGAGAAGGCGCCTTTGAATACCAAAAAATGATGGACTCTAAGCAAGGTTGGGATTACATTTTAGAAAAATTCAGCGAATACTGTAAGTAAAAACAGAATGGATTTTATCCTTCACTCGACAACAAAGGTCGTGTCCCAAATAAAAATCGCGGCTTCCAATACGAAGAGTTTTCCAATGAAATAATAACCACTCCGTTAGTATGAGAAGTGTGAATGATTTCTCCATTGCCTAGATAAATTCCTGTATGAGTAATTAAATTTCTGCTTTTGTATGAGTTGTAGAAGAAGACTAAATCACCTTTTTTTAATTCACTCATGCTAGGAACTACTTTTCCATATTTAGCTAATTCATGAGAGGAATGGGGTAGCGAAATGCCGAAATGCTGAAAACTAGCATAAACAAGACCTGAACAGTCAATACCTTTATGGCTAGTGCCTCCCATACGATGTGGCGTGTTGAGATAGGACTTTGCAATCGACAACAACGTATCTGCTGAAATACTGCCAGTCCAACTAATAGGTTTTTCAATGCCACTTTTTTCAAAGGACTCCAATTGTGTTTTCAATGTTGCAGTATGGGCCGCATCAATGACTTTTTGAAACTCATTATTCGTTATAAAACTACTTGAAAAAAAAAGTAGCAGAAGAAAAGGAATGATAGGTTTCATACACTTCAACTAGTTGGTGCTTGACGAATATAATTCTATTTCCTTTAATTTTTGTAAAAACACGCGTTTAAAATTAACAGCTTATCCAAATTTGGTTCCTGATTTACAGTAAACAATCGTTGGGAAGGATAAAAAATGGTAGTGGAAAAACGCAGTCATGTTTTTTCTGCTAGAATAGTTATTAAAGATTACTTTTGTGCTTTGAAAAAAATAAGTGCATGAAATTAGAACAAGAAATAGCCCGAAGAAGAACCTTTGCCATCATCTCTCACCCCGATGCTGGTAAAACGACTCTAACAGAAAAATTACTTCTTTTTGGTGGGGCTATTCAGGTTGCAGGTGCCGTGAAATCCAACAAGATTAAGAAAACGGCTACTTCCGATTTTATGGAAATAGAAAAGCAAAGAGGAATCTCGGTGGCTACTTCAGTAATGGGTTTTGAATATTTAGGTAAAAAAATAAATATTTTGGACACACCTGGTCACAAAGATTTTGCTGAGGATACCTACCGCACATTGACTGCGGTAGATTCAGTCATTGTGGTGATTGATGTTGCTAAGGGGGTGGAGGAACAAACAGAGAAGCTTGTCAGCGTCTGCAGAATGCGCGACATTCCTATTATTGTGTTCATCAACAAAATGGACCGTGAGGGGAAAGATGCCTTTGATTTATTAGATGAAGTAGAATTGAAATTAGGGTTAAAGGTTCGTCCATTGAGCTGGCCAATTGGCATGGGACAGGACTTAAAAGGAGTCTATAATCTTTACGAACAAAAATTATTTTTCTTTGATAACGAAGACAAACAACGGTTAAAACAAGGCGTTGATATCAATGATTTAAATGACCCAAAGATTGATGAATTGTTGGGTAAAAAATATGCTGATGCCCTTCGCGAAGAGGTGGAGTTAGTCAACGGGGTATATCCTAAGTTTCAGGTTTCAGATTACCTAGAAGCTAAAATATCTCCTGTGTTTTTTGGTTCAGCGGTAAATAACTTTGGAGTAAAAGAATTGTTAGAATGTTTTATTGACATCGCACCCCACCCACGAAAAAAAGAGGCAGAAACACGAGTTATCGAGGCGAAAGAAGATAAGTTCACAGGGTTTGTTTTTAAGATTCATGCCAACATGGATCCGAACCATCGAAGCCGAATTGCCTTTGTGAAAATTTGCTCAGGTGTCTTCAGACGAAACACAAACTATTTGCATGTTCGACAAGGGAAAAATTATAAATTTTCGAATCCTACCGCATTTATGGCTGAAAAGCAATCAATTTTGGAAGAAGCTTTTCCAGGAGATATTGTTGGACTGCCAGATACAGGGAACTTCAAAATTGGAGATTCACTTTCAGAAGGAGAACAAATAAAATTCAAAGACATCCCGAACTTCTCACCAGAGTTGCTTCAGTATGTAGAGAATACAGACGCCATGAAATCGAAACAGTTTGCCAAAGGGTTGGATCAGCTGATTGATGAAGGTGTCGCACAATTGTTTACCAGTGTGGCCAGTGGTCGTAAGGTGATAGGTACTGTGGGAGCTTTACAGTTTGAAGTTATTCAATACAGACTACTGAATGAGTATGGCGCCTCATGTGTTTATCAGCCGATAACAACATACAAAGCCGTATGGGTGGTTTCCAAAGACAAAGCCGAAATGGAGGATTTTAAGTCCCGAAAAAAGAACTACATGTTTACGGACAAACACGGGGTAGATGTGTATTTGGCTGAAAACAAATATGCATTAGAACAATGTATGGAGCGTTTTCCTAAAATTCAGTTTCACTTAAAGTCGGATTTTTAACACCTTTTATAAGAGACTTATCAAATACTAAAACAAGGATGTGAACAATAAAAAACTCCACCCCGATTATTCGGGATGGAGTTTTCATCTTCTTAGTAGATGTCTGTTCTTACAATTGTTCAAAAATAGTCTTAAACGACACTGCTTTACGCACCAATTGATTTAACTCATCGGTGTGAATACGTTCTTGTTCCATAGTATCGCGATGTCTTAAGGTGACCGTACCATCTTCTAAGGTTTGGTGATCGATTGTCACACAGAAAGGGGTTCCAATAAAATCCTGGCGGGTGTAACGTTTTCCGATCCCTCCTTTGTCATCGTATGCACACGGGAAATTCATCCGCAACTCTTGATATATTTCTGTTCCTTTTTCACCTAAACCATCTTTTTTCATTAATGGAAGCACTGCTATTTTCACAGGGGAAAGTGCTGGATGCAACTTTAAGTACGTGCGCATTTTTTTGTTCTCGCCTTCACCCACTTCTTCTTCACGCAAGGCCGAACAGAAAACTGCTAAGAAAGCACGATCAGCACCTACAGAAGTTTCCACCACATAAGGGATGTAATTTTTACTAATTTCATCGTCAAAATATTGCTGCTTCTTTTTAGAAAATTCTTGGTGAGCACTTAAGTCAAAGTCGGTACGTGAGTGAATACCTTCTATTTCTTTAAAACCAAAAGGGAATTTATATTCTATATCTACCGCAGCGTTGGCATAATGTGCTAACTTCTCGTGGTCATGGAATTTCAAATTTTCAGGCTCTAAACCAATCGCTTTATGCCACTTCATTCGTGTTTCTTTCCAGGTATTATACCACTCCAACTCAGTGCCGGGGCGAACAAAAAATTGCATTTCCATTTGTTCAAATTCACGCATTCTAAAAGTGAATTGACGCGCGACAATTTCATTTCTAAAGGCTTTACCGATTTGCGCAATCCCAAAAGGAATTTTCATTCTTCCTGTTTTTTGCACGTTTAAGAAATTCACAAAAATACCTTGAGCTGTTTCTGGTCGTAAGTATATTTTGTTTGAATCATCAGCAACAGAACCTATTTCAGTGGAGAACATCAAGTTAAACTGTCTTACATCGGTCCAATTGGCTGTACCCGAAATAGGACAGACAATTTTTTCTCTAATGATTAATTCCTTTACTGCGGCTAAGTCTTCAGCAGTTAATAAGCGACCGAGTTCTTCTAACAGCGCTTTTGCACGTTCAGGATCACCTGCTGCTTCTATTTCAGCGGCTTTGTCTTCTACGATGACATCCGCTCGGTACCGTTTTTTTGAATCTTTGTTGTCAATCATAGGGTCACTAAAGCCATCTACGTGCCCCGAAGCTTTCCAAGTAGTGGGATGCATAAAAATAGCCGAATCTAACCCGACAATGTTGTCATTCAACTGTGTCATGCACTTATACCACAGTTGTTTAATGTTGTTCTTCAGTTCAACTCCATTTTGACCGTAGTCATAAACAGCTTGTAAACCGTCATATATTTCACTTGAAGGAAAAATAAAGCCATACTCTTTAGCATGAGCTATCACTTTTTTAAATGAAGCGCCTTCTTCTATTGTTTTCACTTTTTCAGCCATGCGGCAAATATAGATAAAATGAAA
Organism: uncultured Cytophagales bacterium; assembly: GCA_963815495.1. Lineage (GTDB taxonomy): Bacteria > Bacteroidota > Bacteroidia > Cytophagales > JAAEPT01 > CAWFGW01. The sequence continues at coordinate 12,490 of CAWFGW010000002.1, forward strand.
ACAAAAAATAGAACAGTTGGAGGAGGTTTCATTGAAAATAATGATGTAAGAAAAATTATGAAAACGTAAGATTTTGCTAGTTCATCTAAGAAAGGGGTGATTTGGTCTAAAACAATGTTGGAACACCTAAAGTACTTGTATAATTGTATTACATAGCTGGTTGAAAATGCCTAGAGAAATATAAGAAACGCCTGTTTCTTTTCTCTAGGTTTTTTTGTTTTAGGGCTTTTCCAACAGTTTTTTATGAGTTTTTGATGTCATACGTTTACATTTTGTTTGTTATGTATGATAGAATAAAAAGTGTAAAACCTTGTGTTGTTGGAAGTTAATTATTTATATTGATAATTGGTAGTTTCTATAAAGTTTCAGCTATGTCTAGATATAAGGGGGATTGTATTAGGTTATTAGTTAAAACATTTGCTTTCTTGTACCTATTCTGGAGTGTTAATTATAATGCTTTAGGTGTAGGGAATGATGAAGTCGATGCTGCAAATATTAATGCCGCATTGGCTTTTAATAGAGATAATGTAGGGCGATACAATAACTTCATGCGGTATGACTCAGAAGAGTTTGAGCGACTGTATGTTTCAATGAAAGCCAATGAAACTTTTTATTTTGGCTTTAATTTTCAAATTAGATCGAATGGCAATTATACTAATTTAGATGAACGAGTTTGGGTAAGGATAAGGGATAAAGCAACTGATGCGATAGTATTTCCTGCTACTGAAATTATTGCTGGTCAACCTGGTTATATTAACACGAGAGCAGAGGCATCTGTAGGCCCAGAACCCTTGGGCGGAGCTGGGGGGTATACCCCGCTTTCTTTTGTACCTACTGTTTCGGGTGATTATTATCTTGAAATTGCTTACGATGATGGTGATGATGATAATGGGGCTGGAAATGGTCTTGTTGATGAACCATTGGGAGGTAACAATATTTTAATTGCACCTCTTTATGATTTTACTGTTGGTAATAATACAACCAATTTGGAAGTAACAGGGCGGGTGTGGTCCAAGGCGTGGCATATCATAATTAAAGATCAATGGAATGCAGATACTGAAGGAACCGTACAATATATATATACGGATGATGGGGTGATTTCCGAATTGGATTACAATGGCATGAACCCCTATGAATATGTGATAGCTGCTAATTCAACAGGGGTTTATAATACTGGTGACGTGGTAGAAGACCGGAAATCAATTTATTCACGATATGGGAATGAAATTTTACCACAATACAAACTTTTTTATGAAGTACCTGATACATCTGTTTTTAAAGTTTCCAGTATCAACGATTTATTTGGTGACCTCACTTCAGCATTAACTATTACAGGTTGTTCAGATTATACAATCAATTTTAGTGTGAACAAGCAAATGGAGTCTAAAATATTGATAGAGAGAAATGGTGTGCCTGGATACCAAAGTAACTCTACGGATGTTTTAATTGAAACACTTTTAGAAGTAGGGGATAATAAAATCCCGTGGGATGGTCGTGATGGGCAGGGTAATATTATTCCTGAGGCTAATTTGGAAATCCAGCTAATTTTTAGATCTGGTGTGACCCACCTTCCCATGTTTGATGTGGAGTACAATGAAAAGGGGTTTAAAGTAAATTATGTATTTCCTCAACAATTGGCAGGTCCTGCAGGTGTTTATTGGGATGATAGTGAATTACGAAGAAATCAGATAAATATTAATAACCCTTGTATTAGTTCAGGAAGCTCAGGTTGTCACATTTGGGGTAATAGGTCACGAGGTGATGATTTTGGCGATGAAACCATCCTCAATACTTGGTGGTTTTTGGAAAGAGACCCCATACCGTTTATCTACCCTCTTCAATTACAGTATTTAACAATCACTGAGGACACGACAGTGTGTGTTGGTGAAACTGTAGAATTAAAAGCCAAGACAAATGGAGATTATTTGAGATGGATGGAAGAAGGGGTTTTAATTAGTAATGATTCTGTTATTTCAGTGCAGGCAGATATCGAAAGAACGTATGTGGCAGAGTCATTTTTTGTTGATTCTAACCTATTTGTGAACTCAGCATTCGAAGATTCTCCCCCAAATTCAGGTTTTACAAGTCAATATGTAGAAACTACGGAGACTAACCTAATAAGCGGTAGTTATGTTATTACAGATAACCCTAACAAAGGTTGGGGTGCCCCTCACTTGGACATTGGGGATCATACTTCAGGTACTGGCAATATGATGGTTATTGACGGATCTACGATGGCAAATGACACACTATATAAACAAACGGTGGAAGTGTCCTCAGGTAAAAGTTATGTATTTTCTTTTTGGGGTATTAATGCCCATACCCTTAGTCCGAGTACTAACACCGCACAGCTGGAGTTAGTCGTTAACAATACTAGTTTGGGTATCTATGACATAATAGACATGCAATGGAGAATAAAGTTTGCTTTTTGGAGGGCTACATTCTCTGGTCCTGTAGAGGTAGCAATTATTAATCGACAAATCAATGGTCTGGGAAATGATTTTGCCATAGACGATGTAGAGTTTGGAACCATTGGAGATTGTGAATTACAAGAGTCGGTAACAGTAACTCCAGTGAATGGTACTGGTAATGATGTGGAAATTAGTATTTCACCTCAAGACACCTCTTTTTGTAGTGAGTCACCTGTAACTTATAATCTTATTACAGCATCAAATTTAGGAACATCACCAACCTATCAATGGTATGTAAATGGAGTCATTCAGGCAGGGGAAACCTTTGATCAATTTACCTATAGAAGCACCCAACCTTCGGATACAATTTCCTTAATCGCCACGTCAAGTATTCAAAATTGTATTACAAAGGCAAGTGATACTGCATCAGCGATAGTTACGAATTTTGCCCCTGCTAACTTAGAGTTGGATCCAATTCCGTCAGTGTGTTCTGGAGATACGCTTCAACTAAAACTCAATGCTGACAAAGCCCTTGCAAGCATCAATTGGTCGGGTGATATCACTACCATTAGTAGCACTACCATTGATAACCCGAAGGCATATCCAACGGAAGATACACAATACAAAGTGGTTGTAGAAGATGTAGATGGCTGCATAGACTCAATTTATGCATCCCTTTTTATAGCACAAAATCCTGAGTTAGCACTTGAACCAGATACAACCATTTGCCCTAATCAGGAAGTACAGCTTTCAGTTACATCAACGAATAAAACGTTAAAAACTGTCTTGTGGGAATACAACGAAAGCACGATTAATGATGTGTTAAGTTTAACTCCAGTAGTGAAACCTGAAGCAACTTCGTGGTATAAAGTGACTGGTACAGATACCGATGACTGCATCAATACCGATTCTATTGAGGTAGTTGTTACGCCATTTCCAGTAGTTGATGCTGGTGAAGATAGAATAGTATGCCGAGGTGATAGTATTAATCTGCTAGCAACTGGAGCTACTAGCTATTCGTGGTCACCCTCAACTTTCCTTAGTGCGACAGATGTTGCTAACCCTCAAACCAAACCTGCTGATTCCATTAGTTATATCGTGACAGGAATTACAGATGGGTGTGCTCAAAAGGATACTATATTTATTGGTTTAACTGAGTTAATCAACTTAACGATTGAACCTATCCCTTCACTATGTGTGAGTGATACCACGCAGTTGGTCATAAAAACGGCAAAAACACTTTCAACGATTACATGGACAGGAGACATTAATTCACTCAGTAGTACCTCAATTAAAAATCCACTCGCTTTTCCAATTGTTCCAGCCAATTATAAAGTAAATGTAGTTGATATAGATGGTTGTCGTGACTCCTTAGAAGCGAGTATTACTCCGAAATTATTACCTACTGTTTTAGCTGAAAAGGATACTACCATATGTAATGGTGAGAGTGTGCAACTAGTTGGGTCTTCAGATAAGCTAGTCCAATCTATCTTATGGCAAAATAAAGAAAGTACATTAAGCAGTACGACTATTTTATCTCCATTGGCTACTCCAACAGAAACCACGACTTATCAATTATCTATTACAGATGTAGATAATTGTACAAATGAAGACGATGTTACGGTTACAGTTAATCCCTACCCTGAAGTTGATGCAGGTGAGGATAAAAAAATCTGTGCGGGAGATCAAGCTTCTTTATTAGCGACTGGCGCTGATGATTATTTGTGGACACCAAGTAGCTCATTAAATTTTGACAATATTGCCAACCCTGAAGCCACACCTTCAGATACTACCCAATATATAGTAACTGGTACTACAAATGGTTGTTCAGTCAACGATACCGTGGTAGTTAATGTGTTGATTAACCCAAAACCTGAAGTAAAAATAGCATATGATAAAGATATTTGCGAAGGTGAGGTTGTTCGATTTGATATCATAGAGCAAAAAAACTTAGGGACGTCACCGGTTTATCAGTGGTATCGAATTTCATCAGGAGCACGAACACCAATTAGTCAAGTAGATTATGCGTTAGATTCTACCTTTATAAATGGAGACCAGTTTTTATTAGAAGTCATATCGAATGAAATATGTGTAAATGTGGCGGATGAAAAGGCGATTTCTAACACACTTACTCCACAGGTAACACCTTATCCTGATTTAGAAATTACAGGTGTCACTCGCGTTTGTTACGGTGAAGATATTATTCTTTTTGTTGAAGATAAAGAAGGATTTGTTACCGACTTCACTTGGGTGGATAAGCAGAACACACTTTTGTTTCAATCACCAAATACGTCACAAGTATTTACAAACATCACCGAAAACAGGTATGTAAAAGTGATCGGTTCAAATGGGAATTGCGCGGATACTTCTAATCAATTGTTGTTGGAGCCTATAGTGGTTAGCCTAATTTTGGCGGTAGAAGATAGTGTTATTTTTGGAGACCAGAGTACTAATCTATATATCTACAGTAATGATAATGAGGTTGAAATACTCACTAAGCCAAATTATATATTGGCCAATTACTCAAGTAATCAAACACAAAATGTAAAACCTGAGGTTACTACCGATTATTTAGCGTATGCAGAAATAGAAGGTTGCCCTGCAACGGACTCCGTGCGGATACGTGTATTACCACCAGTGAGTGCGCCTTATTTATTCTCTCCGAATGATGATGGTAAAAACGATCTCTGGATAGTAAAAGACTTAGATAAATATCCATACACACGAGTAACCATTTTAAACCGTTGGGGAACAGAGGTTGCCAAATTAGGTAATGGAGTTAATACTTGGAATGGAAACAATCAGTATGGGGGTAAATTGCCCGATGGCGTATATTATTATGTGATTGAAGCATCGATAGAAGATTTTGAAGAAGATGGAGAAAAATTAATTCAATTTTCTGGATATGTAACATTAGCAAAATAGAGGTATGCAAAAAATGATGTTGAGACAATTATGTTTTTTTATACTGGTGATTGTTAGTTTTCAAGGACTAGCTCAACAGGAAATTCAGAGCTCACAATTCATGGTAAACCCTTTTTTGTTGAACCCAGCTTATTCAAGTATGGATGATAATATTGATGCTAAATTCTCGTACCGAAATCAATGGATTGGTGTAGAAGGAGCACCTGTGACCACCTACTTTTCTATTCATTCTCCCTTGGGTAAACCGCGTTGGGCACAGACACACCCAGGTGATTTTCATAATTGGCATGGGGCAGGTCTACAAGTCATCAATGATCGTATTGGACCATTCAATGATTATAGGTTTAATGCAAACTACTCATATAATATAGGTTTTACTCAGGGCGATGGTTATGGGTATAACCACACAGATGGATTACGGGTAGCTTTGGGAGCATTTTTTACGATGAACAACAGGTCGTTAAATAATGATTTGTTATCGCGTAGTAAAACAAACTTAGGAACGAGAATTGATAATGACGCAGTAGTGGATGATGAGGTATATGATGAGTTAAACTACTTTACTGGGCAAACTTTCTTTGATGCCAATTTTGGGGTGTTACTTTATTATGGTGAAAAATATTATTTAGGATTTTCTTCTACTCAGTTGTTTGAACAAGAGTTGTTTTTAAGGGAAAAGAGTAAGCTAAGTAGGCATTACTTTTTGACAGGGAAAACCAAACATCAAATCAATGAAGCATTTTATTTAATCCCTTCGGTGATTTTGAAGTATGTAAATAATGCACCAAGTTCTTATAACATCAATGTTCGATTAGATTGGCAAGATAAATTATTCGGGGGATTAGCCTATCGGTCTGATGACTCCATGATAATGATGTTAGGCGCGGAGGTAAAATGGGGTGAAAAAATCAAAAACTTTAGAAGGGATAAACATCGATACAGAATGCATTTTTATTATAGTTACGACTTTACAATCAGTAAGTTGAATACTAAAAACTTGAATGGGAGAAGTGCTGGTTCTCATGAAATCACCATCGCTTTTTTATTGCCACCCTATTACACAGAAAGAAATGCCGAGGACACCTGGGATTGGATGAGGCGGTAGTTTTTATTGTTGTTTAAAAGAATAAATAAACGCATGAGAGGAAGCAGATGCTTCAGAAGCAATATACATGTTGCCATGTGTGTCAAACGCTAGACCTTCTGGTTGAGGTAACTCAGGGATGTTTAAGTTGTGTACGGAAATTAGTTCTCCCTCTGTTGAGAGTAGTGTTAAAGTCTTTTCAACCGAATCAATAATATAGAACATGCCATTAGTTGGGTGAATTGCGATAGCGGCAGGCTTATAGTTAACTTTGGAATGCTTTTTATCCAACAAATCCGCAACAGCCTCTGTTTTAATGGTGAATTCGGGTTTCTTTTTTACTTTTTTATCATCCAGCCCAAAAGCATAAATAGCTTTTTTATTTTTTATTTTTTTCTTTATTCCAGCTTTTTCTTTGCACAAAATTAATAAACGATCATTTTTTGTGTCGTAACAAAGCCCTTCAGTGTCGTTTTTTGTGCTTAATCTCGTATCATATTTCTTTACTTTATAATCAGCTGACTGGTAGTCTTTGATTCGAAATAAATCACCGTCACTTCTCAAAATGTACAAGTCATCCTTTACAAGGCAGAGATCTTCATAATCCCCCTTTTTCTCAAATTTAAGTTCTTGTGTGATTGATTCAGAAGATAAATTATAGAAATAGACAATCCCTTTTTCATCTTGAATGCACGCAAGAGTTTCTGCATTTATAAACTTAATACCTGATATTTCATTTAAAGTTTGAGGTAAGTCGTACTTATGTATAGGATTGTTTAGGTTATACTTAAGGGGCGTTTGTGTGTTTTCTTTTTTCCAAAGTATTGCTAAGGCTGCAAAACAGCCAATTGATAAAATCGTTACATAAATTAATTTTCTCATTGATTTCAAATTCTACTCAAAATAATCAAAATAGGTTCGAAACGCCAATTTCTCTTCATTCTCGTCTTAATTTTATAACTTCGTTGTAAATTCCAACTACATGAAACATGCACTGTATTTAGTCATAGTAATGAGTTTTTTTGCTTGTGGTCAGCAACATATCAAAACAGTTGATACTGAAAAAAAAACTAATGAAGTATCTATTACTAGTCTTCCTTTTGTTGAGTCAGATTCCTTGATTTTATCACCAGGACTAACATACAAAGTACTTTTTACTGAAGGTGACACCGTATATAATACTCAAAAAGAATCTGCTCCGGCAAAAGGCTCTCAAGATTTAGTAGTTTATTTACCTAATAATGGTTCTAGTACGGTAGGGAAGTTGTTTGTAAGTCATGAGTCAGCTTCGGTGAATGACAAGTTAGGTCATGGAGGAGGAGCAACCATTATGGCTAGTTGAAAATAGAAACGGATGGAAAGTAAAAGGAAATAAATACAATGTCGATTTTTCAAATGTTGGGTACACCATGCGAAATTGTGGAGGAAAACTTACTCCTTACGGAACAATTTTAATGGCTGAAGAAACAATTCCAAGCACAAATGAGGAGTTAGTTGGTAAAGTAATTAATCAGGGAGAACCGCTTGTTGATACACTGAAAGATAACTTTGGGTGGATGGTAGAAGTGGATCCAAAATCAAAAAAGGCATTACGAAAATTGACCTCCATGGGTCGGTTTTCACATGAAGATGCCATTTGTTTATCCGATAACAAAACAGTGATTTTGACAAATGATGAGTCACCTGCTGTACTTTTTAAATTTGTAGCTAGTCAGGAAAACGATTTTTCACAAGGTGAATTATTTGCTTACGCTGAAAATGGGAAACATTGGATTACTTTACCTAACGATTATACTTCATTAAGAAACATCAAAGAGGTTGCAATTAAATTGGGTGCAACTTTATTTGTACGTCATGAATGGATTACTCAAGTGGGAGATAATATCTATATCACTGAAACAGGGCACGACTTCATGCAATGGGAAAGTGCTATCGCCCTAGGAGGAAAGCCTGCCTCTTATTTTGAAAAGCTTAAAACAAGTAATGGGAATTATTCTGATTATTATGGGCGAGTGTTAAAATTGAATATAAAAACATGGGAATTATCGGTGCAAATTGAAGGTGGAATGTTGGGGGATCTGAGCTGTTTTTCTAATCCTGACTGCATTAATAATTTCTCTTATGGAGGGAGAAATTACTTAATTATAAGCGAAGACGTTATTGGACTAACTAAAGGCCGCGTTTCTAATAAAGCATTAGCAACTGGTGAGATGTATTGTGAAGTTTATTTACTAGACTTAAGCATTAAGGATCCCAAGCCGAGCGATTTGATTCGAATGGCTACAGCACCCAAAGGAAGTGAAACCACAGGTTTATACTTCACCCCCAATCAAAAGACCTTGTTTATGGCTATTCAACATCCTGATTATACAAACAAAAAGCCTTTTGACATTACCAGTGTCATAGCTGTTACTGGATTTTAATTCTCCCACAGAAAAAAAGTTGAAAATTGGAAATAATAGAAGTAAAGTCCCAAGATGAGGTGAATGAGTTTATTAATTTGCCGATTCGTCTTTATAAACATGAGCCACATTGGATTCGTCCAATTGATAAAGATATAGAAGATGTATTTCATGCAGATACTAACAAATTTTTTAGACATGGAGAATGTACCCGTTGGATTTTAAAAGACACTTCTGGGAATAACAATTGGTCGGGTTGCCGCTTTCATAAATAAAAAAACACGTAAAGAAAAAAACAGTCAAGGACAGCAGTTAGAAGTTGGCGGAATGGGTTTTTTCGAATGTGTGGAAAATAAAGATGTAGCATTTAAATTGTTTGATACTGCTAAAGCATGGTTGCTAGATCGTGATATTAATACCATGGAAGGTCCTATTAACTTTGGTGAACGTGATAACTGGTGGGGGTTATTGACAGAGGGACACGAGATAGACCCGAACTACAAAATGCCTTGGACGTTTCCTTATTACCAAAAGTTTTTTGAGGATTATGGGTTTCAAGTCTATTTTAAGCAGCTCACCTTTGGACGTAAAGTAAATGCACCATTAAAGCCGCAGTATTTAGAACAAGCCGAACGATTGTTTGCGGACCCGAAGTTTGAGTTTAAAAAGCTCAACATGAAAAAGTTGGAACAATTTACTGAAGACTTTAGAACGATTTATAACAAAGCGTGGGTAAAACATGCAGGTGTAAAAGGAATGACTTCGCTGCAAGCAAAATCTATTATGAAACAAATGAAGCCCATTTTAGATCCTGATATTGTCTACTTTGCTTATTATGATAATGAGCCTATTGCTTTTTTCCTTAACCTACCTGAAGTCAATCAAATATTCCGTTTTTTAAACGGGAAGTTGGATTGGCTAGGAAAGTTGAAGTTTCTATACCACAAATTTGCTCGAACAAACAAAAAAATGGTTGGAAGAGGTTTTGGTATTGTACCTGAATTTCAAAGTCGTGGTGTTGTAGCGGGTATTGTTGAGTATTGCAGACGTGTAGTCCAAGACGAAATTCGCGGACGGTATATCGATTACGAAATGAATTGGATAGGTGATTTTAATCCCAAGATGGTAAAGGTAGCAGCAACCATTGGTGAGGTTGTGAAAACACATACTACCTATCGAAAGATGTTAGATAAGGAATTGGTTTTTGAGCGTTGTAAGGTCATTGATTAAGAGTCTCTTTTAAAAACCAAATCGACCATCGTTCTAAATACTCTGATTTCTTGAAGTTCACCAGCTTTATAAACATAGTGATTGATTTTTCCGTGAGGGAGCGTTAATTTATAAATTCCAGGAGAGATAACTTCTAATGGACACATTTGTTGATAGCTTTCAGCAAAAATGCGGGAATGACCTTTTGGTTCTTCAAAATATAGCATGCTTGTTGAAAAATGAATTGGGCGAGCAAGGGTGAATTTTTCTTCTTTCGGATTTTTTAAACACAAATACTCCGAACCATTTAAACTGGTGATTCGGTGTTCTTCCAGTTCTTTGTTCATAATTTGTTTCGTCTCAGAACTTTTTAGTTTCCCGGATTGAAAAATCACATCCATACTTGTTTCTCTAACATATTTAAAAAATACTCGAAAACTCGCTATCGAAGTGACTGAATAAGTAGTGTTTGTTTTTGTGGTTGCTTTATGCGCGTTGATGTTCCCAATTTCATCATCTCCATTTAAAATTTTAAACCGAACTGACTGTGCATTTATTGCCAGATAACTAGTTAAAAATAATACTGAAACGAATAGAATATTGAGTTTCATAAAAGTGATATACGCTGAGATAGTATCTTAAGATACGTTTTAAAAATAAATAAAAAAACTCCCCTATCAGAATGTGTTTTGATAGGGGAGTCTCTAACTTGTTTCAAATGTGTTTATTTCTCAATCCATGCTGTCACCTCTTCCAATGTAGGGGCTTTAGCATCTATTTTAAGTTTTTTTCTAAGACCACACACATCATTGAATAGTTTACTTGGTGTAGCCTCTTTCAGTTGAGGTATGGTTAGTATTCCTGCTTTTTGAAGCGCAGGAATCCATACTGCTGCTATTCCTTGATCAGTATAATCTTTATCAGACGCCATCACTACTTTTTTCTCAGGTTTCATCTGAGGAAAAAATAGTACATCTTGAATGGAGTTAGAGTTTGTCATTATCATCGCTAATCGATCAATTCCAATTCCTAATCCAGCTGTTGGAGGCATACCATATTCTAATGCACGTAAAAAATCTTCATCCAGCATCATTGCTTCATCATCGCCCATGTCTCTTAATTTTAATTGATCTTCAAAACGCTCGCGCTGATCAATGGGGTCATTTAGCTCTGAGAAAGCATTACAAATCTCTTTTCCATTACAAATTGCCTCAAAGCGTTCGACCAAACCTTCTTTCGTTCGATGTTTTTTAGCCAGTGGAGACATTTCTAATGGGTAGTCAGTAATAAAGGTTGGTTGAATTAACTTAGGCTCACAATTTTCACCAAAGATTTCATCAATCAATTTCCCTTTTCCCATGGAGTCATCAACATCCACACCTAGTTTTTTTGCAGTAGTCTTTAATTCCTCTAATTCCATGTTGGAGATATCCACTCCAGTGAAATGTTCGATTGCCTCAAACATGGTGTATCGTTTCCATGGTCGCTCAAAGTTGATTTCGTTGTCACCAACTTTTAGGGTTGTTTTACCATGAAGTTTTATAGCTACTGTTTCAACCATTTCCTCCACTAAATCCATAATCCAATAGTAGTCTTTATAGGCTGCATACAATTCTACTTGTGTAAATTCTGGATTGTGAAAGCGTGACATTCCTTCATTTCTAAAGTCTTTAGCAAACTCAAACACCCGGTTAAATCCACCTACAATTAATCTTTTAAGATATAATTCATTGGCTATTCGCAAATAAAGCGGCATATCCAAGGTGTTATGATGGGTTTTAAAAGGGCGAGCTGCTGCACCACCATATAGTGGTTGAAGAACGGGCGTTTCTACTTCCAAAAAGGAACGGTTTAAAAGATATTCTCTCATCGCTTGTACCATCTTAGAGCGTTGTACAAACGTGTTTCTTACTTCTGGATTTACAATAAGGTCAACATAACGTTGTCTAAATCGCATCTCTGGGTCAGAAAACGCATCATGTTGGGTCACATTTCCAGCTTCATCTTTTGTCTGTTTAACTACTGGGAGTGGTTTTAATGACTTTGATAATAAGTGTAGTTTGGTCACTTGAACAGTTATTTCACCCATTTGGGTAGTGAATACATGTCCTTGAACACCAATAATATCACCAATATCAAGTAGCTTTTTAAAAACGGTGTTGTATAAAGTTTTATCCTCACCTAGACATATCTCATCACGGTTGATGTAAAGTTGTATTCGTCCACGATCATCTTGAATTTCTGCAAAGGAAGCTTTTCCTTGGATTCGTTTACTCATTAAGCGACCACTAAGAGAAACACTTTTGTAATCAGTTTTTCGCTTCTCATAGTTTTGAAGTATATCCTTGGTATTGGTATTTACATTAAAGGTTTCTGATGGATAGGGGTTGATGCCCATTTTCATCAATTCTAACCTCTCTTCTCTCCTGTGTAATTCCTGTTCGCTTAACATCATATTGTTTTAATCCACTTATATCAAAAGACAAATATAAAATCTAAATTAATAACTTTAGCGGTGTTTTAAGAAGTTGAGCAAGATAATAGTTTAAAATATGCTTTTTAGCCATATCATGTTTGTTACATCCCAGAAATTATAACTATTTTTATACGATTTATGGGAGGAAATTATACACTGAATAAGTTAAAAGAGTGGAGGTATGTTGCATTGTTATGTATGGTGCTTGTTCCTTTTTTATATATAAGTCAGTTTAATCATCCCTCTGCTGATGATTATTGTTTTACAGTTAAGGCGCAAAATGAAGGAGTATGGGGTGCGCAGAAAATATTATTCACCAACTGGTCTGGTCGTTTTTTTTCTACCTTAATCACTACTTTAGGGCCATTATATTATAACTCGTTTTATTTAGTAAAGGTCTTTCCTGTGGCGGTATTGTTTTTAGCTTTTTTTTCTTTTTATAAATTGGTAGAGGTTTTATATCAATATAATTTACAGATAAAGCATTTGATCACTTTTAGTTTAAGCTTTCTCGTATTGTTTTTATTAGGTGTAAATAATTTGCCTGAAGGATTATATAGTTATACTGCTAGCTTACCTTATATCTTACCATTCATTTTTTTTATTTTACTAATTACCTTGTTATTGAAACAAGTACTGAGACCTCTTTCTAACATGGAAAGGACATTGAAGTATTTGTTTTTGGTTTTCATTATTGGTTCAAATGAAACAGCTGCTGTCTTAATGATTTTCTTTTCTACCAGTTTGTTTATTTTTTCACTTGCTACCACCAAGAAGGTTAATAAAAATTTGCTGATGTTTTGGGCTATCTCGCTAATTATAACAGGCCTTGTTTTGAGTTCGCCAGGGTTTTGGTTAAATACTGAAAATCCTGTTGTTTCAAACGTTAGTTTTAAAGACTTAGTTGTTAAGGGTTTTGTAATGACAAAAGAAAATGTGATGGTTTGGATTTTTAAATCACCCTTACTTTTTTTTTCATTTGTTTTAATTTTGTTCTCAAGGAAAAAAACAACTCAACTACATTTTTTAAAATCAATTCACCCCATTTTTTATTTGCTAGGTAGTTTTTTGCTTATGGTGTTACTGCATGTGTTTTCATTTTATACTATCGATTATGATCACCCAACACGGTTGTCTGTAATGTTGTTTGGTTTCTTTTTGGTTGTTTGGTTTTTTATTTTGCAGGAAACCGTTGTTTATTATCAAAACAACCACCTATTTCTGTATGATTTTTTACAGAAACATTGCTTGCAAAACATTTCCAAGAGACAATTTCTGAATGCTGCGTTTATTGGGATAACCGTTTTTGTGTTGCTTTCTTCTAATAATTTAAGAACGGTTGTTTATGAGACATTAAGCGGATATTTGTCAATATACGATCGCGAAAATGAAATTAGATACAAGATGATAGAGGAATTAGAAGACACGGACTTGATTCAATTTACTATTCGGCCTAAGTCGTTATATTTAGAAGATATTACAACAGAGAAAGATGCATGGCAGAACAACTGTTATGGATATTATTACAAAATGAAAGATGGAGTTACATTAGCTAAGTAATGAGAAAATTCTACAAACTTTTATTGACTATCTTTTTGGTTGTGTGTGTGTTGTTGTTTGTGCATTACATCAATATTAAGTTAGATGTCGCTAGTATTCCCCCTTCATATTTTGTCTCGCAAGTTTCTGAAGTTAAGGTGGACCATTTAAACTTTGATGAAAATAACAAAGAAAATGTAATACCTTACTTAAGCAAAGAACTAACCTATAGTGGTGTTCAAAGTATGAAGGTAACACCAAGTGTTGAGTTTGTAGACCTATTCGAATATTATTTGCCTGAGAGAAATAATAATGAATATTTGAACTCTGTACGACTGGATCTGATGATTTTTGCTCAAAGTCGGTTTTCTGAAGTTGTTGTGGTGGTAGAAATTACTGATTTCTCAGGAAAAATGGTTCAATGGAAAAATGTGAGACTAAATCCCACGTCTCTAAATCAATGGGAGCATATTTATCATTCGGTGTATTTGAACAGTGAGGCACGGGCACCGCAGAATAAAATTAAAGTATATCTTTGGAACGTCACAAAAGAAAATTTTTATGTTGATGATATAAGAGTAGCGGTTAGAAGGTCCAATACAGAGCCAGTTACTAGAAACGAACTACCATTAAATGTTTTTGTTCAGAATTTTTCACCTAATATAAAGTCAAATTATAACGGATTGATTGATGCAAAGGACTCCATTAGTTATTTGCACATAACTCCGTCAGATCTTTTTACTTCACCCTTTGTAGTGGATTTCGATAGTGTATCATCTAATATTTTACCTAGTAAAATCAATGTTAGTTTTAGTTATAAATCAATAAACCTTAATGATAATATAAAATTAGCTTTTGAATTTAGAAACAAGGAATCCCAAAACAGGTCTTTTTATTATTATCAAGTTCCAAACTATTATCAAAATGAATGGCAGAGATCTTCAACGGATGTATACATTCCTGAAGAGTATCGATACAATGGTGAAATGATTTCGTACTTTTGGAATATTGGACAGAATGAGTTGAATGTTGAGAGGGTTAAATATGTGTTTTTTTAAATTGAATAAATGACACCCACTAAATTTACATATACCTCGCTTAACAGAGCCCTGTTCAATTCTTTTGGTGTAATAACTGGTACAATATCTTTCTTTTTCATATTTGGATTTGATAAATTAAATCCGGTTAACATTAACTGGTTAGCTGGTCAAGGTGATTTATCATTTCAATATTTAGGGTGGGAATACTTTCGTCAATCTAGTTTTGGATTTCCGCTTGGCAAAGCCCCTAATTTTTTTGCTACTCATGGTTCTTTTTTGTCATTAAGTGATTCTATGCCTATTTATTCTTTTATTTTTAAATATACCTTAGGCTGGTTTTTGCCGTCTGATCAAAATTGTCAGATTACAGGTTTTTGGTTTTTATTATGTTTGAGTTTACAAGGGCATTATGCATGGAAAATAGCTAGAGAAATCACCAACAACATTCATTATCAAATTATTTTTCTTTTGTTTTTAGTTTGCCCGCCAGTACTTTCTTATCGATTTATTCATGCTGCGTTGTGTGCTCAATGGGTGATATTAGCACTGGTATGGGGTTACATTAGAAATATATCAATACAAAATAAAAGGGTACACGGTCTAGTTGTTTGCATAATATCGTCATGTATTCATCCCTACTTGTGGTTATTTACTATCATAATATATACCGCAATTCTTGCAAAACATTTTTTCTATGTAAAGGATATATCTTTATTACATAGTGTGATGACAATAGCAGTAGTTGTAACAGGTACATTTCTCATGTGGTTTATATTTGGGTACTTTGAAGTTTCTGGTGGTACAGACACCAACTTTAGTTTATATTCAGCCAACTTAAATACTTTTATAGACCCACATGGAACATCTAAAATTATGTATGGCTTGCCTAATCATCATATGGAACAATATGAGGGCTATGGTTATGTTGGTTTCGGAATCATTGTGTTAGGTTTAGTTTTCAATCAAAAAATTAGACGAGGAGTTATAGGGGTTTGTAAAGTTAGTAGTCCACAATTTCCTTTATTTCTAGCGACTTTATTTTTGTTTTTATATTCATTATCTAACATGATTACGTTTTATGATTTGGTACTATTTAAATATAATCTTGATACTGAACTCACAAACAAGTTTACCTCTGCATTTAGAGGGGCAGGTAGGTACGTTTGGCTAGGGGTATACTTAATGATGATTTATGTTTTGAAGAATGCATTTTCCGTAAGAAATCGTTGGATAGTATTTGTGTTGTATTTTTTAGCTTTCCTTCAGATTTACGAAACAAAATATGAAGCACCATTTTTATTAGTAAAAGCAGAAAGGTTTGTTAGTCCTCAGTCATCATTTCTATCACAGCACATGGATTATATTGATACCGTGATGGTTTATCCTCCAGTTAATAATAGCATGGTTGAAAGTAATGATTATTTTAAATTTGGATACGCATCAAGTTTGGCAAACGTTCCCTTAACCGCAGGATGGTTAGCTAGAATAAGTCATGGACGAATTGGTGCCTACATTGAAAAATGTAAAGAGGATGTAAGAAATGGGGTTATATCTCAAGGAAATCTTTATATAACCGATAGCACTCATATAGTTGATTTTTCAACATTGATTGAAAGTAAAAAAGTTAGACTGATGAATCGAAATGGGTATTTTTATGTCTGTGATGTAAGGAATGAAGAACTTGCGAAATTCTTTCCGGAAATTAGCCCATTAGGTTATTCAGATGAGTTTATTTCGATACTGGAAAACTATCCCAACGAGTATGTTTTAGTGACAGTGAGAGACGAAGCAACAAATGGATTAGGAGGAGAGTTGAGAGATTTTTTACAATCACAGCAGTCACAATTAAATAAATTAGCCTACAGAGGGTCTTATGTAGGGATTTGGAGAAACACTAAACCAATTTTTGAAAAATATGATGATGCAAATAGCGTCACCATAAATTTTACCAAAGAAAGTATGATAGGAGATTATCAATCACCTGCCTCAATTAGTTTGTCATCTGCCGGAGTGTTGGTGGGAGATTTTTCGAAGAACATTATTAATAATGTTGAAACTTCATTAAACAAGCGAGGTCTTAACATCACTGTTGTTGATTCTACAGGTGAAGTTCTTCTTCAAAAAAATATTGATTCTTTTATTACAACAAAAGCACCTATGTTTGACAAATAGAGACTAGTATTGGTTGAATATGGTTAAAAAATAGAACTTTCCAATTCCGTAGTTAATAGTTCAAGCGTTTTAAAACCCATTACAGAGTTGCCTTTTTTGTTTAATCGTGGACTCCAAACAGCAACGCTATATTCACCAATATGTACTGCTGCTATACCTCCACCAACACCACTTTTTCCAGGTAAACCCACGCGAAAAGAAAAATCACCAGCCTCGTCATAAAAACCACACGTCTGCATTAATGCGTTAATACGTTTAACTTGACTTTTAGTGAGTTGAATGGGCGTGTCTTTGATAGTGCCATGGTTGGCAAAATATAAAAATACTTTAGCAAGTTCTTCACAAGATAACTCCAGTGAACAACAGTGAAAATATAAATCCAGTACATCGTCAACCGAATGGTTTAAGTTATTGCATGACTTTAAAAAGTTTGCCAGAGCAATATTTCTATAACCATGTTTTTTTTCTGAATTTGATACATCTTCATTATAATAGATTTCATTTGTGCCCGCTAAGCTTCGCACAAAAGTTAACAAAGCGTCTTTAGGGTTTTCATACTCTTCCAGTAAGACATCACAAATAACTAAGGCGCCAGCATTGATAAACGGATTTCTAGGAATTCCATTTTCTAATTCTAACTGGATCAACGAATTAAAAGAGGTACCCGAAGGTTCTACATTAACTCTTTTCCAAAGTTCGCTCCCTCGTTTGGTTAGTGCTAAAACAAGTGTTAGTACCTTTGAAATACTCTGAATTGAAAATTTTTCTTGTGAGTCACCATAAGAAGCGGAAGTGCCATCAATAAATTGAATGTGTGAACCATACTTATTAGGATTCACCATAGCTAACTCGGGGATGTAAGTTGCTTGAGTACCTTCTTCTTGAAGTAGAAGTATCTCTTGGTGTATTTTTTTGAGTAGAAGTTGGTAATCCATAACTCAAGGTTATGAAAAACTTCCATCTGAAACAATACAAAAAGCGAAACAAAAGTGATTTACTTTTTTGTTACTAGGTCTCGGTAGGGAAAGGTTGAAAATCCATTTATATTTGTTGTTAATGAGTTTCCAAACATTATTTGATATCCAAAATTGGGACGAGGTGAAAGCCAGTATCTATGCAAAAACACGCAAAGATGTGGAAGTAGCTTTGTCGCGGACTGGTAAGCGAAGTTTAGAAGATTTTAAAGCCTTAATTTCTCCTGCGGCAATGCCTTACTTGGAGCAAATGGCACAGTTGAGTCACCAAATTACTCAGAAACGATTTGGTAAAACCATGCAGATGTATGTGCCCATGTACCTTTCTAACGAATGTCAAAACATTTGTACGTATTGTGGCTTTAGCGTGGATAACCCAATTAGAAGGAGAACGCTCACAGACAAAGAAATTTTGAAAGAGGTTGAAGCCATTAAAAAAATGGGGTATGATCACGTCTTATTAGTTACGGGTGAGGCAAATAAAACAGTGGGTGTGGACTATATCGGTCATGCGATTGCGTTAGTAAAACCTCACTTTGCAAACATATCTATTGAAGTGCAACCGCTTGATCAAGATGAGTATGAACAGTTAATGAAACAAGGTTTGTATTCAGTACTGGTATATCAGGAAACTTATCACCGTGAGGATTATAAAAAACATCACCCAAAGGGAAAGAAATCAAATTTTGATTATCGGTTAGCTACTCCTGATAGACTAGGAAAAGCGGGTGTACATAAAATAGGTTTAGGTGTTTTAATAGGTTTAGAAGATTGGCGAACAGATTCCTTCTTCTGCGCTCAGCACCTAGATTACATGGAGCGCACATATTGGAGAAGTAAATACTCCATTTCATTTCCTCGTTTACGACCTTTTTCTGGTGGACTAGAACCTAAAGTTGAAATGTCGGATAAGGAATTGGTGCAATTAATTTGTGCTTACCGCATTTTTGATGAAGAGGTGGAGTTATCCTTGTCAACGCGTGAAAGTGAGAAGTTTCGAGATAATGTACTAAAATTGGGTGTGACTAGTATGTCAGCAGGTTCAAAAACGGATCCTGGAGGTTATGCAAGCACCACTGATGAATTAGAACAATTTGAAATTTCAGACGAGAGAAGTCCTCAAGAAATGGCTCGGATTATAAAAAGTCAAGGCTACGAACCTGTTTGGAAAGACTGGGATCATTCCCTCCAACAAGTAGATTGAACAGATAAATTCTTTAATCCTTCTACCTTACTTTCTACTTAATAAATGTTATCAAAAGAAGAACTCAAACGTTACAATCGACACCTCATTTTACCTGAGTTTGGTAAAGCAGGACAGGAGAAACTCAAAAACGCACGTGTTTTAGTTGTTGGCGCAGGTGGTTTGGGGTGTCCTGTGTTATTGTATTTGACGGCTGCTGGTGTGGGTACAATAGGTATTATCGATGATGATAAAATAGATGAATCTAACCTACAACGACAAGTGTTGTTTGACAGCCATGATGTTGGTTATTTAAAGGCTGAGGCAGCTGTTCAGAAGTTAACCGCTCAAAATCCTCATGTAGGCTTTGAAGTATGTACCGAACGTTTAACGTCAGAAAATGCCATCGCACTAATTTCTAATTATGACTTAATTGTGGATGGTTCAGACAATTTTCAAACACGTTATCTAGTAAACGATGCATGTGTGTTGGCTAATAAACCATTTGTGTTCGGTTCTATATTTAAGTTTGATGGACAAGTCTCCGTGTTTAACTATAAAGGTGGTCCAACTTACCGCTGTCTATTTCCAGAACCGCCAGCAGCAGGTGAGGTTCCAAGTTGTTCGCAAGTAGGTGTTATAGGGGTATTACCTGGAATTGTAGGTAGCCTACAAGCAACTGAAGCTATTAAAATAATATCAGAAATTGGAGAACCTTTAGTAGGTAAGTTATTGCATTTTGATGCTTTATCAATGCAATCGACTATTTTTCAATTTGAGAAAAACCATGAACTCGAAATTACAGAGCTAATTGATTATGACAGCTTTTGTGGTGTAGAAAAACAAGAGCCATCCGAAGAAGTGGCTACCATTAGTTCATCTGAATTAAGTATTTTGATGGGAATGCAGCCTGTTCTTTTGTTAGACGTTCGAGAAGATCATGAACTTGATATTTGTAAAATTGGGGAACCCCAACATATTCCTTTAGGTGAAGTTTCTATGCGTGTTGCTGAAATCAACAGAGATCATAAAGTAGTTGTTTACTGTCACCATGGTATGCGAAGTGCGATGGCCATTAAACTACTCAAACAGCAATACGGATTTTCTAATCTGATAAATTTAAAAGGAGGTATTCACGCTTGGGCAGAAGAAATTGACGATGAAATGGAGCGGTATTAATCCTCCGTTTTGTTTGGTCGTTCTTCAGTTTCTTTTTTACCTTCTTCTACCATTTCATCACCTTCTTTTTCTTCTTCTGCATCAGTAGATTCAGTTTCTTCACCACTATCTCCCTTCACAAAATAAAATTCTGAATATAGCGGGAAGTGGTCTGATCCTATTTCCTTTAGCGTAGTTAATTTTTTAACAACAATCTCACTGGAATGAAAAAACAAATCAATAGGAAAGCGAAAGAACCAATATTTGGCATGAAAGGTCGAGATAAAACCACGCCCCACGCGCGCGTCCACCAATTCAGAAGTTTTTTTGAATAACTGTGAAGACTTCGTCCAGGCCACATTATTAAAGTCACCAGTCACTACTGCTTTTGCTTTTAGTTCCCGTACTTTTTTCGCTACAGCTACTAGTTCACCATCACGTTCTTTTGAATTTTGAGATTCTGATGGACTCGGAGGCGGTGGATGCACCCCCCAAAATGTAAAGGTATGACCGTCTTCGGTTTCAATTTCAGCTTCGATGCTTGGAATGTCATCAGCTACAAAATAGTGAGTGCTGATGTTTGTTGTTTTCAGCCTAGAGTAAAAATGCATTCCATAGGTGTTTTCTAAGGCATTTTCACAGAAGTAAGTATATTCCTGTTTCAGCTGAGCAAGAGAAGATTCCCATTCACGATTTGACTCAATGGTTAAGATGATGTCTGGGTTAACTTCATTAATTAAATCAATCAATTTTTGATGAGCAGAGTTAAACTGATAAACATTTACTGACAACACCTTTATTATTGAAGAATCTTGAGTCGTGTTTTTATTCTTCCTGAAATAGCCATAGATCTGAGTGTATTTGAATAGAATGACAATATTTTTAATCATTAAAAATGCCAAGGCTCCAATTAGTATAATTTGAAAAGGAGTAAGGTAGTGAAAGAAAATTAATGAAATGATTACTACTAAAAATTGGCCTACTGCTAATTGAATTTTGGCAAAATCACATACTCTAAACACCCAGTGGGTGAGAGGGATTAAAGATAAGAGATCAAGTAGAATTAAGGACGTTGAAAGTAAATAGAATAGGTAATCCACAGAACTGTTTTAATTAGTGGGAATTTACACTCAATTATTCAATCTTTTAAATGATTGGCCAAATTTATAAAACAATTATCCTGAAAACATGATCTTAGTGAAAGACTTATCAAAAAATAAATATATATAACCGATTTATAAATCATTAAAGATTATTGAATATAAGCAGCGAACTAAAGGGTACATTTTCTAATGAATTTATTTTTTGAACATAAACACCACTGCTAGAATTAAAAAAACAAAAGAAATAAGGTGATTCCAGCGGAAGGTTTCAGTTTTGAAAACCAATAAAGTAAACAATGCAAAGATAATGAGTGTTATAACTTCCTGAATAACTTTTAGTTCAAACAACGAAAAGGGTCCTCCATTTCCTTTATATCCTATTTTGTTTGCTGGAACTTGAAATACGTATTCAAACAAGGCGATGCCCCAGCTGATTAATACAATAGAAATTAAACCCAGCTTGTTGAACCATTTCCATTCACTGAATTTTAAATGGCCATACCAAGCCAGTGTCATAAAGGTATTGGATAGAATTAATAATACGATTGTCAGTACCCCTTTCATGTTTTAGGATTTAGACCAAAAGATCGAAAAATTAACACTGTATATCAATCCTCTCTTCGGGATTTATACACCTGAAGCCAGATAAAAAAGGATTTATAATCCGCTAATCTCTTCCGCTTTCTCCTTCTCCCCAAAGTATTTTTTCTGAAAAATGAGAATTACAATTACAGAAACAAAAATAGAAGCATCAGCAAAATTAAACACAGGCCATAGCCATAAGTTATAATAACCAATAACTGGTAAGTCCAATGTGCCTTGATAGATGTCAAAAAAGAACATGTCTACCACTTTTCCATGTAAGAAAGCAAAAGGAGCACCATCAGCAATAAGATCAGGGAAGATTAAGCCATAGAACATACTATCTACCAAGTTACCAATTGCTCCACCAAAAATGAGGGCAACACAAATTTGCAAACCCACTTTTGCTTCTTTTTTGTACAATTGACTCATATAATAACCAATAGCAGAAACCGCTACAATACGGAAAACCGTCAAGATAATTTTTCCATACGCTCCATTTAACTTCATTCCGAAAGCCATACCTGGATTGGTGACGTAGAAAATCTGTAGCCAATCCATTCCTAAAACTTCAAAACCAGTGTGTTCCTCCATGTTAAGGTGGATAGCCATCTTGATGATTTGGTCGATAATAATCACTGCAATTCCTATTAGGAAGAAGTGATGGAGTTTTAGTTTTTTCATTTTTCTAACGTCATTGCGAATTCCGACTTTAGGAGGAATGTGGCAATCTTTTAATTTTTACTGAGAGAATTTTCGATGTCCTCAGGTTGACGAAGTATTATAATTCTATCTTTAATACCAATTTCAATTCATCCATTTCGATTTCAGTCCCATCGACTTTTTCAGCCATATCTAAAGCAAATGCCTGCGTTTCTGTGCAAATGTATTCTTTATTCGATGCCAAGGCCGCGGCAACCAGTTCATTAGATTTCTGAACGGTTACTTTGATTTTATCTTGTATCTCCAAGCCCATTTCCTTTCTCAAGTTCTGAACACGGTTTACAAAATCACGAGCAATTCCTTCTTGCTTCAACTCATCTGTAATGGTGATGTCCAAGGCAACTGTTGTTCCTTCATTGCTTGCCACTAACCAACCAGGGATGTCGTCAAACGAAATTTCAACTGACTCTCTGGTCAAAGTAAACGTTTCTCCATCTAAGTCAATGTCGTAAGCATTGTCCCGTTCAATAGTTGCAATAGCCTCTTGTGACAACTGCGCAATTTGAGCAGCAGCTAACTTCATTTTCGGTCCTAATTGTTTTCCTAAAGTTTTGAAGTTGGCTTTCACTTTCTTCTCCAAGATTCCATTGGTTTCTTCAATGAATTCAATGGTTTTAATGTTTACTTCTGACAAAATTAAATCAGAAACGGCTTCAATCCGTGATTTATCTTTTGCACTTAACACTGGGATTAAGATTTTCGATAACGGTTGACGAACTTTGATACTTTCCCCTTTTCTTAAGGAGTGAACTAAGGAAGAAATACGTTGAGCCAATGCCATTCGTGCTTCTAATTCAGTGTCGATGATTGTTTCATTTACCTCAGGGAAATCACCTAGGTGGATTGAATTGAATGAATCCAATTCAGAAACTTGATTGATGTCTGAATAAACACTATCAAAATAAAAAGGTGCATAGATGCTCGACAGCTTAGCACAAGTAACTAAACACTCATGCAACGTTTGATAAGCAGCTAGCTTGTCTTCATTATATTCGCCTTTCCAGAAACGTTTTCGGTTCAATCGCACATACCAGTTGCTCAGGTCATCAATTACAAAATCTTGAATAACGCGAGCACCTTTTGTAAGGTCGTAGTCAGCTAAAGCAACGTCTACCACCTTGGTTAAGCTGTGTAATTTAGAAAGTACCCAACGGTCGCTTTCGGTTCTTTTTGATAATTCAACTTGGCTTTCTTTTCCTGTAAAACCATCTAAGTTGGCATACAAGGCAAAGAAGTTATAGGTGTTTTGGTAGGTGCCAAAGAAACGTCTTTGTACTTCTGCAATACCTTCGCTATCAAATTTTAGGTTGTCCCACGGTGGTGCGTTGGAAATCATGTACCAACGTGTAGCATCTGCACCGTATTTAGTAATCGTTTCAAATGGATCAACAGCATTACCCAATCGTTTAGACATCTTTTGACCATTCTTATCCAATACCAAACCGTTGGAAATAACACTTTTATATGCTACAGAATCAAATACCATGGTTGCAATCGCATGAAGCGTAAAGAACCAACCACGCGTTTGGTCCACACCTTCAGCAATAAAATCTGCTGGGAATGATTTGTTTTGATCTATTTCCTCTTTGTTTTCAAAAGGGTAGTGTTGTTGTGCATAAGGCATTGCTCCAGAGTCAAACCAGACATCAATCAAATCCGCTTCCCGCTTCATTGGTTTGCCTGTTGGAGAAACTAAAGTAATGTCATCTACATAGTTTTTATGCAAGTCGAAAGAGTTGTAGTTGCTCTTACTCATGTCACCCGCAGTAAAGTCTGATAGAGGGTTTGAAGTCATGAACCCAGCAGCAATTGACTTTTCAACCTCCGCCTTTAATTCTTCTACCGATGCAATACAAATTTCTTCCGTGCCTTCTTCGTTTCTCCAAATTGGGATTGGGATACCCCAGTAGCGCGAACGCGATAAGTTCCAATCGTTAAGGTTGGTTAACCAGTTGCCAAACCGACCAGTTCCTGTGCTTTCAGGTTTCCAGTTGATGGTTTTATTTAGCTCTATCATGCGATCTTTAACCGCAGTTGATTTGATGAACCACGAATCTAGCGGGTAATACAAAACAGGTTTGTCCGTTCGCCAACAATGCGGGTAGCTGTGTTCGTATTTTGCAATACTGAAGGCTTTGTTTTCCTCTTTTAGCTTGATGGAAATTAAGACATCGACCGATTTTTCAGGTGCTTCGCCTTCAGCATAATAGTCGTTTTTGACATACATGCCAGCAAATTCACCCAATTCAGGCCTGAATTTACCTTGCAGGTCAACAAGCGGAACTGCATTCCCATTTCCATCTAATACTAACATGGCGGGTACTCCAGCTTCTTTAGCCACCATCGCATCATCTTGTCCAAAGGTTGGTGCGATGTGCACAATGCCTGTACCGTCTTCTGTAGTAACAAAATCTCCAGCTATCACGCGAAAAGCCTGGTCTGCATTTTCGTGAGGAAGAGTGTAAGGTAAAAGTTGTTCGTAGGCAACACCTACTAAGTCGCTTCCTTTAAATTCATTGAGAATGAAAAAAGGGATTTTAGCTTTGGGGTTAGAGGAATCGTAGGCAATATCAGCTGTTTCCGATTGTGCATATTTTCCAGTGAATTGTTTTTCAACTAAGTTTTTAGCTAAAATTACATTTACAGGAAGAAAGGTGTATTGGTTGAAGGTTTTTACCAATACATATTCAATTTTATTTCCAACAGCTAAAGCTGTGTTCGATGGCAAAGTCCAAGGTGTAGTTGTCCAGGCGATGAAGTAAGCTTCATCTACACCTAATTTTGAAGTGTCTTTGATTTTAAACTGCGCAACCGCAGAAGTGTCTTTTACATCTTTATAACAACCTGGTTGGTTTAGTTCATGAGAACTTAACCCCGTTCCCGCAGCGGGAGAGTAAGGCTGAATAGTGTAGCCTTTATAGACCAGATTTTTTTTATGTAATTGACCTAGTAACCACCACACCGATTCGATGTATTTGTTTTCATAGGTAATGTATGGATCATTCATATCCACCCAATAACCCATTTTTTGAGTTAAGTCATTCCACACATCGGTGAACTGCATGACCGTTTCACGACACGCTTTGTTGTACTCTTCAATAGATATTTTCTTACCGATGTCTTCTTTGGTGATGCCTAATTTTTTCTCAACACCTAATTCAACGGGTAAGCCATGTGTATCCCAACCAGCTTTTCTTTTTACTTGAAAACCTATTAATGTTTTGTATCGGCAGACCACATCCTTAATGGCGCGCGCCATCACGTGGTGAATACCAGGTAAACCATTAGCCGAAGGCGGACCTTCATAAAAAGTAAAGGTCGGTTTTCCTTCACGGTTTGAAACAGATTGTTCAAATACGTTTTCTTTGTTCCACTTCTCAAGAACCTCTTGCCCCACTTGAGCATAGTTCAGTTGTTTGTGTTCCTTAAACTTCACTTTTTGTAGTTCGTTTTTCTTGTTGTTCGGTATTTTCTGGGTTATCTTCCTCAGCAGATGATTCAGTCAATTCTTCAGATTCGTTGTAAGAATCAATTAAAACTGGAACGCCCACTTTGCGTTTTCCAGAGTCAAAGGTGATTAACAATGCTGGTAATAAAACCAAATTAGTAATCATGGCAATTAGCAACGTTGTAGACGTTAGAATTCCCAACATTACAGTTCCTCCAAAGTTTGAAAAAGCAAAAATAATGAAACCTGAGAATAACACGATAGAGGTATAGAACATGCTAGCCCCCGTTTCTTTAATGGTTTTTTGAACTGATATTTTTACCTGAAAGTTATTGGCAAACAACTCTTGTCTGTATTTTGCTAGAAAGTGAATGGCATCATCGACTGATATACCAAAGGCTATACTGAAAATAAGGGCTGTACTAGGTTTTAACGGAATACCCATATAACCCATTAATGCACCAGTGACTGCTAGTGGAACTAAGTTGGTGATAATTGAGAGTACCACCATTCGTACATTTCTAAACAAAAGCCCCATAATAATCGCGATTAGTACAATTGCCATCACTAAACTTTGTCGAAGATTTTTAATCAGGTATTTATTTCCCTTAATAAATAGGAGCGTTGTTCCTGTAATTTCGTAATCAATATCCGTTTTAATTTTTGCATCGGCTGTTTTAAAAATGCGATCAGCTTCGGGAATAATAACCTGATGGATTAATGTATCCATGGATTTAGAACCAATGTCAGCTACTTTAATTGAAATTCGTACTTGACCCGTGGTGTCGATTAACGACTTGAGTAAGTTGTCCGAATCTTTGCGTTCGCTTCGCTTGAGATAACTTAATATTCTGCCTTTATCTTGATTGGTAGGAATCGCATAAAAATCGGGTAGTCCAGCCCAATAAGCTTGTCGAGCACCTTTAATAAAGTTTAAGATGGATACTGAAGCCGATAGCTCTGGTTGTTCAGCAAGGAAATTTTGAAACTCATCTAGTTTTTCAAGAAAACGGGTGTTTTTCAAAATGGTAGGATCATGAGCATCGATGACAATTTCCAGCGGCATGGCTCCACCAAAGTTTTCTTCAAAAAAAGCTAAATCATGTCTTACTCGGCTGTCTTTTGGTAAGTCTTCCACCATATAAGAAACAGAATATACTTTCCATGACCCCCAAAGTGATACCAATACGATGATTCCTGTTATGATAAACACTTGCTTTCTTTTTTGCATGACCACATAATCCAGCCAACTTAAGAAGCTCTTCATGAGCTTAAAGTTAAGATGCTTCGTGTGCTTTAATTTAGGATCAGGTAAAAAAGAAAAAACAGTAGGAATTAAAATGATACTGATAATGAATGTACCTAGCACATTGATACCAGCCACTAAGCCAAACTCGCGCAAGATAGTAATGTCAGCAGATACAACAACTAAAAAACCAACTGCAGTAGTGAAATTAGTGATTAAGGTTACAATTCCGATTTTGCGAATCACTATACTTAGTGCTTTGATTTTGTTGTTGTGCTTCACAAATTCTTGATGATATTTATTAAGCAAATACACGCAGTTAGGAATTCCGATAACTACAATAATTGGCGGTATTAAACCAGTTAATAAAGAAACATCATAACCCAATAAAGCCATAGAACCCATTGTGCTTATGACAGCAACTCCAATAACGAGGACTGAGAAAATAACTGCAGAGAACGATCTGAAAAAGGCAAAAAGAATGATTGCAGTTATTCCTAAGGACATCATCAAGAACATTTTTAACTCCGAGTTTACTTCACGAGTCATAGTTGTTCTGACATAAGGTAACCCCGCGTAATGGGCTTGAATTCCTGTTTTTTCTGAAAAGTCTTCTACATAAGCTTCCACCTCACTTACTAATGAAATTCGTCTTTTCGAATCATTATAACTTTGATCCAACGTTACTAAAACAGTCGTTGCACCATTGTTTGGGTTATACAGGTGTCCTTGATAAAATTTTAACGTCTTAAATTCTGAAAGTAGGGAGTCTAATTCAGGTTGATTGTTGGGAATGGTGTTGAATAGTTTAATGAAATCAAACTTCCGTTTTGAATCATTGCGTTGAAGTTTATAGATGTTAGGTAAGCCCACTACATCATTTAACCCTTCTAAAGTGTCAATGCCTTTACACATTGCTGCGAAAGCTTTAAAATTCTCGAGTTGATATATGCTGCTGTCTTTAAAGCCAATAGCTAGCACATTAGCATCTTGTCCAAAGGTTTCTTTGAATTGACGAAAGTATTGCGATTCATATTTTGTTGAAGGTACAAGTTCAGCAAACTTAAAACTCATCCGTACTTTCGTAGCCTGATAGCCCATGAAAGCCGTGAATAGAATTAGAACCCCAATCAATAAAAAGCGATGCTTTAGAATTATATGCGCTAGTCTTGTCCACATAAATAGTCGGCAAAGGTAAGTATTTTTTCAGCGATATACTTCTAGGTAAGTTACTATTTACTGTGTCAAGGGATTTATTTTGATAATTATTAAAACTGAAATATTTAGAACGTTTTATAATGTGGTATTTAAAATCTATTTTTAGATAATGTTAACACATAAGAATTTATGTTTCTTTTCACTATGGGTAGTATCGCTTATCCTTTGTTCGTGTGCGAAAGAATTCGACAATCTGAGTTGGGATAGCTCCGTGACTACACCGGTTGCAAAGGCTAAGTTAACTTTGGGAGATATCATCGAAGAGGATTCTCTAATTAAAAAAAATGATGATAATTCATATTCTTTAGTTTATAGAGATGAAATTTATACATTTTCAAACCCCCTCGATTCTTTTGTTGATATTCAAATACGACCTCTAATTAAAGATGTAACCTTAGAGTCATTAGAATTAGAGCCTCAAAGTTTTGAATCTAAAGTTACATTAAATGAATTATTAGGAGATAATGTTTTTTTTAAACTCTTGTTTCCTGATCAAACATGGGTTGATAATAATTTTAACGGAACTTCTTTCCCTGTCAACTTAGACCCAATAAATGTAGATTTTTCTAACATACTTCAACGCGCCATTTTAACGAAAGGAAAATTGAATATCCGTCTCGATAATCAACTACCATTAGACATTAAAGGAATCAACTTTACTATAAAAAATGCTGTTGGCGGGCAGGTAGTTTACCAAGGTTCGTATGATGTGAATTCAGAGCAGACAATAGTTGATGAAATAGACTTAGCACAAAAATTAAATGGTCAGTCTATCGAAGGACAATTGGTGGTAGAGTTAGGTACTGTTTCGGTAAGTCCGGCTCAAGGTCCCGATTCTTTATTTATTGATTATTCAGATGCTTTTTCTGCAGCTATTACGTTGTCTGATTTAAAAGTATTAGAAGCCGATGCTATATTTCCCGCACAGAATATTGTGGAAGCAAAAGATACAGTGGGTTTAATAGGATTGGGAGATGTAGAGTTAACCCGAGCAATAATAAAACAAGGGCGAATATCAACAATTGTGAGTAGCACAGTTGAAAGTGAAATGTTTATCGAATATTATGTACCTAGCGCTGTGCTGAATGGACAGATTTTTAATTTCAAAGCCACTGTCCCCGCTGCACCTTCGGATGGCTCAATTTCAATTGATAAAGAATTTTCGTACGATGGCTACGATTTTGATTTTACAGGAAAAGATGGTGATTTGACCAATGCATTTTATAATGAGTTGTATGCTCGTATCGAGAATACAGGTGAGATTATTCACTTGTCATTACAAGACACTATTTCCTTAGCTATTCAGGTAGAAGAACTAATTCCAAGTTATGTGGAAGGCTATTTAGGACAACAAGTGTTTGAAATTGATCCAGACACGATATTTTTTAATGCTTTTGATGACATTAAAGCTGGTGCATTCTCTTTTGAAACTGCTAAGTTAGAGATAACCGTGGAGAATGGATTAGGAGTAGATGGTGAATTAGTGTTTAACCAATTAGCTGCCATCAATAGCAAAACCGGTCAGAAAGTGAACTTTCCAAATATCCCCACATTTCCAATTCAAGAAGCTAGCAATTTAGGGAATGGTTTTTTATCCAGCACCCAGCGTTTTCAAGTTGATAACGTGGTGTCTATTTTAAATATTTTGCCTGATAAAATCTATTACAATATATCTGGGTTGCTTAATCCTGGTGGTAATGTACCTGCTTATAGCGATTTTATATATGATAATGCTGAGTTAAAAGCTTATTTAGATTTGGAAGTGCCTTTTTCTTTTAATGCAACCAATTTAGTGTTGTCGGATACAATTAGTTTTGATCAGGAGTCACAACAACGACCAGAGGAGATTCAAAATGGTGTATTACGGTTTGTCGTTCAAAATGAATTTCCGTTAGACGCGAGATTAAAAGTGTATGCACTGGATGAACAAAATCAGCTGATTGATTCATTGGTGACCACAGATAAAATTCTAGCTGCAAATAGCTTTCAAAACTCCGTATCTCAATCACAAGAATCAGTAGTTGAGTATTATGTAGAAAAAACACGGTTAGAAAATGTATTAAAAGCTCGAAAATATGTTTTTGAAATAGCCTTTGCGTCACCGACTAGCGCCTATACTAAATTGTATGCAGA
The DNA here is from genome assembly GCA_963815495.1 of uncultured Cytophagales bacterium. Taxonomy (GTDB): domain Bacteria; phylum Bacteroidota; class Bacteroidia; order Cytophagales; family JAAEPT01; genus CAWFGW01. Next base: position 43,516 of record CAWFGW010000002.1, read on the forward strand.
TTATTCTATAGAAGTATTAATGACGGTTGATTTTAATTACAGAGTGAGTTCTGGTTTGTAGATGAAAAAGAGTTTTATATTAAATCTAGTTTATTTTATAAGCTCTTATGCTTTTTGTCAACTACCCGTTTGGCAGGGTGATTTTGCTTTTTCAGAAGATTCTATCAAGCCAAGAGATTATTTTTCGCTTGTTTCTGAATATACGAATAACTCTAATTCCATCTCTAACCAGTTTATCAACGATTTAGATCAAGCAACTTTTATCGATACTGAAAATAAGAGGAGAGAACTTGCAAATGCTAGCCAGAATATCCGATTAGGGTTGGTATTCGATGCTGGACTTTGGTATAAACATCGTCTGAAAAAAAACGATTTAACAGTTGTATTTAATCTCCGAACCAGAAGTTATAGAACGATAGAAACAAATAAAGAGGTATTGGATTTAATTTTTAATGGGAATACCGACAACGAAGATAAAATCATTGATTTTTCACCCACAAACATGTTTCAATATGTACACCAGGAAGTTTATTTAGGTGCTGAAAAACGTTTTGATAAGATTGGTTTGTTGATTGGTGGAGGTGTAGCTCTTCAAAAATTAGCTTATCATCGGCAGTTGGAATTGACAGGATCAATCTACACCGCACCTTATGGTCAATACATTGATTATGATATTCATTATACTGACCAGGAAACCAGGTCATTGAGTTCAAATAATTTTAAACGCTTCGAGGGTATGGGTGCTACAATAAATGCATATGCAGAAAAACAATTTAATGACATGAGTCGCTTAGCGGTGGAAGTAAAAGATATTGGGTTTATCAATGTCGATGATGTAAGGGAATATAAATTAGATGAAACCATGAGATGGGAAGGGGTATACGTAGAAGATGTAACCGGAACTCCAACAATTATTGGGGAATACCCTAATCCAGAACTAGTAGAATCAAGAAAATCAAAAAAGCTAACCACCACTGGAAGTGTTAATTTGAGCTACTTTACTCGTGTGACACCAAAAATATCTGGTTATGTTGGTGTCAAAAAGTTTTTTACGTCAGCTTACACACCCAGATTGTATGCAAGACCCTATTATGAAATTTGTGAACTAGTTGCTGTAGGGATTCCCGTGGCTTATGGCGGGTTTGGCAATTTGGATGTAGGGATTTCTTTCAAAGGAAAAATTCTAAATAATTATAGTTATGTGATTGATGTCAATTACCTTGAAAGTCTCTTTATGCCAAAAAACTCAAGCGGGCAAGGCTTTAATTTTGGTTTATCCGCTATGTTTTAGACTTTTGTCGGATGCACATAGCCGATAGCTTTCAAATGATGTCCAAACTTTCGCTCCCGCGATTGAAAAATGCTTATCAGCTATACCGCTCATTTCAAAAATCACAGAAGTCAGGCAAGTCGCTAATTCAAGGCATGCCAAGCAGTATCGCTATTGAACCGACAACGAGTTGCAATTTGCGTTGTCCGGAATGCCCGAGCGGTTTACGATCTTTCACAAGATCCACAGGCATGTTGACCCCAGCGTTGTATGAAAAGATATTAAAGCAAATAGCCCCCACTTTGACTTATTCCACGCTTTATTTTCAAGGGGAGCCTTATTTAAACCCTCATTTTTATGATTTAATACAACTTTCCACCAAATATAATCTGTATTCAGCAACTTCTACCAATGCCCATTTTTTGGATGAGGAAAATGCGCATAAAACAATAGCTTCTGGTTTAAGTCGCTTGATAATTTCCATCGATGGTACTTCACAGGATACCTATGAACAATACCGTGTAGGGGGTAAGTTAGATAAGGTGATTGAAGGGACAAAAAATGCGGTGAAAGCAAAAAAAGAGCTGGGTGGAAAAACTCATATCATCTTTCAGTTTTTGGTAGTCAAACCCAATCAACACCAGTTGGAGGAAGTGAAGCAGCTGGCAAAAGAATTAGGAGTAGATGAAGTGAAATTCAAAACCGCGCAAATTTACGACTTCAAAAACGGGAGTGATTTAATCCCCACCATTGATAAATATTCTCGTTACCGCGAAACGCCAGATGGTACGTTTGAAATCAAAAATGAGCTAGAAAACAAATGCTGGAAAATGTGGCAGTCGTGTGTAATTACATGGGATGGGCGAGTGGTGCCTTGTTGTTTCGATAAAGATTCGAAATACAACATGGGGTCTTTGGAGAATCAATCGTTCAAAGAAATCTGGTTTGGAGAAAAGTACAACCGCTTTCGCCAACAACTTTTAGATGATAGGCAGTCAATTGATATTTGTCAAAACTGCACGGAAGGGTTAAAGGTTTTTGCTGATTAATTTTTTAATAAAATGGAAAACGAAGAAGTTGTTAAGATTTATATTTCAAAAAGGTCAGATTTTTACAAACTATATTTCAATATAGAAAAGCGTATTTTGAATAAGACTATAGAAGTCTATTTGAAAGATTTTTTCTTCGAACCTTTAGATGTATTGGTGTTGACTAAGTTTATTATCTTTCAAAAGAAACAACAGTGTTTGATATATGTACAGTCAGAAGGTAATTTAAAAAAATATTTTTCAGCTATTGACCTTGCTACATTTTGTAAAACAAACTACGAAGCACCTAAAACCATAACTTCAGTAAAAAGTTGTACTGCTATGCCAATTAGGCGTATTGAAAGAGAAACTATGGTGCAGTATATTGATGCTACTGAGAGATATTTCAAATCAGTATGTCCAAATAAGGATTTGACCATGTTGAATTTATGTATTGCGGAATTAGTGAATAATGTGTATGACCATGCTCATTCATCAATTGATGCTTATGTTTTCTGTCAATATTATCAAAAAACGGATATAATTAAAGTGGCAGTTTCGGACCTAGGTAAGGGGATTCCTAAATCAGTGAATCAATATAAATTGGATCAAGGAGAAGATAGGTTAATAGATATAGACTGTGTAAAATGGGCACTAAAGGAAAACAAAACTGTTAAATCTATGCCTTATAATGCTGGGAAAGGGTTAGATACGATTAACCATTTTATAAAAACTAATAAGGGTAGTTGGAAGCTTTTTAGTGGAGATGTACTAATGAATGGATACCCATCTAGAAATAACTATGAGAGCAACCCCATTTATAATTTTATAGGAACAGTTATACAGATTAATATTTCAGTTAAGAACTTACCTGAGCTTGAATTCGTAGAAACTGATGAATGGTGTTGGTAGTTTTAATCTTAATTAAGTAGTTTTGTATTATGGAATTGAAAGTTAAAGATATTGTATTAGAAACTTTTACAAATACTTCTGGCTATACATTGTATTTAGCTTTAAAGCCATTTTTTATAAATGATCAAAAAATTTATGTATCATTTGATACTTGTGGATCGACATCATCTTCTTTTTTGAATTCATCATTTGGTCAGTTGATTGAAGAATTTGGTTATTCAAAATTTACTGAATTAATTACTCCAAAAGATTTGACGGTTATTCAAGCTCAATTATTAAAAAAGCATATTTCATCGTATAAATTGACTGTCGTTTGATTTAACGAATTTTGTTTGCTGGCAATTATTTAACGAAATGGTAACATTATCATATTGTTAACTTTTTGCCTTTGAAGTGAAAGGCATGTACATTTCCGACACAAAAAATAATTACGGTAATGGCAGATAAAAAACTTCTGAAAGCTCAAAAAGAACTTTTAAAAACACAAAAGAAACTCAAAAAAATTGAGGCCTCAGTGAAAAGTGTTGAAAACAACAAAAAATCATTAAAGTCAGCTGTTATCGAATTAGTTGAGAAAGATGGCAAAATAAAAACCATCAACAACACCCTGAAAGAACTTGAAAAGAATGACAATAAAGCAGCTAAAAATGCAAAGTTGTTAGCACAACTTCACAAACAAGTAACGAAATTATCAAATAAGGTAGAGGGGTTAGAGTCGAAGACGATAAAAAAATTGGATGTAAAAAAGCCGACTTCAAAAGCTCAAAAGGAAAAACAAAAAACCACTAAGAAAAAGCCTATTAAAGATGACCACAAGGCAAAAGTGCCCACTCCTAAATTAATAGTTTCAAAGGCTCAAGTTCCAACTCAAGCGAGTAATAAGTTCTCAGCGGTAGATGCTATTGTAAAAATCGAGCAAATGAAATTTGTAGAAGAGGTGCAGGCATTCATCACATCAGAAAAACGCGTGACAGTTAAGCGTGCTGGTGAGGAGAAAATTACTGCGCTAAAATAAGTCTTAATAGAGCAAAGCGGTGATTTCTTCACTCAAAGGCTTCACTTTAGAATCAAAGTGAGCGATTAATTTACCGTTCTCATCTACCAAGAACTTGTTAAAGTTCCAAGACACAGTAAAGTCCCCCAACCCATTTTGATCTTTTGAAGTTAGAAAAGTATAAATCGGGTGTTGCTCTTTGCCTTTCACATCAATTTTGGTGGTAATGGGAAAAGTGACACCGTAGTTTTTCTGACAAAACGTGGCTATTTCCTCTTCTGAACCCGGTTCTTGTCCTAAGAATTGATTACAAGGAAATCCAATGACTACCAGTTTGTCTTTATACTGTTCACTCAAAGCTTGTAGGTCTTCATATTGATGAGTATAACCACATTTACTTGCCACATTCACCAAAAGGATTTTTTTGCCTTTGTATTGGCTTAAGTCAAGGACTTCTTCGCTATCAAGTAATTGGATTTTGAATTGGTAGATGGAGTGGTTTGAAACTGTTGAGGATAACATGGTGATAGTTAGTAAGGAGATGAGAAGCGTTTTCATAGGTAAAATTTATTCGATTTCGGATTTGAAGTAGATTGTATCTTTTAACTGGACATTATAATCAATTAAATTCCATATTTCTTTGTTTTGACCTCTTTTGATTTCTTTTCTTATTAACCCTTTTTTTTCCGCGAAGACTGTTTTTTTGATTTCGTAAGTGGGTGACTCTCGCCTTTTATAAATTTCGAACAGATAAACATTTAAGAATTTTAGGTCACCAATAAAATATTCAGAATACTCTTTTCTTGTTAAATCATTAAAAATTGAGTTTAAAAAACTTTTTTTATAAGAATGAAAAATACTATAACTAAAAGATGAGTTGTATTCTGTTGAATCAGTTTTTATTGGGAAATTTCTTATTTCGTTAATGATGTTATGACCATTTGTATAATAATATTCGTCTTGGTAGTGAGATGAAGAAAAACGATAAGATACTAGGTCTATTAAGTCGATATAACAACCTCTTTTATCTGTTTGAATTTCAGTGAATGTTATTTTAGATTCTAGTAGTATTACTGTATCATAGTGTTGAGTCACCGAGTCTTGGTAGACCCATTTACTTCCTTCTACGAAATAGGTGTATTTTTTAAGTGTATCATTAACATGATAAGCTGGTCCATATTCAGGTTCACAAGGAGAACAGCCAGGGCAACCAGTTGTTGCTGTCAGAGATATCATTAAAAGCATGGAGACAAAATATAACCAGGGGTTTCTTTTTTTAAATTGGAGTATGATATAAAAATTTAAAAGTAATAGTTGTAAAGTTATAAGTTTAGGCTAAAATAAATTAGCCTTCAAGGCTTTTAAAAATTTAACAAAGGTGTTTTTACCCCTGCTTTTTCACTTTTCTTTCTATTTCCTCAAAATCAATCTTAGAACAGGCATTACAGTGGTCACCACAACCGGGTTTAGTAAAGTGTTTATATAATACTCTTCCCAAGTAAATAAGTGCCGCAAGGCATAATAGCGCTATGATGATTTGTTGTGTCAATTCGTCCAGTGTTTTGCAATAACTTTTTGCATTTCTTGATGCATGGCACAGGCGGCTATTGTTTCTGCACCTGAATAGTCGGGTTGGTTTCCTGAGAAGTCAGTGACTTTCCCACCTGCTTCTTCTACGATTAACACACCCGCCATAATATCCCAGGGTTTTAGGTTGTATTCGAAGAAACCTTCAAACCGTCCACAAGCTACATAACATAAGTCCACCGAGGCGGCACCTAACCTCCGCAAGCCGTGGGTGTCTTTCATAAATTGGTTCAATATATTCAGGTACTTCGGCAAACGTTCAAAGTCATAATAGGGAAAACCCGTAGCTAATAGTGAGTCACCTAATTTATCTACCGAAGAAACTTCAATTTTTTGATCGTTGCACCATGCTCCACCACCTTGGTAGGCATGAAAACATTCATCTTTGTTGAGCTCGTGTACCACGCCAATTAAAATTTCTTTTCCTTTCACTAAAGCCACACTTATGGCATAAACTGGCAAACCGTGTGTAAAGTTCGTAGTGCCATCCAATGGGTCAATTACCCAACAATATTCTTTACCACTTTCGTTTCCAATTCCCTCTTCCGCCATAATACCAGCTTCAGGAAAAACACGGTTTAAGCCTTCAATTAATTTGGCTTCACTGGTTTTGTCCACGTAAGAAACAAGGTCATTATACCCTTTATGTTCAATCTTACTTTTTGTAAAGGTCTTTGCTTCTTGTTGGATAAACTGTCCTACTTCGCGTACAACCTCACGGGTATTTTTGGTCAACTGTGCTAGATTCATCTGAATTTTTCGGTTTTCTTTCTTACAAGGGTAGATAAAAATAAGACAATGGACAAAAAGGCCAGGCTCCGCCCAATGTAGTCGCCATATTTGGTGAAAAAGGTGATTTTGCTAGAACTTCTCACTTCACCATACAAAGCGGCAGGTTCCCAATACCTGGACTGTTGAAGTATATCTCCGTGAATATTAATAAAAGATGAAATGCCGGTGTTAGCAGACCGTACCACAGGTCTTCTAGTTTCAATGGCTCTTAACTTTGCATAAAGGTTGTGGTGTTTGTGCCCTTCAGTATCGCCCCACCAACCGTCATTAGTGATGATGGTCAATACTTCTGCACCATTGGTAACATATTCGCGTATAAAATCCCCAAAGATGGATTCGTAGCAGATGATTGGCGCTATTTTAATCCCATTCTTCGTTTCAAAAACTGATCGCTTATTTTGTGGGGCATAGGTGCCGGCAGCACTGAAGTCAATGAGATCTTCAAAAAAACCAAGCACTTTTGGAAAAGGAATGGCTTCTACTCCAGGTACAAATTTTGATTTATGATAAATTTCAACGCTGTCACCATTCATCCATAACCCCGCGTTATAAGTTTGATAAAAGCCGATGTTTTTACTGAATTTTGTAAATGCTGGATTGCTGTTTTCAGGGACTATTTCCCACGATTCTAACCCCGACAGTAAGGCAGTGTTGGGATGCTGGAGAAGGAAGTTGGAAAGTAAAGTGAAGTGTTCGTTTCTAGTAAAGGTGATTTCACGATTGGAACCTTGAATAGCGGTTTCAGGCCAAAGCACAACATCCACTTGTTTTGAACCAATTGCTTGATTACTTAAATCAATCATTTTCTCCATTTGTATTTCTACTGGCGACTCAAACTTCTCCCCAAAGGGATCTATATTGGGTTGCACTGCTACAAGCGAAATAGTTTCTCCATCTTCAATCACTTTGCTACCAATCCAATAAGAAAGCCCAATCGGAAGGAGGATGATTAAAAGTACTTTAATAACAGAAGGAATAATTTCAAGTTTTTTAGAAGTGAGTTGACTTAGAACGATGAGGTTAGCTAATAAAACCCACACACTGCCACCCAAAATACCAGTAAACTCATACCATTGAATCCAGTTGTGTTGAATAGCAAATACATTTCCGAGGGTAAGCCATGGCCAGGCAATATCCCAGTTCAGGTGTAAATATTCAAAACCAACAAAGTAAACTACTAATGAGAGGTAACCTACTCGTTTACCGAACAGTTGTTTTGTTAGTCGAAACGCAGCGAAAGGTGCGGTCATCATAAACGCGTTAGCGATTACAGAGAATATCCCTCCTCCAGCTGTGGAGTTGTAAATCCACCAGGTCGTTCCGGCATTCCAGAGGAACATCATCCAATAGTTGTAGTACCAAAAGCCTTTTTGTTTTGCGTCCGCTAATAAATGTTCCGCATAAAGCAAGGGTACAAAAGCGAAGAAAATCAAAAAAGTAGTAGGGAACGAAGGCCAAGCCAACCAAAGTAACAAGCCACTCAAGGTTGACAGTAAAAAAGCTTTTAATTTTAAACTCATTTCGATTTGGTTTTTCCTTCTATTACGATGACAATTTCACCTTTAACTTCCTTACTGGAAAAGTGAGCCAGCACTTCTGATACAGGTCCTGTTTTGGTTTCTTCAAACAGCTTTGAGATTTCTCGTGAAACAGAAACAATTCTATCTGGTCCGGCAATTTCTTGAAACATTTCCAATGATTTTACCAGTCTGTAAGGAGACTCATATACGATAACGGTGCGAGCCTCTTTTTCAATCTCTTCCAGCTTGGTTTTTTTTCCTTTTTTATGAGGCAAAAATCCTTCAAAAATAAATCGGTCAGAAGGAATTCCAGATTTCACCACAGCAGGAACAAAAGCGGTAGCACCAGGCAAACATTCTACTTTTAACCCTGAATTAATACATGCTCTTACCAATAAATAACCAGGATCAGAAATGCCAGGCGTACCGGCATCAGTGATAAGGGCAATGACTTCACCACCTTTCATGCGATCCACTAGATGTTCTGTGCTTTTGTGCTCATTGAATGTATGGTGGCTTTGCATTTTGGTTTGAATGTCATAGTACTTCAACAACTTACCAGAAGTACGGGTGTCTTCTGCCATGATGGTGTCAACTTCCTTCAGCACTTTCACTGATCGAAAAGTCATATCTTCCAAATTACCAATCGGGGTAGGGACTAAGTATAGCGATGTTTTTTCCACAGAGTAAAGTTAGGGAAGATAGTTTGAAGTTTATAGTATTTCGTTATAGGTTAGATGTTCAATGTTATATAGTTGAAAGGTACTAATTATATAGTTTTATCTCTCAATCTATTGACTAACAATCTCAAACTAATATTTAATCAGAAATCAACTTCAACGCCAGCTTCTCCGCTGCAGATAAACCATGTTCTTTACTTGAATCTTTCAGTGGATTAGGGTTTGGAATCTTTTTTTCATCCACCTTTCTCATGATTTTTGGATGAACATAATATTCTTTACAAACAGTAGGTGTATTACCCAACTCTCCTGAAACCATTTTTATGAGGAGATTACTAAATTTTTTCTTTTTTGAGTTCTCAAACAAGGTGAGCGCTTCAGGGTATAGTTCGACAGCAAGTCGACTACCCACCCATGTTCTGAAATCTTTACTCGAAAAATTTTCTCCCATATGTTGAGCAATAAATTCGTTGATTTCATCACTATCTACATGATGAAAATGACCATCTCCACCTTTATATCGGAATAATTCATAACCAGGCTGAGCGGCACTTTTTTTAATAAATTGAACAAGCTCAGCATCATCCAAATGAACTTCCCGCTGTTGGTTACTTTTGCCTTTAAAATTAAATACAGCCTCACCGTGATCGATTGTCAAATGTTTTCTTCGCAAAGTGGTTAGTCCAAAAGTTCCGTTACGGGTTGCGTATTGTTTATTTCCAATTCGAATCCCACATTCATCCAAAATAAGCACCATTAATGCCAATACTTTTTCCTTGTGCCAACCGCGTTTTAAAATATCAGAATGGCATTTTTCTCGCATATGGGGTATGGCATTTCCAAATTCTAATAGGCGATTAAATTTTTCTTCCTGTTGTTGTTTAACCCACGAATCATGGTATATATATTGTTTTCGTCCCTTTAAATCTCGTCCGATGGCTTGAATATGCCCATCATCAAACTTGCAAATCATTACATCATTCCACATGGGAGGAATCACCAATTGCTTTACTCGCTTAAGGATGGTCGGGTTTGTTATTTTTTCGTTGTGTTCATCCAAAAAAATATAACCTTTTCCTCTTTTAGATCGCCTCAAACACATAGCTGAGTCATCGATGTATTTTAAATCTTTCATTCGTTGATAAATTAAAAAAGCATAACAAAATATAGAGAAGAAGGTTTTCGAACAATAGTAGAAGTGGAAAGTTTAAAGCTTTTAAAGTTGTTTTATTTACCAGACTGCTAGTTAAAACTTTTAATAATCGAGTGGTTGCCACCTAAAAACTCACCGCACCATACATACTCTACCAGCTAATTTCATTATTTTTGCAGCCTTGTTAAGAGTTAGGTAGAAAGATTTTCTTATTTCACACCTAGTTTCCGACAAGCTAAATAGCTAACCAAAGAGATTCTTCGCTCCGCTCAGAATGACGTTATCGATAAGTCTCTTTGCTCAATACTAACACCTCATTATTCAATAAAATGATAGCCAAAACATACGACCCATCGCAAATAGAGGATAAGTGGTACAAATACTGGATGGAGCACAAGTTTTTTAGTGCAAAGCCAAATCCTGAAAAGGAACCTTATACCATCGTTATTCCTCCACCAAACGTCACTGGGTTATTGCACATGGGACACATGTTGAATAATACCATTCAAGATGTATTGATTCGAAAAGCACGTATGGAAGGCAGGGAAGCTTGTTGGGTGCCTGGAACCGATCATGCATCCATTGCAACGGAAACAAAAGTTGTCAATAAGTTAAAGGAAGAGGGAATCAGTAAAAAAGACATCACCCGGGAGGAGTTTATGACTCATGCTTTTGAGTGGAAAGATAAATATGGGGGGATTATCCTTCAACAATTAAAGAAGTTAGGCGCTTCATGTGATTGGGACAGAGAACGTTTCACCATGGAAGATTCGCTTTCAGAAGCTGTGATTGATGTATTTGTTCGTCTTTACGAAAAAGGCTACATGTACCGCGGTGTGCGCATGGTAAATTGGGATCCAAAAGGATTAACAGCTCTTTCGGATGAAGAGGTTATTCACAAAGAAGTAACCTCGAAGTTATTTTATGTGGCTTATCACATTAAAGACTCTGACGAAAAAATCACCATCGCAACCACACGCCCTGAAACCATCATGGGAGACACTGCAATTTGTGTGCACCCGGAGGATGCCCGATACAAACACTTACACGGAAAAATGGCTTTGGTACCTTTATTAAACCGTGAAATCCCTATTATCTGCGATACCTACATTGACATCGAGTTTGGAACAGGTTGTTTGAAGGTAACCCCTGCTCATGATATCAATGACTATGAATTGGGTTTAAAACACAACCTTCAAACGATAGATGTAATCAATGATAATGGAACTATTGCCGATGCTGCTGAAATTTTTGTAGGTATGGATCGCTTCAAAGCGAGACGAGAAATAGCTAAAGAATTAGAAGAAAAAGGCCAGTTGGTTAAGATTGAAGAAATTCAAAATAGTGTGGGTACATCCGAGCGGTCAGGCGAAGTAATTGAACCAAAACTATCTACTCAGTGGTTTTGCAAAATGACAGAATTAGCAAAACCAGCTTTGGAAAATGTGATGAATGACAACATTCAGATTCATCCACCAAAGTTTAAAAATATGTACCGCTCATGGATGGAGAACGTAAAAGATTGGTGCGTGTCGCGTCAACTCTGGTGGGGACAACAAATTCCAGCTTATTATCTTCCCTCAGGAGAATTTGTAGTAGCCAGAACGAAGGAGGAAGCTTTTGAAAAAGCTTTGAAACTAGATGGATCATTGAAAATCGGAGATCTTACTCAGGATGAAGATGTATTGGATACGTGGTTTTCATCGTGGTTATGGCCGATGTCGGTATTTGATGGTGTGACTAATCCAGAATCAGAAGATTATAAATATTTCTACCCAACCAATGATTTAGTAACTGGTTTTGATATCATCTTTTTCTGGGTAGCTAGAATGATTATGGCGGGCTACGAATTTGATGGAAGACAGCCATTTAAAAATGTGTATATCACAGGTATGGTGCGTGACAAAAAAGGACGTAAAATGTCCAAATCGTTAGGGAATTCACCGGATCCATTGGATTTAATTGCTCAATTCTCCGCGGACGGAGTGCGTACTGGAATGTTGTTTTCAGCCCCAGCTGGAAATGATTTGTTGTTTGATGACAAACTGTGTGAGCAAGGCCGAAACTTTGCAAACAAAATATGGAATGCGTTTAGATTAGTAAAAGGATGGGAGATTATCGAGGGTGAAAACAAAGCCAACACTGTTTCAATTGCTTGGATGGAAAACCGGGTGAGTGAAGTGATAGTAGAAGTTGAAGATCACTTTAGCAAATACCGTATCTCTGATGCGCTAATGAGTATTTATAAATTAATATGGGACGACTTCTGTTCGTGGTACTTGGAATTGGTGAAACCAGAATTTGAAAAGCCAATAGACCAAAATACTTATAATAAAACCCTCACGATTTTTGAAGACTTAATCAAGTTGTTGCATCCATTTATGCCCTTTATCACGGAAGAATTGTGGCATGAGTTGGAAGAGCGTACCGCAGAAGATTGTCTAATTGTAGCGGCTTGGCCAAAAGCGGATAAAGTTGACTCGAAACTGTTAGCTGACTTTGACATCGCTCGTGAAGTTATTGGTGGAGTCCGTAACATTAGAAACACCAAACAATTGGGCTATAAAGATGTGTTGGAGTTGAAAGTAAAAACAGCTAATCAAGCATTATACCAGCAGTTTGAAGCACCAATTAAAAAGTTAGCAAACCTTTCGTTCATTGAGTTTGTATCCGAGAAAGTTGATGGAGCAACCAGTTTTGTGATCAAAGGAGATGAGTTATTTGTACCATTGGCTGGTTTGGTTGACGAAACGGAGAATCGAGACGAAGTAGAAGCGGAGCTGAATCGAATGAAAGGTTTCTTAATGGGAATAACAAAGAAGCTAAGTAATGAGCGATTTGTTGCTGGCGCTCCCCAAGAAGTTGTTGCTAACGAAAAGAAAAAACAAGCTGATGCTGAAGCCAAGATTAAAGCTTTGGAAGAGAGTCTAGCATCTATGAATTAAAAAGTAACCTGCGGGCGTATAACGCTCGCAGGTCTTGATATCAATTTTCACAAATAGAATCTACTTTTAACTACTTTAATTTTATTAATGTTTTACATTTGATGCAGAGTAACTTTTGTTGTCGGGTTTAAATTATAAAAGACAGGATATGTGGTTAAGAACGAGTTGTGAGCTGACTTTCGACATCCAGGTGCCGACTCCGTTTATATTAATGTTGCGACCGCGAAGTGGTTACCAGCAATGGGTCGCAAAAGATGAATACTACATTTGGCCAACTGTTCCTGTCTATGAGTTTAGTGATAGTTACGGGAACTTATGTCAACGATTAATTGCTCCACCAAGTCGTTTTTCAATACGAACCACCGCTGATGTCAGTGTTGCAGATTTTGTAGATGAAGCTCCAGGGTCCTACTTTGTAGAAATTCAAAATTTACCAGATTTAGTATTAAGTTTTTTACTACCAAGTCGTTATTGTGAGTCTGATTGGTTTGGAGATATGGCAAATTCAATTACTTATGGTCAATACCTGGGTTATGATCAAGTGGCGACTATTGAGTCATGGTTGCGGGAAAATATTAGTTATATTCCTGGAAGCAGTAATGTTCCCTTATCAGCTATTGAGGTCAACAATCGTCAATCAGGGGTATGTCGCGATTTAGCACATTTGGGCATCGCTCTATGCCGCAGTTTGAGTATCCCCGCTCGAATGGTAGTGGGTTATTTACATAATTTAAAACCAATGGATATGCATGCTTGGTTTGAGGCTTATGTAGGTGGTCGTTGGTATACATTTGATGCCACACAACCAGTTGGTCAAAAAGGAGGTTATGTGGCAGTAGGTTATGGTCGTGATGCTGCCGATGTAGCAGTTTACAACCAATTTGGACCAAGTGTATTTGCTTTTGATCAGCAAGTGCGTGTGGAACAAATTATTGAACCTGAGTAAAATAGGTGATGGATTATATATTTAAACATAAGTTTATATCATGTAACGAGTTTTCTAAATCTTAAAATTTTTGAATCAATAATTTTAATGATTGGTGAAGAAATTTTTACTTTTAACGCTTTAATAAACAGACGATGGGTCAAGAAAATTTTTCAAATAAGAAAATAACAAAAATAGTATTCATTACTTTCTTAATGAGTTTGGCTTTTCTGTTGTTTATTTTCCAAATCAATTTTTTTTTATTACTTTTTGCTGGTGTATTTTTCTCGGTATTGCTCAACTATGCTTCTTCTTGGATTACTACCAAGTTTAAGATAAAGTATGGGTTATCGTTGGTACTTGTCTTACTTTTCATTGTTGGTGCTATCACTGGGTTAGTATTTTTACTGGGACCATCCATCAGTAAACAAGTCAGTGAGATGATTGATACCTTACCTAAATCGATTAAAAATTTAGAGAATAAAATTAATCAAACTTCCTTGGGAAGACGGTTGTTTGAGGAAATCCCAGAAAACCCTAGTGATTTAATAAAAGACAAAAAAGCAGCCGTTAACAAAGTTATAGGTTCTTTCTCAACTGTGGTTGGGGTGCTGGCAAATGCTGTAATAGTCTTAATTACTGGAATATTTTTAGCCTCTAGTCCTGATAGATATAAAAAAGGCTTTATTCGACTTTTCCCAGTTTCATTTCGTTCTAGATTAAATGAGGTGATGGATAAAATCCGCGTGGTTTTAAGTCACTGGATGATGGCTAAGTTACTGTCAATGGCGGTAGTGGGGGTGAGTACTGGGATTGGTTTGCAACTTCTTGGAATACCTTTACCTTACGCATTAGCGTTAATCGCAGGGCTGTTTTCATTTATTCCGAATTTAGGACCTTATCTAGCCCTTGCTCCTGCCGTATTGATTGGTTTTATGGAAGGCGCGGATAAAGCTTTATATGTTGTAATACTGTACTTCAGTATCCAATTAGTGGAATCCTATTTAATCACACCTTTGATAGAAAAAAAGTTAGTCGATTTACCACCTGCCCTTTCGCTTTTTTGGATGGTATTGCTCGGTCTACTTACAGGTTTATTAGGGTTAATTCTTGCTACACCAATTCTGGTAATGCTAATTGTTATAATTGGAGAATTATACGTTAAAGATTATTTAGAGAAAAAAAGCTAAGCCTAATTTCGAAAATTGAAATTCTGCTTAGCATATACTGATTCATTTGTGAGCGTATAAATTGGTGGGGTTTACTTCACAACTAATTTCTCTACTGTAATCCCTGCTGTTCCTTCAACACTAATGATGTAAATTCCAGCTTTCAAGGAATTAATTGTTAATTCAATTTCATTTGAGTGCATATCACTTTCATTTAAAACAATCCCTTGTGAGTTTAATATGGTAATATGAGTTGCGTGAATATCTTTCAATACTTTCACTTTTACTTTATGTGTTGCTGGGTTAGGGTATACCCATAAATCCGATTCAGCTGATAAAGAGGGTTTGTCTGATTTGGTGGAAGCAGTAATATCTGACCGATCCACAAATTTTGATAACAGTCGAATATAACTCATTTGATAACCACAGCTATTTTCTGTCACCGACCAAGAGTTGAGCGGCCATGTATTATTGAAATCAAGATATGACTTTTGGTGAGGTTGATTTTTCGGAGGAGTTATTGACATGGAGGTACAGATTGCGTTGGCAAAACTACTACCACAATTCGATGGACAGCAGCCATCCCAATCATAACTTGAATTTGGGCCGCCAGAAAGAAAACCAGGTGCGGGTCCGTAGGTAGAAATACCAACTTCATCCCACAAAGATGAGCCATCGTGAAACCAGGTATGATAAATTTGGTTGGCGCAATTGTCTCCACCCTTTCCATACATATTTGTTAAATAAGTCCTATTTAATGGGTTAACTCCATGGATGTAGTGAATATATTTTTGAGCTGCTTTTTCAGCAACTGTATTTAATGTAACATCAATATCGTATGTTATAATCGAATATAAATTAGAACCTTGGTTACCTTTTATCCCATTACTTCCCCATGTATAGCTGTCTAAAAATGCCATATAAGGATCTACTTTGTTATTATAGGCAGGTAAATTAATTGGACTACCTTTTATGGAGTTTTTGTATTTAAGTTTGATGTCATTTACAATAGTGTTAGTTGCTCCATCCAAGGTAGTGTAGTAAAGAAGTGTTTGTTGCTCTCTAGTTTGATATGGAAAAACATAGGACCACTCTATCATATTGAATTTTTTGTAATTGTTGTCAAACAAAGTTTGATAAGAAGAAGTACCCGTTATTTCAAAAAGGTGCAAAGCCGCTCGCATCCTATAGCCAAAACGCCCATAATCATTAGTTTCTTGTTGTCCACTTCCTACTCCCGAAGAGTTGTTTGCTGCATCATTGTTTTTCCAAAGTACACTTGGATTAGCTTCTGCCCACGTCCAAGCTTTTTCTGCAGCGACAGCACACTGGTTAGCAAGCGCATCTTGCCCCAAATTTTTAAATACTTTTGAAGCGTATGCATAGGTTCCTGCAGCTGCCCAAGTACAACTGCTATTTACTCCACCGTATACGCTTGGCCCAGTAGCAGAAGAAGGTGGTGTGGCGTGAGATAATCCTATTACAGCTACAAGACTTCCATCATCATTTTGCAGACGTAACAGATGCTCTAACCCCCATTTTGCTTCATCAATAATATCGGGTATGCCATTTCCTGATTCAGGCAAATTATAATCATCTGTCCAAGCATTAGGGTTTTCCTCATATGCTTGCAACATTTCGTAAACATAATTAGAGGTCCAAGTGGTGTATTTGTTGTAATCACCAGCGTCATACCATCCGCCACTCACATCTTTTTCCGTTGCAGCATTATTAGGAGCACTATAACTTCTTGCATTTTTGTCTTGAAGAGGTCCAATATGACTTGCTCCATCTTCCCATCCAGTTTCTGCAAAAGGGGCTTCTTTAGAATATCCTACGCGTTGATAAAAAAATGAACGAACCGCATGTTTTAATACATCATCATAAACATCATCGCGAATATCGAATTCAAACGAGCGTACATCATTTTCGATGTCAAGTACATAATAGCTACCTGCAGTTTCCACCGAGCTAAAATCAAACCACCAGGCATTATCGCCCGAAGTAATATCTTCCTCACCTTCTTTCCAAATAACTGGTGTTGCAGTAAAAATTTGTTGATTATTTGTAGCATCTACCAGTGCATAGTTTTCTCCAGGTGTAAAAGATAAACTAGCATCATACCCTGTTTGAGGGTCACGAATAACAGCTATTTTTTCATCTTGAGGACGATAACCAAATTGATCAATTACAATAAAGTCAGATAAGGTTTGGGATAAACTTAGTTGGATTGTGCAAACCAATAAGCAGAGTAGGGCGTAGGTATGTTTCATCATTCTAAATGGACTAATCCCTAATTTAAATAAAAAATTTCAATTTATAGTTAAACATATAGCTGATATTCAGGTTCGGTTAATTACTATGATTAAATTAATAACTACCCTTCATACCTTCCTTTTAATGTTTGTAACCCAAGCACAGGTGCTTTCTATTGAGGAACCCGTCCGTTTTTTAGCACTTGGAGATTCATACACTATTGGTCAAAGTGTAAGTTATAAGGATCGTTGGCCTATACAATTAGCAGACTCATTAGAGAAATTTGGTTATCAAGTTGATACGGTCGCTTTTATTGCAAGAACGGGTTGGAGAACTGATAATTTAGCATTTGGAATCAATCAAGTTCAACCAGATTCTAATTATAATCTGGTCTCGCTTTTAATTGGAGTTAACAATCAATATCAAGGTGAACCAATTACGCGCTATCATGACGAGTTTCCGGAATTATTAAAACGTGCAATCGCTTTTGCTGGTGGATTGAAAGAACGTGTTTTTGTTGTATCAATTCCTGATTATATGTATACGCCAACACGAAATTTTTTTCCAAACCCCGATGCAGTTTCCACGAAAATCAATGAGTATAACCGTATAGCTGAAGCCTATTGTGATACATTTGAGGTGAAGTATTTTAACATTACGCCAATTTCTAGAAAAGGACTTATGGAACCTGATTTAGTAGCCAGTGATGGTTTGCACCCAAGTGGAAAACAATACAGACGTTGGGTAGACCATATTGTTTCTCAGGGCATAGTAACGTCCAATCTTGTATTTGAAGCAAAAAAAAACAAAGTATTTTACCCAAACCCAGCAATTGATAGCATAATCATAGATGAACAGATTGTTAGTTGGGAGATAACCAGTTTAAGTGGGAAAGTGATTTTAAAAGGAAAAGAGAAACAAATAGAGCTAAAAAAAATAACCTCGGGAAATTATCTGTTCCGAGGTTATACAAATGATTCGACTAAAGTTTTTATTGAAAAACTTTTAATTAGAATGCCAGCGTCATATTAAAATTGAGATCTGCGCCAGTACCGAAACTTCTAATTAGCGGAGTTATATTTCCTGAACCTATTCCCACACGAAGAGGTCCCGTTTTAACCGCAATAAAAGCTCCAAACTCCATTTTGTTATAACCGAATGCTCCAATGTTAGTCCCTACTTCAAAGACATCATTTAAATTGAATGTATATGATCCTGCAATGTAAGTTCTTTTAATCGCGTTGCCTCTATCTCTAAATCCTTGGGTAAGATTTAAACCAAGCATGTGCTTGTAATACGTGTGACCTTTCGAATTTTCACTAGGTATTCGATAAGAAAGATGTATTCTCATTCGGGTAGGATAGGCAATGGAAAACTCTTGTCCTTCATATTCATTTCCATCCTTTAGTTCTTTTTCTATAGCTTTTAATACAGAGTCTACTGGTAAATTGTTTTCATCGATGATATCATCAAGGTAAATGCCCTCATACCGAAAAACGCCTTGTTTCTTATAAGTTAAATTATCTTCTCCTTTAAAAGTGACACTTCCGATATCTAAAAGGTTGATGTTACCATGCCAACGATCATTAAATGCTGCGGATACACCGAGGTCTGCTCCATAGCCATTGCCCTTTCCTTTAGTTGGAGAAAAGGTATAATCATTATCATTTCTAAAATCAAAACTTGAGTTTAGTTCGTAATTGTAGTTGAAATCTAAATATTTACCCTGTGGCGCAGTGTAAAGTGAAAATTCACCTTTCGCTGCATTAATAGCCTCTATGCCTTTTATATACTTTAGTCTTGCTCCAACTCTAAACTTCCAGCTGTTCGATTCAATAGGCAAGGGAAGTGCAAATGATAAAGTATGTTCTCTGCTATATAAAAAACTTCCTCCTAAGGAAAGATCTATCGTTTCATTTTCATATTGTTTATTCCCATTAATCATCAAATCAAATACACTATTTGGAAAAATCAAGTTGGTTTCTACGCGGTCAGCTAAACCGAACCCAACAGTAATAATTTCATCTCCATCACTATTGGTGAATTTATACATCATATTAAGGTAATCGACAGTAGCACCAGCACCCATACGAGTTTTATTCCCCATTTTATTTAAAACCCCGTTTAACTCATCGTTAGTAAGATAGTTTCCATTAAGATGGTCGGTGAACTGATTTACTGATGCTACATCTAAACTTGTATTAGCAAACCAAGCATAGGCATTGATGAGGGCAATCTCAAATTTTTCATGATCCTCACCAAGGTTACCTGGTTCATATCGAGAGGCGCTTAATGTAAAAAATGAACTATAACTTGTGGGTGAATCTACTTGTGCAAAGACAGTAGCAGTAGTCGACAGCACTAAGATGGTTATTAATTTTTTCATTGCTGGTAAACTTATTGAGCGTTTGAAGGGTCTATTTTGATATCTGCAGTAATCAACAAGTCAATGGTAGTTACTTCATTTAAAATAACTGTCTCAGGTGTGGGTGGAGTTAATAGCTCTACCATTACACGCATTTTTTTCACAGCGTTAAGGTTTCTGATGTCTTCAACCTTTATAAAATTTAATTTTTCAGTAGTTGTTTCACCTACTACATTACCGTTAGGATCTAATGGGGCATGATTTAAGAATAAACTGGAGTCACCAAAAACGCTAAATATAAAATTCTCGTTTTCATCAAGTAACTCTAATCGTAAGTCGAATCCAGCAGGGTATTTATTGGTAAGAAAAATTGATAGACTTCCAGAGTAAGCGCTTGTATCTTCTGGATTAGGGATGTTAATATTAAAAAGATGGACTGCGGTGTCTTTATAGGAGACATTGTTTTTTAGTTCTGCTTTATCAATGTCTACAACTTTTACGTTCAGGTTTACTACGAAATCTTCTCCAGTAAATGTAACATTATTACCTTCTTCTAAATGTAAGTCATCTACAAAAAACTCTAAGGTTGATTCAACCGTGTCTTTACTACTAATAAAATCAAATCGATATTCTTCCCCAGGTGAAACTTTAGTTCCAGTAGGTATTTGATGGCTAAATAAAATGTTACTGGGATTGGCGCTATCTCGTAAAACAAATCGTGTGTTGGGTAATATAGAAACAGGAAAAGTGTTTTTAAAAGTTAAAGTCGCATTAACTGTGTCTAAGAAAATACGTTCAGCAATGTCAAAAATGTTAAGGTATTGGCTTGGTAGAGGGTCACTGAACGTCATTTCAGGGGTAAAAGGAACTGTTGTGCCAGGTGTAATTGTTACTGGCGATTCATTTGCAATTTCGGAAAAGGGAATTACATACTTAGAATTTTGATTTAATAGTTTGTCAAAATCATATACATCTATTTCTGTTTTCAAGGCAGGCGCCAAGATATTAGGACGTAAACCTAAGTCAGCTAAATCATCTAAATTTTCACAGGAAGTGATTATTGTCAATCCTATTAAAAATCCAAAAATGGACAATAATGTTGCATTTTTCATAATGTTGGTTGTTTCAGATAGTTAAAAATTGTCTTTTTTCTGTTGAAAAGCAAATTACAAGTTTTTAAAGCTTTTTTGATACAAGGGGTGGTGTTGCATGTATTGAAAAATTGAAGCGCCATTCATATAATATTTATCAATCCAATCAATATTTTCTCTAGTCATATCTGGTAGCGACCTAGAAAAAATTGCGTAATCGTATAATTGCCACCCGAGGCCATGATCTATAGCCCGTTTATCAGTGTCTTTTTCAAAGTTTGCTCGGTATTTTTTGTTAATATAATTAAAGCCTACACCAATCATATCACCAATTTTTTTATCAAGATAGTACGCTGTATGGCCAAGTTCATGTCCAATAATTCCTACCTGAGCATTAAATGAAAGATTTTTAAGTAAAATAGTTTCCATATCATCATTGCTATGGTCACTTATAATCACTAAGTACTCCCAGTTTTTTTTTCGTTTGAACATGCTAGTAATATTTGGGCGGGAAACCAACGGAATAAAGGTTTCCTTCAGTACAAACCTTATTTTAACCTCTTTTAATTCAGGGTAATGAGAGAGAGCAACCAGTGTTGCAATTTCAAAACCCTTAGGTAAAATTTTGTTTTGACCAAATTCCTTCGTCAAGGAATCTATTTGCTGTTCAAAATCTTCTTTATAATATATTTTAGATGAGTTTTGAGAATACAGTTTGGTAGATGTGGTAATTATAAAAAGTAAAATTATAATTTGTCGTAGGATTGATATTTTCCTTGAAAGTGGATGAAAGGCACAAGTCCTCTTATACAAAGCCATAATAAAATGCTGAGCCATATCCCATCTAATGTTAAACCTAAGTTGTTGAGGAAATATAAGCATGGTACAAAGATAAAGAAAGTGCTGATTAAGAGTAAATTTCTTAAAAAATAAGCTTTTCCAAGCCCTATATATATACCATCAAATGTAAATGCTAATGAGCCTAAAGGGAATGTTAACAATACAATGTATAATGACCCACCTAAAAGCTGTTCAACTCGGACATTATCTGTAAACACACCAATCCATGGTGTAGCAAAAAACAATAAGATTGCTAGAGCAAGTGAAAGTAAGAAGTTGATTTTGCAAATTTTCATGCCTAGTCGATAAAGAAGTCCAAACCGTTTTTGTCCTTTTATTTTTCCTGATAATGCCATTGCAGCATTTGAATAGCCATCTATAAAATAACTTTGAAATATCCATATCCAAAAGAGTATAGTATGTGCTGCCATATATTGATCGCCATATTTTGTCGCAAATTTATTGGTTAAAATGAATACAGCATTTAATGCTATTGCTCGGATTAATAAATCAACACTCATGTAAAATAAACTTCCAATTGATTTATCGATGAAGTCAGTTTTTCCTACAGAAAATTTAAAGTTTTTCAGAAAGAAATATAGTGCAATTAAAAACATCGTTACCTGTGAGATTAGTGAAGCTAAAGCAACTCCGCTTACCCCCAGAGCAGGGATAAATGCTAAGCCTTTAATGAATAATATATCAAGAACTATATTTAATAAACCACCCATCAGCGTTATTCTCATAGCCCAATGTGTGTTTTGAAAACCTTTAAAAGCTCCAAAAAGTGAAAGTGTAGCTAATGTAAAAGGGATGGCAACAGACCGAATCCTGAAATAAGTGAGACTATTTTCAAGTGTAATTCCTTCTGCATTTTGGAATTTGAAAATCCATGGTGCTAAAACGTTTGAAATTATTACGATAATGATTCCTAATAGGAAGCTAATTAATAGGGATTTTGAAGTTATACTATTTAGCGTTTCTTTCTCACCAGCACCATATAACTGCGATACGATTGAAGTAGTTGAGTTTCTGATGGATGAAAAAATCCAAATAAACAAGACAATCGTGTAAGAGCCTATACCAACACCAGCAATTGCATGATAGTCAAGATTATTTCCAACAAGAGCAACATCAGTGAGGGAAATAATGGGTTCAATGAGACCTGAAATTATTGCTGGTATGGCTAAAGCATTTATATCTTTGTTTGAAACGTTAATCATAGCGTTGTAGCCTTTAAAAGTTTGATTATATATTTTTTTCGGTAAAAAAATCACCACATGGTTCAAATGATTTTAGCTCAAGCTTTTTGTCTGAAAATTCACCATAAAAGCTATAGTTGACCCATTCACCCAGATTAATGTAATAACTGTTTTCACCAACGGGTAAGCAGAGAGGTAAGTGTCTGTGTCCCATAATAAAATAATCATAATGTTCCTTTAGGATTTCTTTTTTGCAAAAATCCCACAGATGTTCTTTCTCTCCTAAAAACACTTCGTCAGCTTTACTGTTTCGTAATCTACTGCTGTTAGAATTGTAATTGGCAAAGCCAACAGCCGCATTAGGGTGTAGACGAGCGAATAACCATTGGCAAACTTTACTAGTAAAAAATTTTCTTACAAAGCGATAAAGTTTATCATGCGAGCCTAAACCATCACCATGATGAATAAATATTTTAACCCCATTGCAGGTTATTGTTTGTGGGTCTTGAAAGATTGTTGCGCTTATTTCTTTTTCGAAATAATCAAACAACCACATATCATGATTTCCACGAAACATATAGATTTTGATACCTGAATCAGCTAATTCAGCTAACTTTCCTTGAATACGGATAAAACCTTTTGGGATTACATGTTTGTACTCAAACCAAAAATCAAACACATCGCCAACTAAAAAAAGGGCTTGACAATCTTTTTTGATTGTGTCAAGCCACTTTGTTATTTTCTTTTCTCTTGCTAGACTTTTCTCATAAGTAGGTATACCTAAATGAAAATCAGAAGCAAAGTATAGTTTCTTTCCTTCCTTTAGAGAAATATTAATCATTGAATCTAATTTGTTTCCTCTGTTTCTTCGGCTTTTTCTTCTTTTGTTTCCGCATCAACAACCGTGTGTTTTTCTACAATTGTTTTGCCTGCAGGTTCACTCACACTTCCTTTTGTAAACTCTTCATAAGTAGTTTCTTTATCAAAAGGTCTTTTACCGATTAGTTCAACTAAATCTGATTGAAAAATGATTTCTTTTTCCAGCAGTGCTTTAGCAATAATCTCAAGTTCTTTTTTCTTGTTCTGAAGTAACTCTTTCGTTCTTATGTAAGCCAAGTCTATTATTTTTCTTACTTCTTCGTCTATGGTTTGCGCTGTAGATTCTGAGTAAGGTTTTCCATAATAATCGGGACGTTGAGAATCATGGTAGGAGATGTTCCCGATTTTGTCGTTCATACCATAAATAGTCACAATACTGTATGCCATTTTTGTAATTCTTTCCAAATCGTTTTGCGCTCCTGTAGAAATTTTACCGAATATAATATCTTCAGCTACACGACCCCCCAATGTCATACACATCGTGTCTATTAGTTGTTCTGTTTGGTACAGGAACTGTTCTTTTGGCAAGTACTGTGCATAACCAAGTGCTGCTGCACCTCGGGGTACTATACTTACTTTTACTAGTGGATCAGCATGTTCTAAAAACCACCCTACAATGGCATGGCCTGCTTCGTGATATGCGACAATTTTTTTCTCTTCAGGAGAAATAATTTTGTTTTTCTTTTCTAATCCACCAATTACTCGGTCAACGGCATCTTGAAAATCAATTAATTCTACCGCTTCTTTATTTCGTCTTGCAGCTATTAAAGCAGCTTCATTACAAACATTTGCAATCTCAGCCCCAGCAAATCCAGGAGTTTGAGCTGCTAGTTTTTTAGCATCTACATCAGTGCCTAATCGAATTGGACCTAAGTGTACTTTGAATATAGCTTCTCTACCAACAATGTCTGGTTTGTCGATACTGATTTGTCTATCAAAACGACCTGGTCTTAATAATGCGGAATCTAATACGTCTGGTCGGTTGGTTGCTGCTAAGATAATGATACCACTATCAGTAGCAAACCCATCCATTTCAACCAATAATGAGTTTAGTGTATTTTCACGTTCATCATTTGAACCCATCATTTGACCTTTACCACGAGAACGACCTACCGCATCTATCTCATCAATAAAAATGATACAAGGTGCTTTTTCTTTTGCGGTTTTAAATAAATCACGTACACGTGCAGCTCCTACACCCACAAACATCTCTACAAAATCTGAGCCCGATAACGTGAAGAATGGTACACCAGCTTCACCTGCAACAGCTTTAGCTAATAAGGTTTTACCTGTTCCCGGAGGGCCTACTAATAAGGCTCCTTTTGGTATTTTACCACCTAGTTTGGTGTATTTCCCAGGTGTTTTTAAAAATTCTACTATTTCTTGGACTTCTTCCTTTGCCTCGTCTAATCCAGCAACATCTTTGAAGGTGATTTTAACATTATTTTCAGCATCAAAAAGCTTTGCTTTTGATTTTCCGATATTAAATATCTGACCACCGGGTCCGCCACCACCAGTCATTCTTCTCATTAAGAAATAAAAACCGAAGATTAATAAAGCTAAGAATCCATAGTTAAAGAACATGTTTCCCGGGTCTTCTCGCTCAACAACACCAATTTGAATACGTTTTTCAGCAGGTAAATCTTTTAATACTTCTTCGTATTTTCTTTCAAATATTTCAGGAGTGATTACATTGAATTTAAAATGTGGCGTGTTTTGTAATGACATGGTGTTATCGCCTAATTTGTCATTGTATTTACCAGATTTTAATGCTTCTTCAGTTAATGTAATTTCTACTTCTTTACCATTTACAAATGAAATGCTTTTAACATCGCCTTCTCTGATCATTTCATGAAATGCTGATTCAGATGTAGGTTGAATTGATGATTTGCTAAAAAGCATAATTCCAATTATGGCAGCAACAAAAGCTGCAATAAGCCACATTTGGAAATTTGGTTTCTTCGGTAACCCAGGTTTTTTCTTTTCTGCCATTCTATTCTTCGTCCTTAATGTGTGTTATTTTTGCATCACCCCATAAACCCTCAAGATTATAGAAGCTTCTAATGTCTTTTTTAAATAAATGTACTACGACATCACCGTAGTCCAACAAAATCCATTCCTTATTAGTTCTGCCTTCACTTTGCCATGGTTTTTCACCACTTTCGTCAGCAACTACTTTATCAACTGAGTTATGTATTGCAGAAAGTTGTGTGTCAGAGTTCGCTGAAGCGATTACAAAAAAGTTAGTAACTGCACCATGAACTTTTTGTAAGTCCATAACAGTAATGTTTTTTCCTTTCTTTTCTTGTATACCTTTTACTACAAGATTTGCTAAGTCTTTTGAACTGTTTTTTTTCTTCGCCTCGTTCTTCATTTAATAACTATCTTAGCAGGTAAAACTACAAAATTGTTTCACAAGTTGATGTCTAATTTTGCCAATATAGGAAAAAGAATTATTGAACTGACAAGCTGTCACTCAACTAATGATTATGCGTTAGACTTAATTGCTAAGGTCTGAAGCACAATCTGGTGATGTAATCTATGCTAAAAAGCAAACTGCTGGGCGAGGTCAAAAAGGGAATGTTTGGTTAGCTGCCAGAGGGTCAAAACTTAACTTTTTCTTTAATTTTAACACCTTCATTTCTTGCGACCAGCCTATCAGTTTGAGTTAACTGTATTCATTTCAATCGCGATTATTCGTTATTTAAAAAGTGAAAGAGGTTGATAGCAAAAATTAAATGGCCAAATGATATTTATGTGAAGAATAAAAAACTGGGAGGAATTCTGATTGAAAATAAAATTAAAGGATCAAAATTGGGGTATTCAATTATAGGAGTTGGTTTAAATGTTAATCAAACTGATTTTGGAATATTAAATGCTACTTCATTAAAGCTGGAGAGAAATAAAAAATATTCTGTTTATGAAGAATTATTTAACTCGTTTAAATATCTTAATGAGGTCTATGATTCATTAAAAAGAGGAGAAGATATTAGAAATGAATATATGCAATATTTGATAGGTACAGATCATGAAATTCTTTTTGATGATGGAGAACAATTTTTAAGTAAGGTTGTTAACGTGGATGATTACGGAGCTTTAGAATTAAATAAAAATGGGGTAATTAAAAAAGTATGGAGTACAAGATGTTAAGTTTATAAAGCTCTGATTGAATCTTGTATTGGAATTAAATAACTTTGTGTTTGTAAATAAAAAACGAAATGGTTCAAACTGAAAATTTTAAAGTAAAAGACATAAGTCTTGCTGATTGGGGTAGAAAAGAAATTCAATTAGCTGAAGCAGAAATGCCAGGTTTAATGTCAATTCGCGAAGAATTTAAAAACGAACAACCGCTTAAAGGGAGCTCGTATTGCTGGTTGTCTTCACATGACAATTCAAACAGCAGTATTAATTGAAACCTTAATCGATTTAGGAGCAGAAGTAACTTGGTCTAGTTGTAACATTTTTTCAACTCAAGATCATGCAGCTGCAGCAATTGCAGCAACTGGAATTCCTGTTTTTGCTTGGAAAGGGTTAAATGAAGAAGAGTTTGATTGGTGTATAGAGCAAACACTTATTTGCTTTTAAAGATGGTAAGCCGTTGAATATGATACTTGATGATGGTGGTGATTTAACTAATATGGTTTTAGATCGTTTTCCTGAATTAGTAAAAGACATTAAAGGAGTTTCAGAAGAGACTACTACAGGTGTACTTCGTTTATATGATAGAGTAAAAGCAGGAACACTTCCTTTACCAGCAATTAATATTAATGATTCAGTAACAAAGTCGAAGTTTGATAACAAATATGGATGTCGTGAGTCATTAGTGGATGGTATCAGAAGAGCAACTGATGTAATGATTGCTGGAAAAGTAGCTGTAGTAGCTGGTTTTGGTGATGTAGGTAAAGGTTCTGCAGAATCTTTGAGAGGTGCTGGTGCTCGTGTGATTGTTACTGAAATCGATCCAATTTGTGCGCTTCAGGCTGCAATGGAAGGTTTTGAAGTGAAGAAAATGGATGATGCTGTTTTAGAAGGCGATATCATTGTAACGACAACTGGTAACAAAGATATTATCTTAGGTCGTCATTTTGAGAAAATGAAAGACAAAGCAATTGTTTGTAACATTGGTCACTTTGACAATGAAATTGACATGGCTTGGTTGAATAAAAACTACGGTAGTTCTAAAGTAAATATCAAACCACAAGTTGATTTATATACCGTAAAAGATCATGACGTTATTGTATTGGCTGAAGGTCGATTGGTCAACTTAGGTTGTGCAACAGGACATCCTTCTTTTGTAATGTCGAACTCGTTTGCAAACCAAACATTAGCACAAATTGAGCTTTGGAAAAATTCAGGTAACTATAAAAACGAGGTATATGTGTTACCAAAACACTTAGATGAAAAAGTAGCAAGACTTCACTTAGCAAAAATTGGTGTTGAGTTAGAAGAACTTACTGCTGATCAAGCAAAATATATTGGTGTACCAGTTGAAGGTCCTTATAAGTCTGATGCTTATAGATACTAAGAGATAATAACTATATTAATTGAAAAGCTCAACACGAAAGTGTTGAGCTTTTTTTATGTTTACAATCTAAGAGAAATAACTATGCTTAAATTATTACTGAAAAATGACTGGTTGATTTTTACTAGTTTTTTGGTTTTTGCTATTTTCTTGCGAATAGGGACACTTATTCCGACTGTTATAGATCCAGATGAGTCAACCTATTTAGTAATGGCTCATCAATTACTTAATGGAAATACGCTATATGTGGATACAGTAGATATTAAACCATTTGGTATCTATGTTTTTTTTGCTGGGTTAATTTCGGTTTTTCAAAGTGTATTATTTATTCGGGTTGTAGCAATATTTTTAATAGCATTTTCAGCTTTTTGTCTGTATATCGAATTAAATCTCTTTTTACTGAAACTAAAAAATTGAGACTGATGGTTGGTTTAGTGTACATCGCTTTAATGTCTACACCATTTGGTTTTTCATTTAATACTGAAATTTTATTTACAACTTTTACGATTTTTGGGCTTTATTTTTTTGCTTATAAACAAGGGCTACTTAATACATTTATTAGTGGTTTACTATTTGGTTTAGGCTTTATGACTAAATATTTAGTGCTTTTTGATGTGCTTGCTATCTTTACTTTCTTCTTCATTTATTGGGTCGTTGTTAAAAAACAGCTTTCTTTTTTTCAATATGCTTTCACTGCATTTATTGCTTTTTTAGGTTTTTTAATTCCTTTCTGGGGAGCTCACTTTTATTATTACTTTATTGATCATTACAAGGAGTTTCACTTTATTACCTATGAACTTCCATTTAACTATCAAGGGCAGAAAGATGTTGCCGCAGATTTAGATTTTGTTTTAGGAATTCATCAACGTTACATTCCTTTTATCATCGTGTTTTATTTGAGTTTGCTAAATTTTTGGTCTACAAATAAAAATCATCTTTGGGAAAAACTATTTGTTTTTATGTGGTATGTGTTTGCTCTGTATGCGATTTATTTACCTGGTGCACATTTCAGGCATTACTATCTTCAAGCTATTCCAGCAGTTAGTTTTTTGGTTCCTAATTTGTTTTTTGAGAATAAGTTTGTCAATCAATTTTTTGAGAATAACTGGGTTAGAAGAGTTGCGATTGGAATTTTAGGATGCGTGGCATGGGTTATTCAGGGTATTGGACAAATAATTATTTAACATAAACCCGATAAAGCAAAGGAAATAGCACATTATTTGGAAGATAAAATTTCAGATGAAGAAGTGGTTTTTGTCTCAAGCCCACAGATTGTTCATTTATTGTTAGATAAAAAATCACCGACTCGCTATGTGCACCCTACTTTAATTGTTGATGCTGAACGCGTAGAAAAATTTCAGATAGATGTGCCGTTTGAATGTGATTATATTTTTAAAAACAACTCCTCCTAAATATTGGGTAAGAGGTAAATTATCAAGCTTGTGATCAATTTGACTGGAATGAAAAATATACCTTAGAAAAAGAATTGTCTGAAGGAATATTAGTGTATAGACGAATTGAGTAGTTTCTGGTATAGTTCATGATATTTTTCAATCATAATCTCTGAAGAAAATTCTTTTCTTTTGGTTTGAAGATTTTTAATTGGAATAGCGGGATGCTTTGAGAGCACTTTCATCAACGCATGACTATCACCACTTTTAAATAAAAAACCCGTTTCACCATCTTCAATCAATTCAAGGTTGGGTTCAATGTCACTTGCTATGACTGGTTTTAGACAAGCTATTCCTTCTTTAATGGTACCACTAGAACCTTCCCCATCAACTAGAAGGAACAACTATTACATCGGCTTCGTGGTAAAATGGAGCAATGTCTTTTTGGTGTCCATACTGAACGACTTGATTTTTAATATTATTTTTTTTAATCAAAAGATCAATTTCCGCTTGTAATTCCCCAGAACCACACAAATGAAGAGTCGCTTCAGTGCCTGATGCAACAAGTAATGAAAAGGCCTTGAGAAGAGTGGCTAACCCTTTTTGTTTGGAATATGCTCCCACAAACAAAATGTTATAAGCTGATTTGTTTTTTAAAACATGGATTTTCGTTCGCTGTTCGTGTAATAATCTAAATCTATGGAACTGTGAATGGTGGAACAATTTTTAAAAAACCGAGAGAGGTAGTTGGTAATGGTTTTGACTTACCCCAACGTGGTGTTGAATGCCTTTATATTTCGTAATTCTAGAAATCCACTTGACGGGATAAGATACTCTTCTCGTTTCTATTTTGATTCCAACGCCTACATTGGAATAGTTTAATGATAAATTATCATGAAAATGAATGATGTCAGGTTGTAGGTGTTGGAGTATTGTTTCTAAATCTTTTTTTGTGCTAAAAGAGCGTTTGCCTGCATATTTCCAACCCATACAGTTGGCTACCTGTTGATGCATGTGTTGGTACAGCTCTCCTTTATCATTACATACTAAGAAACTTTCAACTCCTTTTTCCAACAATCCTTGGTGTAATAAAGCGACTTGTTTTTGTCCGCCTCGCCATTCAGAACCAGCATCTATATGTACTACTTTTATCATCTGGAGTGTTTTTGAAGTTCACGCAGTTTAACATATTTTAAAAATTTGGCATGAGCTGAGTTAGCACAAATCACAAAACCATAATATCCATCTAAGAAACCAAGATGCAAAAAATAATCCCTTAAAAATTTCACGATGGGTTTAAAAATTATTTGAAAAATATCTGACCGCTTTCCTTTTTCAAAAGCAGCTTTAGAACTAATGTCAGTAAAGAAATTAATTTGTTGAATATGTTGATTGATGCTGTGAAAGGAATAATGTAAAATATCAGCATTAATTGACTTTATTGTTGCGTCAGCAGTCATTTCATAGCGATCATGTGGGTTAACACCATCCCATTTACCTAGTCGGCTGTCCCATAACCGAAGTTTTTTGTCGGGGTACCAGCTACAATGATGAATCCATTTACCGCAATAGTTGGTTAATCGATTGAAATAATACCCATCAGCTGTCCAATTATTTTTGATGTCTTGAATGGCCACAATTGCTTTTTCACTTAAAGCCTCGTCCGCATCCAATGAAAGAATGTAGGGATGACGTAGCTTTAGAAATAGCAAAATTCTTTTGTTCGATGTGTCCGAGAAATTTTTGTTCTAAAAAAATCACCTTGTGGGTAAGACATATTTCTTTTGTTTTATCGGTAGAAAAGGAGTCTACAACCACAATTTCATCTGCAATGGCCTTTATAGACTGTATACATCGTTCAATGTTTTTTTCTTCATTAAGCGTAATGATGACTACCGAGAGCTTTATTTGCACAGATGAAACATTAGAGGTGTAACTATGGTTAGCAGTAAAATTATTGAATCTGTGCTAAATTACTAAATTTGTAATTCGAACTTTTAAAGTAAGACATGGAAGAAGAAGTAAAGCGAAAAACATTGACCAAACAGCAAAAAGACGAAGTTTTTGAGCAGGAGTTAATGCCGCACATCGATGCATTATATAATTTCGCTTACAGACTAGTTTTTGATGAAGATGAAGCAAATGATCTAGTTCAGGAAACTTATTTAAAAGCATACCGTTTTGTAGAATCATACGAACAAGGAACTAATGCAAAAGCTTGGTTGTTCAGAATTCTAAAAAACAGCTTTATAAATGACTACCGTAAAAAAAGTAAACAGCCTAACAAGGTGGATTACCAAGAGGTAGAGCAGTATTATAATTCTGAAGATACTGCTGTTGAAGCAACATCTGACTTGCGTATTGAATCTGTTCAGGAAATGATGGGAGATGAAATTACCAATGCACTCAATTCATTGGATGTGGATTTCAGAACGATTATTATACTTTCTGATTTGGAAGAGTTCAAATATGAAGAAATGGCCAAAATATTGGATATTCCAATAGGTACAGTTCGTTCTAGACTACACAGAGCAAGACATTTATTAAAAGAAAAACTGAGTGAGTATGCTCGTAAAATGGGGTATCATAAAGACTAGTATATGAAAAAAATCTTACAAAAAATGTTTGGTTCAAAACCTACCTGTAGCAATTGTGTCAAAGTACATGAGCTACTCAACGTCATTATTGATGACGAAGCTACTAAAGATGAAGAAGAGTTTTTTAAGGAACATATTGATGAATGTGCACCTTGTTTAGAAAAGTATAATGTTGAGCGGTCGCTTATTGAGAAAATCAAATCGAAGCTAAGCCACAAATGTTGTCCAGAAAGTGTGGTGAACTCAATTAAATCGCAGATTAAAAGCATACACTCTTAAATTCTTATGGCTGAGAAATTAATTATTTTTTGCGCCCCTTCTGGTTCAGGAAAAACAACCATTGTTCAGCATCTTCTAAAAAACAATCCAAATTTGGGGTTTTCCATTTCAGCCACTACGCGTGAAAGAAGAGAAGGCATCGAAGAACATGGAAAACATTATTACTTTCTTTCAAAGGAAGAATTTCAACAAAAAGTTGATCGAAATGAATTAGCTGAATGGGAAGAGGTATACAATGGAACATGCTATGGTACTTTAAAAAGTGAAATAGAACGCCTTTGGAAAAAAGGGAAAGAAGTAATCTTTGATGTAGATGTAAAGGGTGCTTTAACTTTAAAGCGAACTTATGGAGAAAAAGCCTTGGCTATTTTCGTCAAAGTCCCCTCTGTAGAAATCTTGGAACAGCGTCTCAGAGCAAGAGGTACTGAAAATGAAGAAAGCCTGAAAAAAAGGCTAGCAAAAGTGATTGAAGAAATGGAATACGCACCTTTTTTTGATAAAACATTAGTAAATGATGACTTGCAAACATCTTTTGTTAAAGCTCAAGCGTTGATAGATGAATTTCTCAAAACGGAATAAAGTAAGAAGAGTCTAGAATCTAGATACAAGAACTAATATAGAAGACTTATTTGTCGTTCAGACGCAAGGAAGAATTCTTCATTTATAACTTCTAACTTCTCATATCTCACAATCTAACATCTAACACATGAAAATCGGTCTCTTCTTCGGCTCATTCAACCCTATACACACGGGGCATTTGATTATTGCTAGCACGATTTTAAATGAATCCGATTTAGACAAAGTCTGGTTTGTAGTTTCTCCTCAAAACCCCTTTAAAACCCAAGCAACATTATTACATGAGTTTGATCGTCTCGATTTGGTACGTTTGGCCATTAAGGATGATGATCGACTTGAGGCTTGTGATATTGAATTTTCGATGCCAAAGCCAAGCTTTACCATCGACACCTTAGTGTATTTAAAAGAAAAATATCCTTCTTATACTTTTCAGTTAATCATGGGGGAAGATAATCTAACCCATTTTCATCGGTGGAAAAATCACCAGGAGATATTAAATCAATTTGAAGTATGCGTGTACCCTCGCCCCACTTCAAAAACAACCATTTTTCATACACACGAAAAAGTGAACCTGATTCAAGCTTCCATGACTGATATTTCGGCTACCTACATCAGAAAGTGTATTCAAGAAGGTAAGTCTATACAGTATATAGTTCCCGAAGATGTGAAAACACAAATTGAGGCAAAGAAGTTTTTTATTTAAGCCTTATTAAAAAAGAGTACTACTTTAATTTAGTAGCTCTGTTTAAGCTTGGATTTTATTATAACCATTTCGATTATTTATATTATTAACTTTCAGAAAATCAATTGGAAAGAATTATTTAGATCTTTTCATGTTGATACAATAATTATATATATAATTATAAATTATGTAATTCATTAAAAACATTAAATTTTATTATAAATATAGGTTGTAGTTATTTGTGCTGTAATTAAAACTAACAGCACAACTATCAAAAAACTACAATCATGATAACAACTAATTACTATTCCTTATTTGTACTTCTTGCTCCACTCACTTATGGAGCATATGGGCTAATTTCCCATATAATTGAAAAATATAACATCGAAAAATACAAATTGATGAGCCAGCCGATGGCACTTTTTGGGATAATGTTGTCTGTAGTTGCAGCATGTTTGGTTTATAATTTAGGTGTGTTAACAAGCCCAATTTTGGGTTTTAATGGGCTTGGTTTCTCTCTCCGATTAGATGCCTTAAGCATGCTTATGTTTGTGATGATTGCTTTATTAGGATTCATCATTATGAAGTTTAGCAATAACTACTTAGATGGTGATCCACGTCAAAAGTATTTTTTAGCGCGTCTAGCCTATACCATTGCTTCGGTACAATTACTAGTTATTTCAGGCAATATAGGACAACTTCTATTCACATGGGTGTTGACAAGTATAGCTCTTCATCAGTTATTAGTATTTTATCGCGGTCGACCAGGGGCTATTATTGCAGCAAGAAAGAAGTTTATTGTAGCACGTTTAGGCGATGTCTGTTTATTAATTGCAACAGTTCTTATTTATAAAACCTTTGGTACTGGAGATCTTGCAATCATATTTAACGAAGTTAAAGCAGCTTTTACGTCTGGGTTTTCACTTCACCTAGAAATAGCATCAGTGTTTATTGCTCTAGCAGCTATTTTGAAATCTGGTCAGTTTCCTACTCACGGTTGGTTGATTGAAGTGGTAGAAACACCTACACCAGTCTCTGCTTTATTACATGCGGGTTTGTTGAATGCAGGCCCTTTTTTGGTTGTTAGAATGGCTTTTATGATGAATGAGGCAACTTACGCACCTATCTTCTTAATTGTTTTTGGTGGTTTTACCGCTTTATTTGCCTCGGTTGTTTTCTTAACACAACCAACAATAAAGGTAGCATTAGGCTATTCAAGTGTCGCTCACATGGGGTTTATGTTATTGATTTGCGGTTTTGGAGTGTATACTGCAGCCATGTTACACTTGGTAGCGCACTCCTTTTACAAGGCGCATGCATTTCTATCATCAGGTAGTGTAATTGATGTGGTCCGTGCTAATAAAGTGAAATTAAGCAAAAGACTAGGCAGCACAGTCCGAATTATTGGAAGTATCATCTTTGCCCTATCAATTTATTTATTGATGGCCATGTTGTGGGAAATCGATCCTATACATGAATTTACTTTGTTAGCGACTGGTGCTATTGTGGTTATGGGGCTTTCACAAATTCTTGTTCCAATATTTGATACACGCACTAGTTTAATCGGAGTAATTAAAACCAGTGGTTTGACCATGCTCGTGGCGCTTTCGTTCTTCAGTTTAGAGAGTAGCTTTGATTGGATGCTCAAAAGTCAAATCCCAGTTGTTTCTCAGCCAACAACGGTGATTATTGTATTAACCTCTATCATTCTTTTAGTCTTTGGGATTGCTGTTTTACTACAATTATTACCTCCAATATTGAATAATAGCGATAAAGCTCAACGATGGAGAGTACATTTCAAAAATGGGTTTTATGCAAACGCACGATTTGACCGCATAGTTGGATCATTAAAAAATGATCATTTTACTAGAGTCCATTTAGAAATTGTAGAAGAAGATGTTGTTGACCAATATATTGAAGTGGCAGCAAAAGAAAATCAACGAGTAAAATTACAAACCGTTATTTCAGAATTAAAATAAAAATATTTTCAAGCGAAAAAATATAAATGATGATACAGTCTACTCAAAAACCAGCAGTTACGAATCAAGCTTTGAGTTTGAAATTGAATAAGATAGGAAAAAAAATAGCTCCTTTATGGTCGTTAGAAAATTTTGTGGCAGTTAACCCTTATATGGGCTTGTCTGACTATGAGTTTGATAACGCGATGAAATTACTTGCAAAAAGAGGAAACATAAAAGCGACATTACCTTTGGAGTTTTATTTAAAGGCTATTTCGGAAGGAAAAATTACGAAAACAGATATTCAAGAAGTTCTTATCAATAAACAACATCATCAAGGTGAAACTCCTGAGGCATTTTTGTCAAGTTTGAAAGACGGTATTTCGGCTGAATCAATTCCTTTATCCATGAAAACAGTAGTTGAAGTTTCTGAAGTAGTCACTGGAAAAAACTGGCATAGATTTATGGTAGAGCGTGTATCGGAATGGGGTGCATCGTATTTTGATAAGAACCAAGCAGCTTGGAAAGCTACTGCTTCCGGGGGGATTTTTCAGGCATGGAAAATGGAAGCTAAGGTAGATAGAACACCCGAAGTTACTGGGTTGGTAGGGTTTCGTAACCTAGTAAAAAAACTTCCTGATGACACCTTAGAAGTAATTGAATATGGTTTAGAACAACTAAATGTTTCTGAAGAAATGAGTGAAGCATATCTTCATAAACTATTGTTGGGTGTTGGAGGATGGTCTGCCTATGTAGCTCGAATGGATTGGGACAATGGTTTAGCGGGTGAACAAAGTAATGAGATGACCGAGTTTTTAGCAGTATTACTCAGTTGGGAAGTGCTAATTTACCAATCATTGGAAAAGTACAACATCCAAGGCGAGTGGTACAAAGCCAAATTAGAGTTTATGGCAATTGAAAATGACCATGGGCATGACCAAGAGCTGGATCAGTTGCTAATTCTTCAGAGCGCATTTGATTTGGCAAATCAGCGAAATTTGATTGAAAAATTTGACACAGTACCATCAGCTAAACGGGAAAAACAAGTCCCAAAGGTACAAGCAATATTCTGTATCGATGTGCGATCAGAAGTATACAGAAGAAATCTAGAATTAGCATCATCCGATATTGCTACTATGGGTTTTGCAGGTTTCTTTGCATTTCCAATTAAGTATGTGCCTTTAGCACATGAGCAGGGATTAAATCAATGTCCTGTGTTATTAAACACCTCTCATACCGTGTATGAATCGTTACCAGAAAAGGACGACCAAGAAAAATCTATACTACAGCGTAAACTAAAGCACCAGATAGATTTTGCATGGAAATCATTTAAGTTAGGAGCAATTAGCTGTTTTAGTTTTGTAGGTCCTATTGGTTTGTCATATCTACCCAAGTTGTTTACAGACTCCTATGGGATGACTCGTCCAGTTCCTCATCCGGAGCAGGAGGGACTCAACCAAAAGATGTGTTCAAAAAAAGAAATTATGCTCCTGCAACAAAATCATCTAGCAGGTATTCCTCTAGATCAACAGATTCAAATGGCGGAAGCAGCACTCAAAGCAATGTCCTTAACGGATAACTTTGCCCGATTGGTGCTGATTGTTGGACACGGTTCGAGTTCAGTCAATAACCCACATGCAACTGGCTTAGATTGTGGTGCATGTGGTGGACACACTGGTGAGGCCAATGCCAAAGTTGCAGCAGCAGTTTTAAATAATTCCAAAGTGCGAATGGCATTGGTGGAAAAAGGAATTGAAGTTCCAGATACTACTTACTTCTTAGCCTGTCAGCACGACACTACGATAGATGAAGTCACTATCTTCAATGAGGACAAAATTCCTGTTTCACATTTCTATGATGTAAAAGATGTAAAAGAAACCTTAATGAGTGCAGGGAAAATGGCTCGAAATGAGCGTGCACTTCGCATGAATCTCAATGGTGAAAAAAACATCGATAAAGCAATTTTCCAACGTAGTGTAGATTGGTCCCAAGTACGACCTGAGTGGGGACTAGCAGGTTGTTCAGCTTTGGTGGTTGCACCAAGAAGTCGTACTAAAGATATTGATTTTGGAGGCAAATCATTTTTGCATTCTTATGACTGGGCGAAAGATACGGGTTTCGCTGTGTTAGAAATAATTATGACTGCACCCATGGTGGTGACCAGTTGGATTAATTTACAATATTATGCTTCCACCGTTGATAACAAAACCTTTGGTTCTGGTAATAAAGCACTCCACAACATAGTTGGTGGCTTGGGTGTGTTTGAAGGGCATTCAGGAGATTTACGCACAGGTTTGCCCTGGCAGTCAGTACATGATGGGGAGCACTTTCAGCACGAACCATTGCGTTTAAATGTTATTATAGAAGCACCAGTAGAGGCCATGGATGCTATTTTATCAAAACATAAATCAGTACGTCAGTTGGTGGACAACGAATGGATTTATCTTTTTGCAATGAATGAAGAGGGCAAAATAGCCCACAAATACAACCGAGATTTAAAATGGATAAAAGTAGCATAATAAAAAGATGAATATGGATTTGTTTGCTAATAGAAGAATAGTAATTGCCACAAAACATGGGAAAGAACAGGTGCTTGCACCGCTTCTATCCACCGGCCTTAACGCTTTTCCACTAATTGTAAATGAATTAGATACTGACCAATTAGGAACCTTCACTGGAGAGGTTGAGCGGGGTGAAAGTCCGTTAGCTACCGCTCGACTGAAATGTTATATGGCCATGGCGCTAGCCGATTGCGACTTAGCTATAGCCAGTGAAGGTTCTTTTGGTCAACATCCTGTAACCTTTTTCACTACATGTAATGAAGAATTGTTGTTGCTGGTGGATAAAAAAAATAACCTTGAAATTGTAAGTAAAAAGTTCAGCATCGACACCAATTTTGGAGGTTGCGAAGTAAAGTCATACGAAGCTTTAAAGCAATTTGCAAGAAAGGCGGTTTTTCCTTCGCATAAGTTAATACTTAAGAAAAGTGAAAAGGATTGTGAAGGAATAATCAAAGGAATAAGTTCATGGAAAGCACTAAAACAAGCTTATGAAAGTTTGGTAACTAATCAAAAATCCGTGTTTGTTGAAACAGACATGCGGGCGATGAACAACCCAACCCGCATGACAGTGATTGCAGAAGCTGCCCAACAGCTCATTGAAAAAGTGAAGTCGCATTGCCCAAAGTGTAATACTCCAGGATTTGGTATCATAAGCGTTGATCGTGGTTTACCTTGTTCGTGGTGCTTAATGCCAACTGCTTCTACGCTTTATTTTAACTACCAATGTAGTCAGTGTAAATTTGAGAAGAAGGAGTTAAACCCTAACCAACAAAACGAGGATCCTATGTTTTGTGATTACTGTAACCCTTGAGTAGTTGAGGTAAAAAGGTTTTCATGAAGTAAATAGCCCTTTAATTTTTTTAAAATAACTTTTTATTTTCTTTTTGAACCCACTGTCTTCCTTTTTCTCAATGCCAATTAATTCACCAAACGGTTTTAATACTTCTACGTGGTCCGATACAATTTTAGTAATACCCATGAGTGGTATGGCGAGAATCATCCCAGGGATTCCCCATAGCATTTCTCCTGCTATCAAAGCAATGATGGTAAATAAGGGATTAAGATTTACCTCTGCACCTACAACTAATGGTTCTAGAATATAGGTTTGAATAAATTGTACCAACCCATAAGTGAAAAGAATACCAATAATTAGCGTGAAGTCTCCTCCCTGAATAAATGAATAAAGTATGGTGAGGGAAGTTCCAGTAATATTTCCCACGAAAGGCACAATCTCTAGTAGGCCACAAAGTATCGCAAAGAAAATCGCACTTTTTACCCCAACTAGGGTGAAGCCGATACCATACATAATCCATAAAGAGAAAATCATTAAAGCGAGACCAGTTAAATATTTTTGAGTCACCTGTTGAGCATCGCCTACAATTTCCAGCGCATTTTCCTTGTCCTCAGGAGCGACAAGTTTTACAATAAACTGCTTCAATTTGCTTCGGTAATACAAAAACAAAAAGATGTAAACAACAGTAAGAATAGTATCGGTCAAAAAACCGGTTATGCCCCCCATAATAGTAGTGACTATACTGCCAACTTTCGCTGGTGCAGAAGATTTTTGATTGTTAATCATTTCCTTCTGTTTTTCCTCGGATACACCTAATACATCGGTAATGTAGCGCTGAGCTTCGTGGTATTTCTGGGTTAGTTCTTTTTCTATTTCAGAAGAATCTTTGATTAAATCAGATACTTGCCAGGACAACAGCCACACTACACCGCCAATAGTGCCCACTAAAAGAAGTATTGAAATTATTGTAGCAATGCCTTTGTGGATGCCTTTTTTTTCCATCCACTGTACTGCAGGTAGTAGCATACTTGCCAATAATGCAGCAAATACTAAAGGCACTAAAAAAGGTTTTCCATAGATAAGTATGATGGTACTTAAAACTATAATTAAAAGTATGAGGGCAACTTTTTTTATTTTCTCGTTTTTCATTTAAAAATCTTTTTTTCAAGTTTTTACAAGGAATAAAAAAAAAGGATCGTTTCAAATAGGGTGAATAGGAGTTTGATAATGTTTGTAGGGGAAGGTATAGTTTTGAGACAAGTTTCAAAACTAAGTTTCGCATTTAAAACATAATTATGTGGGTTAGTTTTGAGCTAACACCATTAGTTTCAAGACTGTTTTCCAGTTTCTCGTGGTGGCACCTACTTTTAGTTTTTTCTCAAAGAAGAGGTTGGTCAGTTTCGATTCGTGGTATTTGTTTTCGCAGAAGATGAATACTTCTTTTCCATCAATTACAAACTTGTCGGGTTCATAATTATAACTTACTGTATGTTGTAGGTTTTCTGCTGTAGGTTTTTCTTTCAAAAAGGAGAGGTGTAGTTTGTTTACATCT
Source organism: uncultured Cytophagales bacterium (assembly GCA_963815495.1). Classification (GTDB taxonomy): domain Bacteria; phylum Bacteroidota; class Bacteroidia; order Cytophagales; family JAAEPT01; genus CAWFGW01. The sequence goes on from CAWFGW010000002.1 coordinate 84,035, forward strand.
GCATCTGCATCATAAAAAGGGTTTGTATCAATTGCTTTTTTAAGCTCGATGGCCGAGCGTACAATAACGGGAACATCAAATCCAAAATTGGCTGTTATCGCTTGTTCTATTTGATCAGCTAATAATTCGTTTTCTGTGTTGGAATTAAAAAGTACATTGCCACTTTGGATATAGGTTATAATGTTAGAAAAACCCAACTCTTCAAATAACAACTTCAAATCAGCCATTAATATTTTTCTATTTCCCCCAACATTAATTCCTCTTAAAATCGCGACTTTTTTGTTCATTTTTTTGTGATTATCTTTCCTAAGATAAAACAAAAAGTTCATTAAAAATGAATCTCTAATTTTTAACAGCTATGTTATGGGATTTAAAATCAACAAATCCGAAACACATGTTTATCCCGTAGTCAATTTTGTGTGTTATAAATGTTAAGGAAAGAGAGAAGCAAGCCTATCTTCCATTTTTAGGGAGCTACATATTAACGAATTTTAAAAGAGATAGAGCAAATGATAACGAAATGCTAACCCAAACTAAATGTGTGACTTACACTAGATATAGAATTTTACGGTCGAAATAGACTTGTCATATCAAAAGATTAAAATCATGTTTAAAAGCCTACTACTTACCTGTTGTCTTGCAGTGCTCTTTGCGGGTGCGGTGGTTGCCCAATCCACCATTACAATTTCTTCCCGAATCGTTGGTTCATCAGATGATGCGGAAGAATATATCTATACTCCAGAAAATGAATCATTTCGTACGCAGGGTGCAATGGATATTACCAGTTCAGATATAGAATTGGGTACTGAAAACCCAAATGGTCAAAATCCATCAATTGCGGGGTTGAGGTTTACTAGTTTAGAAATACCAAAAGGTACCGTTATTGAGTCGGCATATCTAGAGTTTACAGTCGATGCTACCAACAAAAACGAAGACCCAGCGAACTACTATATTCATATCGAAGACAATATAAACCCAGCTACTTTTAGCGTAGATAGCGCAGACATTACTTCCAGAACTTGGTTCAACGATTCTATTGCATGGCATGTTGAGCCTGGTTCTTGGGATGTTGTAGGAGGGAAACAACAATCAGCTGATATTACACCCTTAATAGAAGCTATAATCAATAAAGAAGACTGGTCGCAAGGTAATGGGCTAGCATTTTTTATTACAGGAGAGGGCGTGAGAGAGGCAGAATCATTTGATGGTTCTGCTGCTGATGCTCCTCAACTGATTATAAAATTTATACAAGAAGATATTATCTATGAACCTGAATTGCTCCGTGAAATTCCAGATCAGGAATTAGTTCAAGGCTGGGATTTCGCGTTGGACATCACACCTTATTTCACAGATAAAGATAGCGAGTTATCATTCTTGGCCTATTCAACTGGAGAAGATACGTTGCCGGATTGGATTACTTTTGAAAATGGCATGCTCTCAGGTACATTTGACGGAGTAGCTAATTTCCCTATCACCATAGAAGCGATGAGTGATGGTAAGTCGATTACGGATGAATTTTTAATTTCATATAGTGCTCCTTCAGCTGATTTCACTTTAGCAATTTTTCATAACAACGATGGTGAATCGGATTTACTTCCTGACTCTATTGTCGTGAATGGTGTGCCAACTACTGGTGGTAGTATCGGTCAATTTAAAGCAACATTAGATAAGATGCGGTCTCAAGCCAATAAGCGAGGTTACCAATCGGTGATGCTTTCTTCGGGTGATAATTTCCTTGCAGGTTTAGAGTACAACGCAAGTCAAGCCAATGGTGTGTTTTACGATGCGATCGCGTTAGATTCAATAAATTATGATGCCATAGATTTAGGGAATCATGACTTTGATTTTGGAACAGCGGTTTTGGCAGACTTTATTAGTTCATTTGAAACGAACAAAGCACCGTATTTAAGTTCAAACCTAAGTTTTTCAAATGTAGCAGAGATGCAAGCATTGGTAGAAGAAGAAAGAGTTGTTCCTGCTACCATCATAGAAAAAGGAAATGAGAAAATCGGAGTAATTGGTTTAACAACACCACTCATCAACGTCATCTCAAGTCCTGGAAATACAATCATTTCAGAAGCAATAGTTGATTCGGTACAGAAATACATTGACTGGTTAACGGGAGAGGGAGTAAACAAGATTATTTTGATTAGTCACTTACAGGATTTAAATGAAGAGATAAATCTTGCAAGTCAGTTAACGGATATTGATGTAATCATTGCAGGTGGTGGTGATGAGTTAATTTCTAATAACCCAATCATTGGAAAGCCTTATAATGCGACTCCCGTAGGTGGTTACCCAATGGTAGCAAAAGACAAGGAAGATAACGAGGTGTACATCGTTACTACACCTGGTAACTACCGCTATTTAGGTAATTTATTAATTGATTTTGATGCCAATGGTCTGGTAACAAAAGTGCACAAACAATCGGATCTAGTATTGGTGTATGGTGCAACTCACCAAGGGATGGTGGATGTCATTGAAACACCCATTAAAGAATATATCGGAGATCTTTCTACCAACGTAATCGCACTAGCAGAAGACACGTTAGATTTTAGAAGAGAAACAATCAGACATGCAGAGTCTAATGGAGGCAACTTATTTGCTGATGCTCTATTATGGCAAGCAAAACAAACACATGCCACCTTCGGTGTAAAAGAACCACAGGTAGCGATTCAAAACTCAGGCGGGTTAAGAATTGAATCGTTAATAGAATCAGGAGATTTTACAGAAGACTTGACGTACGAAGTAGCTGCTTTTACTAATATTCTTTCCGTAGTAGAAGATATTGAGCCAGCGAAATTTCTTCAAATTATAGAACATGGTGTAGCAAAAGCACCAGGTTTAGATGGACGATTCCCACAGATTGCTGGTTTCAAAATCGTGTTTGATCCTGCTGCTCCAGAAGGTGATCGAGTGATTTCAATTGAATTGAATGACGGAACTATGATTGTTGAAAATGGAGAAGTAGTTACTGGCGCTCCAGCGATTACGTTAGCATCCATTGACTTTACTGTTAGAGATAATGGCATTGGAGGAGGTGATGGTTATCCATTTTTCCCATTGACCTACAAAACTTTAGGAGCAACCTACCAACAAGCTTTTGTCAACTACTTAGTTGATGGTTTAGCAGGAGTAATCTCGAAAGAAGACTACCCTTACAATGCCCCAAAGTCACGAATAATCGAGCAAATATCTCAAGTGCCAGCGGTGGATTCTGTTGTGGTTAACTTTGGTGAAGCATGTCCTGAAAACTTAGTGAATTGGACCTTGTTTCACACACAAGATAACTTGGTTTCACGCTGTGAAGGAAATGAATACATCCAATTTAATGGACATAGTTCAGGTGCTAATGGTGCAGGTCAATCGTGGTTAATTACTCCAAGAATCAACTTTGATGATGTGGATGACTTAGTACTTGAATTTACAGCTAGAAACCAATATGCACGGAATGCTGGTCCTGATGTGGAAGTATTTTACTCAACGGATTACGTAGGTTTGGGTGACCCAACAGGGTTTACATGGACAAATATTGCACAAGCGACAAATTTCTTAAACAACGATCCTAAACCTAGTTCTGGTCCAACAGCTTCTGGAGAAATTGATTTATCATTTATTTCAGAAGAAGCTTATGTGGCAGTAGTCTACTACTCGGATGGATCAGCGGGAGGCGGCAGTTCAAGCTTCTATTTATACAATTTCTCTGTGACCCCTCCTGCGGAAATTTTAGATGGTGGATATAAAACCATTGCTGAAATACAAGGAGAAGGCGAAGCATCAAGCCTGAAGTCTTTCATTGTTATTACTTCAGGTATTGTGACCGCTAAGTTTGGCGGAAATGAACCTTATACTGGAGCAGGGTTTACTTCAAACCTTGCAGGGTTTTATGTGCAGGATATGGTAGGGGACGGAAACGCAGCTACTTCAGAAGCATTATATGTGAAATCAAATGCAGTAGTTGAAGTAGGTGATTCAGTTGTCATAGAAGGAGTAGTCTCAGAGTCTTTTGGTTTAACCCAATTGACGGATATCAAATCAGTGAGTGTAGTATCAAAAGGTAATGCTGTTGCTATCACTGAAATCACACTACCAGCAGCATCACGAGCAGATTTTGAAGCTTGGGAAAATATGTTGGTATCGTTTACCAACACCTTCTATGTAACTGAAAACCGTAACCTTGAAAATTTTGGAGAGTTAAGAGTGGCTGCGGATGGCATTCTTTACCAACCTACACAAATTGTTGATCCGAATGATAGCCCTAAGACAGGAAATACAGCGAGTGGCAACTCTAATGTCAATGCAATTACGGCTCAACTGGAAATGAATGGCGCAAGAAGTTTTGTTTTGGATGACGCAAGAAGTGGTTCTAACCCTTCCCCAATTCCTTACCTTGGTGCTGATAACTCATTAAGAGCAGGAACTACCATAAACAACCTTGCGGGAATCTTTACTTATGATTTCAGTGAATATAGATTACAACCAACTTCAGTACCGGTGTTTAATTACGCAGCACCAGATGCATTGCCAAGTGTGGGTGAAGGTGCATTACGAGTTGTTTCGTTTAATGTGTTAAACTATTTCAATGGTGACGGTCAAGGCGGAGGTTTCCCAACATCAAGAGGTGCAGCTAGTCAGGCCGACTTCTTAAAACAATCACAAAAAATAGTCGCTGCATTAGCGGAGTTAGATGGTGATGTAGTTGGTTTAATTGAAATCGAGAATGACGAAGACAACGGTTTTAGTGCGATCAAAACCTTAGTAGATCACTTAAATACTGAAATGGGTGTGGGTACATATGACTTCGTGTCAACAGGGGTTATTGGTCGATTCACTGGTTCTGCTGACGAAATCAAATGTGGGTTTATCTACAAGCCAGCGAAAGTAAGTTTAGTAGGTAATTATGCCATTCTTGATAACGAATTTGATGCGAATTATAACGATGGATTTAGTCGACCTGCTTTGGCGCAAACCTTTGAAGAAATAAGTTCTAATCAACGATTCACCGCTGTTATTAATCACTTCAAATCAAAAGGTTCTGATTGTGATGACTTAGGTGATTTTGAAGATGGTGATGGACAAGGCGAATGTAATGTGACACGAACACAATCGGCAGGAACTTTAGCAAGTTGGTTAGAAACAGACCCAACGGGAAGCGGTGATCCAGATTTCCTTATTCTAGGTGACTTAAATGCGTATGCGCAAGAAGATCCAATAGATACCTTAAGAGCGAGAGGTTATGCCACGTTGGCTAATGATTCTTCTTATTCATATGTGTTTAACGGCATGTATGGTTCATTAGACCAAGCATTGGTCAACGAGTCAATGATTGCCCAAGTATCAGGTTCTCACGTGTGGCATATCAACTCAATAGAGCCAGATATGTTCGCTTATAATGGTTTAGCGAGTATGTTTAGCGCTTCGCCTTATTGGTCATCTGACCACGACCCAGTATTGATAGGGTTAAAACTAGATATAGAAGTAGGGTTAAATGCTACTCAAACAATAGCTGATTTCACTATTTACCCTAACCCATCCCAAGGAGTTGTGAACTTTAACAAAGCGGTAACGGGAACAGTTGTAGATGAATATGGAATAGAGGTAATGAGAGTAGTTGAAACAAACTCACTAAACTTAACGCAATATCCTGCTGGTGTTTATTTCTTAAGACTTGAAAATGGAGAGTCGTTCAAGCTTGTATTTTTAGATTAGTTTTTATCCGAATTTTTGAAAACAACGGAAAAGCGGTCTATAGTTAGACCGCTTTTTTTATGTTAGAGTGAAAGCTAGTTTCGTTTTGTGGCTAGAGTTTAGCCTATTAAATAATATAGCAATTTCTAACTGCGTTTTGGGAGGATGAATATGGGTTCACGAAGTCACAGACTTCTGAAATGGTGAAGATAAAGTTTCGCTGAAAGAGCGAAACTGAAGCTAGGTTGAGCGACTATATTTTTTATGTATTAGAAATACAGCTAATTCAAGATTTTAATGTACAGATAACATATTACAAACCTGTCTACCGACAAGGCGGGTGCTATGTGACGGAGCTAGTCTTTTTTATCCCTTCATAATAAAGTGAACATCTTTGAATTTTGACCAATCGAACTGTGTAAGCCTTTTTTCTTTAATGAAATGATAAAGCATCTTATCAATTTGCTCTACAATTTCTGATACATTATCAATTAGTTGAGTGATGTTAATTTCATTATCAACACTTTTATCAAGAGTATTTGTTTCAAAAATTATATTATTAATTATTGTGGGATAACCACTTTGTTCTGGGACTTTAAACTCAAAAGGAGTTCCTTCATAAAAACCAGTTACAAGAACAGATGTATATGCGTATGATTTTTCAACCTCGAAAACAATCCATTTTAACATTCCATATATAGGTCTTTTATTTTCAATTACTTTTACGTTTTGGTTAAATAAATTCCTGTCAATATGCTGTATTGCATTTCTATATGGATATATGTATTTCAATTTTTCTATATCACAATTTCCATTTAAATCCAATTGAAAATAAAGCTTCTTAAACCTATCAATGTGATCAATGATGGAGAATATATAATTGAAAACTTTGTAATGAATTTTACTCTGGTTTTCATCTTTTAAATCTTCTAAGCAATTCACTAGTTCTTCAATACAGTAATCAAGCATTTCTAAAGTAAATCGTAACGAATCAAAAATCATGAATTGTTTAGAACTCATTTCTTTTGGTAAGAATCTTAAAGGAGATTCTGGATGAAGTGTTAATTTGTATCCTTTTGAGTTTTTATACATTATATACTATTCCTTTAGTTTGATAAACATTTAAAAACAAACTATAACTCTATTAATTCAACAGTTTATCCATCCTAAGATTAAGATAAAATCTTTACTAAAAACTAAACTTTAAAACTAAGCACAAAAAAAGGAGAAACTCACGCCTCTCCTTTTTCAATATTTTAAATAAGGTTGTCGAACTTATACCGTCATAATCTCTTCTTCCTTTGCTGCATACACCGCATCTATTTTTTTGATGTACTTGTCTGTAGTTTCTTGTACAGTATCTTCAGCACCTTTTATAGCATCTTCCGAAGCACCTTCTTTTAATAATGCTTTTAAGCCGGCATTGATATCTTTTCTGATATTTCTAACCCGAATTTTACCGTTTTCAGCTTCGTTTTTGGTTTGCTTCGCTAAGTCTTTTCTTCGTTCCTCAGTCATCGGAGGGATGTTCAAACGAATTTGCTCCCCATCGTTCGAAGGATTCAAACCCAGGTCAGAGTTGATGATTGCTTTCTCAACTTCTTTTAACATGGCTTTTTCCCAAGGCTTTATAACGATAGATCGTGCATCAGGTGTGTTGATATTAGCAATTTGATCCAGTGGAGTCATCGTACCATAATACTCTACTTTGATCCCTTGCATCATGGCAGGACTAGCTTTTCCCGCACGTATTTTAGAAAATTCTTTTTTCGTCTGCTCCAGAGCTTTCTCCATCGATTCCTCTGCTTCTTCCAGATACATGTTAATTTCTTCCATGTTATTTTACTTTTTAAGGTTTTTAATGAACCAAAGTCCCTACAGACTCACCCTCTACTAACTTCGTAAGGTTGCCTGGCTTGTTCATGTCAAATACAATTATAGGTAAGTTGTTTTCTTCGCAAAGCGTGAAGGCAGTCATGTCCATCACCTTTAACCCTTTTTCATACACTTCTTTAAAACTAATATCATCGTAACGCACAGCTTCAGGATATTTTTCAGGATCAGCTGTGTAAATACCATCCACACGGGTTCCTTTCAAAACTGCATCCGCTTCAATTTCAATTGCCCGTAAACTAGCGGCAGAGTCAGTGGTAAAATAAGGGTTACCAGTTCCTGCAGCAAAAATTACAATTCGTCCTTTTTCCAGGTGGCGAACAGCTCTTCTTCTGATATAACTTTCACACACTTGTTGAATGTGCAAACCAGACATCAATCGCGTTATTACGCCATTGTTTTCTAAAGCAGATTGCAAGGCCATTCCATTAATCACGGTAGCTAACATACCCATGTAATCACCTTGTACACGTTCGATACCAGCATCACCTGCTTGAATTCCTCTAAAAATATTACCACCACCAATCACTATAGCTACTTCTAAACCTTTGCTATGGATATATTTAATGTCAGTAGCATATTGCTGAAGTCGTACCGGGTCAATCCCATATTCTTTTTCACCCATAAGGGCTTCACCACTTAACTTCAGAAGAATGCGTTTGTATTTCATAAGGAACTGTTTAATTTAAACCAGACAAATATAGTATCGCTAGGCATGAATAAAAATGAGATTTTCGATTTTATTCGCTTTTCATACTTTTTTAATCAAATCCTTTCTAAAATTGCTTTTTAGAATCATAAAGTGTTGTTTTACGCTCATTAATAATTACACTATGAAAGCAAATCACATTTATATTATTGTTTTAGGTCTCGCTCTAAGCTTCTCTGGTTGTGTAACCAAGAAAAACAAGGATGCTTCAAAGGGAATCAAAGGGCAACTTCCTACAAACATAAAACCCTTATATGTTCAGGACCCACAACCCTATCAGCCCTCAAACACGAAAGTATCAGATTTGATCCATACCAAATTAAAGGTGTCCTTCGATTGGGAAAAACAATATTTATACGGTGTTGCTAACTTAACTCTTAAGCCTTATTTCTATCCGCAATCAACCGTTGTGTTAGATGCAAAAGGGTTTGATATCGATTATGTACAATTAGTGACCGAAGCTGGAAATCAAGCTTTAACTTATGAATATGATTCGTTGCAGTTGACTGTTCAATTAGATAAAGAATATTCACGGGATCAATCATATCAATTAGAAATAAAATACACGGCAAAACCAAATGAGTTAGAGGAGGGTGGTAGTAAAGCCATCACATCCGACAAAGGACTTTATTACATTAACCCATTAGGTGAAGACAAAGACAAGCCACGACAAATTTGGACACAAGGGGAAACCGAAGCAAGTTCATGTTGGTTTCCAACCATCGATTCGCCAAATGAAAAAACAACAGAAGAAATTTATATAACGGTAGATACGAACTTCACCACGATATCTAATGGATCACTCATTTATTCCCGAGACAATGGCGATGGTACAAAAACAGACTACTGGAAGCAAGACCAACCACATGCGCCTTATTTGTTCATGATGACGATTGGTGAGTTTGCAGAAATCAAAGATTCATGGAAAGGAAAAGACGTTAACTATTATGTAGAGAAAAAATATGCTCCCTATGCACGCGGAGTGTTTGGTATTACACCAGAGCTGTTGACGTTTTTCTCAGAAAAGTTGGGGTATGAATATCCATGGGACAAATATTATCAGGTTGCCGTTCGTGATTACGTTTCAGGGGCAATGGAAAATACTTCCGCAGCCGTTTTTTTAGAAGAGATTCAACTGACCGACCGCGAGCAGCTAGATGAAAACTGGGATTACATCATTGCACATGAACTATTTCACCATTGGTTTGGCGATTTAGTTACTTGTGAATCATGGTCTAACTTAGCGTTGAATGAGTCGTTTGCAAACTACTCCGAATACTTGTGGTTTGAATATAAATATGGACGTGATCGCGCAGACTTCCATGGTAAAACAGAGCAAGAAGAATATTTGCAAGAAGCAGTATCGAAGCAAGTACCCATTATTCGTTACCACTATCACCACCGAGAAGACATGTTTGATCGCCACTCCTACAATAAAGGAGGGAGAGTATTACACATGTTAAGAAAATATGTAGGAGACGAAGCTTTCTTTATCGCCTTAAAAAGCTACCTACATGAACATGAATTTACAGCAGTTGAAATTCATGAGTTGAGACTAGCCTTTGAAGAAACCACAGGAGAAGATTTGAATTGGTTTTTTAATCAATGGTTCTTATCACCAGGACATCCTGATTTAAAAGTAGAGCATTATTATTTAGGCGATACGCTGTTTTTAAATACAGCACAACTGCAAGACACAGCCTATACCCCAGTATTTAAATTGCCTGTAGACATTGAGGTATGGGTAAATGGAGAAAAGTCACTTCATTCAATTGTTATAGATGAGGCAGTTCAACAATTTAAGTTTCCTTTAGCTGCAGCGCCTGACTTGGTCTTATTTGATGCAGAACAACAACTATTAGGTGTGATTAACCACAAACAATCGGTTGATGAGTTGATTTACCAATTTAAAAACTCGGATAAATACTTAGCAAAACATGATGCCTTAGTCGCATTGATGGATGAATCATTTGACTCAGAAAAATATGACTATAACCCAATATTGGATAGTGCAAATGTACGGGAGGTATTTAAGCAGGCATTAAATGCTTCATTCTATGGTTTAAGAGAACAGGCCATAGAGTCTTTAATAGGTTACAAAGGACAAGACACGACAGCAATTTATCAAGCAATCACCAAGCTAGCCGAGTCCGACAAAAAAGCATCCGTGAGATCCATGGCATTGGAGTATCTGGCAGTAGCAAAAGCAGGTTCACAAGAGCTGTATAAGCAAATGTTAAGTGATAGTGCCTACTCAGTTGTAGCAGCAGCATTGTATGGTTATATCCAGGTAGGTGATGAATCAGAAAAAGCGGCCATCATCGAAAAATATAAGGATGAAGAAAAGTTAGACATCATCGTAAGTGTTGCACAATATTATATTGACGCCAAAGACACCACTCAAATGGATTGGTTTTTAAATAAATTTGACGAAGCGTCACCGCGAGATAAGATAGCCTTTTCACAATTTGTAGGAGACTATGTAACCAAAGTAGATACCATTCAAAGTGGAAAAGCAATTGTATTAGCGGAAGGATATGCAAGAAATCACGATCACTTCTACGCAAGATTTGCTGGTTATAAAATTTTATGGTTATTAGACGGTTTAGATGGTGTGACCGAAAAAAGGAAGCAGATCATTGAGAATGAGACAAATAAAATTTTAATAGATGCCTATGACCGGTGGGAAAGTCGTATCATTCGCATTGGGAAATAAATATTTTTTTTTAAATGTTTGGTGGTAAATAAAAAGCCTTTAAATTTGCAGTCCGTTTCGAAAGAGGGGTAGTGAAATTAGTAGAATTTCACGATGAAATATAAGATAGTGAAGATGGGGAGATACCAAAGCGGCCAACTGGGGCAGACTGTAAATCTGTTGTCTTATGACTTCGCAGGTTCGAATCCTGCTCTCCCCACACTTGGTTGTGGGAATTCTCACATCATGTATAAGCGGGAGTAGCTCAGTTGGTAGAGCGACAGCCTTCCAAGCTGTAGGTCGCGGGTTCGAGCCTCGTCTCCCGCTCGCTTCTTTGAGCTTCAAGTTGAAGATTTAAAGACGATAAGACTTTAGTTTTTGCTTGAGTCTTAAAGTCGATAACTTCGGCCGATGTAGCTCAGGGGTAGAGTGCTTCCTTGGTAAGGAAGAGGTCACGGGTTCAATTCCCGTCATCGGCTCTGGTATTTATATTTGAGAGAAGGATAGTTATCTTTCTTTCATTTTGTTGTACAAAATTAATTATTCATAAACTAAAACGACATTTCAAAGATGGCAAAAGCTACATTTGATCGTTCCAAACCACACTGTAACATAGGAACTATCGGTCACGTTGACCACGGTAAAACAACTCTTACAGCAGCAATTTCAACAGTACTTTCAAATGCAGGTCTTGCTGAAAAAAGAGATTTCGCTACTATTGACAACGCTCCTGAAGAAAAAGAAAGAGGTATCACAATTAATACTTCTCACATTGAGTACGCAACAGCTGCTAGACATTACGCACACGTTGACTGTCCTGGTCACGCGGATTACGTAAAGAACATGGTTACTGGTGCTGCACAAATGGATGGTGCTATTCTTGTAGTTGCTGCTACAGATGGTCCAATGCCTCAAACTCGTGAGCACATCCTTCTTGCTCGTCAGGTTGGTGTACCTCAATTAGTTGTATTCATGAATAAAGTGGATATGGTTGATGATCCTGAATTATTAGAACTAGTTGAAATGGAAATCAGAGAGTTACTTTCTTTCTACGATTTCGATGGTGATAACATTCCAGTTATTTCTGGTTCTGCATTAGGTGCATTAAACGGTGAAGATAAGTGGGTTGCTACTGTTAACGAATTAATGGATGCAGTTGATAATTTCATTCCTCAACCAGAACGTTTAGTTGACTTACCATTCTTGATGCCAGTTGAGGACGTGTTCTCAATCACTGGACGTGGTACTGTTGCTACTGGTCGTATCGAAAGAGGTATTATCAACTCAGGTGATCCTGTTGATATCTTAGGTATGGGTGCTGAAGGTCTTAAGTCTACAATTACTGGAGTTGAGATGTTTAGAAAAATATTAGATAGAGGTGAAGCTGGTGATAACGTAGGTTTACTTTTGAGAGGTATTGAAAAAGACCAAATCAAAAGAGGAATGGTTATCGTGAAGCCGGGTTCAGTAACTCCTCACAAAAAATTCAAAGCTGAGGTTTACGTTCTTTCAAAAGAAGAAGGTGGTCGTCACACACCATTCTTTAACAAGTACCGTCCACAGTTCTACTTAAGAACAACTGACGTTACAGGTGAGATTTTCTTACCAGAAGGTGTTGAGATGGTTATGCCAGGTGATAACATCACAATCACTGTTGAGTTGATCAACACAGTTGCGATGGAAAAAGGTCTACGTTTCGCTATCAGAGAAGGTGGTAGAACAGTAGGTGCTGGTCAAGTAACAGAGATTTTAGAGTAATAAACTCTTAAGGATTTATAATTCAGATGCGTTCTTGAAAAATATTCGGGAACGCATTTGTTTGTAAAGACAATATTAACTACCTTTGCACTCCTTTTTGGAAGACATCTTCTAAAAGAGTGCATTTACGGGTGTAGCTCAATTGGTAGAGTAGCGGTCTCCAAAACCGTTGGTTGTGGGTTCAAGTCCTACCGCCCGTGCTAAAAGATAAAGTAACATGAATAACTTTATTACTTACGTAAAAGAATCTTTTGATGAAGTCATCAATCGTGTTAGTTGGCCAAAATATAGCGAACTACAGTCAAGTACAGCTTTAGTTGTAATTGCGTCTGCCGTTTTCGCGGTAGTGGTGGCTGTTATAGATTTGGCTTTTGATAATTTGTTAGGCTTAGTATACTAGTATATAAATGGGTGAATTAGCTTGGTACGTAGTGCGGTCAGTGAGTGGGCAAGAGAAGAAGGTTAAAAACTATCTTGAAAACGAAATCACTCGTCAAGGGCTAGCTGAT
>CAWFGW010000003.1:0-116583 GCA_963815495.1 uncultured Cytophagales bacterium
TAATGTATTGCTCTTTAGTACCATGTTCTTCCCTTTTTTATTTGTGTTTTATGAGCTAATTATAAATGTAGATTTTATCCCCCATTGTGGTGTTGCTTTAATTCCTCTTCCAGATCAGGGGGTAAACCATTCACACCAAAGAGTGAAAGCCCTATTTCATCGGTGTTGGTATTTGGAATTACACTTAATTTAGAATTAGTCTCCAGGACAACAGCATAAATGTCTTTGAGGTTTTTAAATCCTTGTTGTCTAATAGCTGCATAGATTTCTTGTTCTAAAATACGTTCTTCTAACATATTTTTATTTAAAAACTCCCCTTCTAATACGAGTAATTTTGGACTAGATTTTATCAATTGCATGAACCCAGTAGAGGCAAACATGCCTTTTGTAACAATGTATTGAAGTAAAAACAAAATCAAAATCCCAAAACTACCTTCGGTGAATGAAATATCTTTTGAAACCAAGGTAGATGCAACGGTTGAACCCACTGATACCGTTACTATCCAATCAAAGTTGTTAAGTTCTGAAGTAATTCGTTTACCTAAAACACGTAAATAAAGTATGATGGAGATATAAATGGCAGTTCCTGATATTAAAATTCTAATAATATCTTGGAAGTTGATTTCAAATACATTTTCCATAGTTCACTTTTTATGTCTGTCAATAGAGTTAACGGAGCAAGTAAAGTACCATTTTAATAAAATGTATTTTGTTCATCTAATTGAAAGTTTAAAACGATGAATATATCCCAATGAAATAACCACAAAGTTAGTTAGAGATAAACTCGATTTTAGCTGTGTAACAAAAGTTGTAACAAATTAGAGTATTTAAATGAGATAAATACAGGTTCTTGAAATAGCTCTTTTTAGCTGGCTATTTTTTCTGAGTTAAAACATTTATCAATAATCTCGGTATAGCGTGAGCTAAAAGTCTCATGACACCACGATTTCAGTTCAACTAATTCGTCATCCATTAACCATTTAGCTGCTTTTGAAAGTTCTTTTTCAAAAAGTTCTAAGTCAAAACTTACTTTTTGTAGTATTCTTTTTTTGAATTCTAACATGTTCTAAAAATTAAGGTTACACAACTGAGCTTTTAAAAAACTGTCCATTAAGATACGATTTTTTTTAACTATGTAAAACACCTTCTAAATTTAGTTGTGGTATAAATCTAATATTGTCTTCTACAATGGAATCAGGTACGAAAATAAATTTTTTGTCGAATAAATTATCCTCGGTATAATAACTCACCCAATATTCATTATTTAAATGAAATACATCAGGTTGAATAGTTTCTATTGGGGCAACACTCTTTGCGGGTACCAATTCAATAAAGTGCCGTAAGGTTGAAGTCTTTTGCTCTTCCCCATCTTTTATACCGTAACCTTTAGAGTTGATAAGAACATTGTTAATTTCAAAGTCATTATCATTGATTAAGTATACCTTCCACACATGTGTATCATCGATTTCTTCCCTTGCAATTGAAACATATACACCTTTAACCTTGCCAAAATCAATATCTTTTTTCATAATCCGTCTAAACGATTGTCATTTCAAAAAGGTTAGTGAAATGATTTTTCAATATAATTTCTAATTCTTTAATATCAATTGGTTCCCCAACTTCCTTCTCCAACGAAGTCACGGCTTTGTCAGCTATGCCGCAAGGCACAATATAACTGAAGTAGTTCAAATCTACGTTTACATTCAGAGCAAAACCATGCATGGTTACCCAACGGCTGGTTTTTACGCCCATAGCGCAAATTTTTCTCGGGTTTCTGGGGAGTTTATTCTCGTCATAGTCGATCCAAACACCTGTGAGTCCCGTAATTCTACCAGCATCCACCCCATAATGTGAACAAGTCAATATAATGGCTTCTTCCATCAAGCGCATGTATTTGTGGATGTCAGTAAAAAAATTGTCTAAATCCAAAATTGGATAACCTACTAACTGGCCTGGGCCATGATAAGTGATGTCTCCCCCTCGTCCTGTTTCATGGTAGGTCGCACCTATTTTTTTCAGTTGTTCGGGATTAGCTAATAAGTGATTTTCTTTGCCGCTTCTGCCTAAGGTATAGACGTGTGTGTGTTCGCAAAACAACAAGTGGTTAGGTGTTAGTTGCTGGTTTTTCGATTCCAATTCGCGATTATCAATTTTTAGTTGAATAATCTCTTCAAAAAGTTTTTTTTGGTAGTCGTGAGTTTGGGCATAGTCAACTAGGCCTAAGGATTGGAAATTAACTTTTTTGTTTTTCATTATAATGCTAACAAAGGTAAACCTAGAAAATTCAAGATTCAATGAACTTTTATTTTAATTAGATGTTTAAACATATATATTGTTCATGATAAGTTAAAAACACACAATGATGGATAGAAAAAAATTCTTAAAAAACAGTCTTTTAGGAGCTTTAAGTATAAGCACAGGTGCTGTGGTAGCTTCAGACAATCGAACGATTAAATTAACTGATCAACTTAAAAATCAGGTAGGGTTCAATCACTTACCTAATAAGGAGGAAATAACTATGAAAACGGTATTACATCGAGCAGACACTCGTGGACACGCCAACCATGGCTGGTTAAACGCGAACCATTCATTCAGCTTTGCGAACTATTATAATCCAGAACGCACAAATTTTGGTGTGCTTCGGGTATTGAATGATGATCAAATAGCAGCAGGTAAGGGTTTTGGTAAACACCCGCATGACAATATGGAAATCATCACAATTCCATTGGAAGGCGACTTGGAACATGAGGACAGTATGGGCAATAAGGAAGTGATTCGCCAGGGTGATGTACAAGTGATGAGTGCGGGTACAGGTATATATCATTCTGAGTATAACAAAAATTCAGATCAGGAATTGAAACTGTTACAGATTTGGGTATTTCCTAACAAAAAAGGCGTAGAGCCACGTTATGATCAAATCACTTTAAAGCGTGAAAAACTGAATAATCAATTTTATCAAATCCTTTCTCCAAATGCTGACGATGAAGGCGTATGGATTCATCAGGATGCTTGGTTTCATTTAGGCGAATTTGATAAGGAAACAACCCTTGATTATCAATTGAAAAGCGCTTCCACCAATGGCGTTTATGCTTTTATAATTGAAGGCAACGTGACGATTGAAAATCAGGCATTGGCAAGGAGAGATGGATTTGGAATATGGGATACCAGTAAGCTTAACATTACTGCATCAAAAGGAGCAAAAGTTTTGTTAATGGAAGTACCGATGAGTCTTTGAGTACAGAGCACAAAGTATTAAGGACAGAGTAGAAAGACTTAGGACTAAAAGACCAGGTCTGATTCGAACATTGAAGTTCAAACTTTAAACTAGAAAAACATGAGTACGACAATAGAAAATTTGAATTGGCGCTATGCCACAAAAAAATATGATGCAAACAAGAAAGTCAGCGATGCTGATTTAAAAACCATTAAAGAAGCAGTTAAGCTATCAGCCTCCTCCTATGGTTTACAACCTTATAAGGTTTTAGTAATTACAGACCCAGAGGTGCGAGAACAGTTGAAGCCCGTGTCGTGGGGGCAATCGCAAATTACAGAAGCGTCTCATTTGTTTGTCTTCTGTAGTTATACCAATGTGACTAATGAAGACATTGATGCATTCATCAATATGACGGCAAAAGGTCGTGGGTTGGAAATTGAATCATTGAGCGGATATGGTGATTTTATGAAATCAAAATTAACTGCTTTATCACCTGAGGCGGCTAGTGTGTGGACTGCAAAACAGTGCTACATTGCATTAGGTAATTTATTGTCAGTATGTGGCGAATTAAAAATAGATGCCACACCTATGGAAGGATTTGAAGCGGAGGGCTATGATGAAGTGTTAGGTTTATCCGAAAAAAACCTACAAGCGGTTGTAGTGGCAGCAGTAGGTTATCGATCAGAAGAAGATGCTACTCAGAAGTATAAAAAAATCAGAAAGCCAGATAACGAGTTGTTTGATGAAATTTAAGTAGTAGGAACATAGGTTTCCAACACTTGAAACTCAGGAGAAGGGATTAATTGAACAGTCTTAATTGAGGCAGGAATCAAAATCGCTTCTCCTTTTTTTATGTTCAGTTCACCTGATTCGTAAGTCAAACGAAGATGACCTTCAAAACAAATGAGTATAATAAAGGAGTCGTGCTTATATTCTCGTATAATAGGTTCTGTACAACTAAGTTTGTTCGTTTCAAAATAAGCACAGCTTACTAATGGTACCGCAGCATTTTTTACGTCTTTATATGCAGTTTTATATTCAGGATAAAAATTGTAGTCAATTGCTTCTAATGCTTGTTCAACATGTAGCTCTCGAGTATTGCCATTAGCATCAACCCGATCAAAATCATAGATACGGTAAGTGATATCCGATGTCTGTTGTATTTCTGCAATACAAAGCCCTTTTCCTATGGTATGCACTCTACCTGCTGGTAAAAAAAACACATCTCCTTTTGCTGCTTGCTCACAATTTAAAATACTCATCAAATTACCCGATTCGAAAGCCTTTAAATAGCTCTCTTTAGTAACGGGTTGATTGAATCCACTGATTAATGAGGCGTTTTCATCAGCTTGAAAAACGTACCACATTTCCGTTTTCCCCATCGAATTGTGCTTTTCTTTTGCACGCTGGTCATCAGGATGCACCTGAATCGAAAGATCAGCATTGGCATCAATGAATTTGATTAAAAGGGGGAATTCGTTGCCAAAATGTTGGTAAACTTGTTCACCGACTAGTGCTGCTTGATATTCACTAATAAGTTCAGGTAGCGATTTTCCTTTTAAAGGACCTTCAGACACAATAGACTCGTTGTCTTTCACTCCAGAAATTTCCCACGTCTCACCGCAATTAGGTAGATCACCAAAATCTTTTCCTAAAACCGTTTTAATTTTTTGACCACCCCAAATTTTGTCTTTGAAGATCGTTTCGAATTTTAACGGATATAGCTGCGGAGTCATGGTGAACTAACTTTAAACCTATTTTTAAGGGTAAAAGAACTTACCGTAATGATTTATAGTAGTTAATTAAACCATTAGTAGATGAATCATGTGTATTTACATCCTTGTCATCAGCTAACTCAGGCAAAATTTTATTTGCTAACTGTTTTCCTAATTCCACTCCCCATTGGTCAAAACTAAACACATTCCAAATCACACCTTGAGCAAATATTTTGTGTTCGTACATCGCTAATAAGCTCCCTAAAGTTCTAGGCGTTAATTTTTCGAACAAAATAGAGTTCGTAGGTCTGTTCCCTTCAAATACTTTAAAAGGTGTAAGTCGCTTGATATCTTCCTCTGATGTACCTTTGGCTTTAAATTCAGCAACGACTTCTTCCTCCGTTTTTCCGTTCATTAACGCTTCCGTTTGCGCAAAAAAGTTAGAAAGTAACTTTGGGTGGTGGTCACCAATTGGATTTTGGCTTACTGCGGGTGCGATAAAATCACAAGGAATTAACTTAGTACCTTGATGAATTAGTTGATAGAAAGCATGTTGACCATTGGTCCCAGGCTCTCCCCAAATAATTGGTCCTGTTTGATAGTCTACTTTGTTACCTGCTCGGTCGACATATTTACCATTGCTTTCCATGTTACCTTGTTGGAAATAGGCAGGAAAACGATGCATGTATTGGTCATAAGGAAGTATAGCTTCGGACTCTGCGCCAAAGAAGTTGTTATACCACAAACCGATTAACGCCAAGATAACGGGAACATTTTTATCAAACTCAGTCGAGTGGAAATGGTTGTCTATCGCGTGAGCGCCTTCTAATAACTCAATGAAATTATCATATCCAATAGAACATGCAATAGAAAGACCAATAGAAGACCATAAAGAATAACGTCCACCTACCCAGTCCCAAAACTCAAACATGTTGTTGGTATCAATTCCAAATTCAGCCACTAATTTGCTATTGGTAGAGATGGCCACAAAGTGTTTTTTGACATGCTCATTGTCTTTGGCAGTTGCCAAAAACCAATCTCTAGCAGAAATGGCGTTAGTCATAGTTTCTTGTGTGGTGAATGTTTTAGAGGCAATCATCACTAAAGTAGTTTCAGGGTTCAAACCCTTCAAAGTTTCTACCATGTGAGTGCCATCCACATTGGATACAAAGTGTACCTTTAATCCTTTTTGATATGGCTTTAATGCTTCGGTTACCATTACCGGACCTAGATCAGAACCGCCAATTCCCACATTAACGATGTCTGTAATACTTTTTCCCGTATATCCTTTCCAAGAGCCATTAATCACCTGGTTGGAAAATGTTTTTACTTTCTCAAGTGCAGCATTCACATCAGGCATCACGTCTTTACCATCCACAAGGATAGGGGTGTTTGAACGGTTTCTTAAGGCAATGTGCAATACTGATCGTCCTTCAGTTTCGTTAATTGCTTTGCCTTTATACATTGCTTCAATAGCATTTTTTAAATCAACCTCTTTCGCTAATTCAATTAATGAAGATAGCGTATTAGTATCTATAATATTTTTAGAATAATCGATTAAAATATCCTCAAACTTGATGCTGAAATCAGCAAAACGATTAGAATTAGATGCGAAAAGTGATTTCATCTGAATGTGTTTCATCTCAGAATAATGAGCTTCTAATTTTTTCCAAGCTTTAGTATGAGTAGGATTTGTCTTATTTAGCATTCTTTATCTAATTTATCGAAGTCGCGAAGATAAGACAAAAGGATAAAAATAGTAACCCATTTTCCTTAATTCTATGTTAAGTTTAAAACTGATTTAATAGATAAGCACAAAATTTATGGCAACAACCAAAGAAATTGGCGATAGGGGTGAACAGTTAGCAGTTGACTACTTAATAAAAAAGGGGTATTGTGTTAAGGAAAAAAGCTATCGTTTTAAACGAGCGGAAATCGATATTATAGGAAGCAAAGAAGAAGTAGTGGTCTTTATTGAGGTGAAATTCCGAACGGGGATAGGATTTGGTTTTCCAGAAGAAGTAGTAGGTGAAGCTAAAAAAGAGTTAATATATATCGCAGCAGAAAATTATGTGGTGGAAAATGGTTGGAATGGTAAGATTCGGTTTGATATTATTTCTATTATAGAGCGGTTTGGTCATCTACAAATTGATCATTTTGAAGATGCTTTTTAAGCTTAGTGACTTTGAATGATCACTTTTTCATTCCTTTTTCGTTCTTCTTCCTCTCTTCGAAGTCGTTTGTCTTCTTCTTCTTTGTCATAGGAAACATGTCCGGTTTCATCCCATTCCATCGAAATGTAAGGTTCAAAATCTTCTTTGGTGAACTTATCAGGATATACAGTAATTCTTTTTTTGTAATGTCTTGGTCCACTCATTTGGTACTCATACCATTTTCCCGCTTTTTCTCCATGTAGATATTGACCTTGTGTGGCAATTTTTCCGTTTTCGAAAAAGTAAAAGTAGTAACCATGTAGTTCTCCATGTAAAATTGGAGTGACTTCTTTTATTTTGGTTTTTTCACCATCATAAAATAATAACTCAGATTCTTTTGTAAAACCTCTGTTATACTTTTCTTTGGTGATTAAAGTTTTTTCTTCAACCTCTATTGAATCTTTAAATTTTTGGGTTCTCTGCACCTTCCATTCTTCCCATCGACCATGTTTTGTGCCCATGTAAAAGATGCCTTTTTCAACTACTTCATCATCCACAATTCGTTTGTATGGTCCGTGTAGAATTAAAGCTTTTTCAGGATCAATCCTGTTAGGACGATCTTTTTCAATTTTTCTTTTTTTGATGTCATACCAATAAATGTCTCGAATGTAGGGGCTTGGTTCGTGAAATTCTTTGAGATAATAAAACACTTCTACTTGCATTCGATCCCTTCTGCCTTTTTTTGTGAATCCTCGTTTAGTTTTATGTCCATAATAAACTCTACGTTTTTTCTTCTTCTTCTTGAATTCAACCGGTTCTTCTTCAGGCTCAAAGTCAAGGATGTCGTCTTCATTAAAAAAATGGACATACTTGTCACGCTTCGTGGTGTCGTCTACTTCTTCTACGACAAACTCTTCCTCACTTTGAGTGGTTTGAGCAAATAATGCGGAAGAAAGAATCAGAATTAAAATGAATAATAAACTGTATTTCATAAACTAGTTACAAATAAACGTAAAAAATGGCGCAAAATTATATTCGAGTTAACACAATCCTTGTTTTTTAGCCATGTTTGATTTGATAACTAGAAGTTGTATAAGCTGATTTTTATTCAATACCCATGATGAAGTAATCATTATCAGATTTAATAAATACTAGCTTAACTCTTGAATATGGTTCATAAATACTGTTTCTGAATTTTATTTCTTGATAAAGAATTGAATCAGATTTTTTATTGAAGGAGCCGAAGTGCCAATCTTTATTTAAGCCTAAGATCACATTGATTTTTTTGCATAAGCTGTCTACATATGATTTTTCAGCTTTATTAGAATAATCTGCTTTATGGTGACCATTATAAGTGATGAGTTCTGAAGCTTTATAATAAACTCCAAGTTTTAAAATGTTAGGATCTGAAAAATCTATTTTTTCGCAGTATAAAACCATTTCTTTAGATTTTTCTAAAATACTAATAGAGTCATTAGTGGATGCTTTTGTGGAACACACTAAAACAATGAAAAGAAAAAAAATGACTACGATATGTTTCATAATGTTATAGCTTGTAAGTATTAAGGTAGATAAAAATCATAAAAAAACCAGAGAGGGAGCTCTCTGGTTTTGCTTTTTTAGTTGATTAAGTTAATGTTATGCGCTAAATCGCTTAGTGATATATAATGTAAGACAATGTGAATGAAATGATTACCCAGCCTACGGCTATTATGTATGGGTTATTTAATACGGTGTTTACTATTTTTGAATTTGAATTTATTAAATTTTTCATGGCTCTATTGGTTATTGATTAAAACATAAATTTTAGCTAATTGAATACAGATCAATTGCAGAGTTTTTATCAGTAATCAGTTGACAGTAGAGTAAGTATAATTTGTTGAAGTTTCTTTTGGGAATGCTTACACAGGATATACTGCTATTCACTATTGGATTAATGAAACAAGTATTTGTGTTGTTAATTATTGTAAGAGTAAGGTTCTTTTTATCTTGAGATTTTACAAATTCAATTACTTCAATTTCACTTCCTTCTTTTTCTAACTCTTCAAACGAAGTATTGATAGAACATCCAAAGGTATATAAGCCAAAAGCAAATATGAGTGTCCATGTCAGGTTCAAGTTGACTTGACCTAACTTATTTTTAATAGGAAACCAATATCGTGCAGCTAGAAATATCATTCATTTTTTTATTATACTTCAATATTACATAAGTAATTCATATTAAATAATTAAAAAACATTATTAAAATTTATACGTTGTATTAAATTTTTTAAAAACTACGCTAGTAATTTATTAGCTTGAGACATGATTCCATTTGTGATTTATACCAAACGAAAGATTTTTTGGAAATACAGAGGTTTCTCCTTCTTTGTGTTTGTTTGGATAAACAAGTATGTCATAGAGAAAGAGCAAATTATTAACCACGAAAAAATACATTATAGACAACAAGTAGAAATGTTATTTGTATGGCAGTGGTTATTATATGTGCTGTTTTACTTTTTTAATCGCTTAAAGGGAATGAATCATGATAAAGCTTATCGCAATAATCCCTTTGAAAAAGAAGCTTTTGCTAATGATTGGGATTTTAGCTACTTAAAAAAGCGAAAGTTTTTAAATTGGTTGAATTATATAAACAACAATGAGTAATTCTTTTTTTTATTGAACCGTTACGCCTTTCCAAAAAGCCACATAACCTTTAATGGATTTTGCTAACTCAGAAGTTTCAGGGTAATACCAGGCAGCATCCTTATTTTCTTTTCCCTGAACACTTAATGTATAATAAGAAGCTTCGCCTTTCCAAGGACAAATGGAATGTGTTTCTGATTGTATGAAAAATTTTTTGTTGATAGATTCTGGTGGAAAATAATCGTTTCCTTCAATTCGGATAGTTTTATTGCTTTGGGCAATGATTTCATTATTCCAGCTTGCAGTTTTCATAATAAGAGTTTTGTTTATTAACTAACAACTCCAGCAAATGATTTAAATAACTTATGGTTTGTGAGTGCTATCCTTATAAATTAATTCCAAATACTGATAAAGTTCAAAATGTCTTTTCTTAAATTTTTCAGGATTGCTGAAAAAATATTCGCTTACTACGGATAAAAACTCTGCATTGCTTGTTAAGCCATAGGGATCGATGTCGGAGTTGCCATCTGCGACTTTATGCATTTCTTTTTTCATTTCACTAATCCATGGTCCGATGTGCGGTTTATCTAATAAATTTTCAGGCACTCCATCAACATCACCATCGGTTGCGTCAAGTAAGTGTACAAACTCGTGAATACCCACATTGAAAGAATGATGAACACCATCATATGCTTTCATTAAATCTGGTTTTGAAAGAATGACTTTTCCATTCATTACACCTGAACCGACCATGCCTTGAGCTGTTTTGTTCCCCTCGCTTAAGTCTGTTCCGAATTGTTTATCAAAAGTGTTAGGATATATCAGCACTTCTTTCACATTAGGATAATTAAAATCGGGGAAAGCCAGGGTAGGAATAACAGCACTTGCGGCAACCATCAATTTAATGTTTTCATCGATTTCTGTATTCAGAGCTGTGATTTTTTTAGTTGCTAAAAACCGTTGAACCTTTTTTTCGAATTGAGACTTCTCTTCTTCTGTTTCTAATTCTTTGTAAAAAATCACCTTCTCATTAAGAAAAGTACGCCATTGTAATGGGAAGGATTGCTGCATAAGTTCTTTTGCACGTTTTTTCCTGATACGCTTCATTTGGAGTGAATACGCTAGAACAGCGATAACAAAGAATAAGAATGCGAGGCTAAAATAAATCATCTGGTTTAATAAAGAATAAATACTGTTGTGAATCAACAGATTGTAGAGTTAATTTTTTTTACAAGAAATATGTTGATGATTTAGCTTTTATAAACTAAGTCACAACTATGAACAAAAACGAAGTTTTAAAAAAAGAGGAACTCTATGTATGACAATAAAAAAAGCGGACCTTAATTAAAAGGCTCGCTTTTTATGTGGACTTCGCTATCGAAATTTCGAACCTACTTCCTGATTTTATAGCCATATGTTCTTGTCAATTCTAATCTAACTAAAAAGTCATACCCCATCTTATTTAGAGCGGGTTTTTAAAACCCCAATATTGCTTAAGTGTTTTTCAAAATGACTTCCAAGGTCTTGAATGAGTACATTGCGGTCTATTTTCTTAAAATCGTTATAACAATTATTGTGTAGTCCTTTTGAACATTTCTTTAACTTAACCCTGCTTCCGCAGTAGCAGTCATCATAAATCTTTAACTTTTTACCCTCGGCTCTATTAAATATGGTTCTAGCCAAAACCAAGTCATTATCTATCTGTAAAATATCCTTATAGCCCTCTATAATACCCAGATAGTCGTGAGAATATTCTTCAGTCTTATATCGGTGATTGATTTCGTAAAATGAATTATTCAAGAAATAGGGCTTAACTATTTCTTGAATAAATATTATCAAAGACGAAATCTTTGTTTTTAGCAAAATCTGAGACTTTGCACGAGTAGTAAAACAACACGATCCAGTATCACCATATACATGACGATCCAATTTTGAGGGTATTCTCCCCGATGTTTCATAGACAATAGGGAAAAAATCAGGATATGGACTTAAATCGATCAAAATGTCATATGAATCACTTTTAGTCACGAATAATTCCCCTTTTATATGATTCGATTCAGAATCATATTGTAGAGTCCTATAATGTTCCAAAACATTCCTTATTTGTGAATTAATATCCATAAGGTTTAGGTGTAATTATAGATGAACTAATAGCTTTACTTAAAGAATTACTCCTGTCATTTTCGTTTACATCCTCTCCAACTGGAAATCGATCTCCAAATTGATTATCTATTAAAATTTCAGACGCTTTTTTGAAATTAGATTCTTGTTCAGCTTGCTCTAAATCTTTCACCAGACTTTCGAGTGTACTTAGAAAATTGCTTTTTCTGGTTTCAGAGTAATCTGAAAATACATCTTCTCCCTCAGGTACGGTCGGTCTGATACATTTAAATCCTTTAGGTTTACTTAATTCTTTATGAATTGCTTTTACGGTTTCTTTCAATGCTATGTCATCATTATCGTTTTCTTGATAATTGTTTGTGGCTAGGATTGTTAGTTCAAAACCACTTGGTAATTTCAAGTTTGTATTATTTACCTCTCGATAGTTCTTCCAAGCCTTTAGATAACGAACCATACGCTCTAATTGCATATTCTTTTTAGTATTGAACCAGTCAAAAAATGCTTTGGGATCACTAATTAAGTATCCTTTGCCTTTATGAGCTAGTTCAATGGTCTCTCCGTTTTTATAGTAAATCGGTAAATCAATATGGTGTCCATCCGTATAAACAACCCGAATACAGGTGTTTTTGCTAATTGTTGGTTGATTTGTATGACTATCAACGGCTTTGTAAACCCAGTCGTGTAGGGTTGAAATATTTCTTCTGTTACTTTCCTTAGAATCGGAGTCGATGAAATAAATACCGTAATCTAAATCATATTTAAGCAAGGTATTTTCATCTGGATCTTTTACTGGGATAGGATTTACAGTAGTATTCATTTCAAACGAACCTTGCCCGCTAAATTTGGGTTGAAGCTCATCCGATTTATTTTCACTAAACCATTTTTGTATTTTTTTTCGAAGTCCATTTCTACTCTTTTTTAAATTGTCCTTCTTGTTGTCATCTAGCGTAATGCTTTTATTGTATTTTATAAACTCTTTATGTAAGGTTGCCATAGCTTTTGATTAAAATTCATGATTTAAGTCATTACTGACCCATTTTAAATTATTGTATACCCCTTTTGTTTGAGGGTTTCGGTTAGTGTAATATTGACCGAATAAGACTTTTTCACCAGTATCTTTTTTTACAAATTTGATTTCATCTGTACCATAATGAGGAGGAAACCCTCTTTCAATGCACCCAGCATTTTCATAACTATATATCAGTCTATAATGCCTTTCGTCTTCTGTTTTTTCGACATACATCCCTTTGTTTACAGATACTGTAGATTTTGTACCGTCTTCTCGAATTGTAAAAGATGAGACTGTAATTCTGCTTCCCGATTGATTAATGATTTTTACGTGGCGTAATTCTTTCGTTTCTGGATTACCTTCCTCAGTAATTCGAAATGAAGTAAGTATTCCTTCGTACCGACCCGAAAAATCATTGATTTCGAATAGAAAAATGAAAGGTTTATATTTCCATAAATAATTGGTGATGAAAACTAATAACAATGTAACTATACTAATTACCGATATAGAAAGACCCCAATAATCTTTGGCAGCAACTACGGCAACACCAAGAATAATTATTATTGTAATGAGTAAACTAGGTTTGTAATATTTTAAGTAGTTATTATTCATAGGCTAATTGATTTTAAATTTTAAAAGACTTAATAAAATGAATGCGGGAAGTCTTTCATAAAAACCCGCATTCATTAGTATAGGAGTTAACTAGCGCAGTGCTTTTATTAAAGCAGCAAGACCGATGAATAGTAGCATTATACCAGTAGCTGTTGCTATTCTCTCCGCATTCTTTCCGCTGGCGTGAACACAACTTTGTTTGTGACATACGCTTACTTGATTTGGTTTTGAAATTTGATAATTCATTTACCTAAGAGTTTTGTGTAATAGATATTGTTTTCCCCTATCGACCGAAAACACTAGTCGGCATTTAAAGCATAGCTTACTTATTGAGCGTTATTTTATTATTTACTCTTTAGAATTCTTGTTACTTTTGGTAACGCTCAATATTAAATGCTGCTTTGATAATCATTTTTTCAGGTACATCTGAAAAAAATGTAAAGTTTTCAGCATATATCTATGAAAGAAGAGAATCAAAATAGGTTTAAGATCACTTCAGATTACGATTGCATTTCAAATGAAGAAGTGTTTAAAGACTTATTGAAAGTACTTATGACATTCGCTTATAAACTCATTGGAAATTGTTCTTTACGACTGGAAAAAAACAGAGATGAATTAGCCTATGACTTTTCGATGGAATGCATTAAGAGATATTTAGAGAAACCTTCAGAGTTTGACCCTAGCAGAAATTCAGACCTAGTTAATTATTTAAAATTCAACATACTTAGGAGACTGATCTCGAATTTTAAAGAGTTAAAAAGTCAAAAAATTGAATTCTTATATGAAAATGATGATTTGATAGGTATAGAAGTATTGAGTTCATATCTGCCTGAACTCGATTTACATGAATCTATAGATCTGAGAGAAGTGGTTAAATCCATAAAAAAAGAGATTGAGGATAGCCCAGAACTAATACAAATATTTAAATTGAGGTATCTGAAAGATTATTCTAGGTCAGAAACAATTGAAGCATTACAAATTTCTGAAAATGAATACAACAATAGGATTAGGCGGCTAGATACGGTTCGAAAAAACGTTGTACGTAAAACTCAAATCATTTTATGAGTAAAGATATTTTAAATAAACTAATCCTTGACTCCGCAATGGCGGTGAGTCATAATTCAGATACTGCTAATCAGTATCTCAATGAAAAGGGATTAGATTTTGAGAATTTTGCAAAAAAAGGATTTGAAGAAATAATAGCATTAAAGTCCACGAAAAAGACATTATCCAAAAGCGAAACTTTTTTTAAAAGATCAGTATTAGCAGCTAAAATTGTTGAAGAGTGTTATCAAGAATGGACTTTTGGAAGTGTAAAGTTTCAAAAGCTACTATACCTATGCGAACACGCTTCAAAAATGAATTTTGCTACGAAATATACGAAGCAAGCTGCTGGACCTATGGATAATCGTTTTATACACGCAATTCAAAAGGAATTTGAAAGACAAAAGTGGTTTTCTATTGCAAAAGTTAAAAGTGGGATATATACAAAAGTCACTTTTACCCCTATGGAAAATCTTTCTGCTTATAAAAATTATTATCAAGGATATTACAGCAATGTTGAAGATGAAATACAAAGTTTAATTGACACTTTTAGAGAATGGAAAACCGATGATGTCGAGCTTGTAGCAACTATTTTTTACTGTTGGGATAAGTTTAACGATGATAACATTTCTTTCTCAATTGAGTTGTTGACACAAGCCGTTTATGATTTCCATAAGTCCAAAGCTAAGTTTTCAGAAAATCAGATTGCAAGAAGCTTTGAATGGATGGAAGAGAATGGGGTTTATCCTAGCAAATAAATCGGTTTAAAATACTCTTTCATAAATCACCAAGTCGGGCGAATTGCTTTTAATCTCAACCAAACTTATAACACGTTTTTGAGGATCTATGGTCGAAGTTTTAAAAACAGGTTCGTGATTTTTATTAGACGATTTCTTTAAAAGAATGTATTAGGGAGGGTTGAATAAAAAAAGTGCACTTCACTTAAAAGGCACGCTTTGCGTGTGGTGTTCTCTATCGAAATTTCGAATCTAATCCCAAGTTTTTTAGAATTGATTCAGTTGAAATAAAATAAAAAATCCAGACTCATTTTCTGAATCTGGATTTACATTGAAAGACAACGTAAGTGGAGTTGCAGGGACTCGAAGATATGTCTAATAATGTGGTTTTATTGCGCTTTAATGCATATATGTGTTTTATTGGTGAAACATTGGTGAAACAAATTTAAAACAAACTCCCCTGCAAATTTTCAGTTTTCCCTACTAACTCTACACCAGTATTTAAATAGTTTTTTACATCATCACCAGCTAACCACTCCCTTTCTTGATTAGGTTGTAACACCACTGGCATACGCAGTTTTGAATTGTGTATGTCACGCATGATGCGTTGTGCTTCTGTGGTCACGATCGAGTACGTGTATCTTACGTTGCCATTACTATCAAACCATTCAGACCAAATTCCTGCAAAGGCAAACAGTTCTTTGTTTGGTAGTGTGATTTCATACTTCTGTTTTTTCTTGCCTTTTGGGTCAACCCATTGCCATTCATAAAAACCATCACACAACACAAGGCATCGGTGTGTGTGGTGGTGTGTGAATGATGGCTTATCATCGAGTGTTTCTATGCGTGCGTTGAGTGTGTGTTGACGAATGGTTTCATCATTTGCCCAAGATGGTATTAACCCCCAATGAAATAACTGGATGTGTTCCGATTCTTTATTAGTAATGATTGGGGTCTTAGGATAGTCAAATCCGTTGTAGTGTGTACTGCACACAAACGGCTCTTGTGTACTGTCTTTAAAAGTAGCGTTAAACCGCTTTTTTAATGCTTGTGCATCTTTTGATTGCTTAGAATGAAAACACATAATGTATTATTTAGCATGAATTGTAATGATTTCACTTAGTCGTGTGGTGTAACGAGGTGTTAATCGTTCTTGTTTCATTTTCCACATGCGTCCTGTGTCCTGACTAGCTAACTTAATCTTTTGTTGACCAATTCTGCTGTTAATCGTGTCTATCACCTTCATTAACGGGGCGTGTGTAGGGTTTTGTGTACTGAATAGTGTCAATTGGTGTGTGCTACTGTGTACTAAATCCATCACTACTATTCCAGCTTTTTTGTATTGATAACCCTCACGGAATATCTTTCTTAAGCCTACCAATGCACTTTTTGCTAAATCTATGGAGGAATTGGTCGCATAAGGCAATTGTATAACAATGTTCCTACTGTACTGTGGCAAGTCTTGGCGGTGTCCGTTGGTGTGTATGAACAACATCATAGTGTTACACGATGAATGCTGTTTTCTAAGCTTCTCACCACAACTAACAGCAAATGTGACTACACGTTCTTCTAACTCTTTAAGTGTTGTGTAGTTTCTTTCGAAACTTCGTGTAGTAGCAATACTCTTTTTGCTTTTGACTTGATCTAACTCAAGGGTAGGTATCCCAAGTAATTCTTGTTTCAGTCTTAACCCAACAATGGATAAGTATTTCTTAACCCATTCATCAGGTAGTTGTGTGAACTGATAAGCGGTTTTAACACCTGCTTTGTTGAGTTTACTAGCTTGTTGTCTTCCAATTCCCCAAACATCACCTACATCAAGCCATTTTAAAGCTTTAATACGTGCAGTATCGCTATCTATAACAAATACATTTTGTGTTTCTTTAGGGAACTTCTTAACGACTCTGTTCGCAACTTTAGCTAGTGTTTTGGTTGGTGCAATTCCAACACTTATCGGAATACCAGTTCCTTTGGTGACTTTGTAACGAATTTCTTTACCATACTCTTTTAAGTTATAGTTTTCAAAACCCGTGAATTTTAAAAAAGCTTCGTCTATACTGTATATTTCAATTTCAGGTGAATAATCACGTAACATATTCATTACCCGTGCACTCATGTCACCATAGAGGGCATAGTTGGATGAAAAGACATGAATTTGTTTTTGCTTAAAAAATTTATCGTATTCAAATGCTGGTGCGCCCATTGGTACACCCAAGGCTTTTGCTTCATTACTCCTTGCGATAACACAGCCGTCATTATTAGAAAGCACAACAATAGGTTTTCCGTTCAGGTCAGGACGGAACACACGCTCGCAAGAAGCGTAGAAGTTGTTACAATCAATAAGGGCAAACATTTAGAAACTCTTTATAACATGTATCACAATTCCCCAAACTAGAAAATCATTGTCTTCAGTTACTTGTATAGGGTTGTAGTTGTCGTTGGCGGGTACAAGCCAACAAACACCTTTAGTTATTTTTATACGCTTTACGGTAAATTCTCCATCTATGTAACAGACAGCTATTTTACCATTTGTAGGTTCTAAGCTTTTATCTACTACTAATAAATCACCATCGTTGATACCCAAATCTTTCATGGATTCTCCTTTCACTCTTCCGTAGAAAGTAGAAGAAGGATGTTTAATCAGTTCTTGATTAAGGTCAATGGATAGGTCTAAAAAATCATCCGCAGGAGATGGGAAACCAGCACTTATTCCCGAAGGAATATACGGCAATTGTAAACTTGTTTCAGTATTGGCTGAATAGATGTCTAATGTACTTGCTGTGTGTAGTGCTTTCAATTTCATGTGTACATACAAGGTCGTAAATTATGCTAAAAAGTAAAGGGATGTGTACAAAAAGTATGTGTGTTTTAACTTAAAGATAATGTCTACAAGTTAAACCCTAGAGTATTCTTACCAAACCATAATTAAGTAGATATCATCTTGTAACAGATTTAGGTTAGCTTTACTTACAAACGAATAATCTTACCTGATTAGAGTTAACGGCTTTATAATATATTTTGATTAAAATTAGAGAAAAATATAATCTAGATAAGTGGACATGTCTTCTTATTCAGTTGTTAGCGTCAACTTGGTAAGTTAAATATTCTTCCTTTACATTTTCTGATATTAACATTTTCATCAAAATGGAAATGTCATGGTTTGGAAAGTAAAACAAAAATGGAAACATCATCTATAATACTTGATAAAATTTATTGTAAGCCCTCAAGATAATGGGTTTTATGTGTATAAGGGCATGTAACGAACAATTAATAAACGTAAATTTATTTGAAATAATCTTTTATAAGGACTTTTACTTGATGGTAATCAGGCGGTATAGGCCTGCCTTTTCCATCATATAATTGTACGTGAATATGATTTGTCATATTCTTTATAGGGTCTTTCTTTTTGTAATAGCCTTGAATGTCTTGAGCATTTCCAATTACCTGACCGGACTTAATTGTATCACCAGGCTTTAATTTTGAATCTGGTTTAAAGTATAAAATCTTTGCTGTATGAATACCATCTTTAATTATAATCCCTTGTAATCCATCATTTTTATCGTAACAATTGGAAATAAACCTTTCCACAGTTCCTGAAACAGGGGAGTAAACTGGGTCGTTGGGCATTAAAGTATAATCAGTCCCGCCATGTAAATATTTTTCGTTAACAATTTGCCCCATTTCATTTTTTGATTTTTTATATCTAGTCGCCATAAACGCACCATTCCCATAGTCATCTACACCTCTAATTTGTCCTGTAAGATTTACCGGGAAAACAGAAAATCCATCTGATAAATTTGGCCATCCATCACCAAAGTTGAATAAATTTTTAGCTATAAAGCGATAAGTTCCATCTAAAAATGGTTCTAATTCAATTGGTTCTAATATTAAATCTTTCGGTATTTCCTCTTCGTCTTCATCAGGAACAGCAGAAGCCTCTCCATAACAATCCATAGCTTGGACATTTCCGTCAGTGTCTCCTTGACCACCTACACAAACAGTACAATCTTCTCCCGGATCTTTTCCTACTAATTTACATAGTGATTCTTCAAACCCCTGAAAGAATTCGGTAGTTAAACGTATAGCTTCTTCACCGAATTCAACGAATGGATTTAATAATTTGCCAGCCAGAGTTTTGCTAACAACAACAGTTGTAACCGTGTAAGAGTAACTCACATAGTAGGTACTATCAATCAATGTCATATTTGCTTCATATTTTTCACCACCTGGGGTGGTGTATTCACAATCACCTTCAAGGGATTCGTTAACGTATGTTCCGTCTATAATCCCCCCATTATTTGTGAGTAATTTATAATTCCCATAAAAACCTAGGGCACATCTTTCGCTAGTAATTGATTTACCTGAAATACTGGAAGTATGTGATAAAACTAACTTATCTTTTAGAGAACCAAAATTACAGATTAACACAGATCCATCTTTATCGAATATTGCTGTGGAGTCTTTTTTTACATACATGGTTGAACCATCACTAAAATTAAAAACACGCGAGAAATAATCTCTCTTTGATTTGGGGTTAAACTGATCTCCGGTGATTGTATAATGTAAGTGTCCATAACCCCATATGTTATAATCCTTATAATCTGAATACAATATTTGGTTTTCATGGTGATTAGCTTGACTTGGGGATCTCATATCTATATATTTTTTTTGAGATTTGTCATATTGCATTCCATCATAAAAATAATGGATAGACTCTCCTTGAGTTTTTCCATCATGGTAATAGTCTACGCGCTCTAAATTACCTGAGTAAGGGTAATAATTAAACTGTTTGCCATCTTTTAAACCATTGTTAAAATTTTCTAGTCTTTGTATAATTTTACTATTGGTATAATAGTACCAGTATTTCCCTTGCAATTTAAAGTTCTCCAAGGA
The DNA here is from genome assembly GCA_963815495.1 of uncultured Cytophagales bacterium. Taxonomy (GTDB): domain Bacteria; phylum Bacteroidota; class Bacteroidia; order Cytophagales; family JAAEPT01; genus CAWFGW01. The sequence continues at coordinate 20,124 of CAWFGW010000003.1, forward strand.
ACCGTTAGCCTTAAGTGTATTTGACTCTTTATCAAACATGAAAAATTCACCATTTTTAAGTTCGCCATGTTCGAAAATTCCATTTTCAATTATATTTGAATTTTGATCGAATAAAACTCCAGTTCCATTTGGTAAGCCATTTTTAATCCCACCTTTATATGTTAAGTTGCCCTTTTTAAATTCATGAGTTGACTCATACACAAGAGTTCCGGTTCCATGAGGAAGTCCATTTTTCCATGTGCCATGAAAACTCTTAAAATAGAATGAGTTACCATTAGGAATCATTATTTCTTTATTAATAAATATTGCTTTACCCTTTCCATGAGGTATACCATTAACTTTTTCACCTTTGTACTGATCTTTAGTCGAGATAGAATAATCGAATAATTCATATAACTGTCCTAAAGTAGACTTTTGATTAAAGCCCAACATAACAGTACTATTTAATCCGTCAATTACTTGTTGAGGTTTGATTGGATGCGGTGGATAATAAGCCGGACTGTAATCTAGATTTAACTCTTGGAAAAATAATTTAAAATTGCTTCCAACAGTCTGATAGAAAGATTTTCTTTCTGAGAAGGATGATGAATATGATATTGGAGGTATTTCAAAATTTATTTTTTTGTAAATTTCATACGAATTCGAAACCACTTGATCGCTTAATGGAAAAAAGTAGTGAGTTCCTTTAGTGTTTATCAATTTATCAATCATTTTTTCCGAAATCGAATCAGTTCTTGAAATTGAATTTTTTAGAAATTTGTCAAAAGTGTATTGATAATCACCATTGAAATCAATACTTTGGTTTAGGTTGAAACCGTAATTTTTATTCCATAAAAAATGACCATACGATTTTAATATTATTATTCCTTCTTTTGAAAGTTTTACTAATGAGACTGCAGCCCATCCGAATTCAGGATAGCCAGAAGTTGAAAAAACCAAAAATTTATCAGATTTAGTTAGACTCTTATTGTACATATAATATTTAGGTGCATCATGACTTAGCATATTTATAATGTAATCTAATTGCAAGGGCATAGCTGGGTTAGGTGCGAATGGTATAATATATTCATTGTTGATTTCTGAAACTTTTATAAGATAGCAGCCCTTAGCAGTGTTTTCTGTCATGAAAGCACTAAAAATCATGTCGTTGTCATTATCTAGGTATAAATGAGCAATTCTATCATTTTCCATTCCTCCAAAGTTTTTTAAACAAATGAGATTTCCATCTGATATATCAAACCCCACAATTGCACCATCTATTTTACCATTACCATTAAGATTATTTGGTCCAAAAGTAGATTCTGAGGCAATATTAGTTGAAAGCCATATTAAACCATTTTTACCTTCATTAATTCCAGTTACTTCAGCATATCTATCAGTATAATTATTAGATATGCATAGTCGATTGATCCAAGAGAAATGTCCTGAAGATGATAATTTTGCAAAAAACAATTCTTTGTATCCGAATGGGATTTCTATGTCCTGAATCTTGCCTTCACCACAGTATGAACCGCTAATGATAATTTCTTCATTATTTAGAATATGTATTTTTGAATGAAATTCATCGCAAGATGATTCACCACCAATTTTTTCTAGCCAAGAAAGATTTCCTTTTGAGTCATATTTTCCAATAAAAGATATTGCCGTACTCTCTGTTTTTATTGTTATGTCAGATATTTTGAAACTTTTGTAAAACCAACCACTGAAAATTAAGTCATCGGTACTGCTAATAACCATATCACTTAAGATGGGTTTATCCATGATACTAACCCATTCTAATTTTCCATTATTATATGAAGCAAAAAAAGCAAGGAAGAGGCCATCACAGTTGAATAATTTACCCCCGTATTTCCCACTTCCCTTTAAGTTTCCCATGATTACGAATCCATTTTCGTTTTTAGCAACGATTTTTTGAATGTAATTTACATGTTGTGGTAAAAGGTAGTATTTTACCAAATCACCTGTATTAGAAAGTTGAATAATTCCATTTACCTTCTGACCCTTAGTATTAACTTTAGTTGATTTCCAATAGAAATCAGAATGGGAATTGATTGCGATAAAAATATTGTCTTCCTTATTACTTGACACACTAGAAACTTTTGCCCAACGATCAATATAAGTTTTATGAAATGAAATTAATTCTAAACTCGAGTTTAGTTTAATCACATATAATATACTTTTATTTGGAGGAGGAGGAGGTGAATAAGATTTAGATCCATAAGAAATGGTATTAAATGTGTTCCCAATTAAGTAAAAATTTTCACCTACTTTTTCTAAGAAATAATTGTCGGCCGAAAAAGCAATTTTTTTATCAAGATGTATACCGAATGAATTTATTGAAAAAAATAAAATTGAAAAAAATATAATTTGGACTATAAGGTATTTGATATAATTCATCGATTATTAATTGCTTAATAGAGCGTTAAATTAAAGAGATATCGAACAATTTACATTAAAAAAGATAAATACAAAAGTCTAAAACAATTAATATATCAACTCAAACCATTAAAGACACAACTGATAAAAAACAAGATTAGAGAACTAAATAAAACACTACGGAATTTACCTATAATGAACAAGTTGAAGAATAAATTTTCGGTGATGAACTATACTTTAAAATATCATGAAGCTACCAAAAGCAGGTTAATGGCTGCGAATGTAATATCATTTTGATTCAGGTATCATAATGTGTAACGAACCAAACAAAACTTAAATAATTGGACTTTCAGAGGATTAAAATACTCTTGGAGATGACTGTTATGGTACTGAACCAACTATAATTGAATTTAAATATAAGTCTTGATGATGAAAAGACGCTAAAACACTGTGAAATCATCGATTTTCTGTGTGGGGTGAGGCATTACTCCTCTTTGGAAAGCATGTCAAATTTGCTATTGGGCAATATGGTAAGTCGAATGTTCATCACTTTCTGTTCTAATACTTTTTTATTTGTGTAAAGTACCAGCTCAAAACTTTTATTTTTTTCTTTTGAAAGGAAATAATTATTAGCTTCTGAGAACACCGAATTAGCCGAAAAGATAGTAGTTCTTTCATTTCCTTGTGTACTGACAAGGTCGTAAATAATGCTAAAGAGTAAAGGTGTGTACAAAAAAGAATCATTAAAACCCACTATTACAATTGTAGTCTGATTGTAATGATCGATTTTTTAACATCTATCAATAATGTAGAAAAGTAATTAATAGGTTTTAAGCATCTTTAGTGATAATTGTACATTTTTATACATTCGCAAACTGCTTTTAAATGACCCCCTTAGCAATTAACCCACGGAAAGCACTTAACAAGGCTTACCTTAAAGTAAAGCCCAACAGAAGCGCTATTGAATTGTATAAATCTAACCTGATTGAACTCCTTGATAGAAGCAACGATACAGAAAGCGAAGAGTTTCATAAGAACTTAGTTTCCGATTTTTTAAAAAAGACTTACTATGACCCGAATCACTTTATCAATACCAAAGGCAGAAACGATTTAGTTATTCATAACGGTAAAGAGGCAAAAAGTACTGTCGGGGTTATTATTGAGGCTAAAAAGCCAACGAATAAGGCTGAAATGCTCAAGAAAGACAAGCTCAATTGCAAGGCTTTGCATGAGTTGGTGTTGTATTTTCTCCGTGAACGTATTAGCCAAAAGAACTTAGAGATTAAGTACTTAGTAGCGACCAATATCTATGAATGGTTCATTTTTGATGCACAGCTTTTTGAAAAACTGTTTGCTCAGAATAAGAAGCTAGTAAAGCAATTCGAAGACTTTGAAGCAGGAAGGCTAGGAGGCACTAAAACCGATTTCTTCTATAAAGAAATTGCAGGACCTTTTATTGATCAATTGGATACCTCAATTGAGTTTACTCACTTCGATTTAAAAGAGTATGAGAAGCCACTAAGAAACGAGGACAAAAAGGACGACAACAAGCTAATCGCACTTTTTAAATTACTTTCTCCAGAGCATTTATTAAAACTCCCTTTTACCAATGACAGTAACTCCCTAGATAAGAAGTTTTATAGCGAACTGTTACATATTATTGGGTTAACTGAAACCAAAGATGGTGGTAAAAAAATCATTCAACGGAATAAAGCTGGTGAGCGTAATACGGGTTCTTTACTCGAAAATGCCGTTATCCAATTGGATACCTTGGATAAAATTCACCGCTTGGACAAACCTAGTCAATATGGTGAAACGCACGAAGAACGCTTGTTTAACGTAGGGCTGGAACTTTCCATTACTTGGGTCAACCGTATTTTGTTCTTGAAATTGCTTGAGGCACAATTGATTGCTTACCACAAGGGCGATGAATCCTACTCATTTCTTAATTACAAAAGAATTAAGGATTACGATGATTTAAACAGTTTATTCTTTCAGGTATTAGCCAAAAAACATCAAGACCGAAATGAAAAGGTGAAGGAGTTTTTTAAGGTTCCTTACCTAAATTCATCGCTTTTTGAGCCAAACGAACTAGAACATCGAACCATTCTTATCAGTAATCTGGAGAATGATGAAAAATTGCCCATCCATCCATCAACGGTTCTCAAAGACGAGAATGGTAAAAAACGAACAGGCGAACTCAATGCCCTAGAATATTTCTTTGCTTTTTTAGAAGCTTACGACTTTAGCAGCGAAGGGGCAGAAGACATTCAAGAGGATAATAAAACCTTGATTAACGCTTCTGTGTTGGGCTTAATCTTCGAGAAGATAAACGGGTATAAAGACGGTTCTTTCTTTACGCCTGGTTTCATTACCATGTACATGTGCCGTGAAACCATTCGTAGGTCGGTAGTTCAAAAGTTTAACGATACCAAAGGATGGAGTTGCAAAGACTTAGATGAACTCTATGATAAGATTGAGGACAGAAAAGAAGCCAACGACATTGTAAATAGTTTGAAGATATGCGATCCAGCAGTAGGTTCTGGACACTTTTTGGTTTCAGCGCTCAATGAGATGATTGCCATTAAAAACGACTTACGCATATTACAAGACAGAGAAGGAAAACGACTAAAAGAATACCACTTTGAAGTAGTAAACGATGAGTTGGTAGTGACCGATGATGATGGTGGATTGTTTGAATATACAAGCACCAACAAAGAAGCTCAGAGAGTACAAGAGACACTTTTTCATGAGAAACAAACTATTATAGAAAACTGCCTTTTTGGAGTGGATATTAACCCCAACTCCGTTAAGATTTGCCGTTTGCGTTTGTGGATTGAGTTATTGAAAAATGCGTATTACAAAAACGAAACGGAATTAGAAACACTACCTAATATAGATATCAATATTAAATGCGGTAACTCCCTGATTAGTCGATTCGATTTGGATGCAGACATTAAAGAGGCTTTGAAGAAAAGTAAATGGTCTATTGATAGTTATCGATTAGCGGTGGATTCTTATCGTAATGCTCAAAGCAAGGAAGAGAAGCACGAAATGGAGCGTTTGATTAATGACATTAAAAGTGACTTTAGAAGTGAAGTTTCTAAAAATGACCCCAAACTAAAACGCCTCTACAAACTAAGCGGTGAGTTGGCGAACCTAACCACGCAAACTAGTTTGTTTGACATGGCGGCCAAAGAGAAAAAGGAGTGGAACAAGAAGGTTGAAAAGTTGGCTGGAGAAACTAAAAAACTAGAAACGGAGATAGAGGAAATTAAAAACAATAAAATCTATGAAAATGCTTTTGAATGGCGTTTTGAGTTTCCTGAAGTACTGAACAACGAAGGTGATTTTATTGGTTTTGATACGGTGATTGGGAATCCGCCTTATGGAGTACAATTATCAGAATTCGAGATTAGTTATTATAGATTGAACTATAAGTCTGTGGTTGGTCATGCGGAAATATATTACATGTTCATTGAATTAGGCTTGTCAAAAATATTATCAAGTAATAATTTATTGTCTTTTATTATACCTAATGCGTGGCTTTCTAATAAATACGCAAAGGGTGTTCGTGAATTAATATTAAAAGCTAATTCACCTTTTGAAATTATCAATTTTAATCAGAAAATTATTTTTGAAGATGCTCAAGTTGAAACATCAATACTGACTGTATTGAAATCATTAACATCACGTCAACTATTTGTCGGACAAGATTTAAATTCCAAATATAAATTTGATGCTTCTTTGTGGCTTAAAGATGATAATCTCATAATAAATTTTTCAGAGAGTAGTGAATTACAATTAATTCTTGAAAAGATAAATTCTTCACCTAAAAAACTAGAGGATATTCTAGATATTTCTAATGGCTGTAAACCATATCAGGCTGGTTATGGGAAAAATAATTCTGGTGCTGTACTTTCAAAAAATGATGTCGTTAATCGAATATACCATGCAAGGGAGAAACTAAATGACCAATACTATCTTGAGTTAAAAGGAAAACACATTCAACCTTATTTAACTAAAGAATCTACAGATTTTATTAAGTGGGGGGATTGGTTAATGTCACCCAAAAATTCTCGTTATTATTTTCAAAAGAAGATTCTAATTCGCCAAATAATTGGAAATAGATTTATTTGTACAATTGATGAGTCTGGATCTATTGCTGATCAATCTCTTTATGTAGCTGTGAGTCATGTTAATTCTGAGATAAGTATGGAAGCATATTTAGCTATCTTAAACTCAGCTTTATACGGGTTCTATTTTAGAAAATTCTATTCAGAGGAAGATGATCTCTTTCCCAAAATTAAAGTCAATGAATTGAAGCGACTTCCAGCTGTCAATTTAAATATAATGGAAAGTAATTCTTTAGAATCCAAGGTCACTCAAATACTAGACCTCAAAAAAGCAGACCCAGCAGCAGATACCAGTGCATTAGAAGCGGAAATAGACCAGTTAGTGTATGCTTTGTATGGCTTAACGGAGGAGGAGATTAAGATAGTGGAGGAGAGTGTGAAGTAAGGTTTTAAATATTTGATATAAAACAAATGAATGAACTAAGCATAAATTTTGAAAACTGTTTTGGTATTAAAAAATTAACCCATGAGTTTGTTTTTGATGAATCAAACAAAGTAAATGTCATTTATGCTAAAAATGGCTTAATGAAAACATCTTTTACTAAGGTTTTTAAGAAAATACAAGATGGTAAAGTTGTAGAGATTAAGGACGAAATTTTTAATCATGAACCAGTAGTAAAAGAAATTAAAATAGATGGCAACGATGTTAATCCCCAAGAAATATTTGTTATTCGTTCATTTGAAAGAGAATACGAGTCTGCCAGTATTTCTTCCTTACTTGTAAACGATGAAATAAAAGCGAAGCTCTCCGAGGTTTTGAGTTTAAAAGAAAAGCTAATTAAGAATCTTGAGAAAAAATCGGGGTTAAAAAAATCAATTGAAAGTACAGTTTTTGCAGACTACGATTTTAATAAGAATTCTTTTTTTGATTTTGTAAATGAAACTAATGTTTTAAATCAAGAATGTTTGGATATAGATTTAAAATACTCTGACATTTTTGAGGCAAACTTAGAAACAATAAAAAGTGATGAATTTCAAAACAACATTGAAGTTTTTTTAAAGAAAAGTGATGAGATATTTGATGAATATAAGTTTTTAGATAAAGGAAGTTTTTCTTTTCCTAAATTAGCCAAAATAGAAAAAGAACTTAAGTCCAATAATTTTTTTGTAAACGAAAATTCTGTTGTTCTCAATAATGGCATCCCTTTTATATCAGTTAATGATTTTAGTGATAAAGTAAAAGAAATAGAAAAAAAGCTAACAAATTCAGCAGAACTGAAAGCAATTCAGAAATTGTTAAAAACAGCTAAAGGTACTATATTGATGGATTTGCTAGAAAGTAATCCATGGTTAGTAAATGAATTTAAGAAGTCTGATTTGCCAAGTTTAAGGAGAAAAGTTTGGTGCTCTTATTTTACTGAAAATCAAGAATTGGTTATTGAAATTAAAGATAAATTCGCTATTCTAAAAAAAGAAATATCCAACATTAACATTGATAAAACACCTTGGAAAGACGCTATTGATATTTTTAATGACCGATTTACACTTCCATTTAAAATGGATATTGTGAATTTGGATAGTTGTGTAATTGGTGAAAGTTTACCGAAAGTAGTTTTTAAATTTTGTGCAAAAGAAAACAAAGAAGAATGTACAGAAAGTGATTGGGTAAGTTTGAATAGAAGCGAACTAGAAACTAAAAACACGCTTAGTCAAGGGGAAAATAGAGCCTTATACCTTTTGAATATCATTTTCGACATAGAAAAGCTAAGAAGGGAGCAACAAAAAACATTATTCATTATAGATGATATTGCCGATTCGTTCGACTACAAAAACAAGTACGCAATTATTGAGTATTTGAATGATATTTCAAAAGAAGAAAATTTCTATATGGTTGTGTTATCACACAATTTTGATTTTTATAGAACGATATCTAGTAGATTAAACATTGATCGAGATTATAGATTTCATACTTCTAAAAAAAGTGATGAAGTAAAGTTAGAACCAGAACATTATCAAAAAAATCCTTTTGATGTTTGGAAAAACAATTTATCAAGCGGTAAAAAATATACTTGTATTGATAGCAAAAAACACATTATTGCTCTAATTCCGTTTATAAGAAATATTATTGATTTTGGAGAAGATAAAAAGGTGATTGCTGCTTTTGAAAGCGATTTTTTGTTCTTAACTAGTTTATTACATCAAAAAAAAGAAACTCAAGTAATTGATATACAAAGTTTAAAAAAAGTTTTTAAAGCATATCTAAACATAGACAATTTTGATTCTTCATTAACAGATGTAACTAAAGTATATGACATAATAAATAATATTGCTGAAAATCATATTATTTCTGATGATAGTAAACTAGAAAACAAATTAATTTTAGCTATAGCAATTCGATTAGAAGCTGAGAAATTTATGATTTGTGAAATTCAAAAAAGCACTCATATTTTTGAATGGAAAGAGTCAAAACGAATAAATAAGAGAAGTTCGAATGAATTCTTAATATTCATAGCAAGTGATACAAATCAAACAAGGGGTCTTTTCAATGGGTTTAAGCAAATTGGTGAAAAGCAAGTTGTTAAATTATTGGAAACAGTAAACATCATGACACCAGAAAATATCCACATCAACTCATTTATGTATGAGCCTATTTTAGATATGGATATTACTGAGTTGTTGAATTTATATAGTAAGGTTAGAGGTTTAAATAACCAGCACAAAAGCTGATTCAGTTGAAGACACCAGTGCAATATCAGCAGAAATAGATCGGTAGGTGTATGTCTGTATGACATTGCAGAAATATTAATTGTTGATGGAATTAAATAGACAATGATCAGTATGAGGCTCTACTAAATAGTATTGGAGAATCTTCATCTGAATTTATTGAAGAAATTTTAGCTTAACTATGAAAAATCAATCTCAAATCAAATGCCCCAATTGTGGAACTTCTATAGATGTTCAAGATATACTTTCACATCAGTTGGAAGATGAAATTAAGCAGAAGTATCAGGCTCAATTATCAGTTGAGAAAAAGAAATACGAGACAGAGGTTGATTCTTTGAATAAAGCCAAAGCGGAGTTTGAAACAAAAAAGAAGCAAGAGAATGAGTTGTTTCAAGAGCGTCTGGAGAAACAGCTAAAAGAGAATAGTAAAGTAATTGAGGAAAAGCTAAAACGGAAGTTGCAAAACGAACAGTCCGAACAATTCGATGCCCTTCAAAAAGAGCTCAATGAGAAATCGGAGCAAATAAAAGAACTCAACCGAACTAAAGCTGAAATTGAAAAGCTAAAAAGAGAGAAAGCAGAATTGAAAGAAGTTGCTGAAGCAGAAGCTCAGAAAAAGCTCAATGAAATGCTTTCTTCAGAAAAGGATAAAATCCGAAAATCAGAAGAGGATAAGAACGAGTTGCGTTTTAAAGAAATGCAAAAGCAACTGGAAGATCAGAAAAGGCTTACCGAAGAAATGAAGCGTAAGCAAGAACAAGGCTCAATGCAATTACAGGGTGAAGTTCAAGAGTTAGCTATTGAAGAATGGTTAGCCAACCAATTTCCTTTAGATACAATTGAAGAAATTAAAAAAGGGGCAAGAGGAGGAGATTGTATTCAAACAGTTAATACACGCTCACTTCAAAATTGTGGTACTATCTACTATGAAAGCAAACGAACCAAAGATTTTCAGCCAAGTTGGTTAGAGAAATTTAGAGCAGACATTAGAGAAAAAGGAGCTGACATTGGTGTATTAGTTACTGAGGTAATGCCCTCAGACATGGATAGGGTGGGTATAAAAGACGGTATTTGGGTTTGCAACTATGAAGAGTTTAAAGGTTTGTGTACGGTGTTAAGAGAGTCTATCATTCAAGTAAGTAACGCCATAAGCTCACAGGAAAACAAAGGAGATAAAATGCACATGCTCTATGACTTTTTGACGAGTAATACATTTAGAATGCAAGTAGAAGCGATAGTAGAAGGTTTTACTTCTATGAAAACGTCTTTAGATAGTGAGAAAAGAGCAATGCAACGCATTTGGAAAGAGCGTGAAAAACAAATTGATAAAGTTGTTAATAATACCATAGACATGTACGGTTCCATTAAAGGGATTGCTGGAAATGCAGTACAGTCTGTGAAAGTTTTAGAGTTACCAGGCGAAAAAGAAGGAGATGATGAATAAAGAAGTTATTGAAATGTTGAGTGCAGCTATTCAACGAGTACTAACAGAAGGAGGAGAGTTTAATTATTTTATAATTTCATTGTCGGAAATACATTACCTGCAAGTTGCCTCTGAAAAAAGCAGTAAGCAATTTTGTATTGAAGCCGTTTCTGATAATTATTTAGAAGAAGGTTTTAAGCTAAGTGAGTTTCAAAAGAACAAGTTAGAAGAACTAGAATGGGAACTTGAATCAGGTGATGATAACTATAATCAATGGTTCGATATAGAAAATGAAGAAGATAAAATAATGATATCTAAATTGTTAGTTACAACAGCCAAAGAAGTATATGGTTGTGATGAAATTACTTCGAATATGATTCAATTGGAGTTAGGTTAAGTTTTCATAAAAATTGAATCATATTTTTATAAATACATGAATATAATCCAAAAACTAAACCAGTTATTGAAAGAGAGAGAGTTTCAAGTTGATGAATCAACTTATACTTTTTCCTATCCTTATTTTGTTCAATTCTTTCAATCTGTTTCGGGTGGGTTGGAGTTAAAGCATATTGTTCAAGGTGCTCACATGGTATATGGATGGATGCCAACCATTCTGAATGTAAACACCCAAGAGGTACAGCAGATAGTCGAGTTGGTAAATAAGGCGAGAAGAGGAGAGGCACTGACTATAGAGCAGCTAGAGCTTCTGAAACGAGTTTTTAATAATTCAATTGTTGGTACATCCAAACTACTTCATTTTGTTTCTCCGGAGTTATACCCGATATGGGATAGCCGTATTTGTAACGCTTTGACAGGTAAATCACATCAACAAGCAGTTAATAACACAACACGCTATAAGCTTTACTTTGATAGCATGCAAAGCGCAATACACCATCCTGATTTTGAGGCAATCTATGTTCAAAAAGACTATGGAGTTTCCCGAATTAGACTGCTTGAAAGCATTTTGTTTCAAAATGGTAAAGAGGTAAGAAGTAATACTTATCCTGGGCTGAAGGATGTGTTGTGTGAAAATTTAAAAGTAGTTTTTTGTGGTACGGCTAAAGGTAAAGAATCTGCTAAAGCTGGTTTTTATTATGCCCATAAAAGGAATGTGTTTTATAAAGTTCTTCATTCAGCTGGGTTTACTCCTTATCAACTTGAGCCATTGGAATGTTATGAAATTAATCAATATGGAATAGGATTGACAGATTTGGTTCCTACAGAATACGGAAATGATAATGAAATAAGCCTTATGGGTTATGACATAGAAGGGTTTGGGGTAAAAATGAGTACTATTAAACCTAGTTATATCGCATTTACGAGTAAAGCAGCAGCTTCATTTGCATTGGGTTATAAAGGAAAAACGAGTCATATCAAATATGGACTTCATTCAGATACAATTCATGGTATACCAGTATTTGTGCTTCCATCCACTTCAGGGAGTGCCAGAGCCTATTGGAATGAGGAGTATTGGAAAGAATTAAATGAGTTAGTGTCTTAATGGGAAACAAAGCTACAACAGTAGAAGAGCAAATTGTACGACTTCAAGAAAGAGGGATGACAATAGATTGTTCTGAGGAAAAAGTAAAGGAGATTTTGCTTGATATTGGATATTATCGTTTAGGTTTTTACTGGCATCCTTTCGAAGTTGATGAAAATCATAATTTTATAGAAGGTACTAAGTTTTCTGATGCTGTAGCACTTTATTATTTAGATTCGGATTTAAGAAATATTTTTACAAAATTTCTCAATAGAATAGAGATTAATTTTAAAACGAAATTGATCTATGAAGTTTCTAATTATTATAAGACTAAGCCAACTTGGTTCGCTGATCCAAGCATTATGAAAAATGATTTTATTAGTCAACTTCCTCAACAGTATGATGAAAAATTTAAAGCAAATAATAAAGCTATTAAAGCACATCATAATAAATACATCAATGATATCTTTGCTCCAGCTTGGAAGACTCTAGAGTTTATGCCATTTGGATCAATTCTTTACATTTATAAAAACATAAAAAATGAGGAGCTTCAAAAGAGAATTAGCAATAAATATGGTGTTCGGAATCATTATTATTTTATAAATCATATCACCAAAATGATTCATACAAGAAACCTTTGTGCACACGGTGGACAGCTGTATGACTTAAAATTACCTTCTGGTATAATTTCTTTGTATAACTTGAAATTTTCGAATAAAGAAAGAGTAAACTTAAAAGGGATTTGTAGATTAATGGGATATTATCTTTCTCAAATCTCTTCGAATCGACAAAATGATTTTGAAATGAATGTTAAAAATATTGTAAAAGAAAATTGTAAAAATTTGACATTAAAGAAAATAATTGAAACTAAATCTGGTATGTTCAACGTTTAAATAATTAGAATTTACAAGTATAGTTTTTATATTTGTATCAAGTGCCCCACAAGGCAGGTCTCTTGTGCAGCACTCTAAAATTCTAATAAAGCTCAAACATAGTTTGAGCTTTTTTTTTGCTTTTTAAAAATGTAGCCCATCATTGTGATTGTGATAGTTCATTGTAAAAATAATTTTATTCATGGCTTGAAATAAAAATTAGGTAATTCAGCTTTGATTAAATTCTTTTCTTTTTTTAGAAACCGAAACACCTATATAGGCGTTTCGGTTTCTTAATTTTAAGTAGACCTTTTTAGTATGCTCCAACCTTTTCCACGACCCGAGAAGTCAGGATCCTCTATCAATAAGTAATAGTCATTATTTTTTTCAATGTTTAATTCTTTAACGGCAATTTCTCGAAGTCTGGATTCTATTGTTCGATTACTTGCATTATGTTTTTTCATTAGCAAATTAACCAGTTCAGCATTGGATAATGGCCAATTACTAATATTCCCTAACTCTTTCATAATTTGAAATACACAAGCTTTATTTTCTTTAGGCTTTTGTAAGCTGATGATCACATCATCATTTACGGGTATCAAATTCCCATATTCATCAATGGTGTAATACAATGAATTAGATTTACCAACATTTCTATTTTTAAGAATTTTGACTTCGATTACTTTCGAATCCACACCATCTTTTTCTTTAGCGTAGCCGACTTGAATTTGTGTAGAGGCTTTGTTTAATAATTCAGTTCCCAAGTGTCCTCTAGCTTTGTCTGTACCAGGGTTTTCATGGATTACTGCTAGAATGGAGATTTTACTTTCATTAATTAGCGTATTTAACATATCTATAAGCTGTAGTGAGTCTTGAGCATCATTAAAACTGGATATACAGTCTGTGATTACATCTAGGATTAATAAGATGTGCTTGTTTTTATATTTCTCTTTTAAATTTTCAATATAGCTTTTTAAGGCTTGAAACCGATTTTCTCTAGGGATGCGTAGAATACTTATAAACTCTAAATTATTTATATCAGTATCTCTAGAGTATCCAGCGTTGTAAAGTATGTTTTGTACCGCTCTAGGACATTGGGTAATAGTGTTTCTTTCAGTATCTGCATAACAAATATGTAAGTCCTTTACATTGTGTACTATAAAACCAAAAGGTGTGTGCTTATTGGGTGACATAATCAAATGACTACACAGCATTTGTGCTAACCTACTTTTCGCTGCACCAGCCTTCCCTTGTATCACGGTTATTGCATTCGCTTCGATATAGGGAATGCCATTAAATGAGATAATAGGCTCTGTGGGCATAATTTTTTGTTTTCTTAATTGATTGATTTTGATTTTATCTTCTTCAATTATATCTAAGTATATGTTTTGTGTATTCATGAGTGTAGGTGTTTTATAATGTATAAATGATTGTTGTGTATTTACTGTGTACACGGTGTGTTTTACTTGAATTATGCACACAATAAGATGATGTGTGGTTTTTATAATTGGATTGAGTTAAGTTGAATGTATCCTGTGTATTTATTTGTGTTGATTTCTCGAATTTGTAGCTCTATGTGTACATGCGTTATTTGGTCATCTCTCGCTTTCAATAAATGAATCTGTTGTGAGATGGCTTCTGAGGTTTCAAATATGGCGGTGTTATGAAAGAGTTTAAGTAGTTCCTCGATAGAAGTACTTAATTTTTGTTTCTCATCCAGAATTTGAGTTAGGAAGTCCGATTTTTTTTCTCTTTTCGAAATAGTTTCCGTGTCTTTATCTAAGCTAGCCTTGAGCTTGTATAAGAGATCTATGAAAGAGGACTTCATTATTTCTTAGGATTGAACAGGGACAATAGTTCCTCATAGTTATAATAGATTGTTTTACCTACTTTATGGTATTTGATAACACCGTCCCTTCGTTTAATCCAAAACCATGTGCTACTTTTCTTAAATAGCTTCATAGCTTCTTTTTCCGAAAGAAATTTTGAATTAATTTTTTCCCCGATCTGATTTTCATCTAATCGAGCTAACACCTTGTCTAATTTTTTGTGAACTTCTATTAAACCCTCTTGGGTCACTAAGAATTGAATTGGGTATTTTTCCATTGACTTTGAATTTTTTTCTTCAAAGTTGAGGGTATTAAAAAGAATGGATTCACCCTTTTTGGGGGGAGCTTACTAAAAAAGGGGTGGATAGGTTAAAACTAAATTATTAAGTGTTTTTGAATAATTCTATTAGCTTTTTTATCAAAGCTTAATCTTATTCTAGTGTTGTCTTCAAAATCAGATAATTGATTGAATACTTTTTCTTTTCCTTCAAAAATTAGTTTTAATAAAAATAGAATAGAACGAGCACTTCTGGTTTTATTTATACTGTCTTTATATTTGAATTGAATAAATGGAGTAATGTTCTCAAGTTGGTTTTCATAAAAATCAAATTCATTATATAGGATGTCATTGTTGGAAAAATTATTTACTATAATTCCAATGATATTTCCTAAATCATTGGAATTATTTTTTTTGAGTAAATTTTTTTCAGTTTTGATGTAATTTTCATGAGCTGCTTTATTTAAGCTTTGAGCAATATTTTCTTGGTTTTGGTTTATTAATTGGTTGATAAATTGAAATTGCTTAAAATAGTCATGTACAGAAGAAAATTTTGGGTTCTTAAAAAAATAATTTTTCAGATCATTAATGAACCAAATTAACCGTATCCTATAAATATACTTATTGTGATTTTTTTCGTTGATTATGTTGTCTAATTTATAGATCCATGTAAAACATTTTTCTTTTGGTGGGTGGACAAAAAAATCGTTTAGGTTAATATCAAACCTGACAAGCTTATTATGAGATTTTTCAATTTGTTCATTTAATATTTCAGATAAACCCAAATTGTTTAAAGAATTTCTAAGGTATTCGAGGTTTAAAGATATTACGTATCGTTTCAGTTGAATAATAGAAATAATCAAGCCTGAAAAGAGTTCTTTTACTAAATTGTTTTTTTTCTTAATATTTGTTGATTCAATACCTATTTGATTTATGAGTATGATAACGTCTTTTTTTTGACTGTATTCAGTTATGATAGAATTAAAAATTGCTTTTTGGTATGAATTGAGAGTGTAGGTCATCTTTTTCATTAATCACTTATTTTATTCGCAAAATCAGATAAATTCTTCAGGGTTACTTTCCCATATATTTGGCTTGTTTTAATGTCTTTCTGACCAAGCCAACCTTTTACTGTTTCGTAAGAGCCACCATTATTTAGTATTACTGTGGTGGCACATGTATGTCTAGCAACATGGTGACTAAGAGGTTTGTCTATTACACATAAATCAGCAATCACTTTTAAATAGGCATTAATTTTTTGATTGGAAATTTTAGGTAAAAGCTTGTTGTGTACTATTCTATTATCATCCTTTTTGTAAAGCTCTATAATGTCAATAGCCTGTTTTAATAATGGAATTCTAGCTTTTTCATTTGTTTTCTCCTGAATTAATTCTAAGTATAGTTTTCCTTCATCATCCGTTTTAATGTTTTTCATTTCGACTTTCATGGCATCAGAATAGCGTAACCCTGTGTAAACCGAAAACATAAAAATATCTCTAACACGCTTTAAACTTTGATTACCACCTAATGAATGAGTAGCAAGGGTTTCAAGTTCTTTTTCTGTTAAAGCTATTCTTTCAGAAGGTTTAAATGAAATGGTAATCTGATCAAAAGGAGATTTTACAATCAATTCTTCATTTCGTGCTTGTATTAAAACAGTTCTAAGGCGACTTAAATGTTTGTTAACTGTATTGGGAGATAGTTTTGAATCCTGAAAGTCGGTGGCTTGTAGAAATTCTTTAAAAAGGTTGCAGTGTTTGGTGTCAAGTAGGGTAATGTTTAAATCCTCTTTTTGTAACGTTTCTTTTAAATAGCTTTTTAAATGATTAACTGTTCCGTTATACTTATTGATTGTGGCTGGTTTGTAAATGTTTGATAGTTTAGATTTCCTTTCTATCACTTCATTAAAATATTCTACAATTCCAGTCTTCAGTTTTTTAATCCCTAAAAAAATATCTTTGATGGTGTTTACATCATAAGGCTTGTCTTGGTAATCAAAGTCTCGTTTTATTCTATGTAGTTCATTTTTAATAAATGTCAGACTTTCATTGATTTCGTTTTTCTTTTTACCTACACATTGTTGTGTTTCTGTATTCCATTCAACTTCTTTAAAACTATATTCTGTTTTAAACTCAGTCTTTTTTCTATCGTAGGTAATTCGAGTAAAAAGTGGATATTCGTGGTGGGGAGTAGGGCGATCTTTTCTTAAAAAGAATTTAACTGTTAAAGCTTTCATGGTGAAACATTTTGGTTTTTGGTGAAACCGTGGTGAAACAATTATGCCTTAAAGTTGCATTTTTATGATTTAATTGACAATAAAAAACCCTATTTAAAACTAATTAAATAGGGTTAGATTAAAATTGTGGAGTTGCAGGGAATCGAACCCTGGTCCAGAGAAGGCAACTATCAGATCTTCTACATGCTTATTTTGTTATTGGTTTTCGAGAACAACCTGAGAACAAACACCCCAGTTATTCCTTAGCTTTTTTAGTTTCGCAAAGCGTGCAAAGCAAACGCTAAACTAGATTTACATTATGACACCGTTAAATCCTCCGAGGTAAACCAACCCAAAGGTACGATGAAGGCCTCCTAATCTAATTAGGACGCGGGTAATTTAAGCTTGGCTTAAATTACGCAGCCATTGCGTAAGAATAATCTTCGTCAATTGTGTTTTAGAATTATCTTTCAAGGCTCTCATCCCATGAGCCTGCATGCTTACATTTGTAACTACTCGACCTGTCAAAACCGGTCAACCCCATTATTTTAAAGAACTATTAGCTGTAACTTTTTATTAACAACAATTCAAGTTACAAAATTCCCTAAGAAGAAATAAAAAAACAAACTATTATCAGAAGAGGAAGAAACTTTACCAACTGGTCAACCGTAATGCCGAAAAGAAAAATATGTGTGGCATTTAGTCTTTTAATCTAACACAGTAAACTTATAAAACTTATACGTTGAGTAAAAGTATCTCTTAAGGAGTTATATGAATATTTTAAAAATACATTTTCTTTCCCTTATTTTCTTGATCATTTTTATTTCCAGCGGCATTTTTGCTCAAACAGAAATAGTTCGGTTCAGAAATATTAATACTTTAAATGGGTTGTCTAACGATTGGGTAAATTCCATAACCGAAGATAACCGCGGATTTATGTGGGTAGCTACTCAATCTGGTTTAAATGTGTTTGATGGCACAAATAATCACTTTTTAACACGCGAAACGGGGAATAATAAGACCTTAACAATTAAAGATGTTAGTGTGGTATGGCATTCCAAGCACGATAAAATTATTGCCGGCACTTGGGGGGGAGGAATTCACATAATAGATCCTTATTCCAAGCAAATCAAAAATATCGGGCATAATCCTTTAGAAAATAAAATGCTCGTAAAAAGCATAGTAGAGACTAGTGACTCCATTCTTTGGGTAGGTAGTTATGGGAATGGGTTATATAAATATGATTTGAAAAAAGATCTTTTTGAGAAATGTACTTTTAGCAATGAAAACTATTCAGATGATATTTTTGACTATTGTCAGGATTTAGTTGTGTCAAATGACACAATTTGGATTGCGGCTAGGTTTGGAGTGTTAGGATATATAATAGCTGGTACAAACCAGATACAGATAAGTAAATCTGTATACAAAGATCGGTCTAGTGCAGGAGAAATAGCTTGTCTTGCTTACCATGAAGGGAATTTAATTTTGGGTACTCAAAATGGGAAAATTATTTCCTATAATATTAACACGCAACAAGATTCCTTGCTTTATCAACTTAAATACAGCCAAAGTATTAGAGAAATTACCCTTGACAAAAATAAACAGTTATGGGTAAGTTCCAGTTCAGAACTCTACCGATATGATTTTTATCAAAAAACGATGACCCGAATCATTCCTCCTGATGGAGGTATTGCTCACCATAGTACTTTTGTAATTTATTCTGATTCACGTGGTATCATGTGGTTTGGAACCTGGGGAAACGGGCTAAACTGGTATTCAGAAAAATTTAACACTTTTCGTCATATTCAATTATCTAATAATAACTCAGTAGCAATACTTGTTGTGTACCCTTGGAGTGATAGCTTATTGTTTTTTGGTACTACATCAGGCATTTATGAGTATAATAAATACACTGCTCAGTCGCATAAAATTAAATTTAAGGGTGAGTATGGAAAGGAAATACAGAATAGTTCGATCAGTGTTATTGAGCAGTATCAAAGACAAATAGTACTGGGAGTGCATGGGATGGGGTTGTTTTTTATGGATTCAGATTTGAATATTCGCCCTGTAAACCCATCTGAAAGTTCATATTTTAAAAATGTGTCAATTACTAATTCAAGTAAATTAAAAAATGGAGAGTTATGGGTTGGCAGCTGGTCCAAAGGAGCAGTACTAATGAACGAAAACACAGGAGAGTACAATGAGTTTTTTAAAGATGCTTCTAAAAAAACTTCGTTAAGTAGCAATACAGTCTTTTGCGCTGTAGATGGGAGTGAAAATATCACTTGGGTTGGTACACAGGAAGGTCTTATAAAATATGATCGTAAAAATAAATCCTTTGAAAAAGAAACAATTTTAGTTAAAACATCTCAAAAATCATTAAGTATAAGAGGGGTTAGAGATGTAGTGAGATTACAGGATGGTAGCTTATGGTTAGCCACTACAGACGGACTAGTGAATTACAATCCTAATACTAAAAAAACCAAACTACTCTCAGACAAAGATGGTTTAATCGATAATGTAATACATTCACTTACTTATTTGGATAATGATATTTGGGCAAGTACAAAATCGGGTTTAATAAAAGTTAATTTAACTACTTTTCAAGTTTCGAATTATACTAATCAAGATGGTTTTCTTTCTAATATGTTTAATGATCATAGTGTATATTTTCCAGAGGATAGCACTTTATACCTAGGGAATGGAAATGGAGTATTATATTTTAATCCCTATAAATTAGCAGAGTACAATGGAGAAGTTGATTTCTATTTCGAAGAATTATATTTAAATGATACGCTTGTAAAATTAGAGCATAATCTATTGGATAAACATATTTCGCAATGCTCTTCACTCACTTTTCAACATGATCAAAATAATATAGCGATTAAAATTGCGATTCAGGATTTTCACGAATCAAAAGTGAATAAGTATGCCCATATATTGGTAGGCTTTGATGAAAATTGGGTAACACATGATTACAGTTATCGCTTAATTCGTTACACCAACTTGGATCCAGGGACATATACGTTTAAAGTAGCCAAAATTCTTGAAAACGGGCTAGTTTCTGAAGAAACCGCTGAATTAAAAATCACTATTGAAAAGCCGGTTTGGTTAGAGATTTGGTTCATCTTGTTGATGATAATATTATTTATTTTATCTGTTTACTTTCTATTTAAATATAGAATTCGAACTATAAAAGCACAAAACAAACTATTAGAACATAAAATAGCTATTCGTACTGAAGAGATTCAACAGCAAAATTTAAAACTAAGATCAAAAAGAGAATTAATGCAAAGTAATGTGCGCTATGCTTCTTTATTACAAAATTCTCTATTGCCTAATTCTTCGCAAATTCAATCGGGATTCAAAAATCATTTTATATTCAACAAACCTAAAGATGTAGTAAGTGGAGACTTTTATTGGTTTACAAAAATTGGCTCAAAAAGTATATTTATAGTAGGCGATTGCACGGGCCATGGAGTGTCTGGAGCGTTTATTAGTGTATTAGGAATCACCTCAATCAGAGGGATTGTAGAAGGGAAAGGTATTTACAGACCCGATTTAATTTTAAATGAATTACACCAAGAAGTAAATGCGTCACTTCATCAAAATGAAAGTGAAGTAAGAGATGGAATTGACATCAGTATTATTTGTTTTGATGAAATAACTAAAGAATTACAAATTGCTTCAGCCATGTCTATTGTGAATATTTTTAATAAAAACGGAGAAGTCAAGAAAATTAGAGGAGATAGGTTTCCGATAGGCGGAAACTCATCTATGTATTCGAGAAAAAGTAGTTATGAATTAGAAACAATTCATGTAGAAGAAAAACTAAGGATATACCTTTATTCAGATGGATTTAAAGACCAGTTTGGAGGAGAGAAAGGTAAAAAATATATGCAGGGTAATTTTTTTAAATTATTACAGACTATTAATCAACAGGAGATGTTCGAAATAGCTCCATTGCTTGAAAGGGAGTTTTCCAGTTGGAGAGGTCAAGAAGAGCAAATTGATGATGTATTAGTAGTTGGCTTGGAAATAAATAGTTAACTCGATATTTTGTTTTGATTCTATCTATATATCAAACTTTCATTTCTCTTCTATTTTTTCTTTTTTTGGGTGTATGCGCATATTATGTTGTTTAATTATTCTTTTTTGGATTATAAAATCAGAAGCTCAAATATTAAATTTTGAGAAATTCCGGCCTAATGTCGATACATCCAATATCTGGAAATCCTCCCTTTCAGCTGGTTTTGATTTGAAGCAAAAAGCAACACGTTCATTGGATTTAAAATCACAAATGGGTACCTATTACATCAGTGAAAAACATTCTTATTTTTTATTAGGTGATATTGGATTAACTCGAGTAGATAAGGAAAATATTTTCCAACAAGGCTATCTACATTATCGAACAGTGTTAAATAGGAGACAAAAAATTGCTTATGAACCATTTATCCAATTTCAATATGATTTAGGTAAGGGGTTGAAAAGAAGACATCTCTTTGGTAGTAACGTGAGAATCAATTTTTACAACGACAGCACACTTACCTTGTCCATGGGTACAGGTGCTTTTTATGAAAATGAAAATTGGATTGATACAGATAATAATACCTATTTAAACATCAACATAAAGTCAAATAACTATGTCTCTCTGAACTGGATAGTTAGTGATTGGGCTGTTTTTTTTCTGACAAGTTATTACCAGGCACCATTTGATGATTTTCTGTCCCCAAGATTAATTTTAGAAAGCAACTTACAATTGAAATTCACAGAAAACTTTGCTTATGATGTGCGTTTTGAAACGAATATAGACCGTACACCTGTTGTAGAAGCAGGTCGTTTAACTTATTTATTATCTTCCGGGTTTAGATATAGTTTCTAAAATTTAAACTTTTTTTCACCTAGTTTGTTGAACAATATATGGAAGCTGCAACGACTAAGAAAACATCGACAAAGAAGACATCAAAAAAGGTGTCAATTACTGAAGCTTATATAGACTATTGTCTATCAGGAAATCATACACAAAACGTATATCAATTTTGTAAATCGGCAAAAATTTCTGAAAAGAAATTTTATGAAGAGTATGGATCCCTTCGAGCGATTAAATACGCCATTTACAAACAGCCAATGGACGAAGCTTTAGAAATGCTCTCTGAGGATGTGAACTTCAAACAATATGGTACTCATGAAAAAATACTTTCTTTATATTTTACATGGGTTCAACAGCTCGTTAATATTCGTTCGTTTTTGTTGTATCAGGAAGAGCAATGTGGGGTGAGTTTTTATAAAGATTTTTATTATTCTTTCCATGAAGATTTTAAAGAATTTGCAGATGGAGTAATCACTGAAGGCATTGGTAAAGGTGAAATTCCAGCGCGACAATATATTGATAAGTTTTATTCTAAAGGTTTATGGGCGCAACTAATGTTTATCTTTAAGTTTTGGCTTCATGATACTTCCAAAGGTTTTGAACGAACAGATGCAGCGATTGAAAAATCTGCCAAAGTAGCTTTTGATATGATAGGAGAAGGACCTCTCGATTCAATTTTTGACTTGGGAAGATTTATGATGGGAACCATGCGCTCATGAAAGAATCCTCAAAAATACCTACAAGCAAAATAGCACGAGCTTCTAAAATTGTTTCTACAGGAATAAAAGTAGGAGGAAATTATGCTAAATATTATTCCAAGAAGTTAGTGGGCCAATCCAATGAAGATGAGCTCAATCAAGATAACGCTGAGACATTATACAGTGCTTTTAGTGAATTAAAAGGCAGTGCCTTAAAAATGGCTCAAATGCTAAGCATGGAAGGTAATGTTTTACCGAAAGAATATCAAAACCAATTTCAGTTAGCACAGTATAGTGCTCCTCCATTATCTGGTCCATTAGTAGTGCGCACCTTTGAAAAGTCTACTGGGAAAAAGCCGTTAGAGATGTTTGATTCGTTTGAAATGAAAGCAACTAATGCAGCTTCTATCGGCCAAGTTCACAAAGCTACATTGAACGGAAAAGAGTTAGCAATAAAAATTCAATATCCTGGTGTTGCCGATAGTATTACCTCTGATTTACGCCTAATAAAACCTTTTGCCTTAAGGTACTTAAAAGTTTCTGAAGCAGAAGCTTCAGTATATTTCAAAGAGGTAGAAGAGAAGTTGTTAGAAGAGTCGGATTATGATTTAGAACTAAGTCGCAGCCAATTCATAAGGAAAAAATGTGCTCATATCAATAATGTGGTTTTACCAGAGTACTTTCCTAAGCTTTCGGGTAATCGAGTATTAACCATGTCCTGGTTGAATGGTGAACACTTATCTGATTGGATTAAGAAAAACCAGTCTCAAGAGGATAAAAACAAACTTGGTCAGACATTATGGGATTTTTATATGTATCAAATGCATGACTTAAGAATGGTGCAAGCTGATCCACACCCGGGAAATTTCTTAGTTTTAAAAGACGCTACACTCGGGGCGCTGGATTTTGGTTGCGTTAAAGAGTTACCCGAAGAGTTTTATAAAAGTTTTTCAGCGTTGTTAAGTGATGATGTAATAAATAATAAAGAACGATTTATTCAACATTTGGAATTGTTGGAAATACTACTGCCTGATGATGATGACAATGCACGGAAATTTTTTATCGATACATTTCACCAAATGATATCCTTGTTAGCTCGACCGTTTAAATTTGATTCTTTTGACTTTGCTGACAATGCCTATTTCAACGAAATTATTCAAACAGGCTATGAGGTGTCTAAATTGACAGAAGCTAAAAAGTATAAGTCTACTAGAGGTTCGAAACATTTTTTATATGTCAACAGAACGTTTTATGGTCTGTATAATTTACTACATATGTTAGGGAGTGAGATAAATGTTACATGGAAGCTGACTGAAAAAAATGCTTTTGTAGTGTAAGTATGTCTTTTCTATTTAAGGAGTTAGTTATGAACAATTGTACGAAATAGATATTTATTTATGGGCTGATTAAATATTTCTGAGCTGATGAGTTATAAATTTTATAGTCTTTTTAACCTCAGTTAACCGAAAATATATCTCGTTGGTCGTTTTTTATGAAATATATGTGAAATTATTAGTATATTAATAGGCTTGTTTAGTTGAAAACGAACATTAAAAAAGGTGAAAGAGACTTTATTAAATAATACTAAGATTTAACTACTAACTAATATGAAATTAAAAATCACTCAAAAAAGTTTCGGGTTAATGATTTTAGGTATGTTGTTTTTTAATATATCTGTAAGTCAAATAAATACACCATCCGGAGCCACAGTGCCGTTTGGAACCAATACAGCATACGCATATGGTATGATGCCGACAAATCTGCCCTCCGGAGGTTCTTATGGTCAATCATCTGAGGTTGCTACAATGTATAATGACTGGAAAACTCAGTATGTAGAGAACTGTGGTTCTGATAAGGCACGAGTTAGATTCGATAATCCAGCAGAAACAGTTTCAGAAGGGGTCGCTTATTCAATGTTATTAGCTGCTTATGCCGCTGATAAAGATTTATTTGACAGGCTATGGGCTTTTTATAAACAACACCGAAATGGTAATGGCGTCATGCATTGGAAAATTAGCGGTTGTAATAGTGTTATTGGACAAAATGGTGCTACAGATGCTGAATTAGATGCAGCAATGGCGTTGATTGTAGCAAATGTACAATGGCCAAATTCAACCTCTCCTCATAATTATAAATCCGATGTGATTACTTTAATTAATGCAATTAAAGATCATGAAGTAAATTCGGATGGTACTTTTGAAAACGGGGATACTTGGAAACCTGCCTGTCGTAACCCTTCTTATCAAGCACCTGCATATGCTAAGGCTTTTAAACAGTTTATGGCTGAGAATGGTCAAAATCAAGATGCTTTTTGGGACAATGTTGCGAGTAAAACCGAAACATTATTTAAAAATAATGCTCACCCTAGTTCTGGTTTGTCTACTAACTGGTGTACACCATCAGGCCAGCCAAGTGGCTCATGTAGTGGCTCTGGAACTGCACCAGATAAATTTGGATATGATGCTTGCCGTGCACCATGGAGACAAGGTGTAGATGTATTATGGTGGGGGGCGTCAGCTTCTGGTGAAGTGCAAAGTGTGGTAAATAGACAGTCCGATTTCTGGATAGGTAAAGGTGGAGCTGGTTCAGTGCAAGGGGGAAATAACCTTAATCATGACGGTTCTGGTTCTGGCGATCACAACTCAGCATTTGTTGGCCCTATTGGCGCAATGGCTTTAGCTGCTTCAACTACATCAGCGCATCAAAATTTTGTAAATCAGTTATATGCGGAAAATAAAAAATCAAGTATGGCTAACGGCTACTTTACTGAGATTTTACAAATGATTGGTCTGTTTGTTCAAACAGGTAACTTCTGGAATCCTTATGGAACAACTAGTGGTCCAACAAATGATTTACCAATAGTATCGCTCTCAGTAAACTCGAGTGTGTGTTTAGGTTCTTCAGTGACCTTATCAGCAAATGCTTCAGATTCTGATGGATCCATTAGCAAGGTAGAGTTCTATGATGGTACTACCTTATTAAATTCAGACAATAGCTCACCTTATAGTTACAGTTGGACACCTAATACTGGTGGTTCAAAAAGTGTTACCGCTAAAGCTTATGATAATACAGGAGCTTCTACAACATCTTCTGCTGTAACAATAAATGTAATGTCAGTAACACAACCCACCGCTACATCTCCATCAGATTTTTGTGTGGGGTCAACAGCACCTAATTGGACAGCTACAGCCAGTTCAGGGAATAGTTTACTTTGGTATACATCAGCTACAGGAGGAAATGGCGCCAACACACCTCCATCAATTTCGAATACCGTAGGAACTAAAAGTGTTTGGGTAAGCCAGCGAATGACAACTTCACCTAATTGTGAAAGTGAGAGAAAATTGTTGACTGTAAATGGGGTTGCTACACCAGTCGCACCTTCAGGTTCTAACCCAACAGACTTTTGTCAAGGAAGTGTGTCACCTATTTGGAATGCAACGCCAAGTGCTGGAAATACCTTATTATGGTATACGTCAGCAACTGGAGGTTCTTCAGTTCAAACACCACCAAGTATTCCTAATTCACCTGCTGGAATTAAAAGGATATGGGTAAGTCAAATAGCATCAAGTTGTGAGGGACCAAGAAAAGCATTATCTGTTGAAGTATTATCTGCACCTAGCGCACCAAGTGTCGTGAGTCCTGTGGTTTACAATCTAAATGATACACCAACACAATTATCAGCAATCGGAACAAATTTAAAATGGTATAATGAGGCAACAGGTGGAATCGGTTCATTAACTGCACCAACGCCATCTACCAACGTTGCAGGTTCAAAAACTTATTATGTGTCTCAATCTACTGGAGGAGCATGTGAAAGTCCTCGTGCGGCAATAGTTGTAAATGTTTCTAATGCACTGAAAGTACAGAAAACCACTGCTAACATAACTATTGATGGAGTTATAGAAGCTGCCTGGGCTGATGTTGATGGTCAACCATTTAATCATACGATTCAAGGTTCAATTTCAAGTCCAAATGATTTGTCAGGAACTTTTAAACTATTATGGGACGATACCTATTTCTATGTTTTAGCAGAGATTGTTGATGATGCACAGCAAAACGATAGTGATCCTATCTATGAAGATGATGGAATAGAAATATATTTTGATTATGGAAATGATAAGTCAAGTTCTTATGGGAATAATGATGCGCAATACTCTTTTGGTTGGGACGATAACTCGTTTAGTGCTAATTCTTCTGGAAACACCTCTAAAAGTGGTATCGACTTTAATATTTCATCTACTAATAATGGTTATATTTATGAAGCAAGGTTTCCTTGGGCAACATTAGGAGGTACAGCTCAGATAGGAAACAGTCACGGTTTTGATATTCATGTTAATGATGATGACAATGGAGGTGGGAGAGACGGTAAACGCTCTTGGAATGCTACAGAAGATGATGCTTGGCAATCACCTGCTTTATTCGGAGACATCTTATTAAGCAATGAAATTATTACTACTTTAAATGCTTATCAGATGGATGAAATAAGGACCTTTCCAAATCCTTTTACTAATCTTATTCAGATAGAAGGAATTTCAAAAGAAACAAACTATTACTTAACTGATATAAGTGGAAGAGTGGTACAGTCTGGTAAAACAGATGGTGTCATAATTACAGAGTTTGAATCAGGGGTATATCATCTAATTCTTCAAACAGCATCAGGAAATAAATTTTTAAAGCTGGTTAAAGTTGACTAAGCTATCATGCTAAATAGAAGGCTAATAGAATAATACTGTTAGCCTTCTATTTATTTTAAAAACAAGAAGTTGATTTTTTTATCGTATAAACACCACTTTTTGTCCATTAAAAAATCTGGTTTGACTATAATTTCGTATATTCAAGGTCATTCGATTTAGTCTTGATAACAAACAACTTGCTAAGTTGCTGATGCTTGATAGAATAACAAACGATTGAAATTAGGGAACTCAAATAATCACAAATGAAAAAAAATATACTCAATAACTTACTGACTTTGTTTTTAGCCACACTATTTTTTGTGAGTGTAGCTCAAATTAACACGCCTTCTGGTGCAACAAAACCATTTGGTAGTAATACATCTTATCAATATGGTATGATGCCTACCAACCTTCCTTCAGGAGGAACTTATGGGCAATCTTCTGAAGTAGCTACAATGTACAACAACTGGAAACAGAAATTTGTTGAAAATTGTGGTGCAAATCAAGCACGAGTGAGATTTGATAATACCTCTGAAACAGTTTCTGAAGGAATTGCTTATGGGATGTTGTTAGCGGCATATGCTGCTGACAAAAACTTATTTGATCGACTTTGGGCATATTATAAAAATTTCAGGAATGTTAATGGAGTTATGCATTGGAAAATTAATGGTTGTAATTCAGTAGCAAATCAAAATGGTGCGACAGATGCTGAGTTAGACGCAGCAATGGCCTTAATAGTAGCTTCAGTACAATGGCCAAATGCAACATCTCCTCACAATTATAAGTCAGATGGTGTAACATTAATAAATGCCATTAAAAATCATGAAACTGCTAACGATGGTACTTTTTATAATGGGGATATGTGGCATCCAAAGTGTAGAAATCCATCATATCAGGCTCCAGCTTATGCTCGTGCATTTAAAAAATTTATGGCAGATAATGGTCAAAATCAAAATAGTTTTTGGGATAATGTAGCAGAAAAAACGGAGTCACTTCATGAAAATAATGCGCACAGTTCTTCTGGTTTATCTACAAACTGGTGTACCCCATCTGGCCCTCCTAGTAGCGAATGTAGTGGTTCTGGAACAGCTCCTGATAAGTTTGGTTATGATGCATGTAGGGCACCATGGAGACAAGGTGTTGATGTGTTGTGGTGGGGGCCTACTGCCACAAATAATATTCAAACTATTATTAACAGACAATCAAATTTTTGGATAAATAAAGGTGGGGCCAATACTGTTCAAGGTGGTAATAACATGAACCATGATGGTTCTGGGTTTGGTGATCATAATGGGGCTTATACAGGTCCTATTGGAGCGATGTCAATGGGAGCGTCTAGCACTTCAGCACACCAAAATTTTGTGAATGCATTATATTCAGAGAATAAAAAAACAAGTATCGCTAATGGATATTTTAATGAAATATTACAAATGTTAGGTCTATTTGTACAAAGCGGGAATTTTTGGAACCCATATGGAGCTGGTACAGCCCCTAATAACATTAAACCAACAGTTACTCTTACAGCACCAGGTTCTGGTACTAGCATTTGTGAAGGAGTTAATGTGACCATTTCCGCAACAGCAGCAGATAGTGATGGAAGCATTGCTAAAGTTGAATTTTATGATGGTTCATCTCTTTTAAATTCAGATAATAGTAGTCCTTATACTTTTGTTTGGACAAACGCTACATCGGGTAACAAAACAATCACTGCTAAAGCATATGATAATAACAATGCGAGCACGATTTCTACTGCAAAAAGTATTACGATAAAAGCTGCGCCTACTCCCCCAACAGTTGGAGGAACAGTGAATTATGAAAAAGATGAGACTGCATCACCGCTAAGCGCTATTGGTTCTAGCTTAAAATGGTATACTAGTTCAACTGGAGGGTCGGGTTTAGCTACTGCACCCACCCCTTCAACCAGTAGTCTCGGAACATCTACCTATTATGTAACACAAACTATCAGCGGTTGTGAGAGTGCAAGAGCGCTTGTTAAAGTGATTGTAGGAGCTCCAATCGATGCAATTAATGTTGAGAAAGTGGAAAGTCCTATACAAATTGATGGAGATTATTGATAATATATGGAATAGTGTGGAAGGACATGTCTTAGAAAATGTCCTTCAAGGAACTATCTCTAATGCTAGTGATTTATCTGGCGAGTTCAAATTACTTTGGGATGTCACCAATTTATATGTGTTAGGCGATATTGCTGATGATACGAAGACTAACGATAGTCCAAATGTGTATGAGGATGATGCGGTTGAAGTATATTTGGACTTTGGTAATGATAAAACTGCTACCTATTCTGCAACGAATGATGCCCAATATACCTTCCGTTGGGATGATAATGTTATTGGTACAAATACATCGGGTAATACATCAACTTCAGGAATTACTTTCAAAATGAAAGCAACACCCCAAGGTTATGTGTTTGAGGCAAAGATTCCTTGGGCATTGCTTGGTGGAAGTGGACAAAAAAATGCTTTGCATGGCTTTGACCTTCATATAAATGATGATGACAATGGAGGGACACGAGATGGTAAACTTGCTTGGAACGCTGAGACAGACGAGGCGTGGCAGCAACCTGCTTTGTTTGGTTCTATAAAATTATTGAATGTAGTGGCCTCAACATATGATGAGGTATTTATTAACGCTATTACTACATTCCCTAATCCATTTAACGCAACTGTTATAATTGACGGATTGAAAGAAAAAACTAATTATGTATTTACAGATATTAGTGGTCGGGTTATTCAAAGTGGCGCTACAGCTGGAGAAATTGAAACAAAATTTGAAGCTGGAACTTATCACTTAATATTAGACTTTGGTGATCGAAAAAAATATTTGAAATTGGTTAAGGTTGAGTAATAGGTTGTCAACTTTATTATCTACAAAAAAGGAGCTTTATGGAGCTCCTTTTTTGTTATGATTGACTCAATAGTTTCTATTTGCACTTTCTTTTTTCAAAACCTTTTTGCCTCTCGCTATTTTCGTTAATTTGCATTGGTGGAACAATTCGTAGTATCGGCTAGAAAATACAGACCGCAAGGTTTTGACGAAGTGGTGGGGCAGGAGCATATCACTACAACGCTCAAAAACGCTATTGCGAATAGTCACTTAGGGCAGGCATTATTGTTTTGCGGTCCGAGGGGAGTGGGTAAAACTACCTGTGCACGGATACTCGCTAGGATGGTAAACGGATTTGATGAAAACGATCACTCCAACAACATGAACATCTATGAGCTGGATGCCGCCTCTAACAACTCAGTAGATGATATTCGAAACTTGGTAGACCAAGTGCGTTTTCCTCCACAACATGGGAAATTTAAAGTCTATATCATCGATGAGGTTCACATGCTTTCTAGTGCGGCTTTTAATGCATTTTTGAAAACATTAGAAGAACCTCCTGCTTATGCAATTTTTATTTTGGCAACCACAGAGAAGCATAAAATTATTCCTACAATACTTTCCCGTTGTCAAATATTTGATTTCAATAGAATTCAAGTCAGTGACATTGGAAATCATTTGGCTAAAATTGCTGCAAACGAAAAAATTGAGGCAGAACCAGAAGCACTTCATCTTATTGCTCAAAAGGCAGATGGCGCTTTAAGAGATGCCCTTTCTATTTTTGATTTGATTGTTACGTTTTCCTCTGGAAACAAAGTTACGTATGAAGATACTATTAGTAACTTGCACATTCTTGACTATGACTATTACTTTAAAGTCACGAGCTCCTTACTAGAAGGTAATTTACATACCGCACTATTGTTGTTTGATGAAATTTTAAATAACGGATTCGATGGACATATTTTTATTGTTGGTTTATCACAGCATTTCAGAAATTTAATGGTTTGTAAAGACCAAATAACCATTCAGTTGTTAGAGGTTTCAGATAGTATCAAAACAAAGTACTTAGAACAAGCACAACATTCATCGCTTTCTTTTTTATTGTCTTCGTTAAGCATTTCAAGTACCTGTGATCAGAGTTATAAAGGCTCTAAAAATCAACGATTGCATGTCGAGTTGGCGCTCATGAAAATGGCACACTTGAAAGATGTACTTACTCTGGAGCCAGGGGAGATTAAAAAAAAAACTGAAGTCCTAGCTAAGCCGGTTGTCCAACAACCAGTAACACCCCCAAAACCCGCCACCCCTGCAGTAGTAGAGGCTGCAACAGAGGAAGTTAAAAAAACAACTTCACAACAAAAACCGCTTTCTGACCCCCCACAGACCAAGCCAGTACAGGCTAAACGTTCTACGCTTCGTTTGTCCGATATCGGTAAGCAGAAAGAGGAAGCAGCTGTTGAAGAGGAACGTTCCGAAGCTGATGCCTTTACGTTTGAAGATTTACAAAAGCACTGGAGTGCATTTATTCAACGGTTAACACGCGAAGGAAAAATCAATTTGTACACAACACTTAATAATGGGGTGTTGAGTTTAGAAGAAACCAAGGTAGTCATCAAAGTAGACAACCAGTTGCAGTTAGAAAATATTAATAGCATCAAAGAAGACTTGATGCAGTACATCAGAGCCAACCTCAACAATTACCAAATCTTTTTGGAAGTAATTATTGAGCAGACAGAGAAAAAAGATATGATGTATACTGCACAAGATAAATACGAATACCTCGTTAAAGCATATCCTGATTTAGAACTTTTGAAGAAGGAATTGGGATTAGAATTAGGGTTTTAAAAAAATCAATTTATAGACATGTTAAAGTTGAATAGTCATTCAGAACGTAGAAAAGAATCTGTTAATCAAAAACATCGTCATGCTGTTCCGATAATTTTCGGCAGAAGCGAAGAACTTACTTTTAAAATGTTTTTCACCATCTTTTTCTTTATTTCTATAAGCACCTTCGCTCAAAATTTCGAAACCCAAAAACTTACCGATAAAAACGGTTATTCATATGAAACCGTTGAGGGAGATCCCTTAAAAACACGTATCTATACGTTAAAAAATGGCTTAAAAGTATATCTGTCTGTTTATAAAGACGAACCACGGATTCAAACCTATGTAGCTATTAAAGCGGGTAGCAAAAGTGATCCTGCGACAGCGACTGGCTTGGCGCATTATTTAGAGCATATTTTATTCAAAGGGACTTCTAAAATAGGTTCATCAGATTGGGAGCACGAAAGCCAATTGCTTACTGAAATTGAAACGTTATACGAATCGTACCGACAGACAAAAGATTCTACCAAGCGAACAGTTATCTATCATCAAATAGATAGTATCTCTGGTGTAGCTGCCAAATACGCAATTGCTAACGAATATGATAAGCTGATGAGTAATGTAGGTGCTAGTGGTACCAATGCCTACACTTTCTTTGAACAAACAGTGTACATCAATGATATACCTGCCAATCAAATTAACAAATGGATAGAAATTGAAGCAGAACGATTTGGAGAAGTAGTACCACGGTTATTTCATACTGAGTTAGAAGCCGTTTATGAAGAAAAGAATAGAGGTGTTGATTCTGACCGTAGAAAAGTTTGGGAATCGCTCTTAGAAGGGATTTTTCCGACACATCAATATGGAACACAAACCACAATCGGTACGGTGGAGCATTTACAAAATCCATCCATCACTGAAATCAAGAAATACTTCCACAAGTATTATGTACCAAATAATATGGCCATTTGTTTGAGTGGTGATTTAGATCCTGCATCAACCATCAAAACTATTGATGAGTACTGGGGGCAAAAAGAAGCTCAACCAGTTGCTGATTTTGTGGTAGCAAAAGAAAAGCCCATTCAGCAGCCCATAGTACGGGAAGTAGTAGGCCCTGATGCAGAAAATGTGACTTTGGGTTTCCGTTTTCCCGGTATGGCAAGTAAAGAAGCTTTAATGATGGAATTGGTGTCTATGATTCTATCCAATAGTCAAGCGGGGTTAATTGATTTGAACCTTAACCAACAACAGAAAGTGCTGGGTGCTTATTCTTATCCTTTACGATTGAAAGATTATTCAATTCAGATGTTGTCGGCTTCGCCTAAAACCGGACAAACTTTAGAAGAAGCACGCGATTTATTGTTAGGTCAACTGGAATTAATCAAACAAGGAAAGTTTGATGATTGGTTGATACCTGCAATTGTCAACGATTACAAAAAATCACAAATGTTGGAGATGGAAAGTAACAAAGCCAGAGCGACTTCGTTTGTCAGTGCCTTCGTTGCAGATATACCTTGGGCTGAGGCAGTTGCTGAAATTGCTGAATTAGAAAAAATCACAAAACAAGAAGTGATTGACTTCGCTAAAACGAACTACAAAGACAATTATGTTGTGGTTTATAAACGAACAGGTGTAGATACTACCATTGTACGGGTACCAAAACCGATAATTACACCAGTGGAGGTTAATCGTGAAAAGCAATCGCCATTTTATGTTCGATTGACCGAAGAAAAAGTAGATGAGATTAAACCTGTGTTTGTGGATTTTGAAAAAGACATGACCTTCAGCGAGTTCAAAGGATTACCTATTCATTACAAAGCAAATACAGAAAACACCCGGTTCAACCTGTATTACATCTTAGACATGGGGAGCCGTCATAATAAGAAGTTGAGTTTAGCAGTCAGTTATCTTGATTATTTAGGAACTGATAAATATTCTGCCGAAGACTTAAAAAAAGAATTTTACAAATTGGGTTGTGAATATGGGGTAATGACTTCCGATGATCAAGTGTATGTGTCATTAAGTGGTTTGAACAAAAACTTTGACAAAGCACTGGAACTCTTTGAGAATTTCTTGACCAACGTACAACCTAACAAAGAAGCCTACGAGGAAATGGTTGGACGAATCTTAAAATCCAGACAAGATGCTAAGTTGAATAAAGGAACAATTTTACAAAAGGCTATGCTTAACTATGTGATTTATGGAGAGAAGTCGCCATTTACAGATATACTTTCAGAGGAGGAACTCAAAGCCATCCAACCTCAGGAACTGGTAAATAAAGCGAAGGATATCTTAAACTACCGACACCGCGTGTTGTATTATGGTCCTACTTCGGTCGAGGATTTGAAAAAGTCGTTAAAGAAATACCACAAGGTACTAAAAGACTTAAAAGCATATCCTGAAAAAACGGTTTACCCAGAAAAACCACTTGAGGAAAACAAGGTTTATTTTGTGAACTATGACATGGTGCAGGCGGAACTGTTAATGATTTCACGATCGAAGCCCTATAGCGAAACATTAGACATTCAAGCCGATTTATTTAACGAATACTTTGGCGGCAGCATGGGCTCAATTGTCTTTCAAGAGCTAAGAGAATCCAAAGCGTTAGCTTACTCAGTGCGTGCACAATATAGCACAGCAAGCAAGCCCAACAAGTCCAACTATGTGGTTTCGTATATCGGCTCACAAGCGGATAAATTAAAACAAGCTGTAGACGGAATGATTGAACTACACCAAAATTTTAAAGCCTCAGATGTGGCCTTTGCCAATGCGAAAGATGCTATTTTAAGTGGCATAGAAACTAACCGCACAACCAAAACAGCGGTATTGTTTGCTTATGAGGGGGCACAAGAGTTTAACCGCGATTATACTTTAACCAAACCTTTATACGAGTACACGCAAAAAGCCTCTTTAAAAGATATTGAAGCTTTTCATCAAGCTTATTTCAAAGACCAAACACGGGTGTTTTTGGTAATTGGTTCGAAAGAACATGTAGACTTAGAAGCGTTGAAAGCCTATGGTGAAGTAGTGGAGTTAAGCTTGGAGGCGATTTTTGGGTATTGAAGTTTAATCCCATCAGAGTTTTCTGAAAAAGAATAACCTACTCTGGTCTTAGCGTCTCGCTGAGACCTTTCAAGAGGATGACTTTTCTATTACTGTTTTAGTAATAGAATAAGGTTTCTTGTTTTAAAGTAGCGGCCGTTATTCCACCAACTCAAGAAGGTTGTAGGTACAAAAGTTGTTGGAAACTATTGTCAACAACTTTTTTCATAAAATGAATTTTAATCGAAAAAATTAATGAATATGGGAGTAAATATATTTAATACGATCCATGAGTTAATTGAAGCAACGGCTTCCCATTTTATAGAGGTTGGACAAGCGGCTATTGAGGAACGAGGGAAATTTAATGTGGTATTATCTGGGGGGCCAACCCCCAAATTACTATATAAAAAGCTCGCTTCATCTCCTTTTAAAAATCAGTTAGAATG
This sequence comes from uncultured Cytophagales bacterium, assembly GCA_963815495.1. Taxonomy (GTDB): domain Bacteria; phylum Bacteroidota; class Bacteroidia; order Cytophagales; family JAAEPT01; genus CAWFGW01. The sequence goes on from CAWFGW010000003.1 coordinate 55,796, forward strand.
GGATAAAGTGTTTTTCTTTTTTGAAGATGAGCGTTATGTGCCCGCAGACCATTCGGAATACAATGGAAAAATGGTAGCAGAAGCATTGTTTAACCCCCTAAATGTTTTGACTTCAAATATATTCTTGGTAGATACCTCATTAACACCTCATCTTGCAGCAAAAGAATATGAAAATACCATTTTGCAACACTTTAATTGGGGTAAAATTGCGTTTGATTTAGTAATACTTGGATTAGGTGAAGACGCACATACGGCATCTCTTTTTCCCTATTCAACTATATTGGGTGATATGACAAGTTCAATTCAAGAAGTTTATGCAAAAGAGAAAGAGGCCTTTAGAATCAGCATGACTGCCCCAATGATTAATGACGCCAGAAATCTAACTTTTTTAGTAGCAGGCGAAGAAACTTCAGATGCAGTGTATAATGTGTTAGAAGGGGAACGAAATCCTACGAAATACCCCTCACAACTTATACAGCCCATAAATGGAAACTTAAATTGGTATATCGATAGTGAAGCTGCCTCGAAGTTGAATAAAAAAGCTTAATTAAGCGCATTGTTTAAGTTTTGCTGGTATAATGTGAGATTTTTAAATTTATAAAAAGTAATGACAGCGTACTTAGTAACGAAATCTGTTTTAGGACAACGGAAGTAGTAGAACGGTTGGATATACATATAAATATTAAAGATGACAGTACCGATCCAGTTGTTCAAAAGCTTTTCTGAGTTTTTCTCTGCGTTTAGTTTTAAAATCTGTAGTGTCATTAACTTCACTATCATGTTTGTTCTGAAGCTTTATATTTTTTTCTTTCTCAACTAGAGGAGGTTTTTTAACTGGAGATATGTTTTCTTTTGGATAAATGAATCCAAGAATTGAAGCAAATAAGAGTGTGACTAATATAATTTGTGGTAAATTTTTCATGATCGTTTAAGAATCTATTATTTATTTATAAATGAATAATTGTGCCAATAAGCCAGAGGGCTATTTTAATAGAAAAAGACTATTTTTAATTAATAGCTGCGTATTTTAATACCCATTGAGGAATGTGGCTATTCCCCAGTTGGATAAGGAGTAAAAAGAAATTAATACGAGTGAGGTAAAGTAAAAAAGTATAGTTATTGGTTTTTCTTTTGGATAAACTTAGGATTTCACTTAATTGACACTATTCGACTCAATCAATTCTCCCTTTTCTTTTTTTAACCCAAAAGGAAATGCCTTAGGGGCTTCACCTATAGACTTAAATAGGGTATAAAATAACCCTAATAAAACAGGATAAACTATTTTAGCAATAATCGCCTGTATACTAAAAGTTAACCAGGTAGTTTTTTTCTTTTTTTCCTGAATTAGCTAAAGAATTTATAGACTAAAACTCCAATGCCGATAAATACGGCTAGTACTAGAAATATTCCAACACCCATTCCTGCTTTGAATATACCACCTATTAATTCACAGGAACTAAAAAGAGTGGTACAAATTATCAGGATAATGTAATTAAGAAGGCTTGCCTGTTTCATGATTTGGTATTTTATGTGGTTTAATAGTTAATACCATTAACCTCACCATTTTTATTCCAGTTTCGAAGGATGTCCATTTTTACTCCCAAATTGCCTTTAAAGCCTGTTTTGAAATATTATCAGTTTATCTGGAGGGGTATTCTTGTAAATAAAATTCCACAACTATAAGCCTATTTAATAGCGTAATAGTTATATGCTCTTATACTCTATTTTTACCTCTTGAATTTTTTTACCTTTCCGAAAAACAATAATAAAAAATGAATTTTCATACTAGAAAGTGGATTAAGCCCGAAGATCTCAACCCAAACGGCACTTTGTTCGGTGGTCGTTTGTTGGAATGGATAGATGAAGAGGCTGCCATCTATGCCGCGATACAACTGGATAATAATTTTGTTGTAACAAAGTTTATTTCAGAAATTAATTTTAGGAGTTCTGCCAAGCAAGGTGAAATTGTTGAGATAGGGATTCAAGCCACACATTTTGGCAACACTTCTCTCACGATGAAATGCGAGGTGAGGAATAAAATTACTCGAAGACAAATAATTACAATTGATACTATTGTTATGGTTAATGTTGGTGACGATGGTTTGCCTGCCCCGCATGGAAAAACGTCCGTTCAGTATATTAAAGATAGGTTTGACGAAAAAGATTAAGTCCTATTATTTTTTCTAAAACGAAGATATGCTTCACTCCCGATGTCTAAAAATAATAACTTATATTAGAGAATAATTTATCAACAAAATAAACATGAATCCAGTACTCAACCAGAATCTTTTTTTTGTAAAAGAACATGTAGGCATGTTCAAAGCCGCTAACAATTTTGATATCTATGACCCACAAAGTCAACAGATGTTAATGACTTGCCGAGAAGAAAACCTAGGCTTTTTTACTAAAATGCTTCGTTTTACCGATTACAAGCGAATGACTCCATTCAATATTGAAATTAAAACGGTGACAGGGGAGAAAGTCTTAACGATAAAGCGTGGTGTCTCCATCTTTTTATCTGATGTACAAGTATTTGACGAGAATGATCATAAGATAGGTCAGTTCAAACAGCGCTTCTTTTCTTTTGGTGGCAAATTCGATGTGCTAGATGCTGAAGGTAAAAAGATGTGTCAACTTAAGGGAAAATGGACTAGTTGGGATTTTAAATTTGTACATGAAAAAATAGAATTTGCTCAGGTTACAAAACAATGGGCGGGATTAGGTAAAGAACTATTTACCACAGCAGATAACTACGTATTACAGATTGATGAAAAGGTACCCGAAAATAATTCGCTACGCTTTTTAATTCTTGCGGCAGTTATGTGTATTGATATGGTTTTGAAAGAGTAAAAAATTTAATAACCAAATTCGGTAAAGCACCGAATTTGGTTTTATAGTCATTTTTTAATTTTCACCATCTACATTGATGTTAACATCATCACTTTCAACACCAACTTTTTTATCGTCAGCATCAACATTGATATTCACACCATTTTTTTTCTCAGGATCTTCGGTTTGATACTCTTGAGTTTGCGTTTGAGGTTCTACTGGAACACCTTCGGGTTTAGGGTCATTACAGCCAATTAACGAAGCGATTAAAAATAGGGTGCAAGCAGATTTCATTATATTCTTCATGGAAAATATGGTTTATGTTAATTTTGACTTATCACCATGAATAATAATGCCAATAGCAAATGATGTGAATGAGGGCCTGAGAAAGGTTTAAAATTAATTAATGTGTGGATTAATATCCACATGTTTACCAGTGTATTTCCCCAACTGTTTTGAAAATCAATTTCGTTCAGGAAATGTTTGAGGAACTAACTTTTTTTGATTTCGGTTAATTGAATTGCTTGGGGTAATTATGAGGCAAAGCCATAACGACAATCAAAAATGAAAAACACTATAGAAACAGCTTTAGAGAAATCAATTTCATTTGATGAATATGTTGCCCTCTTCGATCAATTAGTGAAAGAAGGGAAAACAACGGGTCCTAATCAATCTGAAGGATATATTAGTTTCACAAAGCTGAACTGGTCACGTTACAAAAGAGCCTTGAAACAAATTGAGTTGGATCAGGCTACGTTACATGTATTGGCTGAAATTAAAGAGCCCTTAACTTTATTGATAATTACAGAAGTCTGGTGTGGCGATGCTTCCCAGGTTTTACCCGTTATTCAATTGATGGATGAACTATCGGAGAAAATCACTTCAAAGCTGGTTTTGCGTGATGAACACGCAGCTTTAATGAATGCGTTTTTGACTAATGGTGGAAAAGCAATTCCTAAGGTTATAGTACTAGATGAAAACAATAAGGTATTAACCAGTTGGGGACCACGTCCTTCAGAGTTACAAAAACAAGTACTAGCCTATAAAACCGAAAATCCAACTTCCACGGGAATGGATGTTTCAGGGTTAGTGCAAAAATGGTATAATGAAGACCGCGGTAAAATTACGCAACTTGAATTAGCTTCTTTACTTCAAAAAAATATTCATTTAGAAGTATAAAAATGATTGGTAAGCTTGGTATTAAGACTAAGTGTAAGCACCTTATTTTGAATAATTAAGAATAGTTTCAATAAAAATCATTATCTATTTATCCACATTCAGAAGTAAACTTGTATATTTGCGTCCCTTTTTGGGAACGAGAACGAAAAAAAGAACATGACAGAATTAAACATCACACCATTAGAAAGTTGGTCTGGGGTTAAAAATAGACCTCTAATCATCGCTGGTCCGTGTAGTGCGGAAACCGAAGAGCAAATTATGACTATAGCCACAGCGCTTAAAGATAAAGGTGTTGATTATATGAGAGCCGGAATCTGGAAGCCAAGAACTAGACCTGGTTCCTTTGAAGGGATTGAAGAAGAAGGCTTGAAGTGGTTGAGCCGTGTGAAAAAAGAATTAGGGATGAAAGTTGGTACTGAGGTAGCAAATCCTGAACACGTTGAGTTAGCCATGAAATATGGTATTGACTGTTTGTGGGTAGGTGCTCGTACTACAGTTAACCCCTTTGCTATGCAAGAATTAGCAGAGTCATTACAAGGCCTGGATGTACCTGTTTTGGTTAAAAATCCGATCAATCCCGATGTCCAATTGTGGATTGGTGGTATCGAAAGAATTGCCAATGCTGGAATCACAAAATTAGCAGCAATACATAGAGGTGTGTCTACTTACGATAAAACGAAGTACAGAAACAAACCAATGTGGGAAATGGCGATTGAGTTGAAAAAAGCCATGCCGAATATTCCAATCATTAATGATCCATCACACATAGCAGGTCGAAGAGATTTGATTGAAGAGGTGTCACAAAAAGCCATGGATTTAGGGCTTGACGGTTTGATGATTGAAACACATAATGACCCAGATAAAGCCTGGTCAGATGCAAAACAACAAGTAACACCAAAAGTATTATTCCAAATACTGGGGAACTTAAAAATCAGAAACGTTTCGACAAGTAACGTGGCATTCAATACTTCGTTAGAAGATTTAAGAGATCAGATCGATACGGCTGATAGAGAGATACTAGAAGCGTTGGCTAACAGAATGCGCATTGTAGAGCAAATCGGTGAATACAAAAGAGATAATAATGTCACTACACTTCAAGTAGCACGTTGGGATTCATTGTTAAACGATAGAACTGAAAAAGGAAAAGCATTAAATCTTTTTCCAGAATTCGTACAAGATGTGTTCAAGCAAATTCACAAAGAATCTATTAGAGCACAAAGCCAGATAATGAATAATGATAAAATAGATGCATAAAGACGGAGCTAATATTCATATTACGCACGATTTATCTTCTACTTTCCAATCATTATTTCCGAAAGAAAATTACTCAAAGCTCTGTGTTCTCGTTGATGAGAATACGGAGCTTTATTGTTTACCCAAAGTTGCCTCCTTTCTTTCAGAGGCGCATATAATTAAAATTAAAAGCGGAGAAGAAGAAAAAACACTCACCACTTGTCAAGCAATTTGGCAAGAGATGACTGATTTACAACTCGACCGTAAAGCATTAGTGATAAACCTAGGGGGCGGAGTCATTGGTGATATGGGTGGTTTTTGTGCGGCTACTTATAAAAGAGGAATTGATTTTCTTCAAATGCCTACAACACTCTTGTCTCAAGTAGATGCCAGTGTAGGTGGGAAGTTGGGGATTGATTTCAATAGCTTTAAAAACCATATTGGTGTTTTTAGAGTTCCAAATGCCGTGTTAATTGACACCAATTTCTTAGAGACGTTAGACCCAAGAGAATTACGGTCAGGCTATGCGGAGGTAATTAAGCATGCACTCATCGCTGATCACTCCAAGTGGGAATTTCTGATGACACAAGGCTTAAACAATCTTGATTGGGATGAAGTTGTAGAGCATTCAGTTACCATTAAAGCCAAAATAGCAGAAGAAGATCCAACAGAAAAGGGACTTCGTAAAATTTTAAATTTCGGCCATACCATAGGTCATGCGGTTGAGAGTTTTTACCTACTACAGGCAGATAAAAAACTATTGCATGGTGAAGCAATTGCAGTTGGTATGATTGCAGAAGCCTTTGTTTCTGTAAAAAGAGGGTTTATTACTCGTGCTGAAGCTGATCAAATAAAAGAATATATTATCTCTATTTATGGTAAAGTAACTGTAGCTATAGAAGATTATAAAGAAATAGTACCGCTAACCATGCAAGATAAAAAGAACGAGAATAATGCCGTTCTATGCACGCTGTTAGCAAAAGTAGGTGAAGCCAATTTTAATAATCCAATTACAAAAGAGGATATTGTTGAAGGCTTGGATTATTACAACGCATAAACCATGAGCGATTTAAAAGTAACGCATCCATCTAAAGTTATTAAGGCGGAAATTGATTTAACTTCCTCGAAGAGTGAAAGCAATCGCGCCTTAATTATTAATGCACTCACGCCAGAAGCTCCTATGCCTGAAAATTTGGCAGCAGCAAGGGATACACAAACAATGTTACGCCTTTTAAAGGAGGTAGGTGAAAATAAAGATACTTGGGATGTGTTGGATGCAGGGACAACCATGCGTTTTTTAACAGCATTTGCATCAGTTTCTGGAAAAAAGAAACTGATGACGGGCTCTCATCGAATGCAAGAACGACCAATTGGCGTTTTAGTAAATGCCTTAAGAGAACTGGGAGCAAGCATCACGTATACTAAAAAAGAAGGATATCCGCCCATGCAGATTAATGGATTTACTTTTAAAGGAAATTCGAAAATCACAATGCGAGGGGATGTTAGTAGCCAGTACATTTCCGCACTATTAATGGTGGCACCTTTGTTACCCAATGGTATTATCATAGAATTTTCCACCGATGTAGCGTCATGGCCTTATCTGGATATGACGATTCGAATGATGGAGTATTTTGGTGCCGAAGTAAATCACCCGGCAAAGGGTAACTTACGAACGCTTAAAGCGGGTGAAGCAGTGACTGTAAAACCAGGGCAATACAAACCCATGCGATTTACTGTTGAAGCAGATTGGTCTGCAGCTAGTTATTGGTATAGCATGGTCGCGCTTGCTGGTGAAGGTTCGGAGGTAGTAATAAAAGGTCTGAAAGCGGGTAAAGATTCCTTGCAAGGAGATGCCGTAATGGCCTACAATCTTTATAGTACCCATGACCACACGGGTATCATGGAGAAATTAGGTGTAAAAACCGAATGGAAAGACGGATTAACCACCTTGTCAAAAGTTGCTTCTGTGACCTATTTCGAACACGACTTCACATTTTGTCCGGACATCGCACAAACTGTTGCGGTGATTTGTGCAGCGAAAGGCATTGATGCAAAGCTAAGTGGGTTAGAGAGTTTACGGATTAAAGAAACCGATCGTATTGATGCAATCAGAGATGAGCTTGCCAAATTTGGTGTACATGTGTCGGTAATTGGAGACGAAGCCATTCAAATTGTGAAACCAAAATTTCAACTTAATGGAGAAAAAATTTCCGTTGAGACCTATGATGACCACCGAATGGCGATGTCTTTTGCTCCTTTAGGACTACTTGGTGCGGTGGAGATAAAAAATTCTTCCGTTGTAAACAAGTCATATCCTGCGTTTTGGACTGATTTGAGCAAGGTTGGTTTTGAAATTGAAGAAGTTATATAAAAAAGACTCAGAAGCGTTGGATATAAAAATCAAAGATTCTATCTTTGTGTCCCCTTTTTGAGGGATGGTATAAATTGAATAAAAAAAATAGGTTTTAAGTGGATACACTAAGCTATAAAACAAAGTCGGCAAATAAAGCAACTGTTTCTAAGGGATGGGTTGTAGTAGATGCGAGTGACAAAGTGCTAGGAAGATTTTCTAGTGAAGTTGCAAAAATCATAAGAGGAAAGCACAAGCCTGACTTTACTCCACATGTTGATTGTGGGGATAACGTGATTGTTATCAACGCTGAGAAAGTGAAGTTGACAGGTAATAAGTGGGATCAGAAAGAATACATCTCTCATACTGGTCATCCAGGTGGGCAGAAAGTAGTGGTAGCAAAAGATAGAATTGAAAAGAAACCTACTTTCGTTGTGGAGAACGCAGTGAGAGGAATGCTTCCTAAAAATACTTTAGGTAGAGAGCTTTTCAGAAACCTTTTTGTTTACGAAGGATCTGAGCATCCCCATGAAGCACAACAACCTAAGAAGATAGAACTGTAAAAGATAATTGAATGGAAGTTTATAATACCATAGGTCGTAGAAAAACATCTGTTGCTAGAATTTACCTTAAATCAGGTAAAGGTGAAATTCTAATAAATGACAGAAAATTTGAAGAATATTTTCCAACAGAAGTACTTCAAATTATTGTTAAGCAACCGTTTTCACTTTTGAACGACAAAGATTACGATGTAAAAGTAAATGTTGACGGTGGTGGAATTGCAGGGCAAGCAGAAGCTATTCGCTTAGCTATATCGAAAGCACTTTGTGAAGTAAATGTTGAGAATAGACCAGCATTGAAAAAAGAAGGTTTCCTTACTAGAGATTCTAGAATGGTTGAACGTAAGAAACCAGGACGTGCAAAAGCAAGAAAGAAATTCCAATTCAGTAAACGTTAATATCGATTCAAGTTACTTATTATGGGTAAATTAGCATATAAAGACCTTTTAGATAACGGTGCACACTTTGGTCACCTTACGAGAAAATGGGATCCAAGAATGGCTCCGTATATCTTCATGGAGAAGAACGGAATTCACATTATTGATCTTAACAAGACACTTGCTTCGTTAGAAGTTGCTCAAGAAGCAATTAAAAACATTGTAAGATCTGGTAGAAAAATCATGTTTGTAGCTACAAAAAAGCAAGCACAGGATTGTGTTGCTCAACAAGCTCAAAAATTGAATATGCCTTACGCAACTGAAAGGTGGTTGGGTGGTATGTTGACTAACTTTACAACGGTAAGAAAATCGTTGAAAAAAATGTCAACTATCGAGAAAATGACAAAAGATGAATCTTTCAAAAGCATCGCTAAGAGAGAACGTTTAATGTTGGCTCGTGAAAAAGATAAATTAGAAAGAGTTTTAGGAGGTATTTCTGATTTAACACGTTTACCAGCAGCATTATTCATTGTTGATACAAAGAAAGAACATATTGCAGTTGCAGAAGCACACCGATTAGGTATTCCAGTATTTGGTATCTGTGATACTAACTGTAATCCAGAAGCTATTGATTATCCTATACCTGCTAATGATGATGCATTCAAGTCTATTAGCGTGATCGTTAATGCAATTGGAGATGCTATCATTGAGGCTCTAGAGGAAAGAAAGAAAGCGAAGGAAGAGCAAAAACTTCAAGAACAAGAAGATGAAAAAATTGCAGCTGATGAAGATGCAATCAGAGTTCCTGTAATCACTGATGAAGATGATGAGGAAGTGAAACCAAAAGCTAAAAAAGCAGCTCCGAAAAAAGCTGTAGCTAAAAAGGCTTCAAAAGAAGATTAAGAATATTCACATTCTAATTTATAATAATTGAACACCTGGGTTTATTCTGGTGTTCAATTTTGTTTAAAGACGTTTCAAAATTTAACTTATTAAAAAATGGCAATCACTGCACAAGACGTAAATAAATTAAGACAATCTACCGGAGCTGGTATGATGGATTGTAAAAAAGCTTTAGTTGAAGCTGAAGGTGATTTTGAAAAAGCAGTAGACTTACTACGTGCTAAAGGACAAAAAGTATCTGCAAAAAGAGCTGATAATGAAACAACTGAAGGTAGTGTTTTTATTCAAACCAATGACGGAGGATCAGTTGGATATTTGTTAGCATTAAGTTGTGAGACTGACTTCGTTGCTAAAAATGATGATTTCCAAGGTTTTGGAAACTCAATATTAAAGGCTGCCGCTGAAAATGATGCTGCAGATGTTGCCGCTGTAAAAGCGATTAAATTATCTGATGGTAGAACTGTTGAAGATTCAGTGGTTGACTATATCGGTAAAATCGGTGAGAAAATTGAAATTTCTAACTTTGTCAAAGTTACTGCTGATAAAGTTGTTCCTTATATTCATTCAAATTATAAATTCGGTGTTTTGGTAGGCTTATCTGGTGCTACTTCAAACGCTGAAAGTATTGGTAAAGATGTTGCGATGCAAATTGCTGCAATGAATCCTGTAGCTTTGAAAAAAGAAGAAGTTGCTCAAGATGTTGTTGACAGAGAATTAGCTGTAGGTAGGGAACAAGCTTTAGCAGAAGGAAAACCAGAAGCTATGATTGATAAAATTGCTGCAGGAAAACTAAATAAGTTTTTCAAAGACAACACTTTGTTAAGTCAACCATTTGTTAAAGATAATTCTAAATCAGTAGAGCAAGTTTTGAAAGATGTTGACCAATCGCTTACAGTTTCTGAATTTAAAAGAATATCTATTGGTTGATTTGTAACCAATATCATCAACTAACGTTAAAAAGGCAGAACATTATGTTCTGCCTTTTTTTGTTAATAAATGTCTTTAAATAATTGTTATGAGAAACCTATTTCAGATTTGTTTTGCCTTTTTTTCTTTTATCTCCTGTGTATTTGCTCAAGAAGCTAAAGTAAAAACAGTTCACTTAGTAAGTGATGAAATGGATTTGTATATAGATATTCCTGATACTTCTGAAGTGCAAACATTTGAAGTCCATAAAGAGAAAACGCTATTTGGTAAGAAAGCAATTATATCTATTTACCTTCATGCTGGAAATGTATTAGGTGACATTTACATAGAAACATTTGAAAAAGATTTAAAAGAGTTAGACGCAATTAAAGATCACGGTTCTTTGAAGGAAATGTTTAAAGGTTATTATCGGCATACAGAGACTGATTTAATTATGGAATTCCAGAACCCAAAAACGAAAGAAATTTTTTACGAATTCCATTATGTAGTAGATATTGCTGGTAAGCAGTTTTATGTCTGCTCGGATCCTATCAAACAATATACGTTGGATGAAGTTTTGGCTATGCATGAAATAGCCGAAACACTTAGAGATAAAAGATAATATGAAAGTCCTGATAGCCGTCAGGACTTTTTTTGTGCCATTAAATCTTCGATTTCTTCGATTTCAATTGGAATATTTTTCATCAAATCGTTATTACCTGTAGAAGTAATTACGATATCATTCTCTAAACGAATACCAATTGATTCCTCTAAGATATATAAGCCTGGTTCACAGGTAAATACCATTCCCGCTTCAAAAGGCATGGTTCGATCATCTACATCATGGACATCTAACCCTAACGAATGAGAAGTGCCGTGCATGAAATATTTTTTATATAAAGGGAATTTGGGATCTTGACTTTTTAAATCATTCATAGTTACTAGTTTTAGCTCCACCAATTCTTTTTCTATTTGTTCTTTGATTCCCTCATTGTAGGTTTTGAAATCGTTTCCAATTTTTAATTCATCAATCGCATATTTTTGAGTACGTAATACGGCATTGTAAACTGCTTTTTGTCGTGTGGTAAATCTACCATTCGCAGGTATCGTTCGACTTAAATCAGCATTGTAATTACCATATTCAGCTCCGAAGTCAAATAGAATTAACTCACCATCCTTACAGGTGTGACTATTGTCAATATAATGTAAAACGCAAGAGTTTGCACCACTAGCAACTATTGGCTGATAGGCATGACCTCGTGATCCGTTTTTAATAAACTCATGTGTAATTTCTGCTTCTATTTCATATTCTTTTACTCCAGGTTTGGTGAAGTTAAGTACACGTCTAAAAGCATTTTCAGTAATTTGGCAAGCTTTATTAATTTGCGCTATTTCTTCGGGTTCCTTAATGTATCGAAGTTGATGCATTACTGGTGCCACACTAATAAATTGTTTGTTCGGGTAATGTCGTTGTATCCAGACTCTAAAGCGGTTGTCTCTGGTTTGCACCTCTGATGTTGCTCTGGCGTGTTCGTTTGAATTAAGATAAATGGCATTTGCAGATTCTAATATTTGAGGTAGAATGGTTTCGAAATCATCAAGCCAATAGACTGATTTTATCCCTGAAAAATATTTGGCTTCAGTTTGCGAGTGTTTATGTCCTTCCCAAATAGCAATTAACTCACTGGTTTTTTTTATAAATAATACCTCTTTGAATTCTTTTTGAGGAGAATCTGGATAGATTAAAAGAATAGTTTCTTCTTGATCAATACCAGACAAGTAAAATAAATCGTTGTTTTGCCTAAAAGGAAAAGTTCCATCCGCATTGGTAGGCATGATATCATTCGAATTGAAAATTGCCACGGAGTTAGGTTGTAGTCGTGTGGCTAATTTCAAACGATTTTTCTGAAATAAAGTCTTATCGATAGGGTTGTATCTCATTTTCCTTAATTTTATACTTAAAGATAAAGGTATGAGAATCCTATTTTCCATTATAACTGTTTGCTTCTTTTTTAATTCTTTTTCCCAATCCAAGTACTGGGTCCATCTCAATGAAAATAAATGTGGTGAATGTGTAGATCAATTTTCTGATTGGTTGACAGTTAATAATATTGTTACATTCAACAAGTCTCACTGGTTAAAAGCAGTAGCGGTTAAACTTAATAAAAGAGAAATCAATTCTCTTGAGCAACATCAGTGGGTAGATTCAATTACAGTAGTTAAACATTATCAAGTTGCCTATGCTAGTCAAGAAAATTCTAAGGAAGAAGTAGTAGATGTGCTGGAACAAATTAAAGCACAAGCTTTTGTTGAAGCAGGTCTAAATGCGAAAGGAGTAAAAGTAGGCGTTATTGATGCAGGATTTGTGAATGTGGATAGCAACGAATTGTTTAAGCATTTGCGTGATTCAAATCGAATTATTGCTGTTAAAGACTTCATTGACACCGAAAGGAAAGATTTTTACACCAAACAAACTGCTGGCTGTAATCATGGAAGGGAAGTCTTAAAGCGAATAACAGGATACGATGAATCTAAAAATTTACTTTACGGCATAGCTACAGGAGCCCAGTTTTATTTAGCAAGAACAGAAAATGGTGATAAAGAAGAACGGGTAGAAGAAGATAACTGGGTTGCTGCCATTGAATGGATGCATGAGAATGGTGTTAAGCTGGTAAATACCTCCTTAGGTTATGGAAACGATTTTGACCAACCAGAAGACAATTATATCACCAAACAAATGGATGGAAACACCGCAATGATTACTAAAGCTGCACAAATAGCCGTGAGAGACAAGGGAATGATTATTGTAGTTTCAGCGGGGAACAATGGTCGAAAAGAATGGCAAATTGTAACAGCACCAGGAGATTGTCAAGAAGTGATTACTGTTGGGGCAACCAGCAAATCCAGCTTTTCAAAAGTAGGTTATAGTAGTATCGGAGCTGATTTTGTAAATTATATCAAACCAGATGTATCTTGTTATTCACCCAATGGTACTTCATATTCAGCCCCTATAATTACCGGTGTTATTGCCTGTTTATTACAGAAAAATCCAGCTTTGACTAGTGATCAGGTTAAAAATTATTTGACTAAATCAGCGCATTTATATCCATTTGCAAATAATTATATAGGCTATGGGGTACCTGATTTACAACTATTATTACGTCATATAGAGCAAGATTTACTAGTGGAAACTGCGAAAATTATTAAAGCAGAAGGTGAAACAACGTTGTCTTTAGCGTTGGATAAAGATGTTGAAAATGTGGTTTTATTTCATAAATCAGATGAATGGAAGGTGCTGCGGCAGGAAGTTAAAAAAGTAGAACTACCGAAAAGAGCGAGGCGTAACGAGGTAGGAGAGGAGTTTTATAAAGAAGACGGTAATATTTACATGAAAATCTATCGTTTACAAGACTACAACTTCACAACGGTTCAAGCTGGAGATCAGGTAGTCGAAATAAAATGGTAATATGAAAATAGGGTATGATGCAAAGCGGGCTTTTTTAAATAATTCAGGATTAGGCAACTATAGCCGATTGATTATTGAATCAGTGGCACATCAGGATGAATGTGAAGTGTATGCCTATACAAAATCGAGAGGTGATTTAAATTTTAAACCTCAACAAGTGGCTATTAAAACCCCCACTGGTTTCTTTTCCTTAATTCCCAGCATGTGGCGTTCAAGCGGTATTATTGCCGATTTAAAAAGAGATAATATAGATGTGTTTCATGGACTAAGTGGGGAGTTACCACTTGGGTTTTCCAATAGCAAAATTGGGAAAGTTGTTACCATACACGACTTAATTTTTTTACGATTTCCAGAATTGTATAAATCACATGACCGAGTTATTTATAAGAGAAAAGTGCGATCATCAATTGAAGTCGCAGATAAAGTGATTGCCATATCCAATCAAACGAAAAGTGATTTACTCGATTTTTTTAATATCAGCGAATCTAGAATAGCAGTTATTTACCAAGATTGTCACCATCAATTTCGGAAAGTACTTGATCGTGAATCAATCTCTTTAATTAAACAGAAATATAAGTTGCCCAGCGAATATGTGCTTACTGTTGGAACTATTGAAGAAAGAAAAAATCAACTACTTGTTTTAAAAGCAGCAAAAAAAGCTGGTATTCCTGTGGTAATAATAGGAAGGCAAACCAATTATATGTCAACCCTTCTCGAGTTTGTAAAGAAAGAGGCATTAGAAAATGAAGTGTTTTTTTTAACTGATGTACCCTTTACTGATTTTCCAGCGCTTTATCAAGGAGCAACCGTATTTATGTATCCATCATTATTTGAAGGTTTTGGAATTCCAATTTTAGAAGCGCTCAGAAGTAAAGTGCCCGTCATTACTTCTAAAGGAAGCTGTTTTGAAGAAACTGGAGGTAAAAAAACCAGCTATATCAATCATAATGAAGAAGAAGCTGCGGAAACCCTACAACAGATATTGAACAGCAAGGATTTACAATTCGTGATGGTAGAAGAGGGCTTCAAACATGCCCAACGATTTAATGTGGAAAAAACCATTCCTCAAATGCTTAAAGTCTACCGCGATATCGCTTCGTAGTGGTTATATTTGTATATGGAGTTTTTTGATGAAGAAGTTCTCGCGTATGTAGAACAACAGAGTGAACAAGAGTCTGAGTTGCTAAAGCAAATCCATCGGGAGACCTATTTGCAGGTTTTGAAACCGCGAATGCTTTCCGGACATCTACAAGGTCGTGTTTTATCCATGTTTTCAAAAATGATTTCACCTAATTACATACTTGAAATAGGGACTTATACAGGTTATTCTGCGTTGTGCTTGGCTGAGGGATTAACGCCAAAAGGAAAGCTTATCACAATTGACAAAAACGAGGAATTAGAAGATCGGGTTAAGTCATATTTTGATGCGTCCGCTTTTGCGGGACAAATAGAGTATCATATTGGTAATGCCTTGTCAATTGTTCCAACCTTGGAATATCAGTGGGATATTGTATTTATAGATGCCGACAAGATTAATTACTTAAACTATTTTAATTTAGTCATCAATAAAGTTCGACCAGGAGGTTTTATTATCGCAGACAATGTGCTGTGGAGCGGAAAGGTATTGGCCTCTAGGCGAAAAAAATTAGATGAAGACACCAAAGCCATATTAGAATTTAATGAAGCTATGCGAAATGATGCACGGCTAGAACAAGTATTGATGCCCATTCGAGATGGATTATTTGTAATTAGAAAAAAATAGCATGAAGAAATATATAGGTCTCATAATTGTATTTGCATTATCGTTCTTCACAGTTAAATCTCAGAATGGCATAGTAGGAAAACACATTCAGTTTGCGGGGATGACACTCCACCTTAATAACCACGCTCGGGGTAAAATTCAAGCAGAAGTAAATAAAATAAGAAGTAGTGAAAAGCATTTTCAGGCTATGGTTGATAAAGCAAATATCCACTTTCAAATTGTTGAAGAAGTTTTTCGTCAAGAAAATTTCCCCGATGACATTAAATATTTACTCATTCAAGAGACCGGGTTCAATGCAGATGCAGTATCAAGTTCAAATGCTGTAGGGTATTGGCAATTTAAAGAAGGTACCGCCAAAGAAGTCGGTTTAAAAGTCGATGGAGGAATTGATGAGCGAAAAAATTTAGTTGCGGCATCGCGAGGTGCAGCTCACTATATGTCAAAAACTAATACAAAAGTTAACAACTGGATATATGCTTTGCTTTCCTACAATGTTGGTCCAGGTGGAGTAATGTCTCACATAAAAGAGAAGTATATTGGAGCAAAAAATATGGATATTGATGGACACATTCATTGGTATGTAATTAAATTTTTAGCCCACAAAGTAGCTTATGAAGGAGCAATCAAAACACGTGAGCCAAATTTATACCTTTCCATCAGAGATGATTTTTCTAACGAAAATTTAAAACATGTTGCTAAAAGTGAGAATATTGATTTAGACTTATTAGATCAATACAACCGTTGGATATCAGTGAGTAAAAAAATACCAGATGATAAAGTATATTCAGTAATAATTCCTTCAGCGACAAAAAAGGCAGATACCTATATAGCCTCAACTCCGTCACAAAAAACAGAAAAAGATCACATCCTAGTCTATGATACGCACCCCGAAGAAAAACCAAAAAAAGGCGATGCAGTTGAGAAATATGAGTCTCCAATTGAAAATATTCGATATAAAGTAAATAATGTAGAGGCAATAGTGGCCATAGAAAATGACAATAGCCATAATTTAGCTTTGCTTGGTGATATTACTAAAAAGAAATTCATTAAATACAATGAAATTGAATCATTTACCCAGTTAATTCCTGGGGTAACTTATTATGTAAGTAGAAAGAAAAACTCTGCTCGAGTTAATTTTCATACAGTAAAGAAGGGGGAAACTATTTGGGATATTTCACAGCAGTATGCTGTGAAAAGTAAAGCAATACGCAGAAAAAACAGAATGGATAAATATGAGCAACCTGAAGAAAATCGGGTGTTGTGGTTAAGGGACAGAAGACCAAAAGATGAACCGATTACATTTAGAAAACCAACTGTCCAACCAAAGAAAGAACAAGCACAAAAGATAAAAACACCCGTACAAAAACAGGATATACCCATAAATATCGATACGCAATCGAAGAAAGAAGGGGTAGTTTCACCACTTCCTGAAAAAAAGACTTCCGAAAATGTAAAGACATCTGAGGAATCAGCTCAATATGTCATCCACACTGTTTCTGCGGGAGAAACTTTATATAGCATTTCAAAGAAGTTTGGTGTTACTATAGAGGAAATCAAAGAAGATAATGAATTGGTGACCAACTCACTATCATTGGGAATGGAATTAAAAATAAGAACAGGAAAGAGTCAATCTCTTCAAGAGGAAGAAGAAAAGTCTTATGTTGTACAACAAGGAGATACCTTTTATTCTATTTCGAGAAAATTTAATATAGGTGTGCCTGAGTTGTTGAAGCTAAACAACAAAACCGAAGCACAATTGAAGATTGGAGAAAAACTAATCATAAAATAATCGAATAAGAAATGCTAGAATTGTGTAAAAAACAAAATTCAGTTCTTAATAAATTGCTACATTGGCGTTTTAAAAATCAATCAGATAAATCATGAAGAATTATATATTTGATAGCAAAAACCTCAAAGGTGATGTTTTTGGTGGGATAAATGCGGGTATTGTAGCTCTACCAGCTGCGTTAGGTTTTGGTACCTTGGCAGGACTTTCTCCAGTTCAAGGTCTTTATGGTGCTATTTTTTTAGGGTTGTTGGCAGCTATTTTCGGTGGGACAAAAACTTTAATTAGTAATCCAACTGGTCCTATGGCCGTGGTAACTGGCGAAATTATTTATGGTTTAACCGAGCGACTAAAATTGCCTGAGGACTATTCTATATCCGATTTTTTCCCCTATTTAGTTTTAATTATAGTCATAGCTGGTATTTTTCAAATAGTGTTAGGGTTAGCTAAATTTGGAAAATATATTCACTACATCCCTACTCCCGTGATTTCAGGTTTTATGAGTGGTATTGGTGTCATCATCATCATTTCTCAGATTAAAACTTTTTTAGGTGTATCAATGGATACTTCTGGCGCTTTTGATGTCTTAGCAAATCTTCCCACATTAGTTGCAAACGCTGATTCTGTATCTGTAATTATTGCCTCAAGTACCATGACTATTATCTATTTATTCCCT
Organism: uncultured Cytophagales bacterium; assembly: GCA_963815495.1. GTDB lineage: Bacteria > Bacteroidota > Bacteroidia > Cytophagales > JAAEPT01 > CAWFGW01. The sequence continues at coordinate 73,823 of CAWFGW010000003.1, forward strand.
CGAGTTACAAAAGCAGTTCCAGGTCCTTTGGTAGCAATTGTAACCGTTACGGCCGTAGCAACACTTTTAGGTGTTCACAAAGATTATTTAATTCCGACCATACCTCAAGATTTCCCAGACATGGGAAAACAAATAGCCATTTTCTCCAATCTGTCATCGATGTTTACAGGTGAAAGAAGCCATATGGTGGGTTATATCATCACTTCTGGTTTGTACTTAGCAGCCATTGGTGTGATTGATACCTTATTAACAGCAGTTGTCTCCGATCAATTAACAAAGGAAAAACACAATAGTAATCAGGAACTAGTAGGTCAAGGTATTGGTAATACCGTTTCTGCCCTTTTTGGAGGTATGATGGGGGCTGGTACAACACCTGCAACTGTTTTGAACATAAAATCAGGTGCTCGCAATAGGTTGTCGTCTATTATTCACGCACTTATACTAGTCGCTATTCTTTTAGCAGCAGCGCCAGTTGCTTCGTTAATTCCTAAAGCTGCATTAGCTGGACTGCTTATAACGGTGGGTATTTCAATTTTAGATTTTGAAGTATTCCGCGTATGGAGAGTCATCCCTCGACAAGATAATATTGTGATGATGACCGTTTTAGTTTTAACCTCATTTTGGGATTTGATGGCTGCAGTTGCTGTCGGATTAGTCATGGCTGCATTAATTTTTATGAAGAAAATGGCCGATGTAGTAGAGGGTCAGTCTAGCAATTCAAAATTTGATCGTTTAGTAAATCAGTTGATTGATACATTTGACGACCCAAAAGAGTTTCACAAACATGTAATTGTAAAAAACATGAAAGGGCCTATGTTCTTTGGATTTGCATCACGTTTCCAAGATAGTATCGATGAAATGCCTATGGTAAAAGCTGTAGTACTCAACTTCGGTGGAATTACTTACATGGATCAATCAGGGTTATACACTTTAAGAGAAGCAATTACACGATTAGTTGATAGAGGTATAAATGTGTGTTTGAGTGAACTTCGCGATGAAGAAGCACACCTCGTTCATGGCATGAAGATAGTTCCTGACTTAGTGGATGAAGAGCATGTTTTCTCCTCGGTAGAAGAAAGTGTAATGTGGTTAAATGAACCAGGTCATTTAGATAATGTATTTGCTGCGGATGATGAATTATATATTCCAAGTGCTTATACACCCAATGGTGATGGAATTAACGATGAGTGGGAACTTCGAAATATTAATAGATACCCTAATTGCATGGTGAAAATATATACGCGAGAAGGCAAAGAGATTTTTGCTTCCAAAGGATATAAAGAAATGTGGGAAGGTTATACGGCAGAAGGTAAGGCACTTCCTAGTGAAACGTATAAATATGAGATTGACTTACATGGAGATGGGTCAGAGGTAAGAACAGGTAAGGTGACTATTTTCCGATAGTCATGAAAAAGTATCTAGCTTTTTTAACAGACTACCTCAAGGAGTATTATAATTGGAGGTTGTACGGAAGTACAGCCTTTTTGCTTGTCATCTTAATCTATTTAGAGATTGTTTATGATATTAGGGATGTATACGTCTCTCCCTATTATGGGAGCTATTTGCAACTGTTTTTATATTTTTTCCTTCAAGCTGTACCGTATATTTTATCCTGTTGTTTGATTTATATCTTTACTGATTGCAAAGCTTTTTTGGGTAAAGCTAGTTTTTGGGCATATACACTAGTTGGATTTTTAGTATTAGCACATTATCGTTCCTTCTTTTGGGATTGGGAGTTAGTGAAGGTTTTTGATCCACAAATAAGATGGTTTATCTACAAATCCCTTTCAAAACTAGTTGATGTATTACTTATTACACTTCCTTTAGGATTGTTTTATGCCTTTTTTGATCAACGATATGTCACTCATTTTTATGGTTTACAAACCCGAGGAGTAAGTTGGAAAGTCTACGGTTATTTTATGTTGATGATGGCAGTCTTGGTTTGGTTAGCTTCATTCCAAGGAAGTTTTCTTGATTATTATCCCACCTACAAAAAAGTTGGTGGGAATGCTTTTTCAAATACAATAGGAGTAAATGAAGGAGTTTCCTTTGTTATTTATGAGTTTTGCTATGCTATGAAATTTATTTCAGTAGAAGTGTTTTTTAGAGGGTTTTTAGTCTTTTCGATGTTACGGTTTTTAAAAGGCTATGCCATTTTACCAATGGTAGTGACGTATTGTGTGTTACATTTTGGTAAACCCTATGGAGAAACTGTTAGCTCCATTTTCGGGGGGTATTTATTAGGAATCTTTGCTTATTACTCTAAAAACATATACGGTGGTATAGCAATACATATGGGTATAGCTGTATTGATGGATATAGCCGCCTATATCCAAATTTATGTCTTAGGTAGAAACTAAGGTTGTTTTTAGTGGTTAGAGGTAATTCTTGACTTTCTTACAGATAAATATTTTGATGCATCTAATTTAAATATTTCAAGTAACTCACGGTTTTCATCATCAATTAAGGTAAAGAGAGGCTGTTCTACTGACCAAATATTTTTTAATACGGGTTTTACTAAACTATCCCATCGTTCAGACTGAGTCACATAATCATTTGGCTTGAGTGTTTTTCGGCATTTGGAACTACCACAAGCACATTCAAATTCTTTATTAATGAACATGCCATAATCATCGGTTAATTCTTCACCTGGTTGTATGTCTTTGATAGCTATTTCAAATCCGTAACCTGTGCTAAGGGTATTACTTTCACAATGGTGATTTACATATTTAGCTAAATCCCAACTCAATACATGGTTATTGTTTCCATCCATAAAAGAATATTTGTCAATGATTTCTCTCATTTTAGGAGTATAGTTTTCTAATAACGCTTCAGAGATTTCAATTTCTAAAGCATCTTTGATGTAGGTGATTGCGCCAGCAGGTATTTTTTTAGTAGCAAAAATCCCATAACCCATCTCATCGTTAATGTGTTGAATGCGTGTGTGCGGATGTAACATAACTTAAAGTCGATTTAAAATTTCACGAAATAAGTTAAATAGTTTAAATAGTAAACTCAAAAAAATAAAATTATTTTCCGTAAAAAATTGTCTCTATAAAAGTTTAACTTCAGTGAACTTTAGACGTAGATAAAAACATGATTTATTACGCCCTATTCTTTGTTTTTGCTTGTTATATGATGGTTTGTTTAGGGCTGTTTTTTTTTCAAGAAAAAGTCATTTTTTTTCCTGAACCTCTGCCTAATGATTATTTGTTTCGTTTTGAGTCAGACTTTGAAGAAAATTATATTAAGGTTGATCAAAAAATCAAGATACATACACTAATATTTAAAACTAAAAATGCTAAGGGCGTAGTGTTTTATCACCATGGTAATTCTCGAAACTTAGCCGATTGGGCATCTAATTATACCGACTTTATACAAAATGGCTACGATGTGCTGTTTTATGATTATCGTGGCTATGGAAAAAGTTCTGGTAAAGTAGTTTCAGAAAAACAATTAGTTGATGATGCTGGAAAAATATATGAGTGGTTATGTGAAAAATATGCACCCAATAACATCATTCAATATGGGCGTTCGCTTGGTTCAGGTATTGCCACGCAGTTGGCACAACAACCTTGCGCTAAACTTATTTTAGAAACTCCTTATTATAGCATTCTTGACATGGCAAAGTCTTCATTTAAAGCACTACCCATAAAATTTATCCTGAAGTATCCTTTTTTAACCAATCAACACTTGAAAAAAGTTAATGTACCAGTTTATTTGATTCATGGGACAAACGATAAATTGATTAAGACCACTAATTCAGAGCGGTTGCATAGCGAAACTCCTAATTCAAAACTATTTATAATTAAAGGTGGATCTCACAATAATTTACCTGGATTTACCAAGTACCAATACGTGTTAAAAGAAATCTTGTAAATAAATTAATAAAGCGCATTTTTTGAGTTGCCTAGTCTTCGTAATTTTTTAAATTTGCTCAATTGTGAGAGATTTAAGTATCTTCCAGTAAATTCACCATTGATATAACAAAAAATCAAGAGATGAGCGGTTCGTTGAAAAAATTAGATAAAATCTTAGTTGCCAATAGAGGGGAAATTGCAGTGCGTATATTGCGTGCAGCCTCGGAATTAAATATTCGTACAGTAGCAATGTATACATACGAAGATCGATATTCTCTTCATAGGTATAAGGCAGATGAGGCTTATCAAATTGGCGCAGATGAAGAGCCGTTAAAACCTTATCTTGATATTGAGGCTATTATTGCCTTGGCAAAACGACATAACATTGATGCTATTCATCCCGGTTACGGTTTCCTTTCTGAGAATGTCCACTTTGTAAGAAGATGTAAAGAAGAAGGAATAATCTTTGTCGGACCAGAGCCAGAGGTAATGGCACAACTTGGTGACAAGGTACAAGCAAAATTATTGGCTATTAAAGCTAACGTTCCGATTATCGAAGATAGTCAAGAAGATCTTACAACCTTAGAAATAGCTAAAAAAGAAGCCAATCGAATTGGTTATCCAATCATGCTAAAAGCTGCAGCTGGTGGTGGCGGTCGTGGTATGCGGGTAGTTCGCAGTGAGGATGATTTACGTGTTGCTTTCCCTTCAGCGAAAGCAGAAGCCGATAAGTTCTTTTCGGACGACACTGTTTTCTTGGAAAAGTTTATTGACCAACCAAAACACATTGAAGTACAGTTAATGGGCGATAACTATGGTAATGTAGTGCACCTGTATGAGAGAGACTGTTCAGTACAAAGACGTTTTCAAAAGGTTGTTGAGATTGCCCCTTCACCAAATCTACCAGAAGAAACACGTCAAGAATTATTGGACTATGCTATTAAAATTGCTAAAACGGTTAACTACAATAACGTTGGTACAGTAGAGTTTTTGGTAGATAGAAGCAATAAAGTTTATTTTATTGAAGTCAACCCACGGGTACAAGTTGAGCATACAATTACAGAAGAAGTAACAGGGGTTGACATTGTACGTTCCCAAATATTAATCGCAAAAGGACATAAATTATCAGATCCAGGTATTTTCATTAATGGTCAGGATAGCATTAAAGTAAATGGTTTTGCTATTCAATGTCGCGTAACTACTGAAGATCCAGAACACGGGTTTAAGCCAGATTACGGAACAATCATTGCCTACAGAAATGCAGGTGGTATGGGTATTCGTTTAGATGAAGGAAGCACATACCCAGGAATGAAAATTTCTCCTTTCTTTGATTCGATGCTGGTTAAGGTATCTGCGTGGGGTAGAACAATGAAAGGTGCCACAGAGCGAATGCACCGAACATTAAGAGAGTTTAGAATTAGAGGTGTTAAAACAAATATAGGTTTCCTTCAAAATGTAATCGTTCACCCCATCTTTAAAGAAGGAAGCTGTACAGTTAATTTTATAGGCGACCACCCTGAACTCTTCAAAATGCCTCGGGTATTTGATAGAGGAACAAAAACATTGCGTTATCTAGCAGACGTAACTGTAAATGGTAACCCAGACGTGAAGTTCGTGGACCCAAATAAAAAATTTAGAAACCCACGAGTTCCTACTTTTGACCCGTATGCTGAATTTCCAAAAGGAACAAAAGATAAATTAAACGAGCTGGGAAGAGAAGGTTTCGTGAAGTGGCTTCGTAATGAAAAAGCTATTCAATATACCGATACCACGTTCCGTGATGGTCATCAGTCATTATTAGCTACACGTGTGCGAACCAAGGATATTATCATGGTTGCAGAAAGTTATGCAAAAAACAATCCGCAAGTATTTTCAGCAGAAGTATGGGGAGGTGCAACTTTTGATGTGGCTTTAAGATTTTTACATGAGTGTCCTTGGAAACGTTTGAAATTAATGCGAGAGGCAATGCCAAACATCTTATTACAAATGCTTTTCAGAGGTTCAAATGGTGTAGGTTATAAGGCATATCCAGATAATTTGATAGAAAAGTTCATTGAAAAATCAGCTGAAAATGGAATAGATATTTTTAGAATATTTGATTCGCTTAACTGGCTTGAAGCCATGAAAGTGTCAATTAAATCAGTGGTTGAAAATACGGATTCATTAGCAGAAGTAGCACTTTGCTACACAGGAGATATTATGAATCCGAATCAAAAATATTCACTAGATTATTATGTGGATATGGCTAAGCGAATTGAGGATACTGGGGCGCATATTTTAGCGATAAAAGATATGGCTGGTTTATTGAAGCCTTATGCAGCAGCTCAATTGATTCCAGCTCTAAGAAGTGCAGTCGATATGCCAATTCACTTGCATACGCATGATACTTCTTCGATTCAGAGTTCAACCTATTTGAAAGCGATTGAAGCCGGGGTTGATGTCATTGATTGTTCAATAGCATCGATGTCTGGTTTAACAGCACAACCAAACTTCAACTCGATTGTTGCAATGATGGAAGGTCACGAACGTGAAAATCCAATGAATTTGCAAGGATTGAATGACTTCTCCTCATATTGGGAAGACAGAAGAGAATACTACTATCCGTTTGAGTCAGGATTGAAAGCAGGAACAGCAGAGGTTTACGATCATGAGATTCCTGGAGGACAATACTCAAACTTAAGACCACAGGCTGAGGCGCTGGGTTTAGTAGGTGAAGATTTTGAGAAAGTGAAAAAGAATTATGCGATTGTCAACAAGCTTTTTGGAGATATTGTTAAAGTAACACCGAGTTCAAAAGTAGTTGGTGACATGGCAATTTTTATGACCACTAACAATTTTACTGCCGAAGATATAATGGATTCTTCGAAGAATATCTCTTTCCCTGATTCGGTAAAGGCATTTTTTAAAGGCGATTTAGGGCAGCCTGCAGGAGGATTCCCTAAAGAGTTACAAAAAATTGTGCTTAAGGGGGAGAAGCCTTATGCGGGAAGACCAAATGAAGAATTAGCTCCAGTTGATTTCGAAAAAGAATTTAAAGCGTTTCAAAAAGAATATACAGACTACTGTGATTTCTTAGACTTTTTGTCATTTAAGTTGTATCCAAAAGTATTTGATGACTACTTCAAGTTTAACTTGGAGTATGGTTATGCGACTAACATCCCAACCAAACCTTTCTTCTATGGTTTAGAAAAAGGAGAGGAGATATTGGTGACTATTGGAGAAGGTAAAACCATTATGGTGAAACAACTTTATGTATTAGAGCCTGATGAAAACGGAATGGTGCTAGTTGGTTTTGAGTTGAATGGTCAAGTAAGAAGAATTCAAGTTAAGGATAGAAACTATAAGTCTACCATTGCTAGAAATAGAAAAGCAAAAACCGATAAAGAAATAGGTGCTCCATTGCAAGGAAAAATATCATCAATATTAGTAAAGCCTGGTGATGAGGTAGACGAAGATCAGCCTTTGTTTACTATTGAGGCGATGAAAATGGAGTCGACTATCACTGCTTCTGTTAAAGCTAAAGTGAAAAGTGTGCCGCTAGCAGATGGCGTGATGGTAGAACAAGACGACTTAGTAGTTGAGTTCGAATAAAGAAACTAGTTTGACTAAAATTATAATCGCAATAGACGGATATTCTGGCTGTGGTAAAAGTACTACAGCCAAATTAGTAGCTGATGAAATCGGCTATTCATATCTAGATACAGGAGCAATGTATCGAGCAGTTACTTTGTATTTTTTAGACAATCATATAAACATTACTAGCGATAAGTCGGTTTTAGAAGCATTAGAAAAAATTAAGATAGAATTTCGTTTTAACGAGAAGTTTAAACGATCAGAGATTTACCTTAATGGATTACGAGTTCAAAAAGAAATTAGAACTATGCGTGTTTCAGAAGCCGTAAGTGATGTTAGTGCTTTATCACCAGTTAGAAAGAAGTTAGTAGAACTTCAACAAAAGATAGGTAAATCTGGCGGAGTGGTTATGGATGGAAGAGATATAGGAACAACTGTGTTTCCAAACGCTGAGCTAAAAGTGTTTATGACCGCGGATATAAAAGCGAGAGCTTATCGTAGACAAAAAGAAATGTCTAAAGAAGGGGAGGTTTTGTCCATTGAAGATATTGTGAAAAATTTAGAGTCTAGAGATACTATTGATATGAACCGAACAGAGAGTCCACTTCGACAAGCTGAGGATGCCTTTGTTATTGACACAACAGAGCTTACAGTAGATAATCAGGTTCAAGCGGTTATTGGATTATATCATAAAATTATAAAAGGGTAATTCGTTTAATTTTATTTTAAATTAAAAAACAAAAATTAACGATCGCTAAACTGATAATATATTATTGAAATTATTAACTTTAGCGTCCCTAACAGGCTAGTAATAGTTTAAAATTGTACTATAAAAAGGTATGTCGGTAAATATCAAGCTGAAAAGAGGTTTCGATATAAATTTAGAAGGAAAAGCAGAGAAGACCATGGTTGAAGCGCCAAAGTCTGAATACTATGCGATTAAGCCGGAAGAATTTATAGGATACGTAAAACCAAAACTTCTTGTAAAAGAAGGAGATCAAGTAAAAGCAGGTCAAGCTTTGTACTATGATAAAAGTTTAGAATCTATGAAGTTTGCTTCGCCTGTAAGCGGAGAAGTAGTAGAAATTAAACGAGGTGAAAAAAGAAGATTGTTAGAAATAGTTGTAAAATCAGATGGTTTACAAACTTATGAACAGTCTAAGTCTTATTCATCATCAGAAATTGCTAGTTTGTCTCTTGAGGATACAAAAAAGGCAATGTTAGATGGAGGTGTTTGGCCATGTGTCATTCAACGTCCTTTTTCTGTTATTGCGAACCCAGACGATGCTCCTAAAGCAATTTTTATATCTGGATTTGATAGTGCTCCACTAGCACCAGATTACTCTGTATTATTGAAAGGCGAAGAAGAAAATTTCAAAACAGGTATAGAAATACTTAAAAAACTGACTACTGGAACAGTACACTTAAACCTCAGCACAGATGCAGAGGTTTGTAGTGCTTACAGTGGTGCAAAAGGTGTGCAACAGAATAAAATCTCTGGTCCACACCCCGCAGGTAACGTAGGTATTCAGATTCATCACATAGCACCAATTAACAAAGGTGAAATAGTTTGGACAGTTAATCCTCAAAGTGTCGTTTACATTGGTCGTTTCTTTAATAAAGGAATCTATGATATATCAAAGGTTGTAGCTGTTGCCGGTTCAGAAGTTAAAACTCCCCAGTATTATAAAATAATTGGAGGAGCTAGCGTGAAGAGTTTGGTAGATAATAACCTGAAATCAGAACATGTCCGGTTTATTTCTGGTAACGTTTTATCAGGAACAAAAGTAGAAAAAGAAGGTTATATCGGCTTTTACGACAATCTATTGACGATTATTCCAGAGGGTGATGAATTGAGATTCTTTGGCTCATTTTTACCCTCATCTGATCGGGTGAGCTATCATCGAGCTATAGGGTTGATGTCTTTTATGAATAAATTTCTAAAACCAAAGAAAGAGTATGTAGTTGATACAAACATCAATGGTGAACATCGAGCATTTGTTCAAAGTGGTGTTTTGGAAGACGTATTACCAATGGATATTTATCCTACACATTTGTTAAAAGCTATTCTTACAGAAGATTTTGAGGAAATGGAAGCTTTAGGCATATATGAAGTAGCAGAAGAAGATTTTGCATTGTGTGAATTTGTTGATGTTTCTAAACATAACATTCAATCAATCATTCGTCAAGGATTAGATTTAATCAAAAACAGTTAATAGAAATGCAATTCTTAAGAGATAAAGTTAAAGAGTTACGTCCTCTTTTTGAAAAGGGAGGGAAATTTGAGAAATTCTATTTCGTTTATGAAGCTCATGAAACCTTGTTCTTTCAACCTGATCATGTGACAGGTCCAAAAGGAGCACACATTCGTGATGCAAATGATATGAAAAGAACAATGGTAACGGTTATATTAGCCATGATACCTTGTTTATTATTTGGCGTTTGGAATGTTGGGCATCAACATTTTATTGCCTTATCAGAAGCTCAGATTCAAGCAGAGTTAGGTCTAGGAATACTTGATGCTACTCTATTTGATAAAGTATGGTTTGGTTTATTGCGTTTTATTCCAATTTTAGCAGTTTCCTATGGTGTAGGATTGGGTATAGAGTTCGCTTTTGCTACAATTTATCGACATCCTGTTGCTGAAGGGTTCTTAGTATCAGGAATGCTGATTCCTTTGATAGTACCTTCTACAATTCCATTATGGCAAGTTGGTATAGCTACAGCATTTGCTGTGGTTTTGGGAAAAGAAGTGTTTGGAGGTACTGGTATGAATTTACTCAACCCCGCCTTAACTGCCAGAGCATTCCTATTCTTTGCATACCCAGCACAAATCTCTGGTGATAAAGTTTGGGTTGATGTAGATGGTTATTCTGCAGCAACAGTTTTAGGTGATGCAGCAGCAGGTATTGCTTCTTCAGTAGATTATAAATACAGTTTTATGGATATGTTTTTAGGTTTTATACCTGGAAGTATCGGTGAAACTTCTACTTTGATGTGTATTGTTGGAGCTATTATCTTAATAGGAACTGGTGTCGGAAGTTGGAGAATTATTTTCTCAATGATATTAGGTGCTCTTGCTCTTGCGTGGATACTTGAAGCTGGAGGTGTAAACTTCTTCGGAGTAGATCATTTCTACTACCATTTAGTAGCAGGAGGTTTTGCTTTTGGAACAGTGTTTATGGCTACAGACCCAGTGTCTGCATCACAAACTAATACTGGTAAATTGATTTATGGATTTATGGCTGGTGGATTATCAATACTAGTCAGAGTGGTTAATCCCGCATATCCAGAAGGAGTGATGTTAGCTATTCTATTAATGAATGTATTAGCGCCACTTGTTGATTATTTTGTAATTTCTGCGAACAAAAATAGAAGATTGAAACGTGCAACAGTCTAATGGTTATATAGTAGCATTCACTGTCGGGATGACGGTGGTCTGCGCAGTACTTCTTGCAGGTGTCTCTGAGTATTTAAAACCAGAACATAAAAAACAAGAAGATATTGATATTAAAACAAATATCTTGAGTGCTTATATGGATGTGCCAGCTGGCGCAGACATTCAGGGCTTATATGATCAATACATTGATGGTATTGTCGTAAACTATCAAGGGGAAGTAGTAGAGAAAAATTCTGAAGGGAATCCAGTTTCTGCTGCGAGTATTCAACCTCGAAAAGAATACAAAAAGAAAGATGTGAAGGATAAATTGTTTCCTGTTTATCGTTTCAAGAGTGAAGTGAATACGGGTAGCTACGATGCTTATATCATACCAGTATATGGAAATGGTCTTTGGGATGAAATTTGGGGTTATGTGGCAATAGGTCCTGATTACAATACCATTGAAGGTACCTCTTTTGATCATAAAGGTGAAACCCCAGGTCTAGGAGCCAGAATAACTACTGATGAATTCGAGACCCGTTTTAAAGGAAAGCAAATATTTAATGGTGAGACCTTAGAGTCTGTGACTGTCCTTAAAGGCGAAGGCAATGATATCAGTGAAGGTCAGGAACACAAAGTAGATGGTTTATCTGGGGCAACGATGACTACTAGTGGTGTAAATAATATGTTAGAGGCATATTTCAAACACTATAAACCATATTTGGTAAAATCAAGAAGCTCTATAGCATCAACTGGTACTGAAACTAGTGATGTGAAGGTAGAAGATTTGCTTAATCATCAATAATTGTATAGTATAATACACTTAAAGTAAAGAATAATGAGTACTGAAACTCTAGAAAAGGAAGAAGTAGCGGTTAAGAAGGTAAGCGAACCGTTGTTTTCAAAACGAAGAAAAAAATTCGTTACAGATCCTTTGGATGACGATAATCCTGTAACAGTTCAAGTTTTGGGTATCTGTTCTGCATTGGCAGTAACAGCTCAAATGAAACCTACGTTTGTAATGGCAATTTCAGTTACTGCTGTAATTGTATTTTCAAACTTGATTATTTCTCTTGTTAGAAACTTAATTCCAAACAGAATTCGAATTATAGCACAATTAGCTATCGTTGCAACTTTAGTTGCATTAGTGGATATGTTGCTTAAAGCATACGATTATCAAACATGGAAGGCACTTTCCGTATTTGTTGGTTTGATTATTACCAACTGTATTGTGATGGGGCGGTTAGAAGCATTTGCGATGGCAAATAAACCATGGGATTCTGTTTTGGATGGTCTAGGTAGTGGTTTTGGCTATTCTTGGATTATTATGGCTGTTGCAATAGCACGTGAATTGTTAGGTTCTGGCAAATTGCTAGGTGTTGAAGTTATTCCAGAATTTGTTAGAGACTTAGGCTATGTTAACAATGGTTTAATGGTGACTCCAGTAGGGGCATTTATGGTGCTTGGTATTATCATCTGGATACAACGCCTTAAAAGTGGTTACGTTGAAAATTAATCATATTTAAAAGAGTAACGAAAATGGAATTATTAAACCTATTTATAAAATCAATTTTTATTGAGAATATGATTTTCTCTTTCTTCTTGGGTATGTGTTCATACTTAGCAGTATCGAAGAAAGTAAAGACAGCTATTGGTTTAGGGGCTGCTGTGATATTTGTTTTATTGATCACTACGCCTTTAAACTGGGTCATCAACGAATATATTCTTAAAGAAGGAGCAATCTATAATTGGACTGGAGTGGAAAGTTTAGCTACAGTTGATTTAGGCTTTTTAAGATATATTATGTTCATCGCGACAATTGCAGCGATGGTACAATTAGTAGAAATGGTAGTTGAAAAAGTTTCACCTGCTTTATATGGTGCTTTAGGAATATTTCTTCCTTTAATTGCCGTTAACTGTTCAATTTTAGGTGGATCTTTATTTATGGTAGCTCGGGACTATTCTTTTGCTGAGTCAGTAGTTTTTGGACTAGGAGCAGGGGTTGGATGGATGTTTGCAATTGTTGCCTTGGCTGCAATTAGAGAAAAGCTAAAATATTCACATGTGCCAGCTCCATTACGCGGACTAGGTATCACGATGATTGTTACTGGTTTAATGGGGATGGCTTTTATGTCATTCATGGGGATTCAATTAGGTAATAATAAAGAACCAGAACAGTTGATGGCTGATGGAATTCACACACCAGTTGGAACTGAAAGTAAGGATGCTTCTTCAGAAGACTATATAGAAGAAAAATAATAATAATATCTGGTTAGATTTAAAAGCTGTATCATAATGATACGGCTTTTTTTTTCACTTATCTTAGTGGTCTGATATGAATGGAGTTATTAAAAATGGCGTAAAGTTTTTTCTTAGAGGAGTTTTTTTTATCACTCCAATTGGAGTTACGATATTACTTTTCTTAAAAATATTTACTTGGTTTGAGGAAATATTTAATCAAACTGATCTAGAAGGAGTAAGTTTATTAATATTTATTGTATTTATTTTTCTTATTATTTCATTGATTGGTTATTTGGGTTCAACGCTTATAGCGTCTCCAGTTTCTCAATTCATTGAAAAGACCATTTCAAAGATCCCTCTTTTTAATTTCGTTTATTCATCTATTAAAGACCTCACAGATGCGTTCATTGGTAATAAAAAGAAGTTTGATAAACCAGTACTTGTTAGTTTAACACCGATGGGATCTGTGCAAAAGTTAGGTTTTATAACTCAAGAAGATTTAAGTGATTTTAACCTGCCAGGAAAGGTGGTTGTTTATTTACCCCATTCCTATGCTTTTTCAGGTAACATGTACATCGTCAATAAAGAAGCGATACAATTGTTAGATATATCTAGTTCTGAATGTATGAAGTTTATTGTTTCAGCTGGAGTTGCTGGTTTTTCTGGACTAAAAAATGTTGAAGAATAATAAAAAAAAGACAGCTAATTGCTGTCTTTTTTTACGCTAATATCAGATTCAGATTATTATATCTGGTTATTTATTTTTTCAGCTAAAACTGCTTTTGGAACAGCCCCAACTTGTTTGTCAACAATTTCACCACCTTTTATCACTAAAAGAGTAGGGATGCTTCTAATGCCAAATTTAGCTGATATATTAGGGTTTTCGTCAACATTTACTTTTCCGATTACCGCTTTACCATCATACTCTCCTGCTAATTCTTCTACAACTGGACCTATCATCTTACAAGGACCACACCACTCAGCCCAAAAGTCAACAAGAACAGGCTTATCAGTTGCTATTATTTGATCAAAATTAGCGTCTGTTATTTCTATTGCTTTACCCATTGTTTTCGTATTATTTATTTAAAACTCAAATTCAAAGGTGTAACTATTTTTTGATAGGGAAAAGTTCATTTTACTTTTTTTATTTACACCTTACTTTTTTTGCTACTATGTCAATATTTTTATTCCTTTCTATATATTATTCTTGTGTTTCGCTATTACTAAAATCAGGAAGCGCATCTTTCAAAACCATTCCCCCTTTAATTCCAAAGTCTAATGTGCGGATTGGGAATGGAATTGTAATATCATTTTCATCAAACGCCTTTTTAATTGCTTTAACAGCCCGACTTCTCATGGATAGGTAACTAGGTTGGTCAGGGTAAGTAATCCAAAATCGTATAGTAAAGTTAATGGAACTACTACCAAACTCATGATAATCAAAAATAAGTTTGTCTCCATCAATTACATTCTCCATTGACTTAATAGTGTTTGTAACTAGCTCCTCTACCGCTTCTAAGTCATCTCCGTATGAAATCCCTACTTCTAAATCAATTCTTCGTTTCCCTAATATTGTAAAGTTTGTAATCGCACTTTGTAACACATCTTTGTTAGGGATATATATTTCCTGACCTTGGAAAGATTTGATAACAGTTACACGAAGGTTTGTACGGGAAATACTACCCATGTATTCATTGATTTGAACGATGTCGTCTATTTGAAAAGGTCTACGAAAAGCGAGGATTATACCAGATACAAAATTTGCGGCAATATCTTGAAAAGCAAATCCTAGCGCCAAACCTAACACTCCTACGCCAGCTAGAAGGGAAGTCACTGCTTTATCTAATTTTAAAATACCCAGAACTACAAATAAACCTACACCTATAACCGTATAATATACAATGGTAGAAAACAAGTTTTTTAATGCTCGATTATTTGATGTTTTATCAAATAATTTGGCGGAGATTTTTTTTGTTAATTTGGCGAGTAAATAAAAGAGTATAAAAAGTAATATTGCCAATCCCATGTTGGGCAACATTTTAATAATTAGTTCTAACCACGTGTTTAATTTTTCAAGTAATGTATCAATGATTTTTTCTGTATCCATTCCTTAATTTATTATATATTTTCAATTTGTGATATTATTTCCGCACGTGTTAACCCCGTGATTAACTGTAATCGTTCAATAAATTCACTTGGGTTACAATCTACCAACTTTAATTCTTCTTTTGTTAAGAATGAGTATTTTTCAGTAATTAGTTTTTTTCTGATAGCCCAAGGCTGTTGCTGATGCGTGTTGATTTCTAACCGTTTCATATCTATCCCTATCCAGTTTTGTTGAGAAAAAAATCAATCAAAAGTTATACTTTTTTGAAATAGCTGTATTAACACCTAAATAGTAGTTTTTTTAATTTTAATGTAGAAAAAAATACTCGCTTTATGTGTTTATATTGCTACAGTATAACTGTTGTAATTAAGAAATAGGATACACGTGAATTACTTTTTTTGTGTCATAAAAATCTCCTTTAAAAATAGTGGAAATGGGATATCCTTTGATTTCCCACTTTACATTTTTGATCTCTTCAGTTAAATCACCTCCTTTTAAACAAATAAGACCTGACAGTTTGGGGTGTTCTTTGTTGAACTTCATTTTTGAGTTAACCCAATGAATCAATGTTTCCAATCGTGCGACAGCTCGGGTAACAACAAAGTCAAAATGACCTTTTACATTCTCTACACGATTATGTTCGGTCGAAACATTTTTTAAACCTAAAGCTTGAACGGCTTCATTCACTACATTGATTTTTTTTCCAATAGAGTCAACTAAATGAAAATGAACTTCAGGAAAAACAATTGCCAAAGGGATGCCTGGGAAACCTCCTCCCGTTCCTAAATCTAAAATTTTCATACCCTCTTTAAACTCGAACAATTTAGCAATAGCAAGTGAGTGAAGTACATGTCTTTCGTAAAAATGCTCCATGTCTTTTCTTGAAATGACATTTATTCGTTCATTCCAATACGTATACACTTCTACCATTTTTTCAAGTTGAAGAAGTTGTGTATCCGACAAATGAGGGAAGTGTTCTTTAATGGAATTCAAGCGAATCTAGATTTTATCTTTTTTGTCTTTCACTAACTCTAAAAGAAGTTCTCTAGCTCTGTGCAATTGTGCTTTAACTGTGCCAAGAGGTGCGTCAATTTCTTTAGCTATTTCATCGTAAGAAAACTCTCTGAAATAGCGTAATGTAACTAGCACTTGATATTTAGGTGGAAGTTTAGTGACCACCAATCGCATAATTTCAATTTTTTGCTGTTTGATGGCTTCTTCGGCCGGGTTTAGATTTTTATCATCTTTTATTTCAAACTGCATATTATCTCCATCATCATTAGTCATGGATGAGTCGATACTAAACGTTTTTAGCTTTTTCTTTCTAATAAAATCGATACAATTGTTTGTGGCTATTCTAAAAAGCCAAGTACTGAAGGTATACTGGGGGTTGAATTTCGCTAAGTTTTTAAAGGCTTTAGCAAAAGCTTCGATAGTTAAGTCTTCTGCATCATCTTGATTTCTTACCATTTTGTAGATCATATGATATACAGGTCTACGGTAGCGCATCATTAATTCTGCAAACGCTTTTTGATCATCATTTTCTATGGCTCTGTCGATTAAAATAAAATCGCGCTTAGCCTTTTCAGAAAATTCTTTTTTTACTTCCATGTGTTAGTCTTAAAAACTATCGACAGTATGCCTGTTGTAAATAGATAGAAAGGGTATAAAATATCTCCGATTAGTATTGTCAATGGATTGATTTTTCCTTTAAAATCTTTACAAACTCTACCAAAAATAGCAAATAATAAAGAAGTTCTCAAAACATAAGCAACTATAATAAATTGGGCTGATATACTGAGGTACTGATGAAGTAGCAGAGAAGAAATTAAGGTAGCTTGCGACAGGTTTATGAGCGACAAAACGAGTGTTGAATTAATGGAATAATTTACCGAAATGGATAGATGTCTTCTTTTCTGTTTAAACCAGGATAGAAAGCTTGTTTTGGGATAACTGAATACAAAGCTTTCGTCAGAAAGGTTAATTGTTGTGTTTGTTTTATTGCCCATTTCGTTAATTAGCAAATCATCATCACCACCAGTAAGATGTTTGTTTTTTGAAAATATTGATGATTGATTAATGATCTTTTTATGGTATAACATATTTCTACCCAATCCCATATAAGGAAATCCTGCAAGAGTCAGACTAGACATTTGCAAGGCGGTATAAGTAGTTTCAAACTGGATAATTTGATTGAGGATTTTATTTTTTACCGAATTGAAATAAGGGGATAATCCTAATACAATTTCTTTTTTTGAGTCCAAATGAGCAGCCATTGAACTCAACCACTGATTAGAAGATGGTAAACAGTCTGCATCGGTAACTAAAATGTAATCGTGGGTAGCATGATCAATTCCAGTTTTGAGCGCGTATTTTTTAGCGTTAAATTCCTGAGGTGTGGTTTCAATACGGAGAATTTTTATTGTTGGAAACAAGGTCATCAATTGATTGGTCTGATCGGTTGATCGGTCATCAACTACTATTATTTCAAAATTATCATAGACTTGATCAAGTAAAGCGGGAAGGAGTTGGCGTAAGTTGTTAAATTCGTTTCGTGCGCAAATAACAATTGATATAGGTGGGCTGAAAGTTGTTGTTTGGGTACTGGCTTTCTTTCGAATGGGGAGACTGAAAAGAAACATCCATAATAAAAGTTGCACACTTCCAGCTGCAATAAATAGTATGTCAAGCCAGTTTAAACTCATATTCTCTTAATATTAAAACAAAAATCGCTGAATAAGTCTATTTTTGCGCTTGAATATGAAGTTTTCTATAGAAGCAAAAGATGCCAACTCAAAAGCCAGAGCTGGTAAAATAATCACCGATCACGGTGAAATTGAGACGCCAATTTTTATGCCTGTTGGTACAGCAGGTACGGTGAAAGCCGTACATCAGCGTGAGTTAAAGGAAGATATTAAAGCACAAGTAATATTGGGCAATACCTATCATTTGTATTTGCGTCCGGGGTTAGAAGTGCTTGAAGGAGCTGGTGGTCTCCATAAATTTAACGGTTGGAATGGACCTATCTTGACAGATAGTGGGGGATACCAAGTGTATTCTTTAGCTGAAAATCGTAAAATAACGGAAGAAGGAGTGGTGTTTCGTTCTCATTTCGATGGATCAAAACAGTTTTTTACTCCAGAAAATGTTATGGATACACAACGTACCATCGGTGCCGATTTTATTATGGCTTTTGATGAGTGTACACCTTACCCTTGTGAATATGAATATGCTCGAAAATCGATGGAAATGACACATCGTTGGTTAAAACGTTGCTGCGATCGGTTTGATAGCACAGAAAATAAATATGGCTATCAGCAGTATTTATTGCCCATTGTTCAAGGAAGTGTATACAAAGACTTAAGAATAAAATCTGCGGAAACAATCGCTTCTTTTGACCGGGCAGCCAATGCCATTGGTGGGTTGTCTGTGGGCGAGCCGCATGAGGACATGTATGAGATGACCGAAATTGTTTGCGATATTCTTCCATCGGACAAGCCACGCTATTTAATGGGGGTTGGTACCCCTGCTAACATTCTGGAGTGCATTGCTTTAGGTGTCGATATGTTTGACTGCGTCATGCCTACGCGGAATGCGCGAAACGGGATGCTGTTTACCTCTGAAGGAACAATTAACATTAAAAACGAGAAATGGAAAAATGATTTTTCTCCTATAGATCCTAACTTAGGGGGGTATGTGGACACAGTATATTCTAAAGCTTATTTGCGACATTTAATTTCAAATAAGGAAATACTGGGTGCTCAAATTGCGTCAATTCACAATTTAACGTTCTATTTGTGGTTAGTAAAAGAGGCTAGAAATAGAATAAAAGATGGTACATTTAGGGAGTGGAAAGATAAAATGGTTGTAAAATTGACACAGCGGCTCTAATGTTTAATATTCTTGATCGGTATATCATTAAAAAATATCTAGGTACGTTTTTCTATGTCGTACTGGCTTTAATCGCGGTGATTTGTGCCATTGACTTCGCAGAAAAAAACGATGATTTTTTGGATGCTAACTTATCGTATTGGTATGTTTTTACAGAATATTATCTTAACTATATCCCTTATTTAGCCAATTTTCTTAGCCCTTTAATGGTATTTGTTTCCACCATTGTGGTTGCATCACAAATGGCAGCACATACGGAAGTAATTGCTATTTTAAGTTCCCGGATTAGCTATTTGAGAATGCTTTTTTCTTTCTTTTTAGGAAGTGTAATTGTCGCTGTTTTAGTTTTTATTATGATAGGCTGGGTGTTGCCTAATGCCAACAAAAAACGGGTTGCTTTTGAAATTAACTATGTTTTTAACCGATTTGACTATAACCTTAGAAATACCCATTTAAAATTAGAAAAAGATTATTACGCTTATCTGAAGAAGTATAACAATCAAATTGATGTGGGATATGACTTTACAGTAGAACACATAGTGGACGGTACGCTGGTGTCTAAATTAAAAACAAATCGTATCGCATGGGATTCTATTAGTGGAAAATGGCATATTGACGCTTATGAATTGCGAGAGTATGTGGATGGAAAAGAAACCTTGAGACAAATGCCTTCAAAAGACACCACCATTAATGTGTTCCCAAAAGATTTTCAGAGCAAATATCGAAAGCAAGAAACATTAACTATTCCTGAGTTAAGAAGTTTTATTGCTGAACAAGAGGAGCGAGGGGCTGATGATATTGGAATTTACGTAACCGATTTATATGAAAGGTTTACCTATCCTTTTGCTATTATACTACTAACATTGGTAGCTGTGACTGTAGCTTCTAAAAAGAGTAGAGAAGGTACGGGATTGAAAATTTTTATAGGGTTTATTCTCGCTTTTGTCTATCTCTTTTTTGTGATTGTAGGAAGGGGATTTACGCAGTCCAATTTATTGCACCCGTTAGTGAGCGCGTGGATTCCAAATTTTGTTTTTGGATTGGTGGGAATCTATATGTATTTCAAAGCACCGAAATAATATTATTTAGACTCCAGAGATCAAACCAATGAAACAACTACTCATTTTCTTCATCCGGATTTATCAGTACTTTATTTCACCATGGTTTCCTAAATCTTGTCGACACACCCCCTCTTGCTCGCATTATGCTGTGCAAGCGATTAAAGAATGGGGCTTTGCACAGGGTGGCTGGTTAGCGATTAAACGCATATTGCGATGCCATCCCTGGGGAACACATGGATATGATCCCGTGCCCCCCAAAAAATAGAAGAGAGTTTTTTCTTCTTATTTTAAAATGACTGGGCTTTTTATGTTTCTAGAGACCTCGATGCGTGTTAAGATAGAGTTCATAATGCGATCGTACAATTCTTCTCCTAAAAGAGAATCTTCACATCCTACATCAATATTAGGATTGTCGTTTACTTCTATGACATAGGCTTTATTGTTCACCATTTTTAAATCAACGCCATATAAGCCGTCACCCATTAGGGATGCCGCTTTAAGCGCAGTTTGGATAATTTGTTTTGGTACATCCTTTAATGCGACCACATCACTATCCCCCCAGTTTTCTGAATCACCAGAGTTCCAGTTATAAATTTGCCAATGGTCTTTGCTCATATAATAACGACAGGCAAAGAGGGGCGACTGGTCTAAAACTCCTATACGCCAATCGAATTCTGAGTACATAAACTCTTGAGCCACCACTAAATCAGATGTTTTGAAGAGCTCGTTGAGTTTTGTAATTAACTCTTCTTTGTTGTTTGCTTTTGATACTCCTAATGAAAAAGCACTATCAGGTTGTTTTAACACCACTGGAAAACTGATTTTATCAGCGTTTTCGGGTTTAAACATGCCTTTCACAAATATTTGTGTTTCAGGAGTAGGTACCTGATGTTGTTTCAATTTTTCATTTTGAAAGATCTTGTTTGAACAACGTAGAATAGACCATGGATCATCTATCACCACTAGACCTTCAGCATATGCCAACCGTGACATGATGTAGGTGTGGTCTTTTACATTGGTCGTTTCCCTGATAAAGAGTGCATCAAACTCACTGATACGATCACGGTCGTCTTTCGTGATAAACTCCACACAAAACCCATGTTTTTCAGCTGACTTTTTAAATGCGCTTAGCGCTAGTGGACCTGAAGGCGGTGTAGTTTCAGATGGGTTAACCAAAATCGCTAAATCATATTTGTATTGCTTGGACTTCGCTTTTCTAAACCTTTTCTTTGAAAAATAATCTTTGCTGTATTTATACAGTGATTCTAATTCTTTTTCAGAAAGTCGGCCAATGCGTAAAGGTGTAACTTTCTGAATTCCCCATTTGTCTGACTTTGTAAATTTTACACGAATAATGGGTGACTCAAATACTTGAAATATTTGTTGAGATAATTTCTTAAAGCCAGATTCAGGCGTTTGGCCAAAATAGATGATTAAATTAAAAGTAGTGTCTTTTAATTTGGAAAGTGTTTCTTGAATAACATCATCTAATTCAAAAGTGACAGACCGAGTAATGTGTGAATTGTTGAAATCACCGATAGTAGAAACATTCGGGATCACCCGATGATCACGAGCAGAAGCTAACAAGGATACATAATAGCCAACACTTTGATAGGAGTATGAACTACATAGGTTAAAAACTCGCGCATTTTTAATGTTGTGAAATTCTTGATTAGAGAGATAGTTTTTTGCAGCAACTACTTTAATGTTTTCAATATCAAATTTGAAATCACTCGGTTTATCTACGATGATTAAATTTTCAGTCTCCGATTTTGATTTTGTGCCTGGTATTTCGAAAACCATTCGTACAGCCGATTCTCCTTCTTTGTAATAGTCGGGTAGTTGTTCTGTAATTTTAAATCCAGCATTTTCGTACCACGAAATTAGTTTATGAGAGTTGATGCTAGCTTCAAGCGATATTTTTGTATTACCATAGGTTAATGCCAAATTGCAGGCATGGGATAATAAGGTAGTACCTATGCCTTTGCTTTGATATTCAGGCATTACCCCAATCGAAAAAATACGTAAGGTTTTTTTATGAAGATGAAGAATTAAAACACCTACAGTAGTTTTGTTTTCTTCTTCATAAATCCATACTTCTTGGTTGGAGCTGGATAAGCTTAAGCGAAGTGTTCGCGTATTGCTTCTTTGAAATTCTGGAAAGGAAGCCTTTTCAATGCTTTGAATTAAAGCAAGGTCTTTTTCAGTAGCTTTTCTAATGTGTAGCACGATAAGTATTCATCAATTTAAAATTCCGCAAATGTAGTAGTATGAAAAACATATAAAAGTTAAATGTTTTATTATTTTTTAAGAAAAAAAATAAAAAAATCCCCAACGAATATTCTAACGTTGGGGACTTATAAAATTGATTTGTTTATCGATTATTCAGCGCTTTCTTCTTGCGGAACTATTTCTAATAATTCAACTTCAAATACTAAAGCAGAGTACGGAGGAATTGCTTGTCCTGCTCCACGCGGACCATAAGCTAAGTCCTGAGGAATAAATAATTTCCATTTGCTACCTACAGGCATTAACTGTAAAGCTTCTGTCCACCCTGGTATCACTTGACTAACGCCAAACTCAGCTGGCTCACCTCGTTCAACTGAGCTATCGAAGACAGTTCCGTCCATTAACGTTCCATGGTAATGTACTCTTACAACATCTGTTGGATTGGGTTTTTCACCTGTTCCTTCTGTGATTACTTTATATTGTAATCCACTTTCAGTTGTTTGGATACCCTCTTTAGTTTTATTTTCAGCTAAAAAAGCTTCTCCTTTTGATTTCTCTTTCTCTACTAATGAGTTACTAAATTTACCCATTATTTCATTTGCTTGCTCTAAGGTAAATACTTCAGAAGAATCTCCTTTTTTAGCATCTTTCATTGCAGCAGCAAAAATAGTTGGGTCTAAAATGTCCGCAAAATCTTTATTCTGAGATATGTTATTAGAAATAATGATTCCCATAGCATAACTCACAGAATCATTTTGAGTGGTTAATTTAATATCTGAAATTTCTGAATCGCCACAACCAACTAAAAGGCTTAATGACGTTAATGCAACAACTACTTTTTTCATAATAATTTTTTCTGGTTTGTGTTTAGTTATAAAGTTTTTCTCTAATTGGTTTTAATCCTTCGTTTGCAATGTAATCAGCATAAGGCATTCGTCTATCCACCATTCCGTTAGGTCCGATTTCAATAATTCTGTTGGCCACAGTGTTCATGAACTCATGGTCATGAGAGGTGAAAATTATGGTGCCAGGGTAGTCGATTAAGGCATTGTTTAACGCCTGAATTGATTCCAAATCCAAGTGGTTAGTGGGTTCATCCATTAACAATAAGTTAGGGTTTTGGAGCATCATTCTGGAAAGCATACAACGTACTTTCTCACCTCCTGATAGTACATCACATTTTTTCAAGGACTCTTCCCCAGTGAATAACATTCGGCCTAAGAATCCGCGAACAAAAGTTTCATCGGATTCTGGGTCATTGGTGTATTGCCATAACCAGTCGACTAAGTTTTTCTTGCTCTTAAAATATTCACTGTTGTCATTGGGTAAATACGCATAGTTGATTGTTACTCCAAATTTAAATTCACCGCTATCCGCTTTTTCTTCACCCACTAGCACTTTGTAAAAACTGGTTAAAGCAAGGCTGTCTTTCGAAATTAAAGCGATTTTATCTCCTTTGTCAAGGTGTAAGTCGATACCAGAAAATAAAGGGCTCCCTTCATAATTCTTCGACAGACCTTCAATGGAGAGTACTTCATTTCCTGCTTCACGCTCTTGAGAGAATACAATACCAGGATACCTTCTGCTGGAAGGCTTGATATCTTCGATGTTCAATTTCTCCAACATCTTCTTACGAGCAGTCGCCTGCTTTGACTTGGCTACGTTGGCACTAAATCGTTCAATGAACGACTGTAGATCCTTACGTTTTTCTTCTGCTTTTTTGTTCTTGTCAGATAATTGTCGAGCAACCATTTGACTTGATTGGTACCAGAAGGTATAGCTACCAGTAAACAATTGAATTTTTGCGAAATCAATATCTGCAATGTGTGTACACACGGTATCCAAGAAGTGTCTATCGTGAGAAACTACGATTACGGTATTTTTAAAATCCAATAAGAAATCTTCTAACCAAGTGATGGTGTCAATATCCAGATCATTGGTAGGCTCATCGAGAATTAGAATGTCGGGGTTACCAAAAAGTGCTTGTGCCAATAGCACACGAACTTTTTCTTTACCACTTAACTCTTTCATTTCCTTATAGTGCAGGTCTTCTTTAATCCCTAAACCACTAAGCATGTTGGCAGCATCACTTTCCGCATTCCAGCCATCCATTTCTGCAAAGATTCCCTCTAACACACCAGCTCGTTCACCATCAGCATCAGAAAAATCTTCTTTTGCATAGATGGCGTTTTTTTCTTCCATGATGTCCCACAATTTTTTGTGACCCATGATGACGGTGTTTAATACTTGCTCATCATCAAAAGCAAAGTGATTTTGATTGAGCACAGCCATTCGCTCACCAGGGGTGATGTTGACTGAACCACTTGTAGCATCTATTTCACCAGAAAGAATTTTTAGAAAGGTAGATTTACCAGCACCATTAGCACCGATAACACCATAACAATTTCCCTCTGTAAATTTTATACTTACGTCTTCAAAAAGTGTCCGTTTACCAAAACGAAGCGAAAGATTATCAACACTTAACATATCCTATTGTTTATTCGAGCAGCAAAAGTAATGATTCTTTAACACAAAGAAGAAAGATGTATCCATAAAGACGGATAGGTTTTTTATCCATGATTCTATTGCGGTATTTTTAATAGTTTTGTTTACTTTAATGGTAAGTAATCTTGAAATAAATGACTATGAAATATATAATTCGATTATGCGTATCTGTATTTTTAATTACAATGGTTTTTTCTTGTGCTGAAGATGGCATAGATGGGGCACCTGGGCCTGCTGGACAAGATGGAATGGATGGTAAGGATGCTGAGTCAGCTTATTTGTTTGAATTTGGTGATGTCGTTTTTTCACCTGATTTTAACCATGAGTACACGTTAGTGTTTGAAAATAATTTTTTATTAAACACAGACAAAGTGTTGGTTTTCTTTCTTTGGGATTATATTGAGGAAGACAAACTCGATGTTTGGAGACCATTACCGCAAACTGTGTTCACAGAGTCAGGAACCTTAGTCTATAATTATGATTTTACTAAAAATGATGTACGGCTATTTGTTGATGCGAATTATGAATTGACTGCCTCAGATTCATTGGATCAACGACCTTGGGTTGTTCGTACAGTAATAGTCCCTTCAAAATTCCCTGAGCGAACTACTGTAGATTACAATAATTACCAAGAAGTAATCAGTCACTATGGATTAGAAGCGACTGAACCAACAGTTCTTTTTGGTACAAAAAAATAGGGACTTGAAAACAGATCATGAGAATACTCTTTTCTATCAGTTCTATTTTCTTGTACTTATCGTGCGCTGCACAAATAAGGGGAGAGCTAATTTCATCAAAGCTAATTTCGCGCATTTCTAAAAATGAAATTCGGTTAATCTATAGTGCACTTAAAATTTCTGAGGTAATTCATCCCATTGACTTTGAGGTTGACTTATATAAAATTGAGTACTGGACCCCCGAACCTCGTGGAGAATTTTTAACTAAAGCCTCAGGACTTTTATACGTTCCTGTAACCATTTGCAATTTTCCAGTAGTAAGTTACCACCATGGCACAGTCACTTATGGAAAAGAACCTAGTGATTTGAAAGATTTATCTTATTTAATCCCTGTGCCTTTGGCTACTGGAGGATATGTGGTTAGTGCCGCTGACTATGTAGGTTATGGCAGCACCCCTGATAGCATTCCACATGCCTATCTGCATGCACAATCGGAAGCTACTTCAGCAATAGATATGTTAACGGCTTCGGGGCATTTTTGTATTACCCAAGATATCTATTTTAGCACGCAATTATTTTTGACTGGCTATTCTCAAGGTGGTCATGTGACTATGGCCGTAAATCGGGAATTGCAGGAAGGAGATTATAATTACACCGTTACTGCAGCTGCATCGGGAAGCGGCCCTTATCAGTTGTCAGAAATAGCACGCGATAGTATATTGACATCTTCCACGTTTTCATCACCTACATATACTACTTTTTTGTTGGAGTCATACAAATATATTTATCGATTACCAGATTTATATAGCCAAGTATATAAAAGTCCCTATAAGGAAAGTGTGCCTGAAATTTATGACCGACAATCACCAGGTAATCCAACAACTTTACCACGACCTGCTTTCAATTATTTGGCTGAATCATTTGTTGATAGTGTCTTGAATGGTGCCCATCAATTCAATAATTTTTTAAAAGAGAATGATGTTGTGAATTGGGTGCCCAAAACCCCTGTAAGGTTATTTTATTGTACGGGTGATGAACAAGTACCCTATACCATTTCCATAGAAACCGCAAATACCATGAAGCAACTAGGTGCTGTGGATTTAGATGTTATTAAAGTAGCGGACAACCTTTCTCATAGTGATTGTTTTTATCCCACTGCTGATTTCATTAAAATATGGTTTGATGATTTGAAAGATGAGTGTGCGATAGTGGGAATAAATAATAGCGATGATGAAAAGCCCCAACTTTTTTCTCCCAATGTGGTAGATGATTACATTAATCTCCATTCATCAATGAAAAAGAATGAATATCAGGTCTTTAATTTGTCAGGTGTTGAAGTATTGAAAGGAGAAATCAATAACGATTTCATTTATTTGAAATCATTGAAGCCAGGCGTGTATCTTATCGTTTTAGACAATGAGAAACATCTTTTTTATAAAAAATAGATAGCGACTTAAAGTTGTATATAAAGGAGTGTCTCACTAAAATTCTTACTTTTGAATTATGCAATCATCAGGCTTCTTTGTTCAGCGCACAGCAAGTATCGGAAACGATACGATGGCGGGCTTGGTGACTGCTTTGTCTATCATTCCTCAAAGTTTAGTTTTTGCATTTCTTGCAGGTGTTGACCCATCAGCGGCTTTGTTATCTGCCTTATTCATTAACACCTCTATTGCTTTAATTAACGCACAGCCAGTAATGATTTCTACTCCCGTCACCATTTTTAGTGTGGTGATGATACGGTTAGTTGGCGACCACGGTTATCCGTATTTGGTGGCTCTCGGTATTTTATCGGGCGTGTTACAGTTATTGATTGGTTATTTCAGGTTGGGAAAATATGTAAGAATGTTACCTCGAATCGTGGTGATGGGCTTCATCAACGGAATGGCTATTGTGATTTTTTTAAATCAGTTAAATTTTCTCTCTACCTCTTTTGAAGGTGAAGTAACTTGGCTACCAACCGATAAACTTATTTATACCTTGTTTATTGCTATTTTTGCTTGGGCAATAATTTATTACTTCCCTCGTGTAACAAAAAAAATACCTTCTGCCATTGTAGCTTTTGTTGTGGTTACAAGTACGGTTATGCTATTTGATATCCCCGTTTACAGTATTTCAGAATTTAAAGCATGGGTTGATTTTAAGAACAACCCTTCGTTGTTTCCAACGTTTGAGGGATGGATTTTTTCTATAGAAACGTTCGATTTTAATGTGTTTTTCAGTCTTATTCCTTATGCACTATTGCTGGCAATTTACAGCACTTCACAAAGTTTAGTGACATTAGCAGTGATGGATGACTTAACCGATAACAAAAGTAATGCAAACCGAGAATTGTTAGCTATAGGCACTGCTAATATTGTGTCAGGTTTGATGGGTGGTGTGTTAGGTGCAGCGAATATTGAGCAAAGCATGACTAATTACAAGTCAGGAGGGCGCACACGTTTATCGGTAATCATGACCTCCGTTTTTCTTGGCGTTTTTTTGTTTCTCATTCCTAACTTGTAGGGAAGTTACCAGTCCCTGTTTTCATCGGGTTGATGATTGGTGTGGTCGGAGGCTCATTTGCGTTGAGTAGTTTGCGCGTGATTAATAAATTTCAACAATCAGATGCGATCATTTTAGTTTCAGTATCCATCATTACAATTTTATTTAATTCTGCCTTGGCTGTGTTGGTGGGGGTGGTTTTTTCTGCCTTAGCTTTTTCATGGGAAAGTGCTTTACGTATTCGGGTAAGGAAATCAGTTGATGAATTAGGTATAAAACAATATGAAATTTATGGTCCCTTATTTTTTGGTTCTACGGCTTTATTTATGAGAAAATTTAATCCCGAAGAAGATGTAAATGAAGTACATTTTGACTTTTTAGAGTGCCGTATTTGGGATCATTCAGGTATAGACACTTTGAAAAGTTTAATTGAAAAATATCAGGAATTAGGTCATCTAGTGAAGATTAAACATTTGAGTAGTGATTCACGCTTACTGCTGCGCAAGGCAGGTGTGAAAGATGTTGAATTTATAGTCGATAAAAACGATCCAGAATACATGGTCGTTGAAGATATGCCACTTAAATTTTACTAAGATGGAAAATTGGAATAAAGGAAAAGCACATTTTGATGCTCAAGAGTTTGATAAGTCGTTGGATTATTTCAGCCGACACTTAATTTCAGACCCCTACCATACGGAGTCGCTTTATCATCGAGCCATTGTTTATCGCAAATTAGAGCAGTATAATAAATCGTTAACTGACTTTGATAATTTGGTGAATCTCATGCCAAACGATGCAGCAATTATCAGTGAACGGGGCGTGACCAAGTTTCACTTAAAAGACTTAAAAGGTGCTTTAAACGATTTAGATTTCGCCCAAGAACTGGAGCCTGAAAATCCGTACCGTTATAGTAGCCGTGCATATATCCGTGGAGCTGTTAAAGATGTAATAGGCGCCATAGAAGATTATCAAAAAGCCTTAGAGTTGTTTCCAGATGACCCTATTGCATTAAATAACTTAGGCTTGTTAGAGGAACAAATGGGAAAAGCTGAAGCTGCAAAAATGAAGTTTGATGCAGCGGATAAACTGTCGGGGATTAAAACAAATGAAGAACGAATTAAGGAATTTGAGAAACGGACTCCTTTAAAGGAAGATAAACCAACTTCAGCTTCACATCACAAAAAAGAAAATTTAGGTAAAACATTTTTTAGTACTCTAAAAGGCTTGTTTTTCGATAAAAAAGAACGTGAAGCCTTTATAGCATTTTTGAAAAAAAAGAAATAAAGAGCTAATCCGTTATATTATCAACTATCGGAATAATGAGTTGGAAGTAAGTCCTTTCATTTAGTATAGTTTAATTTCGGTGATGCTAATTATCGGAATCAGGTTTTCACCTTTCAGTACCACATAATCCTTAGTTACCGCCCACACTGTTACAGTTGTTTCCAGGTTTTCACCATTGACATCTTTAAATCGAATGCGGACGTGGTGTTTGTCTAAGTTACCCAATGCTTGTGCCTTGTCTAGTTGTTTGTCTCTAGCCTTTCTATCTACTTCATTATCTAGGACATCTAGTTTTGAAAATTTGAGTTGATGCACGGTGTTTTTATCAATCGGGCTGTAATATAATTGGTGGGGTTTCCATAAGTCCTTCAATTTATTTGATAACAATATTCTACTCAATGCTGAAATTTTTCTGAATCGAGTGAAGTGCTATACGTCAATTGTTTGTTAGCGGTTAATTAATTTATAAACCAATGGTTAGGATATAGTGATAAGCAACTGATTTATAACATAATTTTAAAATAATTATTTTTCTTTAAAAGATATTTGAAGCTCATCCGTCTTTAATAGTATGAGCAGCCTAGCCATGTCGGAAGAGCAGACGAAAGTCATAGAAAAAACAGTCGAAAAGGAGCGAAGAAAACTCTTCAACTTTATTAGAAGAAGAGTCGCGTTTCAGGAAGATGCAGAGGATATACTGCAGGATGTTTTTTATCAGTTGGTTAACATGTACGACTCCATCGGCTCGATCGACAAGGTGGCCTCATGGATGTATCGTGTAGCACGAAATAAAATCACCGATGCGCAACGAAAGAAAAAAGCTGAACTCTTGAGTGACCAAACGTATGGAAATGATGGTGAGGAAATATTGTATCTGCAGGACATATTACCCGACTTATCAAATTCGACTGAGGACGTGCTACTCCGTGATTTAATTTGGGAGACGATTCAAGAAGCTTTGAATGAACTACCAGAAGAGCAACGGATTGTATTTGTTTTGCATGAATTCGAAGAACAAAGCTTTAAAACCATTGCCCAACAATTAGGTGTAGCTGAAAACACCTTGTTTTCCAGAAAGCGATATGCGTTGCTTCATTTAAGAAATAGATTAAAAAAATTACACGAAGAACTTTAAAAGAACATGAAATGAAATGTAAACCTTTAAAAATTGTCGGAATGGTCATCTTTGGAGCCTTAGCGATTGCTGCTTTTGGTTACCTTTTTATGCTACTGTGGAACTGGTTAGTACCCGACTTGTTTAGTGGGCCCGTAATCGACTACTGGCAAGGCGTGGGACTGTTAGTTTTAAGTAAAATTTTATTAGGCGGACCAGGTGGCAGAGGAGGGAAGTGCTGTTGCAAAGGTGGTGGTGGCTGGAAAAACCGTTGGAAAGAAAAATTTGACAACATGGATGATGCCGAGAAAAATGAATTCAAAAATAAAATGAAGGCTAAGTTTTGTGGTACGCCACACACGACTCAATCAGCAATTGTAACCCCCAAAGAAGATGGCAATATTAGTGAGAAAATATAAAGTCAACTATAGCATCAGCACATTTGAGCTAGAAGAGGGCACACCAAAAATCCACCCCGAAAAAGTGTGCGAGTTAGAAAGTGATACCGATAACTTACATTACCTGTTTCACGATCTTTCAGCGTTACATCAATGTGAAAATGTCTTAGGTTTGAAAATTATGGACATCAAACCATTGTAAGTATAATAACTTACTTGACGTCATTCCGGATGTAGTGAAGCGGAAGTCCGGAATCGCTTAATCGCAAGCCACTCATTCGTTTCCACTTCAGTTAGATTCCGTACAAATGTTCGTACCTCTCATTTCACGGAATGACGAATTAAATAAAAACGTCAAGCTGGAATGACTGTAATAAAAACCTTTCGGGACTATATCTTAATCTTAACTACTACTTTTTTTACTTTTTGAACCGTTTTTGACATCACACCAGGTTGGTGAATGTCATCAGGAAAAAAGATGGCAAACATTCCTTCTTCCACTAAAACAGAATTGACCTCCGCTTGGTAGAATGTATAATCGCTCTCTTCATTTTTTACTTCCACCGTTTGGTTTCTATGGGTAGTGATTCCCATCATTTCCTCACCAGAAATCATGTATTGCACGTCAATGTGTCGCGCGTGGTTTTCTATTTTACAATCAGTACTGTGTTTGGTTTCATATTCCTGAACGATGGCAAATACTTGCTCATCTATTTCATACTTACCTGCAGGTGTGTTTTTTAAGTCGGTATTGGTGATGTAAGCAAATGCTTTAGCGATGTTTTCGCTTAACCCAGTATATAATGCGTGATTTTCTATTTTATCTAAAACCATGAATGTGTAAAGTTGAAGTGTTTGTGCTTAAAGTTTTACAAACTTATTTGTTTTCAAATTAGATTCCAGTGTAAAAATAAGTTTTGCTTGGGTTGGTTTGAGACGTTTGCGGAAAGGTAGTACGATTAGATGAGGAATTGACGTTGTTAACACTATCTGGTCTTAGCGTCTCGCTGAGACATTTTGAATATAACTCTCATATACATAGTGAGATAAGGTCTTAATTTTTCAAAGTGTTCTGATACATTTTTCCAAAAAAAATTATACCTTTTAATTTAATAAACATTCAACTTAAAGCTCATGTCAAAATGAAAAATCTAGTCAAAAAAACTCAACTTATAGGTATAATTTTATTAATGGTGTTAGCTTCTTCGTGCAGTAAAGAAGATGGAACAGAAGGGCCTCAAGGGCCACAAGGAACCCAAGGGCCTCAAGGCGATCCGGGAACAGCAAATGTTATGTATAGTGAATGGTTAGATCAGGATTGGAACTTCACAAATTCTGCCAACTTTAAAACTATGTTGGTAAATGATACTAACATAACAAATAGTTTTCTGGAAAATGGAGGGATTGTTTTAGGTTTTTTTCGATTTCAGGAAAATGTACCTTATCAACTTCCCTATCAGAATTTCGCATCAAACAATGTTAGAACTTGTTATCCAGTTCATTTTACATCGGAAGGGAATGTTCGTTTTAGCATTCAAAGTACTGATGGCACAGCCTTAACGGATAATGAGGTGAATGGTTCAGGATCTGGTATTAATGCACAATATAAGTATGTCCTTATTCCTGGTGGTATCGCTTTAAAAGCAGCAAGAAGTTCACTGAAGTGGGAGGACCTTTCCTATAAAGAAGTATGTGACCAGTTAGGAATCGACTACTGACTAAGAAAACCGGAGCTCACACTTCGGTTATTCTTTTAGAACCAGACGTACTAGAATTATCATCTACTATAATTACATTAGTAAATAAGCCAGTTACGCATTACCGTGCCATTCATAGACATAAAGCAATAAATGGACAACTTCATCAATCACCTACAATCCATTTATAAACTTAGTTTAGCTGCGCAAACGGCATTGAGAGCACATTTAAAACATAAGACCTTAGCGAAAGGTGATTTTCTATTGAAAGAAGGTACAGTTTGCCATCACCTTTATTTTTTAGAAACTGGCTGTTTGCGCGGGTTTTATAACTTGGATGGAAAAGAAGTAACTCATTGGTTTGGCTTTGATAATGATTTTGTCACCTCGTTTTATAGTTTTATCACACAAAAGCCAAGTGTTGAAAATTTACAGGTGTTAGAAAATTCGGAACTGTGGTCCATTTCGTATGAATCATTAATGAAGTTGTATGACGAATTCCCTGAGATTGAACGCTTGGGTAGAATGGCAAACGAAAAATATTATATCCGTTTAGAAGAGCGTTATGTCAACTTTCAATTTAAAACAGCTGCAGAGCGCTATGAATTATTATTAGAAAAAATGCCACATATTTTGCAACGAGTAGCTTTGGGCTATGTTGCGTCTTATTTAGGTATAAGCCAAGAAACTTTAAGTAGAATACGAGCTAAGTCCTAGTTGTTCCTTTTTTGACATATGTCAAAAGAATCCATTTTTCAAGGGAGTAGTTTTGGTCCATCATCAAAATAAAAAATCTATGGAAACTACAAAGAATCTTAAACCGTCTGGAGCATTTGTTACCGCTTCGTGGGCAGTATTAATTACAGGTATTGCTTCATTCATTATTGGTTTATGGAATGCGGATATGCAGCTAAATGAAAAAGGTTATTATTTTACCGTACTCATGTTTGGTTTGTTTTCGGCTATATCCTTGCAAAAGGCGGTACGTGATCAGTTGGATGGAATTCCAGTGACGAGTGTGTACTATGGCTTAGCTTGGTTTACCAGTTTGTTGTCTATCGTTTTATTGATTGTTGGGCTTTGGAATGCCTCGTTGTTACTCAGTGAAAAAGGATTTTATGGGATGTCTTTTGTGTTGAGTTTGTTTTCCGCCATATCTGTTCAAAAAAATGTGCGAGATTCCCAAGATGTTGAGAGTAATAAAAAACTGATTATGAGTTGTAGTTAAAGCAAGAAGGACAGGAGATATTATTTTCTGTCCTTCTTATTTTTAAAATAATTTTTTAATAATCTCATCCACAGAAATACCTTCCGCTTCCGCCTTAAAGTTTCTAATTACCCGGTGTCTTAAAATAGGAATCGCCACAGCTTGTACATCCTCAATGTCTGGGGAGTATTTTCCATTTAACAACGCATTGCATTTAGCACCTAGAATCAAAAATTGAGAAGCACGTGGTCCAGCACCCCACTCTAACAGATCTTTTGTGATTTCTGCAGCATTGGCGTTGTCAGGTCGTGTTTTTTGAACTAAGGAAACCGCATATTCAATAACATTATCAGTTACAGGCACTTTTCTAACCAACTCCTGAAAACCTAGAATATCAGCAGCATTTAAGATGTGGTTTACCTTCGTCTTTTTCTCCGTAGTCGTATTTTTAATCACATCCACTTCTTCTTGAAAAGAAGGATAGTTCACTACGATGTTAAACATAAACCGGTCTTGTTGTGCTTCAGGAAGGGGATAGGTACCTTCTTGTTCAATGGGGTTTTGGGTAGCTAACACAAAGAAAGGCGGTTCCAGTTGGTAGTTTACCCCAGCAATCGTCACAGTTTTCTCCTGCATCGCTTCTAAGAGCGCAGCCTGTGTTTTTGGTGGTGTTCGGTTAATTTCATCTGCTAATACAATGTTGGAGAAAATTGGTCCCTTCACAAAGTTGAGCTCACGGTTGGCATTCAACGTTTCACTTCCTGTAATGTCAGAAGGCATTAAGTCAGGTGTGAACTGAATTCGATTAAACGACAAGTCTAATACTTCTGAGATCGTTTTTACTAATAACGTTTTTGCCAATCCAGGTACACCAACAAGCAAGGAATGGCTTTGACAAAAAATAGAAGTTAACACCAGACGAATGACTTCGTCTTGCCCAACAATTACTTGAGCTATTTCTTTGGTAAGTTTTGAGTATGCTTCATTAAAAGCCTTTGCAGCTTCTACATCGTTGGTTGGTATGCTCATAGTTTACGGGGTGGCTAAAATTTCACAGTTTTGGTACTCATCATCAATAGAGATAAAAACCTCTGTCTTGGTGGTGTTAAACCATTCGGTTACTTTCTTGTTTTGTTTCTCCGCTAAAGCAGCACTATAAATTTTTTGGTAGTCATCTTTTAAATTGGCTTCATGAGGTTTTATTCGTGCTTTGAGGTACACTATCCTCATCGCTTTTTTACCGTCAGGAAGGGTGTAAGGAAGCGGTTCAGAGACTTCTCCAACCTTCATGTTATCAATTAAGAAATACAAGGTAGGGTCAATGTTTTCAGCAGGTACACGGTTGTTGCCCTGATCATCTAAGAAGAAACCACCACTTGGTTTAGTACCAGGATCGTCTGTGTACTGGTAAGCAAGTCGGCTAAAGTTGACAGAGTCGTCCACGATTTTGGTACGTAAGCTGTCGAGAAACAGGGCTGCACCTTCAAGGTCGTCAGAAGAGGTAGCAGGCTTTAAAAGAATATGTCGTGAGTTGTATTCATTCCCTCTTTTTTCAATCAGCTGGATCAGGTGAAAACCAAACTGTGACTCTACAATATCTGAAACCTCACCAGGCTTAAGTCGCAAAGCTGCGGCTTCATACGGAGGGACAAGCTCCCCGCGTTTGAAAAAGCCCAGTTCACCACCATTTCTAGCCGATCCTGGGTCTTGTGAATATTCAGTAGCAAAAGCACCAAAGCTTTCACCCGCTTCAATTTTACTTTTTATGGAGCTCAGTTGTTCAATGATTTCTTGTTTGGCAACATTGCTCACGATGGGTAACTTCACAATGTGTCCTACTTCTACTTCAGTAGAAAAATAGGGGAGGCTGTCTTTAGGTATTGCTTTAAAGAAGGTTTTCACTTCAGCAGGGGTCACCACGACACCCTCGCTTATTTTACCTTGCATTCGCTGAACAATCATTTGTTCTTCTACTTGTTCGCGTAACTCTTCTTTAATTTGTGCGGCAGTTTTACCATAGTTTTGAATGAGTTTTTTTTCATCGCCTCCAAATTGTTGCATCACCATCTGCATTCGTCTATCGAGTTGATCCTGCACTTGGCCAGGCTCCACTGTTACCGAGTCAATCGCAGCTTTAGCAATTAATACTTTATTAATAATTAAGGTTTCCAAGACCTTGCAACGCATGTTCTCAGGGGAGAAAAGGCCATTTCCATCAAACTGTAGGTAGGCAATGTCCAGCTCCGACTTCATGATGATTTCATCGTCCACTTTGGACACAATTTTTTCAATCACTTGACCTTTTGGTGGCTGGGCCAAAGCAACAAGCGCACTAATACCAAATAGTGCTGTTAATACTAATTTATTTGTAATATTCAATCGACTGATCATCCAGTGCTTCTTTAAAGAGTTTTTCTTCAACATTTTTAATTAGTGCCAACTTACGTTGGTTGTAAATGATGTTACTAATTTCATTTTTACGAAACTGTAAAGGCGATATTTCATTTTTCATCTTCGATTCAATTACGCGCAAGAAGTAGTAATATTCACCGTCATATTTTGAGGTATTGCTTGGGTACTGAAGAAAGCTGACCTGATCATCTATTTTCTGATAAGGACTGCCAAACACCACTTCGTTGTAATTAAACCATAGGGAGTCATTTAAGATATACTGATCCGCATTTTCGATACAATACTCTTTTAAGAAAGCCTTTTTTTCATTATTGTTTGATTGAAACGCATATTTAAAATTATTAAGGTTGGGACTATCTTTTTGAATTTTTGCATAGTAACCTTTGATAATATTTTGTTTTAACTCATAATCCGCCTTGTGTTTGTTATAGTAAGCTTCAATCTCTGCATTGGAGATGAGTGTATCTAAGTTGGAGTTGATTAACGACTTTTCAAATTCGTAAGCAATTAATTGATATTTTAATTCTTCTGCTTTCAGTTCAATCGCATCAATATCAATGTTGTCGTTCTCTAGCGCTTTTTCAGCAATTACTTGATGTTGAGCCCATTCTCTGATAAATTTCTGTACTAATTGTGTGCTATCTTCTTTAGTGAGACCTGCAAAATTTAACCCAGCTAATTCTGATGGATAAAGATATTTATCATAAGCCCGAGCTATTGGTGATTCATCACCAACCGCTTTCGATTTTTTGAAGAACTGACAACCACTTATTGTCAAGAGTAGAAATAAGTATATGGATAATCTCACGTTATTCTTTCACTAACTTTTTCAATTCAACCTGGTTGATCACAATTTCTTTTTCTTTTTTAAGACTTTCTATCCACTCTCTTTCTAAGTAGTTCTGATAGTCAGAAATGATGATTCCTCTTGCTTCATTAAGTTCTTTAGTAGCTGCAGGCTTAACTTCAGATATCTTCACCAGGTATTGCTTGTCATCTACAGTTACTTCATGAAGCCCGACAGTCCAATCCGCAGCATCTACGATTACATTTTGTTCTTTTTCGAATACACCATTTTCAATGTTTAACATCAGGGAAGATTCTTTATTGTATTTGGCAATTAATTCTTCTTTCGTCAAACTATCAGCGATATCTTTTTTGAGTGCCTTGATTTTGCTATAATCTTCTAGAGCATAAATGGTAGCCGTAGCGCGCTCTTTCCATTGATACTTTTCTTTATTCGCTTCATAGTAAGCTTTTAAGCCTACGGTGTCTTTCACGGCTTTGCTCCAAACCATGTCATCCATTAATTGAAACAATAAAATGCCGTCACGGTATTCTTTGATAAGCATTTTGTAATCAATGTATTTGTCAGCAAGGTGCGATTCTTCGTAGTCGTAAATGGTTTCGTTGATAAATCGGTTATAAAACGAAGTCATTAAAACATCGGGAGCAGTACAGATTTTTTTTCTGTTTTGATTGTTCTCTACATACTCAAAAAAATCCTTCACTGAATAGGGAACACTGTTGATGGTTAGCAAGGTGTTGCTTAAATTTTTCTCTTCAGTATTTGTCCAATTCCCTTCTGCTAAGCTTGAGTCACCTTTGCTTAACACATAGGCTTTCATTGCAGGTACTTCAACTATTTTGTTTTCTGACTTTAGTCGTTTGATTAAAGCATTGTAGCTAAGTTTTGATCGGGAATCTCTTTTTACTTTTTTCTCCAACTCAGCTTTCGTTTCGTCAAATGGTTTAATTTCTATTTTTTCGATGAGTTTAATGATGTGCCATCCGTAAGTACTTTTAACTGGAGTGCTAATTTCTCCAACCGTATTCAACGAGAATGCTTTTTCCTCAAAAGCAGGAGCACCTAATCGACCACCTAGTTTGAATGGCTGTAATTCTCCATTTTGAGATTTTGTTGGTTCATGCTCGCTAAATTGGGAGACTAGTTCATTCCAATCACCTCCGTTTTGAAGACGAGCATAGATTTCATCAATTTTCTTTTTAGCAGCAAGTGAGTCCGCTTTGTCTAATCCATTGGGTGCTTGAATCATGATGTGAGCAACTTTTACCTCGCCCTTTGATTCTCTTTTGTCATTCACTTTAATTAAGTGGTAGCCAAATTGTGTACGTACAGGCATTGAAACTTCACCAACAGCCGTATTAAACGCAGCACTTTCAAATGGGTATACCATGCTAAATGCAGTGAAGTAACCCAATTGACCACTATTACCTGCCCGTCCTTCGATACCTTGCGCTGAAGGGTCATCCGAGTGTTTTACAGCTAACTCGCCAAAATTTTCTCCAGCTAGCGCTTTATTTCGAATTTCTATTGCTTTGTTGTAAGCAATTAAACTGTCTTCCGGACAAGCATCCTCAGGGACTTTAATTAGAATGTGCGATGCATTTACCTCATATTTTAAGCGATCATAAGCCTCTTGAACTAATTTTTCATTAAAAGTTTTTTCACTTAAATAAGGTTTTGCTAGTTGTGTTTTATATCCTTCAAGTTCTTGAATAAACGAAGGTACCGTATCCAGTTCTAAACGTTCTGCTTCTAAGACTTTTAGTTTGAATTTAACAAATAAATCCATGTACTCATTCAAGCTCTTTTCAGTGAAAGCATCTTCAGATTTTGAGTTATTTTTGTTGTAGATGTATTTAAATTCCGAAACGCTTACTTTGTGGTCACCAATTTTTAGAATGGTAGGGCTTTCTTTTGTTTTTGAAGTTTTTGATGAATTACATCCAACAATGGCTAATGCCAAAAACAAATACTTCGAAATTCTTTTCATAAAAGGTAAGATTTGATTTTTACTAACCGCAATTTTAAGAATAATTATGGCGGAAAGAAAGTCCTTTCTAAAAGGACGGGGTGAAATAGTTCATTCGTACCTTTTTTATCATGGTACATAGGTTTTGTTCACCTAGTTTTTTGAACTCGATTTTGTCCATTATTTTTTGGACAAGCTTTAATCCAAGGCCACCTTTTTTTTGTTGGTTAATTAAGTTTTCAAGGCTTAATCCTTGGTAAGCATTAAAATTAAAAAAATCTCCTTCATCTACAAGGCTAATTTTTAAGGTAGAGGATTCGGGGAGGTATTGTAAATTTAAGTCGAAAAATTTTGAATTGTCACAGTGGTTGGAATGGATAATTATATTTGCACAAATTTCATCTACAGCTAAAATGATTAAGCCTATTTCTTGCTCAGAAACATGTGTTTCTTGGAGTTGTTTCTCCAAGAATAGCCTAATTTCTTTTAGGTTATTTTTATCACAATGAACTGACATTGAGGCTTGCATAGCTATGTTAGTGCTTCTTCTTTTGTATCGACTATTGTTATTAAATTATGTAAACCCAAAATTTCAAACACTTTAAATACTTTGTCGCTCATGTTGTAAAGTGTCATTTTAGAGTTTTTGGTTTTTAGTTCTTGAAGGTATGACATAAAAACGCCTAATCCTGCCGATGAGATGTAGTCTAAATGTTCACAATCAATTAACAAATGTTCAATTTTTTCGTCTATAGCAATTCGAATCTGTTCATCGACCTGAATGGCAGAACTTGCGTCCACGTCACCATTGATTTTTAATATTCGATAATTCGTTTCGTTTGATATAGTAATGTCCATTACGTGTTTATTGTTGTGAATGTTGCATTAAATAAATTTAATGCAAAAAAGCGAAAAATCATCTTCCGTTGTTTTCTTTTTATTGAAAAACAGTACGTTATCTTTGATTTTATCAATTAGTACATCGGTTGGTTGCGATGTGTTTTGTTCAAAAACAGTTATCAACCTTTCATACCCATATTCTTCTGATTGATCATTTTTTGTTTCAATAGCGCCATCAGTATATAGAAGCATGATATCTCCTGCTTGGAATGGTTGGCTAATAGTCTCAATATGATCAGAGTAAGAATCATCCCTCAATATGCCTAAACCCAAGCCTCGAGTGTTAAAATAAGATGAGAGCTTGCTTGTTGAATTATAAAATAAGGTAGGACAATGACCTGCTCGCGATAAATCAAAAGTCTTGTTTTTTAAATCGATGATCACGATGGTGAGTGTCACAAATGATTTTCCCTCTAGACAGTTACTTAATGCTTTATTCGCCCTCGCTAGAATTTCTGTGGTGGAAGTAGAGGTTAAAATGAGGGCCTGAAATACGCCTTTTACTTGCGCCATATTGAAAGCTGCTGATGTTCCATGACCAGATACATCCCCAATGACAATACCTATTTGGTCTTCTGAAATATTAAATGTGTCATAATAATCTCCACCAACATCGTCAGCAGACATGGAGAAAGCAGCTATTTCTATTTTTTTATTAAACTCAAGTTCTTTTGGAAGTAGGTGTTGTTGTATTTTCTTCGCAATCTTTAATTCCTCTTTATAGCGTTCCGTTTTTATCGCTTCATTTAATAAATGACTGTTTTCAATAGAAATGCAAGCTTGGTTTACAAAACTCTGGATTACTTCAATGGTTTCTGAATTAAAACCATCTTTAATGTATTTTATCAAACCCAAATAGCCGATAGGTTTCGTTCCTGAAAAAATAGGGAAGATTACAAAACACTTGATTGGTTTGCTGAATGCTTCACTTTTAGAAGTAAGCTTGTTGATGTTAGCGATGTAGGAGTAATTATCATCAATGTTGACTTTATTATTTTTTAATAAATCATAAATGGTAGTAATAGTTTCTCTATCTATACCATGATTCAAAAAGACATTGGTATTGGAAGCAATGTTGTTGATTTCTAACCAGGAAGCATCGGCAAGGGTAGTGTTAGCACTTATTTCTAGGAGAACATCATAAATTTCTTTTTCACTTTTTGTTGCTCTAATAGTTTGAGCCAACTTTTGAAAATTAAATACTTCACTCAATTTTTGTTCGAAAACAGATGAGGTAGGCAGGTTAAATAAAATGACTAAAATGGAGGATATACAATAAAAAATCACAAAGATGAGAATGATGATAAGGAAAAAGTGTTGACTTATATCATTAACAAGTGTTTGGTTTCTAGTGAGATTAACTAAGTGACTTGTTGAATAAAGATAATGTATAAAGACACTTGTTATGATAAGAATGATGGAAAGTAAGAGTGCGCCTCTTAGTTTTTGTTTAAAGTTGAGATAGGCAATCCAACGCATGTTTAAGGATAAAATAAGACCGTATAATGCCAATGAACCCACAAATATCATCGTGCTAAGATGAAAGTGATCGATTTCGAAGTGACTAATTAACAGGCAGATTAGAAGAAGCCCTTCATACACGTTCCAAGCATAAGTAAGTGTTTTGGTTTTCTGATATAAGATTAAGTTTTTGTATGTATAAAATGTCTTGCCACAAAAAATAATCAAAAAGACTCCATTGATTTCATAGATGATATTTTTGAATAGGATATGATCAAATAAATTGATGTCGATATAGGCAAATTGCTGATTTAAGACCATAGCAATAACCATAAGTGCAGCAGTCATAAAAGTATCCCACAATAAGTCGTTGAAATTTTGACTTTTGGGCTTATCTGACTTTAACCTGAAATATAAAAAAGCAAATAAGATAAAGAGGTTTAAGGTGATGTCGCGGTAAAAGGTTGAAACGTATTTATTTGCATGAGGTTGATTAAAACCACCTTCCATAACAGAATAAAAAGTGATGAAAAAAAATACCAACCAAGCGATTAACCCACCTAGTTGGTATATTCTTAATATTCTATTTCTACTTGACATGAAGCCCGTTTATCTACTGTAGTTAGGAGCCTCACGTGTGATGTGTACATCATGTGGATGACTTTCTCTTACTCCGGCAGCAGTTATTTTAACGAATTTGGCATCTTGTAATTTCTCTATCGATGCAGCACCAGCGTAGCCCATACCAGCCTTTAAACCACCAGTCA
Source organism: uncultured Cytophagales bacterium (assembly GCA_963815495.1). GTDB lineage: Bacteria > Bacteroidota > Bacteroidia > Cytophagales > JAAEPT01 > CAWFGW01. The sequence goes on from CAWFGW010000003.1 coordinate 115,847, forward strand.
GCTGATAGATTACCTCTTCAACTTTACCTTTATAAGGTACTCTCCCAACTATTCCCTCGGGAACTAGTTTTCTCACGTCATCTTCAGTATCTTGAAAATAGCGGTCTTTAGAGCCATCAGCCATAGCTTCTAATGAACCCATACCCCTATAAGCTTTAAATTTACGTCCTTCGAATATAGTCATTTCACCTGGAGCTTCATCCGTTCCTGCTAGCAGTGAACCAATCATCACACTATCTGCTCCACCCACGATGGCTTTAACCACATCACCTGAGAAACGAATTCCTCCATCAGCGATAATAGGTACTCCTGATCCTTTAATTGCTTTACTGCATTCAAATACTGCTGATAATTGCGGCATTCCAACACCTGCAATAATTCGAGTAGTACAAATACTTCCAGGACCCACACCGACTTTAACGGCATCCGCTCCAGCATCAACTAAAGCTTTAGCAGCTTCTCCAGTGGCAACGTTTCCTGCTATAATCTCTAAAGTTGGATAGGTGCTTTTTACTTTTCTTACAATATCGATGACACCTTTTGAGTGACCATGAGCGGTATCAATACTAATAACATCCACGCCAGCTTTTAATAAAGCAGCAACGCGGTCCAGAATATCTGGCGTTACACCTACTGCAGCTCCAACACGAAGTCGACCAAATTCATCTTTACAAGCATGTGGTTTATGTTTACGCTTAAGAATGTCTTTATAGGTAATTAAACCAATCAGTTTATAA
>CAWFGW010000004.1:0-36464 GCA_963815495.1 uncultured Cytophagales bacterium
CGTTTAGTAGCGGGAACTGGACTCGAACCAGTGACCTTTGGGTTATGAGCCCAACGAGCTGACCAACTGCTCCATCCCGCTATTTGGTGACACAAAAGTAAGTATAATATTCACAAATTCAACCCCAAGGTTTATTTTTATTTTCATCTATCTATAAAAATAATCAAAACCAAGTATAACTACTTAATTAAAAGACTATTTACTTGTCAGTAAAAATAGAGAGCCTTACACTTTAAGCAACAATTCATTAACTAAAACCTTCAAACTAGTTTTATTAACTCATACCCCTTATAATTATGAAAACAATCTTACTATCAACCGTTCTTTTATGTGTTACGCTAGCACTTAAAGCACAACCTTTTGGTACCCCTGGAACCATCACCAAAGTAACAAGCGACATGAATACCTTACCCTGGATAACTGGTTATGCAGAATATCTTCCTAATGGCTATGATGGCAATACTGAATTTCCCTTTGATAATTAGTATGGCAGGCACTGGAGAAGGGGGTGATGGCACTTCTAGTTCTTTAAACAAAACCATTGATAGAGAGGTCCTTTACAGATTGTCAAAAACGATGGTAAATCATTCGAAGTCGGTGGTTATTTGCCCTCAAGCCTCTGGACAAAATTACATCATTCAAGACAGAGTAAAAGACATGTACGATGCTATCATAGCTGCTTATAAAATAGATCTAAACCGTGTACTATATTATTGGTTTTAGTGCTGGAAGGCAAAAACGCGGTTCAGTTTGTAGATAAATACCCTGAAACAACCGCTGCTGTAGTCGCAATTTGTCCAGCAGCAACAGTAAGTAATCCTGCTAAATACCTTAGAACCATGCCTTGGTGGGGGCATCATAATTTTGCTTGATGGGACTGTAACCTATACTAAAAGTCGTGATAATTTTATGCGCATAAGTGCGTGGGTTAAACCCCACAGCTGTGAATGGTGGTATTTATCCCTTTGGCATAAACAACACAGTAGCTTTAGATGATTATACATTTCAAATGAATATGGACATTAACGGTGACGACACCACCATGTCTATGACTGCTGAAATTGGTGTTAACGAACCTAAGGGGTATCACTCCTTTACTCTTTACAAAAACGGAGGTCATGATTCATGGACTAAAACGTTTAAAAATGACGCTGTTTGGGCTTGGTTGTTTAAACAAAGTAAAACAGGAAGTAATAACTGATTTAGCCGCTAACAAAACAGCCAAAGAAATAGGGATTTCTGTTTTCCCTGAATCCTAGTAGTGAAACTATTACAATCGATATGGGAGCTGAGTCGCTTGTTTCTGCACATTTGCTGAATACGCAAGGTAAAATGATTGCTAGTATCGGTAAAACTAGTGAACTCGAATTTAATGTGTCTGGACTATCTTCTGGCATTTATACGCTTTTAATTCAAACTGAAAGAGACGCATATACTGAAAAAGTTGTTGTCAAATAAATCTCATAAAAATCAACGTTGTTTAAAAACAATTGTCTCATCCGACAATTAAGCAACTTAAAATTAATTAGATAAAGTCACCTTGGTAATCTAAGGTGACTTTTATTTTTTTGCCCTAGCCGAACGTTCCCATGCAGCTGCTTGTGATTTATTGAGGTATCTAAAAAAGCCTGCAATCACAGAGTAATTCATAATTAAAAAATAATAAGGCACGTAAAGCACTTTTACTTTAATCTCTTTATTTGCTAATATCCAACCAAGAATTGCAGAACTATAAAAGCCTATCTGACCAATAAGAAATACGTGGTATATAGAAAATTCACTGGCTTTCATCACTAAGTAAATATTGATAGGAACCATAGCAAAGAGAAAGACGGGGGTAACACTCCATCGTAAAACCCGGTGAGACAGATACTGAAAAAACAATATGAAATTCCTAAACGGATTTAAGATATAAGCTAAACGAACCATAGCCTGCCATCCTCCAGCACAAATGCGGACCTTGCGTTTTAATTCTTCTTTTACCGATGCTGAAGCTGTTTCCATTGCATAAGCTTCTGGATCATACGTTACCACATACCCCTCTCCAGCAATGCGCATAGAGAGCATAAAATCATCTAAGATTGTATCTTGTTCTAAATCTTGAAAAAGCGATTTACGAAGTGAGAACAGCTCTCCAGCCGCTCCTACTAGGGTATACAATTCGACATCTAACCGCTTTAAGGCCGATTCATACTTCCAATAAATCCCCTCTCCTGCTCCTGAAGCATTATCAGCATCTTTAGCAGCAATTCTTTTTTCCCCTGATACAGCGCCAATTTTAGGATCTACATAGTGTCTCACTATTTTATTTATTGCTTCAGTAGGAAGCTCAGTATTCGCATCTGAAAAAATTATTATTTCGCCCTTTGCCTCTTTAACTGACCTGTTTTCTGCTGCAGATTTACCCGCACGTTTATCCTCATGCATCACTTTTACTTCCGGATACTTTTCTGCAACTAGGTTGGAACCATCGGTAGAGCCATCTGTAATAAAGATAATCTCAAATAGTTCTTTAGGATAATTTAACGCCAAACAATTATGGATTTTTTCTTCAATAATATCACCTTCATTGTAGCACGGAACAATGAAAGTAACCGAAGGTGTGTAACCTTCAGTCACCATCTTTTTTGAAGGTTGAAAGACTCTTTTTATCTTCACTAAAACAAAAAGTAAAATTCCATAACCTAAATAGGTATAAAAAACGACTGCTAGCGAAATAAAAAACAAACTTTCCATCATCTTATACTTATTAAATTTTTACTTTGTTATTCGTTTGTATTTAGGTTCTTCAAGGTAAAAAAAATGACCTATATAAACATTATATTTTCAACCTTAAAAGTCAAATTAGGCTTTTAGACTTACAGTAAGAATACTATGGATATTGTATATCTCTTTAAATTACTTTACAAAAACAAGTTTATTATTGCCTCGGTAACCTTTATAGGTTTGCTAGCAGCGTTTCTTTTAACAATGAACATGAAGAAAACTTATGTTTCTACAGCTAAGTTGGCAACAGGATTTACCGTTTCAAAGAAAATTAATATCGATGAAGAGCGGTTTAATATTTACGAGGCTACTGCTAAGTTCAATAACTTAATGGAAAGTATTACCTCTGAGTCTGTATTAGCTTTATTGAGTTACCGATTAATGATTCATGATTTATCTAGCAATGAAGCCCCTTTCACGGAACCTTACGCAGGAAAAGTAGATCCTGAGACCCCAAAGCTTAATAAAGAAGAAAAAGAAATTGCCTTAGCGCTATTTAAGTCAAACCTTGAAAGTTTAAAAGTACTATCCACTTATGACGAGTTTGAGAAAAAACTTACCGAAATATTAGAAGTTTATGAATATGACGCTGAATCCATTTTAAAAAATATTTCCGTCAAGCGTGTGAATCTATCTGATTATGTGGTGATAAAATTTGGTTCACATAACCCTCGACTTTCTGCTTTTGTTGTGAACGTACTTGGGGAAGAGTTTTTAAGATACGATGCAATTATTTATAATAATCAAACTGGTCAATCGGTAGACATCCTTACCCGACAAATTGAAGAAGCAAAACAACATTTAGAAACAAAAACGCAAGCGCTGGAAAATTACAAAACTGAAAACAACCTTGTGAGTTATGATACTGAGACGGAAGCAAAATTCACCAAACTAAGTGAATACGATGACCGACTTAAAGAAGAAAGCAACAACTTAAGAAAGTTACAAATATCTTTAAGTGATGTAAACCAACGGATTAAAGAATCTGGACTTGACACCAAAACGGAATCTAGAAATAAGAAGATTTTTTTCCTAAGAGAAGAAATTGACGACTTAAATGAAAAATTTATCAATGGTGGTTCTCAAGATATGGGACTTCAATCCCGTGTCGAAGCTAAACGTGAGGAACTTAAATCATTAGTTATCGCCCAACGTGCCACCACTAATAACGATACAGACGAACTTCTGAACAGACAGCAAGCCCTGATGCTGGACATCAGAATTTCACAAGCAAACCTTAGCTCTATCAAACAATCTATTGCTTCGTTACAACGAGGCATCTCTGGCTTTGCTCAGCACGAAAGTGCTTTGAAGCAACTTCAAAAAGAACTCACACTTGCTTCAGAAGAATATTTATCTGCTATGGATAAACTTAATAAAGCAAAAAACACTGCAAATGTTACCGAAAACACCATTCAAATTGTGCAATTTGGCAAACCAGCTGGCGAGCCTGAATCGTCCAAACGAGGTTTGTTAATTGTTATGGCTGGTTTTGTTTGCATGATTACTTATGTGTTAAGTCTACTCACAACAGCTTATTTAGATAGCAGTATCCGTTCTCCGTCACGAATTAAGGAACAAACAGGCCTACATCTAATCACCCCTATTCCATTCTTAACAAAAAAACAGTTACAAGCGTATTATTCTGAAACGCCAATAGACCCAACTAAAACTAAAGGAGCTGCTTTTTTTCATCATGTAAATGAGTTTTTTAAAAGTATCCGCTTTGAAGTATTTCAATCTGGTAAAAAAACCATCTTAATTACGAGTGATAATGACCAAGATGGAAAATCATTTTTAGCTATTAATCTAGCTAAATCACTAGGGCTAGCTTCAAAGAAAACTTTAATCATAGATGCCAACTTTAGCAATAACTTTATCACAAAATATTATAAAGCTAACCCAGAAGGTTTATCCAAGGCACTAGAAAACCCACATAGCATTTCAGATCAATTATCACCAACACAAAACCCAGCTATCACCATTTTGGGTTGTGAGTTAAATGGAAAATCTCCATCAGAAGTAATTAATGGTGACTCATTTAAGAGGTTAATAGAAAATGTCACTAGAACATTTGATTATGTGTTAATAGAAAGCACTTCGCTTAACACTTCGTCAGGGACCAAGGAACTCGAAGAATATGTTGAAATGATTCTCCCTATATTTTCTGCGACAACTACTTTAAAAGAGTCCGACAAAGTTACACTTGAGTACTTAGATTCTGTCAGGGAAAAAGTTCCTGGAGTAGTTTTAAATAAAGTTAGAAAAGAAAATATGGATATTTAAGATAACCAAGCAGACAAATCACGACCAATTAAGTCTTGAAGTTTTAAAATATCATCCTTGTAAACTTGATGAGTCAATTGATGTTTGATGTCTTTTTCAATTAGTGGCCGGTCAAGGTTTTTCTTACGAGCTCCTTGAACGAGTTTCTGAAGGGTATTATTCTTTTTGAATGATTCATAGAGGTTTGGTGAAACCCGCTCTATTACACGCTTAAAAATACTTTTTTGTCCAACCAAACTATCCATAAACTTGTTTTTAATAATACCTGACTGGTTAAACTGAACGCTCATGTCAGGGGAAAAAGAACTATCTACCCCTAAGAAGTCAAACATCGATTTTACAACTTCCTCTTGAGAGTTTTTCAAGTCTTCGTATAAATAAACTTTTATATTTTCAGCTGGAAATAAGTTATAATACCTACTCAGTCCACGATAAAAAAAACCTTCTTGAACTAAATCATCCCTTCGCCACCAAATTGTAGTGGAATCTAACGCATCTGAGAAATTTTCAGTTGGTGTATCCGATTGCCTTGCCAGGTGCAAATATCGCGAGTATAGTCTATCAGCAGGTTGCCGTAAAATCACAATCAGTTTAGTGTCGGGATTATAATCAAAAATACGTTGAGGTGCTTTTTCTGAATATAAATACATGGGTGAGACCTCTCCTAATAATGCTTCTTTATTCGCAGCATCAAATAACTTCAGGTATTCATCCTTCTTTGTAATAGCCTGAGGGTAATGAAATAATTTCTCTGGATCTTCTTGAGGACTTGGTATTTGAAATCCTTCTAAGGCAAAAAAATTAGGCTCTTTCACAGGACTCATGTAAATGTTCGGATGCGCAGCCAAATAATGATCTAAAGATGTGGTACCACTTTTACCTGCACCAATTACTATAAAATCAGGAAAACGAGGATCTGCTTTTTTAGAGATATTAGTCATGATTGGGGCTTTTTTAAGGTAAACAAGAAATATGCTTTTTTCTTCGTCAGATGATAAAACACGATAGGTACTAACACACTTGCTAGCGTCACTAGTATTAAAATGATGTATGGATTATGTATATGTGCTATTCTCATGAGCACTGCTCGCGTGAACCCTGCAACTAAGACATGTAAAATGTAAATATACATAGAATGAAACCCTATGATTCGTATAAATTTCAAGGCTGGTGCATCTCCAATCATAAACCCAATATTAATTGTCAAAAAACTACCCGCTAAGGAGACTAATGCTAACAAAAGATGACCGCTTTCTAAATGACCAAAAAGATACCACTGTCCAATTGAAAACAACGACAAGAAAAACACAGTAACATACAAAGAGGAAATCTGCTTTTTGTTCTCCGGGTTACTGATATAAACAGCTAGTAAATCACCCATCACAAAAAACACCAAATAACGGCAAACATCCTCAATAACATTGATATGAACCCATGGATAGATGAAATATAAAAACAGACCTACAGCAGCTAATACGAGTTTATTCCCCTTGCTTAACTTATAAATAATTAAATAAAAAACAGACACTGCAAACAAGGCGTAGAAAAACCAAAAGTGATCGATGGCTCGTGGCTGATAGAATATATAGAGGTAATCTTTCAATCCTCTTGAAGAGTTAGCAAAATTACTAAAAGCAATCTGAATAGTGATTTGAATAACCGTCCACACTAAATAAGGATACATTAACGACTCCAACCTTCCCAAGGCAAACTCTTTCCCACTTTTTTTCTGTAAACTTCTTCGAACAAAAACACCTGAAAGAATAAAAAACAGCGGCATTCTAATGCTTTCAATCATAACAGAAGCATCTGTAAAAATAGAAGGGTACTTCAGTCCAGCACCTTCCAACCCAAAAAGAATATGCCTATATACCACGGCAATAATAGCAACTCCTTTGGCAAAATCTATCCAACCTAAACGATTAGATATGCCCTCACTTAAAATAGGTAAATTAAAAACTGGATTTTTCACTTATGCATCGATGATTCAACTCCTGAGTAACAAAGTTATTTCTTTATATGATTTTCGAAGTGATTAATTAACTAAATTCGCTTCTTGTAAGTAATGAATCAGCAATGTCACCTTTTCCTAAGAAAAGGATGTGCCATGATAAAAAAAGTAAAAGAAAAATTTTCAGGTAAAAACGCCTACTGGTATAAATCAACCTTTTTTACCATTAGTCAGCGTCTATCAACATTAATTTTTGGTGTAGGTAGTTTTTTACTCTTAATACAAGTGTTACAAAAAGAAGAATACGGTATTTGGACGTTGTTTCTTGTTATTGCAACTGTCCTAGAAGTCTCAAGAAACGGATTGATTAAAAGCCCCTTGATTCGCTTTTTAAATGATTGTGACGAGGGTGATAAACCGAGCATTTTCACAGCCTCTTTCATTATTAATATAAGTGTAGCGGTCATTGGTGCTACTTTAATGCTGACCTGTAATGGATTTGCAAGTGACCAGCTAAACGCTCCACTACTTGCACCATTATTATCCCACTATGCATTCACCACAATCATTCTCAGTTTGTTTTTCCAATTTGAGTTTGTGCAACAAGCCTTCATGGATTTTAAAGGAATCTTTTATGCCTATTTTGTGCGTCAGGGAAGTTTTTTCTTAGCAGTGGTTTATTTGTTTTTCTTTGACACGAGTTTAAACAACCTGGAGTTCTTAATGTATGCTTATACTGGGGCAATTGTATTAGGTACTTTAGTTTCTTACGTCTTCGTTTATAAATTCCTTGTTTTTTCTAAATCGCTTGAATGGGAATGGGTGAAAAAATTGCTCGATTATGGAAAATTCACTTTTACCACTAATATCTGTTCGGTAATATTAAGAGGTACCGACCAATTGATGCTTGGTGCTTATGTTAACCCAACCGCTGTAGCAAATTATAACGTGGCCGTAAGAATAGCTAACATCATAGAAACACCGTCTATGGCTATTTCAGATGTGGTTTTTCCTAAAAGTGTAGAAAACATGAAGACCAAGGGGCATGAAGGAGTAAAAATTCTTTATGAACAATCCGTTGGTGGTTTAATGGCCTTACTAATACCGACTGTAATCATTGTAATACTTATCCCAGATTTCATCATCAATATTACTTCGGGAGGAAAATACGATGAAGCAATACCAATCTTGCAAGTCACTGCTATTTACTCTTTATTTATTCCTGCCTCTAGACAGTTTGCCAACGCCTGTAACGCGTTAAACAAACCCCAATGGAATTTTTACCTGGTTTTATTTAGTGCAATTTTAAATTTGGCTTTTAATTATATCTTTATTCATAAATATGGGGTTATTGGTGCGGCTTATGGCACCTTAGCTACTTATGTTATTTCTGTTAGTGTTAGTCAACTAGTACTAAAAAAAGTAATTGGAGTAAGTCTTTGGAATGTTTTTAAGCATTTTAAAACACCTTATTTGTTTATGTATCAAAAAATAACCAAATCATAAGTCAATGAACAAAAGCACTGACGTGATTATTTTAGGACTTGTTAGATGGGATTCCCCCTACTCTTCTACCACTTATTCTTTAGCGAAAGAATTGTCAAAGTCCAGAAGGGTTTTTTATGTTGACAACCCTTTTACCTATAAAGACTTTATTTCCAACTATAACTCCTCAGAAATACAACAACGAAAAGATGCGCTCTTATTTGGGAAAAACAAGTTTAAAACACCATTAAGCGATTACCCCAATTTAGTTTGTGTGACCCCACCGCTGATGCTTCCTATTAATTGGCTACCTCAAGGAAAAACATATGATTTTTTTATGGGTGTCAACAATTGGTTTATCACAAACCTTGTCAAAGCAGTTATCAAACAATACAACATCTCAGACTACATTTATTTAAATGTATTTAATCCATTTTATGTAAAAAAACTTACTATAAAGCCAGCACCTAAACTAAACATTTACTACACGGTAGACGACATTAGTGAAGCAATTTATATCAATAAGCATGGTGTAGAACAAGAAATACGAACATTAAAATCTGCTGACTTGGCATTTGCTACATCAAGAGAATTAGAAAAAAAATGTAAGCTAACTGCTAAAAAAGTCACTTATTTGCCCAATGCAGCTGATTTTAGTTTATTTCAGGAAACAATCAATAAAAATTTTGAAAAGCCTGAGGAGATAAAAAATGAAATCCGAGATATTATCATCTATATCGGCAACATCAAAGACCGTGATGATTTTCCTCTATTAAAAAAAATAGCAGATACTCATTCGAATAAACTGTTACTCATTATTGGACCTATTAACACTAATGAACATAAATCAATAGGACTACATGAAATGGAAAACGTGAAGTTTTTAGGAGGAAAACCCATACAAGAGCTTCCTAAATACATGAAATTTGCAAGTGTCGCCATTATCCCTTTCAAACTAAGTAAACTAACTAAAAGTATTTATCCTTTAAAAATCAATGAATATTTAGCAGCAGGATTACCTGTGGTTTCCACAAATTTTTCTGAGGATATCTTAGAGTTCAATGATGTTATTTATATTGCTGAAAGTCATGAAGATTTTATCGAAAAAGTTGACTTAGCTATTTCGTCTAATTCTCCTAGTTTAAGATCATCCCGAATAGAGAAAGCAACAAAAAATAATTGGAAAGCAAGAGCTGAAAGCTTCTTAAATGTTGTTAAAGCACATACAACTATTAATAACAAGCATGACTGATTTAGAAAAAATAATTCAAATAGCCTCTATCTTATTCGTCTTAGGAACATATATTGTTTTCAGTTTAAAGATTTTGATTTTTTAATTAATGAATACTATTGTATCCATATTAAAGAAAAAGAAATTTTCTACTCAAGTAGCTAACTTTTTAGAGCGTATCATTTTTGAAGAAAAATTGGGTAATATTATTGGCTATTGCCTCATTACATTTATCAGTCTGTTTTTTACCTTAGTTATTGCTAAGACAGGGATTATAATTGCTGCAGTAATTATTATTGCTTTATTAGGCACCCCTATTGTGGTAGCAAGTTTACTCAACATCCAGTTTGGATTGCTAAGCTGTATTTTTGTCTCTTACTTCATCTTTCATGTTAACAGGGTTCTGGGCATGTATGATTTACAAACAGGTGTTTTAATAGAACTTTTTTTAGTCACTTCTTCACTCGGATTGCTATTACAGAGAAACAAATCAACAAACTCTATAAAGCAATTTGGCAATCCAATTTCGGTGGGAATTTTTATATATGTTGCTTACTTTATTTTCCAAGCATTCAACCCCAATGCGTTGAACCTTTCGGGATGGTCATTTATGATTCGTGGAATTTTGAGTTTCGTGATTATGTACGTGATTTCCATGCATGCATTCAACAGCTTAGAAGCAGTAAAGTTATTCACTAAATTTTGGTTGGCACTAGCTGTCTTAGCAGCACTATATGGAATCTATCAAGAAATATTTGGCTTTGCTGATTTTGAAAACCGATGGATATTCAGCTCAGAAGGTCGATTTAAGTTGGTTTTCATATGGGGAAGATTCAGGCGTATGTCTTTTTTATCTGATGCCGCCACGTTTGGTATTTTCATGGCTTATTGTGGCATAGCTTCATTTATTTTAGCGACAGGACCATATAGTAATAAAAAGAAGCTTTTAGCTTTGGTTTCAGGTGTCTTGATTTTCATATCCATGTCGTTTTCAGGAACTAGAACAGCCTATGCTGCGGTACCAGTAGGCCTTGGTCTATTCATGCTTATGACTGCCAACAATAAGCGCACCCTCATCTTTAGCATTGCATTATCAGTTTCATTATTATTTGTAATATTTGGGCCTTTTCATTCTGGACCCATTACACGAATTCGGTCAACTTTCTCGGCAGAAGAAGATGCGTCATACAACGTGCGAGAAGAAAATAGACGACAAATACAACCTTTTCTTCAAGAACACCCTATAGGAGGAGGTGTAGCTTCCTCAGGTACGATGGGTTTGCGATTTTCTCCAAATCATCCATTGGCAGGCTTTCCTCCTGATAGTGGCATGCTAAAAACAGCCATGGAAACAGGTTGGATAGGTCTAATCATTGACTATGGACTTTACTTCCTGGTAATGGCGGTAGGCATCAACAATTACTTCAAATCAAAAAATTCAGTCATAAAGAACTTGTATTTACTTTATTTAGGGTGTTTCTTTGCTGTCACTATTGCTAACTATGCACAAGTAGCTGTGGGACAACGCCCAATGAACTTATTGTTTTATGCAACTTTTGCACTTGTTACCAAGCTAAAATACTTAGATGATGAACTACCAGAAAACTCAACCAATTAGCTTATTCACCATTATTTTTTCACTCTTCTTTGTAAGCGGTATGGCTCAGTTAAAAACGGACTCTACATCTCTGTTTTTAAATTCAGAATTACCTGAAAATGAAGAGTTTTTAAATTTATTGGTGAGTACCTCCCAAAACTACTACCCGGAAAAAGAACAATTTGATAGTAGAATTTTTATAGCAAAAAAAGAAAAAGCATTAGCTAATTATGATTTTTTAAACAATTTCTTGATAAGGGGTAACCTTAATGAATTTACCATAAACCCACCAGACGAAACTGTTGCACGAAACCTATTTTACCCAAGATATAACATTGGTGTGAGTTTTACTTTAGGTACATTTTTCACCCAACCACTCAATAAACAAATCGCGAAAGAGGAGTATTATATTAAAGAAAATGAAAAAGAAATGTATAATCTCAAACTTAGGAGTGAGGTTCTAATACGCTACATGTCATTTAAATCACTAAAAACGGTGTTCCTCATACACAATAAAGCACTTGAAGATGCTACTTCAAAATTAGCATTAGTTGAAAACCAATTTAAAAATGATGAAGTCTCTTATGAAGCTTATTTAGATGGGTTAACGAATGTAAACAACCAAAAAATTAAAACATTAAATGCTGAAAAGGATTATCAAATATCAAAAATAGAATTGGAAGCATTGTTAGGAAAAAAAATCGAAGTATTAATCCTTGAATATAAAAAGTCATGCGAATAATCGCATGACTTTCTTCAAGACTATTTCTTTTTTATTGCTTTCTTTATATTGTTCATAATAATTGGAGGAGTTATTGCCTCTAACACCGTTTTAACGGACAATTTATCTCCTTCATTCTTCTTGCCTGGTCGTTGTTTAAATAGTGTTCTATGATCTTCCTTACCAGGTATAACCTCTTCATCTGGGCGTCCATTTGTATAGTAATATAAAGCTAGCGATTGTCTTGATCGATCATCAGGACATGTAATCGGTTCTGGTAAACCATGATAGGAAGTGGATGTTGTACTAAACATTGCCATACGATTAAATATTGGCAAAATACGTTGTTCACACTTTTTCATATCCTTATCCCATAACTCAAAATGTCCACCATATGATTCATCCCAATCCTTATTGAGATAAACTAGTACATTTATACGTCTATCTAGGCCTAATTTTCTATTTTTGTTGAAATCAGCATGAATTTTCAACATACCTCCCGCTTTACTTTGATGATAACCTCCACCTTCAAAATATGGATCTGCTATTAAATCTTGAATACCTGTTAAGTTGGATAAAAACTCTAGAAAGGGCTCAGAATTTAAAAAATGCATTAAGATTTTCGTATTATCTCCAAACTGCTTTTCGCCCACAGATGCATACTTAATTTGATTAGCATCATCGAACTTAATCCCTCCATTTTCTAAGGATGGAAATTCCGCTAAGACTTTATCCAAAAACTCAGGATTCAATAATTCATCGAAACTATAGTTTGGAAAAGGAGTGTTATTGACATATGCGTCATGATTATCTTTCCCAAGTTGAATTAGTTCTTCAACTGTAAGGTTGTTAAGTAAGTAGTTCACTGATATATTATTTAATTTGAAGTTTAGTTACTTCGAAGTATCCATCTCCAACGACTTTTAATAGATACATTCCAGAAGGTAATTTAGTATCAACTTTCAATTTTTGGCTACCCTCGTTTAAATACAGGGAGTCGAACAAAGTAATATTTTCCTTTCCCAGGAAAGATATTAAACTCACTTGGAACTTTCCAGATTGAGGTGTATCTAAACTTAATTCAAATTCATTTCCTTTTTTTACTGGATTTGGATATACAGAAATTTTTTCTGATGAACTTTTCAAATCTTCTATGCCAACTGGATTACCATATTCAAATGCTCCTACATCAAAGTTTCCCGTTCGTTTAAAACCACTAAAATCCGTATCATATCCAAAAACATCTATCACTTCCTGCGTTAAGCCTGAATCAATCGCTATCGAACCTTTTGCTAGCCCCCAAGAACCAAAATCAGGATCAACAAACTTAACATCATCGATATCCAATATATAGATATTATTTTTTAAGGTGTTTTCTGCAAGTGCAAAAGATTCTTTCGTCTTAAAACCAATATAAGACTGTTTTTTGGGATCTGCCCAATAGTTTGCAGCGAGTTCAGTTTCATAAATACCTGGATCTACAATTAGATTGTTATAACATACAAATGGACTCGTTAACAGATTAACTCCATTATTATAGAAAATACCATTCAACGCTGGCCGCACTATTGTGTTATTAGCAATGTAATACCCATTGCCAGGTGCAATTGAGCTTTGTTGATCACAATAAATTCCTCTTTCACCTGAATTGATAATGATGTTGTTAAAGATGTATATTGGACCTAGTCCAAAGTTCGATATTCCATGACTTACCCCTCCCACAATTAAATTGCTATAAATCTCACCACTTGTACCTGAGCCAATGGCAATTCCCTGTCTTTGATCGGGTCTATCTGTCAAAATCCCATAGTTTTCCAAGTAATTATCATGAACCTTTACCCCTTCTGTGGCTTGAGATATTTGTAATCCATCCCAAGCTATATTAACAAATTTGTTGTGATCAAGCTCTACGTTTTTTATAAGATGTCCAAAAAGTACCTTTTCAAAATCAATGACTTCATTTGTCACTGGGTCAATTAATTGGCATTTGACCGCTTTTCCTAACTCATAGTTGCTCGTATACCCTATATAAAACCCCTCACCTTCCTTATTATCATGCAAATAGTTATGGTGAAAGTGTAAATTTTCCATTACAAAATTACCCCTCCAAGCACTCTCATCAAAACAATCAGGATCTGTTTTTGCCACTATGCAGGCGAAACCAGTATTCGTAATTTCTAGGTGATGTATTTCAGTATCGGATGAAAAATCTGAAATACTCACTCCTGCTGATTTTGCTTTGGCAATCTTTATTCCATATTCATGCTGATTTGAACCCGAACCATCAATAACAATATACTTAGATTTTCTAAATTGAATACCTGTATAGGTGTTATCCGAGATAACTACTTTGCCTCCACAGTTTTTGAAAACTATTGGGTTACCCTTCTCTCCAACAAAATCAAAAAAACGAAAATACCCGTAATTACCTGCTTGTATACAAATAACATCGCCAGCCTTTGGTTTGGTTACAAAAACATCGTCATCAGCACTGATTATACCAGATTTAGTAAGCGTGTGATCACACCCACAATTTTGGGAGAAAACAGCACTTGCAATTAATAACATTAAATAAAGTAGTGGTTTTTTCATGGGGATTTTTTTTATTAGTAACACACTCAATATTTGGTGTTAAGGTATTTATTTTCAGAACTAAATTCAATTTTCAGTGCTATTTGTTTGTATAAATTTTTTCTAAAATAGCTTTCCCCACCGATGGTCGATAATGCGAGCCATCATAATAGTTTCGGATATCATTAGTAAATTCGTTTTTCCCTGAAAAATCATGTACATATTCTTTTCCAAACAGAGAAGTTAGATAGCTGTAATCTAAGGAATTAAAGGCCTTTTGAGAATACGATGGGCTTATAATTATCTGATAATTAGTCTCTTTCTTATCAAATATATTTTTAATCTCTTCTAAAAGAACCTTTTGTTTTTCAAAAATCACCTGTTCACTTGTTTCTTCTGTGGTAGGTCTTTTTTTGAAATAGGTATCATACATACTGAAATATTTGTCTTCACCAATTTTTAAAGCTTCTTCACACCCAGAAAACACATAGTCATTTGTAATAGGAACACAAGCCATATCTCTTGGCATTCGTTGTGCCATATCAGTGATTGCACCCCCTAATAAATAATCGATGTAAAATTTAAAAAAGTGTTTATGTGACATTGATTTAAAAAACATCATATAGAAATCTAATTTAGATTGTCCTGTTAACTTATAATGCTTTGTAAAAACATGGTATTCACGATTGCGAACTTGCATTAAAGTTTCTGTATCCAATAATATTATGGCATACTTAATAGGCGACCCCACACTATCCAAATAAACACATTTTCGGTTAATGCCAAATAATGATTCAGCGGAGGCGTCAAAATGATATGGTGAAACAGGTTCATCAATATAATTTATCCAATCAGTGGTATGAAATGCTGAAGATCTAGAATTACCAAAAATGAAGGCGTCATAATGGTATTTTGGATTATGCTCAATAAAGTATTCAGTACTAATAAAATCCCTATTTACTGGAAAGGTATTGTATGAATAGTTTTCGTAATGATACAATAACTTATACGGATCCGTAATTATAACGGAGAGAAATCCTATTAAAAAAGGACTTGTAATTAGCAATATTTTTATCCAAAACCGCTTCATATTAAAACTGGAAATAGATAAATGGCACATCGTAATCAGGCTGTAAATAAATGATACTCAAAATGAATAAATTATAAATTGCATAACGAGGTATCATCGGTATTTTATCCAGGTAAAGCGGGCACTCCTTTGTTCGCTGAACCCACTCAAACAATAACATCACACCAATTAATTGAAAGTGAATTAAGTAAGAGTAACTGGGTATTTGAAACATTGACCAAGAAAACAAGCCTTTCATATAAGACCAAGATTGGGTCATATTCTCAGCTCTGAAAAAAACATAGGTAAATGTTTTGAGTACAAACGTACTGAAAATTAACAAGGCTTCTTTCACTGAAGGAAAGAGTTTGCCTTCTGCAACTTCTCCCATGTGGTTTCTATGAATTCCAGTTAAAATTAAGGGTAAAAAGTAAAGACCGTTTACAAAACCCCAAATCACATATGTCCAGTCTGCACCATGCCAAAAACCGCTAATGGTAAAAATGATTATCGTGTTTCTAATAATCATCCATTTACCCCCTCTACTCCCACCTAAGGGGATATATAAATAATCCTTAAACCAGGTAGAAAGTGAAATATGCCATCTTCGCCAATGCTCAGCCATATCTCTAGCAAAGTAGGGGTAATTAAAGTTACGCATTAAATCAAACCCCAGAAGCCGTGCTGAACCTATTGCTATGTCGGAATATCCTGAGAAATCGCAATAGATTTGAATTGCAAAGTAAGAAAGTCCAATAAACAAAACACTGCCAGGCAACGTCTCATGATGATCAAAAATATCATTTACATACACGGCACAATTGTCAGCAATCACCACTTTTTTAAATAAACCCCAAACAATCATTAACATACCGCTTTTAGCTTTTTGATAATCAAAAACCCGTTGTGTATCAAACTGAGGTAATAGGTTGGTGGCTCGTTCAATCGGTCCAGCAACTAACTGTGGGAAAAAACTTACAAAAGTTAGAAATTTCAAAAGATCATTAGTAGGCTTTAGATTTCCTCGATAAACATCAATAGTATAGCTCAATGTTTGAAAGGTATAAAAACTGATACCAACAGGTAATACGATGTAAAGTGTAGAAACATTTGGAGTATGCCCCATCATTGTAAATGCCTCAACAAATGACTCTATAAAGAAATTACAATATTTAAAAAACCCAAGCAATCCTAAATTAGCAACTAGACTTATCCCTAGGTATATTTTTTTCTGCTTCTGCGTTTCAGATTTTCCTATTTGTAGCCCTAAGGTATAATCTAACAAAGAACTAAATGCGATTAAAAATAGAAAGCGCCAGTCCCACCAACCATAAAAAAAATAACTCGCCCCCAACAAAAACGCATTTTGCAGGTTCAGACTTTTATTCAATACATACCAATAGATTACAAAAACTATTGGTAGAAAAATCAAGTAATCTAATGAGTTAAATAACATAGAGGCTTAATCCGTATATGGTCGACCATCAACTTATAATGGTAAATTTATACTTATTTGTTCTGTAAACGAATGGAATAATAACTTTTTGAACATCAGTTTTTCAAAAAGGATATTTAACTTGAAGAAAAATAGACAATCACAGCAAGCCTTACCTTATGATATCAAAAGTATTCCGACTTATAGCAATTTTTTATTTCCTCATTTTTGTTTGTTCATTTATCAACCCTCTGGTTTTCCCTCCTTTATTTTTAAATGAATTTTTGATAATCGGTGCTGTAATAACACTTCCATTTTTAGTGTTAACAGCCTTTTACATTCATAAAACCGTTGGATTCATTTACATAGCACTCTTTCTCTGTTTCTCACACTATTACTTTTCACTGATTTCATTTAACTCAGAAGAAAATTCCAAAAATGCAATTGAAGTACTCAGCTTCAACACAAGTTATTTTAGGGCTTTCTCAAAATCAAAAGAAGAATACCGTTCTGCTGAAAAGAAAAAAAACTCTCAAGCAATGATCAGTTGGGTAGCTAATTTCAAAGGAGACATCATGTGTTTTCAGGAATATTTCTATGACAAAAACGTTCCTGTATTTACAACTAACGATCAATTCAAGGCAAAAGGATTTTCTAACTATTACATTTCTTCAGCAGATGAAAAAGCGGGTTTTTTTAATCGCAGTTTAGCTATTTTTTCTAAATCACCAATAACTAACCAAGGAGAAATATTTGTCGACCAGAATCTATATAACCGCGGTATTTATGCCGACATCAACCTAAAAAACCAAACAATTCGAGTAATTAATATTCACCTACATTCAAACGAACTAAAAAGAAATGCCTCTATCATTAATATTTTCAAACGTTATATTAAAAGTTCTGTAATTCGACAAAAACAAGTAAACGCTGTCGCTGAGCTGATAAAAAAAACAGATTATCCAATTATTCTTTGTGGAGACATTAACCAAACAGTTTTTAGTTATGCATACAAAAAATTTAGTCAGTTATTAGACAACTCCTTCGAGGAAAGGGGTACTGGGTTTGGCGCTACTTTTAACAGTACTAAATTATTTTTTTTAAGGATTGATCAACAATTTAGTTCAGAAGACATCGAAGCATTGTCCTATAAAGTAAATAGGGAAATGACTTTTTCTGACCACTTTCCTATAACCTGTAAATATCAACTAGATTAATTATTATTTTACATATACCTCTACAGTTGCATCTGTTGGTCTACGTGGCGCTAAAAAATCATCCACTAAACGGTAATGCTTTTGTAAACTTGCACGCACCTCATCGGGGTTGAAATTGTTTAAAGACGGCATCACTTCAAATAATACTAAATCATATTTATGATTTTCGATATTCGAACAAAAAATCGCAATTTCTCGATCGAAAACAGCAACATTTTTGTGGTACCAAAGTGGATGACCTTTCTCAAAATCATAACCAAGTTCATATGCTAACGGAGTTAACTCAGTCATGTTGAGCACTCTTGGCTTTTCTGGATTGGAAAACATCGGCATCGATTTAATTCGATTCATCCCGTCAACTGTGGATTGAGGCATATACATTCCTTTAAATGCCTTCATGTCGCTAAGTACCCATTCGGATTCTGGCACATTTTCAAATGTTGTATCTGTTTTAACCATGAAAGTGTTTTTAGAAACCACTCCAGCTTGATCTATTTGCTCAGTTTGTGGCAAGTACCTTTTCACGATTCGACCTATATATTTCCAATAAGAACCACTCCACCACAACATCACTAAAGCGACACCTAGTACGGCTCCCCATATTTTATCAAATGAAAATTTGAAATTGATTACAGTAAATAAGAAGGCAAAAGCAAAACTATGATAAAAAATATTGTTATCAGGTGGCGTGTAGCTGGTGACTTGCACAATTGCTGCCTCCACTAAAATACCCAAAACTAACAGGGAAAAAGTCATAAGCTGCTTATTCTGCCAATATTCTTTAAAGGAGTCTACAGTTGATATCACTAACAACACCATTGCCATCACGTAAAATTTAATCCATTGTGACTCCCCAAAAACAGCATCAAATATATCCGACAAACTAAATCGCGAGTAATGGGGCTCTTGCCCCAAGTTAAACCAATAACCTATTTCATCATTTAAATACGGTAACACAAAGCACATTGCTACAACTGCAAAAGCCCCCCAAAAAAATAATAACTGAAGATACTTCTTATAGGCGATTGCATGATATATTAAAACTGCACTTGCAATTAAAAAGCCTAAAGCCCCCCCATCTTGCTTCGTAAAAAAAGATAGAAAGATGAAAAATCCAGATAGAAATAACTGAATATACTTTCTTAAGGGTACTGGGTTTTGTAATACAGTGTGTAAAAGAAAGTATAACCCTATAAACTGATAGACAAAAACTGTGTGATTATACCACGGCCAAAAATTAAAAAAAGAGTACGAAATACAGTAAACTAGCAAAACAATCATTCTTTTCCCTGAAGAAACATTAAATGTGGTTAGTATGCCTCTAAAAGTAAAACCTGAAACTATGTTTATAAAAAATTGTGCTTTAATAAGTGAAGTAAAAAAAGGACCAAAGAGGTGAAAAAAAACAGATGGTATAATCCAATACCCATAACCCATTGGCAATCCAAAATCTTCATAGGGAGTTTGACCGAGATACATTCTATAAGCTCCCTCCCATGATAGAAAAATATTTACACGATAGGGAAAATTTACAAATAGCGGCACCGCTGCTAAAATAACTATAATCAAAGATTCTAGTAAAGTAAACTGCTTATTCGAAATTGTTTTGTTCAAAATCATCACTGGAAATAATTTAGTATATAAAATATTTTTTCACACGTAGAAAAGGCTTTTCAATTACTCGCCAAGAAATTAAACTTATGACAATAGTTAGCATGATAACCATTGAAGAGGATAGTATTCTACTTAAGAAATGTTGTTCAGTTAAATTCATTAAATAAACATACCATCTATGATCAAAATAAGAATACAAAGGTAAATGAAACACATATAATGCATAGCTGTATTTACCAAGAAATTGTAAAGGTTTTAACAGACCCATTTTTTTAAAAGTGCCTCTCGCAAAATCAGTGAGTGTCAGCAACAATATTGAGATAAAAAACAAAGCATTTAAGGTATACCCAATGGTGATAAATGGTAACGAATAGGGGCTAGTACTTCGCGTTAAAACAATAACAAATACTATAAAGGCTCCAGAAAACAAAAATACTTTTATGAGATATTTCTCTAAAATGGGTTTTGTTTTTTGATCTCTGAGAAGCAGGGCAGCGCATGCTCCAATTACTAAGCTATCGACTCTAGTAAAAGTAGATACATACATTGAAATAGGTTCTAAACCTAGGTATAAATAGATTAGGCGCAACACAAAACTCATCACAACAAAACCTAGTATGATATTTAATATATTACGTCTAGAAAAAGAATAGATGATAAAGGGCCAAAATAAATAAAACTGTTCTTCTATGGCTAATGACCAAAAGTGGTTAATATCAATCCCCTTAATCCAGTCTTGAAGTTCAAAAACAAACAACCAGTTAGTAATATACAACCAATACCAGGTTTGTACATTTTGAAAATTAGAAATATCAATAGAAGTAAATATGGGTATTCCAAAAAAGAAAAGTATCAAAAAAGTGTAGTATAAAGGAAATATCCTTACCATTCTTCGTACAATAAAGTTTTTATAATAGTCCTTATGAGTTTTAGTATCCCATAATATACCTGTGATTAAAAACCCTGATAACACAAAAAACAAATCCACACCTAACCAACCTAATCTAGCAGGTGCTATGAACGGATAACAATGAAATAAAAGCACTAAAAAAATAGCCAACCCTCTAACCCCATCAAGTTGTGGGATGTGAGTGGCTGGCAAATATTGGATTGCTATTTTTTGATTTAAAAACCTCTTCACTATGACTTTTCTTAATAAGAATGTATCAAGTGTCGAAACTAGATATCTTTAAGCAATAAGAAAATTATTATTGCTTAAAGATTCTAGCTGTCTTAGGGGTTGCGTTGTTAGAAACTACCGTAATTATGTATGCTCCTGATGAAAATGATGAAGTTTCGATAAGAGCAGTTCCGATTTCACTGTTATAAGAGTTCGTGAATACTGTCTGACCGCTTAAATCTGTAACAACTACTTGTAGTAATTCTTCTTCATAATTAGCTAAACTCACTTTTAAGTTTTCATCATTTACTAAGACTGTTGGATAAACCAATAGCTCATCAGATAGTGTAACTTCATCTTCATACGATTCAAATCGAGCACCATTATAGGAATCATCCGTATATCCTTGAATAATTATGGAGTTCAATATAGCCCAGTTAGCATCTAATGAACCGGCTTCAACCTCTAAGAAAATCTCACCATTTTCATCGGCTGTCAACTCATCAAGTGTAGCGGTGTTTTTATTGTTAAATTGAGTAACTAACCCTTTCGATTTATCGCCAACCGTAAATAACGTAACGTTTTTAGAACCGATTGTTATAGAACCAAACATTACTAATCTATATTTATAACCTGGTAATAAGTTACCTATAGTCCATGTTGCATGTTCAGTAGCATTTAGATAATAGAAACTTCCCAATACAGCATCAGGGTAAAGACCTGAGTTATTACCTGTAGTCAAACCATAATTATCACCTCCTGTAAATGGAGCTTGATCAAATGCTAATCGAATTCCTCGGTTATTTCCTTGATCATCCAACAAGTTATAATACTCATCGCCTAAGTTTGGTATTTGCTCGAGGTTGTTCCATGGTGAAGGCGCATTATAAGCTGCGTTTATATTCACATTTACAAATACTTCGAACAAAGGTGTATGAATGGCTACAGGCTCAGAATACCCTGACGTTCCTTCCCCATTAATAGCTGCCACTTTATAGAAATATTGTTTGTTCGCCAATACTGTATTATCGATGTATGAAGTACTATTCTGTGGTAAAGTGGCAATAGAAGCATATGGACCATCATAAGAAGTTGCTCTAACCACTTCATAGAAATACTCATTATGAGCATCATCTCTCCATTCAAGGGAAACAGTATTTCTTTTTACATTTTTCACTTTTAATCGCTCAGGTCTTAATGGCTTATCAAGTTCGTTTAACTCTATTATTTCTATTGCATTAATAAAACCAAATGCTGCTTGACTACTCTTAGAAAAAGTAACAACTATTTCTCCCTGAGCAGTTGGAGTTACGCCATTGATATAGACATAATCGTACGCATTATTTTGAACATTCAAAGTGACAGTTTTGGTACCAATTGTATAATTTGTTTCATGATTATCAGTACCGTATGCCGCGCTTCCAAAGAATATGAAATTATACTTTTTACTAACTTTTAATCCACTAAACTTAATTGAAGGAGTACTATTTTGGAAAAAATAATAACTTCCAGTGACTAAATCAGGGTATACACCGCTATTATCTCCCGTAACAGCTCCAGAAGTTTCAGCATTTGTCCAACCAGACGTGGTTAACGTCATATCAATAGTTGTAGCAACCCCAGACTTATCGATTAGGTCATTATAAACTGCACCTACAACTGGACTTAGTGTATTATTCCATGGACTAGGTGCTGGTGTACGATTGTTCTTGTTGAAGTTAACTAAAATTGAATTTTTCTTACTGTCAACAATCTGAAGTTTAAATGACTCACTATCTGTATTTCCAAACTCATCTGTTGCTATCAATTCTATTGTGTAACTACCAATATTGTCCACACTAGGCGAAATTGTTAACACTGCTATACCGTTCACAACATCCGTTATGTTTACAAAACTTGGTAACGATGAAGCCCCCATACTAACCTCATCTTCTTCTGCGTCTGTAACCAAAACATTCATTGTATACGCTGAGGTTTCATCCATAATTAAATCAGAAATTGTCTGAATTTTTGGTGCTCTATTAGGAGCAACTATACTTAAAGTATCACTATTAGATGTTCCGTTATTATTAAATGCATGAATGAAATAGGAATATGTATCTCCCCCCGTAACATTAGCATCAATAAAGGAAGATATATTTGAGCTTAAGGTTGCTACAGATGTAAAACTACCTCCATTTTCAGATCTATAAACTTTATATCCATCTTCAGTAATTGAGTTATCAGTCCAGTTTATAGTTACACCTTCCTCTGAAGTTGTAAGACTTGTGATTACTGCTGGCGTAGGTGCTAAGCCATCATCATAGTACGATTCAAAAACTATAGCATTAATATAGCCATATCTTAAAGATGAATTCTTACTGAATGTAAGTAAAATATCACCATTCGCATCTGGTCGAGCACCCGATATTTTTACCGTATTCTGAGTGTTAGACGAAACATCTAAATCCACAATGGTTCCATTTATTTCATAACTAGTAACTCCCTGAACCGATCCATAAGTACTATTTCCAAAGAAGGTAAAATCGTAGGATAACCTTGGATCTAAATCTTTAAATTTCATTCTGGCTGTATGTAATGTGTAAGAACCGAAAAAATGAAAATCTTTGATTACATTATCTGGGTATACACCTGAATTATTTCCTGTTGTTGCTCCTAAAATATATGAAGACCAACTATCAAGAAATTCTAAATCATAGGTTGTGGCTGTTCCATTTTCATTTGTAAGATTAGATACAACTTTACCACTTGATGGTTTTCCAGTATTATTCCACGGACTAGCACCTAAACTACTGTGACTAAAGTTGATATATACCTTATGGTCAATAACTACATCCTCAACGGTAATTGAAAAGACACGCTCAGAACTAGCTCCATTTTCATCTGTTGCAATTACTTTTATGCCAGAATAAATACCAGCATCCGTAAACTTTGGTTCTATCAACATAGAACCTGTGCCATCATTATTATCAATAATAGTCACAAAATCAGGTAACCCTAACGCACTTAAAGAAATAGCATCTCCATTTGGTTCTGTCAAATCAAACACAATTTCATTTGTTTCACCTTCTAATAGCGTTTGATTATTAATAACCCCAATTACTGGAGGATTATTACTGTTTATGTTTAGGCTAAATGCAACGGTATCGGCACCTGAAAATAAATCTGTGGCAATTATTGAAATAGAATAAATGCCTATATCACTTAATGAAGGGGTAATATTCAAGTTAGATGTTCCATCTCCATTGTCAACAAACGAAACAAATGCTGGTAATGAACCATAAACCGAATAAGAAACTAAATCACCATCTGCGTCAATAGCAACAATTTCTTTGTCTAAATCTGCCTCGTAAAATAAAGAAACATCAGAAAGTGATTCAAACTGAGGATTTGAATTTAATGTTGTCACAGAAACAGGTGCCGTAAATTCAGAATATCCACCATCGTTGAAAGCACGAATCTTATATTTATAGATTAAGTGAGCAAATAAGTTTGAGTTCGTAAAAGATGTGGTGTTGGCTTCTAATTCATTGAATAATCTAAACTCTCCACTTTCACCTGTAGCTCGATAAACTTCAAAACCAATTTCATTGGAGGACTCATCAATCCACGAAACGGTTGTTTCTGTACTGGAGGTTGCCACTGCTGTTAAAGCAGTAGGAACATTTGGAATTTGCGGCAAAGGTAAAGAGGTTACTTCAATGTAGTTCTTGACAAAAGCCGAAGAAGGTATGATTTGTTCATCAAAGCTTGGACCGTCCCATTTGACTTCTAAGAATTCTCCCCCACTTCCTTCAAAGAAAGTAACAACAATTCTATGAGGACCTGCAGTCAACGTAATATCACCATCTCGAGTTCGGTTTCCATGCAAACCATCATTATTTACCACTAAATTCGATTCACTAAAACCGTCAATATAAAGTTTACTTCCATCATCAGATCTAGTCGAGAAGTTATAATCCCCTGTTACAGGAATAATAATGAAACCATCAAACTTAAAGGCAAAGTTATTGATGTTATCAGCATATGAAATATCGAAATTATCTGTTGGTCCAGATTTCTTAGGTGTAAGTGAATTAAAGTCTGGTAATACACTCATTCCTGATTTTTCGTAATAATAATAAGTCATCCCTGGTATTGCAGATCCACCACCAAAGTCAGAAGCGCCATATTGATTAATTGACTTAATTTTATAGAAGTAGGTAGTTTGTGGTTGAATGTCTAATTTATCATTATAACTAGTTACGTTCGCAGGGAGTGTCGCAACAATTTCAAATGATTCACCCGAATTAGAGGATCGATATAACTCATAGCCCGTTTCGTTCGCAACATTGGACCAAGTTAATGCGATTTCTTTATATGATACAGGCGAACCCGCTAAATTACTTGGGACTGCTGGTGCTGGAGGCAAAACTACGTTGCTTTGAAAAGCCGCGTCTGGAATAACTTGCTTACTGAAACCAGGACCAGACCAATTTACAATTAATGTTTCTCCACCTGCTTTTTCAAAAAAGGTAACTGTGATCGGGTAAACACCTGCAGTTAAATTAATTGTACCATTTTTTTCTTCATTACCATGTAGACCATCATTATTCACTACTAAGTTGGCTGGATCAAAACCTCCAATATATAATTTACTTCCATCATCGGAAATTGTACCGAACGTATAAGCTCCTGCTGTTGGTATATTTATATATCCGTCAAATTTAAATGCGAAGTTGTCATTTTTTTCTCTTTCAATTAAAGAAAAATTTGGTGTAACGCCTGTTTTCACGGGGGACAATTGATTAAAATTAGGCAATACACTTAGACCTTCTTCTTCGTAATACGAATAGTTTAAACCATTAGCTGCAGCAATTTGAACTACCTGTTCACTAAAAGAAGATTTATTGCCTGCTAAATCAGTAGCTTTAATTGAATACGCATAACTACTTCCAGTTTGAACACCTAAAACTTTAAAATTAGTATTGTTCGTTGTTGCTATCAATATTCCAGATTGGTATATCTCATATCGATATACACCAACGTTGTCTTGCGAATCATCCCAAGACAAATCAATAGCTGTTGGTGATCCAACTGCTACGACATTTTGTGGTATTGTTGGAGCTTCAGTATCAGCTTTAGTACTAGCATTGTTACTCGCATAAGTAGCCGAATACCCATCATTATTAATTGCTCTTATTCTATAATAATATGCAGTATTTGAACTTAATTTTGTATCAATGTACTGCGATTCATCTTGACCAGTGATTTTAACCAATACATAAGGTCCAGAAACAGTTTTTGATCTATATATTTCAAAAGCAGTTTCATTATTAACATTAGACGGGTTTTGATCCCACGTTAATAAAATAGAGGTTTCTGATAAAGTAGTTAACAACAAATTAGCAGGAGAGTTGGGTGCAGAAGGCCCTCTACCATTTGTGACTAAAAAAGGCTCGGACGATAATGCATAACAACCATCAGGTTTCCTAGCTGTTAGCACATATTGCCCAGCAGCACTTGCCTCGTAAGTTATCTCAGTACCAATGACTGTTGACGAACCTACTTTTGACCATTTAAAATCAGTCAACCCTTCCTGACCAACTAAAGTAACCGAAGTTTTTCCATCTAAACCTGGTAAAGCAACTGTTTGTAATCCTAATGTTTTAACCGGAGGTGTCTCTGAAGCGTTTTCATATTTAATTTCAATAGGAGAAGACCATTCTGACCAATTACTACCTCTTAAAATTCGAACAGAATATTCGCCTATTGATGTTACATTATAATTATTACTGCTTGCGCCACTTATAACTACCCCATTTTTAGCCCATTGATACCCATCAAATCCTGCAGAAACACCGATTGCCGCACTTATTTCATCCCCTGGACAAAACTCTGTTTTCCCATAATAAGCATGAATATTAAGCTTACTATGTCTCAAGAAAAATGGATAATAATCAGGATCAGCCCACATATCTGTCCATGTATTATGTGCATTTTCTGGAAACAATGAATATTTAATGTTTCCACCAGCATTTTGAACAGCTTCAACTAGCTGACCAGCCGTGTAAGGCGCAGGACCATTATCTAACCCTCCCTGAGCTAACCATATTGGTATATGTACTAAGTTAGGAACAAAATCTATAAAGTTGGTAGAAGCAGCTGAGAGTGGTATAGCAGCAGCAATGTATTCAGGATATCTATCCATTATCTTCCAAACAGCTTGACCACCAGCTGATAACCCATGAACATACACTCTATTTAAGTCCACATGATACTTACTCGCGAGTGTATCCAAAATTTCAATTAAGCGGTCAAAATGTGTGTCATTCCAAAAACCACTTGTATTTTGAGGAAAAAGAGCAAAACCTGGGAATTCACCCGACTCAATTTTTTCTTTTTGTAACTGCCCCCCCCATTTTAATTGCTTATTGTTATCCGTACCTGCTTCACCCTTTCCATGAAAAAAAATTGCTATAGGATATTTCTTAGAGTCATCAGATTGATCAAAACCTACTGGTGACATCATTCTAAAACTCATCCTATTATAGATATAGGCTTTATAAGATGAGGTATTCCAATTTGTCCCAACACCTTCAGTATAGGTCCAATCATAAATATCTCCATTAGGAGGATAAGTCTGACCAATGGCTGGAATTGTATATATAAAAACGAGCAGTACTAGCGATACAAAATGTCTCATAACTTAGGTAGAATAATTTTACGGTGTAAAGGTATTCTTGATTTTCGCTAAAAAAAAATAAATCGACTTTTATTTTGTTAACAATTTAAATAATAATATTTTTCTAGGTTTTTTTAAATTATTTATAACACTACATCATGTAATATCACACCCTAGAATAGAAATAAAAAATAGCGTAATCCAAACAATTTACTAATATACGACCAGAAACAAGTAGTAGCACTAAATAAGCACTAAAAACGCACACGTTATTTTACTGCAAAAAATTCATGTAAAGCTGCTCAATCTTTCTTGTCATTTTATCAACTGAGAAAGCTTCCTCTATTTTAATTCTTGAATATTGACCCATTGATTTTCTTGTATCCACCTGTAAAGAACTCAATTCGATTATTTTTTCCGCTACTGATTCTGGGGAATTCACCTTACATAGATAACCGTTTTTATCTACCTCAATTAATTCTGAATTCCCAGGAATAGCTGTAGCAATTACAGGCTTACTCATTGCCATTGCTTCTAACACGCCAATTGGTAATCCCTCCCATAAAGAGGGCAAACAATATACATCAATTGCAGACAATATTTCAGGGATATCTGTCCTAAAAGGTAGTCTAATAATATTTGTTAAATCAAGTTTTTTAATCAACTGATTCACCTCCTCATCCAATTCACCACTACCAATCATCAAGAGTTTAATCTCCTCATTTTGTTCAGCTACAATTTTCATAGCTTTAATCATCGATTGAGGATCTTTCTGTTTAGTCATTCTAGCAATATACCCCACAAGAAAACAGCTATCAGCAACCCCTAACTCTTTACGAAAATGATTAGAGGTAGAAAGGGAAAATCGATTTAAATTAACTCCGTTTTTTACTACAAACTGTTTTTTAGGGTGAAACATCTCACTTGCTTCTTTGGCATTATTATCTGAGACTAATATAGTTCCATCAACCTGCTTTACTAATACCCCCTCCAAAAAAGATCTGATTTTATTTTGGATAAAAGGCTGGTCTTGGTGAAAGGACCAACCATGCACAGTATACAAACAAGGTATATTCCTCTTTTTAGCTGGCCAAAACGAGTTTGAACATGCACGAGTACCATGTGCATGCACTAAAGCAACACCTCGCTCTTTAATCAATTTTTCAACTTTAGGCCAAACCTTATAGTCAAATCCTTTTTCAGTATAAATGACATGCACTTCAACCCCTATGTTTTTTAGATGAGAAATCATTTCGCCATCAGTAAATGACAACACTATAGGCTCATAGACTGACTTATCCAACGCTTCAACTAAATCAATGACATGACGCTCTCCCCCACCTATTTTACCTTGTCTAATTGTCTGTAATATTTTTATCTTGTCAGGCATCGAATTCAATTTTTAAAGTTCCAAATCACACCTTTCCAAAAAGCTCTTAAATGCGACCATTTTCTCTTAAATATCATTAAAAAGGTGTTTTTAGGAATAGTTAAAAAAACAAAGAACAAGGAAAAACAAATTTTTTGAAACGTATCCATATTTCTTCTAACAAAAAGAATTCTGTTTCTAGTCAGATAGTACGTCTTAAAAGCACTCATTTTGCCAACACTTACCGATTCTTTGTGATATATAGTTGCTTTGGGTTCATACCAAACTTCATAACCAGCTCTTCGTATTTGTTCACACCAGTCTAATTCTTCATAATACAGAAAGAAAACTTCTGGTAATGCTCCTACAATATCAACTAGTTCTCTCCTAAACATTAGTGCCGCACCATGTCCAAAAGGAGTTTCCATGGCTATATCACACTGACCTTCATCTTTCTCTTTGGAACCATATGCTTTATTTCTTGCTGTGAACGGATTCATTTCAGAATAACCAGCATATTGAATTACATTAGGCAAATGAAAAAAACGGATTTTAGGAGAAACCACACCTATTTTCTTACTAGTACCAAATCGATACAACAATCCCTCTATCAATCCATCAACAAACTCAGTATCATTATTGACTAAAAAAACAAAATCACCTTTAGCCTGTTTAATACCTAAATTATTACCTCCGGCAAACCCTAAGTTTTCGTTACTTGAAATATAGTTAACA
Organism: uncultured Cytophagales bacterium; assembly: GCA_963815495.1. Lineage (GTDB taxonomy): Bacteria > Bacteroidota > Bacteroidia > Cytophagales > JAAEPT01 > CAWFGW01. The sequence continues at coordinate 29,832 of CAWFGW010000004.1, forward strand.
TGTGGAAAAGAGGAGCTTATTAGTAATTCAACTCCTTTTGTACAGCCATTATCGACCACAATAACTTCAATATTCTTATATGAATTATTTTGGATTGAAATCAATAACTGTTCTGTAACTTCTGGTTCGTTAAAATTAACAGTAACGATAGAAACCAACGGAGTAACCATAGCTTATTTATACAATGTTTTTTTTATCATTCTTCTCTATTTCAACACGTGTATGTTGGGTGTGAATGAATGTTTTATTAGCTCCTCTCAATTTAAAAAGTGAAGCAAACATGATAAAAAAAGCTTGAGGTAAAGCCAAAATTGCTGCAATCATTTTCCAAGAAAAATAATGCCTTGGTATAGCGATCAGTGTTGCAAGATAATACAACAAAAAAACAGCATATATCATTAAGGGATTTACTGTTAAATAATCATCAAAAAGTAAATAAACTAATGTGTAAATAAATAATAGCCCCAAATTTAATACCCGTGGAAGAAACAGATTATGCAAAATAGAAGCATTAAATAAATCAAATTTGCCAGAAAACAAGCCTAAAAACCCTTTTTTCAAATTCCTACTTAAATAGACAAACTGACTTGAAAGCCACCTTTTTCTTTGGTTTCCAAAACCAGTAGAATTACCGATTTTTTCGTCATAAACAAGTGCATCATTTAAGTACCATATTTTTTCACCGTCTCCAATAAACTCTACTTGAAGTGCTCGATCAAACCCACCTACTGCATCAATCCTTCCCATTTTTACTTTAAATGAATCATATGGCAAAGCCATACCTGACCCAATAAAGGAACAAGAAAAACCAAGCATATTATGCCCTTTCCTAAATATGTTATTATTTATTGCTTCACTTATACCATCCAAAAATGAAAATTTGCTATCAGTATTTTTAGCTACCCTTCTTCCTTGCATATTTAGATAACCAGCCTGATATGCATTATTAACTTTAGTCAGAAAATCATACTCCATCACATTATCAGCATCCAGCAAAACAGCTATATCATAATTATCTCCCAAAATAGACATCGCTTTATTCAGTGCTTTTGCTTTTGTACTTTTATCAAAAGACACCTCAATAACTTTCAATGGCAACTTTCGCAAGGATAAAAGAGTACTTTCTAAAAATGAATCAGCAATGATTACAACATCAAAATTATTAGAATCATATGATTGTTCTAAAGCTTTTTTTGCCACATCAAGAATGACACTATCTTCCTTATATCCAGGAATTAAAACAGCTATTTTTGCCTTAACAGTACTTATTACACTTGTTTTTTTCTTTAGAGGAAAAATACTTGCTATTCCAAAAGTGAAGTTAAAAACTACTAATGGCACAAAGTACAATAAAAAAATCAGTTCAAGGATTAGCATTAGACATTGTCTTTTTGCAACATGGAAGGTAGTGTTCTTGCAATTATTTTAAGATCTAACCACAAGGAATATTTTTTTGCGTAGGCTATATCAAGTTTTATCCTTTCATTTGCAGACATATTTTCTTTGCCTCTTTTAGAAGTTTGCCACCAGCCAGTTATTCCCGCTGGAGCCATAAATCTTTGAATAAATTCGTCAGACGTAATTTTCTCAGCCTCATATAATGGCAGAGGTCTATTCCCAACAATTGACATATCACCTTTTAACACATTAATTAGCTGAGGTAATTCATCAATACTGGTTTTCCTAATAAATTGACCTATTCGAGTAACTCTTGAGTCATTCTTTATTTTTATAAAAGTAGGTGAACTGTCTTCCTTATCAACTGTACCTAAATATTCTTCTTCTGTAAACTCTACACCATCACCATATAACTTTACAGCCCCTTCATTGGAATCGCCTATCTTTTGAACGCCAAATTGCATGGCAGTCTTATCTTTTTCTAATTCCTTCTCGTTTTTAACGTAATTATTTAAGTGCTCTAAATCTTTTAGTTTTTTATCCGCACCATTTGCCATGGAACGAAATTTAATAAAACCAAAAACTTTAAACCCAGAGCCTGCTCGTTTAGAAATATAGAAAAGAGGTCCTCTCGATTCGAGTTTGATTAAAATCCCTACCACTAAAAACAATGGAAACAAAAGTGTTAACATACCTAATGAAAAAACAATATCAAAAATTCGTTTGTTTAAGGGAACTTTATAATGATGTAAATGTAAATCCTTAACATCTGTTTTACCCAAATTATCCATCAAGTAAACAGTCCTTTTTTGAAACTCTTCATCAATAAACTCTTCATTAAACACCTCACTTACTCCTTTTTGGAAAATCTCTTGTTTTAATTCAGAAGTTATGTAATCGGTAATTAATACTATTGGAATATTCTTAAGAAGATTATCATTTTTTATTAAAGAAATAAACTCATCTGTTTGTTTACAATCCAGATGACCATGAATAATAATCGCTTCTATTTTCTCTTGATTTTCTAAAAACTCATGCAATTCAACGATATTATGGATTGCTTGTGTTTTAAAAAGCTTCATCACTTTTTCAATCAATGGATCGTCCTCTACGCGATCTATTTCTACATCTACAAACGCAACCTCTTTATTGATTAGGCAATGCAGATTTTTTGAAGTACTAGCTTGTTGAAATTTCATAATAGATAAGATTGTTACATTTTAATAAAAATTACGTGTAATTCCCCCCCTCTAGTTTTACTTTTATAAAGCAAAGTTAGGGAACAAAAACTATGAAACAATGCACTATTTAATTTATTATTTCAAAAATTTTTATTTAGACTTCTAATTTTTGTTAAAAACAACCTCTAAAAGCCTACGTAAGTTTAATAGCCAAACTTAATTATTTCTTAAAATAATTTTATTTACTCTTATTAGAAGTTCATCGGGATTAAAAGGTTTAGTTAAAAAATCTTCTGCTCCATCTTGAAGAAACTTAACTCTTTCCTGACTTTCGTGAACAGCTGACAAAACAAAAAAAGGTATGTCACGAAAAAGACCGCTCGATTTCACATGAGTCATAAATTCATAACCATCCATGATAGGCATACGAACATCACTTAATATTAAATTCGGTAAATGACCTTCATGGAGCCACTCTAAAGCTTCCTTACCATTTTGTTTGGGCACAACATCATATTGTTTATCAAAAAGTGAAACCAACAATTCCAATGTAGTAGGAATATCATCCACAACTAAAAGCAAAGGTTTTTTTGTTCTCATTTTAATTTCAGTGCCAATGGTTGACAGACTATTTTCATATACCAAAAAGATACTATACACAAGTTTATACAAACAATCCTATTGAGACAACTTATTCTGAAAAAAACACCTAACAACCACGATAAAATTATTTTTTTATTCATGACAACAGCTATTAATTATATTGTTCCTCATAATTAAGTTAATTCAACTACTTTTGTATAATAAATTCACACAATGAATGAAACACAACATAAAGCGGGTTTTGTTAGCATAGTAGGAAAACCAAACGTTGGTAAGTCCACTTTAATGAATCAACTAGTAGAAGAAAACTTATCAATAATCACTTCTAAAGCTCAAACCACACGTCATCGGATTCAAGGTATTATCAGTGGTGAAGATTTTCAAATCGTCTATTCTGACACTCCTGGAATTATAAAACCCCAGTACAAGCTACATGAGTTCATGATGAACTTTGTGAGCGAATCACTGGAAGATGCTGATGTAATTCTTTTTGTGACTGACATCTTTGAAAAACACGATGAAGGAGAAGTAGTTGCTCGCTTGGCCCGAATGGACACTCCAATAATCGTTTTAGTGAATAAAATCGACCTAGTAAAAGACCAGACTGAAGTCGAGAAAAAAATCGAATATTGGAACAACATTCTTTCACCTAAGGAAATCATCCCGATAAGTGCTTTGGAAAAATTTAACCTTGAACGAATAATTCTTTCCATTAAAGAATTGCTACCAGCGCATCCTGCTTATTATCCAAAAGACCAACTTACAACTCTCCCAGAGCGTTTTTTTGCTTCTGAAATTATTCGAGAGAAAATTTTGAGGACATATAAAAAGGAAGTGCCTTATAGTTGTGATGTCATTATTTCTGTTTTTAAGGATGAAGGTAAAATAATCCATATCTGTGGTGATATTTTAGTGGAGCGTGATTCTCAAAAAGGAATTCTCATAGGCAAAGGCGGGGCTGCTTTAAAGAAAATAGGTACAGAGGCCCGTAAAGACATGGAAGATTTTTTTAAAACTAAGGTTTTTCTTGAACTGTTTGTGAAAGTCGAGTCGGACTGGAGAAAAAAAGAAAACAAATTAAAACAATTAGGATACATTAGATAATGGCAAATTCAGTAGCAATAGTAGGAAGACCCAACGTTGGAAAATCAACTTTTTTCAATAGGTTGATAGGAGAGAAAAAAGCTATCATGGATAACGAAAGTGGCATTACTCGGGATAGACATTATGGCTATGCAGAATGGACAAATAAGTTCTTCACTGTGATTGATACGGGTGGCTATGTGACCAATTCTGATGATATTTTTGAAGAAGCCATTCGCCAACAAGTGTCACTAGCCTTGGATGAAGCAAGTGTTATACTTTTTATGGTAGATGTTAACATCGGTATTACTGAACTTGACAAAGAATTCGCTAACTATCTAAGGAAAACGAACAAGCCAGTCATCGTGGTAGCTAACAAATCAGATACCAATGAAAAAAGTATGATGATGGGTGAATTTTATCAACTGGGTTTTAATGAAATTTACCCTGTTTCCTCTCAGTCTGGTTTTGGTACTGGTGAACTCTTAGATAAGGTGGTAAGCTTCTTTCAAGAAGAAGGTGACGAAGACCCTGATGCTGGAATTCCAAAAATCACTATTGCTGGTAGACCAAATGTGGGGAAATCGTCTTTCCTTAATGCTATTTTAGGTAAAGAAAGAAGCATTGTCACTGAAATTTCAGGAACAACTCGGGATTCTATTGATACACGTTACAACCAATTCGGGAAAGAATTTATCATTACCGATACGGCAGGGATACGAAGAAAAACAAAAGTGCATGAAGATGTCGAGTTTTATTCGGTACTAAGATCAATTAATGCTATTGAAAAATCCGATGTAGTGATGTTAATGATTGATGCCCAACTTGGGTTAGAGTCACAAGACATCAACATTTTAAGAATTGCACAAGAAAGAAATAAAGGCGTTGTCATTCTAGTCAACAAGTGGGATTTGGTGGAGAAAGACACAATGACGTTAAAAAAATATCAAGAAGATTTATTATCAAAAATACAGCCTAACACCCATATCCCTGTCGTTTTCATTTCTGCTTTAGACAAAACAAGAATCTATAAAGCAATAGAAACAGCTATCGAAGTCTATGAATATTTAACTACAAGAATATCTACCTCTGCGTTAAATGATGTTATTCTACCTGAAATAGAAAAATACCCTCCACCGAGCATTAAGGGGAAATACATCAAAATCAAATACATTACTCAATTACCCACACCCTACCCCTGTTTTGCCTTGTTTTGTAATTTACCTCAATATATTAAAGAACCATACGAACGATTTCTTACAAATAAAATTAGACTACATTTTGAATTTAAGGGAGCTCCAATAAAATTGTTCTTTAGAAAAAAATAAGGTTCTTTTTGACATCATTAAAATATGTCTATATTTGCTTAGTTGTTGAACTATAAATTAAAAAATCTAATGAAAAAATTATTTGCTCTTTTAGTGATCGCTGCGTCTTTCACTATGTTCTCTTGTGGTGGTGGTGAAACTGCTACTACTGAAGAAACTACTGTTGAAGAAACTGCTGCTGAAGCTACTGAAGAAACTGAAGAGGCTACTGAAGAAGCTATGGAAGCTACTGAAGAGGCTACTGAAGAAGCTGTTGAAGCTACTGAAGAAGGTGCTGAAAACGTAGAAGAAGAAGCTGAAGAAGTTGCTGAGTAATTTCAGTTAATCTGACAAAAGAAGAGTGTTAGTCATCTAACACTCTTTTTTTTTGTACTAACATGTTGAACACAGCCCAAAAAAACTTTATAAACCTACTTTTAGAACAATACCCTACCGAGATTATTGTAAAAAAAGAACGCCAATCCAAACATGGTGATTACCGATTTTATAATAAAAAAAACAAACATCAAATCACCATTAATGGTAATTTAGAAGAACAAGCTTTTCTTTTTGTGCTCATCCATGAAATTGCCCACAGAATTTGTTTTGAAAAGTTTAGAAGAAAGGCACAACCTCATGGTAAAGAATGGAAACAAATATTTAAAGAACTCCTTATTAAAGCCTTGAAAAAAAATATCTTTAATCTTGAGCTTAGCCCTCTCATTCATGAGTTTGCACAAAGTCCTAAATCTATAATAAAAATCAATTCCCCTTTACATAGCTCTCTTTTTAACAACCACCCACACCTATCCATTGATGATGTTAGTTTGGGAGAAACCTTCGTCTTTAGAAAAAAAAGCTTTGTGAAAATTGAAAAAAAAAGAACACGCTTTCTCTGTAAAGATGTGAAATCAGGAAAGCTCTACCTTTTTAATGCTAAAACACCTATTTCTGAGATTCAAAAGCTTCTATAGCTTTTCTCACACTACCCTCTTTTTCTAACAAAAGGGATGCCTGCTCGTAACTTGCACCAGTTTCAGCAATAATCATTTGTCGACCTC
>CAWFGW010000005.1:0-20488 GCA_963815495.1 uncultured Cytophagales bacterium
TTTGTTATAAGGAGTGAAAATGAACAAGATTAAAGAACTACATCAGCATTTTTTAAATTCTACTGGAGTATGTATTGATACTCGTAAAATAGCACAAGGAGTTATTTTTTTTGCACTTAAAGGTAACTCTTTTGACGGGAATGCTTTTGCATTACAAGCACTTCAAGAAGGCGCATTACTTTCTGTTGTAGATGATAAAAACATTGAAAACGATAATGTTTTTTTAGTAGATGATGTTTTAACTGCTTTGCAAGATTTAGCGAGATATCATAGAAACACTTTTAACATACCCGTGATTGGTTTAACAGGATCGAATGGTAAGACGACAACCAAGGAATTATTAGCAAAAGTCTTACAGAAAAAATATCAAGTCACATCAACGGTAGGTAATTATAATAATCACATTGGTGTTCCTTTAACTTTACTCGATTTAACAACTAATACAGAAATTGCAATTGTGGAAATGGGTGCAAATCATGTGGGAGAAATTGCTTTTTTGTGCGAGATTGCACAACCAACTCATGGATTAATCACAAATATAGGCAAAGCACACTTAGAGGGCTTTGGAGGTATAGAAGGAATTAAAAAAGGTAAAGGGGAACTGTATGATTTTTTGCGGATAAATAATGGAGTAACTTTTATAAACTATAACAGTCAGATTTTAAGAAATATGGCACAAGGAGTGAATAATGTTGTGCCGTATTTGAACAACAATAAATATAGATTAATAACAGCTCCTAAAAATGATAAAATCATAATAGAACAAGATAATGGAAATAAAATTTTGACCAATTTAGTGGGAGAATATAATTTTGATAATATTGTTGCTGCAATGTGTGTTGGTGAATACTTTGGAGTTCAAGAAAGTTTGATTAATGCGGCAATTGCTGAATACAGTCCAAATAACAATAGGTCACAAATAATAGAAACAGAGGGAAATAAAATTCTATTAGACGCTTATAACGCCAACCCCACTTCGATGGCATCTGCTTTAAAGAGTTTTTCAGCAGGAAATAAATCAAACAAAATTGTTGTATTGGGAGATATGTTTGAATTAGGAGAATATTCAAAAGAGGAACATAAAAAAGTGTTAGAGTTAATATTAAAGTTAGGGTTTAAAGAGGTTTTATTGTGTGGGAAAGAGTTTCATCAAGTTAAGAATGGATATCCTAATTTTAGGTTTTTTTCGACAAAGCTAGAACTGGAAACTTATATACAACAGTCATCAGTAAATGGGAAGCATATATTAATCAAAGGATCTAGAGGGATTGGGTTAGAAACTATTTTACCTCTTTTATAATATATTTTTCAATTCTAATAATGCATTGATTTCATAGGTAGGTTTGTGGCGATGTGTTTTTCTTGTTTGATTTAAAAACACCTGATTCATACCAATGCTTTTTGCTCCTCGAATATCTGTAATCAAGTTGTCACCAATCATTATACTTTCTTTATAACTTGCTTTAGCTTGTTTAAGTGAGTGGGTAAACATTTTTTTACTTGGTTTAGTAAACCCAGAGCATTCAGAAGTTGTAACAGTTTTGAAAAACATATCTAATTTACTTGCTTTTATTTTACGTATTTGGGTATCATAAAATCCATTGGTGATAATATGTAAATCATATTTTTGAAACAGATATTGTAAAATTTCTAAACTACCTTCTATTAAAGCAGACTTATCAGGGCAAGTGGCAAGATAGGTTATGTCAATTTCTGAAGCTAAACAACTATTATAATATGAAAAAGTTTCAAACAATTGATGAAACCGCATTTTTCGAATGTCGTCTTTAGTGATTTTACCTAAATTGTACAGATGCCATAGTTGCGCATTAATTTCAGAATATCTATTGATGAAGTCTTCTTGATTACATTTTAGTTTATCTTTTAAAGAATAATATTCGAATAAGTAGATAAGAGTTTCGCTAGAGTTTTTGTTAAAATCCCATAAAGTATGATCCAAGTCAAAAAATATGTGTTTATACTTATGGTTCATAATTCCGGGAGGTTGTATCTTTTCTGAATAGTATGGAGCTTGCGAATTGCTAAAGCATTGTTGGCGTATAATGTTTCATAATTCTGTTGATCTTTCGTTAATAATGGGTCTTTCTCAATAAATGAATAAACTTGGGCAATAATGCCTGAAAACTCTTCTTTTAAAAAATAATATACCCATTGATCTTCTTTTGTGAAACTTAATAATCCGGCATTTTTTAAGTATAATAGGTGTCTTGAAGTTTTAGATTGTGAGAAATTTAAAATTTGTTCTAAATCTGAAATGCACATTTGTTCATTCTTATAGATTAAGTACAAAATCCGAATTCTCGATTCTTCACTTAAAGCTTTAAAAATATTGGTGCCGAATGTTACTGAAAAGCTTTTTAATTTCATGTTATTATCAATACATGTTGTATGGTAAATTAAACATAAATTAATTCTAGTGAATAAAATAAATTAATAAAGGAAACGTTAACGATTGGGTTTATGAGAATAGCGATTTTAATTCTAGTTGTATTTATATCCTTAAAAAATACTTTTGGACAAGGTGAAAATAGACCTGTTCAATTGAGTGGCTTAGTAGTGGAAGGAGATAGTCTCTTGTCAATACCTGGAGCTTACGTTTTTGTACCTGAAACAGGCAGGGGCACAAGCTCTAATTTATTAGGTTACTTTTCATTTCCAGTTTTGCCAGGAGATAGTGTTGTTGTAGCTGCTGTTGGCTTTAAAAAAGAATCTTTTATAGTACCCTCTGATTCCGAGTCTGTGTCAATGGTTATTCATCTGGTCGGGGATACGATGCTTTTGCCTTTAGTTGAAATTTCAGCATTCCCTATTGAAAGCGTTTTTAAAGAAGCGTTTATGACTATGACGTTGCCAGATGAAGGTAGAGAAAACATGAACAGAAATTTAAATGATCAAATATTATCACGCCTGTTAGAAAGCTCAACAATGGACGGTAGCCTAAACCATAAGTATTATATGCAAAAACAAATTACTGCAATGCAGACACATTATTTAATAAGAACCAACCCATTTTTAGACCCTTTTTCATGGGCTAGGTTCTTTAAATCTTTAAGTAAAGAAAAAGAAAGAAAAGAAGAAGAAAGAAAACGTATGCTAGAAGCTGCTCCCTATTGATAAAAATAATTGTTAGCAGTAGATATATAACTATATTTGAGCATTAAAAAATATTTAAAATGATTGATAAGGAGAAGTTGATGTCCCTTCAGGGGAATTCGTCTTGGTTAGATACCTTTTTAAAATACCGTAAACTTATAATCGGTGTTTTTTTGGTGACAAGTATAATTACCATTACGGTAACTGAATTTTTAATTAAACCTGAATATGAATCAACAGCCTTAGTCTATGCTGTGCCTTCTTACGGTCCAGAATCAGTGATTCCCCCTCAACATTTTGGAAGTGATGACGATAATGAAGCATTTATTCAGATTCTTGAATCAATTGAAGTTGAGAAAGTCATTGAGAAGAAATATAATTTAATGGAACATTACCAGATAGATGTTCGATCTAAAAAGAGAGATCAAAACCTAATCAAAAAATATCAAAAAAATGTTGAGATAAAAAAAACAAATCATGGATCGATTGAAGTTTCTGTGAGAGATGTTAAACCTGAAATAGCCGCTAACATCGCCAACGATATAGTTAAAGTAGGAGGTAGACTTTTAGAGCAAATCAAAAAAGGAAATGTAGAAATTGTTTTAAAGGATAGAGAAAGAGAATTTTTCTCTAAAAAACATGAAATTGATAGTTTAGAGACCGAGTTATCGAAAGTTAGTAAACTGATGGATACTAAAAATCCGTATGACTTGAACAATATTAAGTTTGTAAGATTAAAAAAGGAATTTCTAAATGAAATAGGTAAGTTGTCGGACAAAAAAACAAAATATGAATTAGCACTTAATCATTTCACTGCAAGAATACCTTCATATTATCTAGTGGATAGTGCTGTTCCAACTTATCAAAAAGTTTATCCTAAAGTTTTTATTTCATTAATAGTAGTCCTTTTTCCCGTTATGTTACTATTATTTTTAGGGCTAAGTTTTTGGGACAAAATCCAAGAATAACTCTTGATGACAAAGCTACTAAATAAGAATTACTACCTAGTTATAGTGTTTTTTGCTATCTATGCTGGCGTATTATGTTATTCTTTTTACGATTTACCACTTGTTGTTTTTTCTATTTTATTTGGAGCTCCTTTTTTAATAGTTGGATTGATTCTTTCTATTACCAATTTCCATCTATTATTTTCAATAATGGTGTTTTCATTACCATTATCAATTAATGAAAGAAGAATAGGGAGTGGTGGTTTTGGTATCAGTTTGCCTGGAGAATTAATCGTAGTGTTTGTGGCAGCTACAGGAATATTTTACATAATAAATAATTATGATCGATTTAAATCAATTATGTCACACTGGTTAACTATTGTCATTTTATTACATGTAGGTTGGATGTTTATTACTTTGTTAAACAGCTCAATGTTATTAGTATCAATAAAATTTTTTATCATAAGAGCGATATATATAATTGTGTTTTTTTTATTAGCAGTAGATTATTTCAAAACGACTAAAAACGTTCCTAAGTTTTTTTGGATTTATTTTTTAAGTATGGTTATACCTATACTATATTCAATTAATTACCATTCACATCATGATTATTCACAAGCTTTTTCCTATGAAGTAGGAGAACCCTTTTATAATGACCATACAATTTATGCTGCGTGTGTGGCAATGTTAATTCCTTTATTCACTACTATTATTTTTCATTATAACCATGAAGGAAAAAGGAAGCTCCAAGTAATTTCTGTTTTTTCGCTAACACTGTTAATGATAGCAATTCTTCTTTCTTACTCCCGAGCAGGGTGGTTGAGTATCGTTGTTGCTGCGCTTTTTTTTATAGCAATAAAGTTGAGGGTAACATTTTACCAAGCCACTTTTACTGTATTGATTATTTTCTCAGTTATTATTTTAAATGGGCAAAAAATTATCGAAAAAGTAAAAGAAAACGATACAGAATCTAGTGAAGGTTTTTTTAATCACGCAAAATCTGTAGCAAATATCAGCACTGATAATTCCAATATTGAGCGTTTAAACCGATGGGTATGTGCGCTTCGTATGTTTGAAGATAGGCCAGTTTTTGGGTTTGGCCCAGGCACTTATCCTTTTCAATATGGTCAGTTTCAATTATCACAAGAGATGACTTGGGTCAGTGTTCGTGATGGTTCAGTCGGTGGAGTGCATTCAGAGTACTTAAAGCCATTAGCAGAGATGGGGCTAATCGGTTTTTTATTATTCTTAACAGTGATAGTTGGAACATTAAAAATTGGACTCGACTTAATACAAGCGAATAAAAGACATAAAGATAGAAATTTGATAACAGGAATGTATTTGGGTTTTATTACTTATCTAGTACATGGAATAGTCAACTTTTTTTTAGACACAGATAAGTCTTCTGTCCTTTTTTGGGGGATAATAGCAGCTATTGTCGCTTATGACTTAGGAAGAAGGGAAGAAGAAAAAACAAAAAAAATTAACTAACTCCTTCTTCAGTAGAAAGTTTAAATAAGTCTGTTAATACGTCAATCAAGTTCTCAGCATCACCTCGTTTGCATGCTGCTTTTAATTGTAGTACAGGTAGTTTGATTATCTTTTGAGTAATGTTTTTTGTGATTAACTCAATTTTCTCTAAATCTTTAACATCAAGATTTTTTAAATGTCGGCTAATTTCTTCCTTACGGATATCCTCTAAAGCGTTTTTAAATTTTTGAATAGTTGGAGACACTTCAAACTCTCGGCTCCAATCATTAAACTCTACAATAGATTCAGCTACAATTATTTCTACTTGTGGAATGGCTTCAATCCTTTTTTCAAGTGCCTTGCTCGCTCGATTTTGAATTTCATCAATATTGTAAAGCACTACACCAATGTTTTTGTCAATATTTTCCTCTATACTTCTAGGTACCGAAATATCAATAAAGTACTTGTGGGAGTGTAAGTCAATCGTATTGATTAGTTTACTGGTAATTATTGGTGTACTGGAACTAATTGACGAAATTATGATGTCGTGATTCGAAATGAGTTGAGATAAATCTTCCAAATCAGAATATTGAAAACCAGTTTTTTCTGCTAGTGCGATGGCTTTGTCTTTCGTACGATTGGCAATGGTTACGCTCTTTATTTCGGAGTCACGCAGGTTATCACAAATATCTACCCCCATTTCCCCAAGTCCTAACACTAAAATTTTAGGTTCACGAATGGATGCAGCTAATTGATTAATTAACTCTACTGAGGCATAAGATACTGAAGCCGCACCATCTCTAAACGCAGTTTCTTGTACTACTCGTTTGTTAGAATAAAAGATGCTGTGTAATAAACGGTGTAGAAATGGACCCGCCAGTTCTTTATCCGCAGTCCATTGATATGCTTTTTTAACTTGATTAATAATTTGTAAATCACCCACCACCTGAGATTCTAAACCCAGTGCTACTCGAAATAAATGAGTGATTGTTTCGTTTTGATCACCAATAGAAATAAAATTGGCGCTAGCTATTGCTGGATTGATGCCTTTTTGAAAGCTTACTAGCTTGATAAGTTCGAGATCTAAGTTTTCAGATGAGGAATAATAAATTTCAGTCCGGTTACAGGTAGATAGAATAAATAATTCTGTTGGGTTTAGTATTTCCTTAGCACGAACCAAGAAGTTGAGGCACTGTTCTTCACTCAAGGCAATTTGCTCACGAATATCGATAGCGGCATGTTTGTAGTTAAGTGTTAATCCTCTAAATGTACCTGTTACCATTGAAATTAATTAGTTTGTAAAAATAGCTTCAAATCGTTAAAATTTAAAGCTTTATATTTAAAAAAACGTTCACGTGAATATTTATTACAAAAAACAGCTTTGGAAAGTTCTTTTAGGAGTGATGGCGATGTTAATTATTGGCTTCTCATTCTATTACACCAACAATTTAGTTCAGAATATTTCTAAAGATGAACGAAAAAAAGCGGTTTTATGGGCTCAAGCAATTCGAGAAAAAGCGGAGTTAGTAAAATATACCAATGATTTATTTGAAAAACTTGAACACGAAGAAAGAAAAAAAGGAGAACTATGGGCAAGTGGGATGAAAAAACTCACAACGCTGCGAGGCAATGAAGATGTTAGTTTCATTTTTGAAGTAGTAAAAAACAATGAAACAGTTCCTGTTATTTTAACTGATGAAAAAGGGGAGATTATATCCTCAAGAAATCTTGACCCTGAAAAATCAGATGATATAGATTATTTAAAACAGGAGCTCCAGTCGATGGCGCGTACTTATTCCCCTATAGAAATCAATATTTTAAATAAGACAAAAAACTATCTGTATTATAAAGACTCCAAGCTTTTTTCAGAGTTGAAAATTGTTTTGGATAATTTAATCAGTTCTTTCATCAGTGAAGTGGTCACTAATTCAGCCTCAGTTCCTGTTATATATGTAGATAGTAGTTTTCAAAAGGTGCTAGCTTATGGTAATTTGGATTCCGCAGGAGTGGTGTCTGAAGCATTTTTAAAAGAAAATATTGAGCTAATGCTTTTACAAAATGAACCCATTCCAGTGGAGCTTTCGGGCGGAGTAGTAAACTATATTTTATATCAGAACTCCCATATTTTAACGCAATTAAAATACTACCCGTATATCCAGTTCTCCGCTGTTGGCCTTTTTATAATTCTTTCCTACTTCCTTTTTTCTTTATCCAGAAAGGCTGAACAAAATCAAGTATGGGTGGGGATGTCAAAAGAAACCGCTCATCAATTGGGTACTCCAATTTCTTCTTTAATTGCCTGGATCGAGTTATTGGAAGATAAGTATGGGACAGAAACTTCCTTTAGCGAAATGAAACAAGATATAAAACGACTGGAAACCATAACTGACAGGTTTTCTAAGATAGGCTCTTCGCCAAAATTAGAAGCGATATCTGTAGTTAAAATTGTAGAAGAAGCGGTAAATTATTTGCAGTCTAGAATTTCCAAACAGGTAAACATAACGGTTTCAGGAGATGCGCAAGCAAGAGGGTTAGTTAACATCCCATTATTTGAGTGGGTGATTGAGAATATCACAAAAAACGCAGTAGACGCCATGGATGGAAAAGGACAGATCCTTTTTCAAATTATAGAGTCAAAAAATAAAATTGTAGTTGATATTATTGATTCAGGCAAAGGAATACCTAAATCAAAATTTAAAACTGTGTTTAAACCGGGCTTTACAACCAAACAAAGAGGTTGGGGTTTAGGACTATCGCTCGTCAAAAGAATTATCGAAAATTATCATAGAGGGAAAATTTTTGTAAAAAATTCCAACCCTAATCAAGGTACTACTTTCCGAATCGTTTTAAATAAGTAAAAAGCTATTAAGTGATGATATTCAGATTTTTTTCTGTGCAAAAACAAAGGTGATATTTATTTTCATTCCTTGGATAATGGGAATAATAGCCCTAATTTTGCAGCCTAATTATTAGAACAGTAATATCGGTTAATTATTTAGTATAAAAATGACAAATCAAGGCAAAATAACACAGGTTATCGGTCCCGTTGTTGACGTAAGTTTCGAAGCGGAAGGGATGATTTTACCTGAAATTCTTAATGCATTAGAAGTAGTTAAAGAAAACGGTCAAAAAATCATCTTAGAGTGTCAGCAGCACCTTGGTGAAGATCGCGTTAGAGCTATTTCAATGGAAGGTACTGAAGGACTTACTAGAGGAACAGTTGTTACTGATCTTGGTGCTCCAATTTCAATGCCTACAGGAGAAGAAATTAACGGACGTTTATTCAATGTTGTTGGTGAAGCTATTGACGGAATTCGTCAGCCAGAAGTGAAGTCGAGAATGTCGATACATAGAGAGGCTCCAAAGTTTGAAGATTTGTCTACTTCTTCAGAAGTACTTTATACAGGCATTAAAGTAATTGACCTTTTAGAGCCGTATTCAAAAGGTGGTAAAATTGGTTTGTTTGGTGGTGCTGGTGTTGGTAAAACAGTATTGATCATGGAATTGATCAATAACATTGCTAAAGCTTATGAAGGTTTATCAGTGTTTGCTGGTGTTGGTGAGAGAACTCGTGAAGGAAACGATTTGCTTCGTGAGATGATTGAATCTGGCGTTATCAAATATGGAGAAGAATTCGTGAAATCCATGGAAGAAGGTGGATGGGATCTTTCTAAAGTTGATGAAAAAGAATTATTAAAATCACAAGCTACCTTGGTTTTCGGTCAAATGAACGAGCCTCCGGGTGCGCGTGCAAGAGTGGCATTGTCAGGTTTGACAATTGCTGAATATTTCCGTGATGGTGATGGAGAAGGTGAAGGAAAAGATATTCTTTTCTTTATCGATAACATTTTCCGTTTTACACAAGCGGGTTCTGAGGTTTCGGCTTTATTAGGTCGTATGCCATCAGCGGTAGGTTACCAACCAACATTGGCAACAGAGATGGGGGCAATGCAAGAACGTATTACTTCTACTAAAAGAGGTTCTATTACTTCGGTTCAAGCAGTTTATGTTCCTGCGGATGATTTAACTGACCCTGCTCCTGCAACAACGTTTGCTCACTTAGATGCAACAACTGTACTTTCTCGTAAAATTGCTGAAAAAGGAATTTACCCAGCAGTGGATCCGTTGGATTCTACTTCTCAGATATTAAAGCCTGAGATTTTGGGAGAAGAGCATTATGGTTGTGCACAACGTGTAAAAGAATTACTTCAGCGCTATAAAGAGTTGCAAGATATTATTGCTATTCTTGGTATGGACGAACTTTCTGAAGATGATAAATTGGTGGTACACCGAGCTAGAAGAGTTGAAAGATATTTATCTCAACCTTTCCACGTTGCAGAACAATTTACAGGCCTTAAAGGTGAGCTAGTAGATATTAAGGATACCATCTCTTCATTTAATGATGTAATGGACGGAAAATATGACAAATACCCTGAAGCAGCATTTAACTTGAAAGGTAATATCGACCAAGTGATTGCAGCTGGAGAGAAAATGTTAGCTGAAGCTAAATAAGTTTACTTATGAATATTGATATCATAACACCTGATCAAACTGTGCTTAGTGGCGAAATTACTTCGGTAAAGTTACCTGGAAGTACGGGTTCGTTTCAGGTTTTAAATAACCATGCTAACTTGATTGCCTCTTTAGGAGATGGTCAAGTAACCGTGTTGACAGCTAAAGGTGAAACTAAAACTGTTCAAATATCTGGTGGAGTGGTTGAAGTATTAGAGAATAAAATAACTGTGCTTGCAGAAGGAGTAGTCACAGCCAAATAATACTTTCAAATAGAAAAATATAAACTCACGTTGCGCTTGTAACGTGAGTTTTTTTATGTCATTATAGTGCTGAAAGAACGGTTTCTACCTTTACTGTGTCGGTGTAAAACGCAGTAATTTTTTGAATAACCTCATCGACTGTCGCATCTGGACAAGAAGCACCACTGGTAAGTGAAATGGTTACCTGGGGTTTGTTGGGCAAATAGTTTCTGGTAATTAATTCTTCTTTAGTTCTAAATTTAAAATGACTAATCTCAGAACTTGAAATAATTTTATCTGCTCCTGAAATGTGATAAGTAGTCAGTTCTTCTTCACACAATTCCACCAGATGCGAAGTGTTTGAACTATTATAACCTCCCACCACAATTGCAAAATCTGCGGGATGTTTTAACAAACCATAAACAGCATTTTGATTGTCGGAGGTGGCATAACACAGGGTGTCCCTGGTGTCTGCAAAACTTCCTTTTTCTATGTGGAGCGTAATAGACTTTAGGTAGTCAGCAATTTCTTGGGTGTCAGTCGCTAGCATGGTAGTTTGATTAACCACTCCTAAATTTTGTAAATGGATTTCTGGGTCAAAACCTGGAGAATACCGGCCTTCAAAGGTTTTGTAGAACGTTTCTTTCGCTTTTTCTCCTTTAATAAAGTCGCTTAGCAACTGTGCTTCAGCCATGTTTTGAATGACGATTGCATGTCCATTTTGTTTACTGTGGGAAAAAGTAGCACGTGTTTCTTCGTGGTCTTTTTTGCCATGAATGACGATGGTAAAATTATCTGTGCCCAGTTTTTCTGATTTCTTCCAAACACGTTCTACAAAAGGGCAGGTGGTATTATATTTTTCGATTTGAATCCCTTTTTCAATCAGTAAGTGCTCAATTTCTATGGTTGTTCCAAATGCAGGAATCACAACGATGTCATTAGCAGTGATGCTGTCCCAATCAATTAGCTGGTTGCCATGGGTATCCATGATAAATTGAATGCCTTGCTCCTGTAAATCGTGATTCACTTGTGGGTTGTGAATCATTTCACTTAACAAGTAGATGTTTTTTCCTTGATGTTCTTGAAGAATATTATAAATAATTTCTATCGCATTTTCAACCCCATAACAAAACCCAAAGTGTCGAGCAATTAGAAAACGAATGGGTCCAAAGTCGAGTAAGGTAGGTTCGAAATCCTTTTTCATTTTATCAGCCTCTCGTCTCTTTTCTTTGATGGAAGAAATGATAGGACTTTTATAAAATGTAGGGATATCAAACTTTTTCATACGATGAGTTTCTTAACAGCTAAAGATAATAAATGTTGTTTAACTATAAGTGAGTTTCGTTTGCAAGAAATGCTTCTGCGAAGAACAGGTCTTCCTTAGTGGTAATTTTAATGTTGGAATATTCTCCTTCTATTAATTTTATTTGATGACCCTGTGCTTCAAAAACGCTTGCATCGTCTGTGAATGTCTCTAGGTAATCTTGTTCGTAGGCATCCACCAGTAATTTAGAATTAAAGGTTTGAGGAGTTTGAATCAATCGAAAATTCTCTCGATGTACAGATTGATTTCCCTTGGTGACAAGTTTTCTAATTGAGTCTTTCAGTGGAACACTAACTACGGCAGAATTAAATTTCTCAGCGGTTTCAAAACTTAATTCGATGGTCTGCACTTTTATTAATGGACGTACAGCATCATGTACGGCAACTACACTGTTGAGATCATTGATTTGGTTTAATCCTTTTTTAACGGAGTGAAAACGTGTGCTACCCCCTTCAACAACGGTAATTAATGCATTAGGAAGGTAGTTTAATTGGATGGCGTTCCAAGTTTCAAAATGATCTCTTGGTAAAGTAAGAATAATATGAATGTTAGGAATCGCTAAAAATTTTTCAATCGTATGAACAAGTATAGGTTTGGTGCCAAGCTGCAAAAACTGCTTGGGTCTGGAGGCTCCCATTCTGGAACCGATTCCTCCTGCGACTATAATTGCATATCGGTTCATATAAAACAACAATCGCGACAAGTTGTCTTATCGCGATTGAATTTAAATTTAGATGATTAACATACAGTCTCCATAACTGAAGAATCTATATTTTTCTTTCACGGCTTGTTCGTAAGCCTCCATGACTAAATCATATCCGCCAAAGGCACAGGTCATCATTAATAAAGTAGACTCAGGCGTGTGAAGGTTAGTTAATAATGCATTAGCAATTTTGAAATCGTAAGGAGGGAAAATAAACCGATCAGTCCACTTTTCAGCAGGCTTCAATCTATTATTGGCCGATACCGATGATTCAATTGATCGCATAGAAGTTGTACCGATTGCGCACACTCTTTTTTTATTGTCTAAAGCTTTATTGACTTTATCAGCAGTTTCATCAGGAATGATGATGTGCTCCGAGTCCATTTTGTGCTTCGTTAAATCTTCTACATCAACTTGGCGGAATGTACCTAAACCTACGTGTAATGTAAGGTTTGCCATTTCAATACCGTTGATTTCAAGTCTTTTTAATACCTGTGGTGTAAAGTGAAGACCAGCTGTTGGAGCAGCTACTGCACCCACATTTTTAGCATAAACTGTTTGGTAACGTTCTTTGTCAGATTCTTCCACACCTCTTTTGATATATTTAGGTAATGGAGTTTCTCCTAGTTCGTTAATTGTTTTGTAAAATTCAGAGTCGTCACCATCAAATAAAAATCGAATAGTTCTACCTCTGGAAGTGGTGTTGTCAATTACTTCAGCAACTAAGTCGCTATCACCAAAGTAAAGTTTATTTCCAACTCTTATTTTTCTAGCAGGATCAACCAAAACGTCCCATAAATGCATTTCTTGGTTAAGTTCTCTCAAAAGAAAAACTTCAATTTTTGCTCCTGTTTTTTCTTTGTTGCCGTAAAGTCGTGCTGGAAAAACTTTAGTATCATTTATGATGAAGGTGTCTCCTTCTTCAAAGTACTCAACAATGTCTTTAAATATTTTGTGTTCAATCTTACCAGTATCTTTGTGTACAACAATCATTCGTGATTCATCACGATTTTCTGCCGGGTACTCAGCTAATAGGTCTTGCGGTAAATTGAATTTAAATTGTGATAATTTCATAGAAATTTAATATTACGGTATTAAACGAAGTCGCGAAGTTACTAATTAAGTTTCATTGTACAATACAAATCCCTTGGACAGAATTCTGTAACTGGAGGATTTGTTATTTATTAATCTCTCAATTCGATGAACCCGCTTGTAGAAGACTCCTCCGAAACACGACTTATTATTTTAACATAAAAATAGTAAGTGCCATTGACAAGGTTGTTTCCGTTTTTGTCTTTTCCTTTCCAGACGTATTTATCAGGGACTTCGTTTCCAACTATTTCACCATTGTTGTAAGCTTCACCGCCATAGTAATCATCAAAAGAGATGATTTGATCACCCCATCGGTTGAAAATTACTACCTCGATGCGCTCAATTAATTTAGAGAAGGTATTCTCGAAATCGGGGCCATGTCTTAAAACACCATTCGTTTCATTATCTGTGACAATGTCAACGATTAAATTATCGCCATTCGACTTGATGATTTCAATGTCAAAAAAGAAGTTGCTATTTAAGATGTCATTGTTGGGGCTTAAGAAATTATAAATTGTATTGGGTACTATTTCTTCAATTCGCGTTAAAGCATTTATATCAATACCTTCACGAAGTACGGTAATATATGAGCGAGCACACGTGTTAAAGACATCACAAACTTCATACTCTAGTGAGTCTACGATGTTTGTGGTATCTGAAATACCACTTTTATTTAAGTCAATTGTTATGGTGAGTGCTTCATTATCAATGGAAACTACCTTATTGTCTAAGTTGGAAAAAGGAGTAATGATTTTAATCGAAGAAATGTTTCTATTGGAATCAGCGACTAAAGAGTCAAGGTTAATGATGGTGATCTTTTGTTTGACAGTAACGTTTTTAGCATTTATCACCACTGGGGGCACATTTACGACTGTGATTTTTACTGTATCCGAACTAATTGTGTTTCCATTGTCTACATTCCAAACCAACAAATAAGGGCTTTTTTCTGGCTTGAAGCCACTTACTTCAGCTTTCGGACTAGTGATGTCGTTAAATACTAATCCGTTGACAGGAGACCAGTAAGTAGAAGCATTGAAAACAGGGTCTGCATTTAGTGTCGTGCTATAGGTTTTGATTGTTTTATCCGCGCCAGCGTTAGCACCTACAACACTTTCAGAAAGTATGATTCGAATCAAAGCAGTTGCCGTTTCATTTCCTGCGTCAAGTACCTTCACATAGAAAGAATCGATTGTACCGATTGTAGTAGAATAATCTAACGTGACGTTGAATCCTGAAATTGAAGCAGAACCAATAGTTGCGTTTGTCAGGATAGAAGCCGAATCAAATAAGATGTTATTCTCCGCATCGGTAAAGAAATCCCGTATGTCAAACGTCAAACTTGATTGGTTTTCGAGGGTCACGGTAGTGTCATTTGCCACAGGCGCGTTGTTCGTTACGGTGATTGTAACTTTTGCCTGCTCAGTAATACCACACTCATTAACCACTAGATAGTCAAGGGTAACCTCACCAGAGAATCCAAACTCGGGTACAAAGACAAGTTGATTAGCATCAGTAATATATGCCGTACCAGATGTTGTTGGAGTTATGAGTGAAATATCAGATATACCTCCTTCAATTAGGTCATTGGTTAAAATAGCCACCACAGCACTATCGCCAGAGAAAATTGTTGCGACATCATCCGAGACACTTAAGTCATAAGTGGTGATCATTAAATCAACCGTATCAGTACCTGGAGGGCAAAGATTATTCTCATCACTTGTTAATACCAGTTGCACAGCACCATTAGCGATTTCATTAGAAGAAGGGAAATAGGTGGCGTTTAAGTCTGCTTCATTTGGAGTAAAGGTACCCTCATAGTTTGACCATATTGCGCCTGTAGCATTAGTAATAGTACCATTCATAGTAATACCAGTACCGTCATAACAGCTGATTGTTTGATCAGGACCTGCGTTTACTGTTGGTGAAGGACTGATGTTTACACTAAGGCTATCCATTTCCTTGTTACATGAAGGGGAGTTTTCAGATGTAGCGTAGATTGTAATTTGACCGAGTAATAAATCGGAAGCCGATAGGGTATAGGTAGTGGTTAATGTAGTTGCACTTGAGAAAGTTCCTGTTCCGTTGGTTGACCATAAAACACCCGTGGCACCGCCACCAATAGTACTATTTAAAAGGACCGATGAGTTACTGGCACATATCGATTGATCAGGCCCAATGTTGATGGTAGGTTGAGCGGTGATGGTAATATTCACTAACGACTCTGAAAAGCACCCTGCAGCTGAGATATCAAAGGCATATAAAAGGGTGTCTGAAAGTATTTCAGTACCCGCTAAAACGGGTATTCCTTGGCCATCAGGAGCGGTAAAGTAGGCTTGGTTACCGCTAAGATTAACACCTGTTATTGGAGGTAGGGTATAACGACCACATTCCACTACTGGTGCTGGGGGGTCAATAACTGGAAGAGGATCCACAGTAACTACCATGGTGTCACTATTTATTGAATCACAAGAATTGCTTGACTGAACATAAATATAGTAAGCTAATGGGGTGGGGTCCGTGTTTTCCAATAATACTTGAGAAGCAATCGAGTCTCCAACCATATTAGGGAATACAGTTTTTGTGAAAGTTTCTCCGCCATCAGAACTTACAAACCAATCAAGTTGATCCAACGAACCAGAAGCTTTTAAATTAATCAGTTGGCCTGAACAAATTGTCATATCAGGGGAAAGCGTGGCTTTATGGGGTTGTGTGCTGACGGTTATTAAAGTATGATTAGAGGTGTCACGTGGACAGGAAGTCTCTACTATTCTGGAAATAAATCGATAGTAGGTATTAGTAGTAGGCGTCAGCGATAATGAATCATCTGTTGCATTGGGAATAGTGGTCCATACTAAGGTATCTATACTTTCTTGCCAGATATATTCATCTGCAATTGAATTAGTTGTTTTTAATTTTAGTTCTTCACCTTCACAAACAACCAAACTGGAAGGGGTTATCGTTCCAGCAGTTGGAGATGGTTCTAAGTAAAGGCTATAGATTTCAGTTGTAGTTTCATTGCAAGCATTGGATACTTGTGCATAAACTCGTATGTCATTAATACTTGGATCATCAAAAACCACTTGAACAGTTGTGTCGTTGATTAACCCAGAAGTTATGGGTGCATATGTCCCTTCGTTGAGGCTTTGAAACCATTCAATATTTTCTCCTTTAGAACCATTAAGCCCTACGAGAATCGTGTCGTTTAAACATGTGCTACCACTGTTACTTGCTATGGTACCCGCAACGGCTTGTGGATATAAGTTGAGAATTATTGAATTTGAGGTAACCTCGTTAACTGAAGCACAGGAATAATGTTGTTCAAAAATTGCAGCGATAGTATCTTGATCAGATAGGTTGCTGAAAGTCGCTATCGTATCGTTGTGATTGGTTTGATGAATGCCGTTAATCTGCCAATTAATAGTGCCATCAAATTCACTAAAATTTTTAATGTTTACATCTGCATGAAATGTGTGAATAGAGTCAGTACATGTCGAGCTTGAAAGGTTAGCAATTGATATTTCAGGAGTTATTTCTGCCTCCCTTACGAGGGTCATTGTATCACGAACTGCTGGACAAACACCAGTGTAGACTGCTATTTCAATGGAAGCGCTATCACCAGAACCAATCCCTGTAATTAGTTTGTCATATTCGCTAGTGGGGTTGAGAATGGTGGCTACACCTGAAATCACGGACCAACGCAGACTATCGCTATTGCCTGATGTCGATATATGAGGTTTTCCAGTAGTGTCAGCACAAAATGTTTCTCTATTTTGGTAAAAAATATCAGCGTAAGGAGCTTGATCTCTTTTGATAACAAGAGAATCAGTAAAAAGACACCCTCCCGAATTTAAAACCCATACTACCACAGTAGAGTCGTATGAGGGCAACGAAAGAGGAACGGAAATCTGTCCGATTTGGATAAAGTCGTTACTTCCAACTTGTATCCTTCCATCAGCCAATTCCTTAATGTAGGTGTAAGAATTGCCAGCAATAGACCAAGTACTTTCCCAGCCGCTTGGAGTATTGGAAGGTCTAAAAATCACTGAATCGGCACAAACCTCTAAATCCGGTCCAGCATCAAAATTTGGTCGTGTACAATTGACCTGCCACTCAACTGCCCCAATATCAATTATTTTATCATCAAAAAAACGAACGAACGGTTCTCCCCGCTGATCGTATTGCTCACCTTCAGGTCTAAACCCAGGGTCTCCCGCATCAATAACAAGGCTCTTTTCTGAGGGTATGTGAGTAAGCGTAGGGCCACCATTATCAGCAGCTAAAGGCTCTAGTTGTGGATCATCGCCAATTACTTCATTATTAGTTTCAGTCAAAAAACTAATGCTATTGGTGCCTAGAAAATTATATCCACCAGATGTGATTGCGCTTTCGTTCTCAGCATATAAATCCTCAGAACCAGTAAGATCTGTGTTTGTATCTAATTTGTTATTGGATACAATGGTGCTGTATAAAGAAACCCTCCCGAATGCAGTATAAATACCACCGCCACCATAAGCCGAAGTGTTCTCTGTAATGGTTGAATGATTGATGGATAAATTTCCTTGGCTTTCGATACGAATGGCTCCGCCACCTTCTTTCATATCAGTATTCCCTGAAAAGGTACATTGATCAATAAATCCATTACTCTTACCAATGTAATCGGAGATAGCTAATGCCCCACCACCAGCGCCTTTGTTTTTGTAGAAAGTTGAGTTTTCTATATAATATTCAAAAGTCCCTGCATCATCTTGAATATAGATAGCTCCACCAGGACCATTAATGCTTTGGTTTACCAATAGCGATGAACCAAATAGTTTCAGGGTGTGCAAAGTGAAGCTTTGACCACCATCTGGATTTATATAATAAATTGCTCCTCCATAGCTATCTTCTTCATTTTCGGCTGTATTATTATTGAAGGTGCAATATTCAAAAATCAGTTCACCACCAGAAGCACTCACAGCACCACCACTTATGGCTTTGTTGTCTTGAAAAATGACTTTTCGAAAGAAAGCGCTTCGGTTGTTTAGGCGTATAGCACCACCTTCTCCACCTACTTGTGGATCTTCAGAAACGCCATTTGTTAAAACTAAATGTTCTACTAATGATCCTGGATGTGTTTTATTTAAAACTACGTCAAAAATTCCTTCTTGTGAAGGCACTTCCATTTGTGTGAAGTTAAAAATACGAGAGGTTCCATTTCCAGTAATAGTGGTTGGAGCTTTTTCTTGACCAGTGATGTGTAAATCGTGAGGAATTTCGATTTCCCCTTTTTCTAGAACTATATTTTGAACCTTTTCATCAATAATAATGATGTCACCTGGCTCAGAATTGTTGATTTCATAACGTAATTCACCAGGAGTGTCTCCATCCGTGTCTAGCTTTACGATACGGTCCTGAGCAAATGAAAGGGAGAGAATTAAAAATAGCGTTGGCAATAAGAGAAGCTTTTTCATAGCAGTTGACTAAGGATACAGTTAGTGTATTCAGTTTAAGAGGTAAAGGTAATAAAAGAATAAGATATTTTTTTGATGTAGGGTCTCTAAGGGGTTTGGGGCTTCAAATCATCGCTATAACGCTATTCTCCTTAAGAACCCACCCCTAACCCCTCCCAAGAGGGGAGTGTCTCCGAACTGGAGGGAGGGGAAGAGGATTGAGGTTTAGTTTTCAAATAGAAATCTCCAATCACCACCCCAAACGAAATAACTATAGGGTACTGTCTCGTCCGAGTAGAGGGATTTCTTAGAACTAGAGGGTGGGAAATATGGATTGAGATTTAATCGGTAAATAGAAACCTCCAATCATCATCAATCAACGATATAATTGTTGCAACTTTCCCCTCCTAGGAGGGGTTAGGGGTGGGTCCTCTTATGACTAAGTCCTAAAAAGTTTACAGGTTAAAGAGTTAGTCCTATGTATATATTTACAATCAACGAGTTGAGTTCTCTCCCAACTGGAGAGTGGAAAAAGGATGGTGATTTAGCTCTTAAATAGAAACTCCCAATCACCACTTTAAACGAAGTAACTATTGAAACTACTCCCCTCCTCGGAGGGGCAAGGGGTGGGTCCTCACTGAATTTCAACTATTCGTTTTTATCCAATCATAAATTGTATTTACCACATCAAACAATTTTTTTTTGACCTCTAGGTCATCAAAACGTAAAAACCGTACTCCTAGCGATTCTAATTTTTCTTGCCTTATTTTATCCCTCTCGTAAGCTCCTTCGTAGCTGTGCGATTCCCCATCTATTTCAATAGCTAATTTTAAATCTTTACAATAAAAATCCACAATGTAATTATCGATTGGTCGCTGGCGATCAAAATCGTATCCAAGTAGCTGTTTTTTCTTTAGTTCTTGCCAGAGGAGTATTTCGGAAGTAGTCATATTACTCCTTAGCTTCCGGGCAAGTTGTTTTAATTTAGGATTGTAAGGGATTATTTCCCGTTTGTGAGCCATAGTTAAAAAATGGGTGACGCTCAAATTAAGTGTGGAAGTGGATAAAATCAAACTTTTTGTTAATGAATTTACCCACCCCTAACCCCTCCGAGGAGGGGAGTGTCTCCGAACAGGAGGGTGGGGAAATAGATTGAGATTTAGCTTTTAAATAGAAAGGTTCAAATCATCACTTTAAACGAAATAACTATAGAAATTACACCCATCCCAAAAGATGAGTGTCTTAGGACTTGAGAATTGGAAAAAAGAATTGAGATTTGCTTTCAAATAGAAACCTCCAATCACCACCCCAAACGAAATAACTATAGAAACTATTCCCACTCTTTGGACGGGAGTGTCTCCGAACTGGGGAGTGGGAAAAAAGAGTTGCGATTTAGCTTTCAAATAGAAGCCTCCTATTACCACTTAAACGAAAAAGAGGGGAGTGTCTTCGGACTGGAGAGTGGACAAAAAGGATAGAGATTTAGTTTTCATATAGAAAATGGCGAACCATCACTCCAAACGAAATAACTATAAAAATCACTCCCCTCCTCGGAGGGGCAAGGGGTGGGTGCTTTTAACTAAAATCTTTCCCGAGCCTATAAATCAGCTATTCACATAACCGAACGGAACCGAACAAAAGGACAAGCAAAATCA
>CAWFGW010000006.1:0-167432 GCA_963815495.1 uncultured Cytophagales bacterium
GTAATAAAGATATAGGGTATTTACCTGGTGATATCAAATCAAAGTTAAATCCATACATGGAGCCGCTGTGGGATAATTTAAAAACCATTCAAAGTCAATTTAAGGAGACCGAGAAAGACTATAAGCGGTTAACAGAGATGGTTGAACAGGAAAAACTGATGATTAGCCCACTGGCTTATATTAGAGGTAGAAGCTTGTCAAACATCATCTTTATCGTAGATGAAGCTCAAAACTTGACACCGCATGAGGTCAAAACCATTATTACACGAGCAGGTGAGAACACAAAAATCATATTTACGGGAGATATTTTCCAAATTGATTCACCGTATTTGGATACGCAAAGTAATGGCTTGTCCTATTTAATTGATCGGATTCATTCTCATAAGATCCATGCACATGTCACTCTTGAAAAAGGTGAACGTTCTGAGTTAGCAAATGTAGCTAATGATTTATTATAACTTTTCAGGCAGACAGTTGCCATAAACAACTGTCTGCTTAACTATTTTTTTAACTTTGTGTACAAACAAATATTTATGAAGTATCGATTAATTCTTATGTTACTCCTTTTAGGAGGGAGTTTTTATTCGTTTTCTCAAAGTCATTTAAAACATCAGGTAGACTATTGTAAAACTGAAGTTGAAAATCTGGAAGGAGAAGTAAAGAAATTAAAAGGATTGTTAGAGGTTCAAAATAATGATATCATGCAGTTGAAGTCCATGATCATTAACAAAGAAAAAGAGATTGATGCGCTTAATGAACGCATTGATAAGTTGAATGATGTATCTCTGGATTTGATGAACTTAGCAATTAACTATGAGTCAATGGGCGACTACAGAAAAGCTTTGGAGGTATATAAACTTTTAATTCAAAATTATCCTAATAGCCTTGAAACAGCTGCATCACGATTAAAAATAAGAGAGATGACTAAAAAGGTTGTCGAGG
Organism: uncultured Cytophagales bacterium; assembly: GCA_963815495.1. GTDB lineage: Bacteria > Bacteroidota > Bacteroidia > Cytophagales > JAAEPT01 > CAWFGW01. The sequence continues at coordinate 943 of CAWFGW010000006.1, forward strand.
GAAGAGTAGAAGGGAAGAAGTAACAATTACCAGGTGTCTTCAGCGTTTCTTTCTCGATATAACGGAGAGAGAAACAACGCAATGGTAACTTCATGAGCGCCTGAACTTCGATGTTGGTAAATGGAATTTTTAAGACCATTTATAGTATGGTCATAACTATAAAATACATTGAGGAGATATTGGTCTTTTGTTCTGTTTGTCTGACTTCCCCAACTAACTTGGGTGCCAAGCATTCCTGTTATAGCATCTTTTGAGCGATATCCCACACCAATATAAACTTTGTCTTTCCAATCTAATCGTGTATTGAAATTATAAGATAAAGGAGCACCAGAAGTCATTTTTGTTATCACCGATGGAATAAGGTAAAAGGATTCATTTAGCTGTAATTTTAATAGTCCCGTCACATAAAAATGTCTGCTCAGGTTACTTCCTTCACTAATTTGAGTATTACTCTGGAGAACTTGGGAACTAGATACACCTAGATAATAGGTTTCTTGATAATATAACATTCCTCCAATATCGATATCCATCACTGGTTGTGAGGAATATCGGTTAAGTGATTGGTAGGTTGGGTCATTTAAAGTTGAACTACTGGAAACATTGGTGGCACCCGAGGTGTTTTTCTGTGCTAATATATCTTTGTCGAGCGTAAAATGATTCCAACCCACAAATACGCCTAAAGCTATTCGTAATCCATCTTGATGATTTTTACCATAACCACGTCCCTTTGTAAGTGCTAAATTATAGGAGTAGTTAGCTTTTATTTTTATGTTACTGAATGCTCCAATTCTATCATGCATAGCAACAGCACCTACACCATGCCAGTTATGAAAATCACTTCCACTGGAGCGTGAAAAATGAGATTTATTGATGGGTGTGTGAAACGAAATATAAGAAGTTTGTGGAGATCCTTGAAGCCCAATCCATTGATAGCGACACCCTAACTTTATGTCCATGTTGTCATCCACTGAAGAATAAGCGGGATTAAATAAAAATGGGTTAATCATGAAGTTAGAACTTTGCATCTCTTGTTGGGCAAAAGTGTTCCCAATGATTACTGATTGAATAAATAAAAAATATAAATAACTGGGCAGATATTTACGAATAGCTATTCTCATTTATCTTATTATAGTTACGTATCCGGTGAAAGCAATTTGTTCTCCCTGAGAACTAGCAGTGATGGTATAGAAATAGGTTCCATCAGGCACAGGTGTTCCTGTTTCATTGTTACCGTCCCAAGTATTTACACCATCAGTCAGTTCTCTAAGTTGCATACCCCAGCGGTTATATATTTTTACATTTGTTTGGGAATAATTCAGCAATTCATCTATAACCCATACATCATTGTTGTTATCGTTGTTGGGAGAAAACAAGTAAGGAGCTTGAATATCATTGAGGACTACAATTTTTAAACTATCTGTAACAAGACAACTGGATAACTCACCAGTGACTATATATGTGGTAGTTACTTTCGGTGTTTGTGTTGTGTTTAACGTGTTCTCTGGGATAAAATCTGTGAAGGGAATGGTGTTCCAATTAAATGCGTCCGTGTTTGTTTTAACGGATAGGTAAACGCTTCCACCTCTGATAGTATCTCTATCTGTAGTAATATTAATTTCGATAGGAATAAATAAGTAGTCATGAGGTAAAGACGTGCTTGTACAGTTTTTATTAGTGGCACTAACTGTAAATAGTTGTTTGTAAAAAAGAGAATCAGAAACAAAAGCTGATGAGTTGGATGTACTTGATTGCAGTGTAGTGGTATTTGTCCATGTATAGGATGAACTGACATTATTTGAATCAATTACATTGAGATGAAGTCGCTGTCCTAAACAAATTAGTGTATCACCGCTCAGGTATAAATTAGGATATAAATTAACTTCTGGGTGAAGCACATTTGATTGAATCGATTGATTATTCGCTTTCACACATTTTTCATTAGATATAGCAAACAGTTGAATTGTTTCGCCTTTTTTTAAATGGGGAATTAAAACACTCATTGAATCACTCGATAAAATTGTTTCATTTCCTTGTAGGTCAAATTTTTTCCAAGTGAGTGAAGGGTTTCCTAGAAATTGACTCGAGTCTACGCTTACATATAGACTATCACCCTCACAAAGTCTTGAATCAGCAATAATATGAACGTTAGGTATCGGATTATCCAGCACGGTAATGATTACACTGTCTTTAGCTATGCAATTATCACTGTTAGTTACTTCAATAATATAGGTGGTTTTAGGTTGGGTAGGGGAAGCGGTAGGAGCAGATATAGTTGATTGGGATAAACTGCCAGCGGGATGCCAGTCATATTTAATAAAATCAGATTGCTCCACAACGCTTATGACAGTACTTTCCCCTTTACAAATAGTCGTGTTATTACTCGTTTGAAGTATTGGAGGTAGGTTCACGGTCAACTGTGTCGTTAAAGTATCTTTACAGCCGTCTGTGTCGGTGACAATAACGGTAAAGTCAGTAGTAAAAGCACTCAACACAATGGGGTTAGGTATTGTCGTAGCGCTTAAAGCGGAAGTATTACCTACCCACTGCCATTGGGACACTGGTTTGTCACTCTGTGCTTCTAGTTGAGCACTATCTCCAAGACAAACTTCGGTAGATGAAGAACTCGTTAAGGAAATAACAGGCTTTTTGTAAAATGAAATAAGTAAAGAATCGCTGCTTTCACAACCAGTGCTGTCTGTGGTGGTTAAGTAGATATAAGTAGAATCAGTGGTAGGTTTAACAAAAGGATTTTTAATCGTTGGGTTAGAAATGATGGGTTTCGGGCTCCAGTCATAGTCCATCTTCTCCAAAGTAGTTAATTGAATAGAGTCTCCATAGCAAATTAGCGTGTCGTTCCCTATAGATGTTGAGCAAATAGTGCTATCGCATTGTTCAAATGTAATATCTACCTCATCCTGTGACATGTTTCCACAGTCATCATAGGCAGTAAGTGAATAGGTAAAAGTACCCGCTTGAGGATTGGGTTGGTAAACCGTAAAAGTAGAGTCACCAGATCCATCTTGCCAGAAATAAGAATCAAAAGCACTACCAGCGTTTAATGCGAGAATTTCACCAAAACAAAGTGTCGAATCTTTACCTAAATCTAAAATTGGAGAAGTATATATGTCTATCTCTATGGTATCAGATGAAACACAACCTTGCGCACTACTAACGGAAACGTGATAGGTACCTGCAGTAGAAACTGTGAGTGTTTGGTTGGTGGAACCATCTTGCCATTCATAATTGGCAAATCCACTACCTGGATCTAAAACTAGGGTGCCAGAGCATAATGTGGTATCGTTTCCAAGTGTAATTATTGGTGCATCGTTATTGTTTGTATTGATATTTAGCGTGCTGGAAATGGTGCCGCACGGGTCTTGTGCTTGAACCGATAAACTATGAGCGCCCACAACCCCTGAAAAATCAATGGTGATACTCGAACTGTCTTGGTTGACTATTCTTCCTCCTCCTGTATAATTCCAAACAATTGAATTGATACAACTAGATGCATTTATCTCATATTTTTCAATTGCATTTTTACAAGGAGCCGTTGGTCCACTGATAGAAATAGCATCTCCAAAAAAGCCTGGTAAAAAATTTGGTAGCCCAAGACTTCCAGTGCCTGAACCCAAAGACACTGCATTTTCTGAAAAATTAGATAGAGTTCCTAAAGCATTTGGGTTATCAATGACACCTAAAAAAGATTGATTTTGATTTGTGCAATATATTTTTCCATCTGGCCCCATTTGTAAGACTGGTTTAGTAGTTTTTCCGCTCGCAATATTTTGTCGGGAAGCACGAATATTTGCAGTAGACCCAGCGGATAAATCATATTGATAGATAAAATTTCCATTGTAAGCAGTAACATATAAAATGTTATCATTAGGGGAGAATTCAGAAGAATAAGCACTTTCTAAAGCTCCATTGTTGGCAATTACTTGTTGGTTAGAGACTATTCCTGTACTTCGGTCAAAATCAAAAAGAGCAGTAGTTATACCTGTGGATGAACCTCCCAGTGTGGTACATATTTTTTGACCACTATGCGATGCTCTAAGACCACCATATCGATTACTTCCTAAATAATTAAATCCTATATCGGAAGTAACAGGGGTGGCTGATAAACCCGCTGGGGTGAGAAGATAGGCTACAAATCGGTTCGGATTACTCCCTCTGTTTTCATGGGATATAATCCAAATATCTTGGCAATTTTGATGAAAAACACCTGTAACCTGTTCGTTAATATTACCTTGAATTAATACGTTTTTTGTAGTAATACTTCCTAAACCTCCATCATTGGACATATCTACGATGGAGTATCTAAATGCCCCAGATTGCGTCCAGTCACGTACAGTGAAAATATAATAGAGGGTTGTAGAACCTGGAGCAGGGATAATTATAGAGGATTGTGCCGATGTACCTGCTCCACCTAAGCCTGTTCCATTGAGCATTATTTGGTTGTTCGCATTCCATACGGATATTCCATCTGTATAAAACAATAAATTCCCATTGGCACCTGCTATGCTTGCTACACCTTCTCTTTGTCTCATTGAACTGCCAGCCAAAGCAATGGGAGTTCCAGTTGAAAAATCAACAGCAGCATTATTCCCAAAATTCCAAACGTTAGCCACTCCAGTTTGATTGCAGGCTCCCACACGTATAAAAACTGATTGAGAGGTATCGGAGCAAATCCCATTATTTGCAACTAATTGGACAAAGTAGGAGCCTTGTGTGGTAAAGGTATGTGTCAAATTAGTTGTGATCCCTTCTGAATTCCCGTCTATAAACCATTCATAATTTGTAGCATTAGTAGATGTGTTAGTAAAGGTTATAGGAGTACCAATAGTTGCATTGGAGCTTGGTGATGAAAATGTAGCATTTACTGCACAAGAAACCTCAATGGTTAATTGTTGACTTTCGTTACAGTTGGGATTAGCATTTTGTGCAGTAACTATTGCTGTAAAGTTTCCAATTTGATTATAAGTATGTGTGACAGTATTGCCCGTTGAAGTGGTGGTACCATCTCCAAAATCCCATGTGTAAGTAACACCTGCTTTTGCACCAGTTGAAAAAGTGATTGTTTGACCCAGGAAAGGTGAGCTATTATCAACTGATGCTGAGAGGTTAATTAAGTTGGTGCAGGGACTTTGACAGCCTAAGGATGATAACAAACTTTTTCGAGCGGTTTCAAGTGCTGCAACCATGCGCTCTTTTTGCCCATTGGTAAAAGCATCCTGACAACTTTGATAACCATAATCCATGTAATTATTAAACATATCATTTTGATCACCTAAAGAAGCGAATGGATTGTTAGACGAAGGGTCATCAGCATCTGTGGAACAGGTATTTGGTGAAGAGTTGCATAGAACTGCTGAAGTAGAGGCATCAGGAGGCGTGTCGCAAACATGATCGCCATTTGTCATACAATTGCTATTCGGACACCCTGCTTCAAAAGTGTGATAGAGGTTTAAGTAGTGTCCTACTTCATGGATATGGACTTTGGAATTATCAACAGAACTACCAAACCAGCGCGCTTCATTTACGACCCCGTCAATTGGACGACCATGAGCTGCAGCCAGATAGGCATAGCCAGCAACACCAGAACCTTGAGTAGGAGAGGTAATCTCCTTTACTAACCAAATATTTAAATATTGGGTTTGGTCCCAAGTAATGTTGCTTTTTAATGCAATATCATCTTGTCGATTAGTTGTTACGTTTGTGAAAGGACTCACTACACGGTTGATTCCGCTAGTAGCATTGCCTTGGGGGTTTCTGATAGCTAAACAAAACTCTATTTCAACATCAGCACCTGTGGATGGATTATAAGTAGATCGATTTCGAAAAGCATCATTCAGATGCTCAATCCCTTTAATTATTTGCGCATCGGAAATGTTTTCATCCGTACCAATAGGTACTCCTGAGTGCACGACATGAACAACTACGGGGATAGTGTATATTTGTCCTGGATTTTTTCCAGCGGTTCTTTTTTTTCGCTGTCTTAAAATGTATTCAGAAATCGCTTCTTCAACTTTTTCTTCTCGCATTTTTAATCGGTGGTCATGTTTTTGCTGAATTGATCGTAACAAATCTTGCGCACAAAAAGATGAGAGGGAATCGATGTGTGTCTGCGAAAAAATTAATGTTGTAAAAAAGAAAAATGAAATGTAAATACAAAAAAACCTCATAAATTTTTACTCAGCATTTGTCTTGATTTTAATCGAGGCAATTAGCTATTTTTCTTTGACCTTTTTTCTAATAAGAAGACTAAAATTTGATAAAAATCAAGTGAAATCCAACAGATTTTGAATAAAATTTTGTTAACTAAATTTGTTTAAACCTTTAAGTGCATTTATTACTTTATAGCATCCCAAAGCTGTTTCAGCCAACTTTTTTGTTTTTTCTTAGGAGCTTCTTTTTGTTTTTCGCGTTGTTTTTTACGCTTCTCACGAATTTTTTGACGTTCAGATAACTCTTCTTGTCTATGAGTTGACTTTTTCTTTTTAATGGCTTTTTCTTTCGCCTTTTTTTCAGCTTTGATTTCTTTCGCTTTTTTCGGCTTATGAGGTCCTTCTTCTTCCTTTTTGATTTCAGAATCAGGTATTATTATAGTCTTTGTTTTAAGCTTTTTCTTGTTAGGATGTTTACCATCCTTAGTGGTACTTATGTTTGCTGTCTTGTCCGTAGGTAGGTTGTTCTCGCTGTTATCTACTGCTTCGGATGAAGTTTGTTTAATCTCTTTTTTAGCCTTTTCTGGTAATTCAATTTTGCCTAAAACCTTTATGCCTTGAAGCTCAACCTTAGGCGCACGAATAACAGCAACATTCAGGTCTTCAGGAACTTTGTCTTCTCGTGACAGTTCAACAATTTGTCGTTCTTCGTTTTTATTTTCTTCTGTTTCTTGTTTGATTCTTAATTCTGAAACAGTAAAAGCTTCTTTTTCAGTGTGAGTGTCAGCAGGATTAACCTCCTCAGTAGCTTCGATAGGATCAGGTGTAATATCCTCTTTTTCCACTACAACTTCTTCAACTATTGTTGTTGGTTCTTCAATAACAGTTTCTTGTGGTACTTGTTCAACGCTTTTAACCACCGGTTTTGATTCTTCTTTAGGAGTAAATGCTTTTAAAACTAACGTTACCATATCGTCTTCCAACTTTGTGTTTAAGTGGTTGTCGACTTGTATGTTATTTTCTCCTAAGTATTTAATAATCTCACTCGTTTCTATATCTAATTTTCGAGCTAATTGTCCTAAACGCATAAGTGTATTGTATTCAAAAGATTAAGCGATGACAAAAGTAAGCTTAATTCATTAAAAATGGGAGTTTTTCACTGTTAAACTTTAATATGAGCTTACAGAGACAATGAATAAGTAAGATTGCTTTTGTTTTATTTTGATTTAGAGGATTGATATCCATATTTTATGACAAACTTTGTACTTCAAACAAAATAAAAATAAGTGACTTCATTTAAACAATTAGGTGTTTCAGCAAATATCATCCAAGCCTTAGCGGAACAAAAAATAGAATCTCCTTCTGACATTCAGGAAAAAGTGTTACCTGTGTTATTAAACGAAAGGGTTGATATTATTGCTCAAGCTCAAACGGGAACAGGTAAAACTGCTGCTTTTGCAATTCCTATTTTACAACAGATCGATATTTCTAAACCACATATTCAAGTACTTATTTTGAGCCCAACGCGTGAATTAGGGCAACAAATAGGTAAGCAGATTTTTAAATTTTCTAAATATTCCGGGAAAGTATTTACTGAAGTTGTTTTTGGAGGTGAACATATTGCCAAACAAATGGACAATTTGAGACGCCCAACGCATATTTTAGTGGCTACTCCTGGTCGATTGATCGATTTATTAAAACGTAAAGCAGTGAACTTAAACCATATTAACACTTTGGTATTAGATGAAGCTGATGAAATGTTGAATAGAGGGTTTAGAAAAGAAGTAGATGAAATATTGCTACACACGGAAGGAAAAAGGGTTACCTGGTTATTTTCCGCTACCATGCCACCAAGTGTGTTAGATTTAGTGAAGCTATACATGTCTAAAGATGCACTTCAAATTAAATCAGAAGTTAAAAAAGTAATCAACCAAAATATTGAACACCAATATATTGTTTGTGAAATAGAAGAGAAATTAACCTTATTATCTCAATTTATTAGTGACCAAGGTGCAGCGAGGGGGGTAGTGTTTTGTAAAACAAAAGCTGGTGCTGCAAAATTGGCCAGTCAATTAGTTGCTAAAAATGTATCCGCAGAAGCTATTCATGGTGATTTACTCCAAAAAGAGCGAGATAAAGTAATGCGAGCGTTTAAAAACAAAAAATTAAAAGTCTTGGTAGCTACAGATGTTGCTGCACGAGGTATAGATGTAGAAGACCTATCGTATGTGATACATTATCAACTGCCAGAGCAATTGGAAAACTATACCCATCGAAGTGGACGTACAGCTCGAGCCGGTAAAAAAGGACTTTCTGTTAGTTTTGTGTTGTTAAACGAAGTCAAAAAGATAAAAGACCTTGAAAAAAGTCTTTCTATTAGCTTTATGAAAATCAAGCGCTAATTTTTATACAAACGGATTGGTTTCTTTGAAGTAGTCGTTTTGTAGCACAAAGATTTTACCTTCATCAAAGTTTTCAATGATGATGTCTGGTTTAAATTGTTGTAACTCTAAAAAGCTAAAGTCATTGCCAATGTGAAATAGCCGGTGTTCACCGTTATTGAAGTTTTTGATTTTGTTTTTTATTTCTTGAAACTTCTTTTCACATTTTTGAGTGAAAAAAATAGTAGGGTTAATTTTACTGTTTTTCATAGCTGTTTTATTTGTTGATATAGGGTAGACGATAAAAAGCTTAAAAAAGATGCCTGTTTGACTAAAAAATATAAAAAAAACTCACTGAAGAGTGAGTTTTGTTGTTTGTTATAGCTTTTCAACTTCCAGGATGTCTGTGATTCTCATGAGGTTTTTATAGATTCTAACAGCATCTGCTTCATCCATTTCAAATTCTAACACACAGTTGCCAAATTCGCCTTCACGCTCATAGCTCATTTTGTCAATGCTTAATCCTCTTTTTCTGATAGGCATTAATATTCTGTCTATCACCTCAGGAGTGTGATTACATCTTATTTTCCAAAAGTTTTGCTTCTTCATTGATCTCTATTCCTTCTTTAAGTTCTGGGTAATATATTGTTTCACTTAAGCTAACTCCAGGAGGTACCATTGGGTAAACATTATCTTCTTGTAAAACACGTGCGTGTATTAGAAATGGTCCAGCAGTTTGGTTAGCTTTTTCTAGTGCAGTTTTATAATCTTCAGTATTATCTACAGACATACATTGTATTCCGTATGCTTCTGCCATTAGTGCAAAATTAGGGTTAATTAAATTAACACCAGAATAATTGCGGTCATAAAACTGTTCTTGCCACTGACGCACCATACCAAGGTAGGTGTTATCAAGGATAAGTATTTTTATAGGCCATTTTTCTTGGACAATCGTCATTAATTCTTGTAAGTTCATTTGAAATGAACCGTCACCAGAAATACTCCATACAGTTTTGTTAGGTTGAGCTGCTTGCGCCCCCATAGCTGCTGGAAGTCCAAAACCCATAGATCCTAAACCACCTGAAGTTAAGAAATTATAAGGACCAAGATTTGTCAAATATTGCCCTGCCCACATTTGATGTTGACCTACATCAGTTGAAACAATTGTGTTTTTATCAGCACTTTCATTCAGCAAATCAAGAGCTGTGGACATTGTGAATATACCATGATCTGCTTTTTTAAGCGGATACTTAGCTTTGTTTTCATTCAATTGTTTAATCCAGTTAGACCTGCTTTTTTTATTTTGTGCAGTAACTGTTGAAGGAAAACTTTTTAATAAGACTTTCAGGTCAGCATGTATGAAAGCATTTGTTGGAACATTTTTAGACGCTTCGCTTTCGTCAATGTCTACATGAATGATTTTAGCATTCGGAGCGAATTCATTGAGTTTGCCTGTAATGCGGTCATCAAACCTGATTCCTAAAGCAATAATTAAGTCAGACTCTTGAACAGCATCGTTGGCATATTTCATCCCATGCATACCTAACCACGAAAAATATAAGGGGTTGTTTTTTTCTAAAACGCCAATACCAAGTACCGTGCTTATTGTTGGAATGTTTTCCGCTTTTGCAAAACGTCTGAATTCTTCAATTGCATCCGCTAAAATGATACCGTGTCCTACAATAATTAATGGCTTTTCAGCCTTCACCATCATATCGATGGATTTATCAATCATAGGAGAGTGGGCATTATAAACGCGTTTAAATTCAGGTTGCTTAAAATTAGTTTCCCAATCATCAGATAATTCTATCTCTGCATTTTGAACATCCTTGGGGATATCAATCAATACCGGACCTTTTCTACCATTAATGGCTATTTCATAGGCACTTTTAAATACCTTTTCAGCATCGGCTATATCACGTAATAAATAGGTCTTTTTGGTGATCGGCATACAAATTCCAGTGATATCAGTTTCTTGAAAAGCATCTGTACCTAAAAGATTCGTGGCTACTTGACCTGTTATTGCAATTAATGGAATGGAGTCAGCATAAGCATCGGCTATACCAGTAACTAAATTAGTAGCTCCAGGACCAGATGTTGCTAAACAAAAACCTGGTTTGTTAGGGAGGGTTCTCGCGTAACCTTGAGCGGCAAAAGCAGCTGCTTGCTCGTGTCTCACTAAAACACAGTTTAACGAAGTATATGCTAATGCATCATAAATAGGTAAAATAGCACCACCAGGATAAGCAAATAAATGCCCAGCGTCTAATAACTCGATAATACGTACAATGTAACTTGCTCCTGTTAACTTCATAAGAATAAGCTCGTTTTAATGAGAACTTAAATGATGTATTGACAAATATAACGATTACATAATGTAATGTTTATACTTGCTTGTTTAAAGTTTACTTAGTTACCCAAACAAAAGTTATTTAGTAGTCACTACTTTAGTTAGATTACTGATGCCAAGTGTAAATTGAATGGTGTTTGATTGGTATTCATTTCCATAGTTCATAGGTATAAAAGATAATTTAAATCGAATATCCATCTCTGAATAGGTTCTGTTATAAAATAACGAGCCTGGAATTAATTTGAGTTTTTTTATCAATTTATAGTCTACTATCACGCCCGATACTACAGAGCCACCACCAATTGTGTAGCCATTTGTGGCGTTTAAATCACCAGTTGGCGATAGCTGAAAATACATAATACCCCCATAAGGTCTCAACGTGAATTTAGAAATAGAAAAGTTATATCCTGAATTTAATTCTACGGCAATTATTCCAACATTTAAACCTTTTTCCCACTCCCTAATATCTGTAAAAGTATTTTTGACTTTATTCCATCCAATCGCTCCACTTAAACCCAGACGTATGTTTTTATACCCGAAGTCTATCCCAGCGTTAAATATGGGACTATTTCTAAATTTTTCTTTCAGAGAATTGTCAAAAGATAAATAGCCTATAGATGCATTAACACCGTAGTTAAAATCACTGTAAGACAAATAAGTTGACATATCCATGTCTGTGGCTTCAAGTTGTTTATTGACGAAATCTTTATAAACAGTGATTAAGCTATCTTTATTATTTGTAGAAAAATAGCTGTCAGTAAGTTCTTTTTTATGATTTTCAAACTCAAGTATGTTTTTATCAAATAATGAATCGGCAGTATAAGGATCTTCAGCTACATAATAGACTACCTGAATTTTTCTGCGATATACTTCTAATAGACCTAAAAGCAACTGATGGTATTCTAAAAATTCTTTTGACTTTGCTTCCTCTTTGATCCAAGAGTCTTTTTTAAACATATATCCATACACTTCTGAATGGATTAAAGTTGTATCCGAGGTATTATCTTTTTCATACCTCACTCCAATTCTATACTCAAAACTGGAAAGACTTGAGTCAGATTTGGGTGGTAATTCGTAGAAATCCTCCCAAGTAAGTGGTGTTTCATCCCAGTATTTATAATTTCCAGATTGAGATTTGACTGTAGAACAAACTGAAAGTAACAAAACAATAATTGAAAATATAAGAGATGACTTCATCCTGATTGATGTATGTTTATTCTGCAAAAACCAATAATAAGTAATAGGATGGTTATCGTTATCTTTTTTGAACATGATTAGCCGTAAATTCTTGACACGTTTTGTTCCAAGAATTATAAATTTCGCTTCGTTGACTGTTTAATTCACCATTGATATCGTTAAATGATTTAATACTATTATTATAATCGGTTAGACTATTGTTGTATTTGTCTACGTCTTCTTTTGTTCTTTTCTCTTTTGGTTTAGCGTCAAGTGCTTTTTTAACATTCTCGAATCGTTCTTTTTTAAGGTAAAAATCAATTTGTTTTGGAGCATGTTTTTGAGCTTCTTCTTTGTAAAATAATAGGGTGCTAATGGCTTTGTCAAGGAGTGAGTGGTCTCCATAGAAAGGTGACATGTGTCGCAGTTCGTAAAGGCCTTCTTCTGAATATTCTAAAAGTTGGTTTTTGTTTTGTTCCATTGCACTAATATCTGCTCTACTATAGGCATCTACAAGGTAGGCTTCTTGTTTATAGGATTTAAAAAATATCAAATAAACTTTATTGTAATACTTATACATTTTATCAGCTTCTTCTAATTTTTCTGCTATTTCATCAGAATCCTCTTCAAGTGCAATGTTGAATTTGTTAGCAAAAGCTAATTGGCTATTTTGTAAGTTTGTCGCAGCAGTTTTTAATCGGTCGTTTGCAATATCTTGGGCCAGGAGATAAGCTTCCATTAAGTCATAAGATTGCTCGGCTATTTTTTCCATGTCAACTATTTGTGCATAATCATTATTAAGTACATCATAGTTGATTGCTAAATAACTAACAACACTATCCCTATAACTTTTATCTCCTTGGAAACTAGGTAGTTTTGAAACAGTTTTTTTTGCGTTTAAAATTGTACTTAATAATTCTACTCGTCTTTTTTCTACTTTACTACCACCTTTGTTATGAGCAACTGTTCTGGTATAATCCCAAGTGTCATTTTTTATTTGAGAATAATGTTCACCGATGACATTCATGTATTCTACTGGGTTAGTAAATGTTTGTCCAAAAAGTTGTATGGTAAGTATGATTTTGAATATGAAAACGAAAATATATCTCATTATTGATTACTGATAATATCTATTAAATCTGAAATGATTCGATAGGTTTCTTGTATAAGAACATCTTTTTCCAAATCATCAATTATTTGATTATTGATTGAGTCTATTAACTCATCCATTTCAATGAAAATTGCATCAGAGGCATTGTTTTTAATTTTTAAAAGACTATTCTCCGTTTTGGAAAGCCTATAAAATTCATCAATTGAGTGAATTTCAGGATAACTATTGTTCCAAAATTCATCAATATTTAAACTATAAGACTTTGAATTTTCTTTTTTAAAGGCTGTAGCAATATTATTTAATTTGACTAAACAACTGTCGTTCATCATTCGAAAATTACTATTTGTTTTTAAATCCTTCAAAGGAAGGTCAGTGTATTTTTTAAGGAGAATATTTTTGTTCGATATATCATTTTTTAATGCATAATACTGATCTTTTTCAGTGAAATGATATTTTTCCCAAATAGAAGGTAATTGAATATCCGCAATCATTCCTGTTTTTTGATTACTCACTCGATTGACTCTATAAAACTTTGAATTAGTTAGTTTAATATATGCCTTATATTGGTTAGAAGAACTTTGTGTATTCCCAATTAATTCTTCAAAGTTATTATAACTTGTGTCAATTGGAATAATTACTTGCCCAGTTGCTTTGCCATAGGAGTTGCTACCGACAATTACTGCTCTATTATAATCCTGTAAACTAGATGCTAGTATTTCTGAAGCAGAAGCACTAAAGCCATTAATAAGCACCACTAGTGGACCAGTGTAAATTCGACCTCGGTTAAAATCTTTTACAATTTGGGTACCACTATTTTTTTCCTTCATTAAACAAATTGGCCCTTCGTCAATAAAAATACCTGCAAAGTCAATAGCTTCTCTTAAAGAACCACCTCCATTATGCCTTAAATCCAAGATTAAACCATCAATATTTTCTCTCTTTAACTTAATTACTTCTTTTGCAACATCATTTGCGCAACCTTGTACAATTGTACTACCTTCATCCGAATAAAATGAAGGAATAGATAAATAACCTATATTTTTTTTGTCATGTATTACAAAACTTTTTATCGTGTTTTCATCGACTCTTAGGATTTCTTTTTTAAGAAATACATCAATTAACTTACCGTCATTTTTTTTTAAATGTAAGGTGATTGTTTTGAATGGGGTAGTGTTTAGTAAGTTGTTAATACTGGCTTCAGTAGCACAAGTAATTTCTTCTTTATCGCCATTCGGCCAAGTAATACCTTGTAATTCATCTTCTTCATGAATAAGATTAGATTTCCATGCAGGACCACCTGGAGATAAGTCAGAAACAATAAAGTTTCCGTTGTCAGCTTCTTCTATGTATAAACCAAAGGTTTCACTTACTCTTGATAAGTGAAGATCAAATTCTTTTTTCTGTCGTTTGTTAAAATAAGCTGAATGCGGGTCATAACTTTTAGTGATGGCATTTAAATATTCTTCCGCTATGTGTGTTTGATAACCATCTTCATGATTTAATATATGATTGATTTGACAAATCCATTTTTCAATAACTTCAGACTTCGTTTTTTGAAGGTTAGTAACAGCTTCTTCTGGAAAACCAGTTAAGGAATCTTGATAATAGTCATGCATGAGACGGTATAGGGTTAAGAGTTTTACCCTGTCTTGAACTCGATTTATCCTTTGATGGTCATTTTTTGGAAAGACGTACTCATCTTTATCGTATGCTTCATATTCATCTTCAACAGTAAAACTGGTAATTTCAGTAGTTAAGGTGGTGAGATAGTCTAGAGTACTTTCAAGTCTTTTTTTATAAACCTCAGTGATGTTATTTATGAAATGACAATGATTATGTTTGATCTCTTCATCTAATAAATATTGTTTTGTTTTTAATTTATTAAAGTCTGTTTCGGTGAAGTAAACCCGTTTCGGGTCAAGCCCATTAAAAGTTAAGTGAAATATTCGAGAGGAGAGAGAATCATTTAAACCAACAGGTTCAACATGTTCTCTGTTGAGTAATGCAACTATTTTTTTAGCTTCAGCACATGGTGTCGATTGACCAAGTAATGAAAATGAAATAGCTAAAAGTATAATAAGTGCGTTTATTCGCCTCATTCTTAGGTGTTCTGTAGTATGTAAATATCGTAAATCTCTAGTTATGACCAAACTTGTGTTCCTTTTGCACCTCATATTTTATTTTTTGTTTCATTTCTTGGTTGAAAATTGTATCATTAAAACTACTTTATATTTCAAGTGTGCTATGAAAAGTTGGATTCTTTTACTATTGGTTGGTTTTTGTTCGGTTTCTTTTTCCCAAAATGTGTTTAAAGAATCCTTTGAAAATAATGACCGACACTGGGATTTAATTAATGCATATGGTAATGAGTCTTCTATTTCTGAAGGATCGCTCAACTGGAAGCGTAATGCGGAAAAATCAGATGTAATTGTTCAATATTTAAACAGATTAGACGAGAAAAACGATTGGTCAATTAAAGCAACTTTTTCGTCACGAAAATTAGGGTCTGAATATGGGTTTTTGTGGGGAGGGAAAGATAAAAGTAATGCCTACTATTTTAACCTTAAGGGAAATAAATTCCGTGTTTTTAGAGCAAAAGAAGGTAAAATACTCACTTCCACCGAGTATAAAACGAACTTAAAGATTCGTTTAGATAATAACGAAGTTACCATTGCAAAAGAATCAGGAATGGTGAATTATTATATGAATGGTGATAAAATTTATTCTGAACCTTATCGAGGTATTGATGGTAAGTATTTTGGGTTTATCTTATTTGGTTCTTCCTCAGTCGCAATAGATGATTTTGAAGTTTCAGGTAAAGTTTTACCACTTAATTTGATTGAAGGAGTATACTTTCCAGAAAAGCCTCAAAAACTCCCCTCAACCATTAACAGTCAATATGAAGAAATGAACCCTATTATTTCTGCTGATGGTGAAAGGCTTTATTTTTCTCGAAAAGAACACCCTTCCAATGAAGGTGGACCTACTGATTTAGAAGATGCTTATCTCTCTAAGTTTTCTAACGGTTCATGGGGCAGCGCTGAAAATATGGGTAAGCCTATTAACAACCACGGTCCTAATGCAGTGCATGCCGTTACACCAGATGGTAATCGACTTTTGTTAATGAACTTATATGAGCCTAATGGAAAACAAAAAGGTCAAGGTATTTCGGTGAGTTCGCGTGTAAAAGGAGGTTGGTCTATACCTGAGCAATTTAAAATTCGCCAGTATTATAACAAATCCGGGTTTAATGAATTTTTCTTAAGTAATAATGGTAAAGTATTGATTTTAGCGATAGAAATGAACGATGTAATGGGCGGTCGCGATCTCTATGTTTCCTTCAACGAAGGTAATGACATCTGGTCAGAGCCGAGAAACATGGGAGTAACTATTAACTCACCGGGCATTGAACTATCTCCTTTTTTAGCTTCTGATGGTGTTACACTATACTTTAGTTCAAACGGACATCCTGGTTATGGTCAAAATGACATTTTCATGTCAAAACGATTAGACGATACGTGGCTTAATTGGAGTACACCTAAAAACATGGGCGAGCCGATTAATGGATTAGGGAAAGATTCCTATTACAGTGTTCCTGCCTCGGGGGAGTATGCTTATTTTGTGTCGACAGATAAAACACTTAAGACAACTGACATCTTCCGGGTAAGGCTGCCAGAAAAAGTCAAACCACAACCTGTTGTTATCATCAGAGGAAGAGTTTTAAATGAAAAAACAAAAGAGCCAATCGGCACTAGTATTACTTATCGAGATCTTGAAAGTAACGAAGAAACAGGAATTGCTCATTCAGATCCTGAAACGGGTGAATATGAAATTGTTCTTCCATTGGAACTAGCCTATAGTTTTTTTGCTGAAAAAGAAGGGTTTTATTCGGTAAGAGATAATATAGATTTAAAAGGAGTGAAGAATTATGAAGTAATTGAGCGTGATTTATACTTGGCGCCCATCGAGGCTGAAGGAGATCCTATTTTACTACATAATGTATTGTTTAAACAAGGAACGCCATTTTTATTAGCGAGTTCGTACCCCGAGTTAGATAAATTGGCAGAAATGATGAAAGAAAACCCCACTATGGAGATTGAATTGTTTGGTCACACAGATAATATAGGTAATGAAGATGAATTAGTTGAACTCTCAGAAAACCGAGTGACGGCCGTTCGAAACTATTTGGTACAAAGAAAAGGGATTCATCCACCACGAATTAGCGGTAAGGGATATGGCGGTTCTAAACCCAAGTTCGATAATACCTATGAACAAACTCGAAAGTTGAATCGAAGGGTTGAGTTCCGAATCGTTAAGAAGTAAAATTCTTAGCTAGATTGATGAACCTAGAAATAGGTAGGTGGAATAAAAATAACGCAGAAGGACATATTTTTGAAAAGATAGATAAGTCAAAATAGAAGAGGATAAAAGTGAATGGTATCATAGAAATAGGCAAAAATCTCATATCTAACAGCTCAAAAAATGCAATATTTTAGCTCTAACATGTTAGCTGAATTAAGAAGTTTGCCAGCATCAGACCGGGAAACAATCATGCAAACATTACATTGGGCAATTGCTGAGGATGTAGATAAGATTGTTATTCCTTTGAATTATTTTAGAGATGGAGAGCATCTTCAGATAAGGAGTTACGAGTTTAGCGAGTTGTATGATGCTTTTAAAAGAGATTAATTTGCATATAGCGAATTAAAAAACACACCTTTTAATTAAAAGGTGTGTTTGAATAATAAATTTATTAAATAATCGTAATTCGATTATTTCTTTCTTTTTTGACATTCACCGAACTCAGTATTATCAACATAGCCGTTGTTGTCTTTATCCCACATATTAAAGTTGCCTTCAATATATTCTGATTTATCTATTTTATCATCATCATTCTTATCCCACTCTTCGAAAGAACCAATTTTTTTATCTTCCAGTTTGTCGCCATGAACAGTTAATCCTTTCTCCCATTCTTTTTCAGTAATGTATTTATCACTGTCAGTATCCCACATTTTAAATGAGTCCATTTTTTCGAAGGTGTTTTTAAATTCTTTCTCATCTAATTTTTTGTCGTGGTTTGAATCCCAATCTTCATAACTTTTATCCATTGTTTTATTGTGATGGGTGTAATCCTTTTTTCTGTCTTGATTAGTTTGTGCAAAGCTTGTTGAGCTAATTAATAAAAAGAGACAAAATCCACTTATTTTTAAATTTTTCATATGCTATTATATTTATAGTTAGTAGTTATATTAATCCTAAGACTTTTTCACAAAAGTAATACCGCTTTCGTAACTGGTTTTAGATGTGTTAATATGTTGGATGGTAGTGTTTTATAGGATATTTGTGTGGAAAGTAATTCTTGTTAATGATAAAATATTCCACAAAAAAAGTAAGGGTGATGTTGTGTTTTATTGGACATAAAAAAAGCACCTCTAGGACAGGTGCTTTTTTTGAAATGTAATTAATAGATTAAGTTTTATTTCATGCCTTTATTTTGCCAATGAGAGAACTCTGATTCATTAATAAAGCCATCACTGTTATTGTCCCAGGCCTCAAAGCTACCTTGAAAGTATTCCATCTGATCAATGAGTTTATCTCCATTAAGGTCCCAATCAATATATTTTAAATCGGAGTTTTCATAGTTTAGAGATATTCCTTTATGCCATTCCTTTTCATCAATGACTTTGTCTGTGTTGGTATCCCATTCTTCATAGGAGTTTGTTTTGTTGAATGAAATTTTAAACTCTTTCATATCAATTTTACCATCATTGTCAGAGTCCCAAGCTTTAAAATTTTTCGTCATAACGACATCTTTTTTGTCGTCATTGTCCAAGTTGTGATGAGTTTGGGCATGACTAAAAGTACCTAGTACTAAAAATGTGCTTGCTATAATTATATTTAACTTTTTCATATTTTGTTATTTAAGTATTGGTAATAACAAATTTAGACAAAACACATGCCCTAAAATGAAAAGGGATATAATTTAGATATAGAAGACCAGAGTAAGAGTTTTACTTTAAATTGCGATTTTTTATTGAATGTTTTAATGGTTTGCTGTCCACAATCTGTGGTTAAGGATACACAGAAATTGTATGGATAGGGGTAACTTTGATTAATGTGTAAGTACTTCTACCGCTTCGGTAAACGCTACATTGCCAGAATTAGTAATAGTACGTAAGTATCCTGACACTATATTATTAATCTGAAGCGGGTCATACGCTGCTTCAATTTTTACATAGTTGTCAGTAAATCCAGTCATTAAGCCATCTTCTGAAACATTGTTTTCAAACAAAATTGGACGGTATGTTTTTAATTGACTTTCGTAGAAAGCTCTTCTTTTCTTCTCAGATAGAATGCGGAGCATTTTTGAACGTTTATTTCGCTCTTTCAACGGGACAACACCTTCTAATGTTATTGCATGCGTGTTATCTCGTTCTGAGTAAGTGAATACATGTAAATAAGAGATGTCTAAATCGTTTAAGAAGTTGTAAGTAGTTAAAAATTCTTCTTCTGTTTCACCTGGATAGCCAATAATCACATCGACACCGATACAACAGTCGGGCATTAACGCCTTTATTTTCGTAACTCTGTCGAGGTACAACTGCGTATCATACCGCCTCCGCATAGATTTTAAAAGTGTATCGCTACCAGATTGTAATGGTATATGAAAGTGAGGTACAAATCGTTTAGATTGACTTACAAACTCAATAATTTCATTGGATAATAAGTTGGGTTCAATAGATGAGATTCTAATGCGATCAATACCTTCTATTTCATCTAATTGGCTGACTAAATCAGCAAAACGTTCACTACGTTTACCATCTATAATCCCGAAATCGCCAATATTTACGCCCGTAAGCACTATTTCTCTAACTTCAGTTTGAGCAATTGCTTGAGCAGTTTTTACGATGTTTGCAATACTATCACTTCTACTTTTTCCTCTTGCAAGTGGAATGGTACAAAAACTACAATTGTAATTGCAACCATCTTGTACTTTTAAAAAAGTACGAGTACGATCATTTATGGAGTAGGAGGTGTTAAATGTATTGGCTTCTTTTATTTCCTGAGAAAATATTTGAGTTGCTTTTTTCTTTTCAAAATCTCCTAATATTTCAATAAGTCTAAATTTTTCTGATGCACCTAAAACGGCATCCACGCCTTTGATAGCAGCTATTTCTTCTGGTTTAAGTTGCGCATAACACCCGATAACCACCACAAAACAGTTCGGAGAATAACGTTTAGCTTCTTTTACAACACGCTTACATTTTTTGTCTGCATTCTCAGTTACCGAACACGTGTTGATGACATAGACATCAGCACCGTTGTTAAAGTCAACCTTTTGATATCCTTCTTCTTCAAATAAGCGCGAGATGGAAGATGTTTCTGAGAAATTTAGTTTACAACCCAGTGTATAAAACGCCACATTTTTCATGTGGTAAAATTACGTTTTTTTTATTGAAAGACTGAGTTTGATCTTTAAAGTGTTTTTGTGTAAAAAAAATATCGAATTGACTTTAACTAATAATTTGAAAAGTTACTATAATTAAATATACGCGAAGGGAATAAGGGAATGCACCTTTTGAATCTTATGTTCTCTTGTGTTAAATTGTACTTATCTAATAATTCAAGCTAAAATGGGGGAAATAGACGTGTATAGATGGTAAAAAAACAAGTTGGTAGTTTTTGAATTAATAAAGAATCATCTAAATTGGCATCCGTATTTGGTTCTTCAATAATCAAATATGATTTGTTTAAAAATTTAAACTAAATAATACATAAAAATGGCTAAGATTAAGTTAGAGTATCTTTGGTTGGATGGCTATAAGCCCACTCAAAATTTGAGATCTAAAACCAAAGTAGAGGAACACGAAGATTTTAAAGGAACTCTTGAAGAGATCGGAAACTGGTCTTTTGATGGTTCATCTACTCAGCAGGCAGAAGGAGGGTCTTCAGACTGTCTACTGGTACCTGTTGCAATATACCCTGATCCAGCACGATTAAATGGTTATTTAGTAATGTGTGAAGTGATGAATGCAGATGGTACTCCGCATGAGTCAAACGGTAGAGCAACAATTGATGATGAAAATGATGACTTTTGGTTCGGATTTGAACAAGAGTATTTCATTATGGATGTTACAACGCAATTGCCTTTAGGTTTCCCTATTGGAGGTTACCCTGCTCCTCAAGGTATGTATTACTGCTCTGTTGGTGGGAAAAACACACACGGTAGAGATTTAGTAGAAGAACATGCTGATCTTTGTATTGCTGCTGGATTAAACTTTGAAGGGATTAACCAAGAAGTTGCATGTGGACAATGGGAATTCCAATTGTTTGCAAAAGGTGCTAAAAAAGCGGGTGACGAAATGTGGGTTGCGCGTTATATATTACAACGATTAACAGAAGATAGAGGAATGTATATAGAATACCATCCAAAGCCATTAGGTGATACGGACTGGAATGGTTCAGGTATGCATGCTAACTTCTCAAATAATGTGTTAAGAACTTGCGGTGATAGAGCTGTATATGAAAAAATATGTGAAGCATTTAGACCTGTAACAAAAGAACATATTGAAGTTTATGGTGCTCACAACGAACAACGATTAACAGGTAAGCACGAAACTGCTTCAATTAATGATTTCTCTTACGGTATTTCCGACAGAGGATGTTCAATTCGAATTCCTTTAATTACAGTGAATAGAGGATGGAAAGGATGGTTAGAAGATAGAAGACCTGCTTCTAACGGTGATCCGTATAAAATTGCTGCTCGAATTGTAAAAACTGTTAAATCAGCAATATAATTCCACTTATAGGTATTTAATTCTAAAAGCAGTTCTTATTCATTTAAGAACTGCTTTTTTTATACATAAATATGCCGTTTAATTTTTAAAGAATGGATTAGAGCCTCTGTGTTGATAACCGTGAATGGAGATGACTACAAACAAAATGCAAGCACAACTTGCTGCTGTCCATTGAATAGTTGGAATATTGCCCCAATGTCGAACTGCGATTGCAATAAGGGCCCAAACGGCTACTGATGCAAATTCTCGCATATTTCTACTTTGTACTAATATTATATTAATAACTGTCGCTACTATAACCATAATAATAGTCCACATGGTAGGTGAAAAGACTGGAGACCATTCTAAGCGTGCTAAGTGAGCGGATATGTTTGCAATAGTAGCAACTGCTATCCAACCTGAATAAAGACTAATAGGCCACCAAATAAAAGCAATAATGGCTTTTGGGGCATCCCAGTATTCCATTTTAAGTTGATGTATGATGATAATTAATGAAATCATTAATATGGACATTACTAACACGCTTATGCCTGTTTGTTCATGAAGCCAAAACCAGATCCAGGCACCGTTAGCAAGGTTAGCAATGGATAACCATGGACCTATTTCTACGATAAAATCATCTGATTGATAGGTTGTAAATGCACAGTATAGCTGATAAATTCCGTGGACTATTAATCCTAAAAAAATTAATCCCCAGATTGAAAAAGCGTAACCAGCTGGGGTAAAAAGGCTATTGTACTGTCTACTTAATTCACCAACTGTATTTCCATTGATTGTAGCGCTGTTTGCCCAATAGTTCCAAAAAATTACCAATAAGATGATGATGAAATTGACTATGGCATACGTTTTTTTCATGTGCTGTGATATTTAAATTGTTTTTTATTATCAATAATAAACTTTTTGCTCAAAAAAAATACCATAATTCAGTCGTGTGTAATAAATGTAAGGTGATTTAAAAAATCACCTTACTTAAACTGACTAAAACACTTGTCAATCGAATTGCATCAAAAATACGCTCTTCAGAAGTACCCATTTCTTTTAATGAATGTTCGTGTGCATTCACACATCGTTCACATCCATTCGCAGCGGAGACAGCTAAACTGATTAATTCGAATAACTCTTTACCCGTGCTAGGGTTCATCATGATGTTCATTTTAATTTTAGCAGGTAATTGATCATATATTTCTTGACCAGTATAGTGCCTAAACCGGTATAAAACATTGTTGCTTGCTAAGAGTGAAGCACATGCTACAGTGTCTGCTACTTCACTTTCCGATGCTTCTTTTGATGTAGCTAAATCAACAAAATAAGTAGTAAGTACTGAATTGTTCTCGTTTACCGCAATGGATAAACCTATCAGTGCGGTTTCTTTTTCTGTTAACTTTTCTGAAGTTAAGGTGTTTTTAAAATTCACTTTTAAATCCCGAATGTATCTTGAATCTGCTTTAGAAAGGGATTCTAGGACTTGATTGGAGTACGATTCTGGTAGGTTTAATAAACCTGCTAGTTCATTTGCGGTTGCTATCATGGTAGTTTCGAATAAAGTTTTTGTGTACTTATTGGGTGATTAAGAATAAACTCACAACCGTTACTTAGAGAGCAAATAACGGTTGTGGTGTTATTTGTTATTTATGCAGTAATGGTTTCTTGACCTTTTTCCCAGTTACATGGGCAAAGTTCATCCGTTTGTAAGGCGTCAAGTACTCGAATTACTTCTTTGACATTTCGTCCAACGTTTAAATCATTAACGGATACCCATCTTATAATTCCTTGTGGGTCGATGATAAAGGTAGCGCGGTATGCTATTTTTTCATTGGCTTCAAGTATGCCTAAGTCGGAGGCAAGTGATTTTGAGGTGTCGGCAAGCATAGGAAATTTTAATCCGCGTAAATCATCGTGGTTATTTCTCCAGGCTAAGTGTACAAATTCTGAATCAGTAGACGCACCTACTAACGATGTGTCTCTGTCAGTGAAGTCTTCATAACTGTTATTAAATTCAGCTATTTCAGTAGGGCAGACAAACGTGAAATCTTTAGGCCACCAAAACATTACTGTCCATTGTCCATTATCGTTTACTAATGAGTTAGAGTTAATTTCTTCGAATTCTTTTCCTTTTTCTAAACTTACTACTGCTGTTTTTTTAAATGCAGGGAATTGTTGTCCTATGGTTATCATAATTTTAAATTTTAGATTGATAAA
Organism: uncultured Cytophagales bacterium; assembly: GCA_963815495.1. Classification (GTDB taxonomy): domain Bacteria; phylum Bacteroidota; class Bacteroidia; order Cytophagales; family JAAEPT01; genus CAWFGW01. The sequence goes on from CAWFGW010000006.1 coordinate 25,122, forward strand.
TTTATTATTGTACTTCAACTTATTGGTATGTATTAATTCAAGTAAGCATTTAACATCCATACTAATTTTTCTTGTTCACGGATGTAATCACTCATCATGGCGTTAGTACCTTCGTCATCTGCTTCACTTGAGAGCGTGAGAATATTGCGTTGTTTTGTTAGCAAAACCTCTAAGCTGGTGAGTAATTGTTTTATTATTATTTTTCCGTCTGTTAAATTTTCAATTTCCTTGATTGCGGAAATTTTTAAGTATTCAGTAAAACTGTGTAGGGGAGTGGCTCCCAATGTTAGAACACGCTCAGCGATCTCATCAATTTTTAAGATGAAATTGTTGTACAACTCTTCAAACTTAAGATGGAGCTCAAAGAATTTTTCACCTTTGATATTCCAGTGATAGCCCCTTGTATTGACATAAAGCACTTGATAATTAGCCAACAAATCATTTAGTTGGAGTGCTAATGCTTGAGTTTTTTCTGTGTTTAGTCCGATGTTATTCATATAAATGAGTTTTAACTGTTTGTCCTTTTTTATATTACTCAAAACTAGTTATGATTGAATTATAATTCAAATTGATGTTTTTTATATTAATATAGATTATATTTATAATATGACTTTACAACAACTTGAATATGTTATCGCGCTAGACACCTACAGACATTTTGTGACCGCGGCTGAAAAAACTTTCGTTACACAACCGACATTAACAATGCAGTTGATGAAATTAGAAGAGGAGATAGGTCTTCAAATATTTGATCGAACAAAGAAACCTTTAGTACCAACAAAAGCTGGAGAGCAAATTATTTTGAAGTCTAGGCAAATTTTACGTGAAGTTAGTCAACTTAAAGAAATGATTTCTAGTGATAAAGAAACTTTAGTAGGTGAATTTCGAATTGGTATCATACCTACATTAGCACCATATGTATTACCCTTATTTTTAAAAACATTTCTACAGGAGAATCCGCAGACACATTTAAAAATACATGAAATGCAGTCTGAAGATATTATTAAGTCTTTAATACATGACACGTTAGATTTAGGGGTGCTGGTGACGCCTTTAAACGAAAAAAGTTTAAGGGAAGTACCGTTGTTTTATGAACCTTTTTTATTGTATGTACCTAACGGCTATAATATGGAGCATCAAAAAAGTATTCATCCTTCTGCAATTGATACTTCTAAAGTTTTGCTGTTGAATCAAGGACATTGCTTTCGTAATCAATCGTTGGAGATCTGTAACCAATCCAACACAGGAGCTGTCTTAGGTTTTGAATACGAAAGCGGTTCTATCGAAGCTTTAAAGGCGTTAGTAAGAAAAGGTATAGGTTTAACGTTAGTCCCCGAATTGTCTGTGTTGGATGATTTTGAATCTGACAATGTTATTCGATTAGATGAACCACAACCCGTTCGGGAAGTGAGTATAGTTGTTCACCAGAGCTTTTCAAAGGAACCTTTAATTGATAAAATTAGAAGCGGTATTTTATCTAATATACCCAAAAGTTTTGTCAAAAATGAAAAAAGGATTCGGGTAGAGTGGCGTTAATAATTTCTATTTTTATTGTGTTAATATAGTTTTTTGATTTTATAAGTAGTGGTATGTTATATTTAAATAATAAATAATTATAGTTCTAAAGGCCGAAGTTATGCGGTATATTTACCTTGAAAAATCGATAAATATCAGCTATATTAATTAGAGTCAATTTTTTTTATACATTAATTTTATACGGATGAGAAAAGATATCTATCATACATTTGAAAATCATATCAGAGACTGCTATGAAAAATATTATCCTCACAGAGAATTAGTGCCAGAGGATGAGGATTACGAGGTATTGAAAAAAACACTTTCTAATTCATCGGGTATAGTTTTTTTATGTGATATTCCAAGTAAGAGTTATCTTATGGTCAGTGAAAATTGTAAGTCAATCTTAGGTATTACACCAGCAGATTTTATAAAAGGTGGAATTACAACAGGGATCGGACTTTTCCCTTCTCACCAAGTCAACACGATTGCGAATAAGATTTTACCGATGATGTTTGAACACTTTGATAAATTGGGGAAGAAAAATCAATCGAAAGATATACGAGCCAGTTATAGTACATTAGTTAAATGTAAAGATAATTCATATAGATGGTTTCTTCACCAAGTAACAGTCGTTGAAACAGATGCTTTAGGTGCTCCAGTGAAAGCATTAAAACTTTTGACAGATATTGATGAATTAAAGATAAGCGATCACATGGATTTTTACCTTAGTGTACGTGATCCGAATAATTTTTTCAAGGTATTCTTTTCTGAGAAATATTATAGTGAGAACCCTAAAATAATGCTTTCAAATAGAGAAATCGAAGTTTTACAACTTATAAGTCAAGGGTTATCTACAAAAGAAGTTGCTGAACAGCTGAATATAAGTGAGAACACGGTTAGTAATCATAGGAAAAATATGCTTCATCGTTCAAAAGTAACTTCGACAGGTGAGTTAGTGAAAGAAGCATATTCGTGTGGTTTAATTAATTAAAAAACTTTAAATCAGTTCGTTTTTTATCCCAATCCTTACTAATTCTGTAATTGAGTTTGCGGAGTTTTTTTCAAGCATGTGCTTTCGAAGGTTATCAACTGTATTTTTACTTATAGATAATATTTCAGCAATGTCTTTACTACTTTTACCATAACTGATAAGTAATAAAATTTCTAATTCACGTGCTGATAAGTCAATGTGAGGTTTAATAATCTACTTAACCTCATCTAAATTTTCAGAACTAATCCCATAATAAGAGGGGAGGTTTGGATTACATGAAATTCCATCAAGAACATCTAAGTAATTTCTATCTTTAAATGGAAAGTCGGAAAAGCAAACTAAATTATTTCTAATCCCTTTACCTACTACATCCACATCTAAAATTATACTTTGAAGTAAAATGGGTTGGTATTCACCATTTATTTTGGCTCTTAAGCCATATTGAGCTTTATAATAATGAAAGTTTTCAATAGCTATATTTTTTGTCCAAAATTCGATTATTGTTTTTTCAATTTGAATTAATCGAAATTGGTCTTCTGGATGTAAAGTGTTACTAAAGTTCTTAATAGTTAAGTCTTCTTTATTCTCCATTAAAGGAAAATCAGTTGTCTGAACTAATTTATGTGTAAATACCCCATCAAAGAAATTAAAAACATACACACAATAGCGTTTGGGTTATATGAACTTGTCTGCATAAACCTCAAATAGTTCTGGAGTAACTTGATTGTTTTTCGTAAGAGGTAAGGGTGTTTCTAACCAACCTTTTTTTAAATTTTCTAAATTTAATATTTATTAAAAATCAGTAAATAGCTGGTTTCGGATTTTAATAGTAATAAAAATGACCATAAATGGCTATTGAACTGTACCCCAAAAAGTAACTACTTTGTATCGTGTCCAATTTTTTCATTTAAGCCAGAAAATGTTTGTGTTTTCTGGCATTTTTTTGTTTTGTAAAAAGCGTCATACATGGTTTATCCCATTTAGATGTAATTTTCACCTTTTCTCACTATTAGACCACTATTTATGTTAATTTTGCGGTTTCGATTATCAAGTTGTTAGGAATGAATAAGGAAACGAAGAATAGTACGGAAGCGAAGTCAAACAATTTTATTGAGGATATTATTGACAATGACTTATCAAAAGGAGTGAAAAAAGTAGTACACACGCGTTTTCCTCCGGAACCTAATGGGTATTTACACATAGGTCATGCAAAATCCATCTGCCTAAACTTTGGGTTAGCTTTGTCTTATAATGGGAAATGTAATCTTCGCTTCGATGATACCAACCCTTCTAAGGAGAGTGTGGAGTATGTAGACGCAATTCGTAATGATGTGAAGTGGTTAGGCTTCAATTGGGATGGTGAGTACTACGCTTCAAATTATTTTCAGCAGTTGTATGATTATGCAGTCAAGCTAATTTCTGATGGACATGCATATGTTGATACGCAGTCACCCGAACAAATAAGTGAGCAACGCGGTGTTCCGACTAAACCAGGTATTGAAAGCCCATTTCGAAATCGTCCTGTAGAAGAAAGTTTAGTGCTGTTTGCTAAAATGAAGGCAGGTGAGTTTGATGAAAAAGACAACTATATCTTGCGCGCAAAGGTGGACATGACTTCACCAAACATGCACATGCGCGACCCTATTATGTACCGTGTACGCAAAGTACATCACCATCGAACAGGTAATGATTGGTGTATATACCCAATGTATGATTTCGCTCATGGAGTTTCCGATGCTATTGAAGGGATTTCACATTCAATTTGTACTTTAGAATTTGAGGTTCATAGACCTCTTTATGAGTGGTTTAATGAGAAAATATTTGGCGATGTTGTTCTTCCAAAACAAATCGAATTTGCTCGCTTGAATCTTGGCTACACCGTAATGAGTAAGCGTAAGTTATTGCAGTTGGTTGAAGAGAACTTAGTAGATGGGTGGGATGACCCACGTATGCCTACTATTTCAGGCTTAAGGAGAAGAGGATATACTCCCGCATCTATCCGGGATTTTTGTGACCGAATAGGGGTGGCGCGAAGAAATGGAATGATCGATATGCAATTGCTTGAATTCAGTATAAGAGAAGATCTCAATAAAGTCGCTTTACGAAGAATGGTTGTTTTAGACCCAATTAAGGTGGTTATTACTAATATTCCTGAAGGTACTACGGAAACTCTTAGTGCTGTTAACAATCCCGAAGATCCCGAATCTGGAAAACGCGACATTCCTTTTGGTCGCGAGATTTATATTGATAGTGATGATTTTATGGAAGATCCTCCAAAAAAATATTTTAGACTAGCACCGGGAAGTGTGGTACGTTTAAAGTATGCTTATATCATTCAATGCAATGACGTTATCAAAGATGAACAAGGCAAAATTGTAGAGTTACGCTGTGAATATTTCCCTAATTCTAAAAGTGGACAGGATGAAAGTGGTATTAAAGTTAAAGGTACCATTCATTGGGTATCTGCCAATGAAGCAATACCTGCTGAAGTAAGATTGTATGATAGACTTTTAACTGTAGAAGATATAACCGCAGCATCTGAGGAAGAAGATTATAAATCTTATATAAATCCAGACTCTTTACAAGTCATTCATACAGCTAAACTTGAACCATCATTAGCTGAAGCAAAAGTAGGTGAACATTTTCAATTTGAACGAAAAGGGTATTTCTGTGTTGACTCCAAGTATGATATGCAAGGTCAACTAGTGTTTAACCGAACGGTAGGTTTACGTGATAGTTGGGCTAAAATTCAGCAAAAGAATAACTGATTAATAAGTCAGTATTAAAGTAATAATTGTAAAAGCAACTCATGCCATTAGAAGATTTAAAACTCAACAAACAGCTCTTAACTGCCATGATGGAAGAAGGTTTAGAAGAACCTACTGAAATTCAGAGAAAGTGTATGGCTCGTATTTTAGCTGGACAAGACGTAATAACCATTGCGCCAACGGACAGTGGTAAATCTACCTTGATTGCGTTGAGTACAATAATGCAATTAAAATATGCTTTTGAGGATGTGCCAAGAGCGTTAATTTTAGTTCCTTCAACAGAGGCAGCTGAAGCTTTAGTGGCTGAATTTAATCGTTTTACTACTTATACTGATTTACGGGTAAAAGCAGTTCATACCAATGCGAATATCAACACTCAAAAAGAAGACCTTTATTTAGGGGTAGATGTGGTAGTAGGTACACCAGATCGCGTTTATGCATTGACTCTACGTTATGGGCTTAACCTTAATCGTCTTAAATTATTTGTGCTGGATGATGCTGAATTACTCGTAAAGCAAGGTTTTCAAGTTCCTATCCGGGAGATGATTGAAGGACTTCACAGGTGTCAATTTATTATCTCTACTACCGTCTATCATAATAGATTAGAACATTTAATCGCTAAATACCTTAATTACCCTTCAATAACAGAGGTTTTTCCTGAGCCTGAAGAAGAAAAGGAATTCATTGATTTAGAGTTATTTAACTTACCAAACTTCCAGACTAAGTTAAATTTTTTAAAACTCCTTGTTCAACAAGAAAATACATTAAACAAGGTCGTAGTATTTGCGAATACGCGATTAACAGCTAATAACTTATATACAAGTATAAATAAGTTAATTGACGGACAAATAGGTTTACTTCATTCACTATTATCAACCCAACTGAATTTTGAGAACATTGAGGATTTTTTAGCTGATGAGGAGGTGAAAATTTTAATTGTAGCTCAAGAAACAGATGCAGACGTGAATGTTTCTGACGTACCCCAATTACTGATTTTCGATTTACCAGAAGCGGTAAGCAGTTTGATAAATAGATTGCCAAAATCAGCAACAAAAAGACAAGCACAGTTTTTTGCAACGGATTTGGAATTGCCTATCATTTCTAAAATTGAAGTAGAGATTGGTAAAAAAATGAAACTGGTGGGTTTGCCTTCGGATTTAGTTATTGAAGGTGAAAGGGATAAGCGTATTGAGTCAAAAGAGGAGGAAGTAGGTAATAAAGCTTTCCATTCAAAGAAGGAGAAAAATGCGAAAACCCATAATTATAATACTTATGACAAACGAAAAATGTTTGGCAAAGCAAGAAAAAAGGGTAGAAAATAAATAAAAGTGAGCTTTTTGAACTCACTTTTTTTAATAAAATATCTGTAATTATTTCACTTTCATATCATGAATATTATGTGTTTCAATCACAATATGATGTTCACCGTGAAATCCAATATCCATTCCTTCTAATTCAATAGCACGATTAATACGGCCATTACCTCCAGTTAAATAGGCACTAATTTTAAATACAATATAAGTAGCTACTCCAGAATATAGGATGGTTACTACGACCGATTTCATTTGTAAGACTAATTGCATAGGGTTGCCATAAAATAACCCTGCAGATTCACCATCTACTTCAGGGTTAGCTAATAAACCAGTTAATATTGCTCCTGCAATTCCAACTAAACCATGCATTCCAAAAGCGTCTAAGGTATCATCATGGCCGAAGTATTCTTTTAATTTCACTACGCCAAGATAACCCACTAAGCTGGAAATTATTCCAATAATAAGGGCACCTTGTACGTCAACAAACCCGGCAGCAGGGGTAATGCCTACCAGACCAGAAACAGCTCCAGAGGCAATACCGATTAGCGTAGGTTTTTTGATGATAAACCACTCAATAATTAGCCATACCAGTCCGCCAATACATGCAGCCACATATGTGACTAAAACAGCATTTGCAGCTAAGAAGTTAGCTCCATATGCACTACCGCCATTGAATCCCGTCCAGCCAAACCATAATAAAGCAGATCCAAGAATCATTAACTTGATAGAAGAGGGTTTACGTTCTTCCTGAAGGTTTAAGCGTCTACCCAAGATGAGTGATAACACTAATCCAGCTACTCCTGCATTTACATGGATTACGGTGCCTCCAGCAAAATCTAAATCACCATGTAAAAAACCATCACTGCTACCCCAGACCCAATGGCAAACTGGAGCATAGACAGCGATTAACCACAGTATAGAAAATACAACCCAAGTTGAAAATCGCACTCGCTCGATAACAGAACCACTGACAATTGCGATGGCAATGGCAGCAAAGGTACCTTGAAAAGCCACATCCAACAGTTTGGGAATCCCTGCTGCATCGACCAAATCAGTGACTTTAATTCCGTGTAACATAAAATGGCTTACACCACCTATAAATTGTGTTGCTCCCTCAGAAAAAGCTAATGAATAACCAATAACAACCCAAGTGACTGTTCCTGTGCAGAAGGCTACATAGCTCATTCCAATTGTATTTAACACACTTTTGTTTTGGGTTAAACCACCGTAAAATAAAGCTAATCCTGCTGGGGTCATTAACATTACCAGGGCGGTAGAAATAAGCATCCATGCGGTGTTTCCTGTATCTAAGGTAGCAGAGGGTTCACTCTGAGCCATAGAGTTACTTACAAATAGCGTTGTGAAAGCTATTGATAAGAAAAATTTATTGATCATTTTTTGTTTTTTTGGTTAGGGGCGCAAAAATAAGAGAGTTATCGAAAAACAAAAAACTGACTTATTAACACAAAAAAGGTTAGTTTCTTCCAAATAATCGAAACTTCTTCCTTTTCTTTTTTCCTTCCAGTCCATCTGACTCATTTTCACGAGGAGTTTTACGCTTAAATAATTGATGAAAGAAATCGGTTTTTTCGGGATAGAATAAATCACAATCGACCTCAATATGATAATTGAAGGGAGGTGTATAGTATCTTCTAATAGAATCAACTCGGGTAAACGATTTAAATGCTTCTGCCCAAATTGGTAAAGCCATGTTTGCGCCTTGCCCATCTCTAATAGACGAGAAATGAATTTGAGGATTATCCGCGCCAGTCCAGACTCCTGCTAGAAAAGTAGGAGTATAACCTATAAACCACCCATCCGTTTGATTTTGGGTCGTTCCAGTTTTTCCTGCGATGTCATTTTCGAGTTTATATTTAAAACGTAAACGAGAGGCTGTTCCACTGTCCGTAACACTTTGTAACATCCGTGTAATGTTTTGAGCAACAAGTGTATCGATTAATTGCTCTGCGTCTGGTTGTTTGTGCTGATAAATGGTCACATCGTCCGCAGTAGTTATTTTCTCGATGAAATAAATCGGTTGTTTTTTACCTTGGTTGGCAAATACGGTATACACTTCTATGATTTTGTTTAGAGAGACGTTTGCTGTTCCCAGAGCCATAGAAGGTACAGCCGGCAAGGAATCTTCAATTCCTAATCGCTTACAGAAGTCGAGTTGATTTTTTATTCCAGATTCCATAAGTAGCTGTACACTAACCGTATTTATGGAGTTAGTTAAGGCACCTATTAAAGAGTATTTACCACCGTATTCACCGTCAGAATTTTTTGGGGACCAGTCATCAAATTGGGTGTATTTGATTTGTTCATTATTAATATTATCGCAGATATCACGACCTCTTTCTAAAGCTTTCGCATAAATTAGCGGCTTGAAAACAGATCCTAATTGCCGGGAAGATAGTACATGGTCATAAGGAAAATACTTATAATTAATGCCGCCAACCCATGCCAACAGATTGCCTTGTTGCGGATTAACCGCCATGTAAGCAGATTGTAGAAATGATAGGTTGTAAGCAACCGAATCGAGTGGGGAAATGGTCGTGTCTACTTCACCTTTGAATGTGAATAGGGTCGTTTTAATTGGTGTTCGTAATGCATTTAGGAGTTCTTTTTCAGAGGAAGTAGTTTGTTTTAGTGTTTGATAACGGGGCGAATTTTTTAAGGCATTTAATGTAATTTTTTTCTTACTTCCGCGGGTTAAATCTGTCCAAATCTCTTGTCTAATTTGTTTAGTTAATGCTGCCACATGGTTGGTTAAAGCTTTTTCAGCTGCAATTTGCAAGCGGGAGTCAATAGTAGTGTATATTTTTAAGCCATCTGTATATAAATCATAAGGCTTTCCATTTTCTTTTTTATACTCTAAAAGTAAAGCTTCCACCTCTTGTTTTGCATGTTCACGGAAATATCCAGCTAAGCCCTCATTTTTGTCTTTTCGAGTATAATTCAACACGATAGGAAGTGCTTTTAGGCTGTCATAAACTGCTTGGGTCAAGTAATTATACTTATGCATTTGAGACAATACGGTGTTTCTTCTTCTTAATGCATTGTTCGGGTTTAAACGGGGGTTGTACGTGGTAGGAGCTTTAAGCATTCCTATTAAAACAGCGGCTTCTTCAACTTTGATGTGTTGTGGGGTAACATTAAAAAAACGTTCGCTAGCAGTTTCAATTCCATAGGTGTCCTCACCTAGCGATACTGTATTAAGGTAAAGCGTTAAAATTTCTTCCTTTGTATATAGCTCATTGAGTTGGTTAGCTATAATGCCTTCTTTAATCTTAGCTATGGGCATGGTCAAAAAACCATGGCTTTCTCTTCCAAATAAGTTTTTTGCTAACTGTTGACTAATTGTGCTGCCACCACCCGTGTTTTGGCCTAAAATTATGGTTTTGAAAAGTACGCGCATTAAACTTCGTTGATCGATGCCTTTATGTTGGTAAAATCGTACATCTTCTGTAGCAACTAACGCTTGAGAAATACATGGAGCAAGTTCTTCAAACGATACATTACTTCTATTCTCCACAAAATATCGACCCATTAGCTGGTTATCAGCAGAATATATATCAGAACCTTGAAAGTTTTTCACCTCCTTCAATTCTTCATTCGAAGGTACCTTACCAAATAAGCCTGAGGCTACGGCATAATAAAATCCAAAAATAAAAATGGCACCAACAATAATTGCTCCTAACAAGCAGTAGATTAAAAATCGAAGAAATGTGATTTTACCCTTTTTTTTAATTGTTGTTTTATTTCTCAAAGCTTTGGTAGTTCTAGTATTTTATAGATAAAGTCGAATGTCTGTTGGAATCATCCCAGCAGATTGTGCAGCTTGTAAACCGAGGTCAGCATCTTCGAATACTTGACAATATTGAGGGTCAACTCCTAAATATTCTGCCCCTTTAAGAAAAGTTTCAGGGTGTGGTTTGGGGTGAGTGACATCATCACAGGTAATTACTGTTTCGAAATAGTGTTTCATGCCACTCGACTGTAAATTGAGTTCTGCTATTTCACGGGTACCCCCGGTACCACAAACCATAGGCAATTTGCCATAGTAGTGTTTAACAATCTCTTCTACAATTCCTAAAGGTTTTATTTCAGCAGCAAGTGATTTATAGATTTCTTCTTTGTCGAGAGCGGCTTGTTTAAAGTTGGCATCGATATTGAGTTTCGCTCCAAGCATTTCGAATACTTCGAGAGTTGGAGTTCCTGCGGTAGCATAAAAAAAATCCAAGGGAAATTCAAAGCCATAGTTTGCACAAGCTAATTGGGTGGCTTTATAATGTATTGGCATTGTATCTAACAGTGTGCCGTCTATATCAAAAATAAGTGCTTTTGTCTTTGAGTCTATTGGAATTCGTAAATTGGTCATTAATTTCATCAAATATATATGATACGCAAAGTTATATTATTTCTTCTTCTTAGCTCTTTTTTCCATCAAATTCAAGCACAAACTTATTTTGATTATCCTGAAAATCTAAAAACGGACACCTTATATGTCCCTCTTTTCGATTATTATCCGTTAACAAAAAAAACACCACGAACAGTTATTGAAAAGCGGGATTATGATCGTGTAGTTAAACGCAACAAGAAAATAGAAAAAGCTAACGCAATGGTTGAGAAGATTTTTGCTTCAGAATATCCATTTTCCTATAAAACTATTTCTCTCAATAAGTTACAACAAAAAAAGGAGCAGGTGTTTGTCTTAGAAAGTTTTAGTCAGTTGACTCGAAAAATGGCCTATTATTACCTTGAAAATCCCGATTTATTAGAAACATTGTTGGAGGAATCAGATACCAGTGTGCCTGCATTTAAAGATTTATACATTTACTATTATGTCAATAAAACGTATTCTGAGGAAGAATATGTGGTGGTAGATTTTGGAAAAAAGAACATCAATCAAGCATTACGTTATTTTTGTCAAAGTGTGTCAGCGTATTTTAATCAAAACATGAACTAATGAAAAAAACACTAATAGTCATTTCTTTAATCATATTAGGAGTTTTAATGTCTTGTTCACTTCATGAGTCAAAATTTATTAAGGCCACCGATTCGTCAATTTTCATACAAGGCCGGGTTGCTGAAGTTGAACAATATAGCTTGGACTTTGCTTATCCAGGAGTGAGTGTTACCATTAAAATAAAAGCCAAGTCTGTTGCTGCCATCTTAAAAGATATTGATGGTTCGGGACAGAATTATTTTAATGTGATTGTGGATGGGGAGGTGGTTAAAACAATAATAGTCACAAAGGAAAAAGCGAGTTATTTATTAGTTGATGATTTAGACGAGACGACTTTTCATACTATTCAACTATTCAAACGTACAGAGTCATTTGTGGGAATTAGCCGTTTTTATGGCTTTGATTTGAAGGGTTTTAAAGAAATAACAAACCCTGAAAAACCAATTAAAAAATTATTAGTCATTGGTGACTCTTTTTCTTGTGGTTATGGAAATGGTGTTGAAATGTCTGCGGAAAACAATCCTGGAGTGGGGTTTCATGCCAAGAATGAAAACAATTATATGGCTTACGGTGCAATAGCATCACGTCAATTGAATTATCAGTACCAATGTATTGCCTATTCAGGTAAAGGCCTGTATCGCAATTTCGATTTGACAAAAACGGGAACTTTACCAGATATATTTCCTTTAATTTTCCCGGATAAGCCGAATGGTCAGAAATGGGAGATGACGAAATATATTCCCGATGTAGTAGTGGTGAAATTAGGTACGAATGATTTTTTTGGTGAAACTCGTATCCCTATTCAAGTGGTTGATTCTTCAACATACGTGTCTACCTACCTTAATTTCTTATCTCAGTTAGAAGAAACATTTCCAAAAGCACAGTTTATATGTGTTGTAGGAGGGATGATGAGTGATAGCTGGCCCGCTGGTCAAGATAATTTGTCAAAAATAAGAAGTTATGTGCATAGGGTTGTTGAAGAAACTAATAGTAGATCGAAAACAGATAAATTTCATTTTTTAGAGTTTCCCCATCATCAGGAGGTATATGGAGAGGATTGGCACCCCACAATTAGTTGGCATATGAAGTATGCTGATTTGTTAGTGAACAAGGTTGAGGGTATTTAGTCTATCGCTCAATTTTGATGTGATACTTATCGAGTAAACCAGCAACACCTTGTAAGGAAAACTTGGCCTTAGTAACCCTATTCGACTCCGGGTCAATGGAATAATTGATTGCAGTTCTAAAATCAGCCTTTTCTAGATTTGTTTTTTCAAATGTTGTACCATATAAATCACAGTTATGGAAGGAAGCTTCGGATAAGTCGGCCTCTGAAAAATCTGCTTCTTTAAAGCTTGTATTGATGAATTGTGCTTTTTTCATTTTTCTCTTGTGAAAGGATGAAAAATCAACAATAGAATCGTTAAAAGAAATGTAAAATAAAAACTCGTTACAGTCTTCAAAGTGAAGACCAAGTAATTTACAATTGTTAAATGTTACGTCTCTAAAAGCCGTGTTAAGTAGCTTAGATGAGCTTAAATTACAATTGCTGAATTGACATTCAATAAATACATAATCAGTAAGGTTAAGCTCAGAAAAATTACAGTTGTGAAAGGTACAATTGTCATAACTTCCTTTTAGAAAATCGTCTTTTAGGGTGGACGAAAATACTTCATCAATATATTGGTGTTCAGTCATTAACTATTTTTTTCAATCGATTTCCACTCCAACAAATCACGAATTACAATAGAAGCCAACGTTAAACCAAAAACGGCAGGCATATAACTTATTGTACCATAGGCTGATCGTTTGAAATTACTTCCATCAGTGTGAATTAAAAAATCTTTAGAAATTGATTCTGGTGAAAACACGACTTTAAAACCACTGTAGATATTCATTCGATGCAATCGTTTACGAAGATAACGTGCTAGTTTGCAATTATAGGTTTCAGAAAAGTCAGCTGTTTGCACCTTTGTCGGATCCATTTTTCCTCCTGCACCCATGGAGCTAGCGAGTTTTATTCCCGATTCATACGCTTGAGAAATTAACGTGATTTTGGGCGTCACACTATCAATGCAGTCCATTACATAATCAAAAGAATTATTTTCTAATAAAGCTTTCATTTTATCAGGCTCTAAAAACGTTTTATGAACTGTCAAGTTGACTTCAGGATTGATATCCTTGATTCGATCAGCCATAATATCTGCTTTAAGTTTGCCTTGTGTAGAGTCGAGGGCTACCAATTGACGATTTTTGTTTGTGGGGTCTACGGCATCTCCATCTACTATGGTCATGTTTCCTATTCCAGCTCGACAAATTGCTTCAGCAGCATACGAGCCCACACCCCCAAGGCCAACAATGAGTACGTGTTTTGATGCTAATAATTCTAATTTTTCTCTACAAGTTAATAGCTCTGTGCGTGAAAGCCAGTTAAAGTCGTGCATGTGGAAAGGTTTCAATAAAGTTTTGATACAACACAGTTTTCAATTCATCAACAGTATATTTTGTTAATTCACTTACTTTTTCATAAATCTGTTCAATACTTATGTCAGGTGAATTGTCTGTCTCTAAAAAGAAATCGCGCAAAGATAGTTGATTCAGACATTCTTCTAAAGGTGAGTTATCATTTAGTATTGCTTTTCCAATGGAAACTTTGATTCCTGCCTGAGTAAGTTGTTGAAGTTGTTCGGGTTTACTTTTGTATCCATGTGAGATGACAGGAACAGATATTTGATGTTTTTTATTTAAATATAAAAGAATGTCAAACGCTTTAACACAGTGAATTATCAATGGTTTTTGGACTTTTTCAGCTAAGATGATTTGTTGTTCAAAAATGGTTTGTTGCAATTCAATTGAAGTTTCAATTACTTGGTCAACACCACATTCCCCAATTGCAATACAATTTTCATCCTTTACTAACTCTTGTAACGTTTCAAGTTGAGATTCCCAATTTTCAATTTTCCAAGGATGTATGCCTGAACTGTAAAAACCATGAGGTTTATTTTCATTTGTATATCTATTGTAAATACGTAATTCTGTTTCAGATTGCGCAGTTCTGTGACAGTGTAGATTTATGAATTTCATTACTAAGAGATGATTGTATGTTCAAACTTGTTAATTATGTATATTTAACCAAACTTTGTTGACAATATCAACCTCGCGATGAAGATTACAAAAAGGTATTTACTTTCTTTTTTGATTTTTTTAATGGCATTTACAGCCTTTTCAAATAACTATACCGTAATAAGTACTAACTCTTCAGGAATAGGCACTTTAAATAATGCAATCGAAATTGCCAATGCTAAACCTGGAGTTGATACTATTTTTTTTAATATACCACAAGATGGAGAGCAAATTATAAAACTTGATAAACTTATACCAACCATAACTGGTAAAGTGGTCCTTGACGGTTTGTCACAAAATGCTTTTAGAGGAATTGACTCTAGTGTACACTTAATAACTTTGGATGGTCAGGGGATTCAACCACATGGTTTGATATTTATTGCTGGAACTGAATTTAGTACCGTTTTGCATTTGAAATTTAAGGGTTTTATTGCTGCTGGAGTTTTGATCGATAATACTTCTAATATTGGGGTCTATTCCAATGTATTTGAAAATAATGGCGTGGCAGTTTTTATTAATAATTCTTCCAGTAACTCACTGGGTGATGGCACTAAGGCTCGACAAAATATCATTACAAAATCAATCTCTGATGGTATAGTAGTTGTTGGTAATAGTCAAAATAATGACCTGAATTATAATTCAATTTATGATAATGCTGATTTGGGAATAGACATAGGCGATGATCTTATTGACAATCGAGACTTAGGAGATTTAGATGACGGTCCTAATGCATTTCAAAACAGACCGCTCTTGGATAGTGTCTTTATCCAAGATGATAGTGTTACATTTTATCTTACACATATTGGTTTGAATAGTATCGTGCGATTTGATTTTTATTCGAATGATACTCGTGATACGTCTCAATATTCTGGTAAATATTTTTTAGGCTCAAAATCACTGACAGTTGTTGATGGAGCAAAGGTTGAAGCAACATTCACTTTTAATACATCCCAAAGATCTTTCGCAGTCTTAGCAACAGAAAATAATAACACTTCTGAATTTTCTAATGTTGTGCTTAAGACAGGTTTAGTACCACCTATAGTTAGGAACGACACTCTTGTTATTTATGAAGATGAATCATCTATTGTGAATGTCTTACTCAATGATATTGATGATAACTTGGATTCGAATAGTATTCAGTTAATTCAACCATATGCTAAAAATGGTTTAGCTAGTGTTGAAAACAAAGGTATTCTATACACACCAACTATTAATTTTCATGGAATAGACATTTTTGGTTATAAAGTATGTGATTTAACAAATATAGAACCTTTTTGTGATAGTGCTAGTGTTCAGATAAATGTACTATCAAAAGAAGATCCTCCCTTAGTTGTTCCTGACTCTGTAGGCACGGCACAAGCCAGTGTTGTTGTTGTGGATATAGCAACGAATGATACTGATCCTGATATGAATATAAAGAAAAGCTCTATCGTAATAGTTGAATCAGTAAGTAATGCCATAATTTCAGTTAATAATGAGGAAATTGGGGAAATAAAAATTGACTATAGCTTTATCCCTTCATTCAAGGGGAAGGATACGATTACATATTCAATATGTGATAGTACAGGACTTTGTGATACAGGATACGTGTTCGTTTTTGTTAACTTAGGAAGTTTTCCTGTCACAAAAAAAGATACATTAATGCTTTTAGAAGATGAAGTAAAAACGATTGATGTGCTAGCTAATGATACAGATGCGGATGACAATTTGAATCGCCAGTCATTGGAAATTCTTAAAAATGGTTTACATGGTGTTGCGACTTATAATTCTGATATAGAGCGTTTGAGATATCTTCCGAATGCAAATTATAATGGAGTCGATACAATTATTTATCGAGTGTGTGATTTCACTTTAAATTGTGCAGAGGATACTCTGTATATTTTTATATCACCGCAGAATGATTCCCCAATTGCTGTTCGCATAACTGAAAAAACGATTCAAGGAAATTGTAAGAATACGTTGTTTTTGGATGTTTTAAAAGAGGTGATTGAACCAGATGAAAATGATAGTCTTGTTTTTTCTAGTTTTGAAATCGGAGAATCGGTGTCAGGTATTTCACCTTCGAAAGATGCTAAAGGTCAGCTGGTTTTTAATTATTCAAATTCATCTGATTTTTTTGGTTTAGATTCTATACAATATAGAGTATGTGATACGCAAGGGCTTTGTGATTCATCTTTTGTACTGATAGATGTAGCTTTTAATACTAACCCAACGGCTGGAAATGATCATGTAACCTTAAAACAAGGTTCTGATACCCTCGTTGCAGTGCTTGAAAATGATTTTGATAATAGGGTAGGGTTAGATAAATCCTCATTAATAATCACTTCAAATTTAAAAAATGGCGTTGCTGTGAAATCTTCTGGTGGTAACATTAACATCGATTATTCTAATAACAAGTCCTTTGTTGGAACTGATAATTTAAACTATGAGATTTGTGATTCAAACTGTTTGTGTGCAACAGGAATACTAGAAGTGAGAGTTTTAGATACTTCCACAGTATCAGCTAGTAAAATGATTTTAAACGATGATTATTTCACTTTTAAAGAAGGATGTGTTAGTGCGTTAACCAATGTCTTTAAAAATGATTCATTGAAAGATATAGCTGATTTATCTACATTATCCTTGTTACCTTTCCCTAAACAATTTCTATGGAACTTAAGCTCTGATGGTGATTTGACTGTTGATTATTTCGCTGATACAATTTTTCAACAAGAGTTTACTATTAAATACAAGCTTTGTGACACACTAAACAACTGTGATACCGCAACAGTATTAGTGGATATCATTGAAAATAAACCTCCAACAACCAATACAATCTATTTTACAATACCTAATAACAATTCTTCAAGTTATGAATTTGATGTATTTGAAAATGTTTCTGATGTTGATGGAGTTGACTCCTCGAGTTTAACAATTATTACTCCCTCACTAGTTGGTTCAAGTTTAATAACCGCTCAACACATCATTAAATATAACCTTGGAATGAATCAGGAGATGTTTGATTCTGATACTATTAATTATCAAATATGTGATTATTCTTGTATGTGTAAATCTGATAAAGTGATTATTCTATTTCAAAAGAAAGACGAAATTGTTGCGTATGATGGTTTTTCGCCCAATGGCGATGGAATAAATGACGTATGGACGATTGAAAATATTACAGACTATGAGGGTAGTATCATACAGATTTTTAATCGATGGGGAAATATAGTGTATGAACAATTATCTATAACTATTGACGAAAAAGGATTGTGGGATGGAGAAGGGGTACCTGAAGGGGTTTATTATTTTGCAATAAAACCTGATAAAATGGATTTAGAACCCATAACTGGAACAATAGTATTGCAACGATAGATTTGAAAAAACTAATAATCATATTAATAGCGACTTTATCGTTTGGTTCAATGTGGGCACAGCAAGACCCTTTATTGACGCAATATATGTTTAATCCATTTGTGTTTAATCCAGCATATGCTGGAAGTCAGGATTATTTAGCCACTACAATTCAATCGAGGTATCAATGGGTAGGGGCAAGAGAAGGAATTTCTAGTCCTAAAACTTACATAGCAAATGCACATACTTTATTAGCAAACCAAAAAACTGGTGTGGGTGGAGGTATAATATACGATGAGGACTTTTATACTAAGAAAATTTCATTTAGTGGAGCCTACTCACATCGAATTATTTTTCAGAAAACCACACTCGCAATGGGGCTTAGTGCTGGTGCAATGCATTATACTGCAAATAATAGCAGTTTGAATTTACGTGATGAAGGAGATGCAGCTTTTAATAATGGACAAAACAGTTCTTCCTTTCTTCCTAATTTTGGAGCTGGATTATTTTATTATAACTCAAAATTTTACCTTGGTTTATCATTACCTCGGATTTTGACTAATAAAACTAATGCAAGTCAATCAACCTTAAACAGACATTATTATTTAAATGCAGGCTATGTGATTCCATTAGGACATTCTTTTAAATTAAAGCCAAACCTACAAGTTCGATATACTGAAAATGTGCCAGTTCAAGTAGATATTAATTTGAACATGTTAATATATGAAGTGATATGGTTTGGCTTTTCATACCGCACGACAGAATCCTTAGATTTTTTATTGGAGTTGAATCTAAGTGAGCGCTTACGTTTAGGATATTCATACGATTTTGGATTATCAGATTTTAGCCAATACAATTCAGGATCACACGAATTCATGTTAGGTTTTAGACTTGTTCCTCAGGAAAACGAAAAAGAAAAAGTATATTCGCCTCGGTATTTTTAGTGAAGACATTAGTGAGAAACATATTAATAATTGTATTGCTTGTAACTTGTTATCAAGCAAAATCTCAGGATGATATCTCGGGAGGGTCGTCTGCATATATAAAAAAAGGTGACCGTTTTTTTAAAAAAAACGATTATGATAACGCAATTAAACATTATAGAAAGGCAGAAAAGCTTCTGCCTAATAGCAAAATTGTAAAACTTAAGATTGCTGAATCATACCGAAAATCGCATCAGTATACTGCGTCTGAAAATGCTTACAGTAGAGTTATTGATTCTGTTTCACATTTGCCATATGAATATTATTTGAATTATGCGCAATTATTAACTCATAATGGTAAATATGAACAAGCTAAAGTTTGGTTAGAGTATTATGATCGAGAAACTGGTGGAAATGAATACACCGATAAACAGCTGAATTTTTTAAACAATAGAGCATATTATCAATCACATAGTGATCAATATACAATTATACCAGCAACTTTTAATACCCAATATTCTGAATATAGTCCTTTAATAACAAATGAGGGAGTTCTTATTGTATCTGATAGAAATGCAAGTGCTGTTGACGATGCAGGTAGAGCATACTCGGAATTGTTTTTAGTTAAATTTTCTTCAGACAGTATCTCAAAATCAATTACTTCACTGTTAAAGGTAGAGAAACGAAAATTTCACGATGGACCTGGGACAATGGTGGATAATAGACTTATTTTTACTCGGTCTAATGAGTCTGGCATAAATAAAAATATTCTTCGTTTATATCAATCTAATAGAGACTCTACAGGAGAATGGAGTAAGCCAATTCCACTTAATTTAATGAAACATGGAGTTGCTGAAGGACACCCAACGATATCAAATGATGGAAAACAATTGGTGTTTGTTTCTGATATCAATGGAAATAAGGATTTGTATAGATCAGAAAAAATAGGGGATGACTGGTCTAAGCCAACTCGTTTAGGGGGAATGGTTAATACAATAGGAAATGAAATGTTTCCATATTTTCATAATGATACAGTTTTATATTTTGCTTCGGACGGCCATGCTGGCTTAGGTGGATTAGATATCTATAAGATGTTTTTGACAGGCTTAGACTCCGGTCAAGTGTTAAGTTTAGGCGAACCAGTAAATAGCCCACAAGATGATTTTGGAATTACTTTATCGCAAGATGGTGATTATGGGTTCATTAGTTCGTCTAGAGAAGGAGGTTTTGGTAAAGATGATATTTACAAAATTTCAACTCAAAAAACTAAGACCGTTTATATGGAAGGGTTTACTAAAGCAGGAACAAAGTCTTCTGAGTCAAACTTAGGGAATGTTCTTATTTATGATAAACTAACAAATCGTAACCTAGGAAAAAGTGACGAGAATGGTTTTTTTAAAGTAGCCTTACAGGACGATAAGGAATATAGCTTTGCATTGAAAGCTTTGGATAAAGAAGGGTATGAAATTAATTCGCATTATTACGAAATAGCTTTTGAAGGTATTATCAAAAATAAAGTGGACACTAACCATATTGTGCATTTAATTATTACTGATTCAGAGACAAAAGATACAATCTATAAAAGATCAGAAGATCAGTTATTTACATATTTTGTTTTAGAGAAAGAAAAGGCTTATAATTTTCAAGCAAGTACTGATTTAAATCAAGATATAGATATTTCGGATATAGAGTTTGAAGGATTTATTAAAGGTACTAAGGAACCGATTGTGATTACAGAGATGGAGATTGTAGATACAAAATCAAAAATAAAGCTCTTTCAAAGTGATAAAAATGGTTATTTCCGTTTTCCTATGAAAAATGGAGTTAACTATTCAATTATGCCTCAAGTTCAAGTTGTTAAAAAAATTGACATTTGGATGGAGGGCTACATGAAAGTTCCAGATGGAGAGTTTATTCCACCAATATTACATGTACAAAATATTGAAGGTGAACATTACGAGTTTGAAAACTATACAGGATACTTTGGATTCCCTGCAAAAGAAGGTCAAGCCTATATTTTAAAAACAACACCTCCAGATCTCGAAAATGATTACAATACAGCAAATCAATTGCATTTCGTTGGTTTTGCACAAGATGGTAGTCAACTTGTATCTATCGGGAAAGTTAGTGTATATGATGCTAAAACACACCAATTACTATTTGAAACAGATGAAGTAGGTTATTTTGACTTTGATTTAGAACCCAATGTTAATTATCAATTTGTAGCAAAAACTGCAGATGGTGATAGTACAGTGTCAAACATAAAATTTGATGGGGTTGTTAAAGATCAGGGCGATACGTTAACTTATGCAAAGGTATCAATTAAGGACCTTAAAGATAATACTGAAATAGTGAAACAAGACATGGAGGGTTTTTTCAATTTTGAATTGGTTGAAAACCAAACATACGGAGTCAACACAAGAGCAATTCCAATTAAAAAAGATGTTCTACAAGAAGTGAATTTGTTAGCATTTTCTGCCAATAACATCTTTAAACAAGTACTACTTCAGGATGTACATAGCAACAAAATATTTGAAATAAAACAAAAAGGTAATACTTACTACTATACAGATGGTGTAGTTAATCGCGAATTAGTAACTAAAAGTGATTCAGGTGTATATGACTTAAAAACAGTGAGTCAGTTACTGAATTCTGAAGGTTGGATTGTCAATGATACATCGGTATTTAGAAGTCTCTATTATGAATATAACTCCAGTCAACTAAGCGAAGAAGGTAAAAAAGAGTTAGATGATTTAATTCGTTTTTTAAATCGTTATCCGACAATTAAAATGGTGGTTTCTTCACATGCTGATTCACGAGGTTCTAGTGCTTACAATAAAATATTAACAGACAAAAGAAACCAAGAAGTAATCTCTTACCTCTCTAACCGTGGAGTATCAGAAAATAGAATTAAAGCTATTTCAAATGGCGATTTAGAGAGTTTGCAAAGCTGTGAAGCATGCAGTGAAAAAGACCATGGTTTAAATAGAAGGACAGACTTTCATGTTATATCATTCTAATAAAATATTAAAACAGACTAACAATATGTCCAGATATACAATTCAATTGATTGTGATTGGATTTGCTTTATTTTTTTCTTCATTGAAAGTAAATGCTCAATGTGCTGCAAAAGATTTTGAGAAAAGTAATATCCTTCGTTTAAGTAAGAACTTTGAGCATAAGCATACATTTGTTTTAGATAAAGTTGATGATTCTGGTGAAATATTAACATCGTTTATTTTTAATAAAGGGACGTTATATATGATGAATGTATCAAACTATAGAGGTGAAGAAAAAAATATTGTCGTTGAGTTATATGATCAAAACGGGAAACTTGTGGCAACAAATTACAATAAAACTACACGTAGGTTTTGGCCTTTAGGTTATGTTTGTAAAGAAAGTGGCGTACACAAAATAAAATTTAAATTTATCGATACAGATAAATATTGTGGGATTTGTGTTCTAGGAGCTAAATAACTTTTGTTTCATTTTATTTTTTGTGTAATTAAAAATAAAATGTTGTTTTATTATGCTCAGAAACTATCCTAAGTTTTTATTTGTATTTTTTTTATGTGTTTTGAGCAATGCATTTTCACAAGATAAGGAATATCAATTAGTGAAAGTAAAGCATAGTCGAGTACTTATTGCATGTGATACAATAATTAGAGTTAGAGAAGATACTGTTATAAAATTACCAAAAGATGAGGACTATATAATTGAACGCGATAAAGATTTAAAAACAGAAAGATTTTATCATAAACTAAAATGTAAAGCGTATACAAATGGTTGGTCAAAATTACTTTTTGATATTTTAACCTCTGAAGAGGATTCTACCCAAAAACATGTTACTCAAAATGCTGAGGATTTTATGCAATATGAGGGTGATAAAATAGATACTATAATATTTAAGTCTGTACCCGTTTGGTCAGGCTCTGTCATTGATACTACAAAAAGATCAGAAAATTGGTTTACAGATTTTTCTAATTCTACTCATGTTGGCACGAAAGAGAAGGTGCTTAGGAATAATATGTTTTTTGAAAGTGGCGATATTGCTCATGCTTATTCACTAGCTGATAATGAACGTATTTTAAGGCAGTTACCATACATAGAAGATGCACGAATTTATGTTAAAAGAAAGGCGAATGATAAATTAGAGTTGACAGTTGTAACAAAAGATTTATATAGTTATGGTGCGCGACTTGATATGCACAGTTTAGATGAATATGACTACAGATTATTTGATAGAAATTTTTTAGGTTACGGTACTACATTCAGTAATGCATTTGTAACAAAAGGCACTGGAGATCCTCAATATGGTTATGAAGGTTTTTTATCACAAAATAATATTAGGGGGACTTTTGTTAATTTCGAGATGACATATCGATATGCTTATGATAAAGTTTACAGTTCTCTATTAATTGACAAACAATTTATAGCACCTTCTATTACTAATGCTGGGGGGATTAAAACAAGTTACACCGACTCACGTGATTCATTATACCGTGGTACTGATAGCTTAACTTTTATACCTTTTAGAAGAGGTGATAATTATGTATGGTATGGACACTCATTTAGATTGGGTAAACGACACACTAACAGAAATAATTTGAGTTTATTAACCTCATTGAGTGAGAAGAATTTTTTCGATAGACCCTCAGTCGATAAATCAAATAATATATTATATCATGAAGAAATAGCCTCAATATCTAGTGTAGTTTTCTCCAAAAGAAAATATGTGAAGGGACAAAAAATATTGCGTTTTGGTATAACAGAAGATATTCCTGTAGGATATCAATTGGGGATAGATGGTGGACATGTATGGAAAGAATTTTACGATTATAATTATTTAGGAGCGCAAGGCAAATTTTCTATTGTCAATAAGAATAAAGCTAATTTGACTATTGACATGAAATCAGGATTAATTAGAAGTGAAGATGGGAAACTACAGGATAAAGTTTTTAAAGTTAATGCGTCTTGTTTTAGTTCATTGCATAATATTGGGAAGTTTCAGTATAGAGCATTTTTAAAAATCGGATACCATACTGCAACTAAAATTAATGAAAACACACGTACGATAATAGGCGATAAGTATGGAGTCAGAGGATTACGTTATTTAGATACAGATGGAAATCAGAGAATTACACTTAACTATGACCATGTGTTTTTTTCTCCTTGGAATTTTATTGGATTTACTTTCGCTCCTTACGTCTTTGCAGATGTAGCATACATAACTGGAAGATATGTTAGTGAACCCTTTTCTGGCTATGGTCTTGGTTTTAGACTGAGAAATGAAAGTTTAGTAATTCGAACATTTCATATTAGATTTGGCATCCATCCACAAATTTCAGACTTGCAACATAATAGGTTTAGCTTTACTTTTTCACTTGATGATGCTCCAAGATTTTTAGATATTCGACCCAATCGACCAAAAAGAGTCTCAATGAATTGATTTAATGCGATTCAAATATTAATATGGTATTATGAATTTATGATTATGAGAAAATTTCTAATAATATTGATTTGTACTTCATTTTTTCAACTTAAGGCACAACAAAATATGGTTGGCAACTGGGAATTATATGATACTCTAAGTATTTCTCAAGTTAAATTAGGTGATAATATTTTAAACAAATTAAAACTGATACATAAAGAACTCACTTTGAACGTAGATAGTACATTCAGTTTAAAACACATAGAACCTAAAGGATTTTCTATAAATGCTGACATTGTTGGTACATGGCAAGTTAACAATAGTGAAGTTATTTTACTTTACGAAAATCTTTATGAGAATCAAAAAGGAGAAAAAAAGAAAGAAATGGTAAAAGACCGTTTAATTATTATTGACAAATCTAAAATGAGAGTGGAACAAGATTTATTTTTTTATAATAAAAAGGATTAATTTTTTTGACAGAAATACATGATTTCATTTTTGTCTAACCCTAAAATATGTATTTCTTCTGGTGAATAAGTATCCGAAACCTTTTCTTCAGCAACAGTAAAGCCTGCTTTTCGAAGTCGCTCTCCATAATCTAAACCAAACATGCGCAAGTGATCATCTTGACCGAATTTTTTTTCTCTTTCTAAAGGGTCTGTAATACTTGGGTCTTCATACGTTTTTTCCATTGAGTAATCCATTGGTGATTGCAATATTGCCCAACCATCAGGTTTTAAAACTCTAAAAAACTCACGAGTCACTTGGTAGTCATCTGTCACATGTTCAAGCACATGGTTACACATGACCACATCAAACGTATTATCTTCAAAAGGAATATTGTGTACATCCATTTTTACTTTTGCAAGTGGAGATTCGATATCGGCAGTGATGTAATTATCACCATGAATATTTTCGAATCGCTTAATAAAACAGAGCTCTGGAGCTACATGCAATACTTTTAATTTGGCTGTAAAAAAATCTGTTTTTTTCTGTAAATAATCTTTGATTAACCGATGTCTTTCAAGAGAGAGGCAATTGGGGCAAAGTGCATTTTCTCTAGTCGTAATTCTGCCATAAGGCATGAATTTTTTAAACTCACTGTTACAAACATTACATTTTACACCTTTACCTTTGTAAAAAATAGCAGCTAGTCGAAGTAAAACATGACTGAAAAGCTGTAAGTGTTTACGAGGGATTTTGCGGAGCGCAAAACGGATAATTGATTTCATTTTTTAAATATTCATTAACAATAGCTGAATGAGTCCAATGATAAACCCTAAAACGGCTCCGACTATTTCAATAAACTTAAACTCTTTTTTCATGATAGAAAAGAGAACATCTTCTAATTTCTCTAACGAAAAATTCACGACTTTATCTCGAACCGTTTTTTTGACATCAAAGGACGATTCTAGCTTTTGGGAATAGTTGTCTATTATTTCTGGAATAGCTGTTTTTAACTCATCAATAAGCATCCCTTTTACTTTTTCAATCAAATCTTTCGTAATAAACATAGAAAGCATAGGGTAGGAGCGCAATAATTTTTCGCGTAAAAAATAATCTGCTTTCACTTCTAATAATGCATATACGCCTTCAAGGTTTTCACCATCTTTGAGTTTTGACGTGAAATCATCAATAGATATTAATTCTTTGGCTACTAAATCACCAATTTTATCAGCTAATTCATGTTGTCTTTTAGGAAAAATTCCTTGAATTTTAATGAATAAGAACTTAATTTCTTTTCTAGGGTGGAAAAGCATTTTGATGGCAAGATAGTTAGTCACCCAGCCAATGAGTGCAGCGATAAAAGGTAATAAATAAGACATTTCAGTTAATTTAGCCTACAAATCTAGACACTTCAATGAATAATGTAAACCTTATAGCATTATTTAGTGTTTTACTTACTTAAAAAATCACACATGAAAACAGTTTTGTTATTATCCAGTATCGTTTTTTGTTCATGCTTTCAACTTTCCGATTCAGATGAAATTAATCAAGATAAAAAGTATGAGGTAACTAAAACCGAAAAAGAGTGGAAAAAAATATTGACAGATGAACAGTATCATGTGACTCGAGAACAAGGAACAGAACCAGCCTTTTCAGGTAAATATTGGGATCATCATAAGTTAGGGGTTTACTCTTGTGTATGTTGTAATCAAGCTTTATTTAGTTCAGTAACTAAATTCGAATCAGGTACGGGGTGGCCGAGTTTTTATCAGCCGATTGAGGAAAAGGCTGTAGATAAAATAATAGATAACTCCTATGGTATGGTCAGAACAGAGGTTGTTTGTTCACGCTGTGGAGCTCACTTAGGTCATGTTTTTAATGACGGACCTCAACCAACTGGTAAAAGATTCTGTCTGAATTCTGCAGCACTAACTTTTTCTGAGGATGCTACTAGACGCTAAATTTATATTTATGTGATAGAATCTGCATTTTTGTTAACTTGAGCGTTTAATTTAAAAATAACAATGGCAAGTTCTTCAATCAAGACAAAATCAGGGTTAGGTGTTTCAGCAGTATTCTTTACTGCTATTTCGACTATTTTAGGTGCAATCATGTTTTTAAGGTTTGGTTGGGCCGTAGGTCAATTAGGTTTTTTGGGTGGTTTAGCTATCATATTAGTTGGGCACGTGATTACTATTTCAACCGCGATGGCTATTGCAGAAATTGCTACCAATCAAAAAGTAGAAGGTGGGGGAGAGTATTTTATTATTTCCCGTTCGTTTGGGTTAAATATTGGGGGGACAATAGGCGTAGCACTTTTTTTATCACAAGCAGTAAGTGTGGCCTTTTATATTATAGCTTTTGCACAAGCTTTTGAACCTTTGTTTACTTTCTTTATGGCGAAATTTGGCTGGTTTTTTCCATATGGTTCTCGAACGGTAACTTTACCAACGGTATTAATTTTAGTTTGGATTATTTTAAAACAGGGCGCAGGCATTGGCTTAAAATTACTGTATGTAGTTGTAGCTATTTTATTTATATCGTTGTTGTTGTTTTTTATTGGTGGAACGGAGTATGGCGATTCCTTGTCGCGATTCCCGCTTTCTGATGGTTTAAATCAAGTTGGTTTTTTCCAGGTGTTTGCAGTCTGTTTTCCGGGTTTTACGGGAATGACAGCTGGTGTGGGTCTTTCGGGCGATTTAAAAAACCCGAGTAAGGACATTCCGCTAGGTACGTTGGCAGCTACCTTGGTTGGAATGGTTATTTATGTTGGTATTGTTTGGAAATTGGCAGCGTCAGCAAGTCCTGAAAGTTTAGTAAGTAACCAATTGATTATGTCGGACATTTCAATCCTTGGTTGGTTGGTTATCCCATTAGGTTTGGCAGCAGCAACATTTTCTTCCGCAATAGGATCCGTAATAGTAGCTCCTAGAACGCTTCAAGCTTTGGGAGGGGACAGGATTTTTCCTATACAACTATTTAATAGATACATATCAAAAAATAAAAGAGGTACAAAAGAACCAGTAAATGCCACATTAGTCACTTCGATAATAGCAATTGGCTTTGTGTTGATTAATGATGTTGATGCTGTCGCGGAGGTAATATCAATATTTTTTATGATCACGTATGGGGCATTATGTGCTATTTCTTTCTTTGAACACTTTTCTGCTGATCCTTCGTATCGTCCTTCTTTCAAATCAAAATGGTACATGTCTCTTATTGGTGCTCTTGGTTGTTTCATTTTGATGTTTCAGATGAATGCATTCTACAGTATTATTGGTTTAATAGCACTTGCTTTAATTTTCTTTATGGTCGGGTTTGCTAGTAAAGATCAAAAGGGAATGACAGCAATTTTTCAAGGAGTAATTTCCCAACTAAGTCGTCAGCTACAAGTATTTTTACAAAAAGTTGATAAAGATCAGTCGCAAAATAAATGGCGTCCTTCTGTCGTCTGTGTTTCTGAAGATTCATTTGAGCGATTTGCTGCATTTGATTTGTTGAGGTGGATTTCTAGAAAATATGGATTTGGTACATTTATACATAATATTAAAGGAGAAGTAAATGCTGATACAGTTGCAGAGTCTGATGATGTATTAAAGCGATTAATTAAGATTGCAGGAACTACGAAAAGTAACATCTATTTAGACACGATTATTGCTCCTGATTTTCATACTACGGTGTCTCAAGTTCTACAATTACCAGGGATATCAGGTAAAGAAAATAATATGTTATTATTTGAATATGCAAAAAACAATTCTGCTGTGTTGGATCAAATTGTAAATCAATTTGACGTAATTAAAGCTACAGGGTTTGATGTTTGTGTCTTAGCAAGTTCAATTCGTTCCTTTGGATACAAAAGAAATATTCATATTTGGATATCTGATCGTGATTTTGAAAATGCAAATTTGATGATTTTGCTAGGTTATATCATTTTGGGTCATCCAGAGTGGAAAAAAGGAACAATCAAAATCTTCACAATTACACCGAAGGAAGATGTAGCTAACCAACGAGAGAAGTTGTTTGAATTGATTTTGTCAGGGAGGCTACCAATTTCAAAAAACAACATTGAGTTTGTGATTGACGATGGTACAGCTAATTCTAAATCAATAATTAATTCAAGATCAAAAGACGCTGACTTAACTATATTAGGTTTTAGAACCAGTTTGATGCAACAACAAGGTGTTGAGGTTTTTGCGGGCTATGACAACTTAGGCGATACACTTCATGTTAATACCGATAGCCTGAAAATAATTCAATAAAAAGAGGCGATACGAGAAAAAAAAGTGTGGAAAACTTTGAATCACAACTAAAATTGTAACTTTGTGGTAGCTTATGAAGCAATTATTTCTCCTAAGTTTGTTAATAATAGCGGTCGCATTAATTTCATGTGGCCCTAAAATGACTTGTCCAGCTTATCAAAGTGCTTTTTTGTTAAGTGACGAGGTGCAAGATGAGTATTTCTCATATTTTAAAAAAGATTCATTACCAAAAGATTTCACTACTTCTAAAAAGAATGTATCAGGAATATCTCAAGGACCTACTGTAAAGACATACAATAAGCGCCATTATACTTTTCCTATGGTTCATGTTTATCAAGTGCAAGAAACAGGGGATTCTTTATTTGGAGGGACTTCCGCGACTAATATTGATAATTTAGATTACGATGATTTGCAAGATGATGATGCGAAACCAGCTAACTAAGTAGCTTTTGCCTCAACATAAACTCTAGTTGTTCGTTCGCTTGCAATAAACTTTGAGTCAATAATTTATTTTCTCTTCTAAGAGAAAAAACTTCAAAAGCACTTGTGATTACTCCTCTTAATTCATTTTCTAACCACGGCTTAGTAACATACCGATAGACTTCACCTTTATTAATTGCATCAATAACGGCTTCAATATCTGAATAACCTGTTAATAGAATCCGCATAGGTTCAGGATGCGTCTTTAAAATTGAAGCTAAAAATTCAGTACCATTCATTTCAGGCATTCGCTGGTCTGTAATAATAACTTCAAATTCATTCGAATTTAATATTTCAAAAGCTTCAATAGGAGAACCACAAAGTGTTATGTCATATTCCCTTCTAAAGGCTGCTTTAAAAACATTTAAATTATTGACTTCATCGTCAATATATAAAATCCTGATTTTTTGATTTTCTGTAGTGTTATCTGTTGTCATAAGCGATGCAACGAATTAAAAATGGTTTTGTTCTAAATAGTTTTTAAATGTAGAAACAAAAATATATGTTTATTTTAATTATTTTCAACTAGGGATATATTAAAATGCGAAAAAAATCTCATTAATATGTGACAAAAAACAGGTTAATTTTAATTTATGATTTTCAATTTCATGATGTTGGTTATTAAATTTTTAATTGAGACAGATATAATATCTTTTAAAAGAATCAAGTGATAATGGAAAATGCCAATTCTACTGAATTGAATAAAGTGAGATTAAGAGCTTTTCGCGCAATTGACGACCAGATTGGCTGTGAAAAATATTTAGAGGGACACACAAAAATACTTAGTAGTATAGGTATTCATAAAGTTACTTCATCGGAACCAGCATGGGTGAATAATCCTGATGTTTATGTTTTTTTAGTCGAAGACATAAAAGATGGTAGAGTTATGGGAGGAGGTCGAATACACAAAGTGAATTCTTCTATTCTTTTACCAATTGTCGGGGCTATAAAAATAATGGATCCAAATGTAGTTACATTAGTCGATGAATTTGATAAAAAAGGGGGTACAGCAGAATTATGTGGGCTTTGGAACTCAAGGGAAGTTGCAGGAATGGGATTTGGCAGTGTTTTTTTATCTAGAGCTGGTATATCAATGGCAAATCAAATAGGTATTTCAAGTCTTTTTTCTCTTTGCGCTCCTTATACAGTAAACATGGGACTCAAACTAGGATTTGAAGTGGAAGAGTCTTTAGGAAAAAATGGAACTTTTTATTACCCCAAACTTGATTTACTTGCAACAGTTCTCATATTAAAAGACACAGACTCATTAAAAATGGCTGAGGAAGAAGAAAAAAAAGCAGTTTTTAATCTTAGAGCTAAACCTGTTCAAATAAAGGTTGAAAATTATAGGGATAGAAAGATAAGTATTGATTACAATCTAAAAATTACACAATGAAAAAACATTACGATTCAAATTACTTGAATAGTACATATAGCAAATTGAAAGAGCTTAAAGATGAGAGCTATGATTTGTTTAAAAACTGTGATGTCATTGTTGATTTAGGCTGTGGGAATGGTGTGGATGTTAAAAATTTAGCCACAATCTATCCTGAAAAAAAAATATACGGTCTAGATCATGACGCTGTTCTAATTGAAGAGTGCACTAATAGAATCGGTGAGACACATGCAAACGTTTGTTTTGATATATGTGAAGCAGACCAATTGCCATTAGAAAAAAGATCAATTGATGGGGTTAGAGCAGAGCGCCTTTTCCAACATTTAGTTTCGCCTCCATCAGTAATTAAAGAAATAGGAAGAGTCTTAAACAAGGGAGGTGTTTTACAAATTTTAGAAACGGATTGGTCGAGTATTAATTTATACAATACATCTATTGATTTAGAAGAGTCTATTTGTAACTATTATGTTAATGATAAGGTTAAAAATGGGACTATTTGCAAGGTTTTAATACCAATGATATATAATCATGGTTTTTCTGAAGTTAAGGTTGACGTTTATCCAATAAAAATTGATGATTTTAAAGAAGCTTGTGAATTAATAAAAATTGAAGCTATTTTAGAAGAAATGATCGCAAATAATAAAATAGAGAATGATATTTATAAAAATATAATAAAAAAATATTCCACGAATTTTTGTTTAACAATTAACATGGTGAAGTTTACAGCATATTTACGATGATGCAAAAAATCATATTATTATTATTGTTTGTTGTATTACTTAACTCAGGCCATGCTCAGAAATCCTTTGATTTAACAGAAATTACTAATGTATATTACCTTGATGCTCATACATCGTCTGTAACTGCAGAAAATATATTTTCTAAAGACCTCCTATTTGAAAAAATGGATGGCTCGATACACAATTTTGGTCTATCTCGATCAAGTGTCTGGATTAAATTTTTGCTTCCAAAAACACCAAGTATCACAGATCCTATATTAAGAATTTCATATCCGTTATTAGACTCCCTAGATTTATTTTATGTGAATGATAAAGGACTAAAAGTAAAACTTTCCTATTCAGAGACATCTATCAGTAGTAGACTTTTTAGCTCTCCAGAATATTTAATCTCTATCAATAATTTAAATCTTGATTATGAAAAAGAAATTTTTATAAGAACACAATCTACCGAACAAATAATACTACCGATTAGTATTATTGAGAAAGATGAATTAGTTAGTAATTTAGGAAGAAAAAACACATTTAATGGTATATATATAGGGATTGTTACTATTATGATTTTGTACAACCTATTCGTATTTTTTTCGGTTAAAGATAAAGCTTATTTAATTTATGTTTTATATCTGCTTTTTATGGGGCTTACTCAAATATCAATAAAAGGTGCGACATTTTATATTTGGGGTGATTCCACGTGGATGAAGATGCATGAAAGCACCTTGTTATCTTCTTTAGGAGGTCTTTTTACTATTGTTTTTGCTGTAGAGTTTTTAAGATTAAAAAAATATTTTAAGACTTATGTCTTTCTCCTGCTATTAGCTGGAAGCTTTTTGATTTCTATATTTTTTAGTTTAATAAATGAGTTTTTCATTGCTTTTAGTTTGATGCAAATAATAACAACAATTACAACTTTAACATTATTTGTGGTTTCGTTTATATTAGCATTTACAAAGCAAAGATCCGCTATTTTCTTTTTTGTAAGTTGGTCTTTTCTTTTATCTGGCGCAGTGGTTTTTCTCTTGAAGGATTATAGTGTCATTCCTTTTAATTCTTTTACTGATAGTTCAATGCAAATAGCTTCGTCAATTGAAATGTCATTATTATCGTTTGCCCTCGCTGATCGCATTAATATTCTCAAAAAAGAAAAGGATGATGCACAAAAAAGAGAGTTGTTAGTTTTGCAGGAGAATCAGTCTCTTATTGAAAATCGAAATATTGAATTAGAACAAATGGTTGGCGCAAGAACGCTGGATTTACAGAAATCAAATGATGAATTAAATGATACTTTATCAAAGCTTCAAAAAGCGCAAGTACAATTGGTGGAGTCGGAAAAAATGGTTTCCTTAGGTCAATTGACAGCAGGTGTAGCGCACGAAATTAATAATCCGATTAATTTTGTGTTATCGAATGTAAATCCATTACGGAGAGATATGGAGGATTTACTTGACATTATTAATGAGTATGAAGCGGTAAAAAATAATCCAGATCAAGGATTTTCAAAAGTGGATGACTTGAAAAAAAGCCTAGATTTTGATTACTTGAAAGAAGAAATCAAACAAATATTGGAAGGTATTGAAAATGGTGCTGAACGTACCTCCGATATTGTAAAAAGCCTTCGAATGTTTTCGCGCTTAGATGAAAGTGATCAAAAAAAAGCAAGCATTAGTGATTGTATTGAATCAACTTTAACCGTGTTAACAAGTAAGATTAAAGATTTTTCAGTAAGCATAAATAAAGATTATCAATTTACAGATGAGGTTAATTGTTTTCCAGGTAAATTAAATCAGGTCTTTATGAATATCATAAATAATTCTTTGGATGCACTTGAAAATAAGTCTAATGCTATTTTGAGTTTTTCAATAAAAAAAATAGATGATTGGCTAGAAATAGCAATTTCAGATAATGGAATAGGTATGTCAGAAAATGTGAAAGCCCATATTTTTGATCCTTTTTTTACAACAAAAGAAGTAGGCAAAGGTACAGGGTTAGGAATGTCAATAGTATATAGTATAATTCAGGATCATCATGGAAAAATAACAGTAGAATCAGAACAAGGTGTTGGAACAACTTTTAACATACTTTTGCCTATAACAACTAATTAATTATGAACAACGAGATAAATGTACTTTATGTAGATGATGAATCACATAATTTACACGCTTTTAAAGCAGGATACCGAAGAGATTTCAATGTTTATACCGCTGAATCCGCTCAAGAAGGTATGCGGATTTTAGATGAGCTTGAAGGGAATATACATGTTATTCTAACCGATCAACGAATGCCTGGGGTGGTTGGTACAGAATTTCTAGAAAACGTAATTGAAAAATATCCAGAACCAATACGTATTTTGGTTACAGCTTATGCTGAAATTCAGGATGTAATTGACGCCATAAATAAAGGGAAAGTCTTTAGTTATGTCAGTAAACCATGGGATGTTAATCAATTAAATAGTGTTATTCTAAAAGCGTATAATACTTTTATGCATCGCAGACATAAAGACGAAGAAGTTAATTACTTTGTCTATAAAGCGTCACATGATATTAAAGGACCGTTAGTCTCAATGAAGGGATTGCTTGATATGGCATCCGAAAGTTTAGATGACAAATCTAAACTGGTAAATCTTTTAGCCTTATTAGATAAAAGCGTTGTTAGTTTAGAAAATACATTGGGTGACATAATTCAATACAAAAAAATTGATAGTGGCGTTTTGAAGGATTCTGTTATAGATTTTCAAGAATTGATTGATGATATTTTAAACTCAAATGCTTCATTACCTCAATTAAAAGGTTTAAAAATCGATTTGAATATTAATCAATCGCTCGAATATAGGAATGATAAGGAGATTTTGAAATCCATTATTACTAATGTTCTAACTAATGCGATTAAGTATAGAAAAAATAGACCAGATGCACGGGTTTCAATAAAATTAGAGGTAGACGATGAAAAAGCGATGTTGGTAGTGGAAGATAATGGAATGGGTATGTCTGAATCTGTTTTAAACAAGGCTTTTGATATGTTTTTCCGAGGTCAAAAAGAGGTTGAGGGCAGTGGGTTAGGTTTATATATTGTTAAAAAAGGTTTAGAAAGAATAGGGGGGACAATTCGAGTAAATAGTGTTTTTACTGAAGGTACTACAATGACACTTTATCTACCCAATAGTAAATCAAGAATATTAAAGAGAGAAAATTATTTAGCGTATAGTGTGATATGGGATAATGCAAGTTAATTGACTTATTCACTTAGTTATGTAGTAAGTGTAATTTTTTATATTTTTAAACTTTGTGATTGAATAATGGCATTTGAAGTTGGATGAGTTTTAAGTCTCTAGGCATAATTTCAGTTACTTTTTTATTTCTACTGTCTTGTGAAAACAAGACAGTAGAAAAAATAACTATTGATAATCAGGATACTATTGATGTCACCTATATCAATGTCCTTCCTGATGTATGGACATCAAAAATAGACACCTATTTTCAAGATAAATATGAGAGAAATAAGTTCAATGGCGTAGTATTGTTCGCATCGTGTGGTCAAGTTTTTTTTAAAAAAGCTTATGGCTATGCGAATATTCAAGCAAAAGATTCTTTAAGTTTTTACTCCAATTTCCAGTTAGCATCAGTATCTAAACCATTAACCGCGATAGCAGTATTACAATTGCATGAAAAAGGATTAATTGACTTAGATGAAGATATTCAGAAATATATCCCAGAATTACCTTATGAAGACATTACTGTTAGAATGTTATTAACACATAAATCGGGGTTATTTAATTATATGTATTTTAGTGATAAGTTTTGGGATAGTTGGACTACTCCAATGTCCAACGAGGAGTCTATAAGCCTAATATGTGAAAAAAAACCTGATATTTGGTTTTATCCAGGGAAAAGGTATAATTATAGCAATACTGGATTTATGCTTCTTGCTAGTATTGTTGAGCGTGTTTCGGGAGAGTCTTTTGCGTACTATATGAAAGACCATATTTTTAAACCAGTCGGGATGGATTCTACTTTTGTTTATGATGCTTGTTTAACTCCAGAGGTCAGAGAACAAAATGTGATTGGCTATCGCCCCAATGGACGAATTGCTGAAAATAGTTATTTGAACGGAGTGGTAGGTGATAAGGGAGTATATTCAAATGTAATAGATATGTTTAAGCTGGATCAAGCGCTTTATACGGATGTGCTAGTGAAACAGAAAACATTAGAGAAGGCATTTACTCCTCAACATACACGACTTCATGTGTATGATAACTATGGACTTGGATGGCGATTAAATTATGGTAATCCCGATGCTAAAATAGTATATCACGCAGGTTGGTGGAAAGGATTCAAAACACAATTTATTCGTGTCTTACCCAATCAAGCTACGATAGTGGTTTTAGCCAACAAACAACGAGGTCCAATTCCTCAACAAGACCTGTTAGAACTGATAGGGTTTTAATCGAACAAATCTGAGGATAAGTAGCGATCTCCACGATCACAGATAATACACACCACAACCCCTGAATCAATTCGCTTACAAAGTTCTGAGGCTATGTAGGCGCTACCACCACTGCTCATACCAGCAAATACGCCTTCCTCTCTTGCTAATCGCTTGGTCATATTTCGAGCTTGTTGCTCTGAAACTTCAATAACTTCATCCACCCGAGACCGTTCAAATATTTTAGGCAAGTATTCGGTTGGCCATTTCCTAATTCCAGGTATTTTAGCCCCATCAGTAGGTTGTGCACCAATAATTTGAATTGATTTGTTATGTTCTTTTAAAAAGCGAGAAACCCCCATTATGGTGCCCGTTGTACCCATTGCTGAAACAAAGTGAGTTATTTTCCCTTGAGTGTCATTTAAAATTTCTGGCCCCGTACTTTTGTAATGTGCTAAGTAGTTGTCTGGATTGGCAAATTGATTTAGCATGAGGTATCCACCCTTATTTACTTTTTCTTGTGCGTAATCTCGAGAACCTTCGATGCCACCATCTGCAGAGGTTAAAATGACTTTAGCCCCAAAAGCCTCCATCGTTTTAACGCGTTCTTCAGTGGAATTTTCAGGCATGATTAACTCGATTTCAATTTCGAAAAGTCGTGCAATCATCGCTAAGGCAATTCCAGTGTTTCCACTGGTCGCTTCCACTAATTTAATACCTTTCGTAATTTCACCACGATCGATAGCTCCTTTTATCATTCCATAAGCAGCGCGGTCTTTAACGCTACCTCCTGGGTTATGGCCTTCTAGTTTACCATAGAGTTGTACATTAGGGTTTGTATTTATTTTATTTAACTCTACTAAAGGAGTCTTTCCTACAAAGTCTAATAATGATGACATAATAATATTTAAATAGATTCTACATTAGAAACCTTAATTTGGGCTTGATGATAAACTGTTGAATTAGCAGGTAAACTTTTAGTTAACCATACATTTCCACCGATAATGCTATTCGCTCCAACTACAGTTTCACCTCCTAAAATAGTTGCTCCTGCATATATTACTACATTATCTTCAATTGTTGGATGACGCTTCACACTAGCCAGTTCTTTAGAAACACTTAAAGCCCCTAAGGTCACCCCCTGATAAAGTTTTACATTACTGCCAATTTCTACTGTTTCTCCAATTACAATCCCTGTACCGTGATCTATAAAGAAATAAGGTCCTATTTTAGCACCTGGGTGGATGTCAATACCTGTTTTAGAATGAGCAAACTCAGTGATCACGCGAGGTAGTAAAGGTACATTTAACTGAACTAATTCATGAGCAAGTCGGTAAAAAGCAATGGCATAGAAACCAGGGTAAGCTCGAATAATTTCATATTCGGTTTTTGCAGCTGGATCACCAGCCATAATTGCTTTTAAATCAGTTTGTAAAAGCTCATAAATTGATTCAAGCTTAGTAAAAAAAGTATTACTAATTTCTTTAGGCGAGCTTTTAAGATGCTCACTCATTTTTGATAAGATGGACTCCAATTCATTGCGTAAATCGGACAAAGAAAGGTGTAATTCCTCAATAGTTTTAAACCTGTTTTTTGTTTGCTCTGGAAAAAGTAATAATACTGTTTTAGTCGTGAAGTTGCATATAGATGAAGTGGAAGGGAATTTTGGGATATCTTGATGTTTTTGAAACAGATAGGAAATGAAATTTTTGTTCATGAGTGTTACTTAAGCTATTCATCTATAAACTTGAATTAATTGCAAGATAGAAAAACATTCTAAGCATATATTAGTATATTACTTGATTTTGCTCCTCGTTTCTTTAAATAACTACCTATTTCTCTTAACTTGCCACTATATATACAAACCGGAGAAAATGATACGAGCATTTGCGCTAATCCTATTTCTAGTTCCTTTAGTATTATTGGCTAAAGGGAAGGAAGAAAGAAAGGCCGCTAAATTAGTTGCAGAAGCAAAAGTGAAAATTAGGTATTATCATTACGATCAAGCATTGCCATTACTTTTAAGTGCTGATACCATTCGAAAAGAACATGCCGAAACTAACTATTTAATAGGGTTATGTTATACCCATTCTCATTATAGAGAAAATGCATTACCATATTTTATGAAAGCTAAAAGCCAAAAATATGAAGGTGGAGAATTACTTAACTTGGAAGAAAATGTACATGACGAATTGACTTCTTACAATTTAAATTTTAACCTTGCTAAAGCATATCAATTTCATCATAACTTTGATAAGGCTATTCAATATTATAACCTTTTTATAGCGGAATTATTAAAAGAGAAATCTCGTGAGGAGGATATCAGAAAGATTAATCATTTAATTGATCAATGTAATTTTGGGAAAGGATTTTTAGCCAACCCCGATACCACAATTATTATTAATAATTTGGGAACAGATATAAACTCTGAGTACCCTGATTACACACCACTACTTACTGCTGATGAAAAAACATTGTTTTTTACCTCACGTAGACCAGGAGGGACAGGGGATAAATATGATTTATTAGATGATAACCTTCCTATGGAAGATATCTATGTTTCTCAGCAAGACAGTAATGGGAAATGGTCTTCTCCGCAATTAATTAGTGAAAACATTAATACCAAGACCCATGAAGCAAGTTTGTCAGTAACTCCAGATGGTCAAGCTTTATTTTTTTATAACAGCTCCAAGGCAGGGGAAGGCAATATTTTTGAAAGTAAGCTAAAAGGTGAAGAATGGACCGTTTCAATGAAATTGGGGAATGGGATAAATACTGAACATTTAGAAGTAAGCGCAAGTATTTCGCCTGATGGTAACGAGTTGTTTTTCGTAAGCAATCGTCCAGGGGGGAAAGGACTAAAAGATATTTATAGAGCCACAAAAAATGAAAAAGGTGAATGGGATAATCCTATGAACCTTGGTGATGTTATTAATACACCCTACAATGAAGATGCTGCTTATTTCCACCCTGATGGCAGTTTATATTTTAGTTCACAAGGGCATACAAGCATGGGCGGATACGATGTGTTTGTTACAACGCAAAATGAAAATGGCGATTGGACTACTCCCATTAATTTAGGTTATCCTATTAACACTGCTTTTGATGAGTTGTTTTTTGTTTGGTCTGCTGATGGTAAACGCGCCTATTTTGCTTCACACCGTGATGACAGTTATGGTGATCGAGACATTTACGTCATGCACCGTCCAGAACATAAAGAATCATCAGTAATTGTGATGAAGGGCGTAGTGAAATCGAAAGAAACAAATGAGCCAATTGAAGCGGTTATAACCATTGTTGACAATAAAACTGGTGAGCAAATCAGTCATTTTCAGTCGAACTCATCAACAGGGAAATATACTTTAGTACTTGAGACAGGGGTAGATTATGGTGTGACTGCTAAAGCAAAAGGTTTTCTCACCTATTCTGAAAATATATTTATTGCTGACACTATTTCTTTTCATGAAATCGAGAAAGATTTTCTTTTAGAGCCCTTAAAAAAAGGCAGTAGGGTGAAGCTTAACAATGTATTCTTTGATTACGATAAAGCTGTATTGCGTCCTGAATCGCATGCAGAATTAGATATTTACAAAGAGTTAATTAACGAAAACCCTAAATTGTATCTAGAAATAGCTGGACACACAGATTCTGATGGTAGTGAAAGTTATAATTTTGATTTATCTAAACGTAGATCTCAAGCGGTAATCAACTATTTTGAGAAAATAGGAATTGATGCATCGCGATTTTTAGGGGTAGGCTATGGAGAGTCTTTCCCTGTAGCTACCAATGAAACAGACGAAGGGAAACAACTCAACCGAAGGACTGAAATTATTGTACATGAAATCAATGGTGGTATTGATAAAAACTGGATTAACAAAAAAGGTTATTATTACTCTAAAATGAATGTGATTGTTGAGTGATTGCTAAGTTTATTACTTCATTTTTTTATAAAGTAAACTCAATTTTATCAGATGGCTTAGCTTGAGCTAAAGTCTGAAAACTTTCACTTAAGCAATTTACAATTCTAGGATATCCCCCAGTAGTACCTGCATCATTTAATAAGATAATCGGGTTTCCTGAAGGAGGAACCTGTACAGTGCCAAACACAACACCTGATGTTATAATGTTATCTAACTGGGTTTTATTTATTGGATTTCCTTCCAATCGAATCCCCATGCGATTACTCTGGATAGATACTTCATATTTTGTGTTCAATAAAGTCATGACATCTAACTCGTTAAAATAATGATATTCAGGACCTTTTGATACTTTTATTTGATGAATTTTCTTGAGGTTTAACGTATGGATTTCATCTTTCAATCGATGGACGGGCAGTGCTTTTTCTTGTACTTCCAACACATCTCCTTTTTGTAATTGTCTGCCCTTATAACCACCTAAATTAGCATACGAATAAGTAGATTTACTGTCATATATCACATCAACTTGTATAGAACCACTAATTGCTAAGTAAGCACGGCAACCATTTTTCAGCTTACCAAAAGATAAACAGTCCCCACGTTCTACTTCATATGCTTTACTGTTTTGAATAGGCTCGTTGTTGAGCATAGGAGAAATATTAGCACCAGAGATAGCGATGCCACAATGCGAATCAAACTCAATGGTAGGTCCAGTCATTGTGATTTCTAATACCGCCTCATTTTCATTATTACCTACAAACCGGTTGGCTAGTTGGGCAGAAATTGCATCCACAGCTCCACTTGTAGGAATTCCAAATTGGGAATATCCAAAACGACCTAAATCTTGAACTGTCGTAAATAAACCTGGCTTGATGATTTTTAATCTCATACTTCCAACATGTTTTTAAATTCATTTTTACTGATGCTGTAAAATCGAATATAATCACCCATTGCAATTGGGAACGGTTGATTTGATGAAAACAAGTTCAGCGGTGTTTTACCTATTATTTGCCACCCACCAGGTGAGTCCAGCGGGTAGATACCCGTTTGATTGTTTGCCAAGCCTACAGAACCCGCATCAATTTTAAGCCGGGGAGTAGTTTTTCTAGGTACTTGTAACTGTGAATTAAGTCCACCTAAATAGGGGAACCCTGGTGTGAAACCTAACATATAAACAAGGTAATCCACCGAGGTATGCAATGCTATAATTTTATCTTTTGATAAACCCGTTCTCTCTTTTACTTCTTCCATATCAGGAGCATAAGCTTCATCATAACAAACTGGTATTTTTACAATGCTTTTCTCATGTTTAGATGATGGCTTAGTGTTGGAAAGATTATCTTCCACAAATTTTTTAATAATTGAAAAGGTGGTGTTTGTATACGTAATGGTGATAGAATTATAGGCAGGAGAGATTGAATGAATATGTTTGTTCGTTTTTTTATTGAGGTTAAGGTAGAGCTGTTTTACCTTTAAATGTGTAGCCTCTGAAATATCATTACCCAGTCTCACTAACACTGCACGGTCACCAAAAGGGATTATCTCAGTCATTTTCTAATGTGTTTATCTTGTGATAACATGATTTTAAAAGGTCGGAAGCATTTTCCGTGTCGCTATGGAAACAAATGGTGTCTATCGCTATGTCAATATACTGATTGGTAGTGGTTTTTACCTTGTTTTTATGGGAGATTGTCCATACCTGCTCAATCACTTGATTGGTATCGTGAAGCACCGCACCAACGTCATTTCTGTTAACTAAGGAACCATCATCATGATATCTCCGGTCTGCAAAACCTTCTTTGATAAATCTGATGTTAGCTTTTTCTGATGCTTGGTGAATCACTGAGTTAGGTAAACCAACAAGTCCCACGTGCGGATCAATTTGCTTAACAATCTCAATTAATATCCTAGCCGTTTTAATATCCTTTGCCACTTTATGATATAAAGCACCATGCGGCTTAATATGAGTAAGCGACAATCCTTCTTTCGACACCAATTGATGCAATAGTAGTATTTGTTTATAAATGGAGTCGGCCAGCTCATCTGTTGGTATATTTAATTCAAGCCTTCCAAAATTAGCCTTATCAGGATAGGAGGGATGAGCACCAATATTCACTTTATATTCCTTCGCTAAAGCAATTACAGTTCTCATTTCATCCTCATCACCTGCATGGCCCCCACAGGCGATGTTACACGATGTTAAATAGGGCATGAGCAAGGATTCGTTCTTGATGCCTTCACCTACGTCTGCATTAAAGTCTATCATTGACATTGATTAAATA
The DNA here is from genome assembly GCA_963815495.1 of uncultured Cytophagales bacterium. Lineage (GTDB taxonomy): Bacteria > Bacteroidota > Bacteroidia > Cytophagales > JAAEPT01 > CAWFGW01. The sequence continues at coordinate 67,428 of CAWFGW010000006.1, forward strand.
CTATGATTTGAAAATCAACTTACTCTTTTAACAAAGAAATCATAATTGTAACTTAAACCAACTAAATGGAACATAGTTTACTGACTTCTTATTTAAATACGCCCCTTGGTTGGATTAAAATTTCAGGAACCAACACCACTATTGTATCGGTTGTTTTTGCTGAAATTAAAGTTGATGACACGATTATAGCGGAAACGGAAGTGGAAAATGCAAAGAAGCAATTGATAGAATATTTTGAAGGAACTCGAACGGTTTTTGATTTAAACTTAAGTTTTCAAGGTACTCCATTTCAACAACAAGTATGGATGGCTGTGAATACGATACCTTTTGGTGAGACAGCTTCTTATTTAAAAATAGCACAACTGTTAGGTGACCCAAAGAAAACGAGAGCAGTGGGTAGTGCTAACGGATTGAATCAACACTTAATAGTAATACCTTGTCACCGTGTGATTGGCGCTGATGGAAGTTTGACAGGTTATGCTGGTGGTTTAGAAAGGAAAAAATGGTTACTTGACCATGAGTCATCGCTGCCACCACAACTAAATTTGTGGTAGCAGAGTGTTGCTAATAGTTATACTACTCTTTATCCTTAAGATGGGTGTATTTTTTTGTAAGATAGTTGATTAAAAAATTAATCACTAAGATAAAAATTGTTAGACATATAGCTAGTAAGTAATAATGAATGGAAACACAGATTCCAATACCCAAAGAGTAAAGTAATGTAGCTGCAGTGGTGAGACCTGTCACATTTTTTCGGTCGGGAGATTTAATAATAGTACCTGCACCAATGAAGCTTAACCCCACAATAACTGCTTGCAGCACACGAATAGGGTCAATGTCTATCATGTTATTTGAAAAATTATTTTGAATGAAATTAATTAAGGCGGGTTGAATTGCAACAATCAAACAGGTAAAGCCAGCTACAATCATGTTGGTTCGAATACCAGCTGCTTTATTTGCTTTTTCGCGCTCTATTCCTACCACCATGGCTAACGTAGAAGCTATTACGATATCAATAAAAATTTGTAGTTCAGCGTGATCTATCATGGGAATTAGTAGTTAATACCACTATCATCTGCGATAACTATTCCAAATCAAAAACCCCTCAATAACAATTAATTATATAGGGTGTTATAAAGGGGATATGGTTCTTTTTCTACAAACTGAGGAGTGGTATCCAGATGATTGTTTTCTATCTATTAAACTCAGTATTACAGTTTTTACACTTAAAAACTGTTTTGTAATAGAAGGGAAATACAGACAATAAAAATGAAATGATGGCAGTGATAGTTCCTTTAGTACCTTTCATTGATTTGAAGTTGCGATATAAATCGGGAGAATTACAGTTAGGGCAGGTAATTATTTCTCCTTTTTCATCGGTTGACAATAGTGACTCGAGCTTGGATATTATTAATTCAGCTTCGTCTAGTTGTTCAGAGGGAACTTTTAATTTGATTCCACCCACCGTAATATTGAAAAATGGGTTAATAGAAACAGTGTTTTCATCAAATAGAAAACAGGTCATTCCTTCAATTTCTAGTGTGTTCTTAATGAGGTGCGCTTGTACATAATTGTCAAAAGTTCGGAGAGTAATCAGTTTCATATTTACCAACTAGGCTTTTAAAGCCACCCAAGCCATCAGTACCCATCCAGCAATAAAAAACAAACCGCCAAGAGGAGTGATGGCGCCAAACTTTGTGATCTGTGTTGCTACTAATGCATATAAAGATCCAGAAAAAAGCACTATTCCAATCATAAAGCTATATCCAGCGTAGCTCAATAATTTATCGTTGTATTTGTCCAGCAAAAGAGCGACTAAAATAAGTGCAAAAGTATGATAAAACTGATATTTAACCGCAGTTTCAAAGGTGTCTAATCGACCTGTCTTTGTAAGATAGTCTTTTAAGCCATGGGCGCCAAATGCTCCTATAGCAACTGAAATAATCCCTGATAGGCTACCGAGTAATAAGAAGAGTTTTTGCATTAGTGTGTATGTTAATGATTATAATTTCTTGCTCCAAAGATACTACTTCCTACGCGGATCATATTACTCCCCGTTGCTATTGCTAGTTGATAATCACCACTCATTCCCATAGAAAGTATTTCCAATGAAACGTTGTGTGGTAGTGGTGACTGTTGTAGTTGTTTGAAGGTAGTGTTTAAAGAATCAAACTCGAGTTTTATTTTTTGTGTATCGTCTGTAAACGTAGCCATTCCCATTAAACCTTTAATGTTAATGTGGTTTAATTGAGTTAATTCATTACTTACAATTAATTGTTTAACCTCTTGAAAATCAAAACCATATTTTGTGTCTTCTTCGGCAATATGTACTTGTAATAAACAATCGATGATACGGTTCACTTTTTCTCCTTGTTTATTGATTTCCTTTAATAGCTTGAAGCTATCGACTGAATGAATAAGTGCCACAAAAGGGGCGATGTGTTTTACTTTGTTGCTTTGTAAATGTCCAATCATGTGCCATTGGATATCTTTAGGTAGTGCCTCGTATTTATCGGTTAACTCCTGTACTTTGTTTTCTCCAAAAACGCGCTGTCCAATTTCATAGGCTTCTTGTAAATCAGAAATAGGTTTAGTCTTGGAAACAGCTACCAGACATACCTCAGAACTAATATCCTTAAGAACTTCTTGGAGGTTGTGTTGGATATCAGTCATGTAATGCGCTTGTTAAGAAGGTAGATTTCGTAAACAACCAAAGTAGGAAAAAGATGATACCCAAAATTAAATAAGGTTCATAAAAATCTTTGGTGCTTTTAAACCGGTCTTCTTTGATTTCGTTTTTTTCCATTTTATCAATTTTATTAAAAATAGTTTTTAAGCTGTTGTTACTGGTTGCTCTAAAATATTGTCCTTCAGAAACTTTAGCTATTTTTTTCATCTCGGCTTCATTGAAGTTGTTTTTCATGTTCCGAACTTGTTCAAACACCTGACCTGTAAATGGATTTTGCACGTGTACTTTGTAAGGTACTTCACCTTCTTTGCCCATTCCAATGGCATAAATCTTCATTCCAAACGATTGGGCTAGTTTAGCAGCCGTTTCTGCTTCAATATTTCCTGCAGTTTGTTCACCATCTGATAGCAGGATAATAATTTTTGACTTCGTATCTTGTTCACGCATTCGGCTTACTGCTGTCGCTAATGCGGAGCCAATGGCGGTTCCCTCAGCAGCGATATCTCCAAAGTTGATTTCATCAATTTGACTTTTCACCAAATCATAATCCGAAGTAATAGGACACCGTGAAAATGCTTCTCCCCGAAATTCAACAATTCCTATTCTATCACCTTTTCGTCCATCCACAAAGTTAGTGGCAATGCGCTTCGCTGCTTCTAGTCGATTGGGTTTGAAATCCATTCCTTCCATAGATTGGGAGATATCAATAGCTATGGTAATATCAATACCTTCTGTCCACTGTTCGGAGGTTTCATTGGTACGTTGAGGCCCTGAAAGCGCCATTAAAATTAACTCAATGGCTAATAAAAAAAGGGTCGGAGGGATGATGCCTAATATTACCGTTGGATCCCACCTAAAATTACTCTTGACTTTAGCGACACTTAGCTTGCCTGCAAAAAAGTAGAAATAAATAAACCGAAGGATAAGGAATAGAGGAACAATCCAAAGAAGTGGTTTGATATAAGGACGTTCAAAATCATCAAAACCACCCGCTTTAAAATAATCACTAATCCAGTGCCAGTCCAGCCAATAGAAACTATTCTTTTCTTCCATGATGCTTTATCTGTTTTACCCGATTTTCTACTGTTTCTTCCGCAAAAGCGAGCAAACTATCTTTTGCTTGAAGTACAGTACCTTGTTTTGTCGTGCTATAAATGAGTTGATCAAACAATCTCAAGTCTTTTTTTAGTTGCTCATTTTTAGTTAATGCATAAATCTCAGAAGTAGAGTAGGAGTTGTAAGGTGTTTTAGAGACTTTGGTCAAGTGGTTTTTCCACGTCCGAATGAGTTGTTCAGCTAACTCGGGATTTGACTCTACTTGTTGTACTTCTTGAATAAATCGTTGCTTAAACTGACGGTGTGATTTCTCAATTCGACTGATTTGAATACTGCGAACTACTTTTCCACCAAAAACAATAAAGAGGATGATAATGACTATTAATACTCCTAAACCAATCAATCCCCAGAAAGGATAGTTGATTTCTTTTTTTAAATCAATGGCTGTAGTGTTCTTTTTTAATTCGATTTTTTCAGGAAGTCCGTTGATGATTTGCTGTAAATAAATCGCGATACTATCAGTTTTAGCAACAATTGTGTCGTTGATAGTGATGAGGTAAATCGGAACTTTCAAATATTGAGGGGAAGTCAACTCAAATGAAGTTAATGTATAGGTGGCGCTATCTACACTGATGGAGTCAGTAGTTTTTGTGGGGTGAGCAACCTTGTTTAAAAAAGTAAATGAACCAAAATCATCCAAACTATCAGGAAAAAGCAATTGTTTACCCACAGGGTAATGCATGCTTACGGCTACTTCAATCGGTTCACCCAGTTGAATAGAATCTGTAGAAACTTCAATGTGAGAAGTGAAGCCTTGTGCGTTAGAAATCAACGCAACCCCAAACAGGACAATATGTAATAACCAATGCCTAACCACGTTTCCAGGATTTGTTTCGTTTATTAAACAGACCAATAAGTGCTGTCGTATAATCCGTTCCAGTTTCTAGTTTAAGGTAATCAATTTGAAATTTCTTACACAACGCTTCCATCGTGTTCGTTTTCTCTGCTAATTGTTTGGCAGATTTTTTACCAAAACCAAAGAATGAGGTGTTGACCCAACTTTTTCTACCTGTTTCTTTATCAATTACAGGCGTGATACCAAGGTTAGGTAGTTTGGATTCCGTAGGGTCATAAACATGTAGAACAATTAAATCGTGTCGTTTCGCTAAAGACTTCAACTCGTTGTCGTAATCGGTGTCTAAAAAATCAGAAATTAATATGATGACACTTTTGCGTTTTACCCGTGCAAGTGTTTCCACAATACCACTACGAATATTTGTTCCTCTGGAAGTCGGAGTCAATTTATATAGCTCGGTGATGAGGTTGTAGATGTGTGTATTTCCTTTTCCTGGTTTAATGAATTTTTCTCGTTGGTCAGTAAAGCACAATAATCCCACTTGACTGCCAATATTTGCAGCTGCTAACCCCAGTACACCAGTAAGTTCTTTCGCTAAATCAATTTTTTGAGCGTTTTGTTTACCAATTTCCTGCGAAGCACTTACATCCACTACAAAAAAAACACTTTGGTCACGTTCTTCTTTGAATGTTTTAATAAACGCACCATGACCCTTAGCGGTCACATTCCAATCTATGGTTCTTACATCATCACCATATTGGTATTGGCGCACATCATCAAACTCAAGGCCTGTCCCTTTAAAAATGGACTTAAACTCACCTTGTTGGTGTGCATTTACCGCCTTGCGTATCTTTACCTCGTACTTTCTTAGCTTTTTAAAAAGCTCTTGCATATCACTCAAAGAAATTCCGTAATTTGGCACAAAAACAAAGTCAAATTTAAGTTTAATTCATATATGAGGCTAGGGATTTCAGGGTTTTTCTCCACACTTTTTTTGATTTTAAGTGCGTGTTCATCTTCACACAAACCAGACTGTTTAATTCCTAAATCAGAATTGTCAGGTATATTAGCTGATTTGCATGTATCCGAAAAGCGTTTAGACTATTCAGGTTTGCCCCATGACAGTGCTTATGCAGTGTATCATGGGCTCTATAAAAAAAACATCCTTGACTCAGCAGACTTTACTGTGGAGTGTTTTGAAGCGTCAATGAATTATTACATTGCTCAACCGGAAGAAATAGAGGAAGTGTATAAAATGGTAGTAGATACGTTAGTAAAAAGAAATACACGACTTGATTCGTTAGAAAAACAAACTACTGGGGTGGTTGAACCTTGATTGTTTCTTTTTCCATTTGCTCTTTCTTTACCTTTTCTTCTTCCTTTTTAAAATAATGACTGGTAAAGTAGATTGTCATTAAAATCACAAAGAGGTAAATGAGGAGTCTGCGGAGCTGCTTATTTTTATGGATGTTTTTAAGTATCCACCATGGTTGGTGAATGCGGTGATAATCCCTGTAAATTTTGCCAAAGTCTTTCTGACTATTGATCGTGTGATCATCAGGAAGTGGTTGGTTTCTATTTATTTGATACTTACTCATTGTTGAATCGCTCACCGATAATCAATTTAAGCTTTTTTATAGTACGGTGTGTTTTAATTTTAATATTACTCTCACTTTCATTCAATATGTAAGCGACCTCTTTGACAGAATGATTTTCAAAAAACCGTAATTCAATTAATTCTACTTCATCATCATGTAACTCTTCTAAGCAATCTATAATGGCATCACAAAGTTCGTGTCTATTGGAATTTTCAACCTCTTCACTTAATCGAAACAACCCCGCATCTTCTAAACTAATGGTGCGGATATTTTTATGTTTTCTGAAGTACATATTCACTTCGTTACTTGCTACCCGAAGTAGCCAAGCAATAAATGGCAAACCTCTAAACTGGTATTTGTGTAAGTTGTTCATTGCTTTTAAGAACACGAGTGAACAGAGATCACCCGAAAGGTCATGGTTTGCTGTTCGTCTGTAGATAAACAAAAAGACTTGTTTATAATGCTTCTCATATAGCCAAGCGAAATGACGAGGGTTGTGCTTCGCCTTTTCAAGGATGATGAGTTCTTCAGCAATCTCTTTTTTACTATATTCTCTCAAGCGGTTTTTCTTGGTTGGTACAATAGTAATGCATTCGTTACAAATGGTTACAAAAAAATATTATTCAAAACGAATAAAAAAGCAAAAAGAGGGGTTGGTTTACTTTATCTCCATTTTTTTTGACTTTCGTAATAAGTTATTGTAAGTTTGGCAGCCTCGATCACAGAGAATTACTTAACAGAATTTATAAACTAATATTTACCATGATTAAAATAGGAATTAACGGTTTCGGAAGAATTGGAAGATTTGTTTTCCGTCAGGCTATTGCAAAAGGAACAATTCAAATAGTGGCAATCAATGATTTAATTGATGTTGACTATATGGCTTATATGTTGAAGTATGACTCTACTCACGGCCGATTCAAGGGTGATGTTGAGGTAAAAGGTGGTAAGTTAATTGTTAATGGAAAAGAAATTAGAGTAACTGCTGAAAGAAATCCTGCAGATATCAACTGGGGCGCTGTAGGTGCTGACTACGTAGTTGAGTCTACTGGTATTTTCTTAACCAAAGAATCTGCACAAGGTCACCTTGATGCTGGTGCTAAAAAAGTTGTTATGTCTGCTCCTTCAAAGGACGACACGCCAATGTTTGTTATGGGAGTAAACAACAAAGAGTATTCAAACGACATGAACTTTGTTTCTAATGCGTCTTGTACTACTAACTGTTTAGCACCTATCGCAAAAGTATTAAATGACCACTTCGGAATTGAAGAAGGTTTAATGACTACTGTACACGCGACAACAGCAACTCAAAAAACGGTTGATGGACCTTCAGCGAAAGACTGGAGAGGTGGACGTGGTGCTGGTCAAAACATCATCCCTTCATCTACAGGTGCTGCAAAAGCAGTAGGAAAAGTTATTCCTGAATTGAACGGAAAATTAACTGGTATGGCATTTAGAGTTCCAACACCAGACGTTTCAGTAGTGGATTTAACAGTTCGATTGAAAAAAGATACTACTTACGAAGAAATTTGTAAAGTAATGAAGTCGGAGTCTGAAGGTGCTTTGAAAGGTGTTTTAGGTTATACGGAAGATCAGGTTGTTTCTAACGACTTCATCGGTGATACAAGAACTTCAATTTTTGATGCAGGTGCTGGAATCCAGTTATCTCCAACATTCGTAAAAGTTGTATCGTGGTATGATAACGAAATGGGTTACTCTACTAAAGTTTGTGAACTAGTTGAGTACATGGATTCGGTGAAGTAATTCACGAACACCCAAAACTAATTGTATATAAAAGTGGTTTCATTGATTTGAAGCCACTTTTTTTATGTTTTTTAGACTTATTTTTGATATGCGTTTTTTATTGCTATTCATTGTTTGCTGCGTTTGCGTTGTTTCTTTTGCCCAAATAACCCCTTCAGCTACTGATGGTGACTTTAAAGAAACCCAAAAAGTTCACCCAAGCTTACGATTAAAACACGCTTTGGGGCTTAATGTAAAAGAATATTTAGGATTTGGGATTAGTTATCGATATCGGTCAATTAGAGGTTTAGGAGTTCAGGTTTCTTATTCTCCAGAAACTGGTTATAATCCCACAAGACAGGCTGTGGAAATAGCTGGTTTATATACGTTAGCGGCAGGAACTACTGATTGGGTTATCCTAAGAATGTTTAAGATGAGGGATAAAGTGGATTATAATTTTTATGTTTATCAGAGTAATATCTGGTTAACATATGGTGAGGATTCGCAAATCATTCATTCGATAAATATAGGTGTTGAAACGATTTACTGGCGAAAGATATCTACCAATGTATCACTGGGGTATATTATTGCACCTAAAGTGGACTTTAGAATGTCCATTTCTTTTGGAGTATATTATCGGTTTTAGATAGTTATAAATGGCTTTCATGGTTAAATGGTGTATGTTTAATTATTAATAGCTTATGTTTTTAGATGAGCTTTTTTGTTTTGTTAATTTGGAGTTTCATTTAGTTTTAGATTACTTCGCACTTTGTTTTATTTTAATCTTTTAATCTTTTAATCTTTTAATCTTTTAATCTTTTAATCAAATGTTTAAACAGAAAACGAGTAAGCTATTCTCTCTAATAGTATTGTTAACCTGTCTCAATTTCACTAGTACTGCCAAAGATTTAGAAATAGAAGGTGCTACAGAAGTTAGCAAAGGTCAAGAAGTTTGGTATGATATCAATTTTGATAATGCAACGGAAATGGAATGGTGGGTTGAAGGTGGTTATATTATTGAAATTGAGGGGGTTCAAAACAATGAATACATTTATGATTATAGTCTTGACGAGTACGGTAATAACTATGGGATTTATGATTTTAAAACCACAAATTGGACAGTAGTATCAGATGATAAAAGTTATGCGCAAGTGATGAATTACTATGGTGCTGTTTATGGTTTGACACTTAATTTTGGAGGGGGAGGTGGTAACAATCCTTTTTCAAGCTTCAATAGTACTCCTTCTGCAGGAACTAAAGTTGACTTACCTGGAGGTGTATTTACTATACCACCAAACGCATCGATTAATACAGGAGGTCCAAAAACAGATTTCTGTGCAGGATATTGCACAGGATACCTTGCTGCGAATAAAAAAACAAAACGTGTTAAAATCAAATGGTCTAGTGCAACGGCTATAGGCAAAATTCGTGTAAAAGGTTATGATTTAGGAGGTACGGGACTTTCGGGTAACAAAAGTACCACCCAAGAGGTTTTTATCTGTAATCATCAAGGAAATGATTTACCAAGTATATCTAATACTGGAACGTATAAGAAATGTACGGAAGGTTTGGGATTATGGGTTAGCAATAGAAAAGGGCAAGAGTATGTGTGGTCTTCTAATGGTGCTCACATATCAGCTCAATGGAGTTCTGGAGCAAATATCGAGTATTTTTCACAAACTGGATCAGTTGACATAGTCTTAACAAATGTTGGGAAATGTGCGAGTTATTATACACCAAAAACAATAACTATACAAGTCGATGATGTTGAGCCTGGTGTTATTATTAACAATATCACGGGTAATGATGTAGCATTAGAAGGTGTGAAATTAGATTGCCAAGGTGATGCTGATTTAAAAATGCCATATTATCATAATGCAGCGTTTTATAAATGGTCTTATGTTAGTACACGATACGATGGCGAATTTAACTTGCTTGAAGGCAGAAACAAAAATACGTTTAGAGGAGGTGCTTTTTTTGCAGAAGAGTTGGCTGATGTACAAGGTAAAGTAACTATTTCAGGAGTTTGTGGTACGCACGAAATACCTTTTACTGTTCCTGTTACACAACGAAATCCAAGACTTTCACAAGATATCACTACATGTTCTAATGAAGCAACTGTTAGAGCTTTTTTACCTGGGGGTAATCAAATATACTCATGGTGGGTGTCCAGTGGTAATGCACAAATAACCAATACAACCAAGAGTACTGCAAAAGTATTTTTTAGTGGTAATGATAGAAACAGAACTGTTGAGGTGTGTGCTGCAGTAGAATGTGCTGGCAACCTATGTGCAACTGTTGAGTTTGGAAATGAAAAAGCTGCGGGCATACAAAGTGGTCAATTAAGTGATGCGCAAATTCCTGTTACTAGTGAACTAGCCTATGCTCCAGGTAAAAAGATTTATTTTACTTCTACTGATGGTGATATTTATTATTATCAATTTATTGATGTACTAGAAAAGTGGGTGCTCAACAAAACCAATTTAACAGTAGAGGGCAATAAAGACGAAAGTGTTTTGAGTCCTTTAGCTTATTCGTATGCCGATCAGGTAGTGTTTTATTGGACTAACGATGGACTTAGAAAACGAAATAGCGAAATAAACTTAGCAATACGTGGTTTATTTACCGCACCTTTAAAAATGGTAATTACCAACACACCTAACGCTGTACTTACTCATGGTATTTTGTACACATTGGAATCTAATGGTGATTTAAGAGAAGTGAAAAAAGGAGATGATGTAGCAGTTAGACTTACTAATGTAAGCCCCATAAGCATTGCAACCGCAAATAATTATGGCGTGTTATACTTTAGAAATAATAACTTAATACTTCGTGATTTTGAGGGGGGTGAACGCGTGATTCTTTCTGGTGTTTCCCCTAAAAACACTACAGACCTTGAGGTGAGAGGTAATTATGTTTATTATATGGAAACTAGTGGTTTGATTCGTAGAGTGACTATTGCGACAGGTGCTTTTCAAGTGATTAATAATGGAACACCTGGGTTGAGTGATTTTGTAGTAGGTAAAACTAGTGATGAAGTATATTTTAATGCTCCAAATGAAGGGTATACTGCTTTTCAAACTTCTAGATTGGTTGGTGGTGTATGGCAAACATCTAAAACTACTAATATAATCACTGACAATTATTTTGGAAGTATGATATACACGGATCCTCATATTTACTATGTGAGTAATAATGAGTCCGGGGCACTTTTTCAACAAGGTGTTTGGAATACTTTTTATGTTCCTGGGTGCGAAAGTGGAGCAAACAATGTTCGAAAAGGTTCATTAAGTTTAGATAATGAAATTGACATTGAGGTGTATCCTAACCCAGTGATTAATTCATTTCAACTTACTACCAGTCAAGAACAAAACATTCAGTCTGTTGAGCTAGTAGATGTTCAGGGTGTGGTTATTAAAAATTATGCTACAGGTAGTTCTGTCTATTCTACGGATGATTTAACACCAGGAATATATTATGCTAAAGTTATACTTGATAATGGTTCAACCGTTGTAAAAGCAATAATCATTCAATAATTGAACAGTTAGGCTTTCATATAGCTATATTTAGGGTTTGAAAGTTGACTACCCTTAACATGATTACTAAGCATTTGCTCCATCAATTAAAAAACCAAGTATATCTAATTAGGTATACTTGGTTTTATGTTTTTTTTTTAAGTGTAATGAGTAGTTTCTGTCAACCTTACATCAATAACTGGCCTACACAAGGTGGTTTTTTTTATCATTTTAATGGTGGGCAATTTAACGTGTTAGAAGGAGTAAGTAAGTTAACCGAATATTCCTCAACCACTGCCCTGTCTGATAGTAGTGGTGAGTTAATTTTATATACGGATGGGGTATATTTATATGATAAAAAAGGGAAAGTTTCTCAGCAAAAACTTTTACCAGATGTGTATCAAAGTGACCAAAGTCAAATAATACCCCATCCTTTAAAAAGGGATAGTTATTGGCTAATTTTAAATGAGCGGAACAAAACCAATTTTGCTTTGGAGGCCGATGATATTTTTCGTATTGAAGTAACTAAAACCAATGATGGCAACTGGAAAATTGGTCAGACTGACACGTTTCCTCGGTTAGGAGTTTATTATGGGCAACAAACCTTGTATGATGCTGAAACCAATTGTTACACTACTGTAGCCTACGACCCTAACTTTGTGCTCTTTAGTTTTAAATACTGTGGTTGTGGCGGGTTTGAAGTGTTTACGGATACGCTTTCAGACTCCACGGCAGAGTTTTATAACCAGAGTTGGTTTCCACAGGTGTTACGGTTTTCTAGCGACCAAAAAAAAGTGTTTTTAGAAGCACCTTTATTTGCCAACATTCCTGAATTTATGATGACAGGTGACTATGATATGGAAACAGGAAAAGTCACTAATCGAAAAACTGTATATAAAGTTAACATGGAACAAGAGTTAAATGATGTGCGTGATGCAGTGTTTTCGCCTAATAGCAACTATGTGTACTTCACGGCTAATGGAGAGTTAAATGTGTATCGTTTTGAAGTAGCATCAGGAGCAGTTATTAAATTGACTGACCCACCTAATAGAGATAAGTTTTTTGATAATTTTTATAATTTGGAATTAGGAGGAGATGGTGCTGTGTATATTGCTGATTATGGTTCGTCAGTAAAAACGGTGTTGGATGTCTGGCGTATCCCCAACCCAAATAGTGAAAATGCTTACATTGAGTTGGCTTACCGAAATATAGATTACATCACCTATCCTAAACCACCAAAAGGAAAAACGTTTACTGGGATATTACCTGATTTCCCACCCTTTCTTTATGATAAAAATTATAGGTTTCCTAAACCCTTAGAGATCGCTAAACCTCAGTTAGAGCTATCAGGTAATTTGTGTTTTAAATCACCGACTACAATTAAAAACTTAGCCAAAAATAAGGTGGATAGCACCAAGTGGCAACTGTGGCATAATAACAACTTGCTGCAAAAATTTACGGGAAATGAAGTAGAACTGGAAGGTTTACAGTCAGGCGAATATACGATGACTGCAACCAACTATGGGCAATGTGTGGATGGAGAAACCACCTCCATTACTTTTGAGTTGGATAGCTTACCAAAAATAACACTAAGTGAAGACACGGTATTTCTTTGCTCACAGTTGAGTAATCAGCAAGAAGTACACGTCACTCAAAACACGCAGCAATCCCCTTTATGGAATAATGGTCAACAAGGGGAGTCAATAATTTTTGAAGAGCCAGGAGAGTTTGTAGCAACAGTAACTAACAACTGTGGCAGTGCGTCTGACTACATTAGTTCAAAAAAGTGAACAGATAGAAATACCGAATATCATCACACCCAATGGCGATGGTAAAAATGAAGCTTTTGTAGTGAATTATGAAGGAGAGAAGCCGCTACAACTAAGTGTAAAGAATCGCTGGGGAGGAACGATGTTTCAATCCACGAACTATCAAAATAATTGGTCGCCCACAAACCTATCTAGCGGGGTGTATTATTATGAGTTGACAACACTTAAGCAGTGTGTTTATAACAGTTGGTTACATACTTATTAAATAATTTTTCGTAAAATAATCTATGCGTGTTATTACCGTAATATTCATTTTACTATTATTATCAATATCCTCTTTCTCTCAAACAACCCCAGCATCAACTGATGATGATTTCAAGGGAACTAAAAAAAGACGTCCAGGTGTATTAAAACCACATGCTTTGGGGCTTATTGCTAAAGATTATCTAGGTTTAGGTGTCAGCTATCGTTTTCATCCGCTTAAAAAAATAGGTTTTCAGACATCTTATTCGCCTAAAATGAGTGGTGGCTCTAAAACAGTCAGTAGAAGTAGCTGGTTTATTTACGTTGATTTCAGGAACGGCTGATAGACGTTTTCTATGGTATGATAGGGTTAGGGGGCAAAAAGAGTATAATTTCTTTTTATATCAGAGTAACACATGGTCGTTTTTTGATGAGACCACGCGAGTTAGCCATTCCATTAATCTAGGTCGAGAGGTCATTTATTGGAAGAAATTATCAACTATTATATCGTTAGGTTATGTTATTAAACCAAAGACAAATTTTAACTTGTCTGTTTCTTTTGGTATATATTATCGGTTTTAGAAAATGTTCCGAGTATGGGGTTAGCAGACTTCTCCATAATCGGATTGATACTTAGTGCTTCTCATAAACCACAAACGAATAATCGTACGGGTTTTTTTCATCTTTAGAATGCGTTTCTCTGGAGATTTCCTTCCATTTACCTTTATCTAATTCTGGGTAAAAAGTATCCCCATCAAATGACTCGTGGACTTCGGTGTAATATATTTTGTCAGTAAGTTCGAGTGAGTTTTTGTAAATTTCACCACCACCAATAATGAATGCTTCTGTTTCACCGTTAGCTTTAGCAACTTCTAGTGCTTCTGTTAATTGAGTTAACCACGATACATCCTTCTGCTTTATAGTCTTTGTTTCTCGTGATAATTACTGAAGTCCGGTTTGGGAGTGGTTTTCCTATCGACTCATAGTTTTTTCGTCCCATCAAAATATGATGACCTGAAGTGGTGTTTTTAAAATATTTTAAGTCAGCAGGCAATCGCCAAATGAGGTCGTTGTCTTTCCCGATGACGTTGTTTTCTGCTACAGCTACTATTTGTGATATCTTCATAACTTAAATCCTCTTAAAAACTCTTCTATACCCATTCGTTTTCTTACCTTCCAATTGAAGCTCCAAAACATCTAAAGCACCATCAGCGGTTTTAAAACGCAGGTAGGTTTTACCGTCTGACTCAATTGGTTCAGTTACAGTCGGAGTAGTTAGGCTGTGTTTTAAATAATTTACAGGTCTTTCCTTGTAGCTCCGTCCAAGCAACGGGATAAGGCGAAAGACCACGTACTAAATTGTGTATTTCTTCACTGGATTTTGACCAATCAACTTTACATGTTTCTCTAAAAATCTTAGGCGCTGTTTTTAGCAACTGATTGGTGTCTTGCGGTGTTGGGCTTACTTTGTTCTGTTTCTATTTGTTGAACAGTCTTTAAAACAAGCTCGGCACCACTTTGCATCAACCGATTGTATAGTGAGCCAACATTATCAGAGTCGTAAATCGGTTCTTTGTGTTGTAAGATGATGTCTCCTGTGTCAATTTCGTGTTGTAAGAAAAAAGTGGTGCACCCTGTTTCTGTTTCGCCATTAATTATTGCCCAGTTGATAGGAGCAGCACCACGATATTGAGGAAGGAGTGAAGCATGCAGGTTAAATGTACCTATCTCAGGCATGTTCCACACAAGTTCAGGTAACATTCTAAAAGCCACTACAATTTGTAAGTTGGCATTGTATGATTGTAGCTCATCAATAAATTCTGGAGATTTTAATTTTTCAGGTTGTAACACGGGAATGTTATGTTTTAATGCAGCAACTTTTACGGCAGACTCATTTACTTTTAACCCCCTTCCTGCAGGTTTGTCCGGTGCGGTTACCACTGCTACCACATTGTATCCGTTTTCAACTAAAATATCTAATGAGGGGACAGCAAATTCAGGCGTTCCCATGTATATAATTCGTAACTCTTTTTTCATTCCCACATCCCGTTATCAAGGGTAAAGCAAATACTTTTGGCGAAGTGTTTTATAATCGCCTAAAGCTGGTTCCCACGTTGTTCTAATCGTTTTCTCAGTTAATCCACTACTTAACTGATTTGATAGTAAGTCATTGCCAACCAGTTTGTTAAAAAATGAATTTGAAGAAATAAACTGCATCTTTATGTTGGTGTATTTTGATACGCTTGAATAAGGTAACTTAAGGTAAAACCATCTGTAGAGGTATTCTCTAGATTATATCCATAGCATCGTTGATTTTGATACGGTGGGCTTGAGGCGCCCGCAGTGCTTATTGGGGTAAATGAATAAGCTGTTTTCCAGCTGGGGTGACCATATAGCTGGAAAGGCATTTCAGTACCCCGGCCAACACTTACAATAGTTCCTTCAAAAAAGCATAATGATGGATACAGAGCAATTGCTTGGTCGTTGGGTAAATTAGGAGATGGTTTTATTGGTAGCGAATATGTGGTTTGATGGGTGTAGTTTTCACATGTAATGTTAACTAATTCACATTGTGCACTATCTTTTAGCCATTTTTCACCATTGATCATTTTTGCTAACTCAGCCACGGTTAACCCATGTAAAACGGGGATAGGGTGCATGCCTACAAAGGATTGAAATTTCATGTCCAATACCGGTCCATCCACATACATTCCATTCGGATTTGGTCTATCTAGTATCAATAATGGAATACCGTTTTCAGCACAGGCTTCCATTACATAGTGCATGGTACTGATATAGGTATAGAAACGGGCGCCAACATCTTGGATGTCAAAAATGATAAGGTCAATTCCTTTAAGTTGTGCTGACGTTGGTTTTTTATTATTTCCATAGAGGGAAATGATTGGTAAATTGGTTTTTTTGTCAATACCGTTGGCTACATGCGCACCCGCATCGGCTTCACCTCGAAAACCATGTTCGGGTGCAAATATGGTTTTAATCCTAAGCTTATGGCTTAATAGGCTATCTACCAAATGGGTGTTTTGAATTACAGAAGTTTGGTTGACAACCAGTGCAATGTTTTTTCCTTTAAGCAAGGGAAGGTACTTTTCGGTTTGTTCTGGCACCCGTTTTCACTTGACTAAAGCTGTAATGAAAAAGTAATGAGAATAAACTAATGTAGATAAGTCGGATATGCATACTTTCGGTAGGTCAAATTTCGTACCTATATTCGTGACAAAGTTCTCGTTTTGAAGCCTAATCTTCAACAAGAACCAAAGATACTTCTTAACATTACTAAATACCAGCGCCATAAGTGTTGCAGCATACATATCAAGCCGAATGGCAACAGGACTTAAAGGCTCTTTTGCAAGTACAGCTACGCGCTTAGCAGTGCTTAGTATTAGTTTAGGAGTTGCTGTTTTAATTGTTTCATTCTGTATTCTTCGGGGTTTTCAAGAAAAGATTCGCGATAAGATTTTTAACTTCGATTCACACATTCAAGTAAGCAGTTTCGACTTAAATGCCTCTTTCGAAGGACCGCCCATTAGTATTAATACCAATTTGTACAAAAATGCTACAACAATCGATGGCGTAAAAAACATTAGTTCAATAGCCTACCAAAAAGGGATTCTTCATGCTAATGAACAAGTGTATGGAGTTATGATGAAAGGAATCGGACTGGATTATGATAGCTCCCTATTTTCACCAAATCTTACTTCTGGACATTTTCTTCGTTTCGATTCTACCAGTTATTCAAGAGATATAATAGTAAGTGATAAAATTGCAGGTCAGCTGGGTTTAGCAGTAGACGAACCGTTGTTCATGTATTTTTATATTGATGGCAAACTGCGCCCAAAGAAAGTAACCCTTGTGGGTACTTATGCTACGGGTATGGAAGAGTTTGACGATCGTGTCGCGTTGGTGGATTTGCGCATGATTCAACAAATCAATAATTGGCCTGATTCGTTGGTAGGAGGGTATGAGATTTTTTTAAATGACTACCATCAATTAGATCGCGTGGCTGGGGAGGTAGAGTATATGATGGATTACGATACACAATTGATCAAAATAACCGATAAGTTTCATTATATCTTTGATTGGTTAGATGTGTTGTTAGCGGACAATGTAAACGTTTTAATTGGCGCCATTGTGATTATTGTTTTCTTTAATATCATTTCAACGATGTATATTCTATTAATGGAACGAACCCCAATGGTGGGTTTACTGAAAGCCCTAGGCGCAACAAACGGCTTGGTACATCGCATTTTTATGAATTTGGGAGTAAAAATTTTACTGAAAGGACTTTTATTTGGAAATGGTGCAGGGTTGTTGATTTGTGCTATGCAATATTTCACGCATATTATTCCACTTGAACCAGAAACCTACTATATGGCGTATGTGCCAGTGAAGTGGGATATTGAATCAATAATAATGATTAACGCAGCTACTATTTTATTTGTAGTATTGGTATTGGTAATACCTCTTTTTATTATCACTAAAATTGCACCTGTGAAAGCGATAAAGTTTAATTAATTTTTTTGATTATTAAGTTCCTCAATACAGACAGTTTGATTGATAATTTTTAGACTACATCACCTACTTGCACCTGTAATTGGACACATATATTCCTTATTTTTATTATTCCTAAACAACTTACATCAAACGCAATTCATATAAAAAATAAGTGTCTTATTTAACTGAAAGACAACTATTTTTTTTAAAATAAAAATCAATTGTTCACTTACAAAGTACCTTGGTAGTCTAAGTTTTTGATAGTATAAATCATCTCAGTACCTAATGATTAAATAAAAAAAGCAGAACCATGAAAAAAACGGACAAGCATAGAACATTTTGGCAACTCCTAATCTTGATGGGCCTGTTGCTCTCAATTAATAGCTATGAAGCTTTGGCGCAGTGTAAATCAATCATTGATGTTGACTTTAACAAATGGGATAATCGGAGATATTCCATTGCTGATGTCAAAAACGATTTTAACAATCGGGTGAAACCCTGGACAGCATCTACTTATCGAGGTGTAGCTGCACCAGGAGCTGCTGCTGATCTAATTGGAGATGTGGCACAAGAAACAAGAATTGTAAATGGGGAATTAAGAGCTGAATACAAAAAAAATGATGCAGGTGGATATGCGGGTGGTTTTCTTTTCGATCCTTATTTTGATGGAGTCGAAGAGGCTTACCTTGAATACAAAGTAAAATTTGATGATAATTTTTTCTGGGCAACAGGGGGTAAACTTCCTGGTTTAGGAGGTTCGAGTACAGGGATAAATAGTGAAACAACAGGTAGAGGTACTATACCTTCAGGTTGCAAATATAATACAAACGGCTGGTCTGCACGATTAATGTGGAGAAGAAATAGAGCCCAAACCACGCAGCCTTACTTGATTTTATATAGCTATTTTGCTGAAAAAGAGGATGGAAGCCCAAGGCAGGATGGGGATTGTGGCGATGCTAAGAGGATTTATACGGGGCTAAATGATAATACCTGGTATACAATTCGACAGTATATTAAATTAAACACTCCTGGTCAAAAAAATGGTACTGTAATTATGTGGATTAATGGTGAAGAAACTTACCGTGATACTAAGGCCATGATTCGTAACACGGGAAAAAACAGCTTGAAAATCAATGCTTTGATTATGAATACGTATCGTGGGGGGAGTAGGACAGATCCTGTTTGGCATTCACCAAGAGATGAGTATGCTTTTTTTGATGATTTTAAAGTATGGACAGGATGCAGCAATCCTCCAAATACAGGAACCCCTAATAAGGCTCCAATAGGAACTTTTGTTGAACCGACAATAGAATCTATTGAAGAAGGATATAATAAACTGTATGTATTGGTTGATGCCACTGACCCGGATGGTGATGAAGTTTCAACGATTTTAAAAATTGATGGTGTAGAAATCCGTAAAGAAAGTGTTGCGCCTTTCGAATGGGGACATATAAGTACTAACCAAGACTTTACAAATGAAACATTAGGACTAAGTGCTGGAGTGCACCTACTTGAAGTTGTTATCAATGATTCTAAAGGTGCTGAAACCACCATCAAAAAAACAATAACAGTGACTGAAGAGAAAGGACCTTTCAATGGTACATTTAGTTCAATTCCTGGAACAATCGAAGTTGAAAACTTTGATGAAGGTGGACAAGGAGTGAGCTATAATGATACTGATCCAGAAAATAAAGGTGCTGATCGAAGTGGGTTTAGAATAGCGGATGGTGTGGATGTTGACAACGGAAATGGAGGGAAAGTAGTAGGTTGGACCTCTAATGGGGAATGGCTAGAATATTCAGTCAATGTCGTGTCTGCAGGAAGTTATGATTTCGATATCATCTCATCCTCTTTAGTTGGGGGGGGGATTATCTCTCTGACACTTGATAACATACTACTTATACCCACTATTTCGCTATCAGAGACTGGAAGTTGGGATGAATATGAGGAAACCACAATTGCTGTTAATTTGCCACAAGGGAACCACGTGATTCGACTAGGTATAGTTGAAAGCGGGATTAATTTAGATAAAATTGTCTTTCGACCAACGGTGGTTACTGCTGCCGAAGAGTCATTTGACTTGAGTAATCAGATTTACCCTAATCCTTCCAGCGATGGTCTGTTTCATTTATCTCAGGAGAGTATATTTCAAGTCTTTAGTATAACTGGAGAGTTCTTGTTTGAAGGTAAAGGAACTGAAATCAATTTGTCAGACTTTCCAAGTGGTATTTATTTAATTCAGTCAATGGGAGTGAATGCACGGTTAGTTAAATAAATTAATCAGCCAATAAAATAAGCGGAAAGTTACTTCCATTGGAAAAGGTATGAGGGAACTGAGGGGTTCCCTTATATTTTTCTGAATATTCGGGTACTTTCGCGTCCAAATACGATTTTAACTCGTAAATGGAAATAGTCCCATCTTTAGGGCTACCATCTGCAGAACCTGTTAAGGCTTCTAACACGGTGTAAGTAAACACTCCATGCTCTAATTCTTTAAACTCCATTGCAAATTGTTCACTTTCACTTGATGCAAAAATGTGTATTCCAGCACTTCTTGAAAGGTGAGCAATAGCTTTTTCTTCTCTTGCACCTCGTGCTGCTAAAATTTGTGAAGACCCTCCTGAATGACAAGCATCTACAATAATCACTTGTTTTAAGGCATTTATTTGTAGTAGAAGTTCTTGTAGTTCATGTGCTTCTATTGCATTTTCGAGCAACAATTCTTCATCATACAAACGAGTAATATTACTTGGAATAAAATAAAAATGATCATTCACTAAACTCCCATGTCCGGCAAAATAAAGGATAAATACATCTTGTGGTTTAGCTTGCGCGGCAATAGTGCGTAACGCTTTAATGATGTTGGCCTTACTGGCTTGAGTATCATACAACTCTGTTACCGTAACGTCTTGGTAAAGTGTACCTGCCTGTTTTTTATACAGTGATACAAAGTCACTGGCATCAGCTTTCGCATAGTTTAAATTGAGGGTTTTATTTTCATAACTATTAATTCCAATGGTTAATACATATGCTGAAGCTTCTTTTGAGGAAGATTTACGAACTATTTTTAACTGTTGGGCAGTACTTTCAATTTTACCTAAACTTGTTGCGGTTAGCTCAAAGAGATTTTGTCCAGGAACTAAGGTTACATCGACAACCTTGCTAACTGAAAAGCCTTTTTTTTCTCCTTTCTTCAGTCCGCTTTTGTCTAAGTCAATGCGTTTACCATTGTGTAAAAGTGTAATGTCTGAAATGCCTCCCCCTTCATCGGTGATAGTGAAAATCAAGGTTTCAGAAGAATTGTTTGTATTTAAATTACTTTTAGGTGAACTAAAGCCCACCCTTGGTGGTGGTGAAGCGATGAGTTGTTGGAGTTGATCATTTTCCAAAGGTGTGACACTTGACTCACTCAATAAATTTTGAAACAATTGTGGTTGATAAAACTCATTAAAAAATTGATCTAGTCGAAAGGAGTTGGTTTCATGGCTAAAGTGTAAGTAAGGTAATGCGCCTTCAGAAGCTTCAAAATGCCCTGTAGGCGCTACTATTGCCCAATCGAGGTGACCAACTTTATAAAAACTCAATAACTCTTTATTGGTGGTTAAATCCCAAAGGATGATAGATCCATCGATAGCCGCTGATACTAACCGGTTTGCTATTGGTAGATAGGATAAATCACTAATAGGTTTGTTGTGTCCTTTTAGCGTTGTGATTAATTGGTTGTGGTTATAAATGGATATCTCACCATTTTCAAGTCCAATAATTAATTGATCATTGGCTTTTATAGCTGCATGGTGACGTAAATTAGGTGTTTTTACTCGCTTGGTTTGAAAGCCCGAATTAATGTCCCAAACAGCAGTTTTATAATCCCAGCCACTAGTGATTAATTCGTTATCATTAACCTGAAGGGATTGAACGTTTTCTGCATGTCCTTCAAATTGTTTGATAAGCTGCTTAGTATCTACTTCATACAAGCGAATGGTTTTATCTAAACAAGAGGCAATTAAATAGATGTCATCGTGATAAAATTCAATTGCATATGCCGAAGCTTTTTCGACTCGAATGTAAGAGAGAGGCTCGGGTTGGTTGATACTCCAAAATTTGATATACCCATCCCACGAAGCAGTAGCATATAGTGTATCGTTTGCAAAGGCAATATCAAACACAGCATCTTGGTGAGCATCCATAGTTATAATTTTTTGATACGTTTCCATATCCCAGAGGATGGTTTTACCTGTGACATCACCTGAAACGAGGTGTTTATTACTTGGGGAGAGTTGTATGGCGATTGCTTCCTTTGTGTGTCCACTTAAGCGTCTAATAATTTTTCCGGTTTTCAAATCTAATACTGTTACAAAAGCACCTTGCTTGGTGTAAATCAACTGTTTTTCATTTTTTGTGATTTCTATAGGTTGTTTACGTTCGATATATGTCACTAAATGGTAATCCCAATACGAATTTTTACTTTTTTGTAAACGGGTAGTATCTTCGAGTGATAGCAAACCTGAAAATTTATAATTATTGGTTTGATCAACTTTATAAACCAACTCTTTTCCAATGGAAACAAGTATCCCTTTTTTGAAATTTACTGCTTGCGTGACCCAGTCTAACTCCACAGATTTCGGTTTTTCTTGCTCGTTTTTGAAGTAGAGGTAGTCTTTCTCGCTTGCTACGACTATTTCCTCTTGCTTTGAAACATGTAAGTTAATTAGATCTTTTACTTCTTCATGCAGTACTTTTTCGATTGTAAGATAAGTACTGTCTTTTGTGATGTTGATTTTCAATCGGGCAAGAGGTCCATTATCTGTTACGGCATAAATATTTTGATTATCAATGAATTGTACCTTTGTAGGACAACCTCCACATGAACCATTCTTCTCTAAGCGTTGGGAGTCAAGTTTTTTAAATGAGCTTAAATCCACTAGCAATACTTTTTTGTCGTCCTCACCAATAGCTAAATAATTCTCGTTAGGGGAAATATTTAAGTTCACCCCACCGCCTGTTCCTTTGTCTGGATCCACATCAAATTCATGGATTACTTTCATGGAATCCAACGACCAAATTTGGGTTTTCCAAGCATAACCGCCTACAGCAAGTAAATTTCGTTTGGGTGCATACGCAATGCTTAAAATCCGCTCATCAACAGCTTGCCATTTCTTAATTAGTTTTCCAGAGTTTGTTTCCCAGTGATAGATAGTTCCACTAGTTGTTCCACAATAAAAAGTACTTTCATCTTTTCCAAAACAAATAGTTGTAATCATTCCATCATGACCGCTGAAGGTACGCACTTGACTTTGAGTCTCCGTATCCCACAGAATAACCGACCGATCACGACTTCCCGTTAAAATAAAGGATTCTTTTTCAGCAACTAAGATATGTTTAATATCATCCTGGTGGCCAAGTTGCAACACTACGTTTAACCGCTGGGCTTGGATTTGTAAGCAAGTGAAAAGAAGAAAGAAGGGGATGAGGTGTTTCATTTATATGTAGTAATCAGGTCGTAGGTGGAATCAAGTAATTATTTTACAATTTCAATTTCCCAATCTTCATCGATAAACTCATCTGAATTAGTTGAAATATAGTTTTTCAGTAAAGATATCAATTCAGGTTCGTTTTTTTGTTTGCAATAAATTTTCATTTCCACAGCGTGCCTGCCGTTGTATTTGTGAATAGTTGGAAGCGGTAAGAAGGTTTTTGGTTTATAAAAAGTTAAAGTAGTAGATAGGGTAGAAAATGCACTAAATGGGATTTTTTGTCCTAATTCATTGATAATTTCTTGCTCTGGAAGGTCTTTGTGAGATCTAAAATTTTTGATTTTATAATCTATTGAGTCAAATGAAATACCGTATCTCTGTACCAATGGGGTGTCTAATTCAATAGTTGTTTCGGGTAGCTTTATTGGTCTACCAATAATTGTAAGACTATCAACCAGTTTTGATTGGTGAAGATGTTCTGTAAGTAATTCGTAAGTTTTTTGTGGATTGGTAAATTCTGAATATACAATTAAACTAATTTGGTTTAATTCTTTATCTACAACCTCAATCTGGGGTGATAAAAGTGGGATAAAACAAAATAGAAATTTAAACATGGTTCCAATTTATTTGATAAATCATTTTCGTAGACATAATTGGACTCAACATTTAATCAAATTTAACTGTCTAAAAACAAATATTCCTCATATGTTTCAAAGGCTTCAATCACCGACTCTCTCAACACATCCATGTTGGTGGAATATACTTGAATGTCTGAGTTGATTTGATCAAAAAAACGAATAAAAACTCCCAGTTGAAGCTCAAAAGCCAATTCCTCAAATTTAATATCTTCGAGTTTACCCTCGTATTCGTTTTCATAGAAATCCATGAAATAGCCAAATGCTTTAGGAGTTTTACGATTTATTTCTTCTGTTAATATCATTTTCTTGGCTGCAATTATGATTTTACTTCAAATAAAGTGATTTTTGTGGAATCATACTTCTATTGTCGCACCGATGTTGAGGATTCTTGCTTTGTTAAGATTCTTTCGAAGTCGGTAGAGCAAAAAATGCGAAGAAAACTATTTGATGAAAGAATCTGCTATACTACTCATTCACTGTCCAGATCAAAAAGGGATTGTGGTATCCATTACAGAATTTATTTACCAGAACAACGGTAATATAGAAAGCTTAGATCAGCACGTGGATCATGAAAACAAAGTCTTCTTCATGCGTGTACAATGGCAATTAGAAGGCTTTTCTATTGAGGAGTCAAAAATAGCTGAATACTTTCAAACACTCATTGCAAAGAAATTTGGAATGACCTTCAATCTTTACTTCACTCAGGATGTGCCTCAAATGGCTTTGTTCGTTTCGAAGTATTCACATTGTATGTTTGATTTATTAGGACGGTTTCAAGCCAATGAATTACGTGTAAATATCCCACTTATTATTAGTAATCATCCTGATTTAGAAGTTGAAGCAAAACGATTTGGAATCGATTATCATTATTTACCCATTACAAAAGAGAATAAGGTCGAGCAAGAAGCAAAACAACTGGCTTTACTCGCTGAGTATAAGATAGACTTTGCTGTTTTAGCACGCTACATGCAAGTGATTTCATCCGGGTTTGTTCAACAGTATGAGAACAAAATTATAAATATACATCACTCGTTTTTACCCGCTTTTCCAGGTGCAAAACCGTATCATTCCGCTTTTGAACGGGGTGTGAAGATTATTGGTGCAACAAGTCATTACGTCACGGAAGACTTAGATTGCGGTCCAATTATCGATCAAAATGTGGTAGGGGTAAGTCATAAGGATACTATACCTGACTTAGTAATGAAAGGAAAAGATTTAGAAAAATTAGTATTAGCAAAAGCCGTTCGCTTGCACGTTGAAAGACGTGTATTAGCATACGGAAATAAAACAATAATATTTGATTGATATGAAACCAATAATTGCCCCATCAGTATTGGCTGCTGATTTTGCCAACCTACAACGTGATAGTGAAATGCTTAACGCTAGCCAAGCAGACTGGTTTCACATTGATATTATGGATGGTGTTTTTGTACCCAATATTTCATTTGGTATGCCTGTTTTGGGTGCCATAAATATGCATGCTAAAAAACCGCTTGACTGTCACCTGATGATTGTTGAGCCAGAAAAATACATTGAAACATTTAGAGGACTAGGTGCTGATACCATCACCGTTCACTATGAAGCTTGTAATCACTTACACCGAACGCTACAACAAATTAAAGACACTGGCGCAAAAGCTGGTGTAGCATTGAACCCGCATACGCCAGTGGAATTATTGGAGTCAATTATTACAGATATTGATATGGTCTGTATCATGTCGGTAAATCCGGGTTTTGGTGGACAAAAATTTATCGAAAAAACCTATGACAAGGTTAGGAGATTAAAAGCATTAATCTCGGATACAGGAGCATCAACGTTAATTGAAATCGATGGTGGGGTAAACCAAGATAACGCACCTTTATTATTACAAGCTGGGGCTGATGTATTGGTTGCGGGTAGTTTTGTGTTTAATTCGGCTGATCCCATGGCGACCATCGAAAAATTAAAAAGTTTGTAACCAAATCGTTTTAAAGTATTATTAAGTAGAACAAAAAATATTTAATTATGAAAAAGTTTTCTTTAATACTGTCTTTGGTACTCATCAGTTTATTGTCTTCCTGCAAAAATGAAGTCTCGGAAACAATTACCTCACAATCTCAAGATGGAGAAATGGTAATTACTGTGCAAGGCAAACGAAGCACCTCTCTTGACCCTTATCATGTGGATGTAATAGTAGAAATTCATGACAAAAAGATTGAGAGCTTCACTGAAGTGTATGCAGATAAAATCACAAAAGAAAACGTACATTTTAATTGGAGCGATAACAGGCACTGTGTGGTAAGTATTGATCAACGCGATGGTACACAGGCATCAATACCCATATCTATTGAAGATTAAAGACATCTAATTCCTAAAAAATGAAGCTTCCTAAGTTCCGTTCTGTTAAGTATTCACAGACAACTATTACAGAATTAATGATACCTGCTTACGCCAACTTTGGAGGCAAAATTCACGGAGGAACCATTTTGTCGTTAATGGATAAAGTAGCATATGCTTGCTCAGCAAAACACGCTGGTGGGTATTGTGTCACCGCATCTATGAATGTGGTTGACTTTTTAGCACCTGTTGAAGTGGGGGATTTGGTTCACCTACATGCCTCTGTTAACCATGTTGGAAATTCCTCTGTTACAGTGGGTGTACGAGTAGAAGCTGAAAGTATAACTACTGGTGAGGTTCGACATACCAATTCCTGTTATTTTACAATGGTGGCCATTGATGATTCAACAAAAAAAACGCGCTCGGTACCAGGCCTTATTTTGGAAACGCGCGAAGATACAAGGCGTTTTTTGGAAGCGATGAAACGCAAAGACCTTGTACAGCAATATAAGGCTGATTTTAAAAAATCGATTTCGGATCTAGACTCTATAGGTATTGAAGCCTTATTAGAAAATGAAAATTGTATGGTGATTGATCATAAATAGTTAACTTCTACTCAGGTTTTTTTCTGTATTTTCTGGGATTGACATCGGTTTATCATTTTTAAGCCACTGCATTGATGCGAAGGTAAATAATAAACCAGAGGTGAGTGCTTCCATAAACATAATTACCGTAATAGAAACAGGGTTTAAGTACTTCCCTTGAGGTTCCAGTGCTTGTGCTTCATCAACAAAATCTGGGTTAGAAAACAAGATCATGGAGGCTATCGTTGAAAAAATCAAAGAAGCAAATAAGGAGGTTAAAGCACCTACTCCTAAACCTGTCAGGTAATTCGATTCAATGCTGTGTGTCTTTAGAAAACGTTGAATAGAGAAAAAAACTCCAATACCGATAATTGCTAAATTAAAAGCACGTAAATTAAAATTATGTACTTGATTGATAGCAGTCATTAATCCTAAGTAAATCAAAAGCATTATTGCTATTATTAAACCTGAGCGTAAAGCGTGTTTGTGAAGATTATTCATAAGGTTTTTTTGTATGTTTCTATGCTTAACATGTCGGATTAAGGATTGTTGATTATTTAATCGAATTGATTAGGAATGAATAACTGCATATTATTTATTTTTTTAACGCTCACTAGCCAATTAATGGCATACCGCATTTTAATCTCAGGAATATTCTTTGCTTGTCTCTTATTAAAAATTGCTAATTCCAGTTTTTAATAATCACAAAAGAAGGTTATCAATCATTTAAATTGATTTTGTCTTCAAATTATGTGTAACCATGAATAATAACTATGGAAACACTTCTACAAAGCTTGTAGAAAATCAGAAACAATATACAACGCATTCATCAATGCGCTCACTTATTAAACATCGAAAACATGAGCCAAGAAAAAAAGTCGTCAAACGACTCTAAAAAAATTAAAGATTTAAGCCATAATATGACAGATGGTAAAGGTAAACCCTTGACTACTAATCAGGGAGTAAAAGTCAATGACACTAATAACTCTTTAAAGTCAGGTGAGCGAGGATCGACCTTATTGGAAGACTTTCAATTACGTGAGAAGATTACCAGTTTTGATCATGAAAGAATACCCGAACGAATCGTTCATGCAAGGGGAAGTGGAGCACATGGCTATTTTGAATTATATGAAAGCATTCCTGAATTTTCAAAAGCAGGAATTTTTAATGACAAAGGAAAAAAAACACCCGTATTTGTGCGTTTTTCAACGGTAGCGGGCTCAAAAGGGTCTGCGGACTTAGCACGTGATGTACGAGGGTTTGCAGTAAAATTATATACCGATGAAGGAACCTGGGATTTAGTTGGTAACAATATGCCCATCTTTTTTATTCAAGATGCTATGAAATTTCCTGATTTGATTCATTCTGTGAAACCAGAACCACATCGAGAAATTCCTCAAGCGGCATCGGCACATGATACTTTTTATGATTTTGTTTCATTAACAACAGAAACGTTACATAACCATATTTGGGTGATGAGTGACCGCGCGATTCCAAGAAGTTATCGAATGATGGAAGGTTTTGGGATTCATACCTATAGACTCATCAATAAAGAAGGAAAATCACATTTTGTACGTTTTCATTGGAAGCCAGTTTTAGGAGTTCATTCAGTCACCTGGGACGAAGCTGTAAAAATTAATGGTGCAGATCCTGACTTTCACCGTAGAGATTTATGGGAAGCAATTGATAAAGGTAATTTTCCTGAGTGGGAGCTAGGACTCCAAATTATTCCAGAAGAAGATGAGTTTAAATTTGACTTTGATTTATTAGATCCTACTAAACTTATTCCTGAAGAAATGGTTCCTGTAAAGGTGATTGGTAAAATGACCTTAAACAAAAATCCAGAAAACTTCTTCGCAGAAACGGAACAAGTGGCATTTTTGCCTGGACACATTGTCCCAGGAATAGATTTTTCAAATGATCCGCTTTTACAAGGTAGATTATTTTCTTACCGTGACACACAACTTTCACGTTTAGGGGGACCAAATTTTGATCAAATTCCTATTAACCGACCAGTTGCTGATAAGCATAATAATCAACGGGATGGACACATGCAAACCGAGATACCAAAAGGACAAACCGCTTACTTTCCTAATACCTTAGGTGGAGGTTGCCCGCATATGTCAAAAATAGCTGAAGGAGCTTTTCATTCCTATGAAGAAAGAATTGATGCTAAAAAAATAAGAGGAAGAAGCGAAAGTTTTAATGATCATTTCTCACAACCTGCATTATTCTATCGCAGTTTAGAAGCGTGGGAGCAGAGCCATGTGGCAGAAGCTTATACCTTTGAGTTAGGGAAATGTACCCATAAACATGTGAAGTCACGCATGCTTTGGATGATTAATCAAATTGACGAGACCTTAGCGCAAAAGGTAGCGGATGGATTAGGAATGGAAATCCCAGCCACTATTGACCAACCTATTAATCAAGCTATAGGAGCCGATGAAGATGTGGAAAAACATCAGCCAGGACCTAAGAAAATTTATTTAGACAAGTCCCCTGCACTAAGTCAAACCAAAAATAAGTTTGATACGATAGCAACGCGGAAAATAGCTGTATTAGCGGCTGACGGTTTTAGCATGAAAAGCTTTAAAAAGTTTAAAGAAGCATTAGAAGCTAAAAAAGCAGAAGTATGTATTGTTGCACCTCATGGTGGTACAATACAATGTGATGAAAACATGAAACATGAGGTAGACTTTTCAATAAACACTACTGAAAGTGTGCTTTTTGATGCAGTATACATAGTAGGAGGCACCAAGTCGGTTGAAGAATTAGCCAGTCATCCCAAGTTTCTTAAGTTCATTAATGAAGCCTATAAACACTGTAAGGCTTTAGCATTTGATAAAGATGCTGAAAAGCTAATTGAACTAACTTACGTTGAAAAAGAAAACGATAAAGCAGTAATTCTTGGTTCAAAGGTAGATCAGTTTATTGATGCGATTTCTAAACACAGAAATTGGGATCGAATGAAAAAAGCAGAAAAAGTACCTGCGTAATTAATATCGTATTCTTAAAAAAGTAAAAGTCGCTTAAACTATTAGTTTTAGCGACTTTTTATTTGTAATCAAATTATTTGATCGTTAATAACTTTAATGCTTAGATTTTCTTTAATCAATTTCAGGCACATAAGTGTAGTAGGCTTTAAATAACATAAAGATACCATAACTGCATAAACCGAAAGCAATTACTGCTAATACATATGGCCCAAAACTACTATTAATCAATTGAAAACTTTCACCCATACCATCTGCTTGTGAAGGATTATTATTTAAGACTGCTTTAATAAACATGTAAGCAATAATGAGAATTACAATACCCCGAGAAGTATAACCAAAAACACCCGTGAATTCCATCGCTTTTTGAGACTTTTCATCCAGTTTTGATTCTTTTATCCTTTTGGTAAATTTCCCCGTCCAGGAAAGGTAAAATTGAAAACATGCTCTGCCAATAATAATGCAGGCAAATACGAATAAAACAATTTGTCCCAGCGTTGAACCAAGCAGTTCTTGAATGATTGATTGTTTACTATTGCCATCCCCACCACTTGATTGAGAAGTCAGCGCCATTTTAATTGCTGTAAAGGCAATTGAGGCGTATAAGAGGCCGCTTCCAAAATAAGCAATTTTTTTACCCCAGTTTAACCAGAATGGTTTATCAGGTTTGTTGTACTTATATCCTATGACAAATTTGTAAAATGTGTATCCCAATAATCCCACTCCCATTATACATAATAAAACCTTTCCAAATGGTTGTGAATATACAAACGATAAGGCATCGTTTTTTCCTGAATTACTTTGTGTACTCATTCCTAATGCTGCTGCTGCGGTAAGGCCGCCTGCTAATATATACACGGCACCTTTTGAACCTATTCCAAATTGCGCAAATTTTCTTAATGATTTTTTGACTGAATCTTCCATTTATTTGTTGCTGTTAGCTTTAATTATTTAAACTGGTATTAATGCTTTTTTTATAAATAACCGTACCATGAAAAAACAGTACTAATACGGATAGAAATTAGGCTTTTTTAGAATAAACTAATTTATAATGTCTCCTTTTGGTGTCCGTATGTGGAATTAATTACCCAGTCAATAACTGGTAAAAGCCTTTGGATAGCTTAATAGGTTAATAGCCATCTTGGATAGCATTTTGAGTAAAGGTTTTAAAAAATGACAAATGAGAATACTTGGAAATATTATAAAATCGGCAATTGAAATCACAGACAATGTGCTTCCTGAAAAATCGCCTTCTGATAATCAAAAAGAAGTATTAAAAATGCTTTTGAGTAAAGCTTCAAATACAGCGTTTGGTTTACATTATCAATTTGAGGCTATTTTAAATTCCGAAGATATTTCCAAAACATTTTCAGAGCGGATCCCTTTTTTCGATTATAATGCACTGCATCGTGATTGGTGGAGTCGACAACTCAATGATGAAAAAAATGTTACCTGGCCAGGTGATTCGGACTATTATGCGTTGAGTTCAGGTACTACAGGAAATAGTAGCAAACGAATTCCTATTACTGATGATATGCTTGATTGTATTAGAAAAGCAGGTATCAAACAAGTGTTGGCTTTGGCAAATTTTGATCTGGAACCTGACTTTTTTGAAAAAGAAATAATGATGTTAGGCAGTTCAACTTCACTTGAAGAAAATAGAGGACACCTCGAGGGAGAGATTAGTGGAATCAGTGCATCACGGTTACCATTTTGGTTTAAAGGGTTTTACAAGCCAGGAGATGCAATTTCTTCAATATCTGATTGGGACGATAAAGTAGAAGAAATAGCTAAAAACGCAAGAAATTGGGATATAGGAGCGATTTGTGGCATCCCATCGTGGAATGAATTAATGATCAAAAGAGTGATAGCCTATCATGGGGTAGATACGATTCATGACATTTGGCCCAATCTAAAAATTTTTGCTTCTGGTGGGGTGGCTTTTCAACCATATAAAAAAAGTTTTGAAGCTTTAGTAGCCAAACCTCTAACCATTATTGATACATATTTTGCCTCTGAAGGATTTATTGCCTGTCAAACCAGACCAAATGAAAATATGTCAATGACTTTATTGACCGATAATGGTATTTACTTCGAGTTTGTGCCTTTTTCAGAAAAGTATATTGATGAAAATGGTGCTATTAAGCCTGATGCACCTTCGCTAACCATTGATCAAGTAGAGCCAGCCATTGATTATGCCTTAATAATCTCCACCGTGTCAGGCACATGGAGGTACCTTATTGGGGATACCATTCAATTTACTGATGTCGACAAAGCGGAAATTGTGATTTCTGGTAGGACGAAACATTTTCTGAACGTAGTCGGTTCTCAACTTTCTGTTTTAAAAATGAATACAGCAATTCAAAAGATAGAAGAGCACTATCAACTTACTATTCCTGAGTTTACAGTGTCTGCTATCCGAACCAATTCGGGTTATATACACCATTGGTTTTTAGGTTGCGATTGTGAGTTTTCAGAAGTTAACTTGGATAATCTTTCTCAACAATTGGATGAGTATTTGAAAGGGTCCAATAAAAATTATGCAGTTGCACGTTCTAAAGCGCTTACAGGAGTCAAGGTTAACTTGGTACCACTCGATGTTTTTTTCAAATGGAATGAGCATGAAAAGAAAAAAGGAGGGCAAGTGAAAACCCCTCGTGTTTTAAAGGAAGAACAGTTTGAAAGCTTTGAAAAATTTGCTCTTCAAAACTGCTAGGTAGTTAATTAGCATCAACAGGGTTTTCTTCTTGAGCTATTTCATTAATTATTTCCATGACTTGCTCAGGAGTCATGTAATATTTTTTAATATGTTCTTTGTATGATTCAGGGATGTCTGCATTGTTCACTATAAACTGTTTTGTAGCATGTATATATTCTCCCAGTCCGTGTTCAATGGCATTAACATCAGCTCTTTTTTCAGCAGCAACTTTATATTTACGTGAGAAGACATACCCACAGCCAAAGAAAATCATCCCCATTCCGCTTCGATTTTGGTAATCTAATAAATGTCCCAGCTCGTGTCCAATCCAACCAATAAGTACATCGTGTGGCAAATTTTCGACACGAATTTGTTCATTCAAAAGTTGTAATGCTGGGGTTATTTTTACTAGATAACCTCTTTTGCTTTTATTTTTAACAACCCCTCTAAAGCGAGGTTGCGCTTGCATAAATGATTTTGAGATATTTTTTGTAAACCGAAATTCAATAGGGGTATCCGCTAATTCCGGGTATTGTTTTAGCGCAAAGAGGGTAGCCTCTTTAACTTTTTCAGGTATAACCTTATTCTCTAAATTTATGGTATCGGAAGGAATCTCGTGTTGTGCACGTGTCATGAAGGAGCCAAGTAGTAATGTGAATGTGAGGTAATAGGTATGAAAGCTTAGTACATGCATCTAAAAGGGGTTTGTTTACATAAATCAATAATAAATGATTATTGTTTCAACACAAGAAAGTCTTGATGATTGATTTTCTAATTAAACCAGTCTTGTTAGAGCAATTAAATAAAACTTTATTGAATTATTTATTTTTCTCTTCTTCTTTCCTTTTCTTCTTAAAATACCTTCTTAATAAAAAATTATGTTGCATTGCCTCCATATTCTCATCCAACTTATAGGTTGCTGATTTAGTATTATCCATAGACGTTTTCAGATCATTTGCAAAACTCGTATCGGCTAATATTACGCCAAGGGCATTATCGTTATCGTTAATTTTCGTTGTCACACTTTTAAGATCTTCAGACATTTTTATTGCATTGGAGCTTACGTCTTTTGCATTTGTGCTCACTTCCTTCACATTATTTAATGCACCTTCAAAGGTTGTTACATACGCAGTGTCGGTGAAAAGTTTATTGACTAATCCATTCCCGTTGTTAAGTTTTTTTACCGTTGAACCCAATTGAGCCGTAACACGATCACTATTATCACTTGCTGCTTTTAACGAAGCAACAGTTGCACGTAAATCTTTAGCTATTGGGCCATCATTTATTAGCTCACCCAAAAAACCTTCGCCTTTATTTAACCGATTGGCAATTAGTTTAAAATCTTCTGTAATTGATTGTGTGTTTGTACCCACTTCTTTAGCTATGTTAAATAGTTCTTGGGTGTCAGTAGGGGAGAATGAATTAATCGTATCTCCATCTTCTATTATTTGTTGACTACTTCCGGGTCTAATGATCACAATTTTATTTCCAATTAAACCATCTGAACCAATAATGGCAGTGGCATCTTTTTTAATAAAGTTATGTTGGTTTTCTTTCAAAGATAAATAAACCATTACCTGACCTTCGGAGACTATTTCTACTTTTTTTACTGTACCAACTTTAACACCTGAGAGCCAAATGTTATCCCCATTTTTTAGTCCTTCAACATTTTTGAAGATGGCAGCAACCTGGTATGTTTTATTGAAATAATTGCTTTCGCTCCCCAAATAAAAAACGGTGCTTAGGAAGATAACTATACTACCTAAAACGAAGGCTCCTAACTTTATATTTTTCTTGTTTTCTGTATTGCTCATGGTCTATTCTATCTATTAATAATTGAAAAAAGGAGTTAGTTCTTTATCCTTTGCTGCTTTTAAATCTTCAAATGTTCCTTCCAGTTTATTGATTCCTCCAAATAAAGCGATTACCCGATCAGCAGTTGCTCGTGCACTACTAATGTCATGGGTGATTATTATGGAGGCGGTATTATATCGATCCCTAACTTCTACAATTAAATCGTTTATTTCTGCTGCTGTTACGGGATCCAGACCAGCGGTTGGTTCATCATACAGCATAATTTTTGGCTTCAATATTAAGGTGCGAGCAATGCCTATTCTTTTTTTCATTCCACCCGATATTTCTGATGGTTTTTTATTGATTGCATGCTCTAAGCCTACTTCTTGTAAGGCTGATATTACTTTTTCATCCAACACTGATTGATTGAAAATTTTAAGGTTCCTTTTCAATGGAAATTCTAAATTCTCACGAATTGTCATGGAGTCGTACAGTGCACTTCCTTGAAAGGAAAAACCTACTTTTGCGCGGTATTCATCCATTTCTTTATGGGATAAATTGGGTACATCATAGCCTAAAACATGGATAGAACCTGTGTCAGGCTTTAGTAACCCAACCATGCATTTTATCAATACAGATTTTCCTGAACCTGACTTCCCGAGGATGACAAGGTTTTCTTTATCATATAAATCCAACGTCACCCCATTTAACACATCTTGCTCCCCAAAACTTTTTGATACATCACGAAGTTGGGCTACTTTTTCCCGGGGGGTAGTATCATTTGTTCGTTGATCTATCATTATCTGATGAGGTTTAAAACTTGTAACATGATTAAGTCAATGATAAAAATGCAAACCATTGAGACGACAACAGCCGTATTTGCTGCTTTGCCAACACCTGTTGTACCCTGACTAGCATAATAGCCACAATAAGTACCCACAATTCCAATAGCAAAGCCGAAAAAGGATGATTTAATTAAGGAAGAAAAGATATCCAAGTAACTAACCGAGTCAGCTACTTCGTTGATAAACAAAAAGAAGCTAGTACTATTGAATGAATTAACCATGATGAGAGAACCCGTTAGTGCCATCGCATCGGCATAGATGACCAAAATTGGGAGCATAATGATGGTTGATAACACGCGAGTAACTACCAAGTAAGAAAATGGTCTCGTTCCAGATACTTCCATCGCATCAATTTGTTCGGAGACACGCATACTTGCAAGTTCAGCAGCGATGTTAGAGGCAAGTTTACCCGCACATATTAACCCGGTAATTAAAGGACCTAAGGAACGAACAATTGCTTGTGATACTAAAGATGGAAGCCAAGATTCCGCTCCAAACGATGATAAAGAAGGTTGCGACTGTTTTGTGAAAACAATTCCAGCTAAAAATGAAGTAAATGTAATTAGTAAAAAAGACTTATAACCAATAATAAAAAATTGGTTTAAAATTTCACGCCCTTCAAGGGGAGGCCTAAAGGCTTCTTGGAAAAATCTGCCTATAAATTTGGCAATGGATGCTATTTTAAGGATTAGTCTTTTTGTACGCATGCTGTAGTTTTAATACTTACCTACTGAATTTCATGCCAGTAACTAAGGTCGTTATAATCTTTGTTTAAATGGTTTAAGCAGTGTTTTTTTTAGGTAACAAAAAAGATAGTAGACTTATTTCTACATGTGTATTGTAGAGAAAAATACGCTACATATGACTTTTTAAATTCAAAACACGTTCCTATACTAATTGCATTTTTCGCTTCTCAAGCTCTTTTAAAAATTCTGAATTATTCAAGGATTAGAAAAATATAAAATAGTATTCATTCAAATTTAGAAGCAATCATGCTGATATAAAAATGATGAGAGAAGCGCTTTGAAATTTGGGTTGTGAACTGATATTTTCACATCTTTGGTTTTCATGTATGAATAAACCTGACCTATTCTGAAATCATTCAAAAAAATAATAGTCCTCATATTTTTCTTTGTTCACGGATTAATTCTTTCAGCTCAGGATATCATCACAGATGTTACTGATTTTTTTGAATTTGAAATTGGAAAAGAGTCAAGTGATTCTAACTATTATCAGACAAAACTAGTCATTGCCCCGGTAATTGCTTACGAACCAAATACCAGTTTGCAGTTTGGCGGGGGGTCTAAACTCTTGTTTAAGTTTAAAAATTCATCACCTGAAACGCGAACGTCTAACCTACCAACTTCGGTTACCTATACTCTAAAAAATCAGTTTATCGTAGCTTCTGAATATACTTTTTTTACAAATAATGAGGATTACCTTATTAAAGGCCGTTCGCACTTTCTCAAATACCCTATTAGCTACTACGGATTGGGAAATGAATCCGATGTAGATCAAAAATTAGAGATTGAACTATTCAATGTGCTGTTTGAACCCTTATTATTAAAACGAGTTTACAAAAAACTATTTATAGGAGGTGGGGTAAGGTTTAACAAAGTATGGGACGTGAAATTAGCGGAAGGAGAAAAACCTACTAATCGCAGTAACGAGGTTATAAAATCTTTAAATACAATTTCTTCCGGGTTAGAATTTGCTAGCACTATAGATTCACGTGATAATGTGTTAAATGCCTTAACAGGAAATTTTATTGAATTTACCCACGGGGTCTATCATCATTCATTAGGAGGTACCAACAACTTTGGTATTTCTAAATTGGATGCACGTACCTATTTCAAAATAAGAGAAAATAGTTTGGACGTATTGGCATTGCAATTTTTTACACGATTCTCATGGGGAGATGTACCTGTATATGAACTTTCAGCACTAGGAGGAAGAGATTTGTTACGTGGATTTCCTGAAAGTAGGTTTAATGACAAACATGCTATATTCTTCCAACCTGAATATAGATGGCAAGTTTGGGAGCGTTTAGGTTTTGTGTTCTTTACGGGCGTAGGTGAAGTGTTTTCAGAGTTTACTGGAGATTTTCGTTTTCAGCAGTTGAAATATTCTTTTGGTACTGGCGTTCGCCTTAAAATAGTGAAATCCGAAAACCTTAACATCAGGATGGACTATGGTTTTGGAATGGGCCCAACTATAGAACACAATATCTATCTTGGAATTGCAGAGGCTTTTTAAAGAGAAATCTTCTTAGTATTATTTTATAGTTTATTAAAAACAGGTTTATTTCCAAATCGTTTTTCGAATAATTTTACAAAATGACTCGTGTTGGAGAAGCCAACTTCGAGCGTAAGTTCTTTAATTGAATTTACTTTCTTATTTCTATATAATTCCATTGCTTTTTGCAGCCTCACTTCTTGAATAAAGTGATTAGCAGTCATCCCACACCACGATTTAATTTTACGTTGCAACGTTTTTTCAGAAACAGAAAGTAATTCAGCTAATTCCATGACAGAGAAGACTGATGAGGTGATATGAGTTTCTACAATTTCTTTAAGCTTCATCACTTCATCATTCTTCATTAGTGCTTCCAGTTGCTCTACTTCATTAAATTTAGCTCGAAGGGCATTGTTGTGAAGACTGTGATTCACTCTAATTTTCAACTCTTCTTCATTAAAAGGCTTGGTCAAATAGTCATCCAACCCAAGCCTTAAAAAGTCAATTTTAGCCTCATTATCTACTCTAGCAGTTAAAACTATTACAGGAGTATCGTGTCCATTTTCTCGAAGTTGTTGAACAAATTCATAGCCATTCATCAGAGGCATCATGTAATCTGTCACAATTAAGTCTGGTTTTAGTTGATTAATCAGATTTAAAGCTTCCGCGCCATTACAAGCTTCTATTATATGATATTCAATTAGGGTGTTTTTAATATAACTCCGCATATCTTCATTATCCTCGACCAGAAGTATTGAATTCTCATCTTTGGAAGGAGGGATGTATTCTGATTTTTTACCACAAATAATTTCTTCTGAAAAATCAATATCTGTTGTTGGAAGGGAAATAATAAATTCCGCACCCTCACCTTCACTGCTATTTACGGATAATTTGCCACCGTGTAATTCAATAACTTCTTTAGAAAAAGACAGACCAATACCCGATCCTCCAGAGTTGTGTATGACGTTTTTTGCTCTGTAAAATTCTTCAAAAATTTGATCTAATTCATTTTGAGGGATACCACAACCATTATCTTTTACATGAATTTGAATATCTTCTGCTGATTGATCCACAACCAATTCTATTTCACCTTTATCTGGAGTATAGGTAATCGCATTCAAGAGTAAATTTCCCAAAGCCCTATCAAAAAATAGCTTATCTACTTTACAAAAAACAGACGAAGCATCACTTTTATTTACCATATTATAATGAATATTTTTTTCAGTAAATAAAGGCTCAAATGAATTAACAGTTTTTTTACATACATCAAGTATGTCGTATTTACCCAAATTAATATCAAATTTATTGGACTTCATTTTTGCTAAATCCATTATGTTATCTATCAAAGAATGAATGCGGTTAGCATTGTATTCTATTCGTTCATAATGATCGATGACATCCACAGAATAAGGTGCTTTTATTAGTTTGTTAGCACTCCCTTTAATTAGAGTGAGTGGAGTACGTATTTCATGTGAAAGATTCACCCAAAAATGTGCTTGAAATTTATTCAAGCTCTCCAATTCAAGTCGCTGCTTTTCTATTTTTCTATTTGCCTCTATGGCTTCTTTGTTTTGATTTTCTAATTGATACCGCTGAAGTTCAAGCGATTTTTCACTTTTCATATTTACTTGTTTGAAATAGGCAAACGCTATATAAATAGAAAAGAAGAGGGCTAAGTTGGCGGTGTGTTGGAAGTTGATAGTGGGATAATGATTAAAGTGGGTCATTGTATAAGTAAATAAAACATAAGAAATAACCCATGTCATAAAACTTAACAAACGGTTATTGAAAAAAAACAGC
Organism: uncultured Cytophagales bacterium; assembly: GCA_963815495.1. GTDB lineage: Bacteria > Bacteroidota > Bacteroidia > Cytophagales > JAAEPT01 > CAWFGW01. The sequence goes on from CAWFGW010000006.1 coordinate 106,786, forward strand.
GAAAATACAGGAGGTAGCAGGAGAAAATATTCGAGAAATGCTCTGGGCTCCAAATAAATAGCAAAGGCTAAAAAATGGGTGGTAGACATGATCATAAATACCAGTTTAGACAAAACGTATCGTTTTTTGTGATGAAGAAAAAGAACAAAAAACAAGAATACTATCGTCAACAAAAATGTAAAGATATTGGCAGCAGGGTCTTTTTTAAATAAAAGATCTTCGACAATAAAAACAAGATTTAAAGGGATCCAAAGTACACAAGCAAAATTTAAAATACGCGTACTCTTACTCTCTTGTCTTGAAATACGATCTGTTACACCTAAATTAACAAGATTTTTAAAAAAGTTTTTAATAATCATAACTGTCTAAAATTGACCGTAGAAAATTATTGATTTTTATTGATTTCACCAATTAGTGTCCTTTTTCGATATTTTTTGTCCTTTTAAGTATCTCGCTGACCCAAATAAGTGAATGTTGTCCTTTTTGGTAATGATGTTCCTTAGACCTTGTGATACAGTTAAGCGATGGACTTTGTCAGCGCTTTTTTAAATTATTTTAACTTATTATAAACCATTTTAATTATGAAAAAGCTTTTAAAATTTTCCAGTGTAATCCTTTTTTTAATAGGAATAGCATTAATGTCATGTGAAAAGGATTCAAAAGAAGAATTACAACCTGATCATGTTGATAATGAGGAACAAGTGGAGTCAACTAATGCAGGAAAAAAAGTGCTTGCGCGAAAATTAAGTCCCACCTGTGAAGTGACTTTCTTTGAACAGGAAAATGAAGTAATGATTGGAGTAGATGGGAGTTTAGACCATGATACAGACATGCTTCCAGATATACAAGCTGCTTTGGCTCAGTCAAGCTTAGTTGATGTTTACACCTCTTTATTTACGGAAGGAAATGCCAAAATCGATGTGCCACAAGTTATAAAGGACTTAGATTTAAAATACCGTGCTCAAAATAATGAAATTCAAGAAAATGAGCTAGATGACTTAGAAGATGAAGAAATGAGTGTGCCTACTGGCTCTACTTCTGAAAATAATAATGCACGTACCTCAGGTATTGATTGGGATGATGATGCGAAGTGGTTCAAAAAATTAGTGCGTTCAAAGACCCCCGGAAAAAATGAACTTGAACATTTTGCGACAAATAAATCATGGGCATCGAAAAGCAGTAAAGGGTATTACCATATGGCTTTTGGTATGGCTGCTAGTGCTGACTATGGAGCAAAATTTGAAGGTTGGTGGAGAAAATGTGGTCTTTTCTCATGTAGTTGGGAGTCACATTTTAGTTATACAATTAAGCCACGATATTGGTCATTAAGAAGTTGGTCTGGTAGTGAAAAACGAAAAAACAGAAAATTTCGCATAGAAGGATTAGCTAAAGATGGTTCCTCTGAAAAAAGAGTTCACTTAGGTGTAACTTGGAGTGATGACAGAGAGTCTACTGGTGGAGGTGGCGGTTCAACGTCCAACAGTGATCTTGCCATATATATAAGTGGTTACAGTAAAAACAACCTAACATGGTATGTGAAAAATACAGGTTCAACAACCCTTAGTTTGCCTTGGATTACTTTTACCTATTATGGAGTTGCCGGAGGTGGTTCATCAACTGATACATGGCAAATTCCAGCCTCACTAAGTCCTGGACAAACCTATGGGGATACCCGTTATGCTAATGCTTCTTCCGTTCGCATTGTTATTGACTCCAAAGGTTTGATAAGAGAGTCAAATGAATTAAACAATACTGCCACTAGATCAAATAGTTTATATTGATAATTTATAATTGAATTCACCTGAAAAAACCTCTAGTGTACACACTAGAGGTTTTTTTATATAAAATAATAACTTCATTTAAATGGTATTTCTTAAATAGGTAAATATAGCAGCTTTGTGATTGGCAATTTTAAAGAACAAGTTCATTTCAGGTCAAAAGTTCCCATAGAGCAACAAAAATTTGATAAATGACAAAACCTAAAACAGCCATTAGAATTAAGGCTATCAAGACGGTAGGTATGATTACTTTCTTGGCAGAGCCTTGGTGTTTGCCCTGTTCATAGTGTTCTTTTAGTAACTGGAGATTTCTATTATTAGATTTAAACCAGACATCAAAAATAGTCCCTACTATAGGAATAGAACCCACTAAAGCGTCAATTGTAGAATTCAGGACCATTCTCGCAACAAGATTTCCACTCGCTCCCTTCTTCATCATGGTAAGTATAAGAGTAAGGGAAATCATATAAGTGCTTAAATCACCTAATACAGGAAAAATACTTGCTATTGGATCGAGACCAAACCGAATGTTCGTTCCTGGTATTTTGTATTTTGAATCTAAGAAATGAGAAACGCGTTCTATCCATTTCAAATTGGGATGCTGTTTTTCCATAATTCATTATAAGGAGTGGAACCACCTCTTTTATGAGTGGTTAAAGGTATTAAATTAATTATCTTTTTATGTTTCTCATACTTTATGTAGCATTTAGTATCAGAACTTATTTGTTTCTGATCAGTTATTCGATACTTCTGGTAGTGGTTAAATAATTAGGTTCATGTAGCTATTAATCAGTTTGTTGTGTTAAAAAATAAACAATGGTAATTTATCATCTATATGATACCGTTCAAGTTGAATTAGGCGTATGATATTAATTTTTTTACTGAAGCATTTTAATGCAAATAGCCATGAGTTAATTTATATGCTAACGTTTTAATGTGATTTCATTTGTAATTTTATAAACGAAGGGTTAAGAGATCAACTTATTCTGCAAGCCACAGTTCTGCTTCATTTATTGTGGTGAAAATGCCAGAGGAATATGGTAACTCTTTTGCGTATTCTGCCCATATTATTGCAATTGCGCGGATAAATCCAGATTCAGCTACAATAGCTATTTTTTTACGAGTAGCTGAACTTGGATAGTGCTTTAAAATAATGTCTACTAAATGCAGAACTTCAGAATGACTTAAAAGGTAGTTACAATCTTCATATAACCAGATGTCATCTTTATGTGGATATTTTTCCATAGAAAGCAATTTCACAACTGCCTCTGTGAGGTCTTTGAAATAAACATTTCCACTTACTGAGATTAAAATATAATTATGTTTTTCTTCAAATTGATACATACTAAAATAGATTTCCCTATCGGAACACAATATTCAGGAGATGATAAAGCTAACAGGTTACGCGTGTATTTGCGGATTGTATATTGAATTACTTTTTTTATAACTTTTGCCAAGACGATGCCAAAGCGATCAAAAATGAGAAATAGTTTTACAATTGTTAATCAAAAACATGATATAGCATATGTCTGTTATCTTGTTGGATTTATTTGTTAGCTTCTTACTTTATATTCTAATTGTTTGCTTATGGAAACTTATTCGCTTTTTGGATTTGAAGACCCGATTGATTCTTGGACTCATTTACTAGGAGCATTTGCTGTGTTACTATTTGTAATCAAACTCTTCAATAAAGAAGGAGTAGGTAGAAAGCACCCGGTTCCTATTTTTATTTACGGGCTTTCTTCCGTTTTTCTTTTGTCTATGAGTGGTGTGTACCATCTATTACCAAGCAATTCGGACGCTCGATATCTATTGAGAATACTGGATCATGTTGGAATTTTTTTACAGATTGCTGGTACCTTAATAGCTGTTCATATCATACTTTTTTCAGGTGTGATGAAATGGGGAGTCATACTAGTAGCATTCATAATAGCATTGCTCGGGATAGTCTTTGGAACAATTTATTTTAATGAACTACCCGTCTATTTAACTCATTCCGTGTATATAGCATTTGGATGGTTAGGTGTAATTACAGTTGTTGGCATTCGAACATTTCACAAAAATCTATCTATTAACTATTTAGTTTATGGAGGATTAGCTTACACAATAGGTGCTGTATTGGATATGTTTGAATTCCCTGTTTTAATACCTGGTTATTTAGGAGCACATCAATTATTTCATTTTTCAGTTTTACTTGGGGTATTTTTGCTGTGGCGTTTCATGTTAGAATCAATTCGAGGGGTGGATATGATTTCTGATAAAAAAATTACCGTATCAAAACTTCTTGAGTAAGTCAGTTACCAAGTACATTGATATTATTCTGCTAAATAAGAAAATAGTTATCCATTATCTCTAGTTTCAAAAACAGCTATTTCCGTTTAATCTCTCTACTTCTTGTGTTACATTTGCCGAATGAATCGCGACCAACTAAACACCAAAGACTTTTATTACGACCTCCCAGATCAACAAATTGCCAAATATCCTCTAGCTGATCGGAACCAGTCGAAATTGTTGATTCGTAAAAATGGGAAGATACAAGAAGACGTATTCTCCAATTTAGAGTACTATTTACCTCCTAATGCCTTGGTAGTATTTAACGACACCAAAGTATTAGCTGCCAGATTACACTTTACTAAATCCACAGGGGCAAAAATTGAAGTGTTTTGTTTAGAGCCACATCAATCAACTGTTGAACAAGCTTTAAACACCACTAAAACATGTGTGTGGCAATGTATGGTCGGTAACCTCAAGCGATTTACAGATGACTCGGTACTCGAATTACCGATTGCAGGTACCGTGTTGAAAGCCAGCCTTCATGAAAAAAGAGCCTACGATGTGTTAGTACGGTTTGAATGGGAGGGAAGTATAAGTTTTTCCAATATACTAGATGCTGCTGGTGAAGTCCCTTTACCACCCTATTTAAACAGAGCTTCGGAAGAAGAAGACAAAGCAAGCTATCAAACGGTGTATGCAAAAAATGAAGGGGCGGTAGCTGCACCCACCGCAGGTCTCCATTTTGTGCCTAGTCAGCTCACACGTTTGAAGGAGCGAGGTCACCAGCTGGAATACCTCACTTTGTTTGTTGGTGCTGGAACTTTTAAAACGGTGAAAGCTGAAAAACTGATTCAACACACCATGCATCAGGAGCGTATTGTGATTACCAAATCTACCTTAGAGCAGTTGGCAACGCAACATCGACCGATTATTAGCGTGGGCACGACTAGTCTTCGCTCTCTGGAAAGTCTATATTGGTTAGCTGTAAAGCTCTATAAGACGAAAAGTGATGTACTACTCCCTATTTATCAGGATGATGCCTATGAGCTCACTTCTAATTGGGACTTCAAACAAGCATGTGAATTTTTAATAAGTTTTATTGATGCACACGGATTGAAAGCAATTGATTTTTCTTCTGGTCTGTTTATTATGCCTTCCTATAAGTGGAAAGCAATTGACGGTCTTATCACCAACTTTCACCAACCGGGTAGTACTTTATTAGCCTTGATTGCTTCATGGATTGGGGACGATTGGAAACAAGTGTATGATTATGCATTGACTAATAATTTTCGGTTTTTAAGTTATGGTGATTCTTCGTTGTTGCTCAAGTAGCTTCTTAGACCTAAAAAGCTAGTTTTAAAATTAGAATTATAGGGAAATAAGAAACAAAATCAACTAAAAATAGTCCTTCATTATTTGTTCAACTTCTTTTCGATATGACTTATCTCTTTTTTTAAGATTTATCAAATCAGTTTTGGCACCTTGCTTAGCAGCTGGTGAAGCCGTATTGGCCAAGTTCTCATATTTAGCATAAGATTCCTCTTGCTTATTCAAACACAAAAGTGATAAGGCTATATTATAGTGCGCATACCAAGCTTCAGAATCATTTTCTATGGCCTTTTTAGAATAGGTGATACACGCCTCATAATCTCCAAGTAAATAATAATTCCAACCAATATTTCCCGCCCTGTCCATGGTGCTTCGTAATGCGATGGCATGTAAATAATCCTTATTACTTTCTTCATAGCGTTCTAAATCGTTATACACCTGAGCACGTGTATCGTAAAAATGATAATACTTTTCACCTCCTAAATCAATTGCTGTATTGAGGTAGGTTAAAGCTGTCTTATTGTTACCTAAATTATATTCAGCCAACCCTGCATTACCCCAATAGCGGGCGTCTGAGGAGTCCATGCTTAACGCAGTTAAATAATCTGCAAGTGCCTTGTTGTACTGCCCCTGATTCAAATATGCATTGCCTCGTGCATTAAAAGTACCGTGAGCAAAGGAATCTTGTTGGATGGCGAGGTCAAAATACTTCACTGCAGAATCCAGCTGATTTAAGAGATAAAAGGTGTTTCCTAAACTAAACATGACACTCGTAAAGTTGGGGTTGAGTTCGATGACTTTGCGATAGTAGGGAATGGAGGCAGCTTCTTGCCCTGCATTGGTAAGAGCACTGGCTAGGTTGTTAAGCGCAAAAATATTGGTACTATCGTCTTCGAGTAGCTTTCTAAAATCTGGAATACTTTCCTCATAGTTTTTCAAAAAGAAATTCGCATATCCACGGTATTCGTAGCTATCATAATTCATACTGTCTAATAGCATGGCTTTCTCACTGATTAATATAGCCTTATCATATTCACCTTCATCTATTGCATCATAGGCCTGACTGCTATAGTGAAAGGAATTCGGTTTTTGTAAAATGAGGGCAGTAGAGGAGTCCAATACCACGGAATCCGGTGCCTCGAAATGGACTAGTTGATTATGGTGATGAAAAGCTAAAAAGTAAGCAGGATTATGGTGGAGCAAAAACTCATAGTCCTTCATGGCATAGTAGTACTCTTGTAAAGCCATATAGGCATTTGCGCGTAAGTGGCGCGTTTCAAAATCCAGAGAGTCAGTCTCCAATTTGGCGTTATATCTTTGGATTACCTTATTTTCTTTTAGCCTTTCCTGTGCTGACGCTAGTAAAGTCACTAAAAATAAAATCAAAATGTGGAAGGAGTGCTTCGCTAAAACCATGTCTAAAACTACAAAATTGATTCATGGAATTGAACAAGGAAATAAAAATTTAGGCGATGAAGTCGACTTGTATAAACTGCACCAATAGGCAGGTTTTATTATATATTATAGTATTTATCTTTTTCACCTACTTAAATCCTAAAAGGCTAAATTACTTGTAAACATAAAAGTCTATCAGATTAGTTTTTTCTAAAAATCACTTTATGACAATTATTTAATAATATATCATTGATATTCAATTCTTTGTGATAAAATTTCTTTCAGATATGTTAGTTCAAAAATCGCAACAAAAAAAAGCGTAAACAGCCTAAAATTAATACCTTGTGTATATAGCAATGGGTAAAACTAGGTTTTGAAAAATTCGCTATAAACTTTCAAGACCACACCTTAGAAAAAAAACAATGAGGAGTTGGCTGATTAAAAAAAATATAGTTTAACCATGATGAACAAGTATAGCATTTTAGTTTTCACGATATCAATTACTTTTTTCTCTTGTGACTTAATAGATTATAATCCACATCAGATTACGTTGAAAGATGATGAGAAAAATATAATTGAAAAAGGAATAACAAGGTTACAAGAAAATGCACTAAATGATGATACTATAGTATTTGCGCTCACAGGAGATACTCAGCTGAGGTTAGACCAAGTCAGGGATTTTGTTTCTGTAATTAATGAAATGGGTACTGTCGATTTCACCCTAATCTGTGGTGACCTAACTAATTATGGGTTGTTAGAAGAATTTCAATGGTTACATCGCGAGTTGAAAGCATTGAATACTCCCTATATACCTGTAATTGGAAACCATGACTTTATAGCAAATGGACCGAAAATATTCAAACAAATGTATGGACCTTTTGATTATAGTTTCGAAGTTGGCAACTTCAAATTTGTTGCGATTAACACTAACTCTATTGAGTTTGGTTTTGATGGTACAGTTCCCAATATTAACTGGTTAGAGACGGAGCTAGCTGATACTATTGGCATTAAAAACATTTTTGTGTTTTCTCATATTATGCCTTGGAGTGATGATTTTGATAAAAATCTGGAAACTCCTTTTTCATCTGCCTTGGCAGCTAGTAAAGTCAAAGTTTCATTCCACGGTCATCATCATAATTTTGAAACCAGTGAAAAGTATAATGACGGTGTGCAGTATGTAATAACGGGTAGTACAGGTAAACGAAGTTTTATTTTAGTAAAACTATGGAATGATGGAAATAGTGTGGACGCAAAACAAGTGTTTTTCTAATGAAAAAGATTAATATACTTATATGGATTATATTTTCAGTGTTGACAACGTCTGCTCAAGATACAACATCAAAAAAGAATAGAACCTACTATCCACATTTCGTAAATATGCAGTATGCTGGAAACATGGGGTTTATGTCCATCGGTGCAGGTTATCGGTTTGATAAGCGAAGAATGGGATTAGGGTTACAATTTGGTTACTTACCAGAAAGTATAGGAGGAACGCGATTATGGACTAGCACTATAAAATACTTTTGGACACCAATCCAAAAGCATTCAAATGAGTGGGATATAGAACCACTTATGATAGGCATTAATATTATCAAAACTCATGGTGATGGTATCGAACAAGAATGGCCAGATTATTACCCAAACGGATATTACCCATGGATTCCTGCGATGAATTATGCTTTTTTTATAGGTTCAGCTTTACATTTCAACTTACCTAGAGAAAAAAAATATCTGAATCGCGTGGGTGTCTTTTATGAAATTGCCATAACAAGTCGCTTAATTAGTGTGTGGTATGAAAATCCTAAAACTGTTCGATTTTTAGATATCTGGAATTTTTCAACTGGTCTTCAATTCAGCTTAAGATGATTATCAAGCACATTGAAAAGTCACAACAAATAAAATGGGCTACTTTTAGTTGTATACCCCAAAAACCATGGGCATTCAATAAGTAAGTTATTTTCCTTGCAAGTGATTTTAGTGTGATATAGGACAACTACTAAAGTTATTTGTATTTAGGTATACTGAACGATTAATCCCTTTTGATATTTATGAGTAAAAGAAGTGAAAGGGAGGAAAGATGTAAAAGCGCTTTTTTATTAACTAATGAAATGAATTACTAACTATATGATTTTATTCTAACATCAATACAGTTTTTGTTAAAAATAGAGGTGTATGGTTTTATACTTATAAGAATGAAAAACCCCGAGGCGAAACCTCGGGGAAATAAACGGAAAAAAAATCACTTTTTAGATGTAAATATTTGCATTGCAGCTTCAATGTATGACTTGCCAGAAAGAATCATACCTTCGGCATATTTTTTACTATCCACCTCTATCCAATTTGTATTTGTTGATTTTCTGTTTTCAACATCTGTATAAAAATCGTTACCTAATTGATAGCTATTAAAAGAAGTTGGGTACACGATACTCTGACTTTGACTTGAAGTGATTCGTTCACTATCAATTACATCGTTGATATATATGTTTTTCTTTAAACTGGTTTGTAAGAGTGATTCTGACCCAGCTCCGTATTTACCTTTTGCAAAGTTGATATACGATGTGATTAAAGCTGTTTTTTCATCGTTCAATTTAATTAAGGATTTGCTATCGTTTAATTGAGATACTGCACCACTACCTAACCTAAAATTAGTTTTAACAATAATTTTGGCTCCATTGCCCCTCAACCAGTTATCGCCTTCTTGTGTAAACAAATAACTTAAACAAACATCGATAATTAATGCATCATCAAGATCTTTAGAAAGTGCTGCTGAGTTAGAAAAGGCTAAACCAGTAGAGCCTGACCCACCATTATTTATCATTTTGCTTAATCCTTTAGACTTAATATCCTTCCCATCTTTATCTACACCACGTATAAAGTAACTATGTCCCTCAGGTATAACACTTAGTACACCAGGAAGACCAGCATCTTTAACGACAGGTCCCTTCACTAATTCCCAGTCTTTATAAACATCTGTTTTACCAGCTTCTTCTGATGTGATAATAGTGAAACCTTCCGACTTCAATTTAGCTACAAAGTCATTATATAATTTATTTGCAGCAAGTTGTAAATCGCTGGCTTCAACGCCACTTAAACCCAGTGTTTGCACTACAGAAGCTGATCCTTTAACTAAACCTCCAAAACTTGTACCTCCTTGTTTGGTGTCTTTATCCTCGCGGTATATTTCATTATAAACTAAAAAACTGTTGATGTATACTCTTTTTTCACCTTTAAAGAATTGTTTTTCCTTGTAACCTCCTTTTTCCATTGAGATATCATCGTCAGCAAGTGATTGGGAAAAACAGTAAGTGCAAAATAATGCACACAGAAGCGATAGGGTGGTTTTTTTCATTTTATAATTATTAGTGACACAAATATTTACACTAATACTATTATGAAAAATCTGCTTAAATGATGAAAAACAGATGTTTTAAGTTCGATATTATGATTTCGAACTTATTACTTAAGTGTTAACATAAGTAGAATGGTGTTTCAAGTAATTGTTTAATTTATTTCTGTAGGATATTTTTCAAATCAAATGTAGTAACGATATTCGCGTATCCCTCAAATTAGAGTATCGCCTTCCATAGGTTGAATTAATCATGACCATTCATACAGTATATCTATTCATTTTGTGTATCACAGTAATCAATAAGTTTATTCTAATGATTCTGTTTTATTTTCAAAGAAGAAATAAAGTATTTAATAGATTAATAGCTGCTATTATTGGATGTGCAATACCAGTAATGGTGTCTAATTTAATGCACTTTCTGAAAGTAGAATGGTTGATTGAACGGGTTTTTCTCTCCTCTAGTATTGCAACACTTTATTACCCTTTGTGTATTATGTTGTTCCATGAAACCTTAAAAATCCCTTTAAAGAAAGGTTGGAAATTCCATCTCTACATGTGGGGACCTGTCGCTTATTATATTGTATTGTCTTGCTGGTATAGCTTTAATCAAGATGTTGTCATGAAGGAAAATTTTGTTCATGCCAATCTTTATTATCAATGGGAGAGCAGCTTTTTAATGGATTTTATTTGAATTCCTTTGAATCTTATTTTTTTTGGTCACATAATTTATTTCCTGTTTTTTTTATTTAAGATCAATAAATTAACAAAGGGTTATAACCTGATGATGATAAGAAATCGTTACCAGTTTGTTCGCGCATTTATTTTGTCATTGATAACTGTATCATTTCTCATGATTGTCTTTTTATTATTCGAATTTGACAATGAGTTTATTGATGTTGTGCTAGTACCAATGTCTTCCAATGTACTTACAATTTTAATCGTATTTTTTGCTTTTGATGGTAGACTAATTACGGATGAACCTGTTTTTGAGTACCAAAAAAAAGATGAAGAGCCTATGTTTGTGCCTAAAAAAGAAATTTTGTCAGCAGAGGAAATAATAACTTTATCCAATAAAATAGATGATTTTTTCAATAATAAAGATGCTTATTTGAAAAGTGACTTCATATTACAGCGATTAGCAGACTCGTTGTCCGTCTCAACACATCATTTATCGTATGCTATCAATACAAAATACGAAAAAAGCTTTTCCGAATTACTAGCTTATCACCGTATCAATCGATCAAAAGAGTTGATAGAAAGTGATGAGTTTACGAAGATGACAATTGAAGCTATTGGTCAATCCGTAGGTTACAAGTCAAAAAGTACTTTTTTCACACATTTTAAGCGTAATACAGGTAAAACGCCTTTAGACTATAAAAAGACATGTACTCAATAATTTTTATTGACACTTTACATACATATTCTATTTAGTAATATTTTCCTTAACGAATAAACCCTTTGGTTCTCGCATGCTTTATTGCTCGTTTACCATCCGTCATTATTACCACTTCAATGTCGGTGTATTCTTCTATCAGTGCTTCTACACGCCTCATCTTTGATTTTCTTTTTACTGCTCGTATGTAAATAGCCAACACTCTTTCAGGGTAGTTTTTGGCTATATGAAGATAAATGTCTAAATCTTCCTCGCTGGCATCTCCAATTAAAATGAAGGCCAAATTCGGATACGTTTCTAGCACATGGATTATTTTTTTATACTTATCACCCTCCATAAATGACCGCTTTCTGCGGAAAGAAATCTCAATATCGCGAAGCAAAAGCACTCCTTTTGGAAACTCAAAATGGGCCAGAAAATCCTGGAGATAATCATATAAGTTCCATGGACTATTCGACAAATAGAAGAAGGGGTTCAGGATAGTACTGGAGGTGCCTTTGCATAACAGCGTATAAAATTCCTTCGCGCCTGGTAGGGGAGTGCGCTTGTTGCTATGCACAAACAAGGAGTTGACCAGCAATTTCCATTTAAAAAAAGACGAGACACCAGTGTATAAAACCGTATCATCCAAATCGCTAATGATGCCATATTGCGAATGCTCAGACGGTTTCATGATCTCTGAATTATCTTCATGCAGCACTTCATCGTCTTTTACTAATTTGTAGGTTACTGGAATCCACGTGAGTTGATCATTGGCAAAATTCAATTCATGAAAATCATCAATCATAATATAACCATCGCTATCCGAAACGGTCGTTTTTTTCTGTCCCTCCCAACTAACCACAACCGTTTCACCACCCTTTTCGTCAGATTCCAGTCGTTTGTACGACATCAGGAAATTTTTAAAAATGGTGTCTTTTTCAGAAGGGGTGATGTGCTTGTCCTTCAACACCCGTGCCTGCGTATGTAACTTGTTGTGGTTGGCGTAGCCCCCAAAAGGCATCACAATCAGCTCTCGTTTACTCTGAAATACACCTCGAATTTTTTTAACTATAGACATGAAAATAAAGTGAAGCCTGATCTTTTAACCAACAATGATAGATAGCTTTCAATATATAAGAATTGACTTACAACTACCCGAATAATAGTGAAAACAAACTAACCAACAGGCTGTCTTGAGGTATCTTTTTATAACTTGTAAAATCATATTAAGCTCTTAATCATCATAGATTCCTCTATTGCTTTGCTTTAATGATCTTTTTGTATTCAATATTATCGTTATAGATGAGTTGGAGAATATAAATTCCGTCCGCATAATTAGAAATATCAATCACATTATCTGCATTGTTTATTTGGAAGTTATCCATCACTTGACCACTTGTTTTCAATACTCTAACCTGGCAAGTAGTTTTTAAACCCGTAACGAACAGGGTGTTTTCAGAAGGGTTCGGCCAAACCATTAGGGCATCTTTATGTTTTTCAAACCCCGTGTTGGTTACATCACCAACAACATTTACACTTATCATTGAGGAGTGATTCCCATCTATTGTCGTTACTTTTACTTGTGTAAGACCTGTTGATATCGCAGTAATTTTTCCATTTACATCCACTATGGCTACCTTATGATCTGCGGAGGACCACGTGATAGATTGATTCGCTGCATTAATCGGTGCTAGTAGGAATTGAGCAGTATAAGTTTCACCCACTTCTAATGTGATGTAATCTTCTGAAACAGCGATAGAAGATACTTTTGTATCATTAGACATTGGCGTTTGATAATACCCCTGAGAGGCATTGGTTACCCCCATGCTGTAGGTGTGTTCTTGCAGAAGCCATGATTTTCTAGAATTAGCTGGAATGTTTGTCGTATACACCAATAATTTACCTCGAGCGGATACAAGAATTTCATCTCTCCAATCTCCAAAAAGATCAAATACGGCAAGAGGATTTAGGTTTTGTCTATCATCTTTAAAAGTGGTGGCAGGTACGTCTAAAACATCTACTTCTTGGGATGAAAGGTATTTCTTTATATACCTAAAAATATTGTCGTGTATATCTCCTGATTCAACTAACAGTTCCTCCTGATCATCTGCATCCCAATATAAGGAGAGCGGGCTTAATCCACCCAAATCATTGTTGTTTATTAGCGTGCCATTACTTTCCCATGTAAATTTTATAGACTCATCATGTTCGCCACTGTAAAGCTCCATACCTGATTTTGACGAATCAAGATCAGCAACCAAACCTTGCGCATGGATATGAGTAGTTGGAAAGTTTACTGCCCATATTTCATTTCCTGTCGCAGCATCATGCAAGCCCATGCCTCCGCTTTTTTTACCCCATTCTGCTCCAAAATACAATTCTTTGCCTGGGTTACTGGGTAAAATGTCTGCGATATATACATGATCTACATGGCCTTTACCTAAAGAATATAAGACCTTACCATCATCATCCAGAACGAGTGATCCAATTACCACTTCATCTTTACCATCGTTATCGACATCATGCGCTTGAATAGCGTGAGCACCTTGTCCCCATAAAGCAGGGTCGCCACCTTCTTTTGGATCAACATTTTCCCAACTCCACACTAGCTCTAATGATTGATTGATATACTTGTAAGCATGGGTTTTATGTTTCCCATAAGTTCCTCTACTGATAATAACGAAGGGGTTTTCACCATCTAAAAAAGCTATTCCAATAAAGTTTCTTGAGTACCGGTTATAGTCTTCATATTTTCTTTCACTGAGTGGTGTACCTATTGGGTCAGCGCCTGTAAACCCCGCTCTGGAAGGCCAATCGGTTTGTGCAAGAATGGTATTACCATCTACACCACTTAATACCCTTACATACTCCGGACCTTTGACTACCCTGCCTGATTCATCTTTGATTGCCTCAGAGGATAACGATTCATCCCCAGCTTTCACAATCACTTCAGAGATGCCATCCCCATCAAGATCGTAAACGGCATAAGGAGCATACCATATTCCCGTTTCAATGGCTTCTCCCATATCATATTGCCATAATTTATTTCCAGATTGATCAAACGCATCAAGGGTATACGTACTGGTACTAGGTCGCCATATGGAATGATAGGGGTCTATTGTCACAGAAGAATGTTTTAAAACAAACGATAATTCATGGGGGTTTTTAAAATATCCCACCGCAGGTTTCCTTCCATGTGTATTTACATGAGAAGCAAATTGTAAAAAGCTTTCATCAGAATTTGCTGCTTTAAGGGCCAGCTTAGATTTGACCTGGGTTGTTGAGCATACGATATACCAATCATCTTGATCTAAATTTCCCGAGGGATCTACAAAATCGGTTGTTTTTTGAATGGGGAGACTATTTAATTTTGTTTCCACACCGTTAGAAACCCTATACATATCAAATGTAGTCACATCAGAATCGGTGTTAAATAAGCGCCAGCTCAAGTAAACCCCTCCATTTTGTGCGGCAATTGCTACGAGACCACGTGACTCTGAAGTTACTGCTGCCTGCCGTTGGTTGGTTGTCTGACCTTTCACTGAGGAAATAGGGGAGTTGAGTTGATTATTACTCATGGCATATACACCAAAGCAAGAGCATACATAGCTCGTCAAAAAGAAGAAAAATTTCATATTAACTGTCATATTTCAAAGATGAGGCGGTAAACAACAAGATTAATACTTTTAAACCATTTCAATTTCATTACGGAATAAGAAAGTGTGAAATAATATAACAGTTCTTAATTTAAATTACTAGAAACTTACTTTGTGAATTTGTCTACATTAATCGCAGTTTAACAATAGCTGTACTACTTCTGATACTCTATTTTAAGAATACGTCAAACATTCCTCATTAGAGTGATGAAAAGCACAGGTACAGATAGCTATAGTAAGTATAACGTTTTTTGAAGGGGTGGAACGTTAAAAAACTTAAATTCCTAATTTACCACTTATACCATATCCGTACGGTGTTTCCAGATGTATCTACAAAAGAAAAATCATCGTGAACCTCAACCGCTATTGCGATGATTTTCTTCCCATTAAATTTACTAAACTAAAAATCTACGCCACAAACAACAAAGGCTTTATCATGAACTCATTCATAATAAAGCCTTTGTGATAGTTAACCGAATCAAGTTCGGTTAATGAAGAAGTGTATTATTCTTTTACGAATTTCGCATAGTGAAAATTTTCGCTATTGTCTTGATGCTTGATTAAGTATTGTCCTGAAGGAAGATCGGACACATTTATTTTATTCTTGTTCAGCTTTTGACTAGTCATCAACTTTCCATTCGAATTATAAATACTGATCTCTCCATCATTAAAACCTTCTACCTGAATATAATCGGCACATGGATTAGGGAATACACTTACGTTGTTAGCAACATTATATTCTTCTACTGCTGCAACTAGTGCATTTGTTACCCTAAGCAAATAGGCTTCCTGATAAACCCCGAAGTAGAAAGTGAAATTACTATCTATATAGATTGCTTGTGTAATTCGATCAGAAATAAACTCATTGTTTGGAGTTGTATCATTGATTATATCGAAAAGTTGTGTGTGATCCGACTCATCAAAACGAGCAACAAACCCTCCTGCACCGTAACCAGAGTAACTACCAAACCAAATTCTTCCTAAATGATCTTCTGCAATATCATATATTCTACTGAAATACTTTACCGGTAGTGCCACTTCTTCTATCACATTCCATTTAGTACCATCATGATAAGCTAACGCGCTATATGCTCCCACATAAACATGTCCATTAGACGCAATATGAACAGACCGAATATCTTCCACATCGCTGCCCCAAACCTGGAACGACATCTTATCAACCTGCTTTGTTGCTAAATTAATTTTTATGAGGCCATTATCATCTGTTCCGAAATAGATGTTTCCATTGTTATCTGCTGCTGCTTCTCCAAAATAAATTGAACTACCATATTTCAAACCCTCAACTTCCTTTAAAGCGATAGCGCAAGTATCCACAAAAACACCATTGTTATAAGTGAAAATTGTATCCAGATTAAAGCTCCAGAAATAGGAGTTTTCTTTATTCTGTGATTGACAAAAAATGGTTTGACTGAAGGTAGTTTCCTTCCATACCCGATTTTCAAACACCAAACCACCATCAGTAAACAATAACCCATCATTAGCCTG
The DNA here is from genome assembly GCA_963815495.1 of uncultured Cytophagales bacterium. Classification (GTDB taxonomy): domain Bacteria; phylum Bacteroidota; class Bacteroidia; order Cytophagales; family JAAEPT01; genus CAWFGW01. The sequence continues at coordinate 123,448 of CAWFGW010000006.1, forward strand.
TGCAAAGTAAGAGGCGCTTATATCTCTATTTGCATCAACACTTGGTTTATAATAGCTCCCGTAGTAGTTGTAGTCTACACCATCATATTCATATAGCCGGTAACGACTTGCAACTAAAGCGTTAAACCAAATATGACCGTCAGCAGTTTCCAGTGTAATGGTAGGAGATGCTACTCCCTGTGTGTGCCCTGTAACGGATGGATTTATTTTAAAGAATTCTTGAGCTCCCACAAATAGGGGAACAAATAATACCAGTAGTAAAATTTTTAATTTCATGTGTTAATTGTTTTGTTCAAGCACAAAGGAGTAAAATCTAATAGTAGCATCTGTCTCAACTTATAAATTGAGACAAATAAAAAGCTGCTTGTCCTTTCTATTTCAGCTGTTCGATCACATTTTTTGATTAACCGCTAGTTTACAGGCCTGGTTTGTTATTTAATCGCCTGGATTGCTGGATAGTTTATTTGTGAAGTAACAGTATTGGGATTATATAAACCAAACTCTTTTTCTATTAACGATATCACTCTTGTTCATGAACAAAAACATTTTAATCATCAATAAGGAACACCATGCAGAGTATGGCAGGAGCGAGAGGGGGAGAGCGATTTATTGTTGCATATGGAAGCAATATTCTCAAACAGCTACTTCAATAAAAAATGAAATTAAAAAACTTGAAGAGTTTGTAGTTCAAGAGTTTAATAAAAATTAAAGTACTTTTTCAGATTTGATTCCATGAAAACACCCCTATATTTCATCGAAAATGTTTAATTATACATCTATTTTTAATATGTTTTTTTTGAGAAAAATACTATGTTATGTTGAAATATTTAAACTTAAATCACATGATAAAAAACAAATCAGGTCCCTTAATACTCTTGTTATTAGGGGGGGCATGGGCAACTACTGCTTTTGCTCAAAACGCTGTAGTTTCATCGGGTGGTGAAGCTACTGGAAGCGGAGGTTCCGTTTCTTATAGTTTAGCACAGATATCCTACACAACTATTACGGGTACAACCGGTTCGGTAAGCCAAGGTGTACAACAACCTTATGAAGTAGGGGTATTAACTGGGGTGCAAAGTGAAAATAATATTTATCTAAGCGCTTTTCCAAACCCATCTACAGACATCTTGAATCTATCAGTAGGGGAGTTCAAAAATGAGGAGTTATCCTATCAACTTTTGGATATACAAGGCAAGTTATTACTTGAAGCACGTATTTCTGAGAGCAACACTAGCATTAACATGCAAGATTTACCAAAATCAACTTACCTACTACATGTTTTAGGTAACAATCATCAAACTATTCAATCATTCAACATCATAAAAAATTAATTAAATATGAAAAGAACATTGCTATTACTAGTTGTTTCTGTGTTATCAGTTGTTACCATGGCACAGTCACCAGAAAGTATGAGTTATCAAGCTGTAGTGCGTAACACTGCCAATGAACTGCTAGATAACACCACTATTGGAATCCAAGTAAGCATTCTTCAAGGAAGTTCAACGGGTTCAGTTGTTTATTCTGAAACGCAACTACCAATGACAAATGCTAATGGATTAATAAGCATTGAAATAGGAACAGGTAACACCACTTCTGGTGATTTTTCTACCATAGATTGGTCAAATGGCCCCTTCTTTATTAAAACAGAAGTGGACCCAGATGGTGGAGCAAACTATACCATTACAGGTACTAGTCAATTGTTAAGTGTGCCTTATGCCTTATATGCAAACAAAGCAGGTAATGTATTTAGTGGTGATTACAATGACTTAAGCAACAAACCTGATTTTGTAACTCCAACAGCATTTGCTGATTCAATTAGTACTTTAAGAAGTTTAATTGCAGACTTAGACCAGCGATTAAAAGCACTAGAGCCACAACCACTTGCAGTAGGTGATACGCTTCAGGGCGGAGTGGTTGTTTACATTTATAAAGAAGGTGACGCTGGTTATGTCGTAGGAGAGGAGCATGGTATTATCTGTTCTGTATCTGATACAAGCGGCCCATGGTCAGGTGGTATATTCACCAACGTGATAGGAACTTCTGGAAACATCGGTACTGGTGATGCAAACATGACAGCGATTATCAATTCTTCAGGTGCGGGTAACGCTGCAGGCGCTGCTAGAGCTTATGAAAGCAATGGTTACGATGATTGGTTTCTACCCTCATCAAGTACTTTGCAGCAGATGTGTGCAAATCAGGAAGCAATTAATGCAGGTTTAGCAACAATGGGTGGTAACGCTTTTGCCGCAGATTACTACTGGTCAAGTACACAACATGATTTTAATTTTGCAACGCGTATTATTTTTACTAATTGTGGCGGATCTAATGGCAGTAAAAGTAACAACTTAAAAGTTCGACCTGTTAGAAAGTTCTAAGAGTTAAAACACTGGTTTTATTTAAAAAAGAGGGGATGGGTATTCCCTCTTTTTTTATGTCTTTTAAAATAGCCTGATATCTATTTTGGCTAGACTACTTCTCGTATTCTATTGTTAGAATACGCCACACAAAATCACCTATTTTTGTTTTAACAATCACTTCGTCACCAACTTGTTTGTTGAGCAGTGCTTGCGCCATGGGGGAGTCCATGGAGATATAATCTTTGTTACCGATGAGCTCTTCATAGCCGACAATTCGAAGGCGGTTTTGCAGACCTTTTTGGTCGTTTTTAATTTCAACCCAGGCACCAAACATCACTTTACCTTCCTGGTTCGGGTGGTAATGAATCACTTTTAAATCGTCCACACATTTACACAAGTAGCGAATGCGGTTATCAATTTCCCGAAGACGTTTTTTGTTGTAATGGTAATCCGCATTTTCAGAACGATCGCCCAAACTGGCCGCCCAGGCAACCTTAGCAGTAACGTCCGGACGCTCAACTTTCCAAAGGTGTTCATGTTCTTCCTTGAGTTTTTGCATACCTTCGGGAGTAATCATTTGCGAGCGGTTGACTTTTGGTAGTGTTGATTCCGGAATTTTTCGCCTCATAAGTAGGTCATCTTATTTTGAAAATTGTTGCAAGATAATAGATTGCTGGAAAGTTTGTTTGTGGAGTAACCCTAATAACTCAGTAGTTACAGGGCAGATTGATGTAAGAGGTGTGAAGTTGATATATGAGTCAAGCATAGTACTCCTAAAGGTGCTAAAACAGCTATAGTATATGTAGAGGTACTTCATTTAATTTGTGATTTAGTTTTTGCTACTAGTTCTAAAAAATAAAATAGTACGCCTGAAGGTACTATTACCTGTTTAGTACCTTCTAAGGTTCTATATTTAATAATGATTAATGTATATCCTTACATCACTTCCATCAGGTGTATTAGCCGGTTATTTGACCAAAACATGGCAAGAAGAGTTGGAAACTGACGAGAAAGAAAGTCTCAAAAATGCAGGTAAATGGATTGGAATTATAGAGCGAATATTAATTCTTACATTCATTTTAATCAATGAATGGGCGCCTATTGGCTTTCTGTTGGCTGCAAAGTCAGTATTTAGATTTGGTGATTTAAAAGAAGGAAAAGATCATAAAAAGACAGAGTACATTCTAATAGGAACACTTCTTAGTTTCACTTTTGCCATTTTTTTGGGATTATTTATTCATTTCATTATTGGATAAAATAACCTCTCAAAACACACAGAAACACGATTTGAAGAAACCATAGAGAAGACAAGTAGGGGATACGATTATCGATTTCCCGAAGGCGTTTTTTGTTGTAATGGTAATCCGCATTTTCAGAACGATCGCCCAAACTGGCCGCCCAGGCAACCTTAGCGGTAACATCCAGACGTTCTATGCGCCATAGGTGCTCCTATTCATCCTTTAGTTTTTGCAAACCTTCGGGAGTAATCATTTGCGAGCGGTTGACTTTTGGTAACGTTGATTCCGGAATTTTTCGCCTCATAAGTAGGTATTCTTATTTTGAAAATTATTGCAAGATAATAGATTGCTGGAAAGTTTGTTTGTGGAGTAACAAGTTAGGGATTATATGAATAACACTCTTTTTCGATTAATGTTATCATTTCTGTTCATGTACAAAAACATCTTAATCATAAATAAGAACCACCATGCGGAGCATGGCGGGAACGGGGGTATTAAACCGAGACCAAAACCAAAAAAGGATGATGGATTATTAGATTAAAGAAGAAGTGTCTCACCAGAATAGAAACCAGATTTTCCTCCTTTGAATAAACACAAGCATAAAAAAGAAGATTAAAATTGTAAAGGCTATTTAGGTAACTGATAGAATAAAGTAATAATTTGCTTATTGAGAAATACAAACGGGAAAAGCCCTATTAGCAAGAAACTTACCAACAACAATAAATTATTCTTCCTATATATGAATAAAAGGAGTAACAACTTTTATAGCATTTCGTGAGATATTAAAGTTCAAGATTGTATCTTGAAATAAGGATTTAATATTTATAACAGAATCAAGCAGATTTGGTTGGCTTAAAAATTAGGTGAAAATTATAACATTGAACATGGAGAACTTACTATTTCTAAAATAGAAAGGCATCCAAGTATTATGAATTTAAATAGAATTGAAAATATTTTGGATATAAGACTTAACATATCCAACAAAAAAGCCAGTCAAAAATGACAGAGCAAGAAATACGAAAGCAACTTGAAAATGTAATTAAGGAAGAACCTCAGAATTATGATAAAATTATTGAGCTTTCTACTTTTTTATCGTCTTTTGATAAGACTAATGTCCGTTTTTCGATTGATGCAGGCGTAATTGATCGATTAGGTGACGAACTTGTTGCTAGACAAGAGACAGCCGTTTCTGAACTTGTTAAAAATTCATATGATGCAGATGCGCAAGAAGTAACTTTAACTTTTATAGATACTGATGATATTGGAGGTACTTTAAACATTAAGGATGACGGAGATGGAATGACAAGAGATGAATTAATTGAAGGTTTTATGAGGATCTCGTCTACGAGTAAAATACACAATCCATATTCAAGAAAATACAATAGAAAAAGAGCCGGACAGAAAGGAATTGGGAGGTTTGCAGTTCAAAGATTAGGAACCAAGCTAACTATTATTACGCAAGTTGAAAATGCTGATTATGCTTTGAAACTTACCATTAATTGGAAAGATTATCAAAGAGATAAAGATTTATCTTCTATCACAAATAAACTGGAGGAAACTGAAAAAATAAGAGAAAAGGGAACAACGCTAATAATAGGTGGATTAAAAGATAAATGGTCAACTTCAGCGATTCAGAGAATATATCGTTATGTAAATGATATCATTCAACCTTTCCCTATTTCAAAAAAAAATGAGGACAAAGAAAGTAAAAGGAAAGAGGAAACGAATGACCCTGGTTTCAAAACAAAATTTATTAAGATCACCAACAATGAAACTAAAACAGTAGCTGACGACAACATAATGGTGTATGATCATGCCGTAGCAACGATAGATGGCTTTGTAGATGAAGAGGGACATGGTGAATATGAAATAAGAAGTTTAAAACTTGATATAAACGCGGGTGGTAAAGTTGGAAGTGATCCTGATGACAGCTCAATTCCTTTTAAAAAAATAAAAGAAATATGGTTTCGAGCTTATTACTTTATTTATGACAAGGAAGTAATGCCCACTATGCATGTTTCAAGTATTCAAAAGATTGCTAAAACTCAAGGTGGTATTCGATTGTATCGAAATGGATTTAGAGTACTCCCATATGGGGAACCGGGAAATGATTGGCTTTCTCTGGATAAATCTATGAGGCAACGCTCTCTCTTACCACCTCACTCCAATTTACACTTTTTTGGATTTGTTGAGATTCCTGATGAAAATGAAGTTTTCAATGAAACTTCAAGTCGGGAAGGACTTTCAGAAAATGAGGCATTTATCGAACTTCAAAATTTTATTTACAGAACGATTATTTCAGGGGTATTAAAAGTCTCTGAAGTACGAGGGACAAAAATTACTTCTGGGCAACAAAGAGATGAAGCAGGAAATTTTGAAAAAATAGAGTTTAGAATTAAGAATATTGCTCATACAATAGAAGAGTTAGACCGAGAGCTTGAAAATGATTCAGGAAGTGTTGAAGCAAAAAAAAGAAGAAAAAGAAGAATAAAGAAAGTTCAGAAAGCAATAGAAGAACTCGAAGAAATTCAAAAAACTGAGCAAGAAAAAACAATAAAAGAAAGGTCTATGTTACGAGTTTTAAGTAGTGTGGGATTGACGGTTGGACAATTCATCCATGAGATAAAATATTACATAGATAATATTCAGAGTGACATTAGATATTTACTTGAACGATTACAAGATGAAAAAGATTTATTGGCACGGACAGAGATATTAGATAACAACTTTTCTTCCTTTAGGACTTATACCTCCTATTTTGATAATGTTATTTCCCAGAATGTAGTCCGTGAATTGCGCCCACTAAATCTTCCTCATATCATTACTCCATTTATTAATTCTATTAAATCTGATGCAATTAAATCGGGAATTGAATTTGCAGAACCCATTATTGGTAATCCATATTTATATACCAAATCTATGCACCCTTCTGAATGGTCTTCTATACTTTTTAATTTTTATACGAATTCAAAAAAAGCTATAAAGAGAGTTGGAGAAAGCGGCAAAATTCTTATTGAATGTGGTGCTGAAGACGAAATGCTTTTCTTAGAATTCTCGGATACAGGAGATGGAATTTCAGAAGAAAATGAGCAGAAAGTATTTGAAGAATTCTATACTACAACCTCACCTATAGACCTAGAAAGTCTAAATCAAAATAATGAGATTTTAGGCACTGGATTGGGCTTAAAAATTGTTAAAGACATTATCAAGAGCTACAGAGGAAATGTGTATGTAGCATCCCCCAAAGCTGAATATTCAACTTGTATTCGTGTGGAAATACCGAAAGCAAATGATAAAGAATTAGAAAAATATGGCTTATAAAATTTTATATATAGAAGACTTGAATCCTGGATCAATTATTCATGACTTGAATAGCCAAGGCTTTGAAATTAAACATCATATTCCGAAAAGTTTTGAGGAAACCATTAAAGAAGTTGATGGCTATGACCTTCTACTTTTCGATTTTAGACTGACAGAAACTACAGCTATATTTGATGCTCCCACAATTGCACAAACATTACGAACAATAAACTCAGAAAAACATAAGGATGTTCCAATAGTGTTAATATCAAGTGAAACAAAAATTAGTGATTATTATAAAGATTTAACTAGTCAAGACCTTTTTGATCTTTCTCTTACAAAGGACACTTTACTGAAAAATCTTGACAAATATTCTCAACGATTTATAAGTTTAATTAAAGCTTATCAAAAAATAAGTGCAGAGAAGTTTGATGTTTTTAGCGTTTTGAATCTATCTATCGAGCGAAATAATAGTCTTGATTATCGAGTAGTGGAAAAACTCAATCGAGAAATGTTTAGTAATGATGTTTTTGCATTTTCAAGTTTCGTTCTGAACAATTTAATACAAACTATAGGCCCTCTATTGGGAGAAGATGTATTATCCGCAAGGCTTGGGGTTTCCAAAACATCAAAAGATTGGGAAAAACTTAAAACTATGTTTGATGGTTTCAAATATCAAGGCATTTTTTCAGATTCATATAACCGCTGGTGGAGTGATGGACTAATAGGTTGGTGGAAAGAAAATAATGATGGTAAGAACACATTGCGAAAACTGAATGCAGAACAGCGATTAAAGAGAATAGAGAAAATTACTGGATTATCCCTATCAATTCAAAAACCAGCAAAATATGCTAAAAGTACAAGCTACTGGACAATTTGTAAGGAAACACATTTACCAATAGATCCAATTGATGGTTTAGAATTGTACAAAAAAGATTTATTGGATTGGCAGGACAAAGAATACCTCTCAGTTCAAGCTGGATTAGAGCCCCAAAGGTTTGATTCATCTACAGGAAAACCTATCTATTTAGAATTCCTTAAACCTATTGAGAAAAATCGTTTAAAATCTATAGCAAAAAGTTTATAAATATGAGCAATTGGAATACATATCTATACTCAAGAGATTTATCCGATTTCATTCAACTTATAAGAGATTATGAAGTACCAATGGAAATAACTGAATTGGCCAATCTTGACAGTTATTTACAATACAACGGTGACAAATTTCAAGTATCTGTTGAGAATGTTCTTTTCAGTATAGATAAAAAAATTTCTGGTACCATTCCATCAAACATTGATTATTTGGAAATACTATTTACCCACAAATGCGAAATAAATCCTGAGGTTGATGAAACATCTTACGATCCGACCACATTGTACGATTTTCATCTTCATATCAAGGGATATGATAATGATATGAAAGAATATGTGAATTGTTGGCATTTAGATAAAAATATTGAGTCTGATACACCTAAATTCACTCACCCTTATTATCATTTTCAGGCAGGAGGTAATGAAATTGAAACAGTCTATTCAGGAGATTTAATCTTGTTAGGGGCACCTAGATTGCCACACCCCCCAATGGATTTATTTTTAGGTTTTCATTTTATTTTGAATAACTTCTATAGTTCAAAAGATTATGATTTTGTAAATAAACTACTGGAGAATATAACTTATCAAGAAATTATTTGTAGAGCTCAACTACGTATGTGGGAGAATTATTTTAAGGCATTTTCAGAAAACACACATAATCATTTTACAAGAAAAAATATATTCCCATTATTTATAGACAATGAATAAAAGTGTATTTACATATTTAAGCTCTTATTCTACTGATCCAATTAAAGTTAATAGGTTGATAGTGTCTGCTTATTTATATTCAAACAATATTAAGAATTTTAATAATCGATACATCAAAAACTTTGAAATAAATGAGAATGATCACGATTATGAATCATTTCGCAATTTTTTAATGATTGAAACAATTAAATCTTTTGAGCAACTAATAGAGTTATTTGAGTTTGTTATTTCACCAAGTGATAAAATTATAAATGGTGCGGTTTATACTCCTGAATATATTCGGGAAAGTATAGTTGGTGAAACGTTAAATACAAAAACCCTTGATGAAAATACTAAAATATGCGACCCAGCATGTGGATGTTCAGGTTTTCTTCTTACAGCTACCAAATGGCTAAGAAATAATACCTCATTAACATTCAAAGAGATTTTTAGAAACTACATCTATGGTCTTGATATTGAAGAATATTCTATAACAAGGTCAAAAATCCTTCTTACTCTTCTTGCTTTGTCAGAAGGAGAGGATGAGAAAGAATTCACTTTCAACCTGTATAAAGGAAACGCATTAGATTTTCAATGGAGTGGAAAAATCAAAGATTTTAGTGGTTTTCAGGTTGTACTTGGTAACCCTCCATATGTCTGCTCTAGAAATATGGATGATAAGACAAGAGAGCTTATAGGAAACTGGGAAGTTGCTAAAACTGGTCATCCGGATTTATATATTCCCTTTTTTCAATTGGGATATGAAAACCTAGCTAAAAATGGGGTTTTAGGATTTATTACCGTGAACACATTTATTAAAAGTGTAAATGGTAGAGCATTAAGAGACTATTTTTCAAAAAATGATGTGAATTTGAAGATTATTAATTTCGGAGGAGAACAACTTTTTAAAAGCCGAAATACATATACATGCATATGTTATCTGAAAAAGAATAAAGGAGAAATTAGGTACAAAAAAATATTATCCGCTCAATTATCATCATTGAAGGAAAAAGATTTTTATGATTTTAATTACAAAGAATTAAACAATCACGATGGATGGAATCTAGTTGATTCAAAAAAGAAAAGTGAATACATCAAACAAGTTGAGACTATTGGTAGACCATTTAAAGACTTGTTTATTACAAAAAACGGTATAGCTACTCTTATGAATCATGTCTATAAATTTACCCCTATAGCGGAGGATATTAACTTTTTTTACTTGAAAACAAAAAATGGTAGGGAATACGCAATAGAAAAAGGAATATGCAGAGCCATAGTTAATGCCAATAAAATACACTCAAATGCGGACTTAGAGCTAAATCAAGAAAGAATAATTTTCCCTTACACACAACAAAATAATGAAACTAAAATTATTGGGGAGGAGGACTTTATATCCGAATTCCCACAAGCTTATGAATATTTAAAAGATCATAAAAATGATTTAAAAACCAGAGATAAAGGAAAAAAAGAGTACGAACAATGGTATGCTTATGGAAGAAGGCAATCAATGGATATCAATGCTTATAAGCTTTTTTTTCCGCATATCAGTGAAAAGCCATCTTTCGTAATATCAACAGATAAAGACTTGTTATTTTATAATGGTATTGCTGCAATTTCAAATGATTTATTTGAACTAAAAGTCCTTCAGCGTATAATGGAATCGGATATTTTTTTTGATTACATACGAAATAACACTAAGGACTACGCTTCTGGGTATATATCCATGAGCAGAAATTACATAAAAAATTTCGGGGTTTGTAATCTCACAACTGATGAAAAAAAGTCTCTATTATTGAGCAAAGACCCGAACAGTTTTTTACGACAGTTCTATGGCTTAGAAGGGAATGTATCCAAGAAACGAAAATATTCGATTTCCCCAACCATTTTACCAAATGTAGCAGATTCAAAAGTTGATTATAATTGAACCGATGGCCTAAATACCGACCTCCATCCATGATAGACCTATAAAACAGCATTCATAATGTCTGATAATCACATAAATCGAGCAGGGGACTTCTTCTTTTAATCAAGCATAAAACATGAAAAACATCCTAAAACTACACGAAGCTATAGCGGTAGTATTACTGAAACAGCCTCAAAGAAGCGCAACATTAGAAGATATCTGTAAAGAAATTATTCGGAGAAAGCTTTATTTTAAAAAGAATGGTGAGCCGGTTTCTACCAAACAAATTCGCTTACGCACACATCCAAAAACAAACGCGGGGAAATTTTATAGTCATCTTTTTACGTTTTCTGAGCCTAACGTGGTAAAGTTACTTTGATAGTATGTTAAATAGGATTCCGTGCTTCGATGGGGAGATTCCGCATCAAGTGCGGAATGTCGTTTGGAGGATGGCTTTATAGAGTAGGGGGCAACAGTTTGTTCAAACCGAAAATTTATCAATCATGATGTTTACGGTGGGAGCTTTTTTTACCGATGAATAAATAAACCAACGCACCAATAATAGGAAAGATAATCACCACCACAAGCCAAAGCATTTTAGAGCCGCTGCCGCTAAATGCTCCTTTTACAATATCAGCAATGGCATAAATCCAAAGTCCTAAAGCAATAGCACCTAATATCAACAATGCAATTCCAAATTCTTCCATAATTCTTAATTTTTAAAGTGTTAAATAACTAAGTTATGAATTGGAGTTGTAGATAACCAGTACCTGAGGAAAAAGTCTACAGCTTTAGAAATAGGGCTACTTATGCAATAATGAAATAATGCTATTTCTAATTGATTTAATGTCGTTTCAGCAACTTATATTATTATGTTAAATAGGCTTTTAGTTTTTTTTATGGTTAAAAATAATTATGTTAATAGTTCCATAATAAGTGGAACTATTATAATTTTGTAACGTTCATTATATCGTAGCGTGAGAATAATTGGATTAAAACATCTAACGAAATTAAAGAAAAAGAATATTGGCAATATCAAGCTGGTGAAAGCTATAGATAGATTAATCTCTGATATTAAGAAGTTTCCAAAAGGAGACGAGTTTCTGGAAATAAGAGAAGATGCGGACTGTGTTCATAATGAAGGTTTTTACTTCTTTGACATTAATATTCACCGAACAATGATCTTGATTGAATATGTTGAAATAGAAGAAGATAATAAAGATGAAATGGATATCGCTAATGTTCTATGGGCGGGTTCACATGATGAGTATGAACGAACATTTCAAAACAATAAAAACACCATTAACAAATGGTTGAAAAATAAAGGGTGTATTGATTAATGAGTTTTCAAATGGAAAAATTTAACATAAATAACATATTAAAAATTACCAGCATTGATAACGAATTTGAACTAGAACAAGCAAATTCATTATTCAATAAGTTGAGGGTAATGATTAAAGATGATTCTTCTTTAAAACCATTAAGAAGCCACTTAGCTGATCTAATTGAACTATACGAAGAAGAACATTGGTCTGATGAAGAACAAGTTACTGACAAAATACTTGAAGAAAGTACACGTGCTGAAAAGCTAATTCAATATCAGAATGAATTAATAGCAAATAGAAAAGAACGTATTAGAAAAGCATTAAAGAAGAAAGGGTTAATACAAAACGATCTAGCGCTTATTTTAGGACATAGAAAGAATTATATGTCTGAATTGATTAATGGATTAAGACCATTTTCACAAGAAGACCTTATTATTATCCATCGAATACTAGGAATCAAGTTTGAACATTTAATAATCCCAGTTATAAAAGAAAAAGTTGCGGTAAGACTTCGTTCAATAATAAAAGAACTGAATAAACCTCAATTAAAATTAAAAGGAACAGATTTAAAACTGGAAATGATTGCCTAATTTAAAAAAATGCTGACCCGATCCATTATCCGTATTTTTACATAGACTCATGTGTTGAGCAATGATTCATTTTAACATAACATCGGTTGTTATAGCACTGGCGTGATTTTAAATTATTATTTGCGAGCCGTACAGGATTTTTAATATGAATTATATATAATGATTTCGTCTAAGCGATCCGTGATTCCCTTAACTAACGGACGTTATTGCACTTGAAGCAGTTTATTAAAAAACGCAAAGAACTGCCAGTTTGGTGTATCAAAAAACGCAAATTCATAACTTTCGGTGTATTAAAAATCGCAATTTTTACTTCTATCACTTTTTAACTGGAATAAAATTTCCAGCGTCAAATAGAAACCCTTTCCAACAGCAATACTTTTAATACTTGCTATCAGAATTCATTCTGAATCTCATTCTCAATTATTGAGGTAATCTTTTTCTCTATCTGTCTATTATTGTATTTAAGCTTTTATCTTAAAAAGAATAAACAAAATGAGAGTTTGTACTTGTAATTTGTTGAAAACAAGTAAATTTAAATAGTGGTTAACTCTTATTGATTTTTACATGAAAGTACTAACTAAATCACGATTCAAGCTAGGACTTGAATGTCCAAACAAACTTTTCTATACTCAAAAGGAAGAATATCCGAGTACTAAGAAGGAAGATACTTTTTTAGAATCATTAGCACAAGGTGGATTCCAAGTGGAAGAACTTGCCAGAATACATTATCCTGATGGTATTTTGATTGAAGGTAATGATTGGGACTACGGACTTTTATGGAATCAAACTCTTGAATTACTTAAAAATGAAAACGTTATCATTTACGAAGCAGCGTTTTTAATAGAAGGGTTATTCGTCCGCACTGATATTTTAGTGAAAAGAGGAGCAAATATTGAATTGATAGAGGTTAAAGCTAAATCATTCGATCCTGATGACGATTATCTTTTTATTGGAAAAAGGGGAGGGATGGTTAGTGACTGGAAGCCTTATTTATTTGATATCGCATTTCAAAAACATGTTGTAGGCTTATGTTTTCCAGAATGGAAGGTACAATCATTTATCATGATGGCAGATAAGTCAAAAAAAGCAAGTATTAATGGTCTTAATCAGCTTTTTAGAATTAGCAACAAGGTGGAAAATAGGACAGGAATAGAAAAAAAGGTAGACTCGATAGAGGAAGTAGGAACTCCAATATTGGGAAGAAAAAATGTTTCATCAATTGTTAAGGATATTGAAGAAGAAAAGTATCGGTACTATGATAATTTAGGCTTTAAAGAGTCTATTTCCATGTTTAAAGATTTGTACATGGGAGACATATACGCCAACTGGCCTACATCTTACAGTATGTGTAAGAACTGTGAATATCGATGTAGTGATAGTGAAAGAAATATAGGGCTAAAATCTGGGTTTCGAGAATGTTTCATTAAACAACATAATTGGACTCATGCTGACTTTAGCCGACCCAATATTTTTGATATATACGATTTTAGAAAAGGAACTGCCCTTATGAATGAAGGGATTTTATTTAAGTCTCAATTGACTAAAGAGAATATTGGCTTTAAACCAGATCATAAGATATTAACTACTTCCCATAGACAGTGGTTGCAAATAGAAAAGGAAGTAATTAATGACCATTCAATATTTGTTGACCCTATTGGATTAAAAAATGAAATAGAAAAGTGGCAGTATCCGTTGCACTTTATTGATTTCGAAACTAGTGCTGTGGCATTGCCCTTTAACATTGGTTTGGCACCATATGAGCAAGTTGCTTTTCAATTTTCCCATCACAAGTACAATAATGACAAAAGTGTTGAACATTATAATCAATACATAAACACCGAAGCAGGCTTATTTCCAAATTTTGAATTTATCAGAAGTTTAAAAAGGAGTTTAGAGATTGATAGTGGAACCATTCTCAGGTATTCCAATCATGAAAACACTATACTCAATGCCATCTATAATCAACTTCATGAATCGAATGAACAGGATAAGGAAGAATTAATGTTATTCATACAATCTATCTCTCACTCTACGAAAAGCAGTTCGTTTAATTGGAAGGGAGATCGTGATATGGTAGACCTATGGGAGATAGAAAAGAAATATTACTACAACCCTCTAACAAAAGGGTCTAACTCTATAAAAGCTGTATTACCAGCAGCTTTGAACTCAAGTAAGTATTTAAAACAAAAGTATAGTAATCCGATAGGTCAAATTGATGTAACAAGCAAAAACCTACCAACTGATCATATTTGGATTCAAATGAGTGGCAACACAGTGATAAACCCTTATGATTTATTACCATCTGTATTTGAAAGTTGGAGCGAAGAACAATTAGAGCAGACCTTATCGGAAATTGAAGATATTGCAAATGGAGGAGCCGCATTGATAGCCTATAGTAAGTTGCAGTATGTGGATATGAGTGAAAATGAGAGAAGTGAAATAGTTCACGCTTTGCTGAAATACTGTGAACTCGATACTTTAGCTATGGTTATGATTTTCGAACATTTTATGGAACTAATTGATGCCGAAAAATAAGAATGCATATATCCGTTATCGTATGATTGATTCATTATTAAGGGAATCTAAATACATAAAAACTAAAAGAATTATTGAGAAGCTTGAAGAGAAGCATGACCTCTATGTTGGAGACACAACTATCAACAAGGATATTAGAGACATGCAGATGGATTTAGGTGCTCCTATTGAATACTGTCATAAGAACAAAGCTTATTATTATCCTGATGATGTTGAAAACATATTTCCTGCTATTGATTTGCAGCCAGATGAAGTAAACGCCCTTGCTTTTTATGCTCGAACCCTTCAGCAGTATAGGGATTTTGATGTTTTTAAAGATTTTACGAGTGCAATTGATAAAGTTGTAGATGCAGTTAAAATAAAGGCGACACAAAATAAGGTAAAACAACAAATAATAATTCAACCTGAAAATCATCCAAAATTTAAGGGTAGTGAGTTAATACCAGAAATAATTGCTGGTTTTGACTCAAATAATAAGGTGCAATTCGATTATCAGAAACATACATCTTCAAAAATCAAAACCCACGTTGTTACACCTGTTTTGCTTAAAGAGTTTGATCATTTATGGTATTTAATTGGTCAAATTGAGGGCAAAGACTTCGTGACTACATTCGCATTAGATAGAATAACAAATTTTGTTTTGACTGAATCTATAAAAGAAGAGATTGCAAATTTTGATCATGATGAATACTACAATCACGTTTTTGGCATAGCTGTTCCGGATGGTAGGGTAGAAGAGGTTATTTTAGAGTTTGAGTCCTGGAGGGGTAAATATCTTTTAGCTGCACCTATTCATAAAACTCAAAGATTCATTGAGGAAAAAAATGGAAAAATGTATTTCTCGTTCAAACTCATTCCATATCATGAGCTGTATGCAAAAATTCTGAGCTATGGAGAGAACGTAAAAGTTGTTTGTCCTGACTCACTTGTAATTGAGATAAAGGCCATTCTTGAAAAAACTTTGGGTAAGTATTAATTTTTTTTCATCGCGCAAATAGGTTGCGCCATGTCGTAGTTTCTTTGAAGCGTGAACAAATGTTAAACGCTAAAAAGTGATAAAATGACAAATTTAAAAGACAAAAAAGAGGTAGACATTTTTGTAAATGGAGAACCTCAAGTAGTAGTTAAGGATGAAGTTGCATATGATGAAATCGTGACTCTCGCTTTTCCTGACTTCCCTCAACATCCTGAACGTACTTATTCTGTGACCTATGAAAGAGGGCATGGGAACAAACCAACCGGAATATTATCTCCTGGTGGAAAAGTTAAGGTGAAAGAAGGAATGAGATTTAAAGTTAAACATACAGGACAATCTTGATCTATGGCTACGACACTTGCAAAATATAACGAAGACATCGACAGGTTACTTAAAAAAGGTTACGCATTGTCTGTAGATAGTAATCACCTAGTCATAAGGGATATACCATATCTAGATAACAAAGGTGAATTAAAAATGGGGGCAATTGTTTCCGTTTTGACTTCTATAGATCAGTACAAAGTTGGTATGCAAGATCATCAAATCTTCTTTTGTGGCAGTCCTCCCCATGAACTCAATGGAACACCAATTAAAAATCTTGGAGATAGACCGGCACAAATAAAATTAGCTTCTGAAGATTTAATCGTTCAGAGATCATTTTCGAATAAACCTCCAAATGGGAAATTTGAGGATTGGTTTGATAAAATTGATAATTACGTCAATATTATCTCGGGACCTGCCATGAATAAATTTGATGTCAATCCATATACTTTTAGAGTGATTGAAGAAACCAAAAACTCAGTATTTAAATTTAGAGATACTTTAACTAGTAGGGCAGAAATTGGAGAGTTAAGTGCCAAGCTCGAAAATGATACTATTGCCATTATTGGTCTTGGTGGAACTGGAGCATACTTATTAGATTTTCTTGTTCGAACACCTGTAAAAGAAATTAGAGGATTCGACCTGGATTCATTTCACGTACACAACGCTTTTAGATCACCGGGAAAGCTAAGTGATGAGGAACTAGGAAAAAGAAAATCAGAAATTTATAAAAGCCGATATGATAACTTTAGAGATAAAATCAATATTTACTCTAAATATATAACTTCTGAATCAGAAAAGGATCTAGAAGGTGTCACATTTGCTTTTGTCTGTGTTGATAGTGGAAATTCTCGGTCTGAGATATTCGACTTATTAATAAAATTGGGCATACCTTTTATTGATACCGGTATGGGTCTCGATAAAAACAATGGCCCAATTAGTGGAATGGTCCGGGCTACAAGATTTTCAAAGGATTCATCTCAAGAATTGCTAAATAAAAAATTAGCTCCATTAACGGATATTCCTGAGGACATCTACAAAAGTAACATTCAGATTGTTGAGCTCAACGCCTTAAACGCATGCTTAGCCTGTATCAAGTACAAACAATTACGAGGGTTTTATGTCGATGATAATTCCTTTTATCATATGCTATTTAACATTGATGGGTTAAACTGTGTAGGAGAAAATGGAAAAGATTGAATTGTTAAAAGTACATTTTCTTCCTAAAGAGCTTAAAGAAGGGCTTTTGTATGTTTCGGAGGAATTTGAAGTCGCAGCACATTTGTGTCCATGTGGTTGTAAGAACAAGGTGATAACACCTTTGGAGGAAACAGAATGGACATTTAGCGAAAATGGTAATAGGCCTACTTTGCGTCCATCTATCGGTAATTGGGAATTACCTTGCAAATCCCATTATTGGATTATTGATGGTCTTATAGAATGGTCAGATGAATGGAATGAAGAACAAATAATGGAAGGGCGTAGAGCAGAGGAGAAAGTAAGAGACCAGTTTTATAATGTCAATAACAAAAAACCATCAATACTGAGACGATTTATAAAATGGTTGTTTAGAAAGTAAACTTTAATGATCAAAGTACATAGAAATTTATTTATAGGGAACGGTGATAGTTGTAAGTTCTATACCACAACAAATACAGCAGTAATACACGCTTGTAAACATCCATGTCATGTTAATGCTGTTGGTTATGAGGGTAATTTGTCTCAAGGCCATCCGTATTACTTAACTTACGAGAAGGGGAAGCATCTCTTTTTGAATATGGTTGATATGGAAAGAGAGTTTCATCCTAAATTTACCCACCCCATGATGGTTGCTTCCATAAGGTTTATCAAAAAACATATTGTTGGTGATTCTGTTTTAATTCACTGTAATCAAGGCCTGTCAAGATCACCATCTATAGCATTGGTGTATTTGGCAATAATAAAGGAAATTAATTCACAATCTTTTCAACAAGCGAGTCAAGGGTTTAAAGAAAAGTACCCTGATTACTTACCTGGAAAGGGTATATCAGCATATTTAGCTAAAAATTGGATTTTTTTAATGAGTATTGAGTGAGAATTAGTAGACAAATGAGTTCCAAAATATACAAATGAAAGATTCCCAGTTTAAAAATCTTGAGCATAAGTTTAAAGACTTTAAAATTATTGCAAACGGTCAACAGCTGGATGATGGCTACAAACCCGATGTTGTTTTAAATAAGGGTTCTGAGTATGTCATTCTTGAAAGTGAACATGGATCAAGTCGAAAACATTTTTTAGGAGGATTGATGAAGGCGGCTAAGTATCTCTCAGGATCAAGAACCGGAATACTCGTTTTTGTGATTAAAATAAAAGAGAACACCAATGAATCTCAAATTTCAGATCATCTAGCTCAATACTTACATTGGATAAAGTCACTCACTAACCTTAAAGAAGTTTATGTGATTTCTGATGCTAATTACTGTCCAAGTAAGATTCCGCTTGAGATTTGTGAAAAAGAGTTTTTAAAAGCCTCGATGAAGGTACCTTAATGTTGTAAATCAAAAATTGATAAAAAATTCAGGTTTTTTGAAGAACGCTGGGCTATTGATCACAAAAGCCCTCCTTTTTTCAAATAGTTGCTTATTGTTGAACGACTAATTTTTATTTCATGTTGTATTTCACTCCAACTCGCACCACTTTTATACATATTAAGAACTAAATGATATTTGTAGTTATCAATTGTGCCTTTTGGTCGACCAACCTTCTTACCAGAAGCCCTTGCTGATTCTAATCCTTTCATATTTCGTTCTGAAAGTACTATTGCTTCCATGTCAATTAAATCTGACCAAATTGTAGCGAGAGAATTACCAAATGATGTGCTTGTATCGAAGGCTAGATCCTTCAATGACTTAAATTCTACACCTTTCTTATTAAGTTCATGAAGCAGTTTAATAAGCTCCTTAGGGGTTCTTCCTAGTCTAGCTAGGCTATGAACTATTAATGTATCACCTTCTCTTAATATCCTCATCATTTCTTCGAATTTCGGAAATTGATTATTTCGAGTAGTGCTCTTCTCGATAAATACTTTTTGGCACCCTTCTTTTTTTAGTGCGTCTATCTGTATTTCAAGAAAGTTCTCATTGTTACTAGATCGAGCAAAGCCAATTTTCATATTGGTTGATTTAATTAATTTAAGGTCAACTTATCAACATTGTTAGTTAAAAGGTTCAAAATAGTAATAAATTTAATAAGATAAATTTTAGATGTTGATGTGAAGGATTTAATTGTTAGTAATAAGAAATGAATGCAGTTGAAATAGAAGAAGCGATATCTTTACTGGCGGAACAAAAAATTGATCCTGCTGAATTTTCTTATGCATTTTTGGAAGCTTTCGGAAATAAAGAAACCAAAATAAAACGCCTCAAAACAGGTGTATGATTATGGGAATTTAATCATAGGGTTTTTGAAGATTTCTTCTTTGTATTGCCCTAGAAAATCACACAAGACATTCTCTATGTCAACGTATACTATCTTTCTCATACAATTTCAATTGTTTTATCCCTTATGAAGCCCTTATGTTCATTATAGCCAACATAACCCAGCATGTTTGATCGAAATTTAATACCGAAAACATCAACATCATTGTTCCAATGGTTATGACCATAAATCCAATAATCTATATCCCATTTTTTTAGATATTCATCCAGTTGTGCAACGAAATATGACTTTATCATCGGGCCAATAATTAAATCATCACTATCAGGATACGCGTTAACTTCATTTGAAGGTACAAAATGACTGACAACCACACGGGGTTTACTTTTGGGTTTAGAAAGACTTTCATCTAACCACTCAACAGCCCTTTGATGAAATTGGTTATGATGTGTCCATCTATATTTTTCATCGCCCCAGAAACATATTTTAAAGTCGGTAATATAATCTTCAATCAAATTTGAATTGCATTTTGACCATAGAGTAGTAAAGTAAAACTCAACACCATCAAGCTCCAACATTACATTGTTTAGGTATTTTACATTTGGAAAAACTTGATGATCTAACTCAAAAGCATGTATAATTCTTTCACTATCATAAAATTCATGGTTTCCTGGTATTATATAAACTTGTTCCCAGTTATCAGAAAAGTATTTGAAGGCACTGGTTCTACTAACACCTTTATTCTTGATTTTATCAATGTCTCCAGCTAAAATTAATATAGGAGCACTAGGTATTAGATTGCTTTCAGTAACAGCTACAAGATTTGTAAACATTTCTAAATGTAAATCGGAAGCATATTGAAATTTCATTATTTGTTCATTTCTTCATAATACGAGAATTCATTTCTTCCTTTATCAAAAGGGTAGTAGGTACGAACTTCTTGACTTTGGAAAACTTCTTTAGTATCAATGTTCATAATACTTAATTTACCTTTTTGTCCAGCTCCAGTATCCATCAAAGTTATATTACCAACGGTTAGCGGTGTTGTTTGGTTTTCATCAAGCTTTTGTACTCTGGTGTGTCCTATGTAAATCTGTTTGTAGATATTGCCTAATTTATAGCTGGGGTTATTTCTATTGAAATACACGTCCTTGGCTAATGACCTATTCCAAATAAAATTATAAGAATCTACTTTTTCTAAAGGGAAAAATGGTGAACCAAGATTGTTAGTTTTTACCGCAGCTTCAGGAACACCTGCGTGAACAAACAATAAGTTGTCATCTAAGATGTAGTATTCTAAGGTGTTTTCTAAAAGCGTAACATATTTGGGTTTAATAGTCTCTAAAGTACCTAATGAATCTAATGTTGATTGTGCATCATTACCTTTCCAAATAGAAAAGTAATCATCAAAACGAGGGTGAGTTAGTCGTTTGTAGTAATACAAAGCCATCTCATCATGATTTCCTCGCACAATGACTTTGTTTTTTATGGACAACATTAAATCAAAAACTTCTTTAGATTGTGACCAGCCATCCACTAAATCACCTAAACTAATTAGAAGGTCATTTTCATAATTAAAGTCAATGATTTGAAGTAGTTCTTTTATAGCCAAATAACCACCGTGTATATCCCCAATTACAAAACGCCTCATAAATAGTTTTTTTTTCAAAACCCCTGTTTTTTTATTCTTTTAATAATTTCTTCTCTGATTTCATCTTTATAATTATCCTGCCAATCTGTAAGGACATTATACACTAATGAGACCATACTTATATCAAAATTATTGGACACATTTTTATAAAAGCTATGAACAGATTCAGGGATATTAACCGTCCTATTCCTTTCGGATTTATACTCTGTTTTTTCTTCAAGAAATTGGTTTAAACTCGATTTAGCCATGTTTAATGCAATGTTTAATACTGACAATTATTTAACTTTTGCTTGAAATATATATAATTTATATTACATATTAGCCTTTAGGCTATGGTTACGATTTTTTTAACTCTATAGCTTGGCTTTGTGTCAGATGAGAGTCAAAAAATAACTATTTCCTTTGGAAAAATTCTTAAACAAAAAAGAATTGAAGCTGGTGTATCCCAAGAACAACTAGCTTTTAACATTAAGTCTCACCCAACTCACATATCTCGACTTGAAAACGGTCATAAACAACCAACTCTCTCAATGATTTTTAAATTATGCAATGAATTAAATATCAGGCCAAGTGTATTAATATCCGAACTTGAGAAGTTAAACTCTCTTTGATTTAGGTAGATAATATTTATGAGTTATTTATTATAAAATAGTTGTTAATAAATATTGTTTTTCTCAGGTATGTAGCAAGCTGTTTATTAGAAAATGACCATAATCATATAACTAACTAACAGAACTATATAAATCATTATTAAAATTATTTAGTAAATTGCATCATATTGAAGAAGTTTCTAGCTATATCATTAAGTTTAATTCTCCTGTTCAGCAACATGGGTTTCACGATGGCTACACATTATTGTGGTGGACATACAGTGAAATCTAAGTTAATGTTAGGTAATGGTGAATTGGACAGTGGAATGGCAAAGCCAAATAAATCTTGTGAGTCTGATTCCAAAGAAACATCTTTTAAGAAAAGAGGCTGTTGTGAAAATCAATACACCTCTATTAATCTTGAAGATGATTATCAATCTTCCGTTTTACACGTTGATTTAGATTCCAAATTCGTATATACTTTTATATACACTTTTATTGAGTTATTCAACTCCAGTATTGAGTTAGATATAGCGTTTATCAATTACTCTCCCCCTCTGCTGAAGCAAGACGTTCAAGTCTTATTTCAATCTTTCCTTATTTGATACCATATCATAGATAAATCTATTCAGTACTCAGTACTGTAAGATTTCAAGGCATTCCTATGTCTTAGAACAACTGTTTATCTTGTTCATTTAATCTATTGATATGTTAAATAAAATCATACGTTACTTCTTGGAAAACAAGTTAGTAACCATATTAGTCTTGTTATTATTTGTCGGTTGGGGCTTGGTTACCTCGCCTTTTGGTTGGAAAACAAGTTTTTTACCTTCCGACCCTGTGCCCGTTGATGCCATTCCTGATATTGGAGAAAATCAACAAATTGTGTTTACCCAATGGATGGGAAGATCTCCACAAGATATTGAAGACCAAATCACTTATCCATTAACAACTTCATTACTTGGAATACCAGGTGTAAAGTCAATCCGATGTTCATCTATATTTGGAGTTTCTAGTATCTATATCATTTTCAATGAAGATGTTGAGTTTTATTGGTCACGCTCACGTGTATTAGAAAAATTAAATTCATTACCCTCAAATCTATTACCCGAAGGAGTAACACCTACATTAGGACCTGACGCAACTGCTCTAGGACAAGTGTTTTGGTATACCATAGAAGGTCGGGATAAAGAAGGGAATCCAACAGGAGGTTGGGACTTGCATGAAATTAGAAAGGTGCAAGATTTTTATGTGAAGTATGGTTTAAATGGTGTTGAAGGAGTTTCAGAAGTAGCTTCAATTGGTGGATATGTGCAAGAATACCAAATAGATGTTAATCCTGATGCTTTGCGAGTGTATGATATACCGCTACATAAAGTGATGCAAGCGGTAAAATCATCGAATAGAGATGTTGGGGCTAAAACCATTGAAATAAATCAGGCGGAATATTTAGTTCGTGGCTTGGGATATATTAAGTCGGTTACTGACATTGAAAAGGCGGTGGTATCAGTGGTTGACAATGTGCCTATCAGAATCAAAGACATAGCTATCGTTACGTTAGGTCCAGCAACTAGGAGAGGTTTGTTAGATAAAGATGGGGCAGAAGTAGTTGGTGGAGTAGTGGTGGCACGTTATGGTTCAAACCCATTAGCAGTTATAAATCATGTAAAAGATAAAATTAAAGATCTTTCGCCTGGCTTACCGAAAAAAGTATTGAACAATGGCATTGAAAGTCAATTGACTATTGTTCCATTTTATGACAGAACACAACTTATCAATGAAACATTAGGCACACTAGAAGAAGCCCTTTCGCTTGAAATATTGATTACTATTTTGGTGATTATCGTCATGGTAATGAATCTTCGAGCATCAATCTTAATTGCTAGTTTATTACCTATTGCTGTGTTGATGGTGTTTATTGCCATGCGATATTTCCATATTGATGCAAATATTGTAGCACTTTCGGGAATTGCCATAGCCATAGGAACGATGGTAGACTTAGGGATTGTACTTTCCGAAAATGTTATACAACACTTAGAGAATACACCACCAGAGCAGAAATTAATTGATACAATTTACAATGCTGCGGCAGAGGTGAGTTCTGCAATTGTAACGGCAGTTGCTACTACCGTAGTTAGTTTTTTGCCTGTGTTTACGATGGAAGCTGCCGAAGGAAAGTTATTTGGACCTTTGGCATATACAAAAACGTTTGCTTTGGTAGCTTCATTGATTGTAGCGTTATTGATTTTGCCAAGTTTTGCGCATTGGTTTTTTGGAATTAAAATCAATAAAAATAGAAGCGGAATCATTTTTAATGTACTATTGCTAGTTGTAGGTTTAGCCGCTTCAATTTGGATTTCACTCTGGTCAGGGCTTACGCTAATAGCTTTCGGAATAGCATGGTTTGTACAGGAGTACAGTTCTAAGAAAAATTGGGTAACAAATAATCTTTCGATAATAGTAGCAGTACTTGCTGTTACTACTTTATTGGCTAATTATTGGATGCCATTAGGCGCTTCGAAATCGTTGCTCAATAATTTCTTGTTTGTTGCCTTACTTGTTACGTTAGTACTTGGTGCTTTTACTTTATTAGATGTTTATTACAGAAAAATTTTAGCATGGTGCTTAGCAAATAAAGCCCTTTTTCTAACTATTCCCTCTTCCTTAGTTTTAATGGGACTTTTAATCTGGATAGGCTTTAATTCAGTATTCGGTTTTGTAGCTACTGGTTTTGATGTTCTAAATATTAATATAAGAACAAGCTCCGTTTGGAGTAGTCTTTCGCACACCTTTCCAGGTACAGGTAAAGAATTTATGCCTTCCTTAAATGAAGGTAGTTTCTTACTAATGCCAACATCAATGCCACATGCGGGTGTAGAACAAAACAAGAGAGTAGTCCAACAGTTGGATATGTTATTGGCTAATATTCCTGAAATAGAATTGGTTGTTGGTAAAATGGGTAGAGCAGAAACAGCACTAGATCCAGCTCCAATATCGATGTATGAAAACGTAGTGAATTACAAACCTGAATACGCTTTAAATAAAAAAGGGCATCGGGAACGATTTAAGACAGATGATGATAACCGATTTGTTTTAACTTCTGGTGATACCGTTTCAAACCAAGAAGCATTAGCGCAAGGAATCACAGTTGCTAGTTTAATAGCTGATCCTTCGGGAAGTTATTTTAGGAACTGGCGAGAAGAAGTTAAAACGCCTGACGACATTTGGAACGAAATAGTAAGGGTAACAAAAATACCAGGGGTGACTTCTGCCCCTAAGCTTCAACCTATTGAAACTAGATTAGTAATGCTTCAAACTGGTATGCGAGCACCAATGGGTATTAAGGTGTACGGTCCTGATTTAAAAACTATTGAGGCTTTTGGGATGCAGTTAGAAAGTGTTTTAAAAGAAGTGCCTTCTGTGAAAAGTGAAGCAGTGTTTGCAGACCGTATAGTTGGGAAACCTTATCTCCATTTAAATATCAATAGAGATGCCATTACTCGATATGGACTAACGATAGAAAATGTACAACAAACAATTGAAACCGCTATTGGTGGAATGCAAATTACTTCAACAGTAGAGGGTAGGGAACGATTCCCTGTACGAGTTCGCTACCCAAGGGAGTTGAGAGAAGACCCTAGTAGTTTGAATAAAATCTATATCCCAACACCAACAGGAGTTCAAGTTCCTTTGGGCGACTTAGTAGATATTGAATATGTACGTGGACCCCAAATGATAAAAAGTGAAAACACCTTTTTGGTGGGCTATGTGCTGTTAGACAAGAAAGATGGCTATGCAGAAGTAGATGTAGTGGAAGAAGCACAACGCTTCATTCAGAATAAAATAGACCAAAAAGAACTGGTAGTACCCGCTGGTATTAGCTATAAGTTTTCTGGTAGCTATGAAAATCAAATAAGAGCAGAAAAACGACTAGCTATTGTTGTACCTCTAGTATTGGCAATCGTGTTCTTAATTCTCTATTTCCAGTTTCGTTCAGTAACAACATCCCTCATGATTTTCACCAGTATATCGGTAGCCTGTAGTGGTGGTTTTATTATGCTATGGCTATGGGGTGTCCCTTGGTTTTGCAATTTCGAACTGTTCGGAACTAATATGCGAGATTTATTTCAAATGCACCCCATTAACCTCAGTGTGGCTGTTTGGGTAGGTTTCATTGCCTTGTTTGGTTTAGCGACTGATGATGGCGTATTGATGGGAACTTATTTAACCCAAACCTTTAAAGATCATAAACTCACCTCTATAGAAGAAATTAGAAAAGCTTCAATAGATGGGGGGCACAGAAGAATTAAAGCTTGTGTGATGACTACTACAACCACAATTATTGCCCTATTACCCATCTTTACTTCAACAGGTAGAGGTTCAGACATTATGATTCCGATGGCAATTCCTGCTTTCGGAGGAATGATCATCGATATTAGCTCGTACTTTATTGTACCAGTTTTATTTGCGCTTAGAGAAGAATGGAAATTTAAAAAAGCATTGAAATGAGATATCTAATTCACATACTACTTATTGGTGTTTCGGGTATTTTAAATGCCCAAACCCTTGACGATTACTTAAAAGAGGCAGCGGAAAACAATCCCAACTTAAAAGCTTCTTATACTGAGTTTGAAATGGCAGTTCAACGTGTAGCACAGGTAAACGCTTTACCAGATCCAACACTGTCTTTTGGTGTGTTTGTGAGTCCAATAGAAACACGTATTGGACCACAAAGAGCTAGAATTTCACTGAGCCAGATGTTTCCCTGGTTTGGAACATTAAAGGCTAAGGAAGATGTAGCTAGTTTACTTGCAGAAGCGAAATATCAAGAATTCTTGAATACAAAAAACGAACTGTATTTGAATGTAAAAAAGGCGTTTTACCCGATAGTAGAATTAAGGGAAATGATTCGCTTACAAGAAGAGAATATCACTTTGCTTATTTCGACTAAAGAATTGGCTTTAAGTTCCTTCTCAAGTGGAAAAGGAGCTATGGTGGATGTGTTAAGGGTAGAAATTATGATTGAAGATTTAGAAACAGAAATCCGAATACTTCAAGATAAAATAAAACCTTTAACAGCCGTTTTTAATTCGCTTCTTAACAAACCTGAAAATGCTATTGTAGTAACGGAAATTGTTAAAAAACCTTTGCTGACAAATGAATATCAAAGGGATAGTTTACTCACACAGAATATTCAGTTAAAAGCGATAGATGCTCAGTTACATGCTGCGGAAGCCAATGAAATAGTATCGAAGAAAAAAGGGTTACCGCAATTTGGTGTTGGGCTTGATTATGCCATAGTCGGAAAAAGGACTGATATGGATGTTTCAGGTAACGGGAAAAATGCTTTTATGCCCATGATAACGATGAGTCTACCGATTTTCAGAGGGAAGTACAATGCCTCAAACAAGGAGGCGGAATTAATGAAGTCTGCAATTACTTACAAAAAAGAAAACCTGCAAAACAACCTTCTTTCAACCTATGAGATAGCACGTTATGAAATGGAGAAGAGCATTCAACAAATTGATTTAAATGAAAAACAATTGGAGAAAACGGATCAGGTTTTAACACTGCTATATACTTCATTTAGTAATTCAGGGAAAGATTTTGTGGAGATTCTACGAATACAACAACAATTATTGAAATACGAAATGGCAAATGCCACAGCCATGAAAAACTATTATGTAGCATTGGCGCAATTAGATTATTTAATTTCTAAATCAGAATAAAGTGAAATGGGAGAAGCGGACTCCATATCACCTTTAATTAAAACATATAATCACATGAAAAACATTAATAAACAAACGATACTATTCATTCTATCAGCCCTCATAATAGGCGTTGGTTTAGGATACTTTCTTTTTGGTGGAAATACTGCTACCGAAACTGTGCATGCTCATATATCCGAATCAAAAAACGAAACATGGACATGTAGTATGCACCCTCAAATTAGACAAGCAGAACCAGGTCAATGCCCATTGTGTGGTATGGACTTAATCCCAGTGAATTCAGAATCAAATGAAAATGAAAACCCAATGGAGGTTAAGATGTCGCCAACAGCTATGCAATTAGCAAGTGTACAAACAGCAGTTGTTACAAAAGAACTCCCTTTTAAGGAAATTAGATTGAATGGTAAAATTCAAGCCGATGAACGAAAGAGTGTTGCTCAAACGGCTCATATCAGTGGTCGTATAGAACAATTATTTATTAATTATACGGGTGAGTATATTACAAAAGGACAAATAATTGGTTCCATCTACTCTCCAGAGCTCGTTTCTGCACAAGAAGAATTATTTCAAGCAAATAAAATGAAAGCGTCCAATCCTTCTCTTTTTAATGCTGCAAAAGAAAAATTAAAAAACTGGAAACTTACAGATAAACAAATCAGTGACTTATTAGAGTCAGGTAAGATAAAAGAAATCTTTTCAGTTTATGCTGACAAAAGTGGGGTTGTCATCAATAAGAAAGTGAATCAGGGTGATTATATAAAACAAGGAGCTGTTTTATATGAGGTGGCGGATTTAACTTCATTATGGGTGTTTTTCGATGTATATGAAAGTGATTTGTCTTTTGTAAAAAAAGGGAATGAAGTAGAGTATTCAATTCAATCTTTTCCAGGCGAAAAGTTTAAAGGTATAGTGAGTTTTATAGATCCTGTAATTAACCCCAAAACAAGAGTTGCCAAAGCACGACTTGACATCAATAATAAAAGTTCACGATTTAAGCCTGAAATGTTTGTGTCAGGAATTTTAAAAAATGCACTTAATGGTGCAAAATCGACTATTGTAATTCCAAAAACAGCCGTCATGTGGACAGGAGAAAAATCTGTAGTCTATGTAAAATCGAGTAATCAAAAAGGAGTTAACTTCCTATTGAGAGAGGTCGTTTTAGGGCCTTCATTAGGAAATAGTTTTATAATCAACAAAGGCTTAGAAGAAGGAGAAGAAATCGCTATAAACGGCACATTTAGTATTGATGCTGCTGCTCAGTTGGCTGGAAAACCAAGTATGATGAATCCTGAAGGTGGGGCTGTTATGACAGGGCATAATCATGGTGGTACGACTCCATCAAATGGTAATGATCACTCTGGTCACTCTAAGTCTGTTGCAGTAAGTAAAGATGTTAAAGAAGCTATGCAGCCTTTATTTGATTCATATTTTCAACTAAAAGAGGCTCTTGTAAATGATGATTTTGAAGAAGCTATTAAGGCTGCTAGGGGATATCAAATAATAGTAAGCAAAATCAATATGTCAATTTTTAAGGGGGAAGCACATAATGTGTGGATGAAGCATAGCACCAAAGCAAAGTCTGCTGTTAATGAAATGTTAAAATCGAAAGACCTTGCGTCTACTAGGAAACACTTTGTGGTTCTTTCTGAACAAATGGTTATGATAGCCAAAACTTTTAAACCAACTAAAAATACCCTCTATATACAACATTGTCCAATGGCAAATGAAGATAATGGAGCTGAGTGGTTGAGTACAGAAAAGGAAATCAAAAACCCATATTTCGGTGCTTCAATGCTTAAATGTGGGGAAGTGGAACAAGAGATTAATAACGTTCAAAAATAAATATCATGAAGAAAAAAACATTAATAATTATCACAGTTTTCTTCTTTATTCTGAGTAAAGGAATGGCTCAGCATAATCATGGAGGAGATGATCATAGCAGTCATTCTCATGAGGAAAACACTGTAATGAGAGGCCCAAATGGCGGTGAAATAAAACAAGTCAATAAGTACAAAATAGAAATTATAGCGGAATTATTTTATGCAAAGGATCAACTCAAGATATTTCTATATAAGAAAAACATGAAGCCATTAAATGGAAATGATATTAAGGGGAAAATAGCAATAGAATTCCATGATGGAACTAAAGAAGAATATGAATTAGAATTAAGGAATAATAATTCGTTGGTAGGTCAATTGAGTAAAACAGACGGTTTTCATGCAATAGTTGAAATAACTATTGATGGAAAAAAAGAAATACTTGAGTTCCATAATAAAGGTTTAGAAACAAATTAAAAAATAAATAACATGAAGAAGAAAGTAGTAAAAATCGGGTTATTAAGTGCCTTACTATTAGGTAGTATAAGTTCATTTGTTCATGCAGAACATCCTACTGCAATTGAACATGGAAAACACAAAACAGAAACTTTTAAAGTTTATGGCAATTGTGGAATGTGTGAAAAAACCATAGAAGGATCGCTAAAAAATGTGAAAGGGATTGATAAAGCAGACTGGAACAAAGAAACGAAAATGATGGAAGTAACCTTTGATCCAGAAGTGATTACCCTAACAGAAATCAAACAAAAAATTGCCGATGTAGGCTATGATACAGATGAAGTAAGAGCAACTGATAAGGCTTACAAGGGTTTACCTGGTTGTTGTCAATATGAAAGACCTGAGAATAATGAGGATCACCATAATCATCAACATTAAAAATTAAGCATGAAAAGTTGCTGCAAAACAGAGAATCAATCCTCACTCTCTAAACTCATGTTTTGGGTAAAGAGAATTATTTGGTTCTCTATTGCTGTAATTCTTCTTTTAATATTAGCAAATCAATTTATTAAGTAACTAAAAACAAAAAAAAATGAAAACTAATCAAATCAAAATTTATGCACTTGCATTTGCAGGAAGCTTATTTCTAGCTAGTTGTGGAAATAGTAGTAATACAGAAAACCATAATGACATGAGTCATGAACACAACGAAGGTATGGATCATGACCATGGTTCTCATCAGCACTCTGAATCAAATGAAAGAGAAGTTTCTTCAAATTCAGGTGATTTAAAGGGTGATTTAACCTCCATTATGTCCTCTTATTTTTCCTTGAATGAATCTTTGGTGAAAGATAATGCTTCATCAGCAGCTAAAAGTTCGGAAAATCTTGTAGAAGCTTTAAAAGTATTCAAAGCAGAAGGGTTAACCGAAAAAGCACAAAATGAGGTAAACGAAATACTGGAGAGTGCCACAGAAAATGCAGAACACATAGCAAAAAATGCTAGTGAAATTGACCATCAAAGAGAACATTTGGTTTCATTAAGTATAGACATAAAAGACCTCATTGCTGTCATTGGAACTTCTCAGAAGTTATACGAAGATTTCTGTCCGATGGCTAATAACAATGAAGGAGCTATTTGGATCAGTAACAAAGAAGAAATTAGTAATCCATATATGGGAAGCAGTATGCCAAAATGCGGTAAAGTAAATCGAGTTATTGAATAATGAAGAAAACACTCAAATGGTTTTTTATTGTTGGTTTGATCACATTGGTCGGGATACAATTTATCCCGGCTGATACCAACCAACAAGATGGTATCCCTGAAACAGATATAAGATATGTTTATGACGTGCCTGAAAAAGTCATGAATATGCTGGAAACATCATGTTACGACTGTCATAGCAATAACACCAATTACCCCTGGTACAGCAAGGTTCAGCCTGTTCGATTACTTATGGATAAACACATACGTGAAGGAAAAGCAGAATTGAACTTTAGTGAGTTTGGCAACTATTCCGACAGGATGAAAAGAAACAAAATGCAGTCTATTGGTAGCCAGGTAGAAGATGGTGAAATGCCCTTGCCTTCTTATTTAATGATGCACGATGAAGCAAAAATATCTAATAGCGACAAGGAAGGATTAGCAGTATTCCTAAACAACCTAGCTAAAGATTGAAAATCAAATACTTTAGCACCATAGATATAATTTAGAATCTCATAATTCTGGTAAATATGCCACAAACAAAAAAAAGGCAATTATTAAAAATAATTATCATCTCTACTTTCGGGGGGGCAGCAGTTTTCTATTTTCTTGTCCACCCTTTTGCTATGATATTGGACAGTATTCAGAATCC
Source organism: uncultured Cytophagales bacterium (assembly GCA_963815495.1). GTDB lineage: Bacteria > Bacteroidota > Bacteroidia > Cytophagales > JAAEPT01 > CAWFGW01. The sequence continues at coordinate 155,284 of CAWFGW010000006.1, forward strand.
TGATACTCCCTTCAATTTCTCACTATTATTGAATATAATCAAATCTCATTTGAGTGAATCTTTTACTTATAGTATGTTGAGTATGAGTATATCATATATTGTTTTTGGGGGAATCTTAGGGATGATTTTGGGATTATTGCAAATTAACCTAAATAAAAAAAGTGCAACAATTGAAAAGCAAAAAAACACCCTCAACAGGAATATTTTAACATTAATCAAAGAGGGCGAAGGTAAATATGTAGAGTTCAAATCATCCTTACGGTATGATTATCGTCAAAATTCAATAAACAAAGAATTAGAGTTTGTAATCTTAAAAACCATAACTGGTTTTATGAATGCTAACGGGGGTAGTTTAATAATTGGCGTAGATGATAATGGAAATATATTAGGCTTAAAAAATGACTATCTGTCTCTCAAACAAAAAAATAAGGATGGCTTCGAACTCAAAATATTTCAATTGATGACAGAATATATTGATAGTCATGCAAGCTTTAAAATCAATGTCTCTTTTTATGAATTTGATGGGAACGAAATCTGTTTGGTTGATATTGAAAAATCTTCTTCTCCTGTCTATCTTTCAAAAGAAAAAAATAACCCCGTTTTTTATGTAAGAAAGGGCAACGCTACTTACCCTCTTTCAGTCAAAGATGCAATTACATATATACAAGAACAGATTTTATAACATATTTTTGTGTAAAAAGTATGAGCAACAACACCCTATGACAGTCTAAAGTTTTGAAATGAAAAAAATACAATTAATATACACTTATCTCTTATTAGCTATCACATTTCCAATTTCCGCTCAAAATTTATTTGAGAAATCAGTGGAAGGAAACGTAGATAACCTACCGGTTAGGGAGCACAGAATAACCATACGAGCCGAGCAAGTAATTAAGGCAGGAAAAGAAGTGATGGGCATGACCATCAACGGCTGTATTCCAGGCCCAACCCTTAGGTTTAAGGAAGGAGAATATGCGGTGATCTATGTAAAAAATGAGCTGGAGGAAGAAACGTCCGTTCACTGGCATGGCTTGCTCCTTCCAAATTTTTACGATGGCGTTCCTTACCTGACCACTCCGCCCATAGAACCCGGCCACACCCAAAAGTATGAATTTCCAATAAAGCAAGCTGGCACCTATTGGTACCACTCACATACCATGTTACAGGAACAGAGTGGTGTTTTTGGATCCATTGTTATAGATCCAAAAGAAGAATCATTGGAATATGACAAAGAGCTGGTCATGGTGCTATCCGACTGGACGAATGAAAAACCAATGAGCGTATTGCGCTTTTTAAAAAGAGGCACAGAATGGTACAACTGGCGGAAAGGCACAGCCACCCCACTCAATCAGGTCATTGCACGAGGAGCATTAGGTGCGCAATTCAACTTTTGGAGGCAGAGGATGGAGAGTGCTGATATTGCTGACATTTATTATCCTGCGTTTCTCGTAAATGGAGAACAAAAGCAAGAATACCCGGATTTCAAACCGGGTGAGAAAGTAAGGCTCAGAATAATAAACGGTGCGGCTTCTACGCAATTTTGGATGACTTTTGGTGGTGGTGATCCCACTATAGTTTCTGCTGACGGACTGGATGTGATGCCTGTTGAGCACAACAAAACCTTTATTGCCATCGCAGAGACGTATGATTTTATTGTGACGATACCAGATGAAGGAAAGATGGAATTTAGGATCACCGCACAGGATGGTTCCGGTACGGCTTCCGCATACCTGGGAGAAGGTGCAATATTCGATGCACCGGTTGTTTCGCGTCCCGACAAAATTGGCATGATGATGAAAATGGCCAAGATGGATATGCGCATGGGTGCCCCGGCATTGAAATTCAGACCTAAAAAAAACGACCCTCAAAAACTGATGAATAATTGGGGTATGCAAACGAATAAAATGAAAGAGATGGATGGACAGAAAATGGATGGTATGAGCATGAATGACGGGAAGATGGATCACTCCACCATGGACGGAATGAATAAAGCCAGTCAGAACGAGACAGAGAGCATGCCCAGAATGGACATGAAAGATAACACAGAAGACAAGACAATGAACGGAATGCAAATGGACATGAGCTTATTTTCTGAGTATAACTATAACTATCTGAAATCAACAGAAGCAACCAGCTACGATAAGGATATTCCTGTAAGAGAGGTGCTTCTCAACCTGACGGGTAACATGAGCAGGTATATCTGGAGCATGAACGGTATTCCACTTTCTGAAACGGATAAAATTAAGATCAGCGAAGGTGAGGTGACCCGAATCACATTCAACAACCTCACCATGATGCACCACCCGATGCACCTGCACGGACATTTTTTCAGGGTAATCAATGAGAATGGTGAATATTCTCCTTTAAAGCATACTGTGAATGTTCCTCCAATGCAGAAAGTGACGATCGAGTTTTATGGAAATGAATATGGAGACTGGTTTTTCCATTGCCATATCCTCTATCACATGATGGGCGGAATGGCACGGGTAGTTAGCTATGATACGCCACGGGATCCGCGAATGGAGCCTTATCCAATTTCTAAACTGGTACATGAGACAAATAAGTTCTACATCTGGGGTATGGCTGATGTAGCTTCTCACATGAGTACGCTAAACTTGATCTCTTCCAACATCCGAAATCAATTCAATCTTAGTGTGGAATACGGGTGGAATCAAAATGTTGAAGCAGAGTTTTCTTATGAATATTATCTTTATGACTATGTGCGTGTGTTTAGTGGAGTAAACGTTGAAAATACGACCAAAAATAGTTTAAATGAAATCAAACCAACTGCTGTTGCAGGTATAAGGTGGTTTACACCCTTTATGTTTAATGTAGACTTTCGTGTTGACAATGAATTACGTCCTAGAATAGGAATTGGACGATCACTTATGCTATTTCCAAGATTTTCTTTATTTGGATATTATGAATACCAGATAGATACAAGGTTGGTTAATACATTAGAAAAAAATGTAGGTTTCACTAAAGAAATAGTATGGAGTGCAGGAGCTGAGTATTTTTTATCTAAAAATTTCTCACTGATGGCAAGCTACGATAATCGGTTTGGTGGTGGTGGTGGATTGTCCATAAGATTTTAAATAAAATAACTATATGCAAAAATATAAAAAAGATAGTTTATCCTTAGTCGGTGCTGTTTCTTTAGGCACAGGATCATGATGTGGTGCTGGAATGTTGCCTTACTGGGTCAGGTAGCGAGAGCTTTTGGCCATTATTTCCACTTGCATTGTATGGAGCCATCATATCAGCATTTAGTGCTTTACTCTTATATTAAAGTATCCAATAAATACCCATCTGCGTTGGAATGGCACTAATTTTTAAAAAGGCTTATGGCAAGGGGACAGTGTATGCCTAGTGCTTCCCTTCTAATGGCTTTTTCAATGGTGATTAATGAAAGTTGGTAGCGCGTACATTGCGGTGACATACACGTTTCAACTGTTTGATGTTGAAAATATTGATTTCCTGATACCCATACTGGCAGTTGGCCTGATTGTCACTGCATTTCTGGGGAATATTTCAGGCAATAACCTTATTGGTAAGTCATCATTAGTCATGGCTATTTTAAAGATAGGAGGTATCGTCATCTTTGCAATAGGTGGTTTATGGATCACAGGATTTTCCGTTTGAGCAAGTCGTGACCACCAGTGCTTCTCAAGACTATTCCATTGCCAGTTATATTGGAGCCATTGCACTTTCGATCCTGGCGCTTCAAAGGTTTTACCACCATCACCAATAGCGGTGGTGAAATAATAAATCCGAACAAAAACGTTGGACGGGCTATTGTCATTTCGCTGGTTATTTGCCTCGTTGTATATATTCTGGTTTCGCTTGCTGTTTCAGTAAACTTGTCCGTTCTCGAAATTATAACCGCCAAAGATTATGCACTTGCAGAAGCTGCCAAGCCTGCATTCGGAAAATATGGTCTATGGTTTACTGTAGGTTGTGCCATAGTCGCAACAGTTTCCGGAATTATTGCCAGCATATTTGCCGTATCCAGAATCGACCGCCATGCTTACATATGGAGCTGATCCCTATAGTCATTTGGGCATGTCCGGGAGGATTCAAAAACACATGCTGGTATATATTGCAGCAATAGCCATTGTGCTTGGGCAGTCTTCTTTGATTTAAGTAGAATAGCCAGCCTCGGAGCTATTTTTTACCTTTTCATGGACATTACCATTCATTGGGGTGTACTCAGATATCTAGAAAAGATGTGAATGCCAAGGCTGGCATAGTCATTACTGCTATTGTACTTGATACCGTAGTGCTAGGTGCTTTTTTATGGATAAAAGGAACAAGTGATATTATTGTCGTAATTGTGTCTGTTGTATTAATGGCATTAATATTTATTATGGAATATTGGTTTTTAAATAGCAAACTTCCTCCAATGAATAATTGGAGGAGATTTTAAATTGAGCAATGAAGGAACTTCGTATCAAAAACATGGTTTGTGATCGCTGCAAGAAAGTGATTAATGATGAACTAACTAACTTAGGCGTAGAGGTATACACCGTTGAATTAGGTGTGATTAAGATTGACCCAAAATCTATTGAACTTGAAACTATAGCTAAAGCTATTAAAACGCATGGTTTTGAGTTGATAGAAACCAAAGAAGAAATCCTTGTTGAACGGATAAAAGTTTTTCTCATATCCATTACTAATAAACTTCCGGTTCATCGAAAGACCAAACTGTCAACTATGATATCAGGTGAATTAGGTCGAGCATTACTCTTCTTTTAAGTAAAATCTTCTCCCAACATGAACATCTTACTATCGAGAAATATTTTCTGCGCTTGAAACTAGAAAAGGTTAAAGAACTCATTCAAGACGGTTCTCATTCTTTTTCTCATATTGCTTCTATACTTGATTATTCAAGTATAAATCATTTGTCTAGTCAGTTCAAGCAGGAAACTGGCTTTAGTATGTCTGATTACAAAACCATGTTACAACCAAACAGAAAGCCACTTGATAAAATTGTGTAAATCAAAACCATTATTATGAAATCACTTTAGTTTGGTTCTTAATAATTTAGCATTTCAAATATTATCGAAACAAATTAAATCCCGAGATTTTGGGATAAATTTTTATTAATCATTAAAACAGCCTGTACATATGGAACAAACATATAAAATTTCAGGAATGACCTGTAATGGTTGCAAGAGTCATGTAGTGAAAACACTCAAAGAGGTTGAGGGTATTTCTGATGTTTCAGTTGATTTAGAAAAAAAGGAAGCAGAGATAAAAATTGAATATCATGTTCCACTGGAGGTACTAAAAGAAGCTTGAAAAGAGGACGGGGGACGCTATGATATTCATCTTCCGGGTTCTCACGATCACCATCATCATGCGCCCACTCAATCGAAGGAAAAAGATACTGGAGATCTGGCAAATACTATTGCCCGATGCTCTGCGAGGGGGATAAGAAATACGATAAGCCAGGCGATTGTCCAAAATGCGGAATGGGATTGGAAAAAGAGGAAAGTTTCTAAAACCATTTATACCTTCCCAATGCATCCTGAAATCGAGCAGGATCATCCGGGTTCATGCCCAAAGTGTGGGATGGATTTGGAACCTAAAAAGGCTTCTGCTGAGGAAGGGTCTGAGGAGCATAATGCATACAAGAAAATGCTTACCAAGTTCTGGATTTCTGTTGCCTTCACAATTCCCGTTTTCTTCATTGCAATGAGTGAGATGATTGGCATTTCTCTCACAGGAATAGCCAGTGAAAAGGCATGGGGCTGGGTACAGTTTGCATTAAGCACACCTGTCATCTTTTACTCGTGTTGGAATTTCTTTGTTCGAGGATACAAATCCATCATCAATCGCTCTCCAAACATGTGGACCTTGATCACATTGGGAGCAGGTGCAGCTTATATGTTCAGCATAGTTGCATTACTATTTCCTGACATTTTCCCTGACCAATTCAAATCTGAGAGAGGAGCTGTTCATTTATATTTTGAAGCGGCTGTAGTCATTCTTACTCTGATTTGTTAGGACAATTGTTGGAGGCGAAAGCAAGAAGCCAAACCAACTCTGCAATAAAGGAGCTGCTCAATTTGGTACCGCCAGAAGCGACAGTCATAAGAGACGGTGGAGAAATGACGATTCCATTGGAGCATGTAAAGCTCGATGACATCATCAAAATCAAGCCAGGCGAAAAGATTCCGGTGGATGGAGAGATCACAGAAGGAAAAAGCAGTATCGATGAATCTATGATTACCGGTGAACCCGTTCCAGTGGAAAAATCCGAAGGAGAAAATGTGATTGGTGGTACCATCAATGGAACAAGCACCTTTCAGATGAAAGCACAGAAAGTGGGAAGTGATACGTTGCTTTCACAGATCATTGAGATGGTCAATCGGCCAGCAGAACAAAAGCGCCTATCCAAAATCTTGCAGATAAAGAATCAGGCTATTTCGTTCCAATAGTAGTGACAATTGCGCTCATCGCTTTTGCCGTTTGGCGATTTGGGGACCAGACCCAAAACTGGTTTATGCCTTTACAAGTGCAGTTACAGTTGCTCATCATTGCCTGTCCCTGTGCATTAGGCTTGGCAACTCCCATGTCCATAATGGTTGGAACCGGGAAGGGTGCGAAGCAAGGAATTTTGGTAAAGGATGCCAGAGCGATTGAAGAAATGCACAAGGTGACCACATTGGTTATTGATAAAACCGGTACAATTACTCAGGGCAAACCATCACTTCAGGATGTGAAGTCCATTAATGATAAACACAGTGAAGACGAGATTCTCAAAAATGTCGCTTCTCTTAGATCAAGCAGCGAACATCCATTGGCACACGCTATCGTACAGGGTGCTGAGAATAGGGACTAAAGCTGCAAAAAGTCGAGAATTTTAATTCCATCACAGGAAAAGGAATTACTGGGAAAGTGGACGGACTTCAAATAGCCATTGGCAACAAAAAGCTTTTGGGAGAATTTAACCTTACGCTTGAGCAGGAGCATGATGAAGACGTAAAACAACGACAGCTACAAGGGCCAAACCGTAATGTTTCTTGTAGTGATTGAAAAGGAAATAGCTGGATTCATTAGTGTAGCTGACCCTATCAAAGAATCATCGGCTTCAGCAATTAAGCATTTGCAAGAGCAAGGATTGGAAGTGATGATGCTCACAGGTGATAGTATAAGAACACTGCCAAAGCGGTTGCTGACAAGCTTGGACTAGATGGATATGAAGCCGATCTCTTACCGGAAAACAAGTACGAGAAAGTGAAAGCCCTTCAGGAAGAGGGAAAAATAGTTGCTGGACCTCCGGTGATGGAATCAATGATGCTCCGGCACTGGCTCAGGCAAATGTTGGAATTGCCATGGGAACAGGAACGGACGTAGCTATCGAGAGTGCAAGTCTTACGTTGGTGAAAGGGGAGCTCGATGGAATCGTGGAGCTAGAAAGTTGAGTACTCATGTGATGAGAAATATTAAGCAGAATCTGTTCTTTGCTTTCATCTACAATGTGTTGGGCGTACCAATCGCAGCAGGTGTTCTTTTTCCGGTATTTGGTCTTTTGTTAAGCCCGATGTTAGCAGCACTGGCTATGAGTTTAAGTTCAGTAAGTGTAATTGGAAATAGTTTGCGATTAAGATAAAATATTTATTAATACATATCTAATCAGATAATAAAGACTTTTGAAATGGTAGATTAACATTTAAAGTTATAAATCTACTAGTTAAAAAATGTAAAGGAGATTAAAACTTATAGTGAAAATCTAAGTACTTTATTTCCATATGGATTCAGATAGAAAAACTAGAATCTTTAAAAATTAATAAAACCTTGTATCGTAAAGGGTAGAAGGTTTTTTTGTTTTCCCGAGTACATGGTAATAGTTTTTTGTTAGTCTAATAGATATTTTTAGATTTGTCTAAATTATAAATTAGACATCGTTAAAAATAAACTCTTTGTATTTTGTTTTGGAATAATACTGCTATCATCTTGTGAAAAAATCATTCCTGCTGAACCAGTAGAAAATGAATTGTTGGACGGACCTGTCAGTGGGTTAAGTCATTCAGAGAATCAACAGTTTCTTGCAGGTGATATCGCTTTTAACGATGAGGTATTTACTGCTGAAACAGGTTTAGGACCTCGTTTTGTTGCAACATCTTGTGGTAGTTGCCATGCAGGAGATGGTAAGGTCATCCGTTTACTGACCTTAACTAGGTTCGGACAAACTGTGCCTAATCAATTTCCTGATTTAAGTATTGGAGGTCCTCAAGTTACAAAATAGAGCCATTCTTGGGTACGAACCCGAAACCCTACCTAGTGGTATGCGATTTATGAAATTCACACCTCCTGCCGTTACGGGTTTCGGGTTTTTTAGAGTCTTTGACTGATTTACAAATTCTTGAAAATGCAGACCCATTGGACAGTGACGGAGATGGTATTTCAGGAGTACCCAACTATGTTACCCCTCCTTCTTATTTCATATCAAATTGGAGGCACACTCCCTCGAATGGGAAATATATAGGGCGGTTTGGAAAGAAGGCTTCGGCTGTTGATTTATTACATCAGACTGTAGGAGCATATAATCAAGACATGGGAATCACTTCGACCTTTGAGCCGATAGACCCTTCTTCGATGTTAAGTACAGACCCTGAGGTTAGTGACCAAACGGTTAGAGATGTAGTGTTTTATTTGAGAGCACTTAAAACTCCTATTCCAAGAGATTCTGATGACCCTGAGGTGTTATTCGGAAAAGAATTGTTTACACAAATTAATTGTTCAGGGTGTCACACCCCTCAATGGACAACTCCTGAGTCCGATGTGGCAGCAATATCAAATAAAACGATATATCCATATACAGACTTGTTGTTACATGACATGGGGGCTGAGTTAGATGATGGGTGCTACGGAAGGTTCTGCTGAGACATTCGAATGGGAGAACCCCACCATTATGGGGTCTAGGGTTGTCTCCGAATTCACAAGGAGGAAGCTATTTTTTACTTCATGATGGAAGAGCAACTTCCATAGATGAAGCAATTCTTTTACATGGAGGAGAGGCTGAACAAAGCCGAAATCAATTCACAGCCCTATCTGAATCTGAAAAACAAGCCTTATTAGCATTTCTTGAATCACTTTAGTATGGACAGAAAATCATTTATCACCAAATGCGGGAAAGGTTGTCTTGGATTAGTGTTCAGTAGTTTTCTCTTGGAGTCTTGTTCAGGAACAAGATATGTGTTAGCGGAAACATAGACAACGAATATTTAGTCCTTGACGCAAATAGCTTTGTAAGGAAAGAATCAGATGGCTCTAATGGGAAGAAGTTCTATAGATATTTGATTGTTGAGAATAAAGCATTACAGTTTCCTATTGTTGTTTTTAAAAATGACACCGAAAACTACACTGCCTTACTAATGCAATGCACCCATCAGGGGGCAGAGTTGCAGGTTTATGGAGATAGACTCCAATGTCCTGCCCATGGAAGCGAGTTTAACTCTAAAGGGATAGTAACAAATGGACCTGCAATGAGTCCTTTAAAATCATTTTTTGTGGAGGTTCAAAATCAATCATTAAAAATAAAATTATCATGATGAAAAATCTATTCTTAATACTTATAACCATCCTATTCTCCTCTCATGGTTTCTGTCAAGTTGATAGTACTTTCTTTAAAAGGTACCTGTAGACACTTCTTTCAACATGCTTAATATGGATGCAACATATAATCGTCCATTTTTAGGTATGGGGAAATCACCTGTTTCTGTTGGTGGGTATATTGAGGCTCAATACCAATATCTAGGAGAAAACGGAATAACCGATGGGCATAGTTTTGCTATTCCTAGAATGACCTTATTTGTAGCCTCTTCATTACATAGCAGAATTAAATTCTTATCTGAGATAGAGTTTGAAGAAGGCGGTGAAGAAGTAGCAATTGAGTTTGCAGCATTAGATATTACCTTTCACCCGTTGTTAAATTTAAGAGGAGGTATAGTGATGAATCCCATCGGAGCATTTAATCAGAATCATGATGGACCGAAATGGGAATTTGTTGACCGCCCAATTTCAGCTATCAAATGTTATCTGCCACATGGAGTAATCCTGGTTTTGGTTTTTATGGGAAATACTGATAACAAAAAATGGGCAATTGGGTACGAATTATATTTGACCAATGGTTTTGATGATTCTATTATAGATAACACAGAAAACAAAACCTGTGCTCTGTGTCCAAAAAAAATAAAGAACGTTTTAATGAAAGTTCAAATGGAGCACCTTTACTGACAGGTAAAATAGCGACAAAGTACAATGACATGGTTGAGCTTGGTTTATCATACATGGGAGGTATATATAACACACATACAGTTGATGGATTGGTGTTAGATGATAAACGAAGATTAGACGTGTTTGCAATTGATTTTAACACAACTATACCTAGATGGAATACCAAGTTTATTGGAGAATGGTCTTGGGTGTTCGTAGACGTTCCTGAAAGTTACACTCAACAATATGGTTCTAAACAGTATGGCGGATTTTTAGATGTTGTTCAACCGATTCTAAAGCAGAGAGTCTTAGGTTTTTCAAATAGCACCGTAAACCTCGCTTTTCGTGTTAATATGTTGATTGGAATGTGGGAGTCTTTAGGGAAACCGATACGAATATAGGGGACAATATTATAGCTTTTGTTCCTGCCATTAGTTTCCGACCTGTTGAGCGAACAGTAATCCGTCTGAATTATAGGTTTATGAAACAAACAGATATATTAGAGGTAACCCACCTAGTAAAATAGGTGGGCTACAATTCGGGATTTCTTCCTATTTTTAAGGTAATGATAGAGCAAAAACTAAAAGACAATGATGTAAAGCCAACAGCAGTTCGGATTAACGTACTATCTGTATTAATGGAATCTGCGACAGCGTTAAGTGCAAAGGAACTAGAAAACAGATTAGAGTTAGTTGATAAAGTAACTCTTTATCAGAGAACGCTCAAAACTTTTGAAGAAAAGAAAATTATTCATACGATTCAGGATGGAACTAATGAGTTGAAATACGCAGCTTGTGAAGAAGGTTGCGAATGTGCTCCACAAGACCAACATGTTCATTTCCATTGTCAAAGATGCGATGAAACATATTGTTTTACAGAGGCACAGATACCTTCCGTTAATATCCTAAGATCTTTACCCCAAGTTCTGTTTCAATGGTTTTTCAGGGTATTTGTTCCAGATGTCAATAACATTGCAAATCATTTGCATATTTTTTTTTATATATTTGACCTGTTGAAATTATTTACTATCATATTATCTATCTATGTAACTTGTCTTGCACTTGTTCCTTGTTCTGATTTTGAAAATATTCAATCAGGTCAAGAATTAAGTGTAGAGGTACTCACGACCATGATGACCCAGATAATTGTAATGATTCATGTACTCCTTTTTGTATGTGCGCATGTTGCCATACTAATGTAGTAGTAAATAAAGAAGAGGTTGATAATATCCTTAATTTAATAACACCCGATTCTACATTACATGATTTTTACACTGAGATGGAGACTACTCCATACCTTCATGTACTCTTTCATCCACCAATAGCTTAATACAAGCTTCAAGGGACAAATGTGTCCCATTCTCAAATTATTTATTTAAATCTTTAATGAGTACAACTCATTGATAAAGACATATATATCATGATTAATAAAATCATTTCATTTTCTATTGAAAATAAACTCATGATTGGATTGATGATGATTGCATGGATTGGAGTTGGGATCTATTCCATGAAAGAAGTACCAATAGATGCCGTACCTGACATCACAAACAATCAGGTGCAAGTAATTACTACCTCCCCCAACTTGGGAACAGAGGATATTGAACAATTCGTGACCTATCCAGTTGAAATAGCCATGGCTAATCTACCTGGCGTTATTGAAATTCGTTCGATTTCGCGTTTCGGATTATCGGTGGTAACTCTAGTCTTTGAGGATGATATGGGGATTCTTTGCCTAGACAGCTGGTTTCAGAGAAATTAGCCGATGTAAAGGCGTCTATACCCCAAAAATTTGGAGAGCCTTTTATGGGGCCCATAACAACTGGGTTACAGGAAGATTTACCAATACACCTTACAAGTAGATTCAGCATATAAAGATAAGTATACTGACACTGATTTAAGGACTTATCAGGATTGGATCGTGAA
>CAWFGW010000007.1:0-583144 GCA_963815495.1 uncultured Cytophagales bacterium
TTACTTGGGACCAAACCCAATATTTAAATATTTGGTTAGTAAAAAAAGGAGATTACCTCTCCTACTCAAGGTTCTGGTGTTGCTGGCTATGCCTATCTGGCTGCAGCTCATGGTCGTCCAATTGACGGGGTCGTAAATGAAGCGCGCTGGTTTGGTAGTTCTGTTGATAATTCCAAAGTCCATATCCATGAAGTAGGACACTACTTAAACCTCTATCACACTTTTGAAGCAGGGTGTCCGAATAGCAATTGTATGACAAATGGCGATCATGTTTGCGACACGCCTCCTGATGCCTCTACTTCAGCAGTTTCTTGCAACTCTTCACCAAATACCTGTTCCACAGATGCTGATGACCCTTCGTCTAACAATCCATTCGCTTCTTTAGGTGATCAAAATGATATGTTTAATAATTACATGGATTATGGTTATCAAAAGTCGTCAAGGATGCTTTTACCAATGGGCAAAAAGAGCGCATGGTTGCAGCACTTGAAACCGCTCGAAAAAGTTTGTTATCATCCTTAGGCTGTCAAAGTCCCTGCACCAACTTAATTAACCTCTCAGCATCAGTTGATAATAGCTCACCTTTCCTGGGTCAAACAATCACTTTTTCAACTGGTGCAAAAGCAGGTGTTACTTACACATGGGATTTTGGAGATGGTACCACCACTTCAACGGGCAATACTGTCACACATACTTATAATCAAATTGGAAACTTTACAGCAATAGTTACTGCACAAAATGCTGATCCCAACTGTAACGAAAGTCAACAATTAACCATTGAGGTTTCTTGTGCAGTAAATGCTACATTTTCATCACCAAGCTCCAATGCAACTATTGGTACTCCTATAACCTTTACTAACACATCTACTAATGCTACAAATTATGAATGGTTTATAGACGGGAATTCAGAAGGGATCACAACTAATTTGACACATACCTTTACCACACAAGGCTCCTACTTTGTCCAATTAGTTGCAAATAATGGGATTTGCTCCGATACCTCTCAATCAGTTTTTATACGTGTGGGAGCCTGCAATCAAACTGGAGTGGCTAACGTTTGGAATTTTGGGAATAATGCTGCTGTTGATTTTTCAACTGGAACTCCCATTGCTTTGGCTGGCAGTTCAATGAGACAAAGAGAAGGTGTAGCAAGCATAGCAGGTGCCAATGGGAATTTATTGTTTTATACAGATGGAATATCCGTATGGAATGCGAACAACCAAATAATGCTCAATGGAACAGGCTTAGGTGGAGCAGGTACATCGGCACAATCCTCTATAATTATCCCTGCTCCAGGTTCTACAACCCTCTATTATATTTTCACTGTACGTGACTGGACGCAATCTGGGGCATTTAGATACTCCATCGTAGATATGTCCAATGATGGAGGTTTAGGAAGTATTACTACAAAAAACGTATTAATTCAAGGTAATATTAACGAACAGGTTACAGGTGTTTTTCATCAAAATTGCCAAGATATTTGGATTATATCCCATGAAAACAGAGGGAGTAATCCGAACCGATTTGTAGCCTATCTTCTCACCCCAGCGGGTTTATCAGCCACCCCTGTTACTTCCGATATAGGATTTAATTATTTAGGAAGTAATCGATATGGTGGTCTTAGAGCATCGCATAGTGGTCAAAAAATATGTACCACACTGGGAGGTTCATCCACAGGTATAACTACTGCTCTTTTTGATTTTGACCGAAGTACAGGAATAGTCTCTAACCAACAAGTAATTGCCAACAATGGAGCTTTAGAAAGTGCTTATTCTTCTGAATTCTCCCCTAATGATAACATTTTATATGTTACTGCTTACAATGGAAATTTTATCTATCAATATGATTTATCCGCTGGGTCTACTGCAAATATTCGTGCTTCCCGACAAAATATTGCGAGCGGAAAAACTACTAAACCAGTCTTACAAATGGGGCCAGATGGAAAAATATATTGCACAAATCAAAATCAATCTTTTTTAGGTGTCATTGATAACCCAAATGCTTTAGGAACTCTATCTAATTTTTCAGAAAATGCAGTGTCTTTGGGTTCAGGCACTGGAAGTCTTGGGCTACCAAATTTTTTACCAGGCTTTTTTGGAGATGCTATTTCTATCAGTGGACCAACGGCTCCTTGTAAAAATGCAATTGAAAAATATGAGATAAATGCATCTAGTTGTATCAATTCAATTGTTTGGAATTATACAGGAGGAGGAAGAATAGTCAACCAAGACAGTTCGAGTATCACCATTGATTTTTCAGGGGTTGTGGGCGCTCATAGTTTATCGGTTCAAGCACAAGACCCGTGCGGCACCATTTCCAGCACGCTAAATATCAATACAAACAATAACGATGCACCAATAATTACACTTGGAAACGATACCACATTATGCTCTGGCACCCTAGTTTTAGATCCAGGTAGTGGATTTGCCAATTATGAATGGCAAGATGGTTCCACCAACCAAACACTCACAGTTTCTACTGCAGGTACCTATCACGTTTCCGTTAGTAGTGCGCAAGGTTGTGTTTCATCTGATACCATAGAGATAGACATATATACTTCTCCAATTTTAGATTTAGGTAAAGATTCGACACTTTGTTTTGGTGAAATTCTCGCATTAAACGCTGGTAGTGCTTTTGATTCTTATTTCTGGCAAGATGGATCTGGTGACTCTACTTTTACGGTTTACCAACCCAATCCTCAAGCGGGTACTTTTACCTATTCACTTACTGCTTATGATGACTGTGGAAACATGTCACAGGATGAGGTAGATATTACATTTGAACAATGCGATAGCACTATTTGCTCAACATCTATAGGGAACGATACGCTAATTTGCTATGGAGACTCTATTCAATTAACTACTTTGGAGGAAGATGGACTATGACTGGAGTCCGAAACCCATCATTTCTAACCCAACGATTAAAAATCCTTTTGTTAAACCCACCTCTGATTCTACTTATATCTACTTAACCACCACAGATAGTACAGGTTGTGAAAGTAGCGATTCTTTACTTATTTCATTTTACGACAAACCTGTTATTTCCTTAACGAGTTCCTCATCTACCGAAGTCTGTCTCGGAGATAGTGCTCAATTAGAAGTCACAGAGCGACAAAACAGTGTCCGAATGGCTGTGGGTTGGTAATACTTCTCCTTTAAGCGCAACGACTATTCCTAACCCCATTGTGTTGAGTGCTTCTACGGCTGATTTCACTGTTATTGGAACCGATACAGACGGTTGTAAAGATACCTTAACGACAAAATTAACGGTGAACCTACCTCCAATACTTCAAACGAGTAATAACACGACTATTTGTAAAGGGGAAAGTACTGTCATAAGCGTTGTGGAGCAATCTGATTTTATTAAATATGACTGGCATCCCGCTGGCAGTTTATCCCAATCAACTATATCTGCTCCTACCGCTTCCCCTACCCAACCTAAAACCACCTATATTATTGAAGTAACTAACAGTGATAATTGCATAGCTAAAGACAGTGTAATCATTACCGTGCTGGATAATCCGATACCTAACGTTCATATTATTGCTGATTCAAGACTTTGTGAGGGTGATAGTCTATATGTAAGCGTAGACTCGAGTCAATTTCTAGGAAACCCTTCACTCACTTGGAAAAAATTTGACCTACAAGGAAATGAAACAATTTTATCGAGTGATTCAATGAGTGTTTTAATTCCCCATTTAAAAAAAGGCGAAACAATTCAACTGTTTGCTATATCTAATGAAAAATGTGTGAAAGCGAATAATCAATCGATTCAATCAAATGTGCTTCACCCAGAAGTTAATTTATATCCTAATTTATACCTGAGCGGTGATACACTAATTTGTTTAGGACAGCGACTTCATCTCAATGTAATTGATTCAAATAATGTCAGTTCATCCTATACGTGGACAAATACTACTATACAGCAATCAAGTACATCCAATACATCAGCTTTAGTTTCTGATACTCTATTTTACAAACAACTATTTACAGTTAGTGCAACTAATAAAAACTGTACAAGCACGTCCTTACCTCATGACTATTTATTTATTCCTATCGAAATCAATATTACAACAGATAGAGATACTATCCGAGGTGGAAGCGTTAATCTATCCGTTAAAACAAACACGAACTCTTTTAATTGGAACACCCTTCCCTTCACGGAATTTATCCCCGAGAACACGTTAAACACAACACAAACACCGAAAGAAACGACCACATATATAGTCACTGGGGAGTTATCTGGTTGTCTTGTTACAGATAGTTTAAAAATTGTAGTTCTCAATGATATTCAAGCTCCTTACCTGTTTTCTCCCAACAACGACAACAACAATGATGTATGGATTATAGATGAATTGCTAAATTATTCCCAAACTAATGTAAAAATATATAACCGCTGGGGTATGCAACTTAGAGAACTGCCAGATGGTGTAAATACTTGGGACGGTACCAATGAAACAGGAACACCTGTACCTGATGGAACCTATTTCTATACCATCACTGCTAGTTCTCAGGGAGAACAAATTGCTTTCACTGGATACATAACTATCATAAGATAAATGAGAATAGCTATTCGTAAATATCTGCCCAGTTATTTATTTTTTTTATTTATTCAATCAGTAATCATTGGGAACACTTTTGCCCAACAAGAGATGCAAAGTTCTAACTTCATGATTAACCCTTTTTTATTTAATCCAGCTTATTCTTCAGTGGATGACAACATGGACATAAAGTTAGGGTATCGTTATCAATGGGTTGGGCTTCAAGGATCTCCACAAACTTCTTATATTTCGTTTCACACGCCCATCAATAAATCTCATTTTTCACGCTCCACTGGAGGTGATTTTCATAACTGGCATGGTGTAGGTGCTAT
Source organism: uncultured Cytophagales bacterium (assembly GCA_963815495.1). Taxonomy (GTDB): domain Bacteria; phylum Bacteroidota; class Bacteroidia; order Cytophagales; family JAAEPT01; genus CAWFGW01. Next base: position 4,873 of record CAWFGW010000007.1, read on the forward strand.
TGCAATGCATGATAGAATTGGAGCTTTCAGCAATACAAAAATAAATGCTAACTACTCCTATAATTTAGCACTGACAAAAGGAAGTGGTTACGGTAGAAATCATCAAGATGGATTACGAGTTGCTTTAGGCGTATTTGTGGGTTGGAACCAATTTACGCTAGACAAAGATATATTAGCACAGAAAAACACCTCAGGCGCCACCAATGTTGCCAGTAGTTCAACTTTGAATGACCCTACCTACCAAACACTTAATCGGTATTCGTCACAACCAGTGATGGATATCGATATTGGAGGAATGTTATATTATCAAGAAACCTATTATCTAGGTGTATCTAGTTCCCAAGTTCTCCAGAGTAATACTCAAATTAGTGAAGGAAGTAACCTGAGCAGACATTTTTATGTGACGGGACTATTGAAATTACAACTAAATGAATCCTTTTACCTTATTCCATCGGTGATAACAAAAATGACTTCTGGTGCCCCATTATCTTATAACTTCAATACACGATTAGATTGGAAAGACAAAGTTTATGTTGGTGTGGGATATCGTTCAAAAGATGCTATAACAGGAATGCTTGGCACCCAAGTTAGTTGGGGAAGTCAGTCAAACAGAACAAAAGATAAATACCTCCTCAATGTATTTTATAGTTATGATTATACTATAAATGGACTTAAAAATTCCATTTATCAACATCGAAGTTCAGGCGCTCATGAAGTTACTATCGCATTGTTTCTCTCTCCGTTATATCGAGAAAGAAATGCAGAAGACACCTGGTAATTGTTACTTCTTCCCTTCTACTCTTCCCTCGACAACCTTTTTAGTCATCTCTCTTATTTTTAATCGTGATGCAGCTGTTTCAAGGCTATTAGGATAATTTTGAATTAAAAGTTTATATACCTCCAAAGCTTTTCTGTAGTCGCCCATTGACTCATAGTTAATTGCTAAGTTCATCAAATCCAGAGACACATCATTCAACTTTTCAATGCGTTCATTAAGCGCATCAATCTCTTTTTCTTTGTTAATGATCATGGACTTCAACTGCATGATATCATTATTTTGAACCTCTAACAATCCTTTTAATTTCTTTACTTCTCCTTCCAGATTTTCAACTTCAGTTTTACAATAGTCTACCTGATGTTTTAAATGACTTTGAGAAAACGAATAAAAACTCCCTCCTAAAAGGAGTAACATAAGAATTAATCGATACTTCATAAATATTTGTTTGTACACAAAGTTAAAAAAATAGTTAAGCAGACAGTTGTTTATGGCAACTGTCTGCCTGAAAAGTTATAATAAATCATTAGCGACATTTGCTAACTCAGAACGTTCACCTTTTTCAAGAGTGACATGTGCATGGATCTTATGAGAATGAATCCGATCAATTAAATAGGACAAGCCATTACTTTGCGTATCCAAATACGGTGAATCAATTTGGAAAATATCTCCCGTAAATATGATTTTTGTGTTCTCACCTGCTCGCGTAATAATGGTTTTGACCTCATGCGGTGTCAAGTTTTGAGCTTCATCTACGATAAAGATGATGTTTGACAAGCTTCTACCTCTAATATAAGCCAGTGGGCTAATCATCAGTTTTTCCTGTTCAACCATCTCTGTTAACCGCTTATAGTCTTTCTCGGTCTCCTTAAATTGACTTTGAATGGTTTTTAAATTATCCCACAGCGGCTCCATGTATGGATTTAACTTTGATTTGATATCACCAGGTAAATACCCTATATCTTTATTACTCAAAGGAACAATTGGACGCCCAAGATAAATTTGACGATAGTTCGCTTTTTGTTCTATCGCTCCAGAAAGTGCCAATAAGGTTTTACCAGTACCTGCAACACCTGAAAGGGTAACTAGTTTAATGTTTTCATCAAGGATAGCATGGAGGGCAAATATTTGTTCTGCATTGCGTGGTTTTATTCCATAAGCAGACTTTTTTTCAATTCGCTCTAACATCTCTGTTTCAGCATTATAGAATGCTAAGGCAGATGCTCTTCCATTTTTAAGAATGAAATAATGATTAGGAAAAGGTTTTTCGTCAAGCACCTCCTTATAGCTACATCCTCCATCATTATAAATTTTATCAATAATAGCTGAATCAACATTTTCTATTTCAGAACGCCCAGTATAGAGCGAACTGACATTTTTAACCATTCCACTTGTAAAATCATCGGATTGCACTTCCATTGATTTCGCCTTGATTCTCAAGTTGATGTCCTTGGTTACAAGCGTAACAAGTTTATCAGGGTATTCATTACGCATGCGAATAGCGACATTCAAGATACGGTGATCTGCTTTGTTTTCACCAAGTATTTTACATGCATCTGGCTCCGCACTCTCATTCATTTGAACACGTAGTCTACCATTGAACCCGTTATCCAGTGGAATCCAGTCGCTCAAGGTGTCACCAGCAGACAGGTTATCTAACTGTCGAGCAAACTCCCTCGCCTCGAAGTTAATCATGTCATTTCCTTTCTTGAAATGATCCAGTTCTTCTAGAACTGAAATTGGGATAACAACATCGTTGTCATCAAAACTATAAATAGCATTGTGGTCGTGTAGAATTACCGAAGTATCTAATACGAAAATCTTTTTCTCTCCCTTCTTTTTCTTAGCCATAAACTAGTTATTTATTAAATAAAAAACCTTTCGCTGAATATAACGAAAGGTTTTAGAAAGAAGTTAGATTTTTTATTTCAAGTTTCTATAAGTGGATAACTTCATCATAAGCATCTGCTGCGGCTTCCATTATAGCTTCTGAAAGTGTTGGGTGTGGGTGAACAGACTTAATAATCTCATGACCAGTAGCTTCTAAGTTTCTAGCTACTACTGCTTCTGCAATCATTTCAGTCACATTTGCTCCAATCATATGAGCTCCTAGCCATTCACCATATTTGGCATCAAAAATAACTTTTACAAAACCTTCTTTGTGACCTGATGCACTTGCTTTACCTGATGCTGAGAATGGAAAACGTCCTACTTTTATTTCGTATCCTTTTTCTTTCGCTGCTTTTTCAGTTAAACCAACAGAAGCAATTTCAGGACTACAGTAAGTACAACCAGGTATATTACCGTAATTCAACGGATGTGGATTTTGTCCAGCAATTTTCTCAACACAAATAATTCCTTCTGCTGATGCTACGTGTGCTAATGCTGGTCCATGAACGATGTCACCAATCGCATAAATACCAGGCATATTTGTTTTGTAGTAATCGTCTACTAAAACACGTCCTTTATCGGTAGCAATACCCACATCTTCCAAGCCAATACCTTCTAAGTTAGTTTGAATACCTACCGCAGAAAGTACCACATCACATTCGATGGTTTCCTCTCCTTTAGCCGTTTTAATTTTTACTTTACAGCCTTTGCCTTTCGTGTCTACAGACTCCACAGCCGAGTTTGTCATCACGTTGATACCTTTTTTCTTAAAGCTTTTCTCTAGTGCTTTAGACACTTCTTCATCCTCATTCGGGACAATATTAGGTAAAAACTCTACCACAGTGACTTCACAACCAATGGTTGCATAGTAATAAGCAAACTCAACACCTATGGCACCAGAACCCAACAACAACCATTTTAGATGGCATTTTATCTAATGTCATTGCTTCTCTGTAACCAATAATTTTTTTACCATCTTGTGGTAAGTTAGGCAACTCACGTGAACGGGCACCTGTTGCTAAAATGATGTGACTAGCACTGTATTCTGTAGTTTCACCTTTGTCATCAGTGACCATTACTTTCTTACCAGTAGCTAATTTCCCAAATCCTTGAATGTGGTCAATTTTGTTTTTTCTAAATAAAAACTGAATTCCTTTACTCATTCCAGCTGCTACTTCACGGCTTCTTTTCACCATTGCTTCAGCGTCTGCTTTTGGAGCAGCTACTTTGATACCATAATCAGCCGCATGGTTGATGTATTCAAATACATTGGCACTTTTTAACAACGCTTTTGTAGGAATACAACCCCAGTTTAAGCAAATACCTCCTAATTCAGCACGCTCAACCACACCTACTTTCATTCCTAGTTGTGATGCTCTAATTGCGGCCACATATCCACCTGGGCCACTTCCTATCACTAATACATCGTACTTTACTGCCATGTTCTAAGTAATTATTATGTTCATTTGTCAGTAGTTTTTCTACTAACTATAAATTCTCTTTAAAGGATTCCAAAGATATAGTCTCAGGGGGAGTAAAGCAATTTGAAGATTAATTAATTTGCGTTATTTGCTTCTTCACTTTTAATGCAAGTAGAATATTGCTTATTTGGCATCAATTGTGGTTTGATTGTAAGAAACCCACAGCATAATCTGTATGAAAATATTATTTATCATTAATCCCATATCGGGCGATACCGACAAAGATTTTTTATATGACTACATCAAACAACTAGAAGAAGAAGATACATATGATGTTAAGTATTACGAAACTCAACCAAAAGGTAATGTAGAAAACATCAAAGAAAAACTCCATGTTTACCAACCTGATCGCATCATTGTAGCGGGTGGCGATGGTACTATTCAACTCGTGAGTAAATGTGTTATTGAGTCTGAATCAACAGCGTCCATAGGTATCGTCCCAACAGGTTCGGCAAACGGGCTATCAACTTGTTTAGAGCTACCAAAAGATTTAGATGAAGCATTAACTATTGCTGTCAGATCAAAAACCGAAAAAGCCATAGACGTTCTTTTGATTGATGAAACACATTATTGTGTCCACTTGTTTGACTTAGGTGTTAATGCACTATTAATTAAGTATTATGAAGCCGATGGTGCACGTGGCATGTTAGGTTATACAAAACACGTGCTATCTGCCATTAATGATTCAGAAGTGTTTGATTTTACCATTGAAAATGAAACTGGTAAATTTAAAACCTCAGCACAGATTGTAATTTGCACGAATGGGAACAAATTTGGTACAGGAGTTAAAATATCCAATGGATCCATCTTTGATGGGTATTTTGACCTCACCATTATTGAAGAGGTTAACTTTGAAGAGGTTATAAAGTCGGGGTTATCTTTATTAGATATTCAATTGACTGATGATCAGTTTGATAGATCCATCAAAAGTAAGAGTACTAGAATAAGTACGAACGCGCCAGTACCTTTTCAAATTGATGGTGAATACATGGGAGAAATATCAAAGCTTCATGTCAAAGTATTAGAATCAGCCATAAAAATAATATTGAATGAGTAAACACAAGCCCCCTTTATTAATTAATTTTTTCTCTATTTCAGATGGTCATGCCATAATTTTAGGCGGACAAATTATCTACTCTAAACGAGGTGATATTGAATATGAAACACTCAATAGATGGCAAACGGCAAAAAACTTAATTCGTTTGTACCAAGCCAAACCTCTCAAAAACAAAAGGCTTCACTTATTATTTGATGAAAAAAAACATATCACTGCAAAAACTGATGGTCGGGGTTTTTTTTATATCAATCAATTAGTTGATGGTTCAATTACTAACTTAAATGCTATCCATTTAATAGACGGTACCATTGTTCAATTAGCACAACATATACAAACCCTTCATACGCAACCTTTTACTTCTAAGCACTTACTTATTTCTGATTTAGATGACACATTAATTCAATCATTTATTAGAAATAAATTCAAGAAAATCTGGACCATGCTTTTCACACGGGTAACTAAACGTAAGTCTGTTAAGGATATTCAGAAATTAATTAATTACACAAAAGCTCAAGGGTCTGATATAGTCTACTTGTCTAATAGCGAACAAAATTTAGGTTTGCTAATCTCAAGTTTTTTAGCTCACAACCAACTACCCGAAGGACCTATTTTTCTAAAGAAGTTTAGAGGAACTAAAGATTTACTACTGAACAAAAAAGTACCGAAAGGCGAAGCACACAAACTTAAAACACTTCGTGAATTACTAAGTACTTTTCCTACTAAACAACACATTTTAGTTGGAGACAATACGCAGCATGATTTAGAAATTTATCTGACTGTTGCTAATGAATTCCCAAGCCAAATCAAACACATCATCATCAGGGAAGTAAATCCTCAACCTGAAGATAATACCACCATTGCCAGTCATGAAAAATGGTTAAAAGAACATAATATTCAATTACACTATGCTCCTACGTTTGAGGAAGTATTATTTGATGATGAGTATTTTGAAAAATGATGAACTCTCCCTTTTATAAATCAAAATTTAGTTAAATCAATATTTAAGCTTAATTATTTCGTCTATAACAATTAATTTTTACATAATAAGCATATCCAATTTCATAATAAATAATTTTTACAGTCTTTAGTATATCTTAGTAAAACATTTCACTACTTTTACACAAAAATTGTGCTTAGCTTTTGTTCAAAAAAGATTCAATGAAAAAAAAATTATTACTTTCTGTCGTTATTTTGGCTGTTATTATACAAAGTCAAGGTCAAAATCAAACAATTACAAATATCTATGATGTATCTAAAGATGCACAAGTATGGAGTTATGATGCTGCTGGTCAATTGGATCGAGGAACAAATCGACAAGATATAGTAATCTATGAATGGACTAAAGATGGTGTTCCTAATACCAAATATGGTCTAATTGATTTCGATTTATCTTCAATACCAGAAAACGCTACAATAATTGAAGCAAAATTAATGCTATTTCATGACCCCACTTCACTTGATGATGAACACTCTCAATTAAGTGGTAGTAATGAAGCTATTATAAGTCGAATCACATCTGAATGGGATGAAACTGTTTTTTGGAATATTGCACCTACTACTTCAAATATTAATGCTACTGACATACCTGCTTCTTCCAGCGGAACACAGGACTACTCCATTGATGTAACTAATTTAACGCAAGACATCATAAATGATAAATCAAATAGTTATGGTTATTTAATCAAAATGGCTATCCAAGAACATTATAGAAGTCTAGTATTCGCATCTAGTGAACACCCTAACCCTGATTTACATCCTCAATTAAAAATCACCTATAACTTACCTTGTGAATATATTGAACTTCAAGCATCAGAAGGAAAAGATGCACAAGTATGGAGTTATGATGCTAGTGGTCAATTAGACCGAGGAACTGATCGGCAGGATATAGTCATCTACGAATGGACTAAAGATGGAATTCCAAATACTAAATACGGTCTTATAGATTTTGATTTTGCACCTATACCTGAGAATGCAACTATTGTCGAAGCAAACCTAATGTTATTCCATGATCCTTCTTCACTTGATGATGTACATTCTCAAATAAGTGGTAGCAACGAAGCAATTATAAGTCGAATAACATCTGAATGGGATGAAAAAGTTTATTGGAATATTACACCTACTACTTCAAATATTAATGCTACTGACATTCCTGCTTCTTCCAGCGGAACACAGGACTACTCCATTGATGTAACTAATTTAACGCAAGACATCATAAATGATAAATCAAATAGTTATGGCTATCTAATCAAAATGGCTATCCAAGAACATTATAGAAGTCTAGTATTTGCCTCTGGTGAGCATCCTAATTTAGATTTGCGTCCGAAATTGAAAGTTTGTTTTCAAAATAGTCCCGTCATTACAAACTTATCAAAGTTAAAAACTGAGCAAGATAACAACTTCACGATACACCCTAACCCTTCTCAAAACTTTATCACTATCCAACATTTAAAAGAAAACTCAAAACTCTACATATATAATCAATATGGTGTTTTAACAAAAACTATTGAACCGGTGTCCAATAATGAAAAAATAGACATATCCGAGATGCCCTCGGGATTATACATCATTCAGATAGGTAGTTATACTACCAAATTAATTGTAGAATAATCTCATGAAGCAGTTCTGTATTTATTAAAAGCATTTAAAATAGCTCCATCCTTTAATAGCCTTAGCTGTAATAATAAAATTACGACTAAGGCTATTTTATTAAAAAGCTATTTATAATAAAATCAATGCTAACTTGTATATAACTATTTTCAGTTTTTTAGAGTGTAATATCATTTTTTTATTTCTTAATAAAAGATTTCACGGCCAATGTTCGATTGTTATACTCTTTAAAAGATTAAGTTTAATAGAAAATCACAATAAAAAACAACTCACTCGTTCCCCTTGCTTCAACTCATTTACTTCCCAAGGAACATACACTTGCGCATTGGCATCCGTAAAGGCAGACAGCATAGACGAGGCTTGGGCTCCCAAGATAGTTACCTTTCCCTCACTAATTTTTGCCTTCAAAAACTCTGCACGATCTCCTTTTTTTAAATAGTCGTGTGTTAAGGGTAAATGTAAATCAACCATTCCTGCAGAAATTTTTCCTGACATTAAATCTAAACCCGTTAATACATATTGGTAATAACATGATAGTGCAGCATAAGGATTTCCCGGTAAAGCGAATACTTTGCAATCCCCCAATTGCCCAACTAACATAGGCTTACCTGGTTTTTGTTTTACTTTATAAAAGAATACGTCACAACCAAGTTCTTGTAAACTTTGCCAAACAAAATCGTAATCGCCAACAGAGATCCCACCTGTCAAAATCAACACATCATTCATTTTAGCGAGTTGCTGAATTGCTTCTTTAGTGGTCTCAAAATCATCAGCTAAATTAGCTACTCCAAGCACACGATAACCTGTGGCCTCAGCAGCAGATTCAATAGTTATGGAGTTACTCTCATACACTTGTCCGGCTTTTAAAGAATTACCCGGTTTCACCAATTCATCTCCCGTAATTGCTAATGCTATGCGGGGTTTACAAACAACTTTTAAAGCTACCAATCCCAATGAAGCAGCAAAGCCGATAGCTCCAGATGTCATAACTGTTCCTTTTTTTATCGCTATAGTTTCCGCAGCTATCTGTTCCCCAACAGGACGAATATTTAACTGGGGTTTTAAGTTGTTGTCTTTGATATGAATAGTATTATCGACCACTTCCACTTTTTCTTGCATCACCACCACATCAGCAGAGTCAGGCACCATTGCACCAGTAAAAATTCGCAACGCACTACCAACCTCTAATTCAGGAACAACTGTATCTCCAGCTTTTATCACGCCCTGCAAACGAAGTGGTATATCAGCTTCATTTAAACGTATAGCATAACCATCCATGGCGCTTTGTCGAAAAGGAGGCATTGCTATAGGCGCTTTCACATCTTCTGCCACTACCCTATCTAAGACATATTTTAAGGATAAAATCTCAGTTGATAAGGATGAGAAATTTTCTTGAATTAAGGCTTTTGCTTCGGGAACGGTGATCATTTTATGAATAGTGAGATTTGAGTATTGAGTAGCTAGATGTTGGTTTTTAGATATGAGATTACTAAATATCGAAAGTTAGAATTTTACTACTTATAACTCGCTACTTAATACTCATGACTTTTCGCTTGTTTCTGGCTTTGGAACATTGGTTCTTTTAAAACATAGCAAATATCTATATTTTTTCGTTGTATCCTATTGGATATAACGATAGATTTACCTTATGGAAATCAAATTCAAAGTCTGGTTCGAGCAAGAAAAACATGTGGTTGCCGGTAGTGGTCGCGTGAAACTGTTGGAGGCCATTCACCAACATGGATCCATATCGAAAGCAGCTGCTTCTATCAATCTCTCCTACAAAAAAGCCTCAAAATTAATTGAATCAATGAACGCCACCGCAGGGCTTTCTTTAGTGGAAACATCCACAGGAGGAGCTGGTGGCGGTGGCACTTTACTAACCGAACGTGCTTTAACGATTATTCAACAATACAAAAAAGCGCACCAAACACTTTCCAACACCTGCCATGAACTGGAAACGCTTTTTTCTAAATAGTCAATTAATAGTGATCGTATTTGGATGTAGTCAACAAACGACATATCAAACTCCTATACGTATAGCTGTGGCTGCGAGCAGCGCTAAAGTATTAAAAGAAATTGCATTGGCTTACGAAAGTGAACACCACACAAAAATAGATGTAATTACCGGTTCTTCTGGTAAATTAGCAGCTCAAATAGAACAAGGAGCACCTTTTGATATTTTCTTAGCAGCGGATTCGACCTATATCCATTCATTGTTTCTGAAAGGAGTGATTACTGAACATGGACAATCATTCACCACTAACCGGTTAGCCGTATGGTCTTCGTCCCCTATTGATACGCTGCAAACCTTACTAGAAAAAGCAACTATCATCAGCATCGCGAACCCACAAACAGCACCTTTTGGAGTGGCCGCTTTGAAAACATTTAAAGACTTAGGAATAAACCCCACTAATTTAATATATGGTAGTAGTATTGCACAAGTCAATCAATACATAGCCAATCAAAATGTGGCTATTGCTTTTACTTCTTCGTCCTCAAAAAGTGAGCTTGAAAGAGCGGGATTTAAGTCCGGCTACTGGTTGTTATTAGACCCACAACTAGAGCAACACATCGTAATGCTCAACAGCACTAAATCAGTTAACGACTTCTACCATTATCTTTTTACAGATAATGCCAATCAGATATTAAAAAAAAACGGATTTAATCGTTGAATTGGACACCAATCATATTGAGTCTTCAGTTAGCAACAATAACCACATTTTTGCTCTTTATTATTTGCTTGCCCTTAGTGTATGGAATGCATCGCTGTAAAAGTAAGTGGATATTAGTGGTTGAAACACTCACCACTCTCCCACTCATTTTACCACCTTCAGTTCTGGGATTTTATTTGTTACTTTTATTTAACCCTAGTTCAGGTATAGCTGTCTGGTTAAAAGCTTTTTTAGGAGTCGAACTATTGTTTTCGTTTACAGGATTAGTCATCGCTTCGCTTATTTATAGTCTTCCCTTTATGATTAGCCCTTTGCTCTCAGGGTTACGAAGTCTGCCTCTTTCTTACCGAGAGGCTGCTGCTACACTAGGGATGTCATCGTTCGCCATATTTCGAAAGATTGAATTGCCAAACATCATTACCTTTATTATTTCTGCTCTCAGCTTAAGTTTTGCTCATACCATTGGTGAGTTTGGGGTGGTATTGATGATTGGTGGAAGTATTCCTAATCAAACAGAAGTAGCCTCTATTGCGCTCTTTAACGAAGTGGAAGCTCTAGACTATAATACTGCCCATAATTATGCTGCTGTATTGTTAGCTATCTCATTTTCAGTGTTGCTTACGGTAAATTTCATCCGACATAAAAACACCACAGCTACAGTCTGATGTTAGAAATTAACTCATATCACCCCTTGGTTCATTCAACCTTAGCGTTTAACCTCTCAATAAATCAGGGTGAAATTATTGGCTTACAGGGACATTCTGGCTCTGGGAAAACAACTTTTCTAAGACAACTTGCGGGTTTATCTATTCCACAAAAAGGATTCATTAAATACAACAACGATTTATGGACAAACAATGGACGAGTTATTGTCTCTATACAAAATCGAAACACAGGATTTGTATTTCAAGATTACGGATTGTTTCCACACCTTACTGCTTTGCAGAATATAGAAATCAGTAAACATCCACTTTCAGAAGAAGTAAAAACTGCTCTTGAATTAGCACCATTTCTTCACCAAAATCCAGGTACCCTTTCAGGTGGACAAAAACAACGAACAGCCATAGCAAGAGCATTAACTACTCCTGCTGAACTCTTATTACTGGACGAGCCTTTTGCGGCATTAGATGATTTGATGAAAACCAAAACAATAGAGCTTCTTAACACCTATATAAAACAAAAAAAAATAACTACTATAATAGTTTCGCACGATACACCAGCATTGAAAAAAATATGCTCAACACACTATACCTTAAAAGAAATTGATGGTTCCACAAAATTGATTCAATCCCATGTTTGAAATAGCTATACACTACTTCGGAATGTTAACCGACAAAACTGGAAAATCCACTGAAAAAATAAGTATGGATAGCCAACTTACCATTGAAGCATTAAACGAATTGCTGATTGCAAAATATCAAGGGCTAAAAAACAGTAAATATAAAATTGCCCTAAACAACGAGTTTGTAGATCAACAAGAAATTATTTCTGCTAATGCTGAAATCTCTTTATTACCTCCATTTTCGGGGGGATGATTTTATAGAACCAAGATACAAGAGTCAAGAACCAAGAAAAAGGTAGAAAGAATAAAGTAAAAGGTAAAATGAGATGTGTTTGAACCAAGATACAAGAGTTATGATGCAGGACAAAAATGAAAGAACAAAGTAAAAAATCATGAGTAATAAGTTATGAGTTCTAAAAATTTAACTTCTACTATCTAAATCCTAGTATCTCATTACTCGCAACTTAAAACTAACCTAAATTGCTAACAGCTAAACGCTAATAACTTAAAGCTAAAAAATGAAAAATATATTCGTACAAGGCCCCATCACCCCAGAAAAGATAGCTACTTCTATTGCCCATCACCAAGTGAAAACCAATATTGGGGCTCACGATATCTTCTTAGGTCAAGTCAGAGCTGATGAAATTGAGGGCAAAAAAGTGACAGCCATCGAATACTCTGCCCAAGAAGAAATGGCGTTAAAAGCAGTCCATGAAATTCGTGAAGCTACCTTTGCGAAACATAAAGACCTTACTTGTATGCATATCTACCATAGCCTGGGAACCGTTAAAGCTGGTGAAATATGTCTCTTTGTGTTTGTGTCCTCAGGGCACCGAAAAGCTGCCTTTAGTGCCTGTAGAGACTTAGTCGAGCAAATCAAAAAAGAAGTACCCATTTTCGGAAAAGAACTCTTTGAAGATGAGTCGCATCAGTGGAAAGTGAATACTGAGGAGTGAAAAAGTTATAAGCAGTAAGTTGTAAGCACCTTTCTAGCTAAAAAACAGAATTTCAACTTAAAACTTATTACTTACAACACAACGACTTCTTTTCAACTTAAAACTTATTACCTATTACTCAAAAACTCCAATGGTTAACATCACGCACAAATCAAATTCATTACGCACCGCAGTAGCGCAAGCAACGGTAACGGTGAGTAAAACAGCGACTATTCATGCTATAGAAAACAACCTTGTACCAAAAGGTAATGTGTTTGAAATGGCAAAAACGGCTGGACTATTTGCTGTGAAGAAAACATCTGATGTCATTCCAGATTGTCATCCTTTACCAATTGAGTACACTGCTGTGGAATATGCGATTGAGGGATTGAATATCTACATCAACATTACTGTAAGTACTATTTACAAAACGGGCGTTGAAGTTGAAGCAATGCATGGTGCAAGTGTAATTGCCCTCACCATGTATGACATGCTCAAACCCATTGACAAAGGTATTGAGATTAACAATGTAAAACTGTTGAATAAAAAAGGTGGTAAATCCGATTTCAAAAACGATACGCAAGCAATTTTTAAAGCTGTGGTAGTAGTTTGTTCAGACACCATTTCCGCAGGAAAAAAGGCAGATAAAGCAGGATTAGCAATTTGTGACAAGTTGAAGTCGTGCGATGTTACGATTCAGCATTATACCATTATACCGGATGAATTTGATCAAATTCAATCACTTGTAAAACAATATGCCAACGAAGTAGATTTTTTAATCTTCACAGGGGGCACTGGCCTTTCACCTCGCGATGTAACGCCTGAAGCCATAGAACCTTTACTTGACCGCAGAATACCTGGAGTAGAAGAAGCAATACGCAACTACGGACAACAGCGTACACCCTACTCCATGCTTTCAAGAAGTGTTGCTGGAAATATTGGAAATACATTAGTATTAGCTTTACCAGGTTCTACGAATGGAGCAAAGGAAAGCATGGAAGCAATTTTTCCCGCTGCAAAGCATTTGGCAAAGGTATTTAGAGGTGGGCGACATGATTAAATTGTCTGTGCTGGAAAAAATTTAGTAAAAAATTAACAGCAGAAATTTAATCCATGGTTATTCTAGGAAATGAACCAAGAAAATTATGATATTCGAAAAATAAATTTAAAACATATGAATACTGTATTGTTATTCGGAATGCCTGGTGGCATGGAGTGGGTGTTAATCATCTTCGTAATTGTGTTACTCTTCGGAGCTAAAAAAATTCCAGACTTAGCACGTGGTCTTGGTCAAGGTATACGAGAGTTCAAAGACGCACAAAAAGAGATCACTGATCAGCTTAACCAAAAGCCGGGAGAGTTTAAAAAACCTGCATAATTTACCTGAAAGGTATATCAACCTATTTTTTTAATTTAGTTGATATACCTTTTTTTCAACCCTTTTAAAATTCCTTTTCATTTAATTTTACATTCCATTGCTTAGCAACTACCTTTACACCGTTGTCTCCAACCGAACATAACGCTTCCTCTTCCCTTATTGACCAATTTGGTCGCGTGCATAACTATCTCCGTATTTCTCTTACTGATAAGTGTAATTTCCGATGTGTCTATTGTATGCCTTCGGAGAAGATGAAATTTATGCCTTCTAAAAAGTTAATGACTGCGGAAGAGATTTTTACCATTGCAAAATCCTTTACAGAATTGGGTGTCAATAAAATACGCTTAACAGGAGGTGAACCACTCGTACGGCTTGACTTTGACGACATCATTCAAAAATTAAGCACGCTACCCGTTAGTCTGCACATGACAACTAATGCCCTACTGCTTGATCAACACATTGACACGTTAGTTGCCGCTGGATTAAAAAGCTTGAATATCAGTATCGACTCGTTAGATGAACAGCAGTTTTACAAAATGACGAAAGTGGATGCTGTAAAAAAGGTAAAAGCCAACATTGAATTGGCCCTTCACAAAGGAATTCATGTGAAACTAAATACTGTGTTGATGCGAGGCGTCAACGACCATGAACTTATCGACTTAGTTTCCCTTGCTAAGCATAATCCGCTAAGTATTCGATTTATTGAGTTTATGCCTTTTGATGGCAATCAATGGGAACAAAACAAAACTATTGGTCATGATGAGATAATTAAAATAATAACAACTCATTTTGATCAGCACCCAATTGCCTTACCGGCTAAGCCAAACGACACGGCAAAAAACTATCAACTCAGAGATTTCAAAGGTAATTTTGGAATTATAGGAACTGTCACGAAACCTTTTTGCGATAGCTGTAACCGCATACGACTAACAGCAGATGGCAAATTGAAAAACTGTTTATTCTCCTCATCAGAAACGGATATACTTTTTCCGCTTAGAAATAAGCGGAACATCATCCCTCTTATTGTTCAAACTATTTTTTCAAAAGCTAAAGCCCGAGGTGGAATGGAGACCAATGAACTTTTTAACGATACTACTAACCATGAAAACCGAAGTATGATACAGATAGGTGGCTAATATCCTACAATTAATCAAGTGTGGATTTACAACCACTATATGTGATAGCAACACCTCAAATCCTCTGACCAAAAATTTAGAATATAATAATTAGATCAGCTTTTTTTAATAATGTTGATATATTTTTTTACTAATACTTTATCGCACGTGTTCGTAAACACTATTAACACACCCACAACTTTTTTAAGTTCAATTTTAAATAGGTAGTAAAGGAATATAGGGCTAGTTTTTTGGTTTAAAAATTTCATAAATTGCTGGAAACATTTAAAAATTAAATACAACACTTGTGAAAAACTTACTTTATTTAGCTTTAGGCATACTATTACTTTCTTCTTGTAAAAAAGATCCCGAGACATGGAGAGGAAGTGAGGGTTGGGAGTATAAAAATGGTGATGGTGAAATTGAGGTCTACCACGATGCGTATCTTAGTTTTGATATTGAAAATAATTTAAATGTAAATGGTACGGCTACAATTACTGATGAATTAACCATCGGGAATAACTTAAACTTAAATCAAGGTGGAGTTACTATAATAGATACTTATTTTGCTGATGACACCGTGTATATTCAACAAAATGTAAATATAAATGACAGTTTATTAATATTTAAAGGTATAGTTATCGTTCGTGGCAATTTTAATGTGAATGGTACTGGAGTAGTAAATGTATCAGATAGTGCAAGTCTTAGAGTAGATAATCACTTGAACAATTCGGGACACATTTATGGAGCTCACAACATTGATATAAACTCAGGAACATTACATAATAATAGTAATTTTTATAAGACTGAGCCCCTTGATTTAAAAAGATAATCACTTTCAAATCCAACAATAATGAACTATAGAAAACTACTAATTTGCCTTTCGGCATTTATAATTACAACTACGTCTTTCTCACAAATTATGGAAGACTTTACCTTCGGATTCCAGATAGGGCCTGGAAGAACATTCGCTACGATTAAAGATGATATGCCGCTTTCGAGCAGAAGAGATTTAGCTTCTGATGGACAAACTTCGACTTTAGAAACATTGGCTGGGCGAACTATTCGGTTAATTGCAAATTATAATCTCAATGAATCCTTTGCTTTAAGTTCAGGTTTTTGGTTTGGAAATAGAAGAATCCATGTGAGAAATGATGATGGTTCTTATATTGGAACATCTGTATACCATGTAAATTATATGCATTTACCCATTTTACTTCGCTACCGAAGCAATGAAGTAGCTGATTATATGCGAGTGATTGTAACCGTAGGTCCCACCATCGACTTTAGAACAGGGGAAAGAAATGTGGGAGGAGATTATGCACATTTTATGAATTTTGCACAACACCGATTTGATCAGGATCCTCAAAGAGGTCGAAACGGAAATGGTAAAGCTATGAACTTATTTAATGGAACTGGATTATCTATTTATCTGGGTATAGGACTCGAATATGCTTTCAGTGATAGTTTTAATGCGTATGCTGGTTTAGGATACCATCAAGGACTAACTAATATTCTTAATAATGATTTGTTATTTAATGATGCTGAAAAAACACCTATTACCGAAACTACAACTTGGAGAACAGCATTACTTTCACTTGATTTAGGCGTAGGTTTCAGTTTCTAATTAGAAGGATTATCAAATGTAATCTTAAAATAGGCGACTTCGCCTGTTTTAAGATTTAAATCAAAAGGCTGTTCTGTTATACCATCGTTAATTTTTCCTGCCAACGTATTTGGGGAACTAGCCCCCTCATTTACGGCATAAAACAATAGGAAATTGGTAGCTGCTTCTTGTATTGTCAACTCAATTTTTTCTCCATTTTTAAAAATCATTTTATTTTCAATCTCCCATTTATTATTTACGTTAACTGAAATGATATCTCCGTCCTCGGCTGCATCGTCAAAAATGAATAGTGAAATAGTTCTACTTTGAACCTCAAATTCTTTTTGGAAATCAGTTGAAGTAGGCTGTTTTACTGGTGCACCTGGAATGTTTGCTCTAATGCCAATTTCATTACTTTCGTTTCCTTGCTCATTTTCAGTGTGGAAATCAATCTGCAGGTAATTTAAATCAGCAGTGTCACTAGCTGTCTGATAATTAAAACAATAGTCTAATGAAATAGTATTCCCTGAAACCGAAATATTGTCAACAGAAATTAATTGTTCTGATGTGTCAAACTGATTTAATTCATTCCTATTTATATCATAAAATCTTGGCTTTATTTTCACCAAGTGAATGCAATCATTATCTCCATCAAAATCAAACGACATAGAAATTTGTTCATCACCACAATCACTGTCTTTGCTAAATGAATAAATAGCATTATCGATAAAAAACTCACTACAGGCAGTTTCAATCACCTCAAGTTCTAAATCTTTATTCTTGCATTGTATTAAGAATGACAGGACAAAAAGTAGGGCAATATTGGCAATTATTTTATTTTTTAGGAACATATTTAATTTCTAAAGCACCACTTTCTTTTAAATCAGACTCTAATATGATTGTATGTGTTTCATCACCATCTACAACAGAAACAGAGGCAGTGTTAGGTGCATATTTACCTAAATTATGGGCATATAAAATAAAATTGTTTCTTCCCTCCTGTAGTTCGACATAAAACACTCTTTTCTTTTTAACCAGCTCATAGTTTTGAATAATCCATCGGTCGTTTAATATCAATGATATTATATCGCCATCTTCCATTTGGTGATCCCACACCTCTATTCGTACTGTTGGGTTTTGAACCCTTACCTTATTAGTAATTTGATAATCCCGGTCGTTCGCTTCACCATGTTTTACCTCTACAGTTTTCACGCTATCAACAATAGGGATGATTTCTACCGGGTCTTTTACTTCACGAATTGGCTTTTCTTTTTTGACTTTATGCCACAGCAGCAAACTGTATCGAAAAGTAAGCGCAATGTTAGCACCTGAAAGTTTCATACCGTCTTCAGCCACTAAATCTTGACCTTTTGTAACCATATAATCAGCACGCATCATGGGTGAACTCATGGCGGTATATTTGAGTCCGAGTCCAATCATTCCTCCGTTACGCAAAAAAGACTCTATACCAATTTCAGGAGTAATAGCGGTGTTTTCTTCAATATAATTAGTTGAAATAGTTAAATCTTCAAAACCAACGATGTAAGAGTCTGTTTTAGTTAACTGATCTGCCCCAATTTTATTAATTTCATACCCAACTTGTGTATAAGCGTACAACCCACTGTGGAGACGGTGAGAGTATTTCAGACTTACAAAATAGTTAAGATAATTCGATTTTATTCGAATAGGAACTTCAAACCCTTCGTTTCTGGTTTCAAAATTTTTATCTTTTAATTGAATCGATTGGCGGTTTAATCCTACACCACCTGAGATTTGTAAACGATTAAAAACACGATAGCTTCCTGAAAAACGTAAGTTGATTTCACTGCCAACACTGTTGCCTTTTAACACTTCTCCTTTTTGATCCATTTGTCGAAAAAGATATCCATAATCAAACTGACCATCTAAAAACACATGTTGTTGACCAAAAATTAAGGAAGAAACACTTAGGAACAATAAAGAACAAATCAGCCGCATTAAGATTGTTTAATCAATTTGTTTTACTGGTGTAGTAGTCTCGGATGTTTTTTCTTTCTTTTTTTCGCCATCCAACACCAATTCATCTGACTCACATAAAATCGTTTCTGTTAGAACAATGTCTCGAACTTCAGTCTCCACTGCTGTAACAATAGGAGAAACAGGCTTATGATGCAATCCCACTTCATCGGCATGAATTTCTTCCTCTTTTAACGGTACTGCGACTACTTGTACAGTGCTAAGTTCACAGTTTTCCATCTTGCGTTCATCTTGTAGCTTAAGCACATAAATATCCTGTTCAGTCAATTTGTTAAAACTCTCAGTACCTCCAGCCATGATGATATGTTTTTCTGGATTCACAAAGGCACTTAACCCCATGTCATTTTCTTCACCACCAAAAGTTTTTGACCACTTGAAATTTCCTTTATGACTTAATCGGATTAATAAAGCGTCTTCTTTTTTAATTTGATCGTTATGGCTGTTTGTCATCCCGGTAATAATATAGCCATCATTCTCACCCACTCTGCTAACCGTCTGTAATTGTTCATCCCCTTCGTTTCCTAAGGTCTTTGCTTGAATTACTAATCCTTCATTATCTGTTCGAATCATTAAACCATCACGACCTCCCATTCCAAAACTTAGGGTATTGCCTAACATAAAAATACCATAATCCACATCTACAATCATGTCAGTGATAAAGTCATCGTCATCTCCTCCATAGAGGTATGACCACAAGACTTCTCCATCAAAATCGATTTTTAATAAAAAGATATCATTAACCCCATCATGAGTACCAGTCGTATCATGTGAATAACTATCTGTTTCACCGGCAATTAAATATCCTTCATCTGTTTCATGCACTGCTTGACCAAACTCAATGTGCCGGTCTCCATAGATATGCCCCCATTCCAAATCACCAACCGCATTCAACTTAATGGTTAACAAATCATGATCTTCTGCTTCAAAACTATTCGTTTCTCCTATTACAATATATCCTCCATCAGAACATGGCTCTACATCAAAGCCATATTCTATATATTTCCCTCCATACGTTTTTGACCACTGAACATCCCCATTGCTTGCAATCTTCACTAAATAAACATCTTTACGAGTTACTTTAAAGCTAGCAGTTGTACCAACGATAATATATCCACCATCTGGAGTAGGTTTAATCTTACTAGCAATATCTGCTTTTTGTCCTCCATAAGCTTTGCACCAAAGTACGCTACCGTCTGGATTGACATTAATAACCACCATTTCTTTACTATTACCGAAACTGGAAGTTAAACCCAGTAAAACTACTCCACCCTCAGTGGAAGGACAGGTGGAATAAACTACATCTTTGGCATCACCACCAAATGTTTTATGATATTCAAATTGAGGGAAAGCAAATTGAGCTGATAAAATCAGAAAAAGTAACAATAGTGATTGCTGCATAAATTTCATAGTTACAAATTTCTTATACTCTTAAAACCAATTTTAGTTGCATTAAAATAATCAGAAATAATAACGGCAACCAATACCCAACTCCAATTTTGAAAGATTAATCTTTTCCGTTTCACCAAAAGTCACTTCAACAGGTACTAAACCATCATCATAAGTTGCTTTGGACAAATTTCCATACACAAAATTAGCTTCTGCACCCACAGCAAAGTGCTTACTTACTAACAGATCAATCCCCGTTGAAACACCTACTACAATCGAGTTACCTTTATAAGAGAAAGATAACTCGTCACCACGCTCTGACTGTTGACTATAAAAGGCCATTCCCACACCAATGCTAGTCCATGCAACTATATTTTCACTATTACCTAGATATTTTTTGCTTGAAATTCTGAGCAACAACTGTTTAATCCTAATCTCATCAGAAAAGTTACCCGAAGTAGTATTATTCAGTGTATCAATAAAAGTTTGGTTAGGCAACAATTTTTGGGCATTGTGTTGTCCGAAACTGATTCCAACATTCAACTTATTAAAACCACCATAATCCGTGCTCAACTGATAATAAGCTCCAGATTTTAAATCATTATAATAAAAGTGAGTATGAGTAGGCAATTGATCCAAACTACCAAATCGTCTAGACGCACCTAAACTAAACCCTATTCGCATTTTATCTTTAAGAGGAGAAACAGTTTTTTTGCTCGGTTTCTCAAGTTCAATGGTTGTTATTTCAACAACAGTCAACGAAGAGTCACTACTTTGCTGGGAATACCCATAAAAACAACAACAATAGGATAAAATTATAAATAAAGCTTTTCTGATCATTCTATTGATTTTTGATTAATTCACGAATGATTAACGTCATTCCAGGCTCAGACTTGCCCGCTGATGCAATTATTTCTTCAATTTTAGCTTCTTTTAATAAATCAGGGATTCCCATGTCCGTAATAACAGAAATTGCAAAACAAGGTATTTTCATGTGTCGAGCCGCAATTATTTCTGGAACAGTAGACATACCAACATTATCACCGCCTATTAATCGTAAAAACCTATACTCAGCACGGGTCTCCAAGTTAGGGCCAGGAACACTCACATAAACCCCCGTATGACATCGAATGCCATTTTTCAAAGCAATTTGCTCTGCTTCAACAATCATTGTTAAATCATAAGGTTCACTCATATCAGGAAAACGGCCACCTAACTCATCAATATTTTGACCAGTCAACGGGTTTTCATATTGTAAGTTGATATGATCTTTAATAATCATCAAATCTGACACGCGATATGCAGGATTCATACCTCCTGAGGCATTGGAGACAAAAAGTTTTTCTATCCCTAGAACTTTCATCACCCGTACAGGAAACACTACCTGTTTCATGCTGTAACCTTCATAATAATGAAAGCGTCCTTGCATTACAACTACTTTTTTTCCTTCTAAAGTGCCAAAGTGTAGTTTACCACTATGTGTTTCTACAGTAGAAACAGGAAAATGAGCAATATCTTTATAATCGATAGAAAACTCAATATCTACTTCATTAATCAATGAACCTAATCCAGTTCCTAGGATTATGCCAAATTGTGGTTTAAAGTTGGATGTTTTAAGCTGAATGTAATCAGCAGCTTCTTTTATTTTTTGAAATTCTGTCATTTGTGAGTTCATTAACAATGTTCCAATTTTACCGCTTTATACTACATTATCCAAGGCTTCTTCAATAGCATCGTAACACTTTTTCAATTCAGAATCTAAAATAATATAAGGAGGATAGATATAAACGACATTTCCCAACGGTCGCAAAAGTAAACCTTTCGAGATAAAGAAGTCATACAAGACCCTTCTTAAATTATTAAAATAAGATGTTTCGGTACCTGTATTAATTTCTAGAGCGATACAAACACCCAATGTTCTCACATCATTAAGTTTTGGATGTTTTTTGATTCGATTTGCAAAGTCAATATGGGATTTTTCAATACGTTTAATGTTTTTCTGACAACTATCCTCTTGAAGCATTTTGGTGCTTTGTAAGGCGGCTGCGCATGAAACAGGATTGCCAGTAAACGAGTGACCATGATAAAAAGCTTGGTCTACACGATCATTGTCAAATGCATCTATGATAGATTGTGCACAACTCGTTATTCCAAGCGGCAAGATACCTCCTGTTAAGGCTTTCGACATACATACCAAATCCGGTTTTTCGGTCATGTAATCTGAGGCGAAATATTTACCAGTGCGGCCAAAACCAGTTAGTACTTCATCGGCCACACAAAAAACGCCATATTGATGGGCTATTTCCATTAGCTTATTGAGTGTCTCAGGAGAATACATTCGCATTCCAGCAGCACCCTGCAGTAGTGGTTCATAAACAAAAGCGACATAGGCTTGATTGGACACCTTTTTTTCAAAATCCTCAATTACTTCTGCGTCATTATTTCCGTCTGGAAAAGCTACCTGATCAACTTTAAACATCAAGTCAGTAAATGGAGCGTAAAAACCTTCGTCAGCACTTACGGACATTGCACCAAACGTATCACCATGATAAGCTCCTTTTATAGAGATAATTTTATTGCGCTTTTCATCTCTATTATAAAAATATTGAAGTGCTAGTTTTACCGCTACTTCAACGGCTGTACTACCATCGTCAGAGAAAAACAATTTCTTCTGATTTTTAGGAAGTATTTTCATTAACTCCTCCGCCAACTGTTGAGCAGGTTGATGCGTAAACCCTGAGAAGATTACATGATCAAGTTTTAAAATTTGATCATAAACGGCTTTAGCCAACTTTTCATTACCATGGCCATGAATATTAACCCACCAAGATGATATTGCATCGATAAGTATTTTACCATTGGTTAATTTTAGTTCTACTCCTTTTGCAGAGTCCAGTTCTTCAATAGGCCAGGCCCCTTTTAATGGAGCAAAAGGGTGCCAGATAGGATATTCTTTATTCAAATCGTATATTAACTTAAATTTACTTGTGCAGCTAGTGCATCAACTGCGTTTTCATTTACTAAAGGAAGTGTATCTAACTCCAATAAGATTGGGAGTTTTGCGTAGTGAGTGATAAAGGTTTTTCCTTCCTGATAATCACCACCATTAAAAACCAAACCTTTTATGACTACCCCACTACTTCGGAGTTTATCAATGGTCAATAAAGCATGATTAATTGCACCTAGGTACAGATTTATAACCAAAACAACTTCAATATTAAGATGTTTAATTAAGTCTAACACCAAATCATGGTCGTTTAAAGGTACCATCACTCCTCCTGCCCCCTCGACAATTAAATTATTTTCTGTTTTTGGAAATTTTATTCGCGATAAATCAATGATTACCCCGTCTAATTCTGCTGCTTTATGAGGTGAAGTCGGTTCGTTTAACAGGTAAATTTCTTCATGAATTATAGAGGAAGGCACCAGTTTTTTAATGGTATCACTGTCTTTAATAGAAATACCAGACTGGATGGGTTTCCAATAATCAGCTTTTAAAGCTTTGCATAAAATTGAACTGACTAATGTTTTACCACTATCAGTCCCTATGGCTGTTACAAATAATTTCACAGTTGAATTAACAACTAAGTGAGTAGAATTAAAAAATAAAAGGAAATATTTCTATTTACAGCGTATTAATTTTTTGCAACAAATCATTTCTATAGGTACTGCTGATGGGCAGTATGTGACTCATGATTTGTAAAGTAGAATTATCAATATTTTGAATTTTATCCAGTCGTACAATAAATGATCGATGAATTCGCATAAATTCAGATTCAGGAAGTTTCTTTTCCACATTTTTCATTGTGGCATATGCCGTATAAACCTTATCTGGGGTATGTATTTTTACATAGTCACCAAAAGCTTCTACATAGATAATATCTTCCATTTTAAAATGTACCAACAGTGAATCAATTTTAATAAAAATACCTTTCTTCACATCTTCACGATGTTCTAGTTCTCTATCATGATTCTCTTGAGCTTTCAATACTGATTTCAAAAATCTGGAATAATCATCAATTGGTTTTACTAAAAAATCTACTACACTATGCTCAAATGCTTCTAGTGCATAATCTTTTTTTGCACTGATCAAGATAATCTCAGGTCTAAATTTTAAAGTACTTAAAAGTTCAAAACCTGATAATCCAGGCATTTCCACATCTAAAAAGATAATATCCACCTCATTTTTTTGTAAAAAAACAGAAGCTTCTATGGGGTTTGTGAATGATTTAACTAGAGAAATAAATTCAGTTCTAGCAATTAACCCTTCAATAATTTTTTGTGACACTAAGTCATCATCAACAATAATACACTTTAATTCGCTCATAAAAACATAACCTACTGAAAGAAAAACTTTCATTTTAAAATATAAAAATGAAACTTCGCGGTTGAAAACAAGAAATTTCAGATAACAATTTACTAAAAATAATCTAATTAATATACAATGAAACGATGTCTAATAATTTTATTAAGTGCCATTAGTATGGTTACATATGCTCAAACCTTACCAAACGATACATCTTACTGGCAAAAAGGTGGATCTGTTAATGTCAACTTTAATCGATCAACAATTAGTGATAATTGGGCTGCTGGGGGGCAAGACGCAATTTCTTTATCCTCAATGCTTAAATTATTTGCTAATAAAGAAAAAGACAAAGTTTCATGGAGTAACTCACTAGACCTAGCGTACGGATTAGCTAAAATAGGTGAAAGTGGCTTTAGAAAAAGTGATGATCAAATCCTATTCCTTTCAAAATACAGTTATAACTTCGAAAAAAATTGGAATTTCACAGCTTTAGTTGATTTTAGAACTCAATTTGCGGCTGGATATACTTACACTGTTGATCCTGAAAACCCAGGAACAGAAGTTGAAACCCAAATATCAGGGTTTATGGCTCCAGCGTATTTATTAACCTCTATCGGTTTTGAATACAAAAAAAACAACTTCTTTGCTTTAATTTCACCCTTAACAGGAAAATCAACCTTTGTTATAGACGAAGACTTTGCTGATGATTATGGTGTGGAGCCAGGCAGTAATTACCGATTTGAGTTAGGAGCCTTACTAAAAGTCGGTTACAAAATTGAATTAATGGAAAATGTAGAATATAGTACCAATCTTAACCTCTTTTCGGCTTATGAAACATTTGGACATATAGATGTTAACTGGGAAAATGTCATCATCTTCAAAGTAAATGATTACTTAAGCACCACGTTTACTACAATGCTTATTTATGATGATGATATAGATGGAGAAGTTCAATATAAGGATGTATTGAATGTTGGTCTTCTTTATAAGTTCTAAATTAATTTTTACCTAAAAGCCATATCTATTATTCGATATGGCTTTTATTTTTGTTTTTTTCTCCAATAATAGATTTTATATCATCAAAGATTCTAGTAAATTTCATAGTGAACAAGCTCAACCAGCTCATAAATAAGCTTAAGTCACTTCAATTAACTGTATTGCTAGCAGAAGATGAAGGGATAAGTCAGTTAGTATTTAAAAAACTAGCTGACAATATAGGGTGCACCTTACTAATTGCAGATAATGGAAAACAAGCTCTTGATTTTCTAGCAACTAACAAATTTGATATTATTTTTCTTGATTTACATATGCCTTATTTCTCTGGTTATGAAGTACTTGATGAAATTAAAAAAAAATCATCACTTAATATTAATATACCAGTAATCTTAGTTTCAGGTACGGCATCTGAACTAGAAAAGAAAAAAGCACTAAAAAAAGGTTTTGACAAAATATTAATAAAACCATTCACCCCTATTCAGTTATATTCAACACTAAACCATTTTTGTTCTACTGAGTTTGATATCGCAATTGACTCGTACAATTCTATTGACTTATCAATGATAAAAGAGTTGTATAACAATGAACAAGTATTAATAGACTCAGTAATAGTAACTATAAAGCAGGAACTAATTAAAAATCTTAATGAAATGAAAGATCCAACATTTTATGATGATATTCAGTTGATCAAAAATTTCATACATAAAATAAGACCGTCATTTAATTATTTAGGACGTAAGGATGTAGCCGACCAACTTTTACAACTTGAAAAAAAAATTGAATTTGGTGTTCCTATTAATAATATCAAAGAAGTGTGTGCTCACATAGCTTTTATTACAAAAAAGACACTTCAAGATTTAAAATAAGGGGTTTTTAATAAAGCTTTTTATATTTGTCAATAAATTCAAATAAATGGCACACACTCACGCACCAAAAGAACCGTCTGCAATTACTGCATTTATAAAAAAAATGAGTTCTTCTCATTTCAACTATTGGTTTGGTTATGTTTCCAATTTAACACTTGTAGCATGGCTTACAATACAAGGATTTCAAAATGGTCAGTCACTATTAACTTGGTATGAATGGATTTACATTCCTGCTTTAGGACTTTTTGCATGGACTTTCTTAGAGTATTTTTTACATAAGTACGCTTACCACGTTTGGGAATCACCGTTCGAAAAAGGACATGGACTACACCATGAAGAACCCTATGAGTTAATGGGAGTACCCTGGTACTTAACGGCAATAGTAATTGTGTTGACCTATTATGGTCTGTCCACTATTTTTAACCCAGCCTACTTAGGAGTAATAATGGCATTTGTATGGTTGGGGTATATTGGCTATTGCATCGTACATCATGCTATTCATCACTGGAATTTTAACAACGCATTATTCAAAAAATTAAAGCGTCACCATTACGTACATCACGCTAAAGACGATAAAAATATTGGTATTACCACTACTTTTTGGGATCATGTATTTGGCTCTGTGGAATAATACTTTGACTAAAAATAATCAACAAGAAATCATAAAAAAGCCCTCTGGATGGGTGGCTTTTTTTCGTCACCAAATTGCTGCAGTTTTAGCTACAGCTGCAGATTTTGGTATTTATCGTATTTTATATGATTATTTCGAAACCCCACCACACATAGCAACTATTTTTAGTTCCCTCATTGGTGCCACTATTTCGTATTCTTTGGGACGGTACTGGGCATTCAAAGCAACGGCCACCAAACATACAGATCAAATGGTAAAATATGGTATTGTGAGTCTTGGAAGTGCCGGCTTAAATAGCCTTGGTATCTACTTGCTATTTGACATTATTGGCTATCATGAAATGTGGTCAAAAGTATTAGTAGCCACTTGCATCGGTATTCCTTACAACTTTTTCTTACACAAACACTGGGTGTTTAAGTAGAGATAATCTTCCAGTTTATGTGATTTTTTATCATCAAAGCATCAGAATAGTAACTATCTAATCAGTTGTTACCCTGTCTAATACATTATAACTCGAGGTAAAAGTAAAAACCAACCTTGACCTCTGTAAGTTGTTAAAAAAAATAGAGCAATACTTTATAACAAACTATCGCTCTATTTACAAAACAAATTATTAAAAATGAACCCAACCTTGGGCTTTAACCTCATGTGCTTTCCCTGATGGAGTTACAATATGAATTCCATCTTGTTCTTTAGTCGTAATTCCAATAGCAAATACCTCAGGTAATAGTCTTATTTTCTCATAATCATCCTGTGAAACAGTAAATAACAATTCATAATCTTCTCCGCCATTGAGTGCCGCAGTTGAAGCATCTAAGTTAATCTCCATTGCAGCAGATTTAGTAGCTTCATCAATAGGTAATTGCTCATCAAATATTTTTGCACCAACTTTTGATTGTGTGCAAATATGCAACAGTTCAGAAGCAAGACCATCAGAGACATCAATCATGGAAGTTGGAACAACACCTTTCTCCAATAAATCAAAAATAAAATCTGCTCGGGCTTCCGGTTTCAACTGTCTTTCTACTACATATTCATGAAATGTCAAATCGGGTTTCATATTTGGGTCAGCCATAAAAACCTGTTTCTCACGTTCAAGTATTTGTAGACCGATGTAAGCACCACCTAAGTCACCTGATAGACAAATTACTTCTTCAGGTTTCGCTCCGTTTCGATACACGACTTTATCTTTATCAACCTTACCAATAGCAGTAACACTAATAATTAAACCACTGGTAGAAGAAGTGGTGTCCCCCCCTACTAAATCAACTTTATAGTTTTCACATGCCGCTTGAATACCTACATAAAGCTCGTCTAAAGCTTCCACTGAAAACCGATTACTGACTGCTATCGAAACCGTAATTTGTTCTGCAATTCCATTCATTGCGACAATATCCGAAACATTCACAGCAACAGATTTATATCCTAAATGAGCTAACGGAACATACGACAAATCAAAGTGAATGCCTTCTACTAAAAAATCGGTAGATATCAGTTGAAAATAATCACCACAGTCAATTACAGCAGCATCATCTCCAATGGCTTTTACAGTAGATTTATTCCTTATGGTATTGTTAGAATGAATTCGGTTTATCATTCCAAATTCACCTAAAGTACTTAATTCAGTTCTATTTTCTGACATATTCATTTTTATTTCAAAGATAGTATTTTGATTTAGAAACTTTAGTTGAGAATAAACGTAAGTCAAATCGTACCTACTATCAGGCAAATGTCAAAAATCATTCTACTATCTTTTTTTCTAGCAACAACTTTGATATTATCTTCTTGTGGACCAAAGGTTTCTAAAAGGTGTAAGCAAGATAGAAAAAATGTTCAAGCACTAAGAAAAAGAGGGATGATGATGTAGTTAACTTTTTTGTTATGATTTAGCTTTATTTATTAATTTTGCATGAAACTTTCAAAACACAGTTATTGTTAACGTTACATGATTACTATTTCAGACAAAGCAAAATCTCAACTCGCTACCTATAGAACTAGCGAAGGTCACAATGAAAATGCACACGTTCGTGTATCTGTAAAAGGAGGTGGTTGCTCAGGTTTGATGTATGACCTAACCTTTGATGAAACCATAAAAGACTCAGACCAAGTATTTGAAGATGCTGGTTTTAAAATATTGGTGGATAAAAAAAGTATTCTTTATTTAGCAGGCACAATACTTGATTTTTCTGATGGACTAAATGGTAAAGGCTTTCAATTTGTGAACCCTAATGCCTCTAGAACCTGTGGTTGTGGAGAAAGTTTTTCTATTTAACCTACAAAGAAACACCAACTATAAACATTAAGCTACTATCATAATAGTAGCTTTTTTTTTAAAAACAGATTTAAAAAAAAG
Organism: uncultured Cytophagales bacterium; assembly: GCA_963815495.1. Lineage (GTDB taxonomy): Bacteria > Bacteroidota > Bacteroidia > Cytophagales > JAAEPT01 > CAWFGW01. Next base: position 34,228 of record CAWFGW010000007.1, read on the forward strand.
ACTATTTTTCACTAAATTATAGAAACAGACATCAACTTTAATTTTTAATATATGAAGTACAGAAAATTTGGTAGAACAAAATGGCAAGTTAGTGAAATCGGTTATGGTATGTGGGGCATGGCTGGCTGGACTGAATCAGACGACTTACAATCTGCAAAATCTTTAGATTTAGCCGTAGAAAGAGGAGTAAACTTTTTTGATACTGCTTGGGGTTATGGCGAAGGTCATTCAGAAAAACTTCTGGGACAATTAGTCAAGCGTCACCCTCAAGAAAAAATTTATACAGCAAGTAAAATTCCTCCCAAGAATTTTTCGTGGCCTGCAAAACCAGAATACTCACTGAAAGAGTCATACCCCTACTCACATATTCTTGAATACACTGATAAAACTTTATATAATCTAGGCTTGGAACAAATTGATTTAATGCAATTTCATACCTGGGATGATAGTTGGACAAAGTCTGAAGAGTGGCAAAAAGCTGTAGAAGATTTAAAAAAAGCAGGGAAAATTGATGCGATAGGAATCAGTGTAAACCGATGGGAACCTGAAAATGTAATTGAAGCGATTAAAACAAACTTAATTGATTCAGTTCAGGTCATTTATAATATATTTGATCAAGCACCTGAAGACAAATTGTTTCCTCTCTGCAGAAAAATGGATATTGCTGTTATTGCTAGAGTTCCTTTTGATGAAGGGACTTTAACAGGGAACATCACCAAAGACACTACTTTTCCAGATGGAGATTGGAGAGGAACTTACTTTGTTCCAGAAAATTTAAAGGCAAGTGCAGAAAAAGCTGACCTCTTGAGACCTCTTGTTCCACCTGGTATGACAATGGCTGAAATGGCCCTTCGGTTTATCCTTATGAATAAAGATGTGTGTACCACCATTCCGGGAATGAGGAAAGAAAAAAATGTTATCGCAAACACGAACACCTGTGATGGTTACGGATTAACAAGTGAACTTTTTCATCGACTTAGAGCACATAGTTGGGATAGAAAACCAACGTCTTGGTCACAATAACTAATTAAAAAGACTGACTCCATTAGTGATAAAATAAATCTAGAAATTTAACCATGAAAACTAGATGTTCCTGTGAATTCTTATCATCACCTAAGAGTCAGTCTTAATTATTTACCAAAATTGAGCTGGTGGCACTTCATGTTCTTTACTTATTCTGTAACCTAATAATACCTCATGACTACCTGAATTAAAAGCCTTTAAGGCTGAAGTATTGATATCATAAGAATAGCCAACATCCCACTTTTTATCTATTGTAACTCCAGCCAATAGAATAACGGCATCTTTGTTACGGTAAGAAGTTCCAAACCAAACTAAATCTTGGTATCTCACTTTAGCATTTATGTCAAACTGTGGTGGTGCTGGAGCTGAGTATTTCACGACAAATGAGGGAACCAAAAAGAAGTTCTCATTTAATGGGATTTTATAGCCAGCTGTTAAAAAGTAATGTCTCGATAATACGATTTGATCAGAACCGTTCGAATAGTCAGGTACATTTAACTTATTACCAAAGAGTTGAAAGGTAGACCCTCCGATGTAATATTTTTCACTATATAGCCAAAACCCCAAAGTTGCATCGGGTAAATAGTCTGTACCATAACCGTTTGTGACAATATCAGACTCATTTCCTTCAAATTTCAGCTGCCCTTTGTCAAGTTGGTATTGTTTCACCCCTAGAAATGCTCCAAAAGAAACAGTTATCGTTCTGGTTAAAGGAATATGATAAGAGTAAGAACCATATATAGCCGATTGAGTTATGGGGCCTGTCTGGTCTCTACTGATATAACCTCCAACTCCATGATGAGCCATCGGCATGACATCATCAAACTGATCTGAATTTTTATTTACAGGATGGTGAGCACTTATAAACCCAGACTTCGGTGCTCCCTCTAAACCTTGCCATTGTGTTCTTAGCCCTAGTTTAATATCAGTAAAATCATCAGTCCCACCCTCTGCTGGGTTCAACAAGAAGTTATTATTCATGTATTGACTATATTGCCATTGTTGCTGTGACATACCAACCATTATTATAAACAAAAATAAAATTGTAAGGCAGTTGTGAATCGCGTAACGTTTCGTAGTTTTCATGACGTGTTTATTTTATAACTGATTATCTCAGAATAGTTACAGGACCTTTGAATGGTTCAGAACCATCATTGAGTCTTATTATGTAATAGTAAGTTGCAACAGGTAATGGTTTATCATTATAAGTTCCATCCCAGGCATTTGCATTGGTGTAATCACCACTTATTGATTCAAACACTAAGGTTCCCCAACGGTTGAATACCTGAATAGAAATATTAGAAAACAACTCACTGTTGTTTATCACCCATCTATCATGCAAGTCATCTTGGTTTGGAGAAAACACATTGGGAATTTCTATTTGCTGAGGAATAAAAGATATAATTACTCGATCGGTATCCGAACAAAATTTATTCGATGCGGTGAGTTCATAAACTGATGTACTCGGTAAAGGAACTACATTGACTATAATGGAATCATCTAAGAACAAAGTGTCATTTGACAGGTACTGATACCATCTATAGTCAGTAGCATTTTCACTTAATATTCCAGAAAGCTCTATTTGATCAAGTGTTTCCACTAGCTTATCCTCGCCACCATTAGCGACTACCGGGGTGCTAAATTGAACCATGAGTTGATTGCTTGTAGTTGTATCTTCATCTAAGCAGTCGCGGCTAGAACTAGCTCCTACAACTACTCTGTCGCCAATCGTTGGCACAAATTCAAAGAATGAGGTATCAGTATATTGTGCTATTCCATTAACATACCATTCATACTGCTCAACTTCTGCTGCTGAAATAGAAGTAGTAGCTGTTAAACTCATCAATCCATTAGCTTCCAAACACTTTTGATAGTCATTGATGGAGATACTAAAAACCGTTTCAGAAATAACACTGATTATAAAAGTTTCTGATTTTACGCTATCTGGTGTACATTCAGCGGAAGATTTAATAAACAATACTACTTGATCACCGTCAGTAGCATTAGAAATCACAAGACTATCAGTTGAGTTGAGAACTAGTTCATCATTTACATACCATTTGTAAATTGGAGAAGTTCCGCCATTTGTAATTGAAGATTGAATTGTGATATCCGATTGTTCACATAAGATTTCATCCGTAAACAATGATATGGTAGGAATAACTAAAGAATTTCGATCAATACCCACTCGATTGGATTTGTAAGATGGCGCTGAAGCACAAGGAGAAGAAGCAACTACCTCTACATAAAGTGAATCTCCATCTTCTAAACTTAGTGAGATGTTATTAGATGTAGTCTGTGAATTTAAAGTAAATGAGTCATCATCAACTTTTTTCACAAACCAGCTATAAATAGTCATCCCTACATTATTAGCATTAGCAGTAAAAGTTATTGAACCAGTACCACAAACTGCTGCAGGTTGGTTAACACTTACACTTCCTACTACACTGCTTGAAACATCAACAGATACAGAGTCAGATGCTATTAGACATTTTCCGCCTATCGCTTCGACTTTATAAAAAGTCTGGGTTACAGGTTTTACATAAATGGTTGCTGCAGTTTCATCCGAGATTTCTTCATAAGAACCTGAAGTCAATAATCGAGACCATTTATAAGTAGAGGCATTATTCGGTATAACCGTTAGGAGTGAAGAGTCTCCATCACAAATAGTAGCAGATGATTGACTTATAGACAATTTAATAATAGACGTAATGACTGTTTTGATTGATTGAGGTGTATAAGTTATTGCTGAAGGACAAGCTGTATCTGGTGTCACAACAACACTCACTAATTGATTATTAACTAATGAACTTGATGTAAACATGTGACTGTTAGTACCCGCATTTAAACCATCAACTTTCCATTGATACGCTGCTCCACTCCCCGCATTGGCAACTGAAGCGGTAAATGTTTGACTTGTTCCTTCACATACATCATTTTGATCTACATTTAATGCAACTGAAATTGGCGTTGTTGGGGTTACTGTAACAGACTTAACAGGTGTTGGAGACACACAAGAATTGGTAGCTACTTCTGCAAAATAGTAAGTAGTTTGTGCTGGACTTCTAGTTATAGTAGCGGTTGTTGCTCCAGAAATCACAGTCCATGTTTCACCAGGAATAGAATCATACCAGATAAAACTACCTGTTGCTGGTATTGATAAAGTAGTTGATGTTCCAGCACATATTGATGATGATCCTGTGATAATGCCTAATGGAGTAGGTGCAGTAACCACGAATGAACGCGTTAAACTTGTATCGGTTTCATTAGATGAAACAATAGAAATTAAACGTGCCTGATAAGCCCCACTTGTCGAAGCTTTAAAATTAATGGTTGAGGGCGAAATAGTCGGATCATCAAATGCTGTATAAATTATATTTCCAAAGCTAACATCTGTTGCAATCTCCCATTTCAACTGCGAAGCCTTATAGTCTGAAGCTGTTAAGGTAGTCGTATCTCCCAAACAAGTTGTGGGTACTACAGCAATAGTCCCTTTAACTGCTTTTTTACAGGAAAACTCTGAGGTATTTCCATTTGCTGCAATCGCCAATGCTGCCACATTTACTGAGTCTATTACAGGGTGTGTTAAAGACCAAGTACCATCAGCAGCTACTTTTGTTTTACCCATGAATATTTCACCACCACACCCGCAATTAGAAGGATTTGCATAGACCTCAATGGTATCTCCTGCCGTTCCAGCTCCAGCTGTATATGTACTTGTAGTAGTAATTGGGTTAATGACGGGAGTTGATTTACCCGAGTTACCAGGTGCATTAGCGCCAAAATTTGGATTTATCAAACGCAAATTAATTTCTAAACCAACATTACAAGAAATACTATTTTCAGATATCAAATTACCAGTTGCTGATGTACCGCCAATAAAAACACCATAACCATTCCCAATAGTTGAAGATGTGTTAACACCTGTTGCACCAGTTATGGTATTAAATTTTATTTTGTTCTGAGTCCCGTTTGCAACACCAATTATGCGAATTCCACCATCAACGTTTCCTATTTTTGTATTTCCTGATTGGGCTAAACCAATCCTGTTAGATTGGATAGAATTTGCTATTACTTTCATACAAATGAATTCCTGTATGGTTATTTCCTGAAATGTTGTTTGCATTAATTATAGCATTGTTTTGAGCATTCAAATATAAGCCGTCATATCCATTGGCTAGAGCAGTACAGTACCCGTTGCATTCAAACCAAGCGTGTTTCCAATAACTTGAATAGTTGTGTTTCTATATAAATATATACCACTTAGTAAATTTCCAGAAACTAAATTGCCTTGTCCTGACGTACTGCCTCCAATTTTAATATTATTGCTTTGAATTATCGCGATACCATCTGCTAGATTGGGTTTTGCTTGTATTCCTGTATAATTTGTTCCAATATAATTGCCATAAATAATTACCGTATCAGCATTAAATGTATAAATACCTCTTGAAGATTGACCACTAGGGTCAATTATTTGATTTGTCTGAGGATTTAGTGCAACGCTTCCGTTTCCGGATATCACATTTCTTTCACCTGCTGTGAGACCACCTACTGTTAAATCGGTACTTATATTGTACCAAATTCCGTAGTTAGCATTGGGAATCATTGTTTCCCCATCAGAACCTAACCCGATGTAATTTCCTTTTACTGTTAAACCCGAAGAGTTTTCATGACTGATACCACTAAAATACGGCCCTTCATCTGTTCTATATTCATTAAACCCATTTCCAGCTATTACATTTCTTCGAATGGTTGAAGCACCTCCAATAAAATTATCATGAGCAGACTTACCTGAAATACCGTTTCGGCCATTACCTCTAGCGATTAGCCCTGTAGAATCTGTGCCAATATAATTACCAAACACTTCATTATTATGAGCATTTACTGCGAAAATAATTCCATGAAGTGAGTTACTAGAAATTACATTTCTACCTCTGTAAGTAGTATCTCCAATTAAATTATTAAATGAGGCAACACCATATACATTGATTCCATTCAATCCATTAGTTCTAACTTGACTGCCTGTAGCATCAAGCCCAATAAAATTCCCAAGAATCTTATTGTCTGAGCTTGAACTAACTGTAATACCATCTAATCCGTTAGATGAGATAATATTCCTTGTGTCTGCCGCATTCCCCCCTACAATGGTATTTGTAGAAACGTCTATATGTACACCATTATCGCCATTGCCTAAGGCAGTAATGCCATTTATACCTACTCCAATTTGATTACCCGCTACCAAATTTAAATTTGAATTCCCGATGTAAATTCCATTTGAACCATTCGCTGATATGATGTTCTTTATATAATTATTAGAATTGGAAAATGAGTTAAAAATTCCGTTAAAAGTATTTCTTAGAAGGGTATCAGCTAATGTTGTAGCTCCGACAATATTACTTTCAATTGTATTATTATTTGAATTAATTGTAATGTTTAAGCCATTAAAAGCATTAGCACTTATTCTATTACCAGCAATTTGATTTTGGGATGCACCTTTTAACTCAATCCCGTTTTGCATGTTACCCAAAGGAATAGTTTCATTAATATCCACTCCTATTTTATTTCCTAAAATAGAATTACTTAAAGAATTTTCAATTGAAAGACCTTGTAGCATGTTTGCTGATAAAACATTGTCTTTAACAATTGATGTATTTGCACCATCAAATAATTGAACCCCATGGGATTTATTACCAAGTGCAGTAGTTCCTGTGATACTAACGCCAATAAAGTTACCCTCAATTTCTGTTCTAATTGATGCTGCCACCCGTAACCCAATAATTCCATTCGAAGAAATTACGTTGCTAAAAAACTTATTATCATTGGAAGCATTTAATAATTCAACGCCATTACTATTATTACCAGCTGCTGTTAAACCTGTGAAAGTTACTCCAATTTTATTGCTTGTAAAGGTATTATTAGTGGATTGAATAATACTAACCCCGTTAGATTTATTAAAAGAAATCACATTGTTCGTAAATGTGTTTAACGAAGATCCAGATGATAATGCGATACCATTAGCGCCATTTCCGAGATTGGTTGTTCCATTCTGACCAACACCTATATTATTTCCAGTAATTGTATTCGATGAAGAATTTGAAAAGTTAATACCATTAGAGTTATTGGAAGAAATTATATTATCTGTAATAGCGTTTAGTGTGGTACCATTAGCCAACTCAATACCGTTGGCTCCATTACCTAAAGTAGTGAGTCCGTTAGCTCTCACACCAATTTTACAACCAGAAATAGTATTATTTTTTGAGGTGGCATCAGTGATTACAATACCATTGCTTCTATTTCCTGAAATTAGACAGTTGGTGATTTGTATATTGTTAGAACCACCAAACAACAATATTCCATTATTCAAAGGCGAGGCTACATTTCCATTAGACCGAACACCAATGTTACAATTTTCAATCGTTATATTGGTTACCCCATCCATATTAACACCATTTTGTCCAGAGTTAATAATATTCAAATTTCTCATACGTGAACCTGTAGGTGACAAACCTCCTACATCAAAAAAATTAAACAGAATAACATTCGCACCAGCAGCTGTAATTGTAACCCGACCATTTGGATGAGTAGCGCCATCAATAACCATTGCTCTTCTAATTTGAAGCTGATTGGCAGCAGTTGCAACAATTACACTATCAGTGACAGTCAATGCACTAAAACTGATAATGTGTGGATTGGTTATTGATGCGGAAGCATCACCGTTTGCATTTTGAATTGCTGCAAATAATGACCCAACTCCAGAAGAATTGATAGTCGTGACTTGAAAAGTAGTGGCATACAAGTGGCAAACACTTAATAAAGTAACTATAATAAGTAAAGTAAGCTTTCTCATAACTTTATTGATATTAACTCATGTAAGATACGAGGGAGAATACATCTTAAGTAAGTTTTGCAGCGTTAACGCATTTTTTTAAGATAAACAAGAATGTATTTAAGGGTCATTAGCAACGTTTAAAAAACAATGAATAAATTGAAAAAAACATTTAAAAGACATTGTAAAATTTTTATGAACAGAAAAAATCATTGATTGAAAAATGATTAAAAAATCAATTTATAGTATAAAATCACATTATAAAAGAGTAAATAACGACATAAAAATCAACAAAACATATTTACTTTTAAAAAACACGAATTACAAATATTTAACAAGACAACAACTATCACTCTCCTCATTGTTTGTCATAAAAGCAAGTTCCTGATATAACCAATTTCAATTCTTTAATACTATCATCATCAGTGTACCGGTATTGGGTTTAATAAAACCGATTAAGTAAAAAATTAATTGGGATAATATGGTCAACATTGAAATTCTAAGACATTACTTTTGCACGCTTTCCTTTCCTTAGTTAGCTGCATCTTCAGCAACTTAAAATCATCAACTTTTGAAATGCCATTTACTTTAATTAATAACTGGAAATAACTATAAGAAACAAAAACCACTCTTACTTTCGTAAGAATGGCTTAAGTCTGGTTGAAAAATCTTAATCAATAATCAGTTTAGTAGTTGAGGTTCTAGTTTTTAGTAAATAAATCCCTTTTACCTGATCTGATAAATCAATACTGTCACTGAATCCGTTTTTGATAAGAATACCAATTAATGAACGTACCTCCCACTTAATTTCTCTATTAATTAAAAACTGACCAGACACACTTGGATTGGGATACACTGATATTAAATCATGATCTAAAGTACTTATTGTACCAGTTACTGGACTTTCTACTATTTCTATTTTATCTATGTTGAAACCGTTCTTCTCAATGTTTAAGCGAAAGACACTTCTGCCGGATTCAAGATAAACTTTTTCAATAAAGTCAGTATAAACATCCCAACTTGATGTTTGAGGCACATCAATTGTCGTTAAAACCTTTTCACCATCGCTATCTAATGATAACTGACCTCCGCCATTTGGTGACGACACATAAAACTTAAAATCATAATAAGCAGACTTATTGATTTGTACGGTATATTCTAACCATTCTCCAGCTCCAGTCCAACCTATCACATAGTTTCCATTGCCTTCTCCAATATCAACAGCGTCTATTCGATATTTCCCTCCGTTATTTGTTGTGTCTAAATCATTGTAGCTGATATTTTGACCACCTTTATCATAATTTTCGGTTTGAATTGTTCCAGGTATATTTATTGGTTCACCTGAGAATGGGTCTTTTGACTCTCGGATAAAACAATATTTTTTAACTCCTGGAACTGGATCTGAACCAAAGCTACTATTGGTACATGTTATATTACTTGTTTGGTCAATTAAATAGTTAAATGTGTTATTAGTACCATAGGCAATATCAAACTTGCCTTGAATTGAAACAGTCCCATTTTCATCAACCACATAGGTAAAACCTGGAGGCCCTACTTTTACTTCTTTTTTAATAATTGAAACCATTTTTGTGATTGTAGTTGTTGCACCACGACTATCAGTTACAACTACTCTGAATTCATGATTACCAGCTTTTAGCCCTAAAGTTTCAACTCTAGTGTTAGGATCATTGGATTCTTGCCCCCATTCATATGGCGCACCATTCTCCGACCTAATCTCAACACCATCAATACTGAGCATCAGTGAAATATTATCACCATCTGGATCTGAAGCTTCTACTAAAAAATATAACTCTTCATAGCCTTCTTCTAAAGTTGTCACAGTCGGCTGGGCAAAAGAAGCTTCAGGTTTACTGTTTGTAATGACAGTAGGTTTCCATTCAATTATCTTTGCGGCAGGTATCATATCATTTGGAATTGGGTCAGTACCTGCTTTTGATTCATCATAGTCAGATATGCCATCTCCATCGGTATCTAACTTTGGCAAGTTGATGTTTGTTGACCAAGTTATGGTACAAGAAATATCAGGGTTATTTCCTACTTTCATTTTCAAGTAAATATCATTACCAACTTTAGCCCATGCTGATGTAGCTGAAGCTTTTACCTCATTTAAAGAATTTTTACTGGAAGCATTTGAAATATTCAAGCCCGCTAATCGTCCAAAATCTTTTATTTGATAAAGCACTTCATCCCCATTAGTATAAGCATCTTTCATGTGAATAGTCGCTCTTTTTCCAGTGCCCAAAGATTCGAACTGCATGGTATACAAAAAGCCGTCATTAACTATGACAGGGAAATGAATAAATGTGCCATAAAAACCACCTGGAGCATCGTCATTCACATAATATTGACCTGCTTTGGGTGTTCCTGTTTTAGTTCGTGTTAAGGTCATTTTAGAGTTTCCAGGGACAATAGCTAGTAGGTAAGCGAATCGCCTATCCGTTCTGAACAAATTATTCCAATTTGCATAACGCACTTCTGAACCGTCACGACATAACGGATGATTTGTAATAATTGATGTGTTTGCTTTCCCTGATAGCGACCCATCTTTATCCCAATGTATATAACTCCAGAATCGTGGGTGTTCTGCTGAATTAGCTCCTACCCCACCTTTTGGTATCTTAGAGTAATCTGGAAAACTCATTCTCGCTGACTTATCTGGACTCAAAGTCATTCCTGATATTCTGTAGTTCACATGCTTTTGAGCTCCCCCAGTATTTTGTACATAGTTGGCATTAGACGCATCCCAGCCTACCATGTGGCAATTAGTCAACGTACAAGATCCATCATAGCCTCTATTTAACTTTCTTTCTCCATTAAATACATTTTCTCCTGAGTTGGCTATAAACACTGAATTTTCTATGGTAGAATAATTTGCATGCATTAATGAAGTAACATTATCAGAATAAACACCTTCTCTAAAAACGACACTTTCAGTATAATTTCTTCCACCACCAATTCCACCGTAGTTTGCTAAATCATTTGCATAGAAGATATGTTTGTCGATATACCTTTTGTCTGTGCGTTCCCAACCTGCATTTCTAATGATACTATGGCCAGCAGTTAACTGGTCAAAAATGTCAAAACCACTTTTACAACTATGGGAAACATTTCCACTAAACACCCCTAATTTTTCTTTGAATGGTTGGATATTACTGAAGCGTGGGATGTCTTTAGATTCGTTAAGGGGTTGTCGTGGTAAAGCAAACCAAAAACCAGTTCCTTCGGTACCTGCTGCAACATTTCCTATAAAAGTATTATTAGGGTTTGTAATCCAAAATTGAGAAGGAGTCCTATTTTGAACTTCATTCATCTCATTATCAGAAGGAGTTAACTCATCTCCTGCTTTCGGTCGTTTACTTAAGGTAACCACATTATTTTTTATCACATTAAATCGTTCGCTACCATTTTCTAAAAACACTCCATGACCAATATGGTCATAACAAAAGTTACCCTCGACTAATGTAGATTCTGTACCATGAATGGTAATTGCTCGATTATAAGATTGGTGAATACTACTATTTTTTAAGTATTGACCTTGTCCTTTATCTTCTAACAAATGCCAATGAAAGGGGTATCTACCTAAAATGGTTTTTTGACCCATATTATACAGCTCTACACTTTCCACATGTGCAATACCGTCTTTGTGAATCATTATATGACCACCAAACTCATTATTTGCCGAATTGGCATCACCTTGAATCTTAATACTCTTAGACAATAAGCCCACTTCTGCACGAATTTCAGCATCCCATGTTTTACCATCCTTATCCCTTGTATAAGATTTTTTAACTCCAATGTGAGGATAGCTTAAGTTTGTATTTAATGTAAAAGTCTTTTTGTCAGCGCTAACAGCTGTTATCGTTCTTTTTTCCGCTTCATTCCAGTTCAATCTTGACGAAACAATTAAAACCTCATCACCTACTGACCAACCATTTACATCTTCCGATACAGTTATTTTATTCTGGTTTGCACCTGCATTTGCTCCCAAACGGGTCCATGATTTTTTTGTATTACCGTGTAGCTCAAGTTTGGCATTATTAGAAACTACAATTGCCTTATAATTAATATTTGTACCTGGTATATTTGTAGATTTATTATTACCCCTAAGCGTTATTACTCCACTTTTGGTATAAGGAGTATTAGGAGTTCCCCATTCAAAATATCCTTTGACCCCATTTACGACAATGTATTCGAGTGAAATATTAATGTTTTGTGTAATATCAACGACAAGCATTCCTTCTACAGTCAGTGATTTTATGTTTATATCTTGGTCTAAAATCACCACAGAGTTTGCTGGTATCAAAACATCATCTCCTGTACCTGGTTGACTTCCTGAACTCCAAGTTGCTCCTGAAGACCATTTTTTTAAACCACTAATGTTAGTGCCAACTGGTGTATTTACTGTTCCTGAATGGGCCTTCGACTCTACCGTAGCCTGTGTAGCGTCAATAGCACCACACATAGCAATGTCCGAAGGATTTGATCCATTAGGTTGTAGCATAAAAGACTGCTGCTGAGGCAATATCTGCCAGATTGCCAGACCACCTATCACATACATAATTAAGATTAAAAACACCCCTCTTTGTGTTTTTGGAAAAAGTAAAATTTCACTAATTGTTCTTGAAGTAGTTATATCGCTCATAGGTTATTCTGTTACTAGTGATATAGACGAACAACTTTATGAAATGTGAACAGTTAATCTATAAATTCACAAAATTACAATACTCTTAAAGTTAGAGTTTGTAAATCTTCCGTACGTGAAGAGGACCCCACCATTAAAGAGAATTCCCCATCCTCTACTTCATACTTTTTATCTAATGTCCAGAAAGCCAACTCGTCAAAACCAACTTTAAACTTAACTGTTTTCATTTCTCCTGCTTTTAAAGACACTTTTTCAAATGCTTTCAGTTCTTTTACTGGACGAGTGACTGAACTTACCTCGTCACGCACATACAACTGAACGACTTCTTTACCATCTACCTCACTTGTATTTTTTACTGAAACAGAAATTGTAGTCTCACCTTCTTTATTAATTTCAATAGAAGAAAGTGTTGGTTGACCATATTCAAATGTTGCATAAGACAAGCCAAATCCAAATGGAAATAAAGGAGTTACGTCATCAAATGCATAACCTCTTCTTGCAGTAGGTTTATAGTTGTAAAAACAAGGTATATGACCTACTGAGCGAGGAAAACTAATTGGCAATTTACCACTTGGATTTACTTCTCCCGAAAGCACATTGGCAATTGCGTTTCCGTTTTCAGCACCTAAATACCAACATTCAATTAAAGCGCTACTCTTTTCTAATAAATTATTGACTGCTAGTGGTCTACCATTAAATAAGAGACTTATGATTGGTTTTCCTGTAGAGGCGATTGCGTTCACTAACTCATTTTGTTCGCCAACTAAGTCAAGGTTTGTTCTATCACCTAAGTGTCCTTCTGCCCATGCTTCTCGAGAAGTTTGTTCGTTTCCACCAACACAAAGAATTACTAAATCAGCTTGCGTAGCAATGTGTTTAGCAAACACTATTTTTTCGTAATTGAGAGCCACATCGCTTAACTCGACAGGATCAACGTCCCAACCTGTTTTAACCCATTTATCATCTTTAAAAACAGAGTCTTTTGTGATTTGAACACCTTCTGCATATAATACTTCACTGTTAACAAACTTCTTTTTTATACCTTCTAATACAGTCACATAATATGACGGCACACCACTATACCCCCCTAATAAAGTTCTATCAGCATTAGGGCCTATCACGGCAATTTTCAATCGCTCATCAGTCTTTATTGGGAGCACTTTATTATCATTCTTAAGTAAGACCATTGTTTCTTCAGCAGCTTGCCGTGCTAAATCATGATGTTCTTCCGTATCTACATTGTGAGCCACATTAGCTACCTCCACATACGGATGCTCAAAAAGTCCCATTTCAAACTTCTGTTTTAAAACTCGCCTTACAGCCCTGTCAATATACTTTTCTTTTAATTGGTCTGATTTTACTGCTTCCACTAAATTCACAAACGAAACAGGTTCAGGCAACTCTACATCCACACCACTCTTTAACGACAAAATACCCGCTTCACCCACATTGCTAGCCACTTTATGTCTTCCATGGAGTTCCTCAATCGCATAATAATCAGAAACCACCACTCCTTCAAAACCCCATTCTTTTCTCAATACATCATCCAACAACCATTCATTAATGTGTGAAGGTACTCCATCAATCTCATTGTATGAAGCCATAATATTTTTTACATGACCTTGTTGCACGCTAATTTGAAATGGATATAAAAATGTTTCTCTTAATGTTCGTTCACTCACTTGGACTGGTCCTGTGTTGGTTCCTGACTCTGGTTGCCCATGAGCAGCAAAGTGTTTTAGGGTAGCCATTACGTGATTTCCTTGCACTAAAGTACCTCTTCCTTGAAAACCTCTAACAGCAGCCAATCCCATATGAGCAACTAAGTATGGATCTTCTCCAAACGTCTCTTCTACTCTGCCCCAGCGTGGTTCTCGGGCCACATCAACCACAGGTGTTAAGGCTAAATGGGTTCCAACAACTCGTGCTTCTTTAGCTGTCATTGTATAGAGTTGTTCTATCAATGCTGGATTCCATGTGGATGCTAAACCAATAGGCTGAGAAAAATTAGTTTTACCATTTGCAGCATGACCATGTAAACATTCTTCATGAAAAATTACAGGAATGCCTAAACGTGTTTCCTCAATAAAATACTTTTGAATTGCATTAGTTAATTGAGCGTTTTCTTCTGGAGATCTATCCTCACTTGGTCGACCAATTTGACCTAATCCATCTGGCACATATTTCTTTGCTGAGTCAGTTGAGAAGAAATTCTTTTCGTCAAAAAGCTTATTTTTTTCATTCCACAAACATTGCAGTTGAACCACTTTTTCTTCTATAGTCATCTGACCTAAAAGTATCTCAACACGTTCATTGGTACTTAAAGAAACATCTTTATAATTGTTTTCCTTTTTAGTACAGCTAAGTAGAAGTAAGAAAACTGATGTATAGATAATTTTTTTCATAGTTTTGTTTTGACACTTATAAATATATAATCTTCTATTAGGCAGACAAAATTATGTTAGTTTGATTTTTAAACTAACTATATTTACAAAACTTATTAACATGGCAACAAATAAGATAAATACATCCATTGACTGTGTCATCTTTGGTTTTAACAATGCTACATTAAAAGTTTTATTGATAAAAAGAAATAATGAACCTCAGAAAGGTATAATGGCATTGCCAGGTGACTTTATTGGATTAGACGAAGATATTGATGACAGTGCAGCAAGAGCTTTACAAAGGATTACTAATTTAACTGATATATACCTCGAACAAATAAAAGCTTTTGGGACTACAAATAGATTTCCTGAAGAACGAGTTATTACAATCGGGTATTATGCCCTTATTAATATCGAAAATTATGAACCCATGCCAGGGCATACTGCAGAACTTTTAGAGTGGTGTGATGTGCATAATTTACCTCCATTAGCATTTGACCATCGACAAATTGTTGACGCAGCTATGTCTATATTAAAACGAAAAGTAAGACATGAACCTGTTGGCTTTAACTTATTACCCGATATTTTTTCAATCACTGAAC
Source organism: uncultured Cytophagales bacterium (assembly GCA_963815495.1). GTDB lineage: Bacteria > Bacteroidota > Bacteroidia > Cytophagales > JAAEPT01 > CAWFGW01. Next base: position 49,726 of record CAWFGW010000007.1, read on the forward strand.
TACAACAACTATATGAAGCTGTTTTAAACACTGAGTTAAACAAACGAAACTTCAGAACAAAATTAGCTCAAATGAAACTATTAATTGATACTGGGAAAAAACAAGTAAACGTATCACATAAACCTGCTCAACTTTATCGCTTTGATGAGAAAGTATATAAAGATTTAATTGATGAAGGTTTTTATTTTAAGTTGTAAGGTCCGCTGCTACCATTTTTATTATTAAAGAACTTAAACCAATTAAATATACCAGATACACACGCTTTTAGTCTGTTGAATTGTTTAAAGTTTATAAGTAAAGGGAATCTATTTTGAAGTGATAATATCACATTTTAAAATAGTAGTATTTAAGTGTAATAGAATATTAAATTCATCAATTTAAATACTAAAAAAAAATGATTTTGATTGTTTTTTAAATAGAACAAACCTTTTTAAAAAACTCCTTTTAAGCACACAAAATAAGTGTATTTAGCTTAACATGAGACAACTTTTACAAGAATAAAGAGTAAAATCGGAGTATTGTATAAAAAGTGTATACTCTAATAAATAGATTAGAAATAACATCAAAAGCAACTAATAATTGCATTGAACACCAGAATAACTCCATTTTATGAAAATACATTACTATATTCTCCGGTTATTGACTTGTTCTATCATAGCACTACCGTTAATGGGTGTCGCTGCAACTTTTACTGTAACTAATAACTTAGGTGATTTAACGGTTGGGTCTTTACGTTGGGCTATACAACAAGCAGAATCAACACCGCTGGTGGCTGATATAATTGAATTTGATGCGCCATATGTTATTCAGCCTGGTGGGCAAATTAATATCACAAGCCCTGTGACTATTGATGGAACTAGTTCTGGTGGAAGAGTTGAAATTGATGGAAATGGTCAACCTTTTTTTGGTTTATTATTTTTAGCTGGTTCAGATAATTCTGTCGTACAAGGACTATATATGCATGGTTATGCGAATCCTGCCCTAGTTATTCAGGATGCAAACAATATTCAAATAGGTGGTTCCAGGTCTCTTGGACAGGGAAATGTAATTTCAGGAAACACGAACAATACAGGTATTCTAGTGCAAGGAACAGGAAATGGGCACCAGTTCATTGGAAACAACATCGGTACTAATACAGCAGGGACATTAGCGGAACCAAATACTGGAAATGGCATTTCGATCATTGGAACCGTCACGAATGTGACTATTGGTGGAACTACCGCAGATGAAAGAAATATTATATCTGGCAATACTGTTGATGGTATTTTTATCACCAGTGGTTCGCATACAATAAGAGGAAACTATATTGGTACGGATGTAACAGGTTCAATTGATTTGGGTAATGGAAATGATGGAATTGATTTTACAGCTGCAGGTAATAGTAATATAGTTGGTGGTTTAACTGTGGGAGAAAGAAATGTTATTTCTGGAAACGGTTCTAGCGGAATTAGAAGTAACGGTACCGAAAACTTAGAAATTTATGGTAATATAATTGGATTAGACGCTGGTGGTCTCAATGATTTAGGAAATGATGTTGATGGTATTTTTGGTAGAGACGGTGACAATAGTCATCAAATTGGCGGACCAACAATTGCACACAGAAATATCATTTCAGGAAACGGCCGCGATGGAATTTTTTATGATAACAATAACACAGGATTATTAATCCAAAATAATTATATAGGTACTAATATCAATGGTCAAGCAGGCATTGGAGATTTAGGGAATAGTAGAGATGGAGTCTATGTAGCAAATAACACAACAAACAACAACATATCGGACAATGTTATATCTGGCAATGGAATTGATTTCATGAACGGTCAAGGAAATGGTAGTGGTATTTTAGCAGTAAACTCGAGTGATAACACTATAACAAATAATATTATAGGTATGGAGGCTGATGGGTTAACAGCCCTAGGAAATTATGAAAATGGAATAAATATGATAAACTCTGGAATAGGCACTTTCAGAGATAATGTTGTTTCTTCAAATGGCTCGTGGCATCCTTCTACAAATGCTACTTTTCCACTTTCTGAAACACCCATTCCTGGCGAATTGCCTTTTGGTCATGGTATAGTAGTTAATGGTTCAAGTAATGTAGCTATTAACGGGAATAAAATTGGTGTTGATATTAATGGAGAAGGTGATTTTGGTAATTCTCAATCAGGAATCATCTTTATTTTTGGTGATGGTTTTACTGTGGGAACTTCTAATCCAGCAGACAGAAACATTATTGGTAACAATACTGAATTTGGAATTCACTTTGTTCAAGTAGGTAATAATTCAATAGTTCAAAATAATCTCATTGGAGAAAGTGCAACGGGATTACCTATTGGTAATGATGGTGGAGGTATTTATCTAAATTCTGGCATAACAGCAAATCCTATACACATACAAGTTGGCGGGAATGGAGTCAATGAGCAAAACGTTATTGCAAATACAACTGGTAACAACTTACGCTTCGCTAGTGGCTGTGGTGTATGTATTGATGGTGATGGTGGTAATGCAGGATCTAAAAATTTAGTTTCTCAAAACTCCATTTCTTGTAATTTTGGTTTGGGTATTGATTTAGATTTCAACAATGACATGTATGATCATTGGTCTAATGAGTGGTGGCCTGGACCTAGCACCCCTCCTACTCCTGGTACTGGAAACATTGGCAAACCCGCTCCAACAGTTGATCCTTATCGTACTTCTTCCACTATCGTAACAGGGACAGGGTTACCGGGGGATCGAATTCAATTATTTGATAACTCCTGTGATTGTGAGGGCGAAACCTATTTATCTTCTACCACGGTTAATGGTAGTGGAACGTGGCAAGCGACAATACCTGCTGTTGCTGATAGTTCTTATATTACAGCAATTGCTATTGATGCCAACAATAACACTTCTGAGTTCACAGCTTGTTGTCGAGTACAGGCTGATAGCTTAGCGACAAACGATGACACTTTATGTTTAGGAGAAGCAACAACTTTAACATTAAGTTACCATGTTGGTGAAAATTTTCAATTACAATCATCTACAACAACTTCAGGTCCCTGGACTGCTGTTGGTGCAGCAAAAACCGACAGAAACGACTCCATTTGGACCGTAACACCAACTACTACTGGAAGTACTTTTTATCGAATCTATGCAACAGCAACAAGTTGGGGGGCACCTGTAGCTGGAGCTATTTGTGCTGATAGTTCAGAGGCAGTTGAGATTGTGGTTAATCCTGCCGCTGAAGCTGGCACGGCTGCTATCACCTCTCCGATTTGTGCTGGGGCAGATGCTATACTTTCTTTAACTGGATACACCGGAACAATTGCTTGGCAAGATAGCAGTGCTGCTAACGACTGGACAAATCTTGGACTCACTACTGATAATGAAACTATTGCTGGTAAAACAACCGCTGATAGCCCAATTCACTACAGAGCTATTCTCACTAACAATCCTGGCGGTTGTACGGATACTTCAAATGTTGTCGTTTTAACTATCACCGATCAAGCTGATGCGGGTACTATTGATCCGCTTACTCCTATTTGTGAAGGTGAGGATATCACTATTTCTACTGTTGGTTCTTCAGGCACCCTTGTTTGGCAAGATAGCCTGGCTGCTTCGGGTTCTTGGAACAATTTAACGGGGACGAGTTCTTCTGAAACCTATTCTTCTACAGGAACAACCAACCGTTTCTTTCGAGTCATTGCTGGCACAGGTCAATGTGCCGATACTTCTAATATCGTAGAACAAGTTATCAATCCAGCCGCTGAAGCTGGTACGGCTGCCATCACCTCTCCGATTTGTGCTGGGGCAGATGCTACTCTTTCTCTTGCTAGTTATACGGGAACCATCGCTTGGCAGGATAGCAGTGCTGCTAACAACTGGACTGATATAGGCGCTACTACTGACAATGAAACAATCTCTGGTAAAACTACTACAGACAGCCCAATTTACTACAGAGCTATTCTCACTAACAATCCTGGCGGTTGTACGGATACTTCAAATGTTGTCGTTTTGACTATCACCGATCAAGCTGATGCGGGTACTATTGATCCGCTTACTCCTATTTGTGAAGGTCAGGATATCACTATTTCTACTGTTGGTTCTTCAGGCACCCTTGTTTGGCAAGATAGCCTGGCTGCTTCGGGTTCTTGGAACAATTTAACGGGGACGAGTTCTTCTGAAACCTATTCTTCTACAGGAACAACCAACCGTTTCTTTCGAGTCATTGCTGGCACAGGTCAATGTGCCGATACTTCTAATATCGTAGAACAAGTTATCAATCCAGCCGCTGAAGCTGGCACGGCTGCTATCACCTCTCCGATTTGTGCTGGGGCAGATGCTATACTTTCTTTAACTGGATACACCGGAACAATTGCTTGGCAAGATAGCAGTGCTGCTAACGACTGGACAAATCTTGGACTCACTACTGATAATGAAACTATTGCTGGTAAAACAACCGCTGATAGCCCAATTCACTACAGAGCTATTCTCACTAACAATCCTGGCGGTTGTACGGATACTTCAAATGTTGTCGTTTTAACTATCACCGATCAAGCTGATGCGGGTACTATTGATCCGCTTACTCCTATTTGTGAAGGTGAGGATATCACTATTTCTACTGTTGGTTCTTCAGGCACCCTTGTTTGGCAAGATAGCCTGGCTGCTTCGGGTTCTTGGAACAATTTAACGGGGACGAGTTCTTCTGAAACCTATTCTTCTACAGGAACAACCAACCGTTTCTTTCGAGTCATTGCTGGCACAGGTCAATGTGCCGATACTTCTAATATCGTAGAACAAGTTATCAATCCAGCCGCTGAAGCTGGTACGGCTGCCATCACCTCTCCGATTTGTGCTGGGGCAGATGCTACTCTTTCTCTTGCTAGTTATACGGGAACCATCGCTTGGCAGGATAGCAGTGCTGCTAACAACTGGACTGATATAGGCGCTACTACTGACAATGAAACAATCTCTGGTAAAACTACTACAGACAGCCCAATTTACTACAGAGCTATTCTCACTAACAATCCTGGCGGTTGTACGGATACTTCAAATGTTGTCGTTTTGACTATCACCGATCAAGCTGATGCGGGTACTATTGATCCGCTTACTCCTATTTGTGAAGGTGAGGATATCACTATTTCTACTGTTGGTTCTTCAGGCACCCTTGTTTGGCAAGATAGCCTGGCTGCTTCGGGTTCTTGGAACAATTTAACGGGGACGAGTTCTTCTGAAACCTATTCTTCTACAGGAACAACCAACCGTTTCTTTCGAGTCATTGCTGGCACAGGTCAATGTGCTGATACTTCTAATATCGTAGAACAAGTTATCAATCCAGCCGCTGAAGCTGGTACGGCTGCCATCACCTCTCCGATTTGTGCTGGGGCAGATGCTACTCTTTCTTCTTGCTAGTTATACGGGAACCATCGCTTGGCAGGATAGCAGTGCTGCTAACAACTGGACTGATATAGGCGCTACTACTGACAATGAAACAATCTCTGGTAAAACTACTACAGACAGCCCAATTTACTACAGAGCTATTCTCACTAACAATCCTGGCGGTTGTACGGATACTTCAAATGTTGTCGTTTTAACTATCACCGATCAAGCTAATGCAGGTACTATCGATCCGCTTACTCCTATTTGTGAAGGTGAGGATATCACTATTTCTACTGTTGGTTCTTCAGGCACCCTTGTTTGGCAAGATAGCCTGGCTGCTTCGGGTTCTTGGAACAATTTAACGGGGACGACTTCTTCTGAAACCTATTCTTCTACAGGAACAACCAACCGTTTCTTTCGAGTCATTGCTGGCACAGGTCAATGTGCCGATACTTCTAATATCGTAGAACAAGTTATCAATCCTGCCGCTGAAGCTGGCACGGCTGCTATCACTTCTCCGATTTGTGCTGGCTCAGATGCTACTCTTTCTCTTGCTAGTTATACGGGAACCATCGCTTGGCAGGATAGCAGTGCTGCTAACAACTGGACTGATATAGGCGCTACTACTGACAATGAAACAATCTCTGGTAAAACTACTACAGACAGCCCAATTTACTACAGAGCTATTCTCACTAACAATCCTGGCGGTTGTACGGATACTTCAAATGTTGTCGTTTTAACTATCACCGATCAAGCTGATGCAGGTACTATCGATCCGCTTACTCCTATTTGTGAAGGTGAGGATATCACTATTTCTACTGTTGGTTCTTCAGGCACCCTTGTTTGGCAAGATAGCCTGGCTGCTTCGGGTTCTTGGAACAACTTAACAAGCGCTACTACTGATTCAGAAACTTTTACTTCTTCGGGGACTACTAACCGTTTCTTTCGAGTAATCGCTGGAAGTGGACAATGTGCCGATACTTCCGATATCGTATCAATTAGTTTCTTAGAATCAACTCAATTTAACGTATCAAGTACATCACCCACTTGTGATGGAGTCATGGGAACATTGATTATAAATGGGTTAAATGTAAATGAAAACTATACAATAACTTACGACTCTGATTTTGGCTCAAACAATTTATCCTTACCAAATTCTTATGGTTCTTTTATTCTTACTGGTTTAAACACTGGTAACTATTACAATTTTGAGTTAACAAATAGCAATGGTTGTAGATCAACCTTCTCCTCCAGTATCAATCGGTGAAATAATAGACACATGTCCAAAGGATATTGTGATTGCGAATGCACTAACTCCAAATGACGATGGTTACAATGATTTCTTTCACATCATAAACATTGAATACTACCCTGATAATCAAATAAAAATATACAACAGATGGGGCGATTTAATCTATAAGAAAGACGGCTACCTTAACGATTGGGACGGTAAACTTAATGGCAATTTGTTGCCTACAGGAACATACTATTATGTTTTGAATCTTAACGATGGTTCAGAAGACTATAAAGGTTACGTAATGATACTTGAATAATATGAAAAGAAATCTTACCACACTATTCGCATGTATATTAACTATTTCAATAGGGTTTGCTCAGCAAGTACCACAGTATAGTCAATATAATTTTAATCATTATTTACTTAATCCAGCAGTTGGAGGGGTGAGTAAATACCTGGAAGCACAAATGGGAGTACGTGCCCAATGGCTGGGTTTTGAAGGATCTCCTACAACTATTTTTGCAAGTATTCACATGCCATTAGACTACCCTATTGGTAATACCCACATCAAAGAAAAACCACATCAAGGAATTGGAGGATACATGTTTCGTGATCAGACTGGACCAATTAGTAATACTGGTGTTTATGGCTCTTATTCGTATCATTTAAAAATTTCAAGAGAATCAAGATTGGCTTTAGGTGTTTCTCTAGGTTTAAAACAATATGCATTAGATGGTACTAAAATAAACTTTACGCAAAGTGATTTTGATCCAAAAGTTAGTGGTAAAAAAGAATCATATATAGTTCCTGATGGCACTATTGGGGCGTGGTATCACACTGACCATATTTTTGCTGGACTATCTATGAATCAAATTTTCACTAATAAATTAGATATTGATCAACCAGCTGGCGTCAATGATTTTGGAAAGTTAGATCATCATTATTTTCTTAATATTGGCTATATATATGACTTAAATCAACACGTTAAGTTAGTCCCTTCAGTACTTTTTAAAGCAGTAACTCCTGCCCCATTACAAATGGATATTAGTTTTAAAACAGTGTTTGACCAGCAATACTGGATTGGTGCTTCAATGAGAAATTTAGATGCCTTTGTGGTTTTTGCTGGCTTTATACATGGAAATTTTGAAGTAGGTTATGCTTTTGATGTGACTTTTAACGCTATTCAGAATCATAGTGCTGGCTCACATGAGATTATTGTTGGTCTTCTATTACCAAAATTTGAACATGAAGTACTTTGCCCTGCACGATTTTGGTAAAACTAAATGTGGAATTAAACGGAAAAGTGAAAAAATATTTTTAGATAAATCTGCCATAAAACAGGAGTAAATAAATTATTATTTAATAATGTTTAAATTAACATCTTTTTAAGAAACCTTAAAATAAAAATGCCGTAGAAGAAGTTATTGGTTTAAAGGGGAAGTAGTTAATCCCAATTAATGATAGTTTAGTTAGTTAAGTTTGTTGAAATCACCACTCAAAATTGAGTGGTGATTTCTTTTTACCAGTACCTAGAAGGATCTATCTCTACATTTGGATGCTGAAGCCTAAGGCCTAAAATAACTTCGTGGGTTCCATTATTAAAAGACCGAACTTTAGAGTAAGACCACTCAAACGCATAGGTGAAATCAACTACTTTATTAAAATTAATACCTGCAAATAAATTTACTGATTCAGCATACCTCGTGGAAATCCCGTACCAATAAGTTGAATTATGTCTAATTTTTAAGTTTAAATCAAGAGCCAGCGGTGCTGTTGAAACGTATTTCATTAAAACTGAAGGAGTCAACTGAATTTTTTCACTCGCTTTTAAATTTAATCCAAAACTCATAAAAAAATGTTTTTGATAATCATTTGAATTTGCTTGCCCGTTGCTAGCAAGTCCCATATTCTGAGTAATCAAATTATGAGCAGCTATTGTTACAAAATATTGATTCAGAATACATTACTGCTCCTAATTGTAGTTCTGGTTTAACCCCAGAACTCAGGTCCTGAGCAAACAACAAATCTGTATTATCATCTATATTTTTCCAAAAATCAGCATCAGTTTTCAGTTGTTTTACACCTAAAAAAGACCCCATCGAAAGTCTTGTATTTTTGAAGAGACCAATATTATAAGAATATGCGACTAAAAAAGAATTTCGATGTATTGCGCCAGTTTTGTCATCAAAAGCATGCAAACCTACTCCGTGCCAACTTTTGTGCTCTGCCTTGTAATGCATATGATAAAATGGTTTACCAAAAGTCCTATAGGCTGTAACATATGCCGTTGTAGGAGCACCCTCTAAACTGGACCATTGCGACCGATACCCCGTCTGAATGTCAATATAATCCTCAGTACTCGCAATAGCTGGATTAATAGTAAATGGATTTATTAAGTATTGAGAATATTGTTGTTCCTGCTGAGCAAATGCTATCCCCAAAGTTAAAACATACAATAGAGTTATATATAAATATCGCATATTTAAATATTTTATCTTAGTAAAGTAACTGATCCTGATAATTTTAAATTAGGATCAAAAATCGAAGTGATCACGTAATAGTAAGTCGCTATTGGCAGCATTTCCCCTGATTGGTTTATTCCTGACCAAGGTTCTGAATATGAATTATGATATTCATAAACTAAGTTTCCCCAGCGATTATAGATACTTATATTTAAAGGAACATCTGGCAACCCTTTTATATACCATGCATCATTCTTCCCATCTCCATTTGGACTAAAACCATTGGGTATTAACAATGGGGCATCCACAGCGATGAATATAGAGGTTGTGTCTATACACTTGTTACCCTTTGCTGATACAAAGAACCGGGTGTCTTTTTCCATGATATAATCTACAGAAGTACCCGATTCAATGCCCATAGGAGTTACCCACTCAATAGTACCTTGAGAATTTTTCAACTCAGCAAATAAAGAAACAACGTCATTTTCTTTCACGGTATCGGCAGAGGATGAAACGACTAATTCAAGTGATTCCAAAACTACTAGTTGCGTATCTGAAACACTTTTACACAAGTCAAAATTTGTTGTTTCTACATAATAGTACCCCACTTCCATAGCACGGAAATTTTCTTGATTCCCCACCTGTTTAAAGCTTTCATTTGACTCACTATACATCCACTTGAAAGTATACTGCTGATTCAGGTTATTTTCTGCCTCCAATTGAACAGATTCATTCGCACATAATATAAAGTCTGATGAACTTATTGATGCCGTTGGATTTTTAATAACATTTACTAAAACCGATGCTGATACAGCACATTTATTATCCTCTTTAATCATCAATTCATAGGTGGTTGTTGTCATTGGATTAACTACAATAGTATCTGAAATTGCAATCGTGCTATTCGCAAACTTGTTAGTCCAAACATAGGATAAAGAAGATACATCACCTTCAATACTTGGACGTAGCGTTACGGACGTTCCTTCACAAACAGTCGTATCCCTTAATTTGAATGATGGTTTCGGGTTCACTGTAAAAACAAGTTCAGACTGAGGACCTCGACATAGGTTTCCAGATGGGTCCAGTGCTTCTTTTGAAACATAAATGGAATAGCTACCTACAACTGAATAATCCTTAGAAACACCCCTTAAGTCAAGAACATTACTTCTTCCAAGAACAGTAGCTCTGTCATCAGTAGTCCATTCAAAATTTTCACCAGAAGAACTGGTTGATAATGTTGGAAGTTCGTCTCCTTCGCATACAGTTACATCCTCAACAACTGGTGCCTCAGTATCACATGAAATGATTTCCCACCTAGAAATAATAGTATCACTTGAGCAGCCGAAAACTTCATGATGAACGTCATATTCATACACTCCTATTGAAGAAATATGTTCATTGTAAAGGTCTACTTTGGATTCAAACTCAGGATTAATGATTACACCGTTTTCATTCTTAACATACAATCGTGAATTTACAGTACTATCAAATTTTAAACGCAACTGAGGCAATTCTGTTAATGAATTAAAATTGTGAATTATCGTTTGATCAACACCCGAACCAGAAACGCTTGTTGCATGAGCGACAGCAATATCAAATACTGTTTCTGTGCGACAGCTTGCCACTACATCAGTTCCTGTACCAAAGCTTGATTCTTCTATTAAAGTAAGTGTGGTTGTATACACCCCTGATTTTGTAGAATCAAACTGAGGAATCCAGTGATTACTATTTATTACTCCCGGCCCGGATAATACTGCTGTTGACGAGGGAAAAATTATACTTATATCTTTCTCACTACTACAAACAGTATCCAAAGCTGGGGGTGTTATTAAGGGGTTTGCATGGATAGTTATGTTTATCGGTACTAATTCGCTATAACAATTTGCAGTATTATCATATGCTGCAACATATAATGTATGAATGCCTTCCTCTTTAATACCATGTCCATTCCAGCTGTCTCCAGTAAAAACCTCATCACCCAATGATGGGTTCATTGAACTTGGGTTTAAAAACCACCCTAATTGCCCACTAGTGCTTATTGCTTCTACATTCACAGGATTGTTACCTACACAACTATGATAGTTTTGAATCGTGGGTTTGCTCGCTGAACAATCGTTTATCGTTAAATGTGCTTCTACAGGTTCACTGATGCACCCGTTTTTCTTTTGTGTTGCAAAAAGTGAATAGACTCCTACATCCATAAAACCATCATTTGGTGAATTATCTGTAAAAATTGGCGATTGGCATTCAGTGGTTGACAAAGCTGTTTCAGTAGTATCTAATGAAGTATACCAATGAATAGCAGTTCCATTCGCACACAACTTGGGGACTGCACCTTGGTTAGTGATATCCCTACTCATTACTGAGATGTTCGTTACGGTAGGTATATCAGTATGAATGATGGCGATATCATGTGTCGATACTAGCGCCTCACAACCGGTTATACCATCTTTATAAGTGTAAGAAATGGTATAAGGATTATTGACCTTAGATAAACCTGAAGGATTGAACGTGTCTCCCACAACACCAGTACCAGAAAAAACTCCACCCGATGGTGTAGCATTCAAGTTCAATGGTGATGCAAACTCACATATCGTTGAGGGATTGGTTGCTAAGTTTGAAACAGGCCTTGGGTTAACTGTTATGTCAAAAATTGCTGAATCACCAGCACACGTGGTCAAAGGGTCTATGTATTTATAAATTATAGAATACGTTCCTACTCCAGAAGCTTTAGGGTCAAAACCTCCATTCGAATTAATCACTCCAGAAGTTGGGATAATGGAAACAGCACCTAAACCATGTGAAAGCATAGGAGTTAAAATACTATCATATTCACATACTAAATGGAAATCATATACAATTGACAATATGGGTTTAGGGAATACAGTTATGCTAGTAGATGCAGTTGTGGAACAACCATCCAGCTCATATTCATAATCAATAGTAGTTACTCCATCATCTGTTGGGTTAAATGTAGCAGTTGTCTCAGTTACTTCTGTTGCATTTGTCCAGCCCCCTACACCACCAGCCAGATTAACTGTTGCTTGAATAGTAATCATATCGCTCCCCTCACAAACATCAGGAATGATTGGTAAGCCAATTGAAGGAACCTCATTTACCTGAATTACTGTGGATGTAGTCGTTGAACAACCTTGTATTGTATAGTCATAATCAATTGTATTAGAACCTAACTCAGTGGGTGAAAAAGTAGCAACTGTGTCTGAGCTTTTGATTGCTCCTATCCAAGTTCCTACTCCTCCTGTTGGAGTAACTACAGCACGAACATCAAAACTTGGGCTTCCTTGACACTGACTATTTACTGCAGTTATATTGGCCGTGGGGTTAGCTTTAACAAGCACACTTAAGGTATCGGAAGCATTACATCCATTTCCATCCACTGCAGAAACTATAAGATTATAATTCCCAACTGTGGACCCTATAAAGGTGGCTGAATCAGTGGTTGTATTATCGAGAAAAGCACTACCAGACCCAGTCCAATTAATATTAGAAAAAGCATCTACAGGTAATGTAATTGGTACACTGCTGTTATGACAGGTTTCAATAGTAGATCCCAAATCTAATAATGAAGTACAGGCAGAGCTTGTTACCGTAATTACCGTTTGTATAAGAATATCATTATAAGAAATTTGAACCGTATATTCACCTATTGCTGGTGGAGTAAATAACCCAGAAGAATTGACTCCATTTCCAGTAAACACTACATTCTCAGTAAATAAAGTATTCGGATAAGTAACGGTATTACTTTTATTAGTTAGTCCTGTTATAGGTATTTGATATGTATCCGTTTCGTCTATTGTAGTAGTGAGAGGGGTTTGTATATTTATGATTTTTTCTTGCACATCAAGACCTTGACATGTTCCAAGTGACGCTATATGAATTGGAGAACCGTTAGGAGTGCCGCCATTGGGATCAGCAAAAATGTAGAAGTACACTTCCTCACCAAAAAAAAATCCATCCAGATGAAAAGGCTGATTAGGTATGAGTCTATTAGCACCAAGACTAGCTAAATTACTTGTAGCTCCGTAATGAAGACGTACGTTTGTCGGTGTCCACGTTGAGAGAGGAACTAACGTCAGATATACTCGTGTACCAATTACTTCTAGTTTATAATCGGCATGACTTCCAATTGGCCCAGTACAAATTTGACCTGTGCTCCCTGCTGGAAGTACTTGCATAACAGTATTGGCTGTATATGTATTCCCTCCTGTTTCTACCTGAACATAAATAATATAATCTCCTTCTATCTCAGTTGGCCCAAATAAACCATTAGAGTTAATAAGGTTGTTTGAAAGGTTACCATCCGGGTCAGTAACCGACCAAGTTACAATTGCATCATTGGGTATATCCATATCAATACCACCTTGATCCAACCCCTTAACTGTCAACTCAAATGTTTTAAACTGGTCAACTTGAGGATTTTGAGGATCTATATAGACGTTCGTCAAATTTTGTATATGCTCGATACCAAAACCACCTAATGAGAGTACCACACTATCTGGTGTTCCTTGACAGGATTGTGTAGAAGACTGGTCAAACACATCATCATACGCTAGCGCGTATGTCTTTCCTTCAAAACTCACAAAATCAGAATGAAAAAAATGAGTGTAATCATTTTTCACAGGATTTTGAAAAAAATTAGCCGGATTATCCCACACTTGAATCTCTGTTGTTAATTGAATCACACCTCGATTTAAACATACACCTAATATTTGACCAATATTTTGATTAAATGCACCTACACCACCAACAATGTCTTCTAATAAAAAATCAGAACGTTGAAATGTAGCGCCATTATTCCATGTCATTGTATTTCCTGAAACGGTGGCTGTCTTCAATGTTCCATCCCATTGAGCCCGCAAAGTTCTGGTTCTGTAGTATTCGAAAAATGCATCAATAAATGAATCAAAGTAATTATTACCGGGGTTATTTTCTTGGAAGTAAGGAGTATGTCCCATTTGAGTAATAACATCTCGAATAGGATCATAAGAATTTTGAAAATCATCATTGACAAATAATTTCCATTTAGCAATGACTTGTTCATGAGTTACAGTTTCACCCACTTTATCATAAAAAGCTCCATTATCACAATACAACTCCTCACCAACTGGATAAGCATACCGATCCACTCGTGATGTGTTCGTGAATATCTGACCACCAATAGTCAGTTCAATAGTCTCAATTTTAGTATTATAATTAGGATTACCCGGATTGTCGAGTAATGGATTATCGGCTCTATTAGTATATATGGGTCCCCCAAAACCGATGTATATCCTCCCACTACTTCCTGAAGGCAAATCAAGGTAATATTGTCCATTAGCATTTACAGGCATATCCCTTAAATTAATATTAGCATCAGTATATATATTACCATCTGGCCCAGTCATATTAGGTGCATTATTAATATTCTCCCAGTTCCCAGTATTGACATTATAATATCCATTCATTCCTGGCATACCCAATTGTGTATATACATAAATCTGGTCATCAGTAAAACTTAGTTTATTGACAGATGAAGTATTCTTAAAAATATACCTCACTTGAGCCTCCACATAAAATGAGTTTCCAAGTAAAGACAACAAAAGGATAATTATAATTTTAATAGTATTTCTCATAAATCTATCTTTTCAAATAACTCACCCAAGAGAAAATTGTGATTATTCACATTTCGAACATTACTAAATAATATATACTCTAATTATCTATATCAGGTAAGAATTATAATTTATCAGCCCACACTAGTGGGTTTTAAGAGGGGTTTTATAAGAAAAAAACATAGGTAAATAACAATAGAAAAAGGCCTATAAGATAAATTGATGTGTTATTTATTAAATAAATCACTTTTAAGAAGCATAAGAAAGAAATTGTTGTATAAACAAAAAATTAAGGACTAACGGAGTAGTAGTATTAGGCAGGATTAAATATCACTGTAATGATAAAATCCTTTGCATTACGTGATTTTTTATTTGCTTCAATTGTAGCCAGCACTTTTGATTTGTAGTTCCACACAGTGTTTTTTCTTAAGCCAAGTTCTTCCGATACTCCTTGGGCATTCAAATCAGCTCCTAAACGTACTGTTTTAGAAACAATGTAAAAAGCTTGTTCTAGAGGGAATTTACATTTATGAAATATGGTATATGCAGTAATGGATTCATCGTAACGACATTTCGTACATCTCCTTGAGAAACGAGAATTCCCATCACAGAATTTTGTATTACCACATTTACGACATGTATATCCTTCTACCCATTTATGCTGATTTAAAAACCGCCATACGCTTAATTTATCAGGATATAACTCGCTAAACTCTTCAAACTTCACATCTTTAAACAGTGCTCTATTTGAATTAACTTCCTTCACCTGATTTTTCAATTTGTAATTATCCAAGTCAAGTAATCTGTTCATCTCGCTAATCTCTTGAGATTGTTGTTGAAGTTTAACATTTAATTCTTCTAACTCATTACTCTTTTCTTGGAGTTCTGTAGTTCGTTCCAACACTTTTGTTTCAAGTTCTTTATTGACTTTATCTTTTAAGACTTCATTCTCCTTAAGTTGATGGATTACCGTTGATTGAAGCTTTTCTTTTTCTGCATATTCGTTCATCAAAACTTCTTGGTGTTTCTCATTCTGTAGTTTTAAAAAACGAAAACGATCTCCTAAGGCTAAAGTAAGTGTAACTATTTCTAATACCACACCGATGTTTCGAGAATAGACCGCCATGATTGCCAATACTGAATCATAAGCTACAAACCGGATAATTCCCATATCTTGAAGAAAACGGATAAGAAACCCTACTAAAATAAAGATATTTCCAACAATGAAAAACCGAGCTGGTGAATACCCACGATTGTAAGCATTGAATGAAATACGTAAAATAAAGACTAATGGAATAAACATTATCCATGTGGTAATTGGAGAATTATAACCAAACATTATCTCACTCACTTGTAACACGATAAATAGAGCTGCAGAGAAAACTATCAATTTTTGAGATTGAGCACTTACTTCTTTGCCCTTAAAAAATATTAAAGAATACCAGACATAAGAAGAAATCAAAAGCGGTTTTGTCACGAAAAATCCCTATTCTATCAACCCATGTAAAATCACTCCAAATTAAATGTCGACCTATTCCATCATCAATCATTGAGAGTAACACCCAAGCCAACACATAAACTAGTGAAAGCAGATATATTTTCTCTTTAACAAGCACAAACATCACTAGGTTTATGAGGCAAATCAAGAAAAGAAACCCATAATACAGACCTAAAAAGTAGTATTCTTTTAAAGCATATGAAGAAAAACTAGCATTCGTTCTAATTTTAAATAATAATGAACCTACTATTTCTGATTTAAAACGAATATAAAATCGCAAGTCGTCTTCCGCTTTGATAGGTAAATCCACTATATGATTTTTGTGTTCATATAATCGTGTTGTATCATCTACTAATTGGCCCGTTTTGGATTTGTAAGCTAAAGTATCGTTACGAAACATATAGACTTCCACGATTTCTTGATGAGAATCCATAATTTCTAACACCCACTTTTTGGTTTCCTTGGTATGTGATTTTAAATCAAATCTCAGCCAATAAGCATGGCCTATTTTATCATTTATAAAAGGACCAGAAAGGGAAGTAAACTTTTTATTTTGAACTGTCCTAACATCCATTTCACCAGTTGAATCAATAAAACAACTCACATGTTCTGCATGAAACTCAAGCTGAGAAGTTGATTCATCAATATTTAGCTGAATACTATTAGCTTCAACTAAAAACAGGGTAAAAAAAAGTATGAATAGAGTTAGAAAATTTTTCCCCACTTTAAATGGTTTATGTGTTACTTTTTAAACTCAATATGACTCGTAAGATCACCTATCATAACTTTGAAGTCTCCAGGTTCTGTAACCCACTGAAAGTTATTGTTCATAAAGGCTAAATCAGTTTTAGATACCTTAAATGATACGTTCTTTTCTTCACCAGGTTCTAAACTAATTTTTTCAAACTTCCTGAGACGTTTTACCGATGGCGTTATGGATGCCACTTTGTCTTCAGTAAATAACAAAACAGTTTCTTTACCCGCTCTATCTCCTGTGTTTTTAACGGTTACAGTTACTTCAAATGAATCCGAAAATATGGAATCACTCAATGTTAAATTACTGTATTCAAAGTTTGTATAACTTAATCCAAAACCAAATTCCCATTGTGGATTAAAAGCATTTGTACCAAAATTCTTATCCTTAGTTTCAGAATATTTATGATCATAAGTCACTAAATCATTTGCAAATCTTGGATAAGTAAAAGGCAATTTACCAGACGGGTTATTTAATCCAAACAAGGTTTCAGCAATTGCTCTCCCCCCTTCATCCCCTGGCCAGTACGCTTCCACAACTGCAGATAGTAATGGTTCGATATCTGAAATCACACGCGGCCTAGATTGTAATAAAACTGCAATGATAGGTTTTTTAGTTTTCGCTAGTTGTCTTACCAATTCTTTTTGTGCTTCAGGTAAATTTAAATCAACGATGTCACCCACTTTTTCTGTCGCAGGAGTTTCGCCTAAAACAACAACGATAACATCACTAGACTTTGCTTGAGCTACCGCTTTCTGTATATCTATCGTTTTCTGATAATCTGTACCCTGAACATAATTAACATTCGTAGCAAGTTCTTTAGCTGCTTCTACAATAGTTTTCTTATTCTTTGAATTAAAACGTTCATCAACTCCTTGCCAAGTATGTGTCCAAGCACCATTTAAAGCATTTAAAGAGTGAGCTCCAACCCCAGTGATTAATACGTTTTGAAGGATCAATTGGTAAAACTTGCTTCTCATTTTTCAATAAAGTAATTGACTCTTTTGCAGCCTCGTACGCATAATTAACAAACTCCTCACTACCAAATTTAGGATAGTTTTCCATTGGAGTAACAGGTGTTTCAAATAATCCTAGACGAAACTTCACTCTTAAAATTCTCCTCACAGCATCGTTAATACGAGCTTCAGAAACTTCTCCTTCATTTACTAAAGCCACTAAATGGTCAGCAAAATCCAATTTCATTGGAACCATACTCATATCTACACCAGCATTGATTGCTATTTTTGTAGCTTCTTTTTCATCTTTTGCAATTCGATGTGTATTGTGTAAAAAGACAATATCTTCCCAATCTGTGACTGCAAAGCCTTCAAATTTCAACTCTTCTTTTAATATATCAGTTAAGATATGGTGATCTGCGTGTACAGGAGTCCCGTTAATTTCAGTACTGTTAATCATTACCGACTGTGCTCCGTTTTCAATGGCAGCCTTAAAAGGTGTTAAGTAATATTCACGTAGTTCTCTTTCTGACATTTGTATTGGCGTTCTATCCTTCCCTGTTTTTGAATTAGAATATCCCAAAAAATGTTTTAAACAAGCTGCAACATGATAATTATCTATCTGTTTTTCTTCTGTTGGAGTTCCTTGATAACCTGCTACTATTGCATTGCCCATTTGTGTTACTAAATACGGGTCTTCACCAAACGTTTCGAAAAAACGTGACCATAAAGGTTGTCTCCCTAAATCTAATACCGGTGAAAAATTCCAAGGAATAGATGACGCACGCAATTCATAAGCAGTAACTTCTCCACAAAGACGAGCAAATTCAGGATCAAACGTTGCCGCAGTAGCCAATTCTTGAGGAAACAAGGTACCACCCACCGTATAATTGACACCATGAATAGCGTCAACACCATACAAAACAGGGATTTTACGTGCTGTTTGCTGTGATGCTTCTTGTATTTTAGCTAATAATTTTCTGCCATTTTTCTCTGGGGTAAGGTATACTGTCCAGTATTCAAGACTGAGCCAACTTTATATTTTACAATAGCATTATAAAGCAAAGAATCATCTATTTCTTGTTCCTTATTCGCATCATAGTTAGCCCCTTTTGAAATAACATCCAGAGTGATTTGGGTCATTTGCCCAACTTTTTCCTCCAGACTCATTTCAGCAATGAGAGCATTTATTTTACTTTCAACATCCGCATCATAATACATAGAATTTGATACCGTTTCTACAGATACCTGCTCTTCATTTAAACCATTATCTTGCGCTTGTTGACAGCTAAATAGCGTACATAAAATGGCTACCGTAAATATTTGTTTTCTCATCGCTTTATTCTTTCTATCACTTAATAATTCACTGTACCTAATGGGGAATCTAGACTATAAACCATTTGATCTATCGCTATTTTTGAAGTCACTCTAGGCGTAACTGTAAGCACTCCATCATGTAATAAAACTAGATTTGTCAAGCTAATGCCTGATGGATCAAATGTTGATCCGTCTGAAACAGTCAGGTTTGACAACTTTATTGATATAAATTTCCATCCTGTCCATGTAGGTTTAATTGTCCATGTACCAGTTATACCTCTTTTTTCATTAACTAATTCAATATTTAACCATTCATCCGTATCTGTGCCATAAATAGCCACATTTAAATAAACGCGATTAGGATCAGGTGAAAGAGGTATAACGGAATCAGTAACACCACCCGATACAATTGTGGGGATTTGAACAATGTTAATAAAAGGGTTATCATTTGTTCGAGCTTCACCTTCCATATATAAGTAAGCAGTTCCGTCATATTTATCATACTGGGTACTTGCATTGTTCACTGGAGGGAAATCATTCGCCCAGCCCCCTCCTGATGGTGGGTTTTGTCCAAATTTATATAATGGTGCTGTTGTGAAATCAGTAAATAAAGTTGTCAAAATCTCTGTATTTCGAATCCCCTCAATTGTAAATGTATCTACAATTGCGTTGAAGGGATAACTTGGAAAAGTAAGTCGTGCAACCACATCTTCGATTTGAAAATATGGTGGCTCATCGGGTCTTCCATCCCAAAGTGTATTTTCTTTGTTTAAACTTGTGGAAACATATTCAAATGTTTTAGTTGCACCCGTATTTGTGCCTGTTAAAATCAACTTCCAATGAGTAGGTTTTTCAAATTCTTGCTCAAAATAAACATTATCACCTTGTGTAAAATCCACAGGATCTCTGGAAATTTTAAAATCACCAACTGGAGCGGGTATGTTACCAACTTCTTCAAAATCTGCCCCCAATTGCTCTTCATTATTACATGAAAACAGCAAGAAAGCACTTGCGAAAATTATAAATATTTTTTTCATTGCTATCATTACATTTTTAAACTAAAGAACAACATAAATTGATTGAATGCATAGTCAGCATTAGTAGTTGTCTTATTTTCTAAATCAACGGTAAAGTATTTAGCTGACAAATAAACGTTTTCAGAAAACTCATAACGAAATCCAGAACCAACCACCAGTTGTACTTCATCAAAATCTGGATATGGTGTTGGTATTCCGTAATTATTATATGAGCTTAGGTCATATCGATATTCGTTTCCTTTTACTGTCAGCATTTTCACACCAGACACCAAGAAAAGTTTTTTAAATACTTCGATATCTAAACCTAAATCAATCTGTGTACTTGTTAAATCAATGGATCCCAAACCACCTCTTGTGGTTTTATTATACAGGGCTCCACCATAAATTTTTAATTGTTTTTTAAACCCGACTAGTTTACCAACTTCTAAACTTGAACTTGCTTTAATATGCGTAAAACTTCTTTTTTCAGAAGTACTTAGCCCTGCAACATCAGATAGTAAACCTCCTTCTAAATCAGCAGAAAACACATTAGCAGAATCAGTATATGCAACTTCAAGTACAAACCCCGTTCTGTTAGGGGTTGCCCAACCATACGGTAAAGCGTTTCCATATCTTGGGTCATAGTTCATTAACGTCCCATTTATTGTTGGATTATAGATGTTCTTATCAGCTACCAAATCATAAAGGGATAATCTTCTCGCCATAAGTACATTGTTAGCAACATTTAGAAATAATTCTGGATTTTCTGAGAAATCGACTCGCTTTGATTGAGCTCCTACAGCATAATATTCAGCACCATTAAAAAGGTAACGACCACCAACTTTTAACTTTTTATCCATCAATTCCAACATCGCTCGTCCAGTGATAAATTCTCCTTTTTTATCACTTGGGGAAACATAATTTTCTTCCGATTCAAGAGGGGCTAATGTCTTATAATTAGATGCTCCGAATTCAGAAGTCAATTGAAGTGCATTTTCACCCAAATTCAATGTATACCCCAACTCAATAGAACCAACTGAGTTCTGTAGTGCTTCTTGGGCTGGATTTACACGTTGTGCATCAAATACTTGAATTGCATTGGCGTTGATTATGTATCCATCCCTTTTGAATAGAGATACTTTACCACCACTCATAAAACGCATCGTTGATGGTGCTTGTAATCGAGTAGTAAATAAGTCGATAGTAATACCATCAGCAAATAAACTATCTAAATCAAATCCAAAATTGATATGACCACCTTGCGACCACCATGAATTTCCAATATTAAAGTTGTCATAATAGCTTAAGTCGTTTCTCAATTGGCTAAAAACAGTTGCTTCATTTACACCACCTTCAGCTTCATAATTATAAAGTGTATAGGGTGAAAGTTTTAGGTAAATATCACCTAACTCATAACTCACCACATCATAAAGTGTTCCTTTAACATAAAGTTGACGTAGCGAAATATCAGCTCCAGCACCATAGAAACCACCCAAGGCGCTTTCCATTCTAATCACTGTACCAATTTCAGTTTTGCGATTGGGATTCATATTAACCCGCAAATCAACAACCGCTTCACCTGAACTATTTCTATTCGGGTTTAGTGTATCCTCACTAGTCAATGTGCTTTGTTGTGATATTCCTCGAGATATTGCTCCGAATTTCACTTTGTCGCTCTGTGCAAAACTTACTGATGAATAAGTCATGATGCAGCCTAGTATGTATATAATCTGTTTCTTCATGTTCTTTGGTTTAGAAGAATATCTTCATTTCTACTGTTAATAATTTTCCTGAAAAGTTTTCATCTTTAAAGTTTCGATCGTTGAAATCAAACCACCGATGTCTTAAGTATAAAAACGTACTGCTATTCAACTGGTAGTCTACACCAAGCCCAACTCCTGTTCCTTTTTGATTTCGAGCTTTTAATTCACCAGAATCTTGTAATTCTAGATCTGTTTTGTCATTTCCTTTAATAAATTCCACGCCATAATAAGCAGATAAGGTAATGTCACGCCATACATGATAATAAGCTTCAAATTCATGATAGTGGGCGTTAATATAATTTTTATTGGATTGCATCGGCAGAATAGATGCTGAGTTACCTACTGTAGAAAAAGTATTTAAGTTAAATAAATAGACATCTCTATCGGCAATTTTAAAATTATACTTAAACTGCACATCTGCACTTGAGTAATAGAGTTTAGACCTTAAGCCTCCATCGTTCAATGTATCAGAGATATTCACTGTTTCGTAAGCTCCTCTATAAAAACTACCGACTCTATTGTTTGGACCAAAGTTTCCAGCTGCATTTGGAAATTGAACGAACCTAGACCATTGAACACCATTAATTCTATGACCATAACTAATTGTATTTGAGCCATCAAATCGTTCGATATCTTGACTAAACTCAACGCCACCAATTATCTTTAACCGTTTTATCTTTGTTTCAGCATTGACGTTAAGTCCCATTCTATTGTTCACTAAATCTCCTACACCTGTTAAGCGTCCACCAGGAGGTTGAATCGCCACACTATTCTCTTGATAGAAATTGTTTAGATATGGAGTTAAAGTGGTGTTACCAACATAAGAATCAAGGTTTATAAAATACTTTTCAAAACGATAGGCTCTAAAAGTCAACGGAAGTTTTGTCCACTTTTTATTCGTAGTTACATCAAACATTATGGCTGTTCCATCTAATGCATCTGTTTGTGGTTCTATGTTTCGGCCATAGCCAAGCTCCAAAGACACACTTGCTTTTTCATGAAAGTTATATCGACCAAATGTCTCAATCATGTGAAACCGCTTTCTGGTATCAAAGTCTCTTCGAAGGCTATCTTGGTAACTAATGCTATTATACGTTGCTATACTTATTTCTCCTTTCTTATCCAAACTCTTCACTAGACGACCGCCATATATTCTTTTGGGTTGTACTATATCTTCACGTAAGTAGCCAGAATTTGTCTGAGAATATCCATACAAAATATTAGCCGACATATTATGAGGTAAATTGGTTACATCTAACATTAACCCTTTAAATGCATTAGTACCAAATCGAACATCCTGATTAATAGTCCCTCTATAATAATAAGAAGCGGCACGGGTTTTAACATTTCCCCCAGGATCCCAAGGACGTCTTTCAAAAACACTATACCGTTGATAACCTACGTTGTTGCCGAAAGTAAACGGAGTAATATTCATCCATTCTATCCCGCCAAATCTTATGGCGTAGTCCCCGGCATTTTTAGTTTTAGTATTTGCACGCAAGACTAAACCGTTAAATAACGCTATAACTCTGCTCGATGGATCTCCCGCACCTGTCATATAGTTATCAACCCGCAGTTCTACTCCTAAACTTGAGTTCGGTGTAGGATTACCCCCTAAGTACAAAAACAGCATTGGATCATAATAAACAGGATCTACCACTGAAATTGTGCGGTCAGCTGCCGTAGTACCATAGCGATTTGTCATATTTCTATCGTAATAAAACATTCGAAAGTAACCGCCAACTGATATTCCATCCATGAAATTTTTCTCCCATGGTTGTGTATTTATTCCAACTGTTGGAGCTGTTGAATTTTGTGAAAACGCACTAATTCCAACTAGCAATGCACATATAACTATTAATGATTGTCTCATTTTTGATCTTTAGTTTTTTGATATACACGTACATAGTCTACAAACATGTACTTCGGAAACACGGTGCTATCATCTGGATCTCCAGGCCACTGACCACCAATCGCCAAATTTAAAATCATATGAAAATGTTTATCAAAGGGCCACGGGTGTGGTTCCAAATCTTTAACAGTCTTAGTAGAATAAAGCACATCATCCAGATACCATCGTATTTCATTTGGCTCCCATTCAACACTGTAAACATGGAAATCTTGATCTAAATCTCTTTCTGCATCAATATGAGCTCCTGTGTTTTTATTATCAGGCCATTGAGGTCCATAGTGTAACGTTCCATGTACAGTTTTGGGTTTGTGACCGATTGATTCCATGATATCAATCTCACCACTCTTGGGCCATCCGCCATAAGCATAGTCTGTAGGTAACATCCAGATTGCTGGCCAAACTCCTTGCTGAACTGGGGTTTTAGCTCTGATATCGAAGCGACCATAAGTAAAATCTTTTTTCCCCTTAGACCTTATTCTACCACTGGTATATTCTTTCCCTTTATAGTTTTCTTTGATGGCTTTTATGGTGAAAAAACCATCTCGGACCCACGTATTGGTTTTGAAGTCTGTATAATATTGAAGTTCATTATTACCTCCTCCATCTCCATTCACTTCGTAAGTCCAAGCAGTAGTATCTAATTGATTTCCTTCAAAATCTTCATTCCAAACTAATTCCCACCCTTCTCTTTCAAGTGGTGACTTATAGCCATTATCAACAATTTTAATATTATCAATTGGTTTGTATTCATCATGCCGATGATACAAATCAGTTTGTTTCGTCAGGTGAATTTGGGAACACCCTAATAAAAGGAACCCAAGGCCTGAGAGGATAAAGAGATTATTTTTCATAGTTTAACTTCTTGTTCTTCCTAATTATTTTTCAAAACGTATTTCATCTAAATACAAGGTTCCCTCATTCAATAAAATTACAAACACATCATTTACGGATGATCGATCCAAGCCTTTTAAGCTAATTTCATAGCGAGACCATTTGTCAGAAACTGTAACATAGACTATATCCCTAGGCTCTTGGTAAAAACGCGTTGACTCTGCACCAAAACTAATTTGAGGAATGAAATAATTTTTTTCCGGGGTGCGGGCGTAAAACACTAATTTCGTGTATTCACTTAAGTCGGGTAATTCAGTATCCTCAGATAAAGCATTGGTCCATAATCCAGAAACTTGAATTGTCAACATTCTCCATGCCTCTTTATCGTCAACAGCAATTTTAAGACAGTATTTACCTTGATAAGGTGATTCCATGCAATGATCATCAATCAACATACTTGCACCATTTTTTTCCCCGGAATATCCACTCAACGCACCTAATTCACTTCCCTCAGAAAAAATGTATTTGGCGTCTTCCACCTTATTATAAGGAGCAGAAATCAGTTTCAAAGTATTGTTGGCAGTTTCTGGTACTTCTTTAAAAAATTGAATTTTTGAGATGTACAGGTCCACTTTACCAACTGTAATAAATGCAAATGCAGCGTTAAGTTCTTTTACTTCCTTAGGTAATTCTAATACAATTGTTTTCCACTCATTTTTTAACTTTAGTTTTCGTATTAGCTCTGATGGTTCAGCACCATCACCATAACCTATTTTTTCAATCACAATAGGTTCAGATGTTTTTACCTTAAGTAATAGATATCTCAATTCTTTTAAATCATAGGGTTTATCATCAGCGCCAGTTACATATACACCAGCCCAGGATTCTTCTCCTGATAAGGATATTTTATAGGCATTCTCTTCTTGATTAATTGAAATTGACTTGCCATTCTCCGCACCGACTTTTTTTGCAAACTGACCATTTAATTTCCCTTCATTTAATATTGATAATTGTTGTGCAAAGGCACAGCTGCTAATGAAAGAAACAAGAACAATTAAATATGATTGTGATTTTCGCATAATTAACATTATATACCTCGAATATGGAACTTACGTTTTGAAATCACTAAATGTTTATATAAAACATTGCTAATTAACAATAATAAATACCATTATTATCAATAAAACAATCCACTTAAAAAGCACACATAATCTATCAATTAAAGTCTATTTTGCACATTTATCAGTTACAAACAACACATTATTATCATTATTTATTATTTTAATAATCCACTTACAATTATCTCTATAAATCCCAATTAAAAATCATTGTTAATTAACTGATTTTGAAAAAGATATAGTGTAAAAACCTATTAAATCAAACTAGTTAGGAATTTGATAGTGTTTTTTTTTAAGGTGAAACCCTAATTACCTTATACTGCATTTTTAATCTTGGATTTTCTCATTCATCTATGATATCTTGAATTCATGTAGATTCTAGACTATTTTCTAAATAAAAGCACTCCCCCTTTTCTTTGTGTCTACATAAAAAACACCCATAAAAATTTCAGTAAGACTATATGAGCTTTAATATGCTTAAAAAAATATCCAGAGATTTAATCAAAAAAATAAAAAAAGTCAGGCATCGCTACCTGACTTTGTAAAATATAAATAATAAGAATGGTTATTAATATACTCTTCCGTTCAATACTTCTACCACTCGAATTAATTCTGGGCTAATAGGCTTTTGTTTTGTAATAGCATCTTGTAATGGTGTAAAGATTAAATCATGGTTGATAATACCTACCATCACATCTTTTTTACCTTCCAACAAACCATCCACGGCTCCCATACCTAATCGGGATGCCAACACTCTGTCTGCTGCTGTTGGGGCTCCACCACGTTGAACATGCCCTAGTGTTGAAACTTTAGTATCCAGTTCAGGAGCTTCTAATTTAACCATATTGGCTAATTCCTGTGCCTTCCCTGGTGTATGTCCTTCTGCTACAATTATGATATTAGAAACTTTAGATGCTTTTGAACCGTCTTTCAGTTTCTTCACAATTTCTTCGTTTGTATGTTCTTTTTCTGGGATAATCGCCATTTCAGCACCTCCACCTATAGCAGAACGTACTGCTATATAACCAGTATGTCGACCCATTACCTCAATAAAGAAAACACGATCGTGCGCATCAGCTGTG
Source organism: uncultured Cytophagales bacterium (assembly GCA_963815495.1). GTDB lineage: Bacteria > Bacteroidota > Bacteroidia > Cytophagales > JAAEPT01 > CAWFGW01. Next base: position 76,642 of record CAWFGW010000007.1, read on the forward strand.
TCACGAATTTTATCAATGGCATCTAATGCAGTGTTGACTGCAGTGTCATATCCAATAGTGAAATCAGAACCAAACAAATCGTTATCAATAGTACCAGGCGCGCCAATTACTGGGAAACCATGCTCTTCATAAAATAAACGAGCACCAGTAAACGTCCCATTACCACCAATTACTACTAATCCCTCAACTCCGTTTTCTTTGAGTTGTTTATATGCTTTTTTTCTTCCTTCTTTCGTTTTGAATTCATCACTACGAGCAGATTTTAAAATAGTACCACCCTTTTGAATAATATTACTCACCGATCTACGATTCATAGGAGTAAACTGACCACTTATCAGCCCATCGTAACCTCTTACAACCCCAACAACCTCTATATCATTATATATGGCTGCACGAACTACTGCTCTTATACAAGCATTCATTCCTGGCGCATCTCCTCCCGATGTTAGTACTGCTATCTTCTTCATCTTCATATTTGCATCTTGTATTCAAAGGCGAATTTTGCCAAAAAAAACGGTTCTTCAAAATTTAAGGACTTTTAAGTATTTTCACATAAATTAAAGATCACATGCAAGGAATAAAACTAATTGACTTACCTAAAGAACATGAAAAGTATTCTTTACAACTACAAAAGACTATCCAAGAGGTGGTTCTGGAAGGTAAATACATTAATGGCCCTCATGTTAATTCTTTTTGTCACAACTTATCAAATTATTTAAATATACCCCACGTAGTTCCTTGTGCGAACGGCACGGATGCCTTACAAATTGCTTTAATGGCCTTAGAGCTAAATCAGGGTGACGAGGTGATTTTACCCTCTTTTAACTATGTTGCTGCTGCAGAAACCGTTGCTATACTTGGACTAACCCCCGTCTTCGTAGATGTGGATCTACATTCATTCAACCTATCAGTTGATGATATTAAAAATAAAATTACATCAAAAACAAAAGCCATCATCGTAGTTCATTTATTTGGTCTTTCTGCGGAAATGGATAAAATATTAGCATTAGCAAAAAACTACAACCTCCGAGTTATCGAAGATAATGCACAGTCATTTGGTAGTGATTATCAGGGGATTAAACTGGGAACACTTGGTGATATAGGAACGACTTCTTTTTTTCCAACTAAGAATCTTGGATGTATGGGTGACGGAGGGGCAATTTTTTGTCATGATGAGCCATTAGCAAATAGACTTAAAGCAATAGCTTCTCATGGTCAAAAAGAGCGATATTCATTTGATTTTATAGGAGTTAACTCGAGATTGGATACCCTTCAAGCAGCTATTTTATCGGTTAAGCTTCCCTATCTAAATGAAAATATTGAAAAAAAAAGGACTATTGCTCAACGTTATTTTTCAGAATTAAACCATTGCAAAAACATCCTCTTACCTACCCCCAATGAAGAAGGAAACAATTCCTTTAATCAGTTCACGATTAAAGTTGCTAAGCGTGATGAAGTTAAGAATAAGCTATTAGAAAAGGGGATTCCAACTATGGTCTATTACCCGAAACCTTTGCATCAGCAACCAGCTTATTCGAAATATTCCACTTCTTCCCTCCCAGTTTCTGAGCAATTGTGTGAAACAGTTTTATCTTTACCAATTCATCCTGTTTTATCGGAACAAGAACAGGCCTATATAATTAAAACCTTGGAAGAAGTTTTATGAATAACTTGAGTTTTGCAGTTGTTGGTGTTGGACATATTGGTAAACGACATGCTAAAATGATTCAAGAAAACCCTCAAACCACTCTTTGTGCTCTTATAGACACCAATAATCATTTAAAACATGAATTAGAAAATGAATTCAACGTCCCGTTTTTTAATTCATTAGAAGACTTTTTAAGTGCAGAAATTAAAGTGGATGTCATCAATATCTGTTCTCCAAACTACCTGCATTGCTCTCAAGCACTTCAAGCCCTCGAAAAATCACATGTTGTGATAGAAAAACCAATGGGTTTAAACAGTGAAGAATGTGAAAAAGTAATTACCAAAGGGAAAGAAAAAAATAAACAGGTGTTTTGTGTCATGCAAAACCGGTATAGCCCTCCATCAATATTACTTAAATCGTTAATTTCTAATCATCAACTTGGAGAAATTCACCACGTGCAAGTGAACTGTTTTTGGAACAGAGATAATCGTTATTATTTACCGAATGGACAAAAACATGCATGGAAAGGTGTTTTAGAAAAAGATGGTGGCGTATTATTTACACAGTTTAGTCACTTTATCGATACTCTTCATTGGCTCTTTGGTCCATTAAAAATAACTGAGAAACAGTCAAAAAACTTCCAACATCACAACCTTAATTTACCTGCTGACACAGGTTTTTTTAGCTTTGAACTCACAAATGGTGGGATGGGTACTTTCCACTATTCAACTGCTGTTTGGGATGTAAACATGGAAAGTAGTATTTCAATTATCGGAGAAAAAGGCAGTATTAAAGTCGCAGGACAATACATGAACGAGATTGTACATTGCCATATTAAAGATTTTGAACTACCAGAAATGCCACCAATCAACCCTCCTAATGATTATGGAACCTATAAAGGTAGCGCTGCTAATCACCAATATGTAATTGACAATGTAGTTGATGTAATTATAAATAACGCTAAAATGACGACTACGGCTGAGGATGGGTTAGATGTAATCAAGCTAATCACAAGTCTTTAATAGAGTGTATGCAAGTACCTTTCTTCGACAGCCGAACGCAACATAAACTACTGAAGGAAGAGCTTTCTAAAGCTTTTGAATCCGTTTTAAAACGTGGGGAACTGATATACGGTCAGTATGTTTCAAGTTTTGAAAATGAGTTCGCAAATTATTTAAACACAAATAATTGTATTGGTGTAGCAAATGGTGCGGACGCATTATATATATCCTTAAAAGCGTTAGAGATAGGTAAAGGAGACGAAGTCATTACCTCAGCGCATTCATGGATATCCACTGCTGATGCAATCACACGAACGGGTGCTGAACCAGTTTTTGTCGATACTAACATTTTTCATTTAATTGATGAAACCCACATTGAATCAAAAATCACTAAAAAGACCAAAGCTATATTACCCGTGCACTTGTACGGACAAATGGCAGATGTACAAGCGATAACATCAGTTTGTGAAAATTATAATTTATGGATGGTGGAAGACTGTGCTCAAGCTCATGGGGCTACCTTTCAAGGTAAAAAGGCAGGCACTTTTGGACATGTAAACGCCTTTAGTTTTTATCCCACAAAAAACTTGGGAGCCTTGGGCGATGCTGGAGCTATTACTACGAACTCTGCTGAGTTAACTACAGCTTGCAGAATAATTGCTAACAATGGACTAAACAGTCAAAAAAAGCCAACCATCGCAAGTATTAACAGCCGAATGGACGCATTACAAGCTGCTTTTTTATCTATAAAACTTCAAAAACTAGATGACTGGAATTTAAGAAGGCAACAAATTGCTCAACTGTATCATGACGAACTTGCAACGATATCACAAATACAAGTTCCACAAATTAAAAAAGGATATACTCATGTATTCCATGTTTTTGCTATTGAAACAGATGATCGGGAGCAATTAGTTAAATACCTTGAATCAAAGAATATAGGTACAGCTTTACACTACGATTATTTAATACCATTTACTAAAAATTACGCCTATCAAAAGAATGTAAAAGCGGATTTCCCAAATGCAGTAAAAACATCAAAAAGGTTATTAAGCTTGCCTATATATCCAGAATTAACCAATGAGCAGGTATATTATGTTTGTGAATCAATTCGTTCATTTTTTACTAATCAATAAAATGAAGCGAGAAATAATTCTTCAGTATGTATATCAACACTTTGCGATGAATTTCGAAGTCAATGGTAGTATTGAGACTTTATTTTTTAATTCTGAGCAGCTTTTCTTCCCAAACACGGGGGAATCATTTTTTAATTCAAAACAACCAAAACCTAACGTTATCAAATGGAAAAAATGGGCGGCAGAAAATCTACCGCTACTTTTTGATTCTACTACCCACAATGAATGGTTTGAATTGAAAGAAGGTAAACTCATTTTTAACTATGACTTACCCTCCATGATATTTTATTTCCTCAGTGGTTGGCAAGAAGAACATTGTACTGTTACAGATAAATTTAGACGTTTCCCCTACTCTGAAAGCATCCAAAAAGAACAAGGGTTTGTAACATTGCCAGTTGTCAATTATTATTTTTTCATTTTACAAAAAGGCTTTGAAAAGCTTATTCAACAACCTATTCCACTAAAACAGCAATACCGATTAAACATTACTCATGACATCGATTTAGTCAATAGTGGCTGGAAATCTGCCATTAAAAAACAATTATTAAAGGGTTCCCTTTGGAGTGCTGTAACCACCGCTTATTTAAAGTTGGTAAAAAACATAGATCCCTATCAAAATCTAAAAGAGATTATAGAATATGAAAAAGCAAAAAAACTAAACTCAACCTTTTATCTAATACCAACAAATGATGAACACCAAGGGATTCAAAACGCTGATTATTCGCTTAACGATTCATATATTCAACAGATAATCAACACAATAAGAGAAGAACCCGGTTTTGAATTAGGACTACACACCCCAGCGTCAATACAACTTAACACGAAAAGAATTATTGAATACACCCAAGCGTTAGGCGGTAACATCTCTTCAAATCGTTTTCATTATTTAGCGTTACAACAAAGCGATTTAGCTTATTTTGAAGGAACAGGTATAATTACTGACAGCTCTCTTGGCTTTGCAGAGCACATCGGTTTTAGACATGGGTCCGCTTGGCCATTTCATCCATTCAACTTTGACACTAACAAAGCAATGTTAATTCTTGAAATCCCCTTAATGGTAATGGATGCAACCTTTACCAATTCAAACTACATGAACCTTAATGAAAAAGAAGTCTATACCGCTATTCAAAAAATAACTACCGAAGTACAAAAAGTGAATGGTACTTTAACTGTTTTATGGCACAATGATAAGTTTAATTTTTACAAATCAATTATATCAAAAGGAAAATACTTGTAGTATTCTAAATTCATCAACCAGTGGGTATCACTAGTATTTATTTCAAACAATGGGGTTGTTAACATACATTTGATTAATTATTAGCCATACGTTGTCATTTTAAGCTCACTTGGTGATAATTCAAAATAAATCTAACTTGTCAATTAGTTTAAATAAATAGACTTGAAAAATAAAATTTTACTAATCACTTATTATTGGCCACCAAGCGGTGGTGCGGGTGTTCAACGATGGTTGAAGATGTCTAAATATTTAACGGAACTGGGCTGGGACATAACAGTTTATTCACCTGAAAATCCAGAAACACCAGCTTTAGATTATTCTTTAGTTAAAGAAGTTCATCCTAACATTAAAGAGTTCAAAAAAAAGATATGGGAGCCTTATACTTTGTACTCCTATCTTTCTGGCAACAAAAAATCAAATCATGCTAACTACCTAGGCTCAAATAAGAAAGGGGTCATACAAAAAACATCAGAGTGGATTAGAGCGAATATATTTATACCTGACCCAAGGTCTTTTTGGGTCAAACCATCAGTAAGATATTTATCTCGACTACAAAAAGATACTCCTTTTGATATAGTTATATCTACGGGACCTCCTCATAGTATGCATTTAATAGCATTGGGACTCAAAAAGCAATTTAGAAACATCAAATGGTTAGCAGACTTTAGAGATCCGTGGACGTTTATAGATTTTTTTCACCTTTTGCCATTAAGTAAAAGAAGTGAAAACAAACACTTAACACTGGAAAAAGAAGTCATTGAACATGCAAATACATTGGTTACAGTTTCACCAAGCTGGGCTGAAAATTTCAAAGAGTTACATGGAAAAAAATTTAATGTGATTTTTAATGGATATGATCCTGAAGATTTTAATCACTTAAATAAATCAATAAAAAATGATTTTTTTACTCTCTGTCACATTGGTTCGCTTAATTCTGATCGCGATCCAGAAAGCTTATGGGATTACCTAGAAGAAAAGTGTAACTCCGATTTAAGGTTTAGTCAAAAATTAGAAATTAAGTTAATTGGAAAAGTAAATCCTAAAACTTTAAACAGAATTGAAAGCAGTAGGATACTCCGTTCCAAATTATCGCACATCGATTATTTACCGCATAATGAAGCTTTAGTGGAGATGGAAAAATCAAGTGTTTTACTTTTACTGATTAACAAAAGTCCAAATGCAATTGGAATCATTCCAGGAAAAATATTTGAGTACCTCGCAAGTAAAAAAACCACGCTTTGTATATCCCCAATTGAGAATGATTGCACACGGTTACTAAAAGAATTTAACCAAGTGCATATAGCCAACAATGAAAATATAAAAGACGCTATTGATGCACTCTTTGATGACTTTATGAATAATAAAGAAGTGCCATATTCCACAAAACATGAAAAGTATAGTCGGAAAAATCAAGCTTTGGAAATTGATCATTTGTTACGAGAACTTAATTAATAAATGGACTTAATAGTATTGATCTTTGAGCTTATCCTGCTCCCTTTTCCCCAGGCTTTTACTAGAAAAACAAGACATCTTGCCTATGGTTATATTGTAAAGCGAAAAGCATTGTCGACTAATAAAAGACTATATGTAAATAGTTTTTCTACCGTCACAAAAAAAACAATACTAGGCGAAAACGTGAATTTTAATGGTATGAAAATCACAGGTAAAGGAGAAATAAGAATAGGTAATTATTTTCACTCTGGTAAAAACTGTCTAATCATTACTTCCTTTCATAATTATAATGGCTCTAAGTTACCTTATGACACCACTACAATTGATAAAAATGTGATCATTGAAGACTGTGTATGGATTGGTGACAACGTCACTATTCTTGGAGGCTCAACGATTGGAGAAGGAGCAATTATACAAGCTGGCAGTGTAGTTACAAAGTCTATCCCCCCCCTATGCATTGCAGGCGGACACCCCGCAGAAGTTTTTAAAAAACGTGACTCTGAACACTTTTACAATTTAAAAAAGAATAAACAATTTTTTTAATACAGGTTATTAGCTAGCAATTATCATGATTATGAAAGATACAGCCAAGTATGAAGATTTTTTAGTCATGTATTTTACTCATTTCAAAAATTACAGTAAAAACAGTCCTATTTTTGAACAGTTCAACAAACCCCTGCTAGCTAAATTATATTTCATGCTCCGTCATTTTTTTGCTTTTATATTAATGGATCTGAAAAATGCGTCTACAGAAACACTTCAAAACAAAACTGTTTATTACGCTATCAGCAAAAACACGTTAAATGCACTAAGCTTTTTAGAAAAAGAACAGGACTCTATTCTTTTATATACTAGCTTAAAACTTGTGACACCAACGTGTGAAAAAAGACACTTAACTTCTAAATGGAGATATACACTTAACTATTTTAAAATTCTAAGCCACTTTTTAAAAACAAATAAAAAATTTGCCTTGGCATATTTCGACCTTATATATTACTCGATCGGCTATTATGAAAATTTTAAGAAAATTTTGAGTCGTGAAAAACCACAACTGGTAGTTTTTAGCAACGATCATAACTATGATTCAAGAGCTTTGTTATTGGCTTGCCGAGAACTTGGTGTAAAAACTGTATACATACAACATGCTTCAGTAACTCATCTTTTTCCTCCACTATCATTTGACCTTAATCTTTTAGAAGGTCAGGATTCTTTAGAAAAATATAAAAAATGTGGAGTAATATCAGGTAAAGTCCAATTTATAGGAATGCCTCGATTTGATAAGTATCATCACTTAATAAAACCACAAAAAAGAACAATATCTAACATTGGAATAGCTTTTAATATGATTGACAACTTGGAAAGCGTTTACCAATTGATAAAATATCTAAGTACCCAAACAAACTATCAGGTCACTTATCGAGCCCATCCAAGAGAGGAACGAAACCTATCTTTACTAAATGAATTCAAGAACATTCAAAACTCAAATAATCAAGAGACTGCATTTGATTTTTTAAAAAATCAAGATGTTTTAATTGCAGGAAGTTCCTCCATATTACTTGAGGCTTGTCTATTAAACGTAATCCCAATTTATTATCATTTCGATTCTGAGTTTAATGATGTATATGGATTTGCAAAAAATGGACTTGCATATAGTTTAGACACCATTTATGATTTACAAAAAGTTATTCATAAACACTCAGAAAATATAAATATAAGAGCTAAGGCTAAATATTACAATGCCACAATCGATACAGATGATGATGGTAAAAGTAGTAAGTTAGCACTTCAACTAATTAAAAAATTTATCGCAGAGTGATTAAAGAAATATTATTTTGCCCTCAGATTAATAGAATCGTATATTTGATAAAAAAATAACAAATGAAAAACCTTTCTTTCAACAAAGACATTTTACCACACCTAATCATTCTTGTATTTTTCTACTGTCTTACTTTGTGGTTTTTTTCCCCTTTACTCAAAGGTAAGTCATTAAGTCAATCAGACATCGGTCATGGTCACAATATAACTAATCAGATTATAAAATATCATGATGAAACTGGAGATGTAGCCATGTGGAACCCATATATGTTTAGTGGTATGCCAGCCTATTTTTTTGGAACTAAACTACCAGGTCAAGATTTAAAAACAACTTTCTACAATGCTTTTAGTGGTTTTTTACCAGGCCCAGCTAACATTGTTTTTATTAGTATGCTTTCGATGTACATACTTCTCTTAGCATTCGGAACAAACACTTATATAGCCGCTTTAGGAGCCGTAGCTTATGCGTTTGGGAGCTATAATATCATATCAATAGAGGTTGGTCATAACTCGAAAATCAATGCCTTATCTGTCACCCCACTCATCTTTGCAGGTATACAATATTTATGGCGTAAAAAGTTTCTTTTAGGATCTGCTTTAACGTTGTTGGGGTTTTTATACCTCTTACGGTCAGGACACTATCAAATCTGTTATTACGTAGGACTATTATTAGTCATCCAATTTATCATTAAAGGTATTTTTGCTCTAAAGGAAAACAACTTACTGCTTTTTAGCAAAGTGACTCTGTTTACTTTTTTAGCTGGAATTGTTGGTCTATTAGGTAGCATAGGAAATCTTTGGATTATTGCTGACTATCAGTCAGAATCCATCAGAGGAAAACAAATATTACAGTCAAAGATAAATGATGTAAACAAGTCTAAATCTGGTCTGGACAGAGACTATGCTTTTGCTTGGAGTCAAGGAATCAAAGAATCTTTCACTTTATATATACCAAATGCCTATGGGGGCGGCTCCTCAGAAAACTATGATGAAAAAGACATGGCAAGTTTTAAATACCTTAAATCTCTAGGTGTAAACGCACAACAAGCCAGTGGTTTAATTACTCAAAGTATGTACTGGGGAAATCAACCATTTACTGCTGGAGCAGTATATATTGGTGCCACAATATGTTTCGCCTTTGTTTTAGGTCTGTTTTTTCTTCCAAAAAATGAATCCATATGGATTGGGGTAGCAGCACTAGTCTTTTTAATGTTAAGCTGGGGAAAGAATTTTGAAACCCTTAACTATTTCCTTTTTGACCACTTACCATTTTACAACAAATTTCGAACTGTTTCTATGACACTTGGAATAGTAAATTTCGCATTGGTTTTAGGAGGTGCTTTAGGAATACAAAAAGTATTTGACACACAAAAATCACCAGACACCATGAAAAAACTTAAAATTGCATTTGGGGTAATTGGTGGATTAACAGCTGTTTTTTGGATCATGAGCGGTGTATTCTTTTCATTCGAAAAAGAAACCAATGAACTGGCCAATTTCACTCAGATGTTTAATAATGAAAAAATTGCCAATCAATTTTATTCTGACTTAATATCCGATCGGCAAGATCTATTCTCAGCAGATGCACTCCGTTCTTTGCTATTCATTGCGCTCTGCTTTGCCGCCTTGTTTTTATATTTAAAAAATATCTTAAACATTCAAATCGCAGCTATTTCATTGTTATTATTAGTAACATTTGATGTTGTTAGTATTGATAGAACTTACTTATCCGAAGAAAACTTTCAGAAAACAAGAGATCATAAAAAACAAACCCCTACTATTGCTGATGCTACCATCTTAAAAAGTAATACTGAGGGAAGAAGAGTTTTTTCAACGGGTGGTCTTAGCGATTCTCAAACTTCTTATTTTCACCAATCAATGAGTGGTTACCACCCAGCTAAAATGAGAAGATATCAAGATTTAGCAGATTTTCATTTTGGTACGAATGGTCAGCAACCAACTATCGGTGTGTTAAGAATGTTAAATGCTGGCTATGTCAAGCAAGGAACTGATAAAGTTAGTGAAATTCCAAGTCCTTTAGGACACGCTTGGTTTATCAATAAAATAGTCCTGAAAGAAAACCCTGATAGCGTTATCAATGCTCTCTATCAGATAAACCCAGCTGAAACAGCTATCATCAATAAATCTGAATTTGAAGTTAAAGCCACATCTTTTGATTTATCAAACGAAGCTTCCATAAAGCAAATTTCATTTTCTCCAAATGAGGTTATTTATGAAAGTAACAACATTAACAATGGTTATGCAGTTTTTTCAGAAATCTATTATAGTAAAGGTTGGAATGCCTATATCGATGAAAAACCAGCAAACTATGAACGTGTTAATTACATTCTACGAGGAATGAACATTCCCTCGGGAAAACATATTATTAAATTCGAATTTAAGCCAACATCGTATATCGTTGGAGGTAAAATAAATCTAGCGTTTACAATTCTATCATTAGTTTTTAGTTTTGGAGCAATTGGATATACATTTTATAAAAAAATGAAAAACGAATAAGTATAACTACCTTTTGATCTGCAATTCATTATTAAAGAGAAAAACCAAATTCCTAACTAACATGATTTTAGAATAAACACTAGTGGGGATTATTAGAAAACAAGGAACGCTAACAACTATCATTGCCTATGTAGGCATTGGAATTGGCTTTGTCATTGTCATCTTTATTTTACCCAAAAACTTCACTCCTGAAGAAGTAGGAATTCGCAACTTAGTTTTTGATATCGCATTACTTTTCACCCAATTATTTACGCTCGGTAATGGAAGTGCTTTAATCAGGTACTACCCTATTTTTAATGGCAGTGAAAAAAACAAGTCAGGATTATTAACCTTCACACATTTAGTCCCTCTAATTGTTCTCTTTGTTATTTTAATATTTTATCTACTTCCTTTCAACTTTGTCGAATTACTTTTTGAAGAAAAATCAGCTAACATCATTCCTTACTTTAAATATTGTATCATAATAGGCATGCTGTTAAGTTATTCTGCTCTTTATGAATATTACGCAAGACTTCTCAACTCCTTTATAGTACCCAAAGCCAATCGAGAAATTTTATTAAGATTATTGTCTATACTTTTAATGGTGGCATATGGTTATAACTTCATCACATTTAATCAGTTTTGGATTAACATAACATTTCTTCACTTATTAATTTTAGTGTTAGATATTTACCATGCACGCTCAATTGAAAAACTACCCTTTCAAGTTGACTTCAGTTTTTTCAACAAGAAGTCGTTAGGTCCTATTGTACAATATTCTCTATTTGCAGCTCTTACGGGCGGGGCTACGATTTTAACTATGAAATTCGACAGTGTTATGGTAGCATCAATGATTGGGTTAAAACAAACAGCAATCTATACGATTGCCATATTTATTGTTACCGTCATTGAAACTCCTAGAAAATCCTTATCTCAAGTAATTGGACCATTAATATCTAGCTCCTTTGCCAATAATGATCTGATTACAATTGGAAATATTTATAAAAAGACTAGTATCAATCAGGTTTTGATTGGGGGGGGGATATTTACTCTTATTTGGCTCAACATTGACTATCTGTTTCTACTTATGCCCCAGGGTGAGTTTTATAGTTCAGGAAAACCAGTAATACTTATACTTGGTCTGGCGAAAATGGTTGATATGATATCTAGTTGTAATACTCCTATAATAAGCTTATCAAAAATATATAAATTCAATCTGTATACTTTTTTGTTTTTACTCATTTGTACAATTGTTACAAATTATCTTTTAATACCAATATATGGAATTGTAGGAGCTGCTTTAGCAACGCTTATATCAATTACTATTTTCAATATAATTCAAAGCCTTATTGTTTATCATAGGTTAAAGCTATCCCCATTTCATAAAAAAATCATTTTACCAACTTTATTATTCGGGGTGTTAATGAGTTTAAGTTACTTCCAAACACCTTTTACAAACCCATATATGGGGATAATTATCACAAGTTTTTTTATCACAACTCTTTATCTATGTTTAGTTTTGTTTACCAATACTGCAGAAGATTTAAGAGAATTATTCCTACAGATAGTTTCAAAGAAATCAAAAAACAACTAGTTACATTATGCATATTACCTTAATAGCAGGCGCTCGTCCAAACTTCATGAAAATAGCCCCAATTATCGATGCGATAAAGGAAGCTAAGGTAAAAGGTCATAATATAAACTTTAGCCTCGTACACACGGGACAACATTATGATAAGAAATTAAGTCAAGATTTTTTTGATGAGTTGAATATACCACATCCCAATGTAAATCTAAATGTTGGGTCTGGCAGTCATGCAAAGCAAACCGCTGCAATAATGATTGCTTTCGAAGAGTACTTACTACAGATTACAACTGATTTAGTAGTTGTTGTTGGAGACATCAACTCTACTATGGCTGCAACCCTAGTAGCAAAAAAACTTAACTTAAAAGTTGCACATGTAGAAGCTGGGATTCGATCATTTGACTTATCTATGCCCGAAGAAATCAATAGAATGGTTACGGATGCTATATGTGATTATTTTTTTGTAACAAGTAGAGTTGCAATTAAAAATTTAAAAAACAATGGCATTAAAGATGAGCAAATATTTTTTGTCGGTAACACGATGATTGACTCCTTGTTAAAAAATAAAGATCGATTAATAAAACCTCCCATTTACGACCAACTAGGCCTTGAAAAAGGCAAATACATTGTTAGTACCCTGCATCGCCCTTCAAATGTAGATGACACACATAAATTAAGTACACTATTAGAAGCTATCGGAAATTTGGACGAATCCGTTGTTTTTCCTTGCCACCCACGAACAAGAGTTAAGTTAGAAGCTATAGCTCACTTACCCGACAATCTAAAACTCATAGAGCCTCTTTCTTATCTTGAATTCATGTTCTTAGTAAAGAATTGTTATGCTGTAATCACTGATTCTGGTGGGATTACTGAAGAAACTACGGTACTTGGTATTCCATGCATGACTTTGCGAGAGAATACGGAACGACCAGAGACTGTGGAAATAGGAACAAATGAATTGTTGGGAACTAATCCAGAAAGTATCGCTGTTTTTTATAAAAAATTAAAAAATGGTAATTGGAAAAAAGGTGGTATTCCAGAACTTTGGGACGGTGAAACCTCCAATCGCATTATAGAAACACTTCTAGAAATAATTTAAGTTGATGATTGATTTAAATGGTAAACGAATATTAATAACAGGAGGAACTGGCTCTTTCGGCCTTAAATTTATCGCCTATATTTTAACTAATTTTCCAGAAATTGAGGAGTTAATAGTTTTCTCTAGAGATGAGTTTAAACAATATCAAATGGCTCAGAGTTACCAAAAGCCTCGTTATCCAATTACTTATATTTTAGGTGATATTAGGGACTACAACCGATTAAGCGAAACATTCAGAGGAATTGATTATATCATTCATGCTGCGGCACTAAAACACGTTCCTGTCGCAGAGTATAACCCTTCTGAATTTATCAAAACTAACATCATTGGAACTGAAAATGTGATTAAAGCTGCTATTGAATGTAAAGTCAAAAAAGTCATTTCTTTATCATCTGACAAAGCAGTCTCTCCGGCTGGTCTTTATGGTGCTTCTAAATTGTGTGCAGATAAATTAATTGTTGCCGCAAATTATCATACCATCAAAAATGACCCTGTTTTTAGTATTGTTCGCTACGGCAATATGTTAGCTTCTCGTGGTTCGGTTATTCCTCACTTTTTAAAAGAAAAAGAAACAGGTACTATTACAATCACAAGCACTGAAATGACACGTTTCAGCACCACTAAAAACGAAGAAATAAGTTTGATTTTCAAGGCTTTGAATAATGCTGAAGGTGGTGAAATATTTGTACCAAAGTTACCCTCCTACCGAATAACAGAGGTTGCAAAAGCGGTAGCTCCTGATTGTAAAATTAATATTTCTGGAATACGTCCTGGAGAAAAATTATTTGAAGAATTAATTTCAGCAAGTGATGCTCCTTTTACCATTGAATTCAACAACTATTTTATGATTCATCCGCTTCAACCAAAGTGGAATATCAATGAACGAATTAAAAACGAAGAAGGTAAGCCAGTACCTACCAATTTCGAATATCGTTCGGATACAAATAAAAATTGGCTCACAAGTGAGATGTTGGGAAATCTAATCAGAGAAATACCAGAAAATCTTTATACTCCTGAAGGTAGTATTTAATAATTATTTTTTATTTAAAACAATATAATCATACAAACTCTCTTTAAAAGCGCGCATTTTTTCCACACAATCGTCCAAATGTTTCCTCATATGAACTGGATCTTTAAAGGAAAAAGAATCAGAATCAGCTGAATTCTCTTGTATTGCTTCTCTAAGTTTAACTTCATGAAAATCAATTTCAACTTTCATTTTATGAAGTTTGCTTTTTATGTGTTCAAAGCTGTCATAAAAAGCATTTGCAATCATATTAAATGAGCTATCGTTAATTTCTTTTTTATATTTTTCAATCATATGCTCAAAAATGATGATTTCTTTCTCCATAAAATCAATCTCACTAAGCCATTGAATATGCTCACTGTGTAGCTGTTTTATACTTTTCATATCGTATATTTTATTGTAAATACTGGACAAGGCACTTCATGTATTAAACCTTCTGCTATACTACCTTCATTGATGTGCTTTTCAACTCTACCATCATGATAACCAATAACAATCATGTCAATCTTTTTCTCATTCATAAAAGAAAAGATACCCGTAGGTAAATCTTCTGCTTCTCGTATATAAAATTCACTATCATTTAATTTCCAACGCTCTGCAACCTGTTTCATGTTAAGCAATACCTCTTTAACATTTGGCTTATTTTTATTAGCTAATTGCTCTACATACAAGAAAACAATTTTAGAATTAAAAATATCAGCAATCGACTTTACATACTCTAACTTTACTTCATCTTCTTTATTAAACTCATAAGTCAATAAGATCGTATTGATTTGATTGATAGGCAAAAACCCTTTTAAGGAGATGACAGGAACGGAACTGTTTTTCATCACTTTAGCCGCAATGCTATCATTAATTTCTTCAAGCATTCCTGATACATGTTTGTTTCCTATAATCACAAGGTCTGATTGATTTTTAGTTACTACAGATGCAATGACGTCCTCAACGGTTTCTCCATCAGCTAAAACTACCTGATTCTTCCTCAACTTTACCTCATTAAACTTCTCCTGTGAAAGGTATCCGTTTAGTCTATTCCAGTTTAATTCAACACACTCCCTTTCATAAACTGTTTTATCAAAATCTGATAATTCGATTTGTGGTGTTGGAAGTTTAAGTACATGAAGCACATCAACTAAATAATCTTTTTCGTATGCCATTTTGCAAGCAAACTCCAAAGCATAATCAGACTCAACACTAAAGTCAAAAGGTACAAGTAATTGTTTCATAGCCATTTATTTACAATAAAACTAGTATAAAAAATTAAGCATTAAACTCATAAAAATCAGCTCAAAAAATGATTAAAATCAAAAATTAAAATTAACACCAGTTGTCTCACATAAATTCTGTTGCGTTGCTTTCTCTTTGCCGAGCATATCCTCTAAAGTTAATTTCTCTAATACAAAATCTATTTGAGATTGTAATACAGACCATAGCGATCGCACTGAACAATCGATCGATTTAGTACATAATTGTCCTTCATCAGAAAATCGAACACAAAATCCTTTATGATAAATCGGTTTATCTAAACTATTCAAAAGCTCTTTTAATCCAATTTCAGATGGTTTTTTTGCTAATTGATAGCCACCAGCATGTCCTTTTTCCGATGTAAGAAAGCCAGCTATACGCAGCACACGACAAATCTTAGCTACATTGGGTTTTGTAATACCCTCCATTATACTAATATCATTAATCGAGAGTCCATCACTTTGTGCCACACGAATTAGTATTCGTAACCCAAACTCCTCTTGTGCTGATATCTTCATATTATTATGATTCTATTTTTAATTTAAGCAGTTTTTTTGCACGATGCAACCAAATCTTAACTGTACCAATCGGCATATTAAACATTTCTGCAATCTCATGGTATTTAAACTCATGGAGATATTTTAGCAAAAAAACAGTTTTTAAGTTCTCAGGAATACTATTAAGCGCCCCTACTACTTCATCACTAAAACCAGTAACGGTTTCTTTTGCCAATGAATCATTGAATTCTGAACTACCTAAAGTAATTCTCATATCATCCACATCAATTAATTGAGGAACACGCGACTTTTTCTGCTTATCATTTAAAAAATTATTTTTCATGATACGAAACAACCAAGATTTCGCATTGGTGCCTTCTTCATAGTATGAATAATATTTATATGCTTTAATGAGTGTTTCTTGCATTAAATCCTTTGCATCATCGGCATCATGTGTTAGCCAATAGCCAAAAGTGTAAAGCGAATTAACATGGGTTAGTATCTCTTTATCAAAAGACTCACCTTTGAATTCTCGGTTTTGTAAATCAATTTCTCTAGTTCTCATAAAATTGAAAGTTTTAGTTAACTATTTAGTTAACTATAAAGTTAACTAAAATGTTTATAATGAAAAACGGTATTATATTTAATCTTCAAATGATTTATTCTGTTTACTTTTTATTTAATTTAAACGTTAAACCAAAGTTTATACCAATGGTAGATATCGACTTTGAAATAATTTAGAAAAGCAACAAGTAATAATGGATAACCAATCTTCACAATTCACAGCACGAGCAGTAATCGTTGGGTGCTTAATTGGTGGTATAGTTTGTTGTATGAACATCTATATTGGATTAAAAATAGGTTGGAGTTTTGGATCATCTATCATCTCAGCAATTTTAGGCTTTGCAATTTTTCAAGTTATCAATCCAAAAAAACCTTATACCCTTCTTGAGAACAACATTACTCAAACTGCGGGATCCGCTGCCTCCTCAATGGCATCCGCGGCTGGTTTGTTGGCTCCAATACCCGCACTTTATATGATGGATATTGAATTACCTATGTGGGGCTTGTTTCTGTGGGCAATTTCAGTCGCCTTTTTAGGTGTTATGTTTGCTGTTCCACTTCGAAGACAATATGTGGTGATTGAAAATTTACGATTTCCAAGTGGATTGGCTACCGCTAATACTATTAAAGCGCTGTATGCTTCCAGTGCTGATGCATTAAAACAGGCTAGAGTCCTTTTGTATTTTGCTCTTTTGGGATTCATCTTTACTGTAGGCGTTTACGTAGCTGGCACCTTTAAAATTGATATCGAAACTATTCCATTGCATACCTGGCTTGGTTCAGGTGTGCTGACTTCTTTAGCCGCATGGGGCTTTTTTATCTACCTAAGTCCTTCGCTTTTTAGTGCTGGTTTTTTAATAGGTCCAAGAGTAGGATTCTCTTTAATGGCTGGATCTATCGTTGGATGGAGTTTAGGGTATTACGCTCAACAACAAGGCTGGGCACCACATGAAAACCCAATGATATTAAATGAATCAGCTTCAGGCATCTGGGGGGCACGTGGTTGGATTTTATGGCCAGGTGTAGCGATTATGGTTTCCGAAGCATTAATGAGCTTACTACTCTCGTTTAAAACAATTATTAACTCATTTAAAGGTTTAGGTGCAGTATTAACAGATAAGACTAAAATAGATTCAAATGAAATGATACCAAATAAATGGTGGATGACTGGCTTGACACTTGCATCAGTCTTAACGATGAGTATCACTTATTTTTATTTTGATATCTCACCTCTTCTTACCTTCGTTGCTATTGCGCTTTCTTTCTTACTCGCAAACGTTGCAGTAAGATCTGTCGGAGAAACAGATATAAACCCTATTGGAGGTGTTGGCAAAGTTACTCAAGTGGTTTTTGGGAGTTTATCCTCTTCTATATCATCAAACTTAATGGCTGCAGGTATTACTGGAGGAGGCGCCTCACAAGCTGCAGATATGATGCAAGACTTTAAAACAGGTCACATTTTTGGAGCGTCACCCAAACAACAATTTAAAGCACAGCTTTGGGGAATTCTTGCTGGAATTATATTCGCTGTCCCAGTATATCTCTTGTTTGTAAATGTTTGGGGTATCGGTAGTGAAAAATTGCCCGCACCAGCAGCGCACTCATGGAAAGCAGTAGCTGAAGTAATGTCTAAAGGAATTAGTGTGCTGCCACCATTTACCTTAAACGCTGTTATTGTTGGGGGAATCTTTGGGTCTTTACTCGCTTTAGGGCATAAATTCCTTCCCAAAATCTCTAACTATCTACCATCGGGTTTGGCGTTTGGTATTAGTTTTTTAATCACCGGGCAATACAGTATTATTATGTTTCTAGGTGTATTAGTTTTTTTGTTCTGGAAAAAAACAGACCCAAAATCATGTGAGAGCTTAGCTTTTCCTGTTGCTTGCGGAATATTAGCTGGTGAGGGGATTGGAGCAATTGTTAGTGCGGTTTTAACATTAATTAATGGGTAATACTCGCAGACAAATAATCCACTTTTGCAGAACAACTTTTTATAAATGAAGAAATCAAACAACCTTCGTAAAAATCATTCTATTGCATAATGAAGAAGTCAGTTATTGTATTACTCCACATCGGATATTGGGTTTGCTACTTCATCATGGTCATGGTGTTGTTAGGTGCGTTATTCGGAAGAGACGAGACCACTGCTGATGAACGAATAGAAAAGGCTTTTGAGATTATATTTTTTTTCGCATTACTCCCCTCTGCTATTACTTTCTATACTTTTTATTACTTTTTATTTCCTCGCTTTTTTAAATTAAAAAAATATATCCTCTCTGCATTTTTTGGTATTATCACTTCAATCATTGCAGCTTTAATTGGTTATTTTTTACTTTATATTTTTCATGTCGAAGAAACTTGTAAAGATGATTCAGAGACTAGCTTTTATGGGATTGTAGGTTTTATGTCTTTCATCGCCTTGATATCAGGAATTATTGCATTAGTCCTTCAGGGTTTCATTACGTGGTTTGAAGAAATTAAACAAAAAGAACTATTATTGAAAAAGAATCATGAAATGGAACTTATCTTAGTTAAATCACAATTAGACCCACATTTTTTATTCAACACCATAAATAATATTGATACATTAATTTTAAAAGATGCTCAGAAAGCTTCTGATTATTTAAACAACCTCTCCGATATTATGCGGTTCATGCTTTTTGAAACCAAAACAGATGAAATTTCTCTTACAAAAGAAATCGAGTACATCGAAAAATATATTGAATTACAGCGCATTAGAACTTCAAATGAGTTATACATTAATTATTCAATTATGGGTGAAATAGATCAGCGTACAATCGCTCCCATGGTTTTTATTCCGTTTATTGAAAATGCTTTTAAGCACACCAACAACAAAAAAATTGAAAATGCTATTTCCATTGAGATCCTTATTGAAAAGGGTAAAACTGTTTTAAAATGTAAGAATAAATTTGATCCTACTAGAGGTTCCAATCAAGAAAGCCATGGCTTGGGGAATGTATTGATTAAAAAACGTTTAGATTTAATTTATAAGAATCAATATCAGTTAGAAATGAGAAAAAACAGCGATTCTTTTAGTGTTCACTTATCCATTAATCATGTATAGTTACAGTTGTATTATCATTGAAGATGAACCTCTAGCGTTAGAGCGAACAAAAGAATTTGTAAATAAAGTCCCCTTTTTAAAACTCACTGCCACTTTTGACAATGCCATAAATGGTCTCGACTATTTAAAGAAACATGCTGTTGACATGCTGTTTTTAGACATCAACATGGATGAACTCTCAGGCATCGAGTTATTAGAAAGTTTTAAAATAAATAGTCAAGTGATATTGACTACGGCTTACCAAGAATATGCGCTTAAAGGCTATGAATTAAGCATCACTGATTATTTATTAAAACCATTTTCGTTTAATCGTTTTTTACAAGCAGTAAACAAAGCTACTGATAATATTTCCAAGAAAGACACGCCCGATTCAACGTTAGACTTCATTTTTGTAAAGACAGAAAACCGGCTTGAAAAAGTTAGCTTTAAAGACATTATTTGCATCGAAGGGATGCGTGACTACCGAAGAATTCACACCACGACTAAAAAGATAATGACGCTTCAAAACTTTAAAGAATTAGAGCAAATCATCCCTTCAAGTGTGATTTGTCGCGTGCATAAATCGTTTATGGTAGCTCTAGATAAAATCAATACTATTGAACGTAGTCGCATTTATATTGACAACCTTGTCATTCCTATCTCCGACTCCTACCGAGAAGCATTTTTCAAAATAATTAACGGGTAAAAGGCATAATAAGTTGCAGAATAAAAACTCAATTATGCAGATAACAGACCTTACCTTGCATAAAGCTTTTTTAGTACTCCCTGTATTAAATGATATTTGAATCATCTAAAAATGATTATTTCTTCTATCACTTAAAACATGAAAAAAATGCAAGAATGTAACTCAATGTGTTGTCTCTATTTATTAGGATTAATTGGTGCGGCTGTTTATTATATTTCTAAAGCCTCAACTTTTGGTATTGGAATTATTGGTTGTCTAAAAGCCTTGGTATGGCCTGCATATTTAGTTCACGGTGTAATGAATCATTTATCCATTTAAACTAACAAACATGTCATTATTGATTTTTAAGACGAATATTAAAACAAAAGAAAACGTTCAAATTATTTTATCAATTTTGAAAAGTATTATCTCAGAAAATGAATTCAATGTTGATTTACAAGATATAGACTCTGTCCTTCGAATTGAGACAACAAAAAAAATAAAAGAAAAAGATATTATTCAACTCCTTAATAACAAAGGATTTTATTGCGAACCACTTTAACCACTAATAATAACGACCATGAATATTTTACAAAAAACACTCATCACTACACTTTCTATTCTTATTTCCTGCTATGGATATGCCCAAAAAGAAAGTAAGATAGACACTACCACTTTCAAAATTGGCAGCAACAGGGTTGTGTTCATCAACAGTGCTCCTGACAGCTTAAATTATGACTATGACTTCAACAAAAATGATAGCCTTTGCTCAAAGAAAGAGCATGAAGACTGGCCAAAACTAATAGTTGAAATAGGAACCAATGGTTATTTATCGTCCGATAGAGCTATTAATCTTTCCAATGACCAAGAATTATTGAAATTAAACTACGGGAGATCAAGGTCATTTGGGTTTGCTTTTCAATTTAAAGGATATGAATCGATAAATAAACGCTTATTTATATCACCAGGCTTGGGGGTAACATGGAATGGTTATCACTTTGAAAACAATATCAACATCAATAGCTCGAACGACAGCACTGCTTTTGTTTTAGACACAATAAATAATAATGAAAAATATAAATTGAGAACAACATATTTAGAGCTTCCATTAGTGATTGGTAAACGGTTTGGCAATTTAAAAAGACCCTTGACTGTTCAATTTGGCGTTGTTGCTGGTTTACGATTAAAATCAATTATTAAACAAAAATTTCAGGATAATGGTCAGGATATCACAGTCACCATTCACGATGATTTTAATCTAACTCCTTTTAAACTAGACGGCATTATTCGAATTACTTTCGGAGAAATAGGTTTTTTTGGAAGATACTCTACCACCAGTCTTTTTAAAGATGGAAAAGCACCTGAACTCTATCCATTTTCAATAGGTATAACTTTAGGAGGTTTAAACTAAAAGGATCTCAAAGTAAAACACCATGAAATTATCTATTCAGGTGTTTTACTATTAAAAACCCATCTTCATCTAATTTTGCAGGTATTTTAGTATCAACCCACTCACTAAAACCAATTTTTTTCAATACTAATGTTCCTTCTTCATTAATACCACATAGTTGATTAGCATCATTAAGTATTTTCAAAGCAATACCAGGCACAGGTCTACCCGCGGTATCTTCTTTAGTTCCCATCTGAACAACTTGTTTACCAGTAACATCTCTTGTAACTAAATCTGGAGTATTAATAGCAATAACTAAATCATCATAAACAAAAGCTTCTAAAACGATAATTCCTCGAACTTCTTCCAGTTCCTTTTTGATCATATCATCCAAATGAAGATCACTCAACAAAATTTTATCAATAGTCGAAAAATCTACTTCTTCATTATATAATTCTTCTAATGTTGAAGAGTCTGTTAATAAAACAGCTGGTTCCCAAATTAATATTTTCTCTTTTAAATCTACTTTATCAGTATGAGCAAACAACGCACTATTATTACTTGTTTGAAATGCAGTAGCAAGTTGGTCTAAATATGATTCTTTAGGATACGTTGTTAGCACCTTTACACCTTCTCTTACAGCTAATATTTCTTTTAAAGCAAAGGCTTGCGTTAGCTTCTTTAAGCTTTCAGAACCAATGAGGTACTTTCTTGTAATGTAAGCTTGTGTTTTAGCTTCATAATTATAGGCTTGCAATTCCATAATTTGCAGACGTAGTTCAAAAGCACTGGGTTTATCAAATCTTGGTTCACCAATTTTAATGCGAACAGTAGGTCTTCTAGACTTTAATTTTGGTAAAACTAATTTACCAGAACCAACTTCATATGTTAACATTGCACCTACTAACCCTTGAATATGCATAGGGATAATCGGGGCATCTATATTAGCAGTGATGTGCTCAATTCCTTTCTTAAATCCCATCAAATGACCTGTGCGAGAAAGTTGACCTTCAGGAAAGATACAAATGACATGTCCTTCATTTATAACTTCTCGACAGCGCTTATTGAATTCATCTAAATCTTCTTTCGTTCGCTTACCAGGAACAGGTATCATGTTTAATCGTTTAAACCACCAGTTACAAAGTGGGTGGTCGTAGACTTCCTTTAACATCACAAATCGTACGTTTCTAGGCACACTAGCTACAATTAAAAATGAATCGAGCAACGAGACATGATTAGCTATTATCAACCCTCCTGTTTTTAAAGGAATATTTTCTTTATTATCAATTTTCACCTTGTAAAGCAAATTGGCTGTGAAAAAGAAAATGAATCGAACAAACATTGCTGGGATTCGAAATAAAATGAGAATTGTTAAAAATAAAATTGAAAAAAAAGAGAATTTAAAAATAAACCGTTCATCAAATGAATTCAATAAAAAAGTAAAAACCCCTACTGACAACAGTATAAAAAACAATACCACTAAATTCTTAACTGAAATAACATGTTCTATATGTTGAGAATGTACGCGCTCTCTAATCCAATAATTTAAAGGGAGTTTAAAAAAACCGCTAAATATAGCTATAAAAGAAATAAAAGAAATAAACGATGGAGTAGACCACGATAGAAAAGCTAAACAACCTAAACATAAACTCATTCCGAATCCACCAAATGGCACCATCCCTAACTCAACGCGTCCTCTTGAAAAGTACTTTGCTAACCAAACCCCAATAATTGAACTCCCAATTGTTATAGCAATAAAAACACTAGGATTCATATATTCGCTATGATTATGCCCCTGAATCCAATGAGCTATTACTGACAACAAAATTAAAAATATAATAAACCAAAAAGCAGCGATACCAAGAATTGTAAATGGTAAGCCTTTTGTTGTTTTTATGACTTTCAATGTTGTCTTCATTTAATAAAAATATACAATTAAATGGCGATTCAATCAACTGGCCGACTAATCTATTTTTTTAAACTACCCTGTTGGTTTAAGTATTTTTAACAAGTTTGGCCATCTTATAGTATATTACAACTTTAATTGTTTATTTAAAAAACATCTACGCCAAGTAGTTTTCCGTCATGGCAAAAATCATAAAGCAAATACGCTATTCGTTAATTTCAAAAAGAAATATAAGGTTATACGCTTTTTATGCTATAGCGGAAATTTTACTCGTGGTCGTAGGTATATTATTAGCTATGCAAGTTAGTGACTGGAGTGAAGAGGAAAAGCGAAAAGAACAATTACACAATATTTATAAAGCTTTATATCGAGACCTAAAAAACGACAAAACTAAAATACAAGAAATTACGCACTTATTTGAAGAAAATAAAAATCATTATGAAAACATATTAAATGGTAAAGTAAGTCGAAATAGGTATGCAAAAGATAAATCCTATTCTCATATCTTGTTAAGACACACCTACTTTTCTGTAAACAAAAGAGGGTTTAATTTATTACAAAATCATCTTGATGCTTCATTTGCAACCAATGACTCATTAAATGACCACATCATTCAATTTTACTTTGAAAACATCCACAAAATAGAACGGGTAAGAGAAATGATGAATAAAGAACATGACTATGTTATCCAAAAATGGGCAGATAATTATGCATGGTTTTATAAACTGAATGAAAAAAAACTCAGCAACGATTATCTCGATTTTTTAATGAACGACCCACGGTTTAAAAACGATGTGTTAACACGTAAAAACAGGATTTATTTAAACTTTGTGCCTACGCTAAAAGAATATGAAAAAGGTATTGATACCATTATAAATAGTTTAGACAGTCGTTTAATCAACAACTAAACTACTGATTTTTTACTTGTAAACGACTTTCCAAATCTTCTTTTGTTGGATACGATTGAGGTGTAAGACTTTTCTTTTCAGGAAAATTTTCCATATGCATCGTTTGAGTAGGAAAAGCAAATCGAACATCTAATTTCTTAGCCAATTCTAAAATCATTAAGTTAACTTCTTGACGTGCTTTTAGTTCTTCGGGCCATGTTGATACATCAAAGAAAATATAAAACAAAACATCGAGTGAATACGCATTGAACGTGTTAAAATAGATATTATAATAATCTTTTCTAGTATTCGGATGCGTGAGTACAATTTGTTCTAGCCCCTTTACAAATGCCTCGATTTGATGTGCAGGAGTATCATAGGTTAAACCTAGCATGGTTTTATATCTTCTGTAATCGCGTCTTCCAAGGTTATCAATGGTCATATCTGCCAGTTTACCATTCGGCACATATATTTGTGAATCTGCAAAGGTTCGAATACGAGTAGATCGGAATCCTACTTCTTCCACATCTCCGTCAATATCTGCAGCAACTATCCAATCACCAATTTGAAATGGCTTATCTAAGAAAATCATCACAGAACCAAAGAAATTTTTTAAGGTATCTTGAGCTGCAAGTGCTACAGCTAAACCACCAATAGAGATTCCTGCTAACAAAGCAGTCACATTAAAATTAAGGTTTTGAAGTACAAACATCAGCCCCACGATTACAACAAATGTTTTTAATGCTTTTCTCAAAAGAGGCACTAACTGGTCATCTAAAGTTGTTTCCGTTGATGAGGCTAATCGTTCGAGGTAAAGGCAAAAGACATCAACCAAATAATAAAACATCATCATAATAAACAGTGGTACAGCTGCACGACCAATTAAAATGAGGTAATGGCCAAATGAAACAGGTAGAAGTAATACTGGAATAAAAATGTTAATGAGTAAAAACACGGTCAACCAAGAAATAGGCTTTGTTATTGGATGAATATATTCAATGGGTACATCAAAATCACTTAACTTATGTGCCATAATTTGTACGAGACGATCAAATAACAAACTTAAAATCTTGAACAGAACAAAGCCTAAAAAAATGATGATGAATACGCCTAAATATTGCCAGGTATATAACCCTAAGTACTTGTGTTGGCTTGCTTTACCAGAAAGTAAGTTAACCAGACGATCGGTACCAAAGACAAAAACAGATTTATGAAGTCGTGGAATTTGTTCAATTGTATACTCTGAGTAGTACCAATTATCACCTACTTTTTCTAGAAAAATTTGTTGACCCAATGAGTCCAAAAAATAATTATGTTCTTCATTAATTTTTGAAACGTAATCAGGATCATCAGGAATGAGGTGACTATAAAAAATCTTACCTCTACCATCAAAAATTTGTTTTATTTGAATA
The DNA here is from genome assembly GCA_963815495.1 of uncultured Cytophagales bacterium. Classification (GTDB taxonomy): domain Bacteria; phylum Bacteroidota; class Bacteroidia; order Cytophagales; family JAAEPT01; genus CAWFGW01. The sequence goes on from CAWFGW010000007.1 coordinate 102,788, forward strand.
ACTAGTTTAATCTTTTCTTTTTCTGTTAAACTAGTATCACGAATAAGTGAAGCTGCTAATTCTGGATGGTAATCTTCATGATGAAGATTATTAAAATGAGTTCTAAAAGCAGCTCTAGGATTATATAAGTTCACAGGTTCTGCTCTTGAACTGCCCCACCCACATACTAATACAATAAATAGAAAAAAAGTTTTATTCAACATCCAACGAATCATCAATTTCTTCTTTCCAAGCTAAAATACCACCCTCTAAATTGTATAGATTATCAAAACCTTGATTTTCTAAATACATGATTGCATTAGCACTTCGCTTTCCACTTCTGCAATGCACAACTACTTGTTTGTCTTTCGAAAATTTATTTGTGTTAGCTGGTACTGTCTGTAGTGGGATCAACTCCCCATTAAGGTTGGCAGCATCAAACTCAGCTTGTTCACGTACATCTATTAATTGAAAATCTGCACCTGAGTCCATTAGTGCTTTTAATTCTTGGACATTTATAGTTTTCATAATTATTCCGTTTTGTTGTTTTTAAAAACAGATGTTATTTCATCCAGCTTCTTGACTTTATATTCGAAATCATCTTTAAGACCATTTCGTATTTCCGCTAATTTATCTAATAATTCATCAATTTCCTCAGGTAAAACATCTTCTAATACCTCCCTGATTCTTTTCGTCAATGTTGGTGATTTACCATTCGATGATATAGCAATTTTTAAATCACCTTTTTTTACTACTGAACTCAAATAAAAATCACATAAATCTGGCGTATCGGCCACATTGGTTAAAATCTTGTGGGCCTTTGCTTGTTCCCACACCGAACGATTAAGAGCTTTATCAGCTGTAGCAATTATAACCACATCAATCCCTTCCAAATCGGTATTTTCAAAGGGTTTTTGCCGCAATTCTATTTGAGGGGCATAACATTCTGCTAAGGAGCGAATTTCCTCTCTGATTTCAGGTGCCACCACACGTATTTTTCCATTATCGGCATGACGGAACATCATCCCCAATTTCTCCCACCCTACTTCACCTGCCCCTACAACAAGTACATGCAGTTTGTCCAAACGAAAAAATGTAGGAAACAATTGATTGCCTTTGCTCATTGGGTAAAGTTACTTTTTTAAGGCAATAAGTTCAACGAATGAAATGGATAAGATTATCCTTTATGATCTTTAAACATTGCTCCCATATCATTTTCAAAATAGAGGTACATGTGATACAAATAATAAAAAGCTACACTAGAAACTATTAACATGATGATTCCTACGACAACATCTCCCATTACAAACGGAATTAACACAAAATATAAAAACAAAAGCCCGATACCGTAGAATATGATTTTCAAAAGCCAAAACAATCCAAAATAAAAATTAAACCAAGGGCTTTTTTGAAATGCTTGATGTTCTTTTAAAATCTCCTCATAATTTTTTACCCTGATTTCATTTCGAACTTGATTTTGAACTGCTTGCCATTGAGCATATTCAACAGGGTCTTTAGGAGGAATGTATACGTTTTTGTATTTGTCGTATGCGGAAACTACAGGAGATTGTTGTCTAGAAGTTCTACTATATTGCTGCTGAGCAGGTATTTTTCCTTCCACCAAATATTCGTAGGCTTCATTAATCTTTTGAAACTTTAAGCTAGCCTCTGGATTATCATTTCGATCAGGGTGCCATATCATCGCCTGTTTACGAAAAGCACGTTTAATCACTTGTTTTGAAGCTCCAGATGAAACCCCTAATATATCATGAAACTTACTCATGTAATCATTTAAAAACTAATTCGGATTCCTGGACCTAGCAACGTAAACCATTTTTCCTGTGCTAATAAGTAGCCACCTCCTAAATATAAGGGAAATGTCAACTTTCCTTTCGAACCCATCGGATACACACTTCCAATAACTACTAAGCCCACGTCTCGGGTAATTTTTTGATTTTCATTATAGTTAAATGCATTTAATGCTAAAAACCCTGCTCCAATTTTATAAGGTCTGTAACGAGCAATTTTATTAGGATGAAAAAAACTAAACTGTGCCATCATCGCCATGCTAATGCCTCCAAAATTTCCGATACCGGTGTCTCCTTCTTTTCTAACTAATAATCCCGCTGGAAAAGAAACATCAATATCAAACTCATAATGTCGCTGATAAATTATTTCGATCCGTTGTTTATAACCTGGAGAACCATATACGGTAGGAATATGCTCTATTTCAATCTCTAAGCGAGACCAACCTTCCATATCATAGGTTTTTTTCCGCAGGTAATTATTTAAGTTTATTTCTTTAGTCGTAGCCGAAGCCTGATTATAAAATTCAAACCGCGGTGAGCTTCGACCGGGACATACCATCAAATTGCGTATTTCTTGCTGATCAATTAACAAGTTATCTTTTGAAGTGATTTTAACACGTATTGTAAAATGCTGTTCCCCATATATTTTTTTATCAGAATCGATTACATTGGGGTTAAACGACACCAACACATCCTGCATCACTTTATCATATAAAACAGGTTTATTTAAGGAGGAAGCTTCTTTGCTTCCCTCCCCATAATTTATAGTAACAAAATCAAAATCCCGAGGTAACTTGTACTCTTGAACACGAAGTTTTTGTCCTGTATTTTGTGAATGATTATAGATTTCAATTACACGTGTATCAATATTAACTGGAACTTGTAGCGTAAAAGATTTAGTTTTATCATCATTTATCAACGTATCATTTTCGACTTGACTCACTTCTTTAAAAACAAAATCAGCTTTATTTAACCCTTGCCCTACTATTTTTACTTTGATATTTTCTCCAGGATAAACGTTAAGATCAGTAGTCCAATCTTCACCTTTATGCATAACAAGAACACTAGAGATACGCGTAGGGGGAGTTGAACTGAAGTTGGTAATAAATCGAACTTGGTCACCATCTTTTATATATAAATATCCAGCAGATTGTTTGTGTAAATTATAAAGTCTAAGGATTGACAAAACTTTCCCATTATTTAAATGACTTTTTGTAAATAACTCCGCTACTAAATACCCTCCCGATTCTTCTTGATTTTCAATACGATAGGTTTTATTTAATTGTAAATAACGATGATCATCTATTTCTATTTCTATTCCTTCTTTTCTTGAAACTTCGTCATAAGTAAAGTCCCGAAGATTGATACCTAAAAAGCTAACCCTACTCTCTTTTACAGTGATTTTTGTTGGTTTAAGGCTAATCTTGTCTGTAAACTCATTGTTTATAAGATTAGGATGAATCGTTTTTAATTCAGGACTAAGATCCATCTTCCCAAATTTTAAAGGAATAATATGAAGTTTTAATTCTCCATCAGATGCTGTGACTTTATAATCGTAGGCGTCAGTATTTATCCATTGTGGAATAGTCCTGATATTACCAATATTGTTAGAAGAAAGCTGCAACACTTTTTCATCTCCAATAAAAAAATCTGAATCATCTGTTACTATTGAAACTTCAGTCTCAGCATATGGGATAAGATCAACCACTTCGATGTGAGGTTTTTTCCTATTATGAGTAAATACTTTAAACTGAAAATGTAGTAACTCAGAGTTATTGATGTTTTTAAACCGGACTTTAAAAGCATAAAATTCATTATTATAATTTAACAATGAATCCACTAGGTCATAATCTCCCGATGGGATCAATTTTAAGCGCTCAACTTTTAAACTATCAGCTAAGTTATTATTTAAAAATAAACGAACTAAGGCAACTTGATCGGGTTTATAATACTTAAAACGAACTTTTATTTGATTATTCTGAGACAACTCACTTAAAAAGGAAGTATCACCAACAGTAACTTCTGTTTTAGTAATAAATCGCTGACCAGAGGAAACACTTACAACTAAAATGCACAAATAGGCTAGCAATAAATGTCTCATTGATTTCATACCATAAAATAACGCAGCAATAAGCTAACTCCAAAATGAGAGAGAACAAAAATATTGAATGATTTAAAAATCGGGGTGCAAACTCACCACATCACCAATAACAATTAAAGCAGGTGGTTTAAGTTGTTTCGCTTCAACTATAATCTCTATCGTATCAACTATTCCCACTACAATTGCTTCGTTATCACGACTACCATTTGATATTAATGCAATCGGTATATTTCCTTTACCTTCATTTTGATAGATTTTAACAATTTGAGGAAGTTTATGTACCCCCATTAAAATTACTACAGTCGCATTAGTTTTTGCAGCATCATAAATATCTTGTGGCAATTGGTGATTTTCGTCTGTTGCTGTAATCACCCAGAAACTTTGCGAGTAACCTCTTTTTGTGACAGGAATGTTTTGTAATTCAGGTACAGAATAACAACTTGAGATACCTGGTACAATCTCTACCTCTAAACCATGCTGAAGCGCATAAGTTACTTCTTCGTGACCACGTCCAAACACAAAAGGATCACCTCCTTTTAATCGTACTACTGTACCATGCTGATGTGCTTTTTTAACAATCAATTGGTTAATTTCATCTTGAGCCATACAAGGAACGCCTTTCCGTTTTCCTACAAAAAGTTGCTCACTACTTCGCCTGGCATACTCTAACAACACATCGTTAGCTAAGGCATCATACAAAACAATATCAGCTTGAGCCAATGCTTTAACTCCTTTTAAAGTAAACAGGTCCGGATCTCCCGGACCTGCTCCTACTAATATTAGTTTTCCTTTTTTCACCTTTATCCCGAGGATTATTAAGCTTTTTCTGCCTTGGCAACTTGTTGCACTCTGGTTGCTACAACCTTATCAATGAATGCTTGTGCTTCAGTTTGATATTGCTTTGCAAAATCCATTGATGGTTCAATTTTATTGAGCTTTGTAATTTGAGCTTCAAAGGTCTGACCATTTAAATCCAACTCACCAGTAGCAACAAAGTGTTTGTCAAAATCTTCAATAATCCCGATTTGTGTATTACACTTTACTCCCGCTCCTACTAAAAGAGCTTTCGCTCCTACAATAAAGGTATTGTAGCTATGATAAATTGAACTTTCCCAGTCTCCTTTTGCCATGGACTTTACCCCTCTGGCAAATTTATCTTTTGCTTCTTCAATGAGTGTACCCACTAAATCAAGAATTACACCGGCACATTCTCCTACACCAATTGCTTTGACATATTCCTCATTTGTACCCCAGTCCACAAAGAAATCAGCCGGTACCTCCGCAGGGAGTTCAGTAAATTCTTTCAAAAGGGTGAAGAAGTACATCTTATCTGAAGCCACTTGTCTGTCTATAATAATTATTGAAGTATTCTCCTTCTAAAGCATTATCATCGTAATCTTGTAATAAAGCTCTGAATGCATCAGGCGCTTTTTTGGAAGGGACTTTTACTACTTTATCAGCAATCGAGTAGACACCCTCTCCATCAAAACCACCACCTAACAGAATCTGTAATGCAGGCATGATTAAGGCACCACTTTTAATGGTCATTCCCTGAAACCCTATGTTTGCAGCGCTATGCTGCCCACAAGCGTTCATACAGCCTGAAATTTTGATTTTTATATCGCTATTATAAATCAAATCAGGATATTCTTCCTTCATCACGCGTTCAAGCTCTTTGGAGATGCCGTATGAACTTGCGATACCTAAATTACACGTGTCCGTGCCAGGGCACGAAGTAATGTCAGCAGTACTGTTAAAACCTGGAGTAGCAAGTCCTAAAGGATACAACTTATTGAAAAGCGATGTCAAGTTTTCTTCTTTGACAAAACGTAGTAAAAACCCTTGGTTAACGGTTACTCTTAAATCATCCGCGGCATAACCTTCTTGAATAACTGCGGCTAATTTACGGGCAGTTTCATTTAACATGTTACCTATCTGTAAACGAATAGCTACTGCTTTATAACCTGCTTGTTTTTGTTCCAGTACATTCGTTTTTAACCATTGCTCGTATTTTTCCGCATTAACAGGCTCTTCTGTAGCAAATAGTTTATCTACAGGTTGTGATTCAGAAACTAAATTTTCATCAATTTCAAAGGTTTTATTGATTACTGCAGTTTTTTCTTTCTCCACCAATTCTAGGAAAGCGTCTAAGCCAAGTTTATTCACTAAGAATTTCATACGGGCTTTACCTCTTGAGGCACGCTCACCATACCGGTCAAATACACGTATACATGCTTCCGAAAAAGGAATTATTTTGTTAGCTGGAAGAAAGTCATAAACATAATGTCCTAATGCAGGCTGTGAACCTAAACCTCCACCAATAGCTACTTTGAAACCCTTTTCACCATTTTGAATCTTAGGAATAAACCCAATGTCATGCATTAAAGAAAATGCAGTATCTGTTTCACTGGTAGAAAAAGACACTTTGAACTTACGTCCCATTTCTTGACAAATTGGATTTCTTAAGAAATATTCAAAAAAGCTATGAGCGTAAGAAGTTACGTCAAATGGTTCTTTGGGGTCAATACCTGCCATAGCCGAACCAGTTACATTTCGCACGGTGTTACCACAAGCTTCTTTTACAGTTATTCCTTTTTCCTCCAAATCGGCCCAAAGCTGTGGGGTATCTGTCAACTTCACATAATGTATTTGAATATCCTGACGTGTAGTCGTATGCATTTTCTCCGTAGCATATTTATCTGCCACATCAGCAATACGAATTAACTGCTCAGCATTCACACGGCCATACGGTAATTTAATACGAATCATTTGAACACCAGGCTGGCGCTGACCATACACCCCTCTTGCTAATCGAAACGAACGAAACGCATCTTCATCAGCATTCGGGTTAGTTAGAAAAAAACTGATTTTTTCATCTAATTCGTAAATATCTTCTTTTGCTCTTTGATTTACTTCTGGAGCTATTTTTAATACACTCATCTGCGGGGTATTTTTAAGGTTCTATTTTTCGAACAGTATCACTTTTGATATTGTTCCACAAAATTAAGTATTATTTCATAATTACCCCTTTTAGGAAAATAAAATTCTTCAAAAAGTCAAAAAACACCTATTATCACAAAATAATATTTTGTAAAAATACTTTTTAATAAAACTTTATAAAGGTATATCTAAAAATAGTAGTTTTGCATTCTGATAAAACAAACCGTTTCTAGTATGAATATTAAACTAAATCGAAAAAATAACGCAGTACATCTCGAGGCAGTAAACGAAAGTGGCAACACAGTTCAACTTGACGGTGCACCAAAAATTGGTGGTGAAAACAAAGGAGCCAGACCTATGGAGCTAGTAATCATGGGATTAGGTGGATGCAGCTCTATGGATGTGATTAGTATTCTTCAAAAGCAGAAACAAGAAATCACTGATTATTCAGTAGAAATAGAAGCGGATAGAGATACAAACAACATCCCTTCTCTTTTCACAAATATCCATGTGAAGTTTATAATTACAGGAAAGGTTGATTTGAAAAAAGCGGAAAAAGCTGTGCAGTTGTCTATGGACAAATACTGCTCAGTCACTAAAATACTTGAAAAAACAGCGACAATCACTCATGAAGTGGTAGTTATTAATGAATATTAATAGTTCATAGCTACAAAAATGCTTTTCACTATTCACTACACACTATTCACTAAAAAGAAGGAGGCGAAATGAAAAACTCAGAAAACTTCGAAACCAGAGCTATACGAACTCAAACGGAACGATCACAACATCGAGAACACTCTGTTCCTTTGTTTTTGACTTCGAGTTATATGTTTGATTCGGCTGAGCATGCTAAAGCACTTTTTGACGAAGAGGTTGAAGGAAACATTTACGGGCGATACTCTAACCCTAATGTCAATGAATTCATTGAGAAAATGTGTTCGCTGGAAGGTACTGAAAATGGCTTTGGAACAGCTACAGGCATGGCTGCCGTTTTTGCTAGCATGGCCGCAATCTTAGAAGCAGGTGATCATGTGCTCGTTTGTAAATCAGTTTTCGGTTCTACCATACAGATTAGCCAAAATATATTAGGGAAATGGGGCGTTGAATCTGACTTATTAGACATCTACTCACCTGAGACATGGGAATCAAAATTTAAATCCAATACTAAAATGTTGGTATTGGAAACACCATCAAACCCTGGACTAGACTTAATTGATATAGAGTGGATAAGTAAATTATGTAAAAGCAAAGGTGTTTTATTGAATGTCGATAACTGCTTCCCTACCCCCTATTTACAACAACCTGCTAAATGGGGTGCAGACATCATTACGCATTCAGCCACTAAATTTATCGATGGACAAGGACGTGTATTGGGTGGCGTGGTGCTTGGTTCCAACGAATACATTGAAAAAGTACGTTATTTCTGTCGTCATACCGGACCTTCAATGTCTCCGTTTAATGCTTGGATACTATCTAAAAGTTTAGAAACACTGCATGTCCGCATGGATCGACATTGTGAAAATGCTTTAAAGCTAGCACAGTGGTTAGAAACGAATGACCAAATTGACAAAGTTTCCTATCCGTTTTTACCTTCTCACCCACAATTTGAGTTGGCTAAAAAACAAATGAAAGCAGGGGGCGGTGTTGTTACTTTTCAACTAAAAGGCGGATTAGCCCAAGGTGTAAAATTCCTGAACGCCAACGTAAACCTTTCACATGGTGTAAATTTAGGCGATACGAGAACTATTATCACTCATCCATCCTCCACTACTCATTCCAAAATGACTGAAGAAGATCGCTTAGCTGTTGGGATAACCCCAGGGCTAATTAGAGTTTCCGTTGGACTAGAAAACATCGATGACATTATCAAAGAAATAAAAATGGGGATTGAACAATCGAAGCTATAATTATAATTAGGATATGGCTTTGTTTAGACATTTCTATCAAGGTTCATTTCATTTTATTATCTTAGAATTAAAAAACCAGACTTACTTCTATGAATACCTTAAAAACAATACTCATTTCAATTATTGCGTTGATAACATTCATATCGAACGCACAAAATACAACTAGTGAATCTCCTAAAGCAGTATTATCCGCTTCTGATATCCAGTTATTTATAAAAACATTAAAGCCACTACAACAGGATATTGAAAAACTGGGTACAAAATACGATGTTGATGATCCAACAAACATGCAAGCGATAGCAGCTAGTGAAGAAATACAAGCTGTGTTCAGAAAACATGGTTGGTCTGAGGATTATTACCTCAAAGTAGCGGCTATCACTAGTGCTTTTGCTCACTTAAAAATGGAAAAAGAATTAGAAAACATTCCTGAAGCTCAAAGAGCTTATATGAAACAAATGATGGAAACGTATAATGTTGGAGCCAAAAGTCAGTTAAATCCTGCTGATTTAAAAGTAGTAACAAACAATTACGAAATACTCAACACATTTTTTGAGACCTACCAAAAAGATTAATGAAAGTTAATAATCAAACATTCCGTACCGTCTGGATAGAAGAGACTACTGTAAAACTCATTGAACAAAACTTACTCCCATTTGAATTTAAAATTCATAACTGTAAGTCGTACAAAGACACTTGTGTAGCCATTAAAACCATGATTGTTCGAGGTGCCGGTGCAATTGGCGCTACAGCAGGCTTTGCCATGGCTCAAGCAATTGCTGAAGCTATGGGTGACCGCTCTTTTATGAAAAAAGCAAAGTCAGAAATTGAGAATACACGACCAACTGCTCAAAACCTATTTTACGCCACTAATCGAGTTTATAATAAAGCATTAAATTCTAACAATGCCGCTGGTGTAGCCATGTTAGAGGCTCAAGCAATTGCTGATGAAGATGCGGAAAACTGTCGTAAAATTGGTGAGTTTGGAAATACATTAATAAAAGATGGATATTCAATTGAAACACATTGCAATGCTGGATGGTTAGCGTTTGTCGATTATGGGAGTGCACTTTCACCTATTTATGCAGCCCATCGGGCAGGTAAAAAAGTCTTTGTATACGCAGATGAAACGAGGCCGAGGAGTCAAGGTGCAAGATTAACAGCTTGGGAACTGAAAAACGAAAGTGTACCTCACACAATTATTCCTGATAATGCTGGTGCATTTTATATGTCTCAAGGTAAAATTGACATAATGATTGTTGGCTCAGATAGAATTGCAGCAAATGGCGATGTTGCGAACAAAATTGGTACGTTTGAAAAAGCTATTATTGCTAAGGAGTTTGGTATCCCCTTTTATGTAGCTGCCCCCTCAAGTACTATTGACAAAAATTGTGAAAATGGTTCGCAAATTCCTATCGAACATAGAAGCGAGACCGAAGTAACTCAACAAACAGGACCTGATATAAAAGGTAAACATCACACAATTTTTGTAACCTCACCCGGGTCGTCCGCAGAAAACCCAGCTTTTGATGTAACTCCTGCTAAATATATTACTGGAATAATTACTGAAAAAGGCATCTTCAAGCCTGAAAACATAGTTATGTCGCTCTAGTTGCCACAAAATAATTATCCTACATTCTTATACTCACCATTGAAATTATTTCTTAATCGCTCCCCTAAAATAACGCTTTTCATTAGATTTTGCCGCTTTTGACAAAACTCTCTTTTTGACCAATCTATAAATTTAATTCGCTCTTCTTTGCTTAAATAAGTGAGTGATTTGATGAATTCTTTTTCAAATAACATCAAATCAAAACTCACTTTTTTAACTATTAACTTACAATATTCAAACATACCTTCTTTCATTATTTGTTTTCAAGTTATTATTTAACGTACAACATGGTTGAGACTAAGAAAGCTAATGTGAAATATATTAAAACAACTTTCTTAGGGTTTTTAATGATTATTTTCTTAATGATTTTCATGATTTTATTCGATTAAATGAAACATAGGATTTACTTAATATATAGTCCAACTGAAACTATAAATACGAAAGTGAAATAAACAAACACAACTGTTTTTGGATTGTTAACGATTATACTTTTTAAATTTTTCATAACTTTAAATTTTATTTAATACATAATTAATAACCTTAACGATATAAAACACTGATTGTTTATAATTGTTAATTTATGTTTTATATGTTATATATAAATTATATTTATAATAGTGCAAGCAAAAAATCTATAAATGAAATCGAAGTGTTTTTTTAGTTTTTTCATACAACTAGACTATTGTATCTTGCAAGAAAAATCACAAATGAGCCAAGAGGAGAACCATATCACAAAATTTAAGACTGAGTTCACATCCAACATCGTTCCACTGGACTTCAGAATAGATAACTTAAGACACTATGCCGCTCTTTTTGCTGAATATGAACTTGCCCCACCCTACCCTGGCGGGTCACATGGTAATTTGAGTTTTCGAATAGCGCCAGAGGAAGAATCGTTTATAATTACTGCCTCCAAAACAGCTCTTTTTGATCCATTGGAAAATAAAGACTTTGTACAAGTAGATGATGTAGATTTTGACCAAAAGATAGTATTTGCTCAAGGCGAGCGACTACCTTCTTCTGAAAGCATGATACATTATGCATTATACCTTCAAAACCCGAACATTAATGCTATTTTTCATGGACACTCTGCTGACATCTTAGCTAAAGCTGATGAACTTAGAATTCCTGTTACGGAAAAAGAAGAACCTTTCGGGACTGTTGACTTAGTAGAAAGCGTACTAGATGTATCAGGACACAGAACAATGGTTATCATGAAAAACCATGGATTCATTGGTATGGGGCTCCACATGGAAGACTGTTGGGAAACCGTATTTGATTATTTCATGAAAGCAACTAAAAACAAATAGCTTTATTTCTTAACTATTTTCTTCATAGAATTAGTTGACTTCAGCAAATAAATCCCTGAAGGAAGATTCTTAAAAATCAACTTCCTTTCATACTCTGAGTGTTTTATGGTAACCATCTGTGAAGTCACTTCAGTATTATCAAAAGAAAAAAGCTTCAATCCGTTTAGTTCATTTTTAATAGTTGTATGTAACATGAGAACTTCTTCAAAAGGATTTGGATAGACATCAAACTCGCTTGTTGATTGTTTATCAACCTTAACAGCTTCAATCGATGAAAAAGAATAAGATCCATCTAAATCAGTTTGTCTTAACCGGTAATAATTAATACCAGCTTGGGGGCTTTCATCTAGAAGAGAATAGTTGATTAACTGGGATGATCTACCAGCGCCACTTACTATTTCACCAATTTGCTCCCAATGATTTCCATCTTTTGAGCGTTCAACAGAAAAAAAATCGTTGTCATATTCTGAAACTGTGCACCATTTAAGTTCAACTAATTGAAAAATCACCTCCGCTTTAAATGAGAACAGTTTAATTGGTAATGGTGTATTTGTATTTATAATTGACGGACTTGCATAGGAATTAATAAAATCGGTAGCTGAATTTGAATCGATGCCGTTGGGATATCGACTAACTGCCTCATCACTTTTTCCAGATGAATTTCCAGATGGAGCACCCTTAGAAAAATAGACTGAATCAACAAGTTGACCGTTCGAATCCCTTAGCTTAACTAAAACATTATTATTCATAGACTCAAGACCTATAACATTTCCAAGCACAAGAAAATCACCCACTTCGGTATCATAAAAAAAGCCTCCATTGGTCGATAAATAATTTGAAACTTGAAAAGCTCCCCCAGCCTTTAAGTCACCAATCACAGTTGTTCTATCTAATAGTTCAATCGTATATCCATTTAAGTTCATCCCTGCTGTCTTAATGTACAATTCAATAAATTCATCCACACCATCCGAAACAACACCCCCACCGTCAACTCCATTAAACCCTGTAGTACTCCAATCCGTCTGAGGTGATGTCACAATTTCGTTGATCAAGATTTCACCACTTGGTGAGTTAGTAGCCCCAGGTGTCGCTTTTGTTTTATAAAAATCATCGCTATCAACGTTAGTATTTTTCCCGTTACCTAATCGACAAACTGACTCATTTGCAATAGATGTTGCACTGCCATTAGGAGCAGTTTCTCCTTCACCTCCAAGCTCAACATGATCTATTATATGACCTAAATTGTCTTTCAAAATTATTGTAATAACATTATTCATTGCGCCTGAACCGGCTACATTTCCAAGCAACAAATAATCGCCTGATTGGGTGTAAAAAAAAGAACCTGAACCTAATGTTATATAATTTGACACATGAAAAGCACCAGTTGGGGTTAAATCACCAGTAACAATTGATTCATCATTCAGTTCTATAGTCCAACCTTCCAGTGATAATCCAGTTGTCAAAATGTATAGCTCAACATATTCATCAACGCCATCAGAAATTCTACCCCCACCATCTTGACCTGAAAACATTGTAGAGCTCCAATCAGTCTGAGGATCAGTTACTACTTCATTGATGAGTACCTGAGCATTTGAAAAATTGAATATATGAAACACAACTGTAATAAATACAACTTTAAAAAAACGAAACATGACAAAAATTAACTAGTAAGTGAAAAATATGACAAAGTCAAAAACAACAAACGCAAGTTAAAAAACTTTAATTTTAACATAAAAAAAACATTAAAATTATTAAAAGAGTAGTAAGTAAAAATTGTACGAATTTATTATAGAAAAGTCTTTAATTACAAACTGGAAATGATAGTGATTTCTGATTTCCGAAACCAACCAGTAACACTTAATCGCTCACGGTTTGCGGGTAGCACTTCATGTTCAATCTCATCACTTTTGAAGAAAATTATCTTACCTCCCTGTGGCTCAATGAGTTGCTCACCTCCGTCTAAATACATTTTTAATTGACCTCCATCACTAGGGTGCCAATTCTTTTCGTTTAAATAAAGAATAAATGTAAAAAGTCGATCATTACTTTTTTTAAAACTATCGAGGTGTTTTTTATAAAAAGCCCCCTTAGGATATCGTGCATAATGAAATTCGCTTCCGTTAATACCTGTATAACAAGTTGAATTTAAGTATTCCTTCAGGTTATCCATTCTTCTCAGAAATTCGCCACTCGCATCGGAAGTCTCTTGATCAATCCAATAAACCTCATCTTTACGTATTGCACCTTCAATGATGTGATCTTGCCAGTTACCTATACCAGCACGATGAAACTCTGGTATCAAAAACTTCAGGTCTCTCCTAAGTTTATCTATAAACTCAAATTCAAAAAAATCAGTTGAAATGTAATACCCTTTGTCAATGAAGCCCTGAACAAGAAGTTCATGTTTGTCTTCCATATTAATCGTACTCACGTGTTATTCTAGTGGAATACCATGTACTTTGCTAGCCTCTTTTTCATCTAACTCAGGTTGTTCTTTCTTTTTTTCAACTGGAGAAGCTTTTCTGTTTGATCGGCCCAGCAAGATGATCAACATACCCGAAAATAAACCTAAGAAGAAAGCAATTACAATAGCTATAGCTACTTTTGTTTTTACTTCAGCAAATAAAAAGCTAATTGTTATCTCTTGTGTGTTTAAAAAAACAAACAAGGCCGACAAAGTTAACACTGCTCCCAATAAAAGATATTTTATGTTCTTCATTTTGATTCGGTATTATAAATATGCACATCTCGCTGTGGAAATGGAATCGTTACTTTATTCTCTCTAAATTTTTTATCGATTGCAAATCGTAAATCACTTTTAATAAATTCAATAATGAACATGTTTTTAGTAAAAAACAACAATTCAAAATCTAAAGAGCTATCTCCAAAATTAATAAAACGAGCAACAGGCTCGGGTATTTTTGAGACTTTCTCATGTTCATTGGCTGCCTCTTCAAGTAATTTTTTTACTAGCTGAACATCTGAACCATATGCCACACCAACATTTACTTCAAAACGAGTAATATCTCTATTATGCGACCAATTAATCACGTTTTCAGAAACCAGCTTATGATTGGGTACAATAATAATAATACGGCTTCTTGTTTCAATTTCAGAGGTTCTAAGGTATATATTTTTCACCTGACCAACTAAACCATCTACTTCAACAATATCTCCTACTGAAATTGTACCTTCGAACAACAACAATATTCCAGACACAAAATCATTAAACAATGACTGAATACCCAACCCCAACCCTACCAAAAGCGCAGCTGAACCTGCTAAAAGTATCGTGATTTTAACCCCAACAAATTCTAAGGCTATCAACAAGAAGATTACAAAAACAACATAACTAAACAATTGGTACATTGCTTTTGCACGACCGCGATCAATAACATTTGTTAATCGTTTGTCAATGATTCGTTTAGTAACCCGAAGAACACCTCTGGCAATAAAAAACAAAATAACAATCCCTAAAATATGATGTGTCTTAAAAACCACATCATTGTATTTAAAAAGTGTTACATCTAATGTTTTATAGAGTTCAGTCATGTATTGTTTTATACAATCAATTTATATACAAGTTTTACTTTTTTCATCAAAAAAGCTATTAATCAAACGAAAAACAACATAACCTAAGTGATAATTTGTTCGTTTAGTATCACCATGAGACTAGACCACATTGCATACCGCGTGGCTGACAGAGATAAAGCCGCACAATTTCTGATTAAATGTTTCAACTACCGATTGGCTGAGGACTTACCTGAAGGATTTGAAATCGAATTTGAGGATAAAACAAAAGCTCAATGCTTAGTGCTGCTTCCTCCTGAAAAAGTAAACAATCAAACTCCTTGGACACATTTGCATCCTATAGGATTAGACATTATTGATTACCACATGGCTCCAGAAATTTTTGTATCACAAGGCACATCTGGTTCTATTGTTGAAAAATGGGTAAAAGATAGAGGTGGTGTCGGTGGTATACACCATTTAGCTTATCAAGTAGACTCAGTAGCTGAAAAAATGAAAGAATGGCAAGAAAAAGGCTATGCTGAATTTACAACCCCTGAACCACTCTCATGTCCTGGACTTGTTCAAGTGTTTACAAAACCATCTTCCTTGACAGGCATCATTTATGAATTCATTGAACGTGAAGCTCATGGCTTCTGTAGAGAAAATGTGAAAGATTTAATGAATAGTACCAAAAACATTTAATTGTGAGTTGTAAAGTGGTTTATAAGAAAGCAGACATGAAAATAATTCATATCTGCCTTTTATAACAATATAGTTTCCTTAAAATTCATCAATAATGTCTTCAATGTGCCCCATTTTATCAGCGGAATATGCCCCTGAAGTCATGTAGACTACTACTCCATCTTTATCTAACACATAAAAATAAGGCTCATCTTTGTTTGAAAAGTTTAGGACATCCTTGTAATCATTTAATTTCCCTTTAAATATTAATATATGATCTTTTAATTCCTCGTCTGCCCCTTCCTGCATTTGTTTGGTTGCCGCACCAGCTGCAGCTGCTTTCACACCTGTGAACATAGGGACGAAATACAAATTCACGTCATAAGGCTCATCAGCTAATAGGGAATTTTTTGGAGCTACGGCAATAAATTTAGAATAAATTGGTTTGTACCAAGTCTGTAAGGCTTCTTCCGATTTTTTTGAATACGCTAAACCAAGTAAGGTATATTTGCCAGTACCTTTTAACGGTAACACTACTTCCTTATCATCTAAGTCTTTACAACTCATTTCTGGAAAAGGTTTTCCTTTTTGTGCTTGAACAAAAAAAGCACTACATACTATTAATGCTGAAGTAACTATATTTCTCATATTTTCTTTAAAATTTTAATTGATAATATAAACAAATCTTACTGATTCAAAAAGACAATTTCATGATTCAGACAATCGTTAGTATATTTGTAATAAAAATCAGACCAATATGACTAAACTACTATTATCTTCTCTTGTACTAATTTCTTTTGTTGGATTTTCTCAACCAGAAATCAACTGGTTGTCACTTGAAGAAGCCGAAGCGCAAAATAAGATAACTCCTAAGCCTTTTTTAGTTGATATATATACTGATTGGTGTGGCTGGTGTAAAAAACTGGATGCAACCACTTATAGAGATCCGCAGGTTGTTGGCTTCGTGAATGAAAATTTTTATGCTGTAAAATTTAATGCTGAAACACAAGATACTATTAAATTTCAGGGAGAAACTTATGTAAACAAAAGCACTGCTAACCGATCTACCCACCAGCTTGCTTATAAGTTTATGCCGGAGAGACGATCGTACCCAACTACCTATTTTATGGATGAGACGATGAAAATTAACTTAATAGTGCCAGGTTATCTTGACTCTAAAGACATGGCTCCTTTTTTAGTTTTTTACAATGAAAAAGTATACGAATCATCGAACATCAATGACTTTAGAACAAACTTCAAAACAACTTTTGAATCTGAAACAACGGAAAATATCCATTGGCTTACAATGCAAGAAGCTTTAGAAAAAAACAAAACAGAAAAAAAGAAAATTTTAGTCTTTTTAAATGACGAAGCCACCATATCAGGTAAGGTAATGAAAGCAACTAGCTTAGAAGATTCAACAGTTGCTGCCTACATCAACAAAAATTACTTAGCTGTTAACTTCAATACACGTTCACAAAATGAAATAATCATCAATGATCAAAAGTTAATTAATGACCCGGCAGATGGACCCTATCACCAACTAGTAATTGCTGGCATGAACGGAAATCCTATAAAATTCCCTTCGTGTTTGTTTTTTGATGAAAACAACTTACTGATCACTCCAGTGCCACAATATATGGATCCTAACTTCATAATTCCTGTGATTACTTATTTCAACGAAGACAAATATAAAAACACAGAGTTTGCTGCTTATCTAAATGAATATCGTGCTAAAAACGCTAATTAATTACGCCAGATTTCTCTATAAAAAAATAAGTAATTAGTTAATGTCTATTATTGCTCCAGTTAAAAGGGTCATAGCACTACTTTTATTCCTTTTAATTTCAATTAATCATAGTACAGCAGGGTATTTTAAACCACATGAAATTGGCTGCTACGTAGATAGCCAAGGTGTTGTAAATTTACCTTTACAAGGTATTACATACAATCAATGTAATTCATCTGATTTCAACATAGGGTTCAGTAAAAATTCACATTGGTTTAAGTTTAAACCATCATCAAATTGTAGTTTTTTTAAAATCAACAACAGTGAAATAGATTCACTAGAAATATTTTTTTTGTTAAAAGAATCTACTGTAATTAAAAAGTCAGCTGGTTCACTCATAAGTTTTAATTCGAGAGAAATAAAAAACAGATACCCAGTATTCTCAATCCCAGCAACTACAGAGTACATTTATGTTAAAATTAAATCTGAGCTAAAAATTGATTTAAGTTTTGAATTTTTAAATAGTAACGAACTTCATTCCTCTTATACAATTGACTTATTACTTTTTGCTTTACTGAATACTATTTTTTTGATTATGTTAATTTATAATAGCTTTTTATTTTTTCACCTTAAGCAACGAATATATGCTCTCTATTCTGCCTACTTACTTTCACTTATTGCAACTAGCTTATGTATAACTGGATATGTCTACCAATTTGTATTAGTTGAAAACTATTGGATTAACTATTACGCTACTAACTTATCAGTCAGTTTCATGTTAATTACTTTTTGCTTATTTACAAGAGAGGCGCTCCAACTAAATAAAAATCAACAATGGATTAACAATGGCTTAATAGCTATGGCTATCATTGGTTTAACCTGCATGACTTTAACTTTTATCGTACCAAGAGCACTAGTTGTAAAACTTTTACATGTCTTCCCAATAATTGCGATGCTACTTGCCTTAGCTGGGGCAATTGTATGCATTAAAAAGGGTTTTAAACCAGCAAAATATTACTTGATCGGCTGGTCTTGTTTTCTTGTTGGGGCCTTATTCGTCCAAATAAATGCTTGGATTGGATTACCCAATAATATCGTACTATCAAATTTGAGTTTTATTGGAGCAGCATTGGAATCAATTTTTTTCTCCTATACTATATCAACTAAAATGCGTGACTACCTCGTACAAATCGACTCCTCTAACAAAAAAATTGAATTGTTTGAAGATGAAGTATCAGAACTAAGGTCTCTGCTCTTAAAAAGAACACCAGCAAAAATTAGAGAGCACCTTATTGATGCCGATACAATCAACAATTACTTGTTAAGTCCACTGTCAGAACGTGAAGTTGAAGTTCTTCAGTTAATAGCAACAGGCAAAACTAATAAAGTCGTAGCTGATGAACTTCATGTGTCTATAAACACTATAAAAACCCATATTAAAAACATTTATGAAAAACTTGGTGCTTCAAATCGTACAGAAGCTGTAAATAAAGCAAGCGCTCTTGATTTAATTTCATAAATCAGCTTTTCACAAGAAAAAAACCACTTTTTATCAAATATCACCTTAACGGGTGAGCCTATTTAAGCGTCATTTTTTTAAGATTATGACTCACAAAACGCTTTATTATATGAAAAAAACATTTGTACTAGGTATAGTACTTCTATTAGCCAGAGGTAGTCTGTCCGCGCAAACTGCCACAGTATCTGCTGGGGGCGATGACCAAAATTTAACTGGTTCTTTAAATTTTACAATAGGTCAAACCTTGTACACAACTTCTAGTAATTCTAATGAAGAAATTATTCAAGGCATTCAAATACCCTATGATATTTCAATTCTAGTTAGCACGAATGATTTTGTATCTAACAGCATCCAATTAAGCATTTACCCAAATCCTACTGAGGACTTCATTAAACTTGAAGCCAACGAAGAAGTTTTTGATGATGAGTTATACTATGAATTACATAATTCAAAAAGTATAAAGTTAAGTTCTAGTGCATTTTCAGCTAACCAGTTTATCTCAATGAGAGACCTCAATTCAGGGGTTTATTTATTGACAGTAAGAAAAAACAATCAAATAATTAAAACATTTAAAGTAATAAAGAAATGAAAAACATATACTTAGTTTTATTAATTACTATTATTAATGTATCCTTTGGTCAATTTCCAGAAGGTATAAGTTACCAAGCTGTTATCAGAAATGCATCTGGTGAATTAATAAAGGATGCTTCTATTGGTATAAAAATCAATCTACTAACTGGAAGTGCTTCCGGAACATCTGTTTATGAAGAAACACACACCACTACATCCAATTCGAATGGTTTAATAACACTAACAATTGGACAAGGAACTTCGTCAGGTAATTTTTCTACGATTGATTGGTCAACAGGTATGTTTTTTATTAAAACACAACTTGATTTATCTGGAGGAACAACTTATACATTAAATAATACAAGTCAATTATTAAGTGTTCCTTATGCTTTTTATGCTAAAACAAGTGGCAACGGTATTTCAAGTGGCACACAAAATGGTGATTTATTATACTGGAATGGCACAAAATGGACTGCTATTGCAACCGGACAACCAGGTCAATATTTACAAATAGGCACAGACAATTTACCATTCTGGGGAGCTATTGAATCACCAAGTACTTCTACAGCAACTGTGATTACATCCAATACGACATCAATCACCACTTCTTCAGTTGTTTTGAATGGTGAAATTTTAAATGATGGGGGTTCAGCTATTTCATCAAGAGGATTTTGTTACGGATTAACTCCTAACCCTATAATTACAGGAACAAAAACGACAAATGGAACAGGTATCGGTACTTTTTCAGCACCACTCTCTAATCTACCTTTGGGAACTACTTATTATGTTCGAGCATATGCAATAAACTCTGACGGAGTTAAATATGGCAACCAAGAAATTTTCAGTACGCAAACCCTTGAGATTGGTGCAAGCTATCAAGGTGGTGTTGTTGCTTATTTGTTGACTCCAGAAGATACGGGTTATGACCCAGAAGTGCCACATGGTTTGATTGCAGCACCTTACGACCAAAGTGCTGGAACAAGCTGGGGATGTAACGGGATTGATGTTGCGACTTCAACTTCATATGGAACAGGTAATGCAAATTCCTTAGCTATATCTGCTGCTTGTAATACCGCTGGCATTGCAGCTAAAATTTGTTTAGGGCTTAACTTGAATTCCTATACAGACTGGTATTTACCATCGAAAGACGAATTAGACAAACTATATATTAATAGAGATTTGATTGGTGGGTTTCAGGATGCAACCAATTATTGGAGCTCAAGTCAGGGTACTGCTGATAATCGCGCTTGGGTACGGTTATTTAATGCTGGAAATAACCAAAATTTCAATAAACAGTTTACAGGTGCCGCTGTAAGAGCTGTTCGTACTTTTTAATTAGCTTTTTTCATATGTAGAGAGATAGTGCCATCTATCTTTCTACATATATAATACTTGTACTACCCATTCGATTCATTATTTTTGCTGTTGAGCTATGCTGAAAATCGGATACTATATACTTCTACCAATTCTTTATTTGATTTCTTTTTTGCCGTTTAGCGCTCTATACCATATCTCAGATTTTTTAAACTTAATACTGTTTCGGTTTATAGGCTATCGAAAAGATGTTATCTATCAGAATTTAAAAAACTCTTTTCCCGAAAAGACTGAAGATGAAATACAACAAATAAAAAATCAGTTTCATGAATTTTTCTGTGACCTGATTGTTGAAACAATAAAATCATTAACTATATCCCCCAAGACATTATTGAAACGAGTTTCCTTTGAGGATAACGGTTTGTTCGAGCATTATTACAAACAAAAACAAAGTCTAGTAGTTGTGATGGGTCACCTTGGTAACTGGGAACTGGGGGGGGCAAGATTTAGTCAAAACTCTTATCATCAGCTTTATATCATTTATCACCCGATGTCGATAAAGTTATTTGACCAGTTAGTGTACAAAATGCGAACACGGTTAGGAAATAAACTCTACGCGATGAAAGAAACGTTTAGAGGAATGGTAAAAAACAAAAATGAGCTTACAGCAACTGCGTTTATAGCAGATCAAACCCCACCGCGTAAAAATGCGTATTGGACTACATTCTTAAATCAAGATACACCAATATTTGGCGGCACGGCAAAAATTTCTAAAAAATTTAATTATCCAATTATCTATATATCAATCACAAGACCACAACGAGGCTATTATGCAATTAAAAGTGAATTGCTTATTGAAAACCCTGATTATCTGAGCGAAAACGAAATTTCAGAACTTCACACGCGAAGATTAGAAAAAGATATTCGTCAATATCCGTCTATTTGGTTTTGGGTACATCGGAGATGGAAGCATAAAAAATCAATTACTTAATGTATATTTACAAGAATGTTGGAAGGAAAAGATTTGTTATTAGCTACAAGGAAGTACGCTAAAGAAGATAGAAAAAAGAGCTGGTTTTTATTTTTAAGCACATTTTCTTTGATGATAGCTGCGTATGCTGGTGCTGTTGTATCTCCGTTCTTAATCCCTCAGATTATATTTAGCATCCTTGCTGGGCTAATTTCTGTGCGGTTATTCATTATCTATCACGATTATTTGCATAACTCAATCTTGCAAGATTCATTTTTTGCAAAAACTTTGTTTATGTTTTATGGCTTATTCATGTTAACACCTACCTCTATTTGGAAACGTTCTCATGATTACCACCACGCTAATAATGCAAAATTATATACTACCAGCATAGGGTCATTTCCTTTAGTTACAAAAAAAGAGTTTTTAGCAGCAAGCAAGAGTGAGCGTGCAAAATACCTTTTTGTAAGAAATCCTTTTACAATTGCATTTGGCTATTTCTTTGCCTTTTTATGGGGCATGTGTATTCGTACTTTACTTGTAAATCCAAAAAAACATTTGGATACATTCTTTGCCATCGTTTTTCATTATGGAATTGGCTTTACAATTTATTATTTCTTTGGCTTCCAAAGCTTTTTCTTTGGGTTCTTCTTTCCTACTTTCTTCAACTGTGCTTTAGGTGCTTATTTATTTTATGCACAACACAATTTTCCTGGCGCTACTTACAATAATAAAGAAGGATGGGATTATACACATGCTGCACTTTATTCATCGAGTTTTATGAAAATGAGTGGTATAATGCACTGGTTCACAGGTAATATTGGTTATCACCATATTCATCACTTAAATCATAAAATTCCATTTTACAATTTACCCAAAGCTTTTAACGAAATGATTGAACTACAAAAACCGGTAGTCACATCGCTTTCACCATCTGACATCTATAAATGTCTTACCTTAAAAGTTTGGGACCCTGAAAATGGCAAAATGATTGGTTTAAAAGAAGTTTATGCATAATCAGTTTTGATTGTGCTTAGGCTAAATTTTACTATTAAATATCAAAATTTATATACAACTATTTTTTTATGTTTTTTTTTCATTTATTACCATTGAAAACCTATGATTTTCAACATTAAAGCAAATGTTTCAAGAATATAATCCATCTATTTCTTTACATTTTATAAGTAAAAATTTTATTCATATATGAAAAAGACTAATCTTATCCCACTCGTATTGGCAATAACCCTAACTGTATGTTTTGCTTTTAATAACCCAATGGATTCCTACAAGGTAAATCCTGAATTATCCACTATAAAATGGAAAGGTTCAAAAGTAATTGGCAGTAGTCACACCGGAAACATAAAGCTGAAAAGTGGTACACTGCTTATGGAGTCTGACAAATTGAAAGGTGGTAATTTTACCATTGACATGACCAGTATTACTAACTCGGATATTGAGGATGAAAAGAACAGCCAAAAATTAGTTAATCACTTAGAATCTGATGACTTCTTTAGCGTAAAACAATACCCAGAAGCCACTTTTAAAATCACTTCCTTTGTCGATAAAGGTGATGGTAATTACACAATCAATGGCGACTTAACTATAAAAGATAAAACAGAGCCGATTACATTTCCTGCGATAGTTATGTATAAGAATTCACAAGTTGTAGCCTCAGCTAAGATAACGTTTGACCGATCTAAATTTGATGTTCAGTATGGATCTGGTAGCTTTTTCGATAATCTGGGAGACAAAGCTATTTCTGATGAAATTGAATTGGATGTTGCCTTGATTGCTGAGAAGTAAAAAAAGCAATTTTATGATAGTAAAGGCTGTTTTGATTAATCAAAACAGCCTTTTTAATTTAAAGTCATTTCGATTTTGCAAATGCCTGCTCTAAGTCTGCTTTTATATCGTCTATATGCTCAATTCCTATGCACAACCTCAGTAAATCGGGTGTAATACCTGCTTTTGATTGTTGGTCTACTGTCATCTGACCGTGTGTGGTTGAAGCGGGGTGACAAGCTAGCGATTTTGCATCACCGATGTTCACTAATCGTTTAAACAAACCAAGTGCATCATAGAATTTAACTGCAGCATCATATCCCCCTTTAATTCCGAAAGTTAACAATGAAGAAGGTTTACCATTACAATACTTTTTAGATAAATCGTAATATTCACTGCTTGATAATCCACCATACCCTACCCATTCCACTTGGGGGTGTTTTTCTAAATACTTCGCTACCGACAACGCATTGTCACAATGGCGTTCCATTCGAAGACTTAAGGTCTCTAGTCCTTGCATCAATTGAAAGGCAGACATCGCTGGCAAGGCTGCTCCGGTGTTTCTCAACCCGATGGTTCGCATATAAGCGATGTAGGCAGCAGGACCAAAAGTTTCATTGAACACTAACCCATGATAACTCGGTTCTGGCTCATTAAATTGTGGGAATCGATCCGCATGTTTGTTCCAAGGAAATTTACCACTGTCCACAACAACACCTCCCAAGGTAGTACCATGTCCGCCAACGTATTTTGTTAATGAATGGACAACGATGTCTGCACCGTACTCTATGGGATTAATGAGTATAGGCGTAGCTACAGTATTGTCAACTATTACAGGTACCCCATGCTGATGTGCCACTGCTGAGATACCTTCGATATCTGTAATATTTCCTGCGGGATTACCTATTGACTCACAAAATACAGCTTTTGTTTTATCATCAATTAACTTAGCAATGTCTGCAGGTTCTGAAGAAGCTGCAAAACGCACTTCGATACCCAGTTTTGGTAAAGCATGAGCAAATAAGGTATAAGTTCCACCATACAGTTGGGGCGAAGCAATGATATTGTCTCCCGCTACGGCTAAGTTTAAAATAGCATAGTTGACTGCAGCACTACCCGAGCTTACGCATAACGCTGCCACTCCACCTTCCAGTGCGGCCATTCTTTTTTCTAGCACATCTACTGTAGGATTCATAATTCTACTATAAATGTTACCAGGCACAGCTAAATTAAATAAGTCTGCACCATGTTGAGCGTCATCAAACTCATAAGCTACGGTCTGATAGATTGGTACCGCTATTGACTTTGTGGATGACTCTGTTTCGTACCCTGCATGGATACTTAATGTTTCTTTTTTCATATTAACCCTGTCCTATTTTTATCAACTCAAATAACACCTATCTAATCATTTAGTTTATAAAGTAATTTATTAAAGCACCTCTTTCCCCATTAAGTTACCATAACGGTGATAGCTGTAAGAAATACTTTGTTCCGTCAGGTAATTTAACAATTCAAAGCGACCACTGGCTTTTGGGGCATATCCATATAAGTGGATGGTTTGATCATGGGCTTTTTTCAAGACAGATTCGTCAATACGTGCTTTATTGAGCGCTCGAATGACAATCTTATTGCTGAAATAGTTAGTTAGTTCGTCCCATGACTTTAGTTTTTCTTTTGGCGCATCAGGGAAGCCTTCCAGTACTTCTGGATTATCCGTATGCAAAATAGTCATTGGAATTGATAAGGTTTTACAAGCAAGCTGAACCAACCACAAGTCATTTTCGGTGACTTCGCTGTCAACAGTTACCACCACTTGATCTGGCTTTAAATACCTACTTGTGTTGTACTCTCCTCGAACGTGCGAATAATCTATCTCTCTTGAAAAATGTTCATCATACCATTTTTTAAAGTTCTTTTCAGCATAAGCTAACTCCGACCCAGAATCAACTTGCACGGTAGATTTAAGAAACTGTGTCACATAATTTAACCCTCCTGCTTTCATGCCAAATCCAAAACACGAGGCTTTCATTCCTCCAAACGGCTGACGCTGTACAATTGCCCCTGTAGTTGATCGATTGATATATAAGTTACCCGCCATGATGGTGTTTTTCCATTTGGTGATTTCATCCTCATCCAGCGATTCTAATCCTGATGTTAAACCATAATCCAAGTCATTAACTAATTTCATCGCTTGGTTCAAGTTCTTGGCTTTCATCACACTTAATACTGGACCAAACAACTCATTGGAGTATTCAAAATCCTCTGTTGTAATTCCCCACTTAATCCCTGGAGTCATGAACTGACCATCAACAGTCGGTTTTACTAACCATTGGCTATCGGGTGTTTCTTTAAGCGATTTTTGTATTTTTTCGTTAGGTGCCATAGCTAAAGGTCCCATCACTGAATCCAATTCATATGGGGAACCAACTTTTCTACTCTCCAAACCATCTTTCAAAAGCTTCTTAAAATGAGCATCGTTAAACACGTCTTCCTCTAAAATTAATAAGGAGGTAGCAGAACACTTTTGCCCTGCATTGCCAAAGGCTGAATGTAACACGTGTTTGATTACTTGATCATGGTCAGAAAGGGAACTCACTATGGTTGCATTCTTCCCGCCTGTTTCGGCAAACAAATTTAAGTGGGGGTTTCTCTTTAAAAGAAACTTCGCAGTATCGGTTCCACCCGTTAAAATCACGGCACTAAAAGTATCTCCTTCCGCCAAAAATTCATCCAATACCGATTCATCTGTAGGTAAAAACGCTAAGGCGCTTTTTGGAATTCCTGCACGCCATAAACATTGGCACATGACATAAGAACAGGCTGCAGCATTCATTGAAGGTTTCAAAATGACAGTGTTACCTGTTACTAACGAAGCTAAGACCCCACCTGCTGAAATTGCCACAGGGAAATTCCAAGGGGAAAGCACTAAATTCATCCCTCTACTCTCATAGGTTTGATTGCTTTCATCCAACAGTTTCTCCATCGAATAGGCATAAAAATTAGCAAAATCTACTGCCTCAGAAATCTCAGGATCAAGCTCACGTATTAACTTACCTACTTCTTCCATGCCCACCCCGATAAGGTCTCCACGTTGCTTTTGAAGTTCTAAAGCCGCATTTCGAATGATAGTAACTCGTTCACGTGGCGTAAGATCCAACCACGTTGACTCTTTTGCATCTTCAATTACTTTTCTGTAATCGTCCGCGTCCGCTAATTCATATTCCCATGCGGTTTTTCCTTGCCAATTTTCTAATCTAATTTTTTTACGCTCTTTCTGGTCAACACTTCCTACAATTGGCACATAGCTTTCACCATTGATGGTAGGTGTACCTTGCCATTTTTTGATAACTGATTTAATCCACTCCTGATTTTGAGGTAAAATCCAATCGGTATCGGGTGTGTTTTCAAATGTTCGATCTGCTTGAATAGTTTCAACCTCGTTCGCTCTGTCTTGTTGTCTTCGAGGTTTGTCAAGGACTTCTCCTATGCCATAATAGGACTCTAAAAAAGAATTTTGAAGACTTTCCCATTTACGACTGTCGGTCGGTAATTGGAATCCTTCTTTCAGATAGTTTCCATCCTGCGTGCCTTCATCTAATCGTCTTACTAAGTAAGCAATAGCACTCATATATTGTTTTTTGTCGACTACGGGGGTATACAACAACACATTTCCGCCAAGATCTTGTACCTCTTTCACCAAGTTCCCCGCCATTCCTTCTAACATCTCAATATCCACAGCATCCTCTATATTTTGCTCTTTAGCTAATGTTAAAGCAAAGGCGATATCGAACACATTGTGTGAAGCAACACCCACATGAATACTTTTACATGAATAGCTCGTCAGCAAACGCAAAAGCATTTTTTTATAGTTGGAGTCCGTATCAATTTTGCGGTCATAGGTCACCAACGACCAACCCTGGGTAGAGGCTTCAGTTTTTTCCATTTCCATGTTAGCCCCTTTCACTATTCTAATTTTTATAGGTGCACCACCATCTTCTACGCGCTTAGCTGCCCATTCCTGAATTTTAATCATCCAATCATATGAATCGGGTAAATAGGCTTGTAACACAATTCCTGCATACAGGTTTTTATATTTATCCAAAGAAAGCGTCTCAATGAAAGCATCTACCGTTAGCGACACGTCCCGGTATTCTTCCATGTCTAAATTCACAAACTTCCACTCCCCTGTTTTTTCGTGAATAGCTATTAATTCATCGTACAATATGGACAACCTATCAATAAGTTGGTTGAGTGTTTCTTGATGAGCTAGTGGTTCAATTTGAGAATAAATAGTAGAAATTTTAACAGACACATAGTTTACAGACTTGCTGCGCAGTAAATCGATGTACTGTTGAATTCGTAATTCTGCTTCCTGTTTCCCTAATAATGCTTCTCCAATTAAGTTGATGTTGGAGGCTACATTTTGTGATTTTCTTTTCTTAATGTGTTTATGAAAAAGTTCACTATCCTTTTCAAATACGATGTTTTCCGAAACATCTCTTATTTGACTACGCATTAATGGAATACTGACCTGTGGTACTAAATAACCCACCATCCGGTATACACGAACTAAAGCAAATTCAGTGTCGGTAAAAAGTACTCTAAACTTTACTTTCGATTCAAACATCCGTTTGACAAAATCTGCTACTTTTGAAAGATTAGATGACCTAAAGGTGACATCCATCAAGTGAATTAAAAAGGTTTTTGCTTTTGGATAATTTAAAAGGGGTTTTAATCGTTTTGAAAAAGAACTTGCGTCACTTTTCTTTAAACTGCTTTCCTGAAGTCGCTTTGCAAGCGTTAACGTTTTTTCTATTGTCTCATTTCTCTCCATGCTTTATATTACGAAAAAATAATGCCCTAGACACGGCTATAATGTGATAATATTCCACAAAATCCTATTATCAGCTACAAATGAAGGAGTTACAACCTACACTAAAAAAATAGTCTTTTAAAGATGTATCCTATTTGCATTTTCTTTCAACAAAAAAACAACAATCATGCTTAATAATTCTATGATACGGGGATTATATTCCACACATTTTGAATGAGTTAACAAAAAACAAACCATGTATAAAGGAGTACTAACAAAAATGCGAACCGAGTTTATCTCGCCCATTCACTATTACCTTGAATTGGGTGAGGATGAACTCCTCGTGAACGAATTATTAGGACTCAATATCCGCATAAATCTCGTGGGGTATCAGTGCCTGCATTGTGGTATGCACAAACCCATCTATCGCCAAGGGCATTGTTACGATTGTTTCTACAGCCAACCCCAAACCGCTGATTGGATTATGCGGCCAGAGCTTTCAACTGCCCATCTTGATATTGAGGATCGCGACATCGCCTTTGAAAGACAGGTGCAACTTGCCCCCCACATTGTGTATTTGGCGTTGTCGAGTAATGTGAAAGTAGGTGTTACACGAAAAACACAAGTACCTACCCGATGGATAGATCAGGGTGCCGTTGCTGCTTTAGAAATTATCGAAGCCCCTAATCGTTATTTAGCAGGAATCGCAGAAGTAGCTTTAAAAAAGTTGGTAGCGGACAAAACCAATTGGCGCAAGATGTTAAAAAACGAATTGGATAGCGACAACCTCTTAGAATTACGTGACACACTCTTAGAACATCTACCCGAAGAAGCACGACCTTATTTCTTAACGACTAACACGAAGAAGTGGCAAATTGATTTTCCGGTTCACCGTTACCCACAAAAAATCAAATCCCTGAATTTAGCTAAAACCCCGGTTTTTGAAGGAACCTTAGCCGGGCTTAAAGCACAATATTTTATTTTTGAAGACGACACCGTATTTAATGTGAGAGGAAATGAAGGGGCAATAATTGAACTGACGTTGCTGTAGAGAAGACCAAAACCAAATTAAAACAGCAGAACCCTAGCCTCTGATATATTTTTCTTACCTTTCAGAGGTTAAACCCTAACATAAAATCAATTATAATATGCAAAAAATAAACATTCTAGTCATCGGTGCAGTAGTTATCATTATTACCCTCTTTTTGGTAGGTAACAGCCTGACTTTTCAAATCGAACCAGGTGAGGCAGGTGTTGCATACAAACCCTTGGCAGGTGGTATCGACAGAGACAATGTGTACACCAAACAAGGGCTACACTTTAAAATGCCCTGGAACAAAATCATCAAATACAATGTCAAACAACAGGATTTAAAAGAAACCATTACAGCACTTTCTTCTAATGGTTTAACTATCTCTTTAGAGTTGACATTGTGGTATCGTCTAATTCCTAATGAAATTGGTTACTTACATGAAGAAAAAGGTAAAATGTATGAAACAGAATATATAGTACCTGCCATCCGTGCATCTGGTAGAACAGCCATTGGGAAATACATTCCGGAAGAACTTTACTCTACGAAAAAAGATGCTGTCATTGAATTGATTCGTTCAGAGACCAAGAAAATTCTTGAAAAGCGCCATATCATTTTAGAAGAAGTACTGATTAGAGACATCAAATTACCAGCTGGCCTTTCTCAGTCAATTGAACAAAAACTGCAAGCAGAACAAGCTACACAGCGAGCAAGAGAAGAAGCTGAGCGTTTAATAATCCAAGCTCGAGCAGATTCTACTGCTAAAATGATTGGGGCAACCACTGCTGCCGCTGCTAACCGCGCCATCAATGCCAGTTTAAATGACAACTTGTTAAAATGGAAAGGGATTGAAGCAACGATGAAATTAGCTGAATCTCCCAATGCTAAAGTGGTGGTGATTGGAAACTCTAAAAATGGCTTACCGCTAATTTTAGGAGATAAATAAAACCGTTTTCATTGATTTGAATCAAATCAATTACCATAACAAACGATTTAAGTCTGTTTCGAATACGCCTAATGGTGAAGTTTCGGAGCAGACTTTTTTTACTTATTACCAGGATGGAAATAGACTTTCTGGAGTATATGCTGGAGGTGATATTGTGAACGGTAAGCTGGTAGGTTCGATTCAACCCAATGGCAAATTGCATTTTTCATACACACACCAAAACACTGCAGGGGAAACCAAGGAAGGGAAATGCATCTCCACTCCCATTCGATTAGCTGATGGAAGGATGCAACTACATGAAAAATGGCAATGGACGACTGGTGACTGTTCCCGTGGTGAATCGGTGATTGAGGAGGTTCTTGCCACTTAGCAATGTTGATTTTCTATATTTTAAACAATAGCTAGTAAACACATTTTCGGTTATTTGTAAAATTTTATTTTATCTTAGTAGAGAAGAAAAATTCCCCAATTAACCATCCGCTAAATGACCAGAGAAGATTACGTCAGCTATTGTAGTAAGTGTACCCAACAAAGTTTTGATTCCCAGAAAGGTTTAGTCTGTGGTTTAACATCGGACATTCCCAATTTTGACACGACCTGTGCTGATTTTACAGCAGCAAAAAAAATCTCGGTAGCGGATGAAAAACTACAGCAAGATGACAACCGCTATTCACCTGCGGCCATCAGAAGTATCTTGTTGCAACAACAAGACCTCACCTACGCCATAATTGGTGGTTTTTTTGTAGCCATAATTGGTGCGCTCATTTGGGCAATAATTACTGTTTCAATCAACTATCAGATCGGATACATGGCCATTGGCGTGGGTGCCCTTGTTGGGATAGGTGTACGATATTTTGGAGCAGGGATTCAACCTATCTATAGCATTATTGGTGCAGTATATTCACTTCTTGGTTGTCTTCTCGGAAATTTATTTACACAAATTGGTCTTATTGCTACACAGGAATCCCTAAGTTATGTTGAGATTTTTTCCTACTTAGATTTTAATACCATTATTGCTATTTACAAAGATTCATTCTCGCCTATGGATTTATTGTTCTATGGCATCGCGATGTACGAAGGGTTTAAGTTTGGCTGCCGTGAAGTCCCTACGTTTGTTACCTCGAAAGACGACTTAACACCTGCATTTTCAAATCTGAGATTGCCCTTAACTGCCATCTGCTTTGTAGCAATAGCAGCAACTGGATATACCTTATCAAAAGGATTAAATGGTGAGAAAACATACTATTATGAAAACGGGGCTGTACTTTCACACGGTGAATATTCGGATGGAGAACTTAACGGTGAGTGGAACTACTATTACGAAGACGGTACATTACAGTTAGTTGCTCAATACGTGGATGGTGTAGAGCAAAGCGAGTGGAAATGGTATCACCAGAATAATTCACTCATGCAAGTGGGCAGCTATAAAAATGGTCTGTTAGATGGTTTATGGCTCAATTATTATGACACGGGTATATTAAGTGATTCCAGTAATTACTCAATTGGCAGGCTGCAAGGAGAACATAAATCGTATTATACCAATGGCAAGCTCATCCAACATGGTAGTTATGAACGAGATCACCTCCATGGAGATTGGACTTTTTATTACGAAAATGGCACGCCTAGCTCATCCGGCAAATACGATAATGGTACGTTATCAGGAAGCTGGAAAATGTGGAATACAAATGGTGAGCTCCTTCAAGAGACAGATTTTGTAACTGATGTTAATTTTAAAATTAATAGTGCCTGGGATAATAAACTTACTCAAACAGTAGTGGATGGAAATGGCGTTTATTATTCCTACTATGATGACGGCACCCTATTTCAATCAGGAGAGGTGAAAGATGGTAAAAAAGTAGGCACTTGGACTTATTATTTTGAAAACGGTGAAAAGAAAGAAGAAGGCATCTTTACACAAGATACGTTTAAATTAGTACGGGCTTGGGATAAGCAAAACAACCTGATGGTAGAAAATGGAAATGGCAACTACTTTTCGTACCAGCCGAATAGTTATGAATTATTAGAAAAAGGTGAATACAAAAATGGATCAAAAGAAGGTTACTGGGAATCTTACCAACCTATGTCAACGGATATACAACAGAAAGCGACTTACTCTAACGGGAAACTAAACGGCCAAATAGTAAGCTATTTTCTAAATGGGAATGTGCTGGCTGAAGGTGTTATGGAAAATGACAAAAAAACAGGAGAATGGATTTGGTATCATGAAAATGGTACCGTGCAATGCACTGTGAAGTATGTTGATGATAAGAAAGAAGGCACCCAATTGTTCTGGAGCACATCAGGTCTTGCAGTAAAAGAAGAGATCTATGAAAATGATACCTTAATAGCGGAGAACTTGTTGTAAATCCTGGTTAGGCGACTAGAAGACAAATTCTCCTGTAATCAAAAAGCAGGTTTTTATACCACTCAACCTACTTTACCAATTTAATCGATGAGATGCTTTTATCTTATCACTTAATTTAAGAGGTACTTCGTAGGCGCTACTATATTGCTGCCAGTTGTTTACCACGTCAACCACTTCCTCTAATATTCTTTCAGGATGCTTGATGGATTGTCTTTTGCCAACTTCTAAAAGTGTCGACTTGGTGAAATCAGCACGCTTTCCTGCTATACTCATCTGGTGAACATTCGTCCAGACGCCTTGTGGATTATAGCTCCAGGTTAGATCATAAGCCGGTGAAAGTTTCCACTGACCCGACTGATCCATTAGGAAAGAAATATTCTTCGTATGGTCGTCTTGATTTCTAGCAACTACATTAAACAACATTCTTCGATATAGTGCTTCTATTTCATCATATCCTAGATTCAAAGCGCGCATTTCTTCAAATGCATCTTCATAGTCATAAACTCCTGGTTTATTATAATCAAAATGGCTGATCGCACACAAGGTTTGAACATGGATTTTTCCACCCCCCACTTTTCTATCAAAACGTTGCGTCATAAAGTGTGCTCTTCCATTTTCTTCAAACAACGTACATGGCATCATGACTATTCCACAATCCAACGCCATTTTATGATAGGCCATTTCCGAACGACCATACCCTTTAGGGTCGCCTAAATTACTTTCGCTCACGCCATCAAACTTCAGTAAATAGTATTGATATCCACTATCTAATTGAATTTGTCCTGATTTCACCTGCTTTGTCTCTGGGTTGTAACCAATAATCGCTTTTGCTCGCTGCCCCCCTGCGGATGCACCTACCTGTATGAGTTGTGCCATGGTGTGCTCTTCCTGTTTTGACAAGTCAAAGTCAACACGTTCTTTTTCTTGAAGTACTTTATTGGTAAGCGCTACTAAGCGACTCACCTCTATTTCTTCTTGTGGAGCTGCTATGGAATTGGTCGGTTCAAATTCTAGTGCTCCCATAGCCCTGTTACCCATGTAACTTAATTTTTCTAGGGGTGTTAGGCTTTCGGAACTTCTATTTTGCGAACGGAGCCAAGCTCTAAGCACCGTATTACCAAAGGCATCAGGCAAGGCATCGGCTAGCAATCCTGGTAATCCTTCATAGGTATTGATTGCTAGTTCCGGAAATGAAAAGATACGCTGCCCTCGCTGTAAATCTTCCAGTGGCATAGTCAGTGGTGCAGTATCCAAACCTCGTTGCACAAATTTTTCTGTATATTCAAACACGGCTACATTGCGTCTGCTATCCCAAGCCACGGCTCCCATTAGTTCACCCCAAAGTTTTACCTGTACTACCATTATTTATTGTTACGCACGCGCTGTTTCGGTTTTTCTTCTTTTAACAAATCTAAGGGACTAATTTGCACTGCGGGTTGTAGTAACTCAGCTAATTGGTCTATTTGACCCAAGGCACGTAGCACCTGAATAAACGTACTTAAGTTAGCACTTTCCCCATACTCAAGTTTCTGTAAGGTGTAGGCACTTATGCTTGCCTTTTCTGCCAATTGTTTTTGTGTGTAATTGGCTTGCATGCGATACGCTTTGATGCGCTCCCCCAATTCTTGTAATATCGCTTTATCTGTTTTCCTTTTAAAACTCATAACACCAACTAAACTAGGTTTTAAATCAATAAAAAGCAAATAAAACCAATAATTATTGGTTTTAAATAAACACATACTAACAAGCATGATTGGTATTAACAGGAGAAATTTTTCTAAAAAGATCCTTAATCGCTCACTTAACTTTAATTAAAATTCAAAATAACTATTGTCTATACTTTTTGCTATCCCTTCTAATCCAGGATAAATGGTTTTATGATCTACTCCCAACCATTGTAATTCCTTTTTAATTTCAAGTTTTTTATCAGGATTAATTTCTATACTTTCTAAAAAAAAATCACTTGATGATTTTTTTAAATCTAGTAGCCCGTTTACTTGATTTCCAAAAATTGTAAAGCGAGATTGCTGGCTTCTCATTCGTTCATCAAGTGGAGTGGGCATAATTGCTAAAGGATAAAATGCCTGTGACCCTGAAATACTTTTAAAATTCATTTCAATATATATTCTACTTATTTCATTTAATTTCCATTTCCCTAGAACATCTTTAATATCTCCTTTTTCGTAATCACGTAAAGGCCCAAGTATGATGTTTACTTTTTTTAATTCATCATTTATATTCAGGAAGGTTTTTTGGTTTAATAAATGAGGATTCAACACCAAAAATTTTACAGCTTCACAGTTAGTTTTTTTTCTCTCAACAGCAAAATAAAGTGCTACGAGTGCGTTAGTTGTCCAATCCAACTCTTGTCTTCATGCCATAATGAGCCATCATATGATAGAAATTCCAACTATATTCAGTTACTGAACCTATCATCTCACACTCTCCTCCACTATCTTAATCTCCTCCTCCGTTAAGCCATACAAGGCATACACCAACTGGTCTATCTCAGCTTCTAAGGCACTGGTATCTGCTGCTGGGTCTGCTTTTTTGATATTTATACTTATATTAAAACTCATTTAAATAACACATTCAAATATTCCAATAATCCTTAAAGTTTTAACTTCATCATCTTTCAACTTTAAAGGCTTATAATCGGAATTGGTTGATTGAGGTAATAGTGTAATTGTATCATGTTGCCAACCATCCTCAGACACCGTCTTTTTACTATGGTATTCCTTAACAGTGTAACATGAACCAAAATCAGAATCTTGTATATCCGTATGTTCTGCTAGTACTATTAGTCCATTTCTCGATCCGCCAGAATATTTTTTGAATAAACAAATAGAACCATCTGGAATTACTTTATTCATTGATTCACCCACTACTTTACACGCAAAAAAATCTCTAGAAGCTTGATAGCGTTGGGGTAGAGAAATCCATTCATAGTCTTCAACATTTTGTATATCACTGAAACTTCCAGCAGCTGCTTTTAAATCATATAAAGGAATAGAATTTTCAAAAGGGACTATATCATTAGGGTTTAAAGGTGTAATTATATCTTTAAAGGATGATTTAACGGGAATGAATCGGGATAAATAATCTCTTAAATTTTTATCACAGACATACACATAAGTTCCCTTTATACCTCTTAACAAAATCGTTTTGTAGATGTTGATTATATAAGATTTTAATTCTTTAGGATCTTTTATTGATTGCTTACCGTTTTTATCAAAATAATTTTCAGAGATGATTTCTATTTCATTTGTTTGTTTATTGTAAGTTATTTCATTTCCAAAAATTATCCCTGCATAATTTAAATCATAACCTTGAGTTGTATGTATACATCCGACTTCGTTAATCGAATTTTCTGAGTTAATCCAATCGGTTGCAGTTCCGTTCCATTTTAATTGAACATTATCTATCTCAATGTCAAAAGCTTGAGAATCTTTATTAGAAATCCAACTCCAAGAATAACCAGCTATTAATCGAGATAATCCATTTTCATTATTCCTAGATTTGATTTGATCCACAAACTCTTCGATTGAATCAAAAAGTAAAAACTCATATTTTGGAGCATTGAATGGAGCAATGTCATTCGTTAATGTCCCATTCAACATTTTAGTAACAAAGTCTACATACGCATTCCCACCTTTCACTCTAAATTGAGAGTTCAATTTTTCAACTGATGTTGACAAACTTAGTTTTAGTCTATCAAAACTTTGTTTTTCTACATCTGAAGGCTTTATGGACTGGGAGTCATCATAGAATAAAATAGTCTTTTTGGATTGCATTACAACCCAGTCTAATTCATTAGATGTATTCTTTTCAGTCCCAAGTTTTTCACAAACTTTGTCAAAAGCACCATAGTATGCGCCAAGATTTATTCTGCGCCTAAGTCTATGAGATTCATCAACTAGAATAATATCGAAGTCTTCTTTAATTACCTCAGCGGGCCCAATAACCATTCTAGCACTTAAACCTTTAATATTCTTAAAGACTTTTTTAATGGTACTTCTAAACGAGGCCATCGGGATAACCAACGCCATTTTAGGGTTAGGAAACCTAATTTTAAGTTGTTCTATTAGATAAATGAATTCTTTCTCGTCTTCACCGAATTCTTTAAAGTTGAAATCATCATTATCAGAATTAAGTATCTTAAAAAGGAATATAGCTAATATGGTTTTCCCTGTCCCTGCTCCACCTTCAATAAGGATATTTTCTTTTTTATCATTTAGAAGACTTTTTAAAATAATGAGTAGGCCTTGTCTTTGATCATAAGTTAATGTCTTATATGGAGAATATTTAAACAGATCCGAATTATCAATATGTTGAATCGAATGTTTAGTAATTCCTTCTGATCTCAGTGAGTTCCAAATTGTATTAAAAATATCCCAGTAAACTTCTTTTTTTTGATAGTAATTGTGATTGGCTAAACCCAAATTCCCATTTAAAAGTTTATACTGCCCATCTCCGGATATATACTTAATCAAGTTAGATTCTATATCTAAAGTGGCAGATTTATTAAATTTATCACTTGTAATTAAATGTACGGATGTAAGCTTTTTTTTTGTGTCATTTTTTAAATGAGCTGCCATGCGAGCATATGCATCAGTTGTTTCTCCAACATAGGCTTCTTTAACTCCCTCATCACTTAAAATATAAACTAAAGGCCAAAAATCTTTAGCATGATGATTTGTACTAAAATCATCAAAAAGGTTAGAATTAAAATTGTATTGCTTTACTGCAATTTGGCTCATAATTCATTATATTTTTTTGCAGTACCTTTAGACTTTTGAACTGGATATTTTTCAGCATTTTTTTGAACTTTAGCCATTATAATTTCTTTCACATCAAGATTATACTTATCAGCAAGCAAAAAAGCATATGCAAAAACATCTGCTAGCTCTTCCTTTATTTTATTCAGATTAGCCTCTTCAGGATTTTTCCATAAAAATAATTCAAGTAACTCACCTGCTTCTACATTAAGCGCTAACGCTAAATCTTTTGCATTATGAAATTGTTCCCAATCTCTTTCATTCCTGAACTCTATGAGTTTTTTAATAATTTCTTCCATAGTCATAACAAATGTTATAAGCCTCAATTTAATCTAATGAAAACAAAACATGTATAAAAACAGGTCATAATTTATAAAAACTTTATTATTAAAAAACATAACTTGTCAATCATGAACATAATTTATGTTTGACTTTTATAAAAACAAACCATGGACATTCCTGAAAAAATAAACTACAAGTACAACACTAAAAAAGCACTTACTTATGTGCTCGTTGGGTTAGGACTTACTTTGGGGTCTATTATTGTCCCGGTAGTAAGAATTCTTGTGTTCATTGTTGGTCTTATGGTAACCTTTACTGGTCTAGGGGCTTTAGTCCGCAGAAAACCGCAACTTTTATTGGATAAAGAAGGGTTATATATTGGCTTTAAGATTAAAAGGAAAATACCCTGGCGATTTATAGATGCAACTAGTGTGAAAAAAGAAAAAGTAGATGATCGGCTTGTGTGGTATTTAAGAGTACGTACTAAGTCGGTAAAAGGCGGGGTTATCGGGTATAATAATTTTGAAGCAAATCTCGACTTATTAAAAATTGATTCTTATGTACTAAAGGAACAACTGAACCATTTTAGAGGAATTTAATACCAGCCTATTTTTCAATCTCCTTTAACACCGACACATACAACTTACTAATCGCTGCTTTGGAAGCCCCATTTTTATTGATATAAACCAACAGATGCTGATCATGGTATTCAATACATAGTTTCTCAAAGTCTTTTGCTAGCCTCCTAACTGTAGCTCCCACATGTTGTTCAAACGTATCTTTTGAAGGCGTTTTTAAAAAGAGTGTAGTAGATAATCCACCAAGTTGCACAAACCCTGCAGACTCCAAGTCGTGTTTGCTGATTCGTCCCAATGAATCCAGTGATTCGATC
Organism: uncultured Cytophagales bacterium; assembly: GCA_963815495.1. Taxonomy (GTDB): domain Bacteria; phylum Bacteroidota; class Bacteroidia; order Cytophagales; family JAAEPT01; genus CAWFGW01. Next base: position 141,626 of record CAWFGW010000007.1, read on the forward strand.
ACAAAGGGTGGCCAGTTACTATCAGGTAAACCAAAAATAAGTACCATACGTGTGTACTTGATATCCGTATTTCCAGTGCTTGCATACACCCAATCCAATGCATAATCTCGGGCCTCACCTCTGCTTTTTACATAGCAGTTTTCCATATCTACGACAGGTCCTTTGGCTTGTAAAAACGTCTTTGGGAAAAATGACTGCAGCTGGTCGTTAAAGTCATCTTTAAAACTTTTAAATCCTAGATTAGCAAAGAGCTGATCCAGTTTTTCGGTTCTTCGTCTTTTAATACCGATACCTATCACCGCAAACAATCCGAGGAGGACAAGAATTAAAGCTTTTACCATGACCTAAAGGTAGCTAATTCGTAAAATTTTATTTCCTAATATAAAACTTTCGGTATGTTTGCCTGAAATTGTGAGATTTTATAAAAATTGGAGGTAAATAATATTAGAACCAAAACCTCCGTTTGACTACCTCAATTAATTCGCAAGCTCTAATTCGACCAAACCGCATATCCTTTTCTTCTTAACTCCAGAGTTAACTGCTTTTCCATCTTTAGTGCCTCTTCCCGGGTTTTGTAGGGTGGTAAATGGCCGTATAAACTAGACCGTAAATAAGCACCATACTTTTCGACTATGGAGGAGGAAATTTTATAACCCTTTTTACTTAAGGCACTCGTCCTGTGTTGTAAAAACCGCTCTTGAGGTGTTTTGCTTGTCATACCTACATACACACATTCAAGCGCACCATTGTATTGGGGGTTTGCAGTCCTGAACTTGGTGTTTTCAGAATATACTTTGCGCAAAAGCTCTATTACGTAAACAGTATAAGGCATAGTAGATGTGCGTTTAACCGTGAATGATTGCTGAATTCCTTCAATAAGTATTTCATTTAAATCACATAGTTAGGTTCTGGGCTCAATTTTAATAGTCCATACAACTTCTTGTAGTCTATTCGCTATTTTTTTCATCGTATTTAAAACAGCTTTTTCATCGGGTAAAGAACTATACACTAAATCCTTAAATGCACCACTATACGTAGGCTTTAGTTCTACCCAAACAGCATCTATATTTTTAAAAAACAATGCTTTGCTAGGGTGATGCTCTAACCACGAATTATTGTTTCTAAAACTTACAACATCATCTTGCGCTACTTTTAATAACATCTCTTCAAAAGCTGGGGAAAGAAAAAACAACACAAACTCATCTTGCTGTAGCAGTTGGTGTAAATCGTAGGTATGACGAATTTTCTTCTTTAAGTCATCCATTGGATTTTCTCCGTAAGAAAACCGAACTAAGCTCATTATTTTTTCGCAAAGGGTTCGAATGGGTTCTAATACACGCACTTCAAATGGCATCATACCATTGGCTTCTGCGATAGCTGTCTGCCCAGTATTTAGCATCATATCGCCCACAAAGGAGTTCAGTTTTTTATTGGTGTATGGCTCAAAATAACCTAACCAACTTGATTCTAATATGATAACATCTCTTACTTGTCCAAAACTACCTTCAAATGATTTATTATACGTATGCGCTGTTTTACGATTCATCCCCATTTTATGAGTAATTTCTTCAATAAATACTTCGGGTAAAACCTTTTCGACTACTTTACTAATCGTTCTAATCTTGGTTTTTAGATTATTATCGTTTTCACCCTCTCTGCGCAATACCACCAAGTCTATATCTTCTGAAAAACGATCTATCATTTTATAACATTTCGATAGTGCTGTACCTCCCTTAAAAACAGTCTCCTCTCCTATCCTATGGCTAAAAATGATATGAAGCGCATAGGTGACCCAATAATCTTTCTCAACATAAATTGCAGGCATACCCATGTAATCAGCTGTAAACTGAATCGCTTGTCGAAATAAAGTTTTGTCTTCGTGTAGCTTCATGCGATATTCCATTTTTCTGTTGCAAACAATACTTTGTCAGCACCAGGTAATTTATACTTAGTAATAGGGTTTAATGATTTTAAAAGAGATATAGTCAAATCTCTTTGTTGTAATTGTTCCAACAAAGCGCCTAACAAAGCTCTAGTCGCGGGAGGATATTTTAAAGCCAACCGAACTAACTTAGTGATCTCTTTATCTGAAAAACTCTTCAATATAGCTAATAGCCGCTTTAACGATGATTCTATTGTTGCATCAGGTATTTTTTTAATATATCGTATTGCATCTAATAGTTGAAGTAGAGGAATATTCTCTTTGGTAATGGTGTTTTTTTGTTTTATAAATGAAATGGTATAGCGTTCCCTTTTAAAGTTTGGACGTATCACATTTTTACCTATTTGAATAGTATTGCTTACCTGTGTAGTTAAGCCTAATTGACTGTAAACACTGTAACCTGTGAGGTAACCTATAATTTTCCCATTGTCTTCCAACAAGTCTTTTACTATTTGCGCTTGATTAGGCTGTAGCTTTCCAAAAGGCGTGTCTTCAGGTTTGTAATACTTGCCTTTGGATAATTTGGCAATTTTTCCTGATTGCACCATTCTATTTAGTGCTTTAATAACCGCTTCCTTTTTACCCACCTCTGTTACAAAGTCAGCATAGGTAAACACATACCCCATAGGGAGTCTATCTATGCTATTCGATATATAATCAGTTACTTTCATACATTATCCACACAATAAAGATAATTAATTTGTCCAGTTTATTATAAAAAAAACTGGACATTTTTGATATTTAGTAAGGTATATCTAACTTGCGTACACGCAAGTTAGATATACCTTACCATGTTAATTGCCCTACTGCAATTGTAAACTCACTTCCATTTTTCACTCCTCTCTAAAAAACATCACGTTTATTGAACAATAATCACAATTTAATCCTGTCCTATAAATGGAAGGCTACAAATACATTGAAGTAAATCTTCACATTTTCCAGTGTAAAAATTGTCTAAATTTTACAAAATCGTCTCCGTCTCAATAAGATTCCTGATCAACTCCGCGCTGCTACGTTGTTTGGAATGACGGTGTGGGTATTGGTTTTACGTGGATACCTGGTGCATATTGAAAAAATTTTACCCTTAAAAACAAAATAGGCTTACACTTTTGGTGTACGCCTTTGCTTTTGTGAGCCCCCAGTCGGATTCGAACCAACGACCTACTGATTACAAGTCAGTTGCTCTGGCCAACTGAGCTATGGAGGCCTCTGTTCTATTTGAACGGCTGCAAATGTAGTGGTCTATTTATAGATTTGCAAACCTACAAACAGCTTTTTTGAAGATATTTTACACTTAATATTCAAAGTTATTGATTAACTGCATTTTACGCTTCAACTCTTTGAGCTGCTTTTCTGCTACCGCTACTTTTTGGTCTACTTCTTCGCGTAATTTGTCTGCATTCTTTGAGCGAGCAAAAAACTCAATGTTCGTTTTTAAGCGTAGAAATGTCAGATTTGATGTCGTTCATCTGATTTCTGACTTTGTCCTTATGCTTGCCGATGATCACACCAGCATTCGGATGACCTTTTAAGCTACCTAGTTCTACTGCTATCTCAAGCTCATCTTTTTGCGACCCTTCTGGTAACTTCGCGACAAAGGTGCTGGTTGCTTGCTTATATGCTTTCGATATCGATTCAATTTTGTCTTTTGGTACAAACCCCACAGCATCGTATTGCGCGATGAGATCAGTAAACTCTGATACCTGATCTTCTTTAAGTTGATTTATCGCTTCAATGAGTTCACGTTTTGCTTTTGCATTGTCCACAAATTCTGCGTCTTTCTCAGCAAAAAAAGCTTTTCTTCGGTTGAAAAAATAATCACAGGCTTCACGAAAACGACCATAAATGGCATCACTTTGCTTTTGAGGTACAGGCCCTATTTTTTTCCAATCGGCTTGTAAACGTTTGATTTTATCGGCTGTATCCTTAAAGTTTTCATGGTCTTTTAAGGCTTCCGCTTTTTCACACAATGCTTCTTTGGCTTTTAAGTTTTCCTTGCGCTCGTCATCTAATTGATTAAAAAACTCATTTTTCAATTGATAAAACGCTTTGATCTTGCCCCAAAACTGCTTGGTGATCGTTCTTCCAATTTCCTTATCTACCGGTCCAATCGCTTTCCACAGGTCTTGCTGTTCTGCAATTTCTTTGGTGCGTTGATTCCAATCAGAAATTTTAGCGTTGGGAGTATCTATTATCGCTTGTAGTTGTTCAATAATGGCCGCTTTTTTTAGACCGTTTTCTTTTTTCTGAACGGCAAACTCTTTCTCAAATGCATCACGTTTGTCATACAGGGCTTGAGAAGCAGTCTTCAAGCGTTGCCAAAGGTCTTCCCGTAATTCTTCCGGTATTGGCCCGATGTGCTTATATTCTTTGTGGTAAGCAGATAGCTGACCTAAAGCTTTGGATATAGATTCTTCGTTTATTAAACCCTCTACCGACTCACAAATGCCTACTTTAAGGTCATAGTTTTTCTTTCGATCCAACTCCTTCAACTCAAAACCAATTGACCGGTTGTTGTAATAAATATCCAACAAGGCTTTATAGTTTCTCCAAAGCTCTGATTCGGTGTAAGAGGTCACATCGTTTGCTTCCCGCCAGGCTTGTTGCAGATCTTTTACCCTGTTAAAGGTGGCATTGGTTACTTCATTGCTGTTAACCACCTCACGAAGTTCTTCCACTACGGCCTCTTTCTTGCGCTGAGCACTTTTTTCTAACTCCTTCTTTTGAGATAAGTAGTTCTTTACGCGCAGGTATAATTCATCAGCTTGTTTATAGAAAGCTGTTGTTTCTTGATCCAACCGGAAGTCAAAATCAGCAGGTGCTCCACCCTCTTCTTTAAATCGCTCCAGTGCTTCGGCTTTTTCTTCACCATGTATATCATCAAAAGCAGCTTTAATATCCGATAATTCAGCATTAACCGCATCCATATCTTTGGTTTGGAGTTCTTTTAGGGCTGCTAGCAGTTCTGCTTTCGTAAAAGAAGAATAATCAACCTCTTCTCGCTGTGGGGCTTCATTCTCACCGAGTAATAATTCTTCTTCGGTTGAGTTACTTAATTCTTGCATTGTTCTATTTTAATTTAATCGAGGATCTACTGGGTAGTTCGAATACATTTGATATTTACCTCCTAAACTTTTGAGCACTGTTCTCCAAAGCGTTGTTGGTTCTAAAGACATTATTTGTGGGGAATCTGTTTTTGCCATAATCCATGAACCCTTTTCAAATTCAATTTCAAGTTGACCTCTTTCCCATCCCGAATATCCAATAAAAAAGCGGATATCTTCTTCTTTTACCCCTCCAGCATCCATCATTTTTTTCAATTCATCGAAATCACCACCAAAATACAAGCCATCTGCGACTTCCAGACTACCTGAAAAAGGGGTTTTGGAACGATAAATAAAATGAAGCATATTTTGTTCTACAGGACCACCAACAAAAACTGCATTGTCGTTGTAGTTAAACTCACTCAACACATTCTGAAGGGTAATTTCTAACACAGGTCTGTTTAACACAAACCCTACATAACCTTCTGCATTGATGTCTGTAATTAAGATAACCGATCGCTCAAAGTTAGGATCACCTAAATAAGGTTCAGAAACTAAGATAGTTCCTTTTTCAATTGAATCTATATTTTGAATCACCTCAAATCTCATAACGTAAAAATTGGTCTCTTTTTCGTATTAAAGCTATATACTGATCTACTTCATTTTAGTTTCAGTTAGGCAATTTATAAGGTGCGCTGTATATTGCAAACGTTTCGATTATTTAATTCAAATAAAGTATGCAAATTCATCATATTCGGGAAAATTACACCAAATCAAGTTTGTCGGAGACGGATGTAAAAAATAACCCGATAGAACAATTTGAAAAGTGGTTGGATGAAGCTATCAAATCGGAAGTACTTGAACCAACTGCTTTCACACTTTGCACTGACGGGTAAAGATGATTTTCCTGCGGGAAGAATTGTTTTACTAAAATATGTCAAAGAAGATGGCTTCGTTTTCTTTTCCAATTACGAGAGCAACAAAGGGCATCAGCTAGCTGAAAACAATAAAGCGGGCATGGTGTTTTTCTGGCCAGAATTGCAGCGACAAGTTACTATTCAAGGGACTGTAGTAAAAACATCCAAAGAGGTTTCCGAATGAGTATTTTTACTCACGTCCGATTGAAAGTCAAATTGGAGCAGTAGCTTCTAAAGCAAAGTACGTGATTAGTTCAAGAGAAGAATTAGAACAAAAAATAGAAGAAATCGAACGCACTTCCTCTGCGATTGAACGACCTGAGCATTGGGGTGGATATAAAATAATCCCTCACCGCATTGAATTTTGGCAAGGAAGAGCCAACCGCCTCCACGACCGCATTCTTTGTAATTTGCTCGATGGTCAATGGACAAAAAACCGCTTATCCCCTTAAGTCTAATTTTCGATTGATAAACAAATTATTTTGATGGTCTGTTAAGCTGACATGAATAATTATATTGTTATTGGTGCTAGCAAAGGAATTGGACAGGCGCTTACAAACATCCTAATTGAAAAGGGTCACCATGTCATCGCATTATCGCGAACAAAGGGAACATGGGGTAATCCTGAGCAAGTTACTTATATTCCCTTTGATGTACTCTCCGATAATTTCAATGAGTTAGATATCAATTTAGAAATTCATGGGTTAGTCTATTGCCCAGGCAGCATCAACCTGAAACCATTAAAAACAATCAAAAAAGAAACACTTCTTGAGGATTTACAAATTAACACGCTTTGTGCTTTTGAAATTATACAACAAGCACTCCCAAAGTTCTCTAAGTCCTCTTCCTGTGGAATCGTCTTGTTTAGTTCTGTAGCTGTACAACTCGGGATGCCGTTTCATGCTTCGGTAGGCATCAGCAAAGGAGCACTGGAAGGCATGGTAAAATCATTCGCTGCCGAATTATCACCACACATACGGGTGAATGCTATTGCACCCAGTTTAACCAACACCAGCCTGGCAGCAAAGTTTTTGAACACGGAAGAAAAAATAAAACAATCAGAAAATCGTCACCCATTGAAAAAAATCGGTACACCAGAATTATTAGCACAGTCAGCTTATCATTTATTGGTGGAGTCCGAATGGACCACAGGTCAAATATTAACTGTTGATGGGGGGATTTCAGCCATTAAACCGCTATAAGATCATCCACATCAACCATTACGATACCGTTAGCATATACTTATTATGAAATGGCTTAACACCCTATTTCAAATGGTGTTTCCTAATGACCAAGGGAACCATAGCAATTACAAGTATGAACTTCCTCTGAAACGTGATGAAGGGTTTAACCTTATAAGTGTGTCACTTAAACCCTTCGTAGATGAGTTCTTAGGCGACATTCTTCAATCGTATAATGAAGGATTTGGACCAAAAGCAAGTTTAAACGGTCAAAAAGCCATTGCCCAAACAGCTGCACTTTGCGTCATACGGAGGGAAGAATATCATAGCAGTTTATTGTTTCAGATTACATTTGATGAAATGATGATCCGAGCAAAAGCGTTAGGCTATTACCTCACTTATTCCACCATTCAAGTGGAGGAAACACCGCTTCAAAAAAAGGAAGTCGAATTATATTATTTAAAAGCGTACCCAGGTGAAGCAGTCGATGGGTACAAACACAACCAGCTGTGGGGACAGCTCTTTCTGGAACATCACTTTGTGGATGAAGAAAGTAGTTTTATCAAAATTAGGTGTAATTATTATCTAGGAAGAAACTACACCGAACCACTCTCTTTTGATGATTTAATTCAACAACTCTGTAGTCAATCACCTACGGAAAATTAGTTAATCATACCTCAGATTAAAAACAGTTTAAATTGGACTTAGGATCAATATTTGTTAAACTTAGGACGATTTCAAAAATTCAAAAAAATTAACAATGTCAAAAACGATTATCGTTTCCAATAGATTACCTGTAAGTATCAAAAGAGAGGGTGATAAGCTAGAATATAAACCTAGTGCTGGAGGCTTAGCCACTGGTTTAGGTTCCATTTACAAAAGCGGAGATAACATTTGGATGGGCTGGTCAGGTCTATTTACTAATGATGAAAACGAAAAAAATGAAATAATTAAAGGGCTCAAAAAAGAAAGTATGCGCCCTGTTTTTTTGGATGAGAAGTTGTTCAAGAATTTTTATGAAGGGTACAGTAACTCAACCATTTGGCCTCAATTTCATTATTTCTCTCAATATACCGAGTATAATTTAGAATACTGGAATGCTTATGTAGAAGTCAACCAGATATTTTGTGACGAAGTATTGAAAGTCGCAAAAGATGGAGATATCATTTGGGTACATGATTACCAATTAATGTTACTTCCAGAAATGCTTCGCAAAAAATTACCCAATGCAAGCATTGGATATTTTCATCACATCCCCTTCCCTTCTTATGAAGTCTTTCGAATGCTTCCACAACGGGAAAGCCTATTAAAAGGCCTTTTGGGAGCCGATATGATTGGTTACCACACATACGATGACATGCGTCACTTCTTGAGTGCTGTCAGCCGGGTTTTAGGTTATGAACATGAGATGGGTTACTTAAAATCCAAAGACCGCATTATTCGTGTGGATGCATTACCCATGGGAATTGACTATGAAAAATTTGAAAAGGCAGCTATTTCAAAAGAAACACAACGTGAAATAAAATCTTTTCTAGGCAGTCTTCAAACAGACAAACTTATTCTGTCCATTGACCGCTTGGACTATTCAAAAGGGATTCCACAACGATTGAAAGCCTTTGATCAACTGCTTAGTGAATACCCTGAATTACAAGGTAAAGTTTCGTTAATATTATTAGTCGTTCCATCTCGAGATACCGTAGAGCATTACATCGAGTTAAAAGAAGAAATAGAGCTTCTTGTTGGTCGAATAAATGGTAAATACAGCTTACTGGAGTGGACACCAATACATTTCTTTTATCGTGCCTTACCGTTCAATAAACTGTCTGCACTTTATAGCATGTCAGATATTGCACTCGTTACCCCTCTTCGTGATGGAATGAACCTGGTTTGCAAGGAATTTATCGCAAGTAAACTAGATAAAACAGGCGTGTTGATTTTAAGCGAAATGGCAGGGTCAGCGAAAGAACTCTCTGAAGCACTTTTAATTAACCCGAACGATTGTGGTGCCATTGTCAACGCCATGTATCAGGCCTTAAATATGAGTGATGAAGAGCAAGTGAGAAGAAATACGGACATGCAGGAGAAACTTCAACGCTATAACATCCACGCATGGGTAGACCGCTTTATGACTGAACTGAATCAAATAAAAGAAGAACAAAAAGAATTGATGGCTAAAAAACTGAACAAGAAAACCCAAGTAGACATAGTTAAAAAATATAAGGCTGGAAAGAAGCGATTAATCTTATTGGATTATGATGGCACATTGACTCCATTCCATAAAGATCCTCAAGCTGCAAAACCGGATGAAGAATTACATAGCATATTTAAAAAATTAACCGCAGACCCTAAAAACAGGATAGTGGTAATTTCAGGTCGCGATAGAGAGTCACTACAAAAGTGGTTAGGTACTTATGATATTGAGTTTATTGCTGAACATGGGGTGTGGTTAAAAGAACGAGGTGAAGGATGGCACATGATTGATGAATTGCCAATTGACTGGAAAGAAGAAATAAGACCTATTTTAGACCTTTACGTAGATAGAACTCCTGGATCATTAATTGAAGAAAAAGAATATTCATTAGTATGGCACTTTAGAAAAACGGAAGCCGGCTTTGGTGAACTAAGAGCGAGAGAATTGATTTCTAACCTTCAGTATTTAACCTTGAATATGGACATCCAGATTATGGAAGGAAATAAGGTGATTGAAGTGAAGAACTCTGGGGTCAACAAAGGAAGAGCAGCCATGAAGTGGATTAACAGTGAACCGTGGGATTTCATTTTTGCCGTAGGTGATGACACCACTGATGAAGATACCTTTAAAGCATTGCCAAATGATGCTTATTCATTAAAAGTTGGTGAAATATCTTCTGAAGCACGATACAACATTTCAGATGTAGCGGCAGTAAGATCTTTGTTAAACGAGTTTGCTGATTAAATAAAAATCAATCAGGAGGAAGTAATAAATTACTTCCTCCTGATTTTTTAAGTGATATTGTCAATATTATAATACCCTCCTCTATTCTCTTTTCGTTTCTGAGATTGCGTAATTACTAAATAAGCTATATTGACTAAATTTCTTAGTTCACATAACTGGGGCGATAACACTGTGCTTTCATACAGTTTCTGCGTTTCCATAGTAGATTAGCTCTAGTCGTTTTAAAGCAATCTCTAACCGTTTGTCTGAACGCACAATACCCACAAAGTCACTCATAATCTTTTGAATTTCTTTCTTGTTGTGGCGAATGATTACTTTTTCACGTGGCTTTACGGTGCCTTCACTATCCCACTCAGGGATGCCATCAGGCAATTGAACTTGCTTTTCAAGCTCGACAGCATATCCACTGCTTACATCTGCATAAACCAACGCCTCTAACAAGGAATTCGAAGCTAACCGGTTAGCGCCATGCAAGCCTGTACGACTACATTCACCACAAGCAAACAAGTTAAGAATAGATGTTTTCCCCTTCATATCTACCACAATACCACCACACAGGTAATGTTGTGCGGGCACAATCGGAATAAAGTCTTTTTTAATGTCAACCCCAACACTCAAACATTTGTTATAGATATTGGGAAAGTGGTTTTTAAATTTATCTAAATCTAAGTGTGTACAATCTAAATAAACATATTCATCACCACTAGTTACCAGTTCGGAGTCAATAGCACGAGCAACAATATCCCGTGGGGCAAGGTCTTTCAATTCGTGGTATCCATCCATGAAGGCGACTCCATCTTGTGTTCTTAAAATAGCTCCAAAACCTCTTACTGCTTCGGAAATCAAAAATGAAGGACTCTCCTTGGGGTTGAATAACGCTGTGGGATGGAATTGAATGAATTCCATATCCTGAATCTCTGCCTTCGCACGGTAAGCTAAAGCTACACCATCACCCGTAGCAATTAAGGGGTTTGTTGTATCGGCATACACTTGTCCAATACCTCCCGAAGCCAACATGGTAACTTTAGATTCTATTTTTATTATTTCACCTGTTTTTTTGTTTTGGACATACGCCCCAAAACAAGTTCTTTTACGTGATTTTGATTCATCCACGTTAGGTAGGTGATGCTCCGTAATTAAATCAATGGCGTAATGGTAAGGTAAAATATCAATATTAGGAGCTAATTCCGCTTTACGGACTAGTGTTCTCAAGATTTCGAAACCAGAAACATCTTTATGGTGTACGATGCGGTTTGCGGAATGTCCTCCCTCCTTGCCTAAGTCAAGTTCACCATCGATATTCGTGTCAAAATTAGCCCCAAATTCAATCAATTCCCTTAGTCGATCAGGTCCATTGGTCACCACTAATTTCACTACCTCTGGGTCACACAAACCATCACCAGCAGTTAAGGTATCTTGAATATGATTTTCAAAAGAGTCGTCTTCATTTAAGTACAATAGCAATTCCACCTTGTGCATAACGCGTGTTTGACTCCATCAAAGCGTCTTTGGTAATTATCGTAATTTTTTTATCAGGAGACTTGGCAGCTACCTTCAAAGAAAAACTTAGTCCAGCAACACCTGAACCAATGACTAGGAAGTCCGTTTTAATCATAGCGTTATGAAGCAGAGATATCTAACATTCTTTTCATAGGAATGTAAGCTTTTTCAATTAATTCTTTAGGTAAAGTTAACTCAGGCTTCTCGTTTTTCATACATAAATACAACTTCTCCATCGTATTCATTTTCATATAAAAACATTCTGCACAAGCGCACGTGTTATCTTCGTTTGATGGAGCTGCTAGTATTAACTTATCAGGGTTATCGCGTTTCATTTGGTGCAAAATACCGGCCTCAGTAGCGATTATAAACTGCTTATTTTCAGAGTTCTTAACGTAATTTAACAAAGCAGTGGTTGACCCAACAAATTCAGCTGTTTTTAAAATATGAGTTTCTGATTCTGGATGGGCAATAATAATAGCGTCAGGATGCTCTTGCTTTAACTTTAAAAGTTTGTCAATAGAAAACGCTTCATGCACCATGCATGCACCATCCCATAGGAGCATATCACGTCCGGTTTCTTTCATCACGAACTTGCCTAAGTTTTTATCGGGAGCAAAAATAATCGGTGTGTCCTTGGGCACAGAGTTGACAATTTTAACCGCATTAGAAGAAGTACAGATAATATCTGTTAAGGCCTTTACTTCCGCGGTGCAATTAATATAAGATATGACAGTATGGTTAGGATGTGCCTCCACAAATTTACGAAACTCTTCTGCAGGAGCTGCATCAGCTAAGGAACAACCTGCTTTTAAATCAGGGAGCACCACTTTCTTTGTTGGGTTTAGGATTTTTGCTGTTTCAGCCATAAAGTGAACTCCAGCAAACACAATCATGTCCGCGTCCGTTTCTGCTGCTTTTTGTGACAAGCCTAAGCTATCGCCAACATAATCAGCAATATCCTGAATGTCACCATCCTGGTAATAATGAGCAAGAATAACAGCATTCTTCTCTTGTTTGAGCCTTTTAATTTCAGCTACAAAATCCAACTCTTTGTCTATACTAGTAACCATATTTTAAATATAAAGGGCTAATATATAAAATGCAGTCATAATCTTTCGACTATGACTGCATTATTAAGCTTTTAAGTAGAACGTTTGTTTAAGCTTTTCCAGCTAATTTTCTATCTGCTTCAGTTAAATGAATTTTTCTGATTCGAATAGATTTAGGTGTTAACTCAACATACTCATCACCTTGAATGTATTCTAGGGCTTCTTCTAACGAGAATTTAGTTGCTGGAATCAATCGCGCTTTATCATCTGTACCTGATGCACGAACGTTTGATTGTTTTTTCGCTTTACCTACATTCACAGTTAAATCATTTGAACGGTTGTGCTCACCAACAATTTGTCCTGCATAAATTTTTTCTCCTGGATCGATAAAGAAAGTACCACGATCTTGTAGTTTATCAATTGCATAAGCAAATGTATCACCTGTGTCAGCAGAAATCATTACACCATTATTTCTCATTGGTATTTCACCTTTCCATGGTTCGTATCCTTTGAAACGGTAAGCCATAATTGCTTCACCAGCGGTTGCTGTTAATACACTATTTCTTAATCCAATTAAACCTCTTGAAGGAATTTCGAACTCAATTCGAATAATATCTCCTTTTGGGTTCATGCTAGTCATCTCACCTTTACGCTGAGTCACTAGTTCAATGACTCTTCCTGATTTATTTTCTGGAACATCAACAGTTAACACTTCAATAGGTTCACATTTTTTACCGTCAATTACTTTGGTAATTACACGTGGCTGACCTACTTGTAGTTCATAACCTTCTCTTCTCATTGTTTCAATTAAAACAGACAAGTGAAGTACACCTCTACCAAATACTAAGAAACTATCTGCACTATCCGTTGCTTGAACTCTAAGCGCTAAGTTTTTTTCTAATTCTTTATGTAAACGGTCATGAATGTGTCGAGAAGTGACAAATTTACCTTCTTTACCAAAAAACGGAGAGTTATTGATTGTAAACAACATGTTCATTGTTGGTTCTTCAATTGAAATAGCCGCTAATCCTTCTGGATTTTCGTGATCGGCTAAGTGTGTCTCCAATTTCAAATCCTTCGATTCCTGATACTGCACAGATATCGCCCGCTTGAACTTCCTCTACTTTTCTTTTTTCTAAACCATCAAAAATGTAAACTTCTTTTACTCGTCCTTTAGTGATTTTACCGTCTTTTTTTACAACAGATATCGGTTGATTCACTTTTATTGAACCTCTCGTCACTCTACCAATAGCAATACGACCTACGAAAGAAGAATAATCTAACGAGGTGATTTGCATTTGAAGTGTTCCTTCTTCTATTTGTGGATCTGGAGTTTCTTCCAAAATCACATCCATCAAATAGGAAATGTCATCGGTTTGAACTTTCCAGTCTGGTCCCATCCAGTTGTTTTTTGCTGAACCATAAACGGTTTTAAAATCTAACTGGTCTTCTGTAGCCTCTAAGTTGAAAACTAATTCAAACACCGCTTCTTGAGCTTCGTCTGGTCGACAGTTTTCTTTATCTACCTTATTAACAACAACAATAATTTTTTTCTTAAGCTCTATTGCTTTTTGCGTTACAAATCGCGTTTGAGGCATTGGACCTTCAAAAGCATCGACTAATAACACCACTGCATCAGCCATGTTTAATACACGCTCTACTTCTCCACCAAAGTCAGAGTGACCTGGAGTATCGATAATATTGATCTTTGTGTCTTTATAAACGATAGAAGCATTTTTAGCTAAAATAGTAATACCACGCTCTCTTTCTAGATCATTACTATCCATAATTAAGTCACCAGTTTCTTGGTTGTCTCGGAATAGGTTACAAAAATGAAGCATTTTGTCTACTAGCGTAGTTTTACCGTGGTCAACGTGTGCAATAATTGCAATATTCTTATTTGATTTCATAAAATAATTTTCAGGCTGCAAAAGTAGTTTAAAAATTCCGTTAATTACTGCTTGAAATCTAAAAATACGTGTAACTTTTACTATTTGATTAAAAATATTGTAAACAGACACCAATGCCAATCATAAGAGAATCAGACTATAAACCACCTCTATTTCTTAAAAACAGTCATTTACAATCAATTTACCACAAATATTTTCGCCCAGCAATCCAGTTAGACTACCAACGTGAACGCCTTACTTTATCCGATGGTGATTTTGTAGATGTCGACTGGTTAAAGTCTAATAATCCACAATTAGTGATGCTGCTACATGGTCTAGAAGGTTCTTCTGATTCTCATTATATAAAAGGAATGGCTAAACTATTAAAAAAGAATAATTATGATGTGCTAGCAATGAATTTCAGGGGATGTAGTGGTGAACCCAATTTAAAATTCAGAGCCTACCACAGTGGTGATTGGCAAGATGTGGATGAAGTTATTAAACAGGTAGTTAAAACCAATAAATATAAATCGATTAGTCTTGTTGGCTTTAGTTTAGGTGGAAATGTTGTTTTACGATATGCAGGTTTAAAAAATTATGCTCTACCTCCTATTATTGATAAAATAGTGGGGATTTCCGTACCGTGTGACTTAAAAGCAAGTGCTTATCACTTGGCAAGAAAATCAAACCGCATCTATTTACGCAGATTCATTAAATCGATGGCTGATAAGTTAAAATATAAAACAGAAAAGTACCCTAATGAACTCCTACCAATAAAGATTAACACATTAACAGACTTCAAACTGTTTGATGATTATTATACCGCTCCTGCCCATGGCTTCCCTGATGCACATACTTATTGGGAAACGTGTAGTAGTGTAAATGTAATTACGAAAATCACTGTTCCAACGTATATTTTAACTGCCAAAGACGATCAATTTTTAACGTCTTCCTGCTTTCCTATTGAAGCAGCACGAAACAAAGGCAATATTTTATTAGAAATTCCTGAATATGGAGGACATGTTGGTTTTGTCACCTTTAATAAAGAAAATGAATACTGGCACGAAACGAAAATTCTTTCCTTTTTACAAAAGAAATAAAAAAGCCAAACATGGACAGTCTGGCCAACTTAAAAAAATAAATAATATAGTCGCATATATTATACCGTAGGGTATTTTAACGCATTGTGATCAGGTTCATAGCTTAATACCGTCTTCATAAATGGACACGATGCCTTAACCCGTAAACCGTTCTCACGAGCATATTCAATAGCATATTCTGCCAGTTCAGTAGCTACACCTTGATCTCTTGATTCTTCTGGAACAAATGTGCTATGTAAAATCAATATAATGATCTCCATGTTGGTATGTAATCTATTTTTGCTTCACCTCCAGGAACTAAAGCAGTGAATGTATGTGTGGAAGGATTGTGTGTTACTCTTAAATTTTTCATGATTTTTAGAATTTTGGTGGAACAATTTTAACTAGTCAAAACATAAAAAAAACCTTACCAAAACTTAGAAAACGTGTTTATAGAGAATAAACACAAAAAACAGTATCATGACAAAGCATGATACTGTGCAAATAAATCAACAAAAGTCGCTCTAATTCAACAAATTAACCTGTAAATCCTCTAGTGTAAATAGTCCCCCCACCAGTATGGTTTTTCAAATACTCATGTAGATTATAGGAATAAACTGGAATCGAACATTCATTGATTAAATCTTCAGTATGACTACCATAGAAATAATGTAATGCCCCTGTTCTTCCGTGAGTGGAAAGCGCTATCATATCAGCTGCTTCTCGTTCAATAAATTCTTTTATACCAGATTTTACATCATTAGCATTATAAACAAACAACTTATAATCACCGAGCATAAACTTACGAGCTAATTTTTTAGCTTCAAGCTCTATTTGTTTAGTGGTTTTAAAATGTTTAGGTGTATTTACATATAACAATTTTAATGTCCCATTAAACTTTTCTTTAATTAGTTTAATTCGCTGTAAAAAACCCATCGTTATGGATTCAAAGTCAGTACACAACACAATATTTTGTGGATTAAACGCAGGAAGCATGGTTTTAGAGGTCAAAACGGGAGTCATGGAATGACGAGCAACTACTTCAGCGAACGATTCTCCTTCTTGCTCATCACCTGCAGTACCCATTACGATTAAACCATAAGTAGTGTGATTGATATCTTCAATCAATTCGCTTACTACATCATTATTATATGACATAGATGTTTTCGTGGTAACACTCACACCCTCAAACTCTTTTCTTTTAGCGATAGAATTTAATTTATCATTAATTTCTTTTTGTTCCTCTGAATCCAATGCCGCAAAACTTGCCATATTGTTAATTAAGGAAGTCCCATTCCAATGGCTTACTAAATCTTCAACATGTGATTTTGTAATATTCAACACACATACATCTGTTTTAAATGCTCGTGCGAGTGATCCTGCTATTGCGTAAGCTTTTTCTGCTTCTTGTGAAAAATCTGTCGGTACTAATATGGTCTTCATAATGCTTAATGTTTTAATTAAAAGAAACAAGTTTGTCTTTTTAAGATAACAAATCAATTACAAAAATCATATTACAACCTGATTATCCTCAAGTTATTAATCCTACTGATAACATAGAAAATCTCTATTAAATTTAACGTAAGAAAACTACTCTTAAAATGAATATACGTCAACAACTATTGAAAGAACATTCAAAATCAAACACAGAATTAATAGCTTCTTACATCAATAAAAATGAAGCATTTTTTAACGAATTAATTAGACTCTTCTTATCTGATGAAGGGAAAGTTACACAACGAGCAAGCTGGGTAGTTAGTAAATGTACTGACCAACACCCTCATCTTAATTATCCCACATCTAGAACAATTGATTCTAAATTTAGACAACCCAACTATTCATGTAGCTGTTAAAAGAAACACATTGCGTGTATTAGAAAAAGTAGTGATTCCAGAGAAATTATGTGGCTTAGTGGCTAACTTGTGTTTTCAATTTTTAGAGAATAAAGAACCTATTGCAGTAAAAGCTTTTTCGATAACGGTACTCGCCAACATGCTACCACAAATATCCCGAATTAGCGAATGAATTAAAAGTAATACTTCAAAACCAACTCCCTTATTCATCTCCTGGCTTTAAGCACCGAGCCAATAAAGTGTTAAAACAGATTTCAAGACTGTAAAAAGAATATCTTATATTTGATTTTCAATTCAGTAATCATGAAAAAAATTAGATACATACAGATAGTTCTAGTCTTTGGGTTTTTAACTAATTTGTTTCTCTTTCACACCCCAAACAAACACTTCAATTTCTTTCCTTAGTAAAGACTCAACTCAGGTACAAGAAAATGATACAATTTGGAATGTGGTAGTTTATGTGGAATTTGGTGTTGATACCAATGGACATATTCATGATGTAAAAGCGGAAGATCAATTTGAGTGCATGCGATGCGATTCAACAATGATTAATGACCTTAAAAATGAAGCGGTAGCAACAGTTGAAGCCATGTCACATTGGGATAACTATCAACACAAAGATATCAAATACGAAATTCCAGTGCATATGGTGCGCACCCACCCTCACCCACAGCATAAAGTACACCATCATCAAGATAGCATTCGTGTTGACACCGACTAATTTTACTCTTCTTCTTTATTATAAAACAGTTTAATGAATTTCATTTTTCGTTCTTCATCATATCCTTGCTCCATGTAATCATGTCCACCATGTACATATACATGAAATTTCTTATCAAGCTTTAAGACACTTTTGAAAAACTTTTTTTGTGACTTCACCGCTGCTTTTGAAATATCAAATTCATCGTAAATTTGAACATCATTCCGTTTGGAAAAATTAGATTTATAATCATCAAACGCTTCGAATAAACCATTATCAGTGATTACTTCTTCACGAAACTCATCTTTATTAAACACCTCATGGTTATTAAAATAATCCATCGACTTCTCAATCATTTTCAATTGATCGGTTTTAGGTACATCAAAATCATCATTGAATACATCTTTCACAAACCCTTTACAAAGCTGCATATAGTTACCTGTATGATAAAACTGGTCTTCTTTCGGTTTTGCTTGTAAATAATCATGCATCCAATACCGAGCGGTATCTGAAGATTTGTTCGTGGCATCAACTACACACACCCGATAGCCATTTTCTTCATCAGAGTCAAACACTAAACACCCTTTATCCAGTTTGTTAATGTTTACTCCTTGCTGTGATTCCACCACAACATCACTGTACTTTTGGTAAACTTTTAAAAAAGTATCTTTAGTTTCTGATTTAAAAATCCCAATTGCATCTGCATATTCACCTCTAATCTGACAATCGGTAAAATAAACTACATAAAACTCCCCTCCTTTGATATTAGGATGTAACGAGGTTTCATATAAATGTTTAGCAAGGTTAATCGATTGAAAATGTAATTTCTCAGGGTCTTGAAATATCTCTTTACAAAATGAGTAAACTTCATTAAACTGTAAACCTGACTCATGAGTAAATTCATATAAACCATTTTCTTTAAAAGGTTTTAAAAAATAGGTTTTTAAAACATCCATCAAATCTTCATCCAACACTAAGTTAGAGTTAGATAAAAACAACTCTTCTTCTTGTGTTTTGTTACCAACAGAATGAACAACTATTTTATCTAGTTCGGTCTCTTTAAAATCCAACATGGGCTTTGTTAATAATTTATTTTAAGAAAAATATCGAATAACAAAGTAAACATTTAGTTAATCTAGCTCCAAAAATTAGAATTTTAAATCTGATTTTAATCCATCTAAAGTCATAAATATTAAAAAAATCCATTTTTATTACATCACTCAACACACTAGTTACCAGTAAATTACAGACCAAAGAATCAAAACCTTTAGAAAAACAATTTCGTTATGAATAATATGTGTAACTAAAAAAGAAGGAAATCATGAAAAAGTTAATCTTAGTATTACTAGCACTCGTGGTTATTACTGGCTACGCAAACACTGATACAGTTACTGATTTATCAGCAATTGCTAAACTCAAGACAAAGTGGTACAAACTCACCCACCATGAGTCGAAGTTAAAAATAGAAAAAGACTGTAAGGCTAACCCTGAAGTCATTCATATCACTAAAGAAGGTAACCATTTTTTTTTAATTCACTCCATGGGTACTGGAATCAGAATCGTTTCAAATCACTAAATGTGTAATGAGACCCACAAACAACAGTGTAGAACAAACACTTGACTTAGAATTAGTGCACCCTGTAACTGGTCAAACCTATCAGGTTATGGTAAAATACTCAATGAATCAAACGATGTGGAAAGGACTAACTAGTCCAAATTCTACTCACCTATTCACAAGTGAAGAAGAAACAGACTCATTTGATAGTATTATTAAAACTTGTGAATAATTTTTTTTAATAGGAACTGCGTTGAAAATGGGGGATATTTTCAACGCAGTATTTTTTATGCTTGCCACATTTGTTTCACAATCTCTTGATTAATTAAAAGTACAAACCGTGAAGGGTTTGGAATTAATGCCAACCGAATGTCTACTCCCTGATCTAAATAATCTTCTATATCAATAGTGACACCTGGGTCATCACCTAATTCAATCTTGTTTACCTTCTCCTTCTAACATTTGTGGTAAATAGGAAGTGGGTAATAACACTTCTGAATCAGACTTTAATTCAGTTAATATATCACCTACTATTTCCTCTAGTGAATCACCATACTTGTCTACAAAATCGTCTTCAAGGTCATGCAACTCATCCTCTACTTCATCATACGCTTCATCGCTGTAAGACAGTTTTGTGAGTTTTGTTCTTAATACAAGAATTTCATTGAGTGTTTTGTCCAGTTCTTTAAAATCCATTAATCGTTTTTTTTCTACAAATTAAGAGCTTTTCCGTTAAAAAGCTTTCCAAAAAAGCGGAAAATAAAGTACATTTCATGAATAATTAAGTCGAGAAACAGAATGGAAGCAGTAGTAAAAGATAAAATTGAAAACTGGTTATCAGGCGCCTATGATAAGGAAACTAAAGATATTATTAGTAAACTTTTAGCCGAAAAAAAAGAAGAAGAATTAACTGACTCTTTTTATAAAGAATTAGAATTTGGAACAGGTGGCCTTCGCGGTATTATGGGCGTTGGATCCAACCGAGTCAACAAATACACTATTGGAAGCGCGACACAAGGTCTAGCAAATTATTTAATTCAATGTTACCCTAATGAAGAGATTAGTATTGCTATAGCTTATGACAGTAGAAACAACAGTGCTTACTTTGCACAAATCACTGCAGATGTATTTTCAGCAAACGGCATCAAAGTCTATCTTTTTGAGGACTTAAGACCAACACCTGAGTTGTCTTTCGCAATTCGTTATTTTGGATGTAAAAGTGGTATCGTTTTAACAGCCTCACATAATCCGAAGGAATACAATGGTTACAAAGCCTATTGGAATGATGGTGCACAAATGATAGCTCCTCATGATGCTAATGTGATTAAAGAAGTAAGAAAGATTGATACCATTTCGAAGGTTAATTTTGAAGCAAACCCGAATCTAATTCAAAAAATTGGTAAAGAAGTGGATGAGGCTTACCTCGCAGAAATAAAAAAACTAACCGTTTCTCCCGATGCTATTGCCCGTCAAGCTGACTTAAAAATAGTATTCTCCCCTATTCACGGCACAGGAATTACTTGTGTGCCGCAAATCCTAAAAAGTTTCGGATTTAATAATGTACACGTTGTTGAAGAACAAGCTACTCCTGACGGCAATTTTCCAACGGTAGTTTATCCGAATCCAGAAGAAGCTGAAGCACTAAGTTTGGCGTTAAATAAAGGAAAAGAAATTGATGCTGACTTAATAATGGCAACGGATCCTGATGCTGACCGCGTTGGGATAGCGGTTAAAAACCATAAAGGTGAATTCCAGCTTTTAAATGGTAACCAAACAGGTAGTTTGTTAGTGTATTATATGCTACAAGCATGGAAACAAAAAAACAAATTGACTGGCAACGAGTTTATCGTTAAAACAATTGTAACCTCAGAGTTAATTAAAGCAATTGCTGACAAGTTAGATGTTGAGTGTTATGATACCTTAACCGGTTTTAAGTTTATCGCTGGCTTAATTCGTGAATTTGAAGGCAAAAAACAATTTATATGTGGAGGTGAAGAAAGTTACGGATACCTTGTTGGAGATGCTGTAAGAGATAAAGATGCAATTGCTTCTTGTGCCTTTATTGCGGAAATGGTTGCTTATGCCAAAGATCAAGGCAAATCTATATTTGATTTATTGCTTGATATCTATGTGGAATTTGGCTTTTATAAAGAATCACTCATCTCAATCACTAAAAAAGGGAAAGCTGGTGCTGAGGAAATCAAACAAATGATGACCAGCTTTAGAGAAAATCCTCCAAAAATAGTTGCCGGGTCAAAATTAGTTTTGGTTAAGGATTATTTAAACCAAGTGGAAACTAACTTCACAAATGGAGAGAAAAAAACTATTGACTTACCAAAATCGGATGTATTACAGTTTTTTACTGAAGATGGAAGTAAAATATCTGCTCGACCTTCAGGTACTGAACCTAAAATTAAATTTTACTTTGGTGTAAAAGAAACGTTGCAGTCAAAAGCTGATTATGACAAAGTAAATGAACTTCTCGATAAGAAATTGCAGTCCATTATAAAAGACTTAAACATTCAATAAATAAAAAAAGCCAAGATTTAAATCTTGGCTTTTTTTATTCCCCTAATAATTGTGTATTTATTCCTAATATATGTGATTCCCTATAATCATTAATAAAACCATTCGAAATGGAGTCTTTCCCCGAAATAGTCATTTCATTAAAAAACTTTTTTAAATCAATTTCTAAATAATCCTTCAACATTACTGTTGCTAGCGGCTTATAACTCCAATGCCAGGGTTCAAATTTAAATCCATTTCTATTTTCATCATTCGTATATGCTTGATAAAAACCAAAAGCATTGGCATTCAAGAGCATCCAATCGTATAATTTCGAATAAACACCACCTGACAAATAATGTCTTTCTAAAAAAGGATCTGATGGCATTGATATTTTTAAATCAACAATATCTAAGTCTGTACCCCAGTGATGCCTACTAGTACCGGGAATAGTGGAATATTCAATAATTTTTTTTATCACTTGTTTCTCAGAATAACCATGTGAAGAAAAAGACTTGAACTTACGCTCCCAAATGGCTAACTGACGGTTATAGCTCCTGTAACTTGATTGTGAATAAATATCTATCCCTTCTTTTGCTGCGGCCTCACACATCAATTCAAATGCATCGCCAGCTTCTTTTCTTAAAACATATCTTCCCTTTACTAAATCATAAGGCTCATTTATTCCAACTAAAATTTTTTCATCCTCATTTAATAAGGGCTCGGAAAAAATTGAATGAGGGAGTAAAAAAGTCCCCCCTAAGAACAAACCTGATTTAATTAAAAATTCTCTTCTAGTTGTTTTAAATCCCATACACCTGTAGTTAAGTTATAATGTAACCTTTCTCCCTGTAACGAAAGAGGCGATGTAAGGTTATTATTATAAAGTTTACCTGTCCCTAAACCTTGAGGCATACACGTTATTAAATTGAGCTACATATTGACTAATTGCCGCTAAACCAACATTAGACTCTAAAGCAGAGGTAATCCACCAATCAATATTTAATTCTTGAGCTAGACGAAATCCATTCATTTGTTTCTCTAAATCCACCCAAGTAAAGTGGGTTTTAGAATAATATATTGAGGTAATATTTCTCTAATAATTCTTCTTTTTTTAACTAAGTAAAACCCTCCAATTAACTCTTCATCTAAGGCAATGGGTAAAGGTGACTGCCTACATAGTTGTGCCATTTCTTCCATTTGACCTGCCTTGATAGGTTGTTCAATTGAATGAAGGTGAAATTTTGATAAGATAGTTAATTTTTCAAGTGCTTCATCGATGCCAAAAGCACCATTCGCATCTACCCTTAACTCTAAATCACTGGACTATAATTGATTACGTATGGATTGGAGTATAGAACATTCTTGAGCAAAATCTATTGCTCCAATCTTAAGTTTTAGACACTTAAACCCTTCCTTCAGTTTTGTCTCAATTTGTTTGAGCATAAACTCCTTGTCACCCATCCAAATCAATCCATTAATCAGTATAGACTGTTGGCCTCTCGAAAACTCATTATCAAAATAAATTCGTTGACTACCATTTAAATAATCTAACAAAGCTGATTCTAGAGCAAATTTAACAGAAGGATATTTATTTGGAATTACAGACGAGACATAGTCAAAAACTGTATCAGTAGTTAAATTACTAGGTATTTCAAGTTGACTTAATAAACTAGAAGCTAAAGCTAAAAAATCAGGATAATCATCAACACTAAGTTGAGGAAGTGGTCCAGCCTCTCCAATTCCCAAGATATTATTATCGCTATCTTTTATTACTAAAAAATAAGTTACTTTTTCAGTAAGAACGCCTCGAGAGGTACCAGCTTTAAATTTAAACAGTAATTTATGCGGAACTAATTGAATTGAAATATTCGGGCTTGACAATGTTAAATATGAAGTTATTTTAAAATCTTAAACTCTGTTCTTCTATTCAGCTCTCTGCCTTCTTCTTCATCATCGTTACTGGCAATTGGCTGTTCTTCACCATATCCTACAGCAGTTAGTCGAGATTTTGGAATCCCTTGTTTGACCAAATAATCTACTACTGCTTGTGCTCTTTTTTGTGACAATGATTTATTATACGAATCATTACCTATATTATCTGTATATCCTCCAATTTCTACTTTGACATCAGACTTTGACGACATTAAACAAGCTAATTTATCTAATTCATCATAGGATGATTTTTGTAATGTAGCTTCATTAAAATTAAAATAAACATGATGTAAAACACGCTTACAACCTGTTTCAACATCATCCATTTTAAAGTGATTTTTTGCTTCTTTTACTGATTTCTCATCGTTTTTACTGTGTTATTTGGGTTGAGTTTGTTTTATCGGAGACAAAACTCGAAGTAGAAACTTTGTCGTTTGTGTCTGAGAAGATGATGTTTCACCCGTTATATCTTCCTCCTCCTTAAACTCATCAACAACTTCTTCTGTGTCTTCCTCCTCTTCATCTACTTCAATAGCTACAATTTCTTCATCTTCAGGGACAGCAGATTTCATATTGGAAGAAATTAATTCTGGTGCTACAGCATTTAATTCAATGTCAAAAATATAATCCAAAGGATCTTTTTCTTTTAAAATTGGAACCAAGTATTCAAAAGTACCTAAGGTTTGACCATTCTTATCTTCAATAATTACTGAATAACTTCTATCCGATAAAATGTTCACTAAATACTTACCGGTTTCTTTAGTTACATCAGAAGCCATTTCCTCCTCTTCACCTTCAGCAATAAATTTTATACTTAAATTAGGTACTGGTTCTTTCGTGTTTTCATCTTTAACAACACCTGCTGATATGAACATTCGGTGTAAACTGAACTTTATAAATATCTTTTTCACCTAAACCATCTCGTCTGTAAGATGAAAAATAGCCACTCCAATTGTCTTCATTTGAGTAATAAAAATAAATATCATCACTAGGTGTATTTAGTGGATATCCTAAGTTTACTGGTTTCGACCACGAATTTGTTGATTCATCATAAAAAGACTTAAAGACATCAAATCCACCCATGCTAGTGTGGCCATTAGAACTAAAGAAAAGCGTTTTACCATCTGTTGATATAAATGGAGAGGTTTCATCATATTCTGTATTGATATTACTTCCTAAACTTTTAGGTTCTGACCATCCATTGGCTGTTTTTGTAACTACAAACAAATCAGAATTATCATGATTAGTAGAATTAAAGTTGGATGAATAAATCATCTTATCACCTGCTTTATTTACATAGGCATCAATTTCAGGCCAAACGGTGTTAATTGACTCCATAGGAACTGGGTCAGTCCAATCTCCATTGACTAAATCAGAATGGTACAAATCACCTGCACCAGTGTTTCTGTATAACAATAGTTTCGTGTCATTATCATATAACTGAACAGTTGCATCATGTCCTTCTAAATTATGCTCAAAATGTTTTGGTTTTAACCATTTACCATTTTCATCGCGAGTAGAAATAAGTACTTCTTCTGAAAAATTACCACTTTCACTTTCACCATCTTCAGTATATTTTCTTGCGGTAATCATCATGGTGTTACCGTCTTGAGTTATTACAGGGCTATGTTCGTCTGTTGCTGTATTAATTGGGGCACCAATATTATCAATTCGATAAAAACTTCTCTTACCAACAAATTCTTTAGCATACCCACACTCAAGGATGAATTTATTGATATCATCTGTCCGAGGATCATTTTTAGAAATAGTTTCTAAATATTTATTATAATATTCTATAGCTTTATCAAACTTATAATTTAGATGATAAGCTCTTCCTAACCAATAATCTTGATACTTATCAATATCTTCATCAATTGAAATTGCCTTTTCCATTTTTTCTAAAGCCTCTGGATGGCGATAAGATCCCAAATAAGCTTTTCCTAGATTAAAAAGTGCTTCACTATTTTCTGGCTCTTCTTTTAATACTAATCTATAATCATTAGCAGCCTTCCTGTAGTGCTCATATTCTAAATGATTATTTCCTTCTTTTAAAAACTTCTTGGTGTCCTGTCCTTGACTTACAACAACTATTAAAACTGCTATAAATGCAAAAATTATTCTTTTCATAAATTCTTAAAATCAGATAGAATCAACTTGAAGGATACAAACTACAAAATTTAACACAATTAAGAATAATAAAATGCTCAAAACCGCTTCTATAGCCACCTTAACATAGCACTAATCTATTACTTTTCCTGTTAAAACAATTTCTGTAATCGATGAATAAGGTGAGTTAGAAATAACATAAATATACTTCTTCTGAGTTCCTGAGCGATTATTTGTTAAAAAATCAACGATCAACAAACTAGTTTCTCCAGGTGGAATTATTTTATCCTTCAATTCCGCTACCAGACAACTACAGGTAGATTGTATTTTTCTTATTATCAATGTATCTTTTCCGATATTTTTAAAATCCAAACGTCATGCTTATAACTTTCGCCTTCTTTTAAAGACCCCATCTGCAAATGAGTTGTATCAAATTTAATAAAGGGATAATTTGATCGGGATTTTCTTCAAAAAACTCCAGAATTGTTGCATGAATACTTAAGTCAATAGTATTGTACTTTTTTTGGCTTGAAGCTTAAAACTACCTTGATCAGTTTTATACCCCCAATCATTTGCTTTTAAAGGATCATAATTAAGTTTTAAATCAATAAAAGAATGAGGTTCAACTACGTTTGTATCAAACGCATAGTTAATATGAGAAGGAAAAAGATGTAAAGAATCAATCATATTGTATAGGAGTATCACATGCGTTATACAGCAAAAATGATTTTTCAACAGTCTGATTTGAATAAATTTCACCAAAGTTTATGGCTTTCGAAGTAAAATGTAGACAACCAACTTGTTCTCTATAATTCAATTCAAGATCTTTCTCTTTAATAGGGACTACTGTTCCTGTCAAAATCAATTTAATGGTATCATTTTGAGTTACTACATCGATTTCTTTATATATGACACCAGGTCTATTTAGTGGGTTAAATTCTACTAAAACATGTCCTGTATCAGCATTTATTGACTTTGTCCATCGTGTAGCCAAACAACCACAGCTAGTAATTACGGTGTCAATTTTAAAATCTGAACCTTGTCTACGTTTAAATTGATAACTAATTTGTTGAATACCAGCATCTTCACGTACCACACCAAGATTAACCTTATCGTAAAAAAAGGGACTGGTGGAAATTTGAGAAAAAGCTGCAAGAGGAAACAGTATCAGATATATAAACAAATAGTTCTTATGCATTAAAATTGGTTTTTGAATGACCGTTTAACTTATTTACTTTAGCGAAAGTATTATATAAATAGGATAACTAAAACTATTCAGAAAAAATCATGACTAGGGTTTTAACAGGAATTCAAAGTACAGGAATACCACATTTAGGAAATATTTTAGGCGCTATTAAACCTGCTATTACCTTATCTGAAAAGGAAGGCAATGAGTCGTTATTCTTTATCGCCAACTATCATTCACTCACCACTGTCAAAGACGGTAACTTATTACGTGAAAACACTTACGCTACTGCAGCAGCTTGGTTAGCTTGCGGCTTAAATCCAGAAAAAACTATTTTTTACCGTCAAAGCGATGTATCAGAAGTTTGTGAATTAGCCTGGTTTTTAAATTGCATCACACCTATTCCGATGCTAGAAAACGCACATTCGTTTAAAGATAAATCTGAAAAATTGTCTAAAGACAAAATTAGTGCCGGACTATTTAATTACCCTGTATTAATGGCTGCAGACATTCTATTATATAATGCAGAGGTTGTTCCTGTAGGTAAAGATCAAAAACAACATTTAGAAATCACACGGGATTTGGCAAAGTCGTTTAACAATTTGTATGGTGAAGTTTTCACAATTCCTGAATCTAAAATTAATGAGGATGTAATGACTGTACCAGGAATTGATGGACAAAAAATGAGCAAATCGTATGATAACACAATCAATATTTTCTTGGAAGATAAACCTCTGAGAAAAAATATTATGAAAATAATTACTGACAGCATTCCTATGGAAGAACCCAAAGATCCATTTAGCTGTAATGTTTATAAACTTTTTTCTCTTTTAGCAGATGAGAATCAACAGAAAGAAATGCAAAAAAATTACGAAGGTGGAAATTATGGTTATGGTCATGCAAAACAAGCACTATTTGAATTAATTACATCAAAATTCTCAGAGGAAAGAAAATTATTTAAAGAAATAGTTTCCAATAAACCCCACCTTGATAACCTGTTATTAGCTGGTGCTAAAAAAGCAAAAGAAATAGCAAGTATAACGTTAATTGATGTTAGAAAAGCGTTAGGGTATTAAAAAGCATTTTCTTCACCTTTAATCATATTATAAATCGTCATAAAAATAATTTGAATATCTAAGAAAAGACTCCAGTTTTCAATATACCATAGATCGTATTGAACACGTTTTTTCATAGATGCATCATCCGTAGCACCTCGATATCCTTTTACCTGTGCCCAACCTGTAATCCCTGGCTTCACAAACTGTCGAACTAAAAATTTATCTACTTTATGAGAATACTCTTGAGTATGTTTAAGCATGTGAGGTCTTGGACCAACAATTGACATACTTCCCAGAAAAACATTTATAAACTGTGGGAGTTCATCTAAATTAGTTTTTCTAAGAAACGAACCAAGTCCAGTAATTCTAGCATCTCCCTTTTTTGCTTGTACATTATCAGAATCATGGTTTAATTCCATACTACGAAATTTTAAAACTGTAAACTCTTCATTATTTCTTCCGTTTCTTAGCTGTTTAAAAAAAACAGGCCCCTTAGAACAACATTTTATTAATAAAGCCACAATGGGGAAGACGAAAGGAATCAAAATCATTAATACTAGAGCAGAGAAAACAATATCAAAAGTTCGTTTTATGAAACGATTTCGAATGCTTTCTAACGGTTCTTTTCTAATTGTTAAAACAGGCATATTTTCATAAAACTCTAGATTTAATCTTCGGTTTGAAATACCTCTAAAATCTGGAACCAGTTTAAATCGAATCATATGATTGTCTGCAAATGAAACTAAATCATTTATTCTATTTACTTCAGTCAATCTTAACGTACAATAAATTTCGTCAACTTTATTGTCTGTTAAATATTGAATACAATCATCGGTACTTCCAAGAAGTTTAGACTCATCAATCACTAAATCATTATCCGTAAATACACCTTCTAATCTATAACCTAATGAAATATCTGTCGAAATATAGTTATAAACTTGCTGTGCGGTATATCCATTTCCGATGATTATAATTTTTCGATAATTATAACCCCGTTTCCTATATTGCTCAAGGACAATTAAAATAGAAAGGTGCCATATCAATACAAAAAAGTAAAAACTAACATAGGCAACACTGATAAGAATTCTTGAATAGTGGTTAGCACTTTTAGATACAAACATAAATGAGAAAACAAGAAGGGCGTGAATAATTACCTCTTTAGTTATATTTTGTATTGAATCAAATTTGTTGGTTACACGTGAATATTTTTGGGTATCTATATAGTTTACTAATACAGCCCAAAACAAGTTCATCAAAATCAAAAGAGTTGAATATCGATCTTCAAAACGTAAAGTCCCTTCAAAATAATAATGGCTCAGAACTACGGCTAAATTTAAACAGAGTAAATCACCTACTAAAAAAATCTCACCAATAAACCGAGAATATCTTCCTATCATATATTTTCCAACACTTTAGTAAACTGGTTTACACATTTGAGACTTGAGAAATTCATCAATACATAATCTCTTCCTTTCTTTCCCATTTCAAGTCTTAAATTCGTATCATTTATCAAAATCTCCAATTTTTTGGATAATTCCTTTATATCTCCAGGTGGAACTAAGAATCCATTAACTCCGTCTTGTATTTGTTCAGGGGTGCCTGAAATCGAGGTTGCTATAACCGGCTTTTCAAATAACATAGCCTCGAGATTTGTGGTTGGAAAGCCTTCATTACCTTGAATAATTTGTTCTTTGCCGTCAATTAATATCATATCTTTTGAAACAGATGGTAGCACACAAATATCCATGGTATTATAAAATTGATAAGGATTATCTTGTGCTCCTGATAATGTAAAGTTCGTCAAACCATATGTCCGAATTCGATTTTCCAAGAAGTGATAATAATTTTTGTGTTCAGGAAATTTAGGGCCTATAGATACAAAGACTACATTAAAGATACCTTTTTCATTTAAAAGGTTGGCGGCATCTATTAAGTAATGTAGACTTTTAAAAGGAATTAGAGAAGCTACGCAACCTACAATGACATCACCTTGTTTTTTACGATTTTCAAAAAATGGAACCGCAGTCGATAAATCCTTACAATCCTTAATACCGTTATAAATGCGTGTAGTTTTTTTTCGTGAATAAGCATCTAATCTATCTTTAATATATTGAGATACCGTGATGATTTGATTTGGTATATATCGTAATAAATACCATGCTTTTTTAGGACAAAAGTACTCTGTATGGATATGTAGGATCACTTTTTTACCTAATAATTTAGCAACTGGAGCAATTAAAAAAAGACTTCTTACATCATTGCAATGTACTATATCAGGATTTGTTTTTTTCAAATACTTATATAAGTGTGTTGCATAAGGAAAGTACTCTTTAAAAACAGTGATAATTTTCTGAAATACAGAAAGTTTTAAAGCTACTTTACCATAGGAATTCAAAACCACTCCTTTTGGTTGAATGATTTCTACACTCACTCCTTCTTTAATAAAATGATCTGGTGCAACACCTTCGCCAGAAAACAAAACTCTAGCCTCAATTTTTTGATTTAATTGTTTAATTATTTCAAAAAGGGTACGGTTTGATCCTGCCATACGCTGGGGGTTTGTAATGAAAAAAAGCACTTTCATTTTAAACAATATACATCATAGGACTTGTTAGCAACATCAATTACATTAAACCCCTGGGCTACTTTATAACTTGCATCGCCCATTTTTTGAAGATTTTCTCTGGATTTAGTCATTTTTATAACAGCCTGAACAATGTCATCAACATTTCCAACCCTAGTTAAATAGCCGTTTTCTCCATCAACTAACACTTCTTTACATCCTCTATTGTCAGTGGTAATAATGGGTCTACCAGCCGCAGCAGCTTCAATTAAAAATTTTGGAGTACCCTCTTTATGCTTTGATGGAAAACAAATAATTGTTGCTTTCTCAACTAATTCAGGCATATCAGTTCTAAAACCAAGGCATTTAATAAAATTATATTTGGACCAACTTGAAATAACCTCATCTGGAACAGAAGCAGGATTACCGGGGTCATTTTTACCAACTATTTGTACTTCAATATTTAAACCTTTTTCATTTAAAATTTTAGCCGCTTCAACAAGCTCTCCTACCCCTTTTGTCCATAATAATCGTGCAGCAAACAAAAGAATAATTTTACCAGTCACAGGCACTGGGGTTCGTTTAAATTTATTTAAATCTACACCTGAACTTCTAATCAAAGTCGCGTTTTCCTGACTAACTAAACCTTTTTTAACAAAATTATTTAAGTCATCAGGGTTTTGAAAAATAGTTTTACCCTTATCCAAAATCATTTTATATCCATAATTAGCAAAAGGTCGAAGTAGTTTGGCTTTAATTGAATCACTCGAATAGATAAATCCTAAACCTGCTATTGAATTTACTATGTTAGGAACACCAGCACGAACAGCTGCAAAAGTCCCGTTTATATTACCTTTCATAGTAAAACTATGAAATACATCAGGTTTTTCTTTTTTAAGAATCGTGGCAATTTGAGCTATGGTTTTTCTTTCTTCAAAAATATTCAAACCGCTTCTGGACATTTCGATGGGATACCATTTAAATCCTTCGGATTGAATTTTATCTGAAAAATCACCTTTTGGTGAAATCATTATTGTTTCAACTCCTTTCTCTCTTAGAAGCGTATCAATAGGCACACGATAATTATACAAATACCAATCTGTATTTGAAAAAACGACTAACTTCATTATATATCTACTATTTCATGAAAGAGCTCATCATGCTCTTTTGCAATATTACTTACTTTAAAATCTAAAGCTCTCTTTTTAGCATTTTTGACGATCAGATTTCGCTTATTAGTATCATTAATTAATGTTTCTATCGCTTTCGCTAGAAAAGTCGGGTTTTTAACTGGAACTAATATACCTAAATCGGGAGAGTTAATAATTTCATTTGGTCCATGAGGACAATCTGTAGCAATTACAGGAGTACCACACACCATTGCTTCAACAATCACATTACCAAAACCTTCATATAAAGAAGGAAGGACAAATATATCTGCTTGAGCAATTACTCCAAAAGGATCATTTTTAAAACCAAGAAATTCTATCTCATCTTTAACCCCTAATTCATCCACTTGTTTTTTTAGTTCGTCCTCTAATTCACCACGACCTAATATTTGATATTTGAACTTTACTCCTTTATCCTTTAATAATTTCAAAGCCTCAAACATGTATGGATAGCCTTTCTGATAAGTTAGTCTACCGCACGAGACTAATACAGGTAAAGTGTTTTCAGTTGTCGCGCCTGTTGCTTCATCATAAAACCGAACAAGCATTTCATTATCTAATCCAGCATTATAAATAACCTTCGTTTTATCTATTAATTTTGAATTCAACTGAACTAAACCTTCATTAACACCTTTTGAAAGTGCGATAATTTTATCTGCTAGTTGGTATTCGTATTTAATGGATTTAAGAATCAGCCTATTTACCCAATTAGATTGATCAGCATATGCATCTAATACTGAGTTTTGCACAGCCAGTACCAATTTTGGCTTAATTACAAGTTTTTTATAGACTCTAATTGCAATTAGGTTATGAATATCTTGGACTGAAAAAAAGATGTCTGGCTGAAATAATTTAACTTCTTTTTTTAATCCCCAGTATGAGGTAAAACGACCTAAAGTAGAAGATAATTTATATAGCAACCCACTCCCTTTTTTTATTAGCAAAATTGATGAATCTAAATGCGCTTCATAATCACCAACTTTGTTAGGGCAAACAACTCTTATTTCATAGTTTAATTTAGCCAGTTCATTTAAAACTCTAACTGTATGCTTTTCTGCTCCACCACTTCCCAAGTAAGAAGAATATACCAATAGTTTAATAGTCATCTAGTTATTATTTGGCCATCCTTTAAAAGATGAATGTACTCCCAATTTTTTTAATTCTATAAATTCATTTTTATAAAAATCTAATAAAAAACTAAGATTTTCACTGCTGATTTTATTCGTGATTTCTGATTTATCAGAAAACAATCCTTTAATTTGCTTTTTCATAAAAGCACCCTGAGGTAATATTCCACCAATTTTTTTTACTACTTTAAATAGAGCTTTATGTTTAATCGATAATGATTCATTTTCTTTGTTGAAAGAAAAATTAGAAAAATGTGATTTATCTATGTTTAAAAATCCACATGTATTAAATATTTCTTCTTTTGGATTATTTTTTAAGTCTTCGAATATTTTGATTTCAATATTCTCTATACCAAAAACCTCTATCCAGTCTTTCAAATAATTTGAATAACAACCATACTCTAAATCACGTGATAAAACATATAAACTTTTCTCATCGTTAATATATTCACCTAATACCTCTCTATTTCCTGATCGGAGAATTGAAATAAACTGATTCAAATCCAAACCATCATTTATCCTAAGTAAGTTGTTTTTAGTGTAATTAAAAGAAGAAAATAATCTATCAATAGGATTTCTCAGTACAAATATAAATTTAGACTCTGGAGATTTTCTTTTTAGAAAATCAGCGATTTGTTTTTGATATAAAAGATGGGTTGTACCCTCTAATAAAAGTTTATTGGGTTCAGAAAAATTATTCAAAAAAACTTCAAAACCATCAATATGAATATTGCTTTTTTTATTAGCTAAAGGATTTGTGTTATCCATCAAAAAAAAAGTTTCTTTAATTTTTGATGGTGACAATTCGGGGTGCGTGCTTAACCAATAAAACATAGAACTTGTGCCACATTTTGGTGCTCCGCCTAGAAAACAAAATTTATTATTCATCTAAATTGCTTTTTTTTAACTTTATGATACCTAACAAATAATAAACAATTATTACTGAAAATATTTCTTGTAAATAATGGACTAAAAAAAGTGAATACGGATTAAACCAAATTAACATAATAGCATAGAGTACATAAGTTGACTTTTTATGTGCATTTTTCACATAAAAGTCAACCATCCATTTA
Source organism: uncultured Cytophagales bacterium (assembly GCA_963815495.1). Classification (GTDB taxonomy): domain Bacteria; phylum Bacteroidota; class Bacteroidia; order Cytophagales; family JAAEPT01; genus CAWFGW01. The sequence goes on from CAWFGW010000007.1 coordinate 175,995, forward strand.
TGCATATAGCCATGGATAATTGCAATGAAAACAATACCATAAATATAAAAATTCCAATAAGCTTCCATGTGAATGTTGGGTGGTATTCCCCCAACCGAGTTAAATAATATTGTTCCAGTATAATATCCGATTGAATGGGGTTTATCGCCCCAGAAATATCTAGGAACAAAGAAGAACAAAGCTGAAGCATAGCTTTTACCATATAACAATCCGTATTCTTCAACTCCCTTGGAAATTACAACAATGTTTGGTGATCGTAAAACATCCCTTTTAACAACTTCTTCTTTAATTGCTTCAGCATTATCGGATATAGATAAATTCGTTAACACTTCCCAATCAACTTCGCCATTATATGTAGAGTTTCTTAACCGACCTAACAAGCCCATAGCTAAGAAACCCACAAATCCTAACATAAGAATTAAGGAATAGGGTATTTTTTTATGATGAAACAACCATATTATCATAATATTTTGAACTGCTGTAAAAATTGCCGTTCGCGACCCGTATGCTAAATAATTTATAACTAAAGAAATAAGTAAAAGAATAATAAAAGTCTTTGTTTTAAAAAAAGATTTATCATAGGCTACCAAAGTACTGATTAGTAAGGTACTTAAATTTAAAAATACAAAAACGATACCTAGACCTTTTAGAGCATTTTGTCTACCCATTCCAAAACTTGAAAAATGAGATGTTATTCCACCGCGTAATTGAAAAAAAAGTAGTGCAATTCCAAATATAAAAATTATCAATAGAATCACTTTTTTTTTCATTTTATCTAAATCAAAATCACGTTCATGAATTTTAAATTTAGCATTAGCCTTAACTAAAAAAAAAGTGACATAATAAATGAATGTATACAGCAGAAAATAAGTTTTTTCTTGCAGTTGATAATTAGATAAAGCTACTTGTGATTCACTAAGTAGCGCTTCATTCATAATAAAATTGTATTGAGGACTAGCATCAAAAAAGTTTAAAAATAAAGAATCAATATTTTTCATTGCTGACTTGGCCATAGATAAAAATGCTGGAAAGAATAGTGGGTGTAAAAACCCATACTTATTTTTTTTATAAAAAATGAAAGGAAAAATTATTAAAAAACTAGTAAAAATATCTACTGTAAGTCGCGTATAAGTATCAGGATATAGATTTCCATTTACGACCGTCTTCATCAACGGCAATACAGCTGATTTAATTAGATAATAACTAATAAACAACCACCTTAAGAAAATTGGAATATTGATAAAGGGAGACCCGTTATCTTCTTTTTCAGTATTTAACTCCTCCGTTAAGGTCATTTTATCAAATAAAAAAAGTCATGATTTTACTCATGACTTTTATGATATTATTATTTAATTGGAATTAATCTATTTTAGAGAAAGATAATTTATCTGTTTGATTAGTAGCATAGTTCGTTAGAACTAAATGATAAATCCCAGAAGATAAATCAGAAACATCTATTACAAACTCGTTATCAATAGATTTCACTAAAGTTCCTTTTGAAGAATAAATTTCAACCCCCACATTACCAGAAAATTCTTCTGAAATATTTATAGACAATAAGTCCTGAGTTGGGTTTGGATATATTGATAAGGTCTGTTCTGAAGATAAAAAGTCAACTGAACTTCTTGCCCCAGATAAAGTTGTAAACACCTTAGACTCTGATGGCAAAGATTTAGTTTCACCAGAGCAGTTAGATGATACTTGTACAGCATAAATATTCGAAGAAGTTAGAGAGGTTAACATTTTATAATTTGACCCCACATTGGTATCATAAATCCAATTATTACTATTAGCTAATTTATATCTAAAAGTATATGAAGTAGCTGCTGCTACCGAAGTCCAATCGACTTCTGCGGAAGTACTTGTAATATTGGTAATGGCAATATCTTTTGGAACTGTACAACTAGATGTACCACTTGTTGATTGATTTAACAAGCCACTCCAAGTGGACGTTAAGTTACCAGATTCACATACAGCACTAATTCTAAACCTATACAATGTTCCTCCGTCTAATGAAGCTACGGTATAAGAAGAAGGGTTTGTAGTAGTGGTTGGTGTCCAAACAGTCTCATATGAAGCGCGGGTAGTAATGATATAACTATCTGCACCAGAATCAACCCAACCTAACGTAATGCTGTTATCGTCAAAAGAACTCACACTAAAATTAGCTGGAGGTTGACATATCGAAACTCCGCTAGTTGTAAAATCATTTCTATTGCCTGGCAGAGATGTTGAATACAAAGAAATTAAATCGTCTTCAGTAGAGCAAACCGTTTGGACTTCAAACCTATATACCGTACCCGCATACAAAGAGCTTAATAAAACATTTGTCGAAGATGTATTAATTACATCGGTTATTGGAGCACTTTTAGGGCTATAAAGGACATTGTAGCTATCTGCTCCTGGTACAGGGTTCCAAGAAACCGAGCCAGCATTTTCACCAATATTTGTACCTGAAATTCCTGTTGGAGCCTGACATATATATGTTTCGAAATCTACTGAATCACTCCATGAAGACACGAGAGAAACATAATCATTGGAACAATCCAATTGAACACCTACATAATATGTGGTTCCCTGATTTAAATTAGTAAGTTCAATATTTGCATCAGTTAACCCTGAAATTTCAGTCCATGATGGAGTTCCTAAACTTCGATACCTCACGTTGTATACACTAAATGGAGTTGAGCTTGACCATGATAAGTTACTACGTTTAAAATCAATACTGTCTACAACTAAGTCTAAAGGTAAATAGCTATCGCAATCAACTCCATAGTCTGTTAAAACACTGTCTTCAATTGAAAAACCGCTAAACACCTGATTATCAATGGAACATTCAGTTCTAACTTGCCATGTATATAAAGTTCCTGAATCTAAAGGGTTTACTGAATATGAATTCGTTGCTATATTATTTACATATATCCATGATGGCGAGTTTGCCTCTTTATAACGTAACAAATACTCAGCTCCTGCATTTTCTGACCAGTTAAATTGAACAGTGTTGGTAGTTACCCCTGAAGTAGATAAACTTGTTGGTATGCTACAAGTATAATCAGAATTCGTATAAAATGTGAATGAGCTTGTAAAACCAGAGTTTGAGGTATTGTCAACATTACATTCAGTACCTACCTGAACTTGATATTGAGATCCAGCATCTAAACCTGTTAGTATACGAGAGTTTGTAGAAATATCGAAAATATAAACCCAGTTTGATGATGTTGTCTTTTTATACCTCATAAGGTATTCAACACCAGTACCTATTATAGCTGTCCAAGACAAATTTGCCGTTGAACTCGATATGCTAGAGGCTGTTAAACCTGAAGGAATAGTACATGAATAAGCAGGGCTAGTATAAAATGTTATTGAAGAGGTAAAACCAGATTTAGTGACATTGTCATTGTCACATTCAGTGCCAACCTGAACTTGATACTGTATTCCAGCATCTAAACCTGTCAGTATACGGGAGTTTGTTGATATATCAAAAATATAAATCCAATTGGCAGACGAAGTCTTTTTATACCTAACCAAATATTGAGCACCTGGATTATTTGACCAAGTCAAATTTGCAGATGAACTTGTTATACTTGAAGCCAACAAATTCGTAGGAGTGGTACATGGATAAGCAGGACTTGTATAAAAAACAATAGAAGTAGTAAAACCTGATTTAGAAACATTATCTATATCACATTCGGTACCAACTTGTACTTGATATTGACTTCCAGCATCTAAACCAGTAATAGTACGGGAGTTAGTGGGTATATCATATATATAAATCCAATTAGCAGATGAAGTTTTTTTATACCTCATTAAATATTCAACACCAGTACCTGCAATCGCTTGCCAAGTTAAATTTGCTGAAGAACTCGTTTTTGATATTAGTTGAAAATTTGAAGGAATTGTACAAGAATAATTAGGAGCTGTATAAAAAGTTACCGATGGAGAAAAACCTGATTTGTTTAAGTTGTCTACATCACATTCAGTACCAACTTCAACTTGATATTGGATCCCTGCAGTTAAGCCAGTTAAAGTTAGGGAGTTGGTTTGTATATTATAAATATAAAACCAGTCGTCAGATGTGGTTACTTTATATCTGACAAGGTACTCTACTCCTGTTCCAGCAATTGCATTCCATGTTAAATTTGTAGTTGAATTTGTAGTGCCTGAAACCGATAGATTTGAAGGGATTGTACAAGGGTATGAAGGGTTTGTGTAAAAAGTTATTTGTGTAAAACCTGATTTTTCAACCTCACCACATTGAGTGCCAACTTCAACTTGATATTGAACACCAGCGTCTAACCCATTCAACATAAATGTATTGGATGGTATATCAAAAACATAAGTCCAATTTGCTATTGTTGTTTTTTTATATCGGATACGATACTCAATTCCAGTACCAGTCACCGAGGACCATGACAAGTTCGCAGAAGAACTTGTTATGTTGGAGGCTGAAAATGAACTTGGTTTCTCACACGCAGCGTTTACTAGTTGTGCAGTCAGAAACATTGTTAATATTAGAAGTAGATTTTTCATATCTTATTGAATTATTATATGCAAGTTAATATTTTTATTACTAAATTTTTTAAATAATTACGAGACAAATTCATTTCTGGATTTATTTATTAGATTATATTTTTAAACAAACCGTTGCCCGGCTCTTAACTAATGCTTTTTTGATATATAAAAAATGGATTTTTTTACTTAGTTATAAAAAGTTAATCCTTAGTTTTATTATTCCTTAGTTCAATTATAATGTGCTTCATACTGTTTCACAACATTTTCCAAAGAAAGTAGTTTTCTAGTCAAAGGAACAGCTTTTTCTTTAAATTCAGTATAGGGAAATTGATTATTTACAGCCTCTATAATTATATTTTTAAATTTATTAAAGTCGTTTGCTTTCACCACTATACCACACCGCGCTTCTTCCAGAATTTCTTTTGCAGAACTCACATCAAAAGAAATGACAGGTACTCCACAAGACAAACTCTCAATCATGCACCTCGCTAACCCCTCTCTATCAGAAACCACTAGCGACCAATCAAAAACATTGTACCACTCCTCTACTCGTGCTTGATATGGCAACAATTGAACAAGTGATTCTAATTGATTTGCATGTACCAAGTCTTGACATTTTTTTGCATAAGCATTCGTCACAGGTTCAAAGTCACCAATTAAATAAAACATTACTTTTTGTTTGATTTCAAGAGGTAGTGTAGCAACACACTTTTCAATAAATAAATCTTGTTGTTTAATGTGTTCAAACCGCCCTACAATACCAAAAATTAATTTATTGGAAGGTAGATTTAGTTTCTCCTTTAATTGATTTTTATCCAAAGGCTTGAATTTATTAAAATCAACAATACTATAGGTATAGCTAATTTTATCTTTTACTACTGGAAAATGTTTGACCACACGATGCATCATATCTTTAGACAACACTATGACATGATCTACAAAAGGAAGTACAATATTCCAGCTTCTTGGGTAAGTGGCTCCTTCAGGTTTAACAGCTCGCTTATTAAAAATCAACTTTTTAAACGACAACTTTACTCCTAAAAAACTAGCCATCAATGATTGAATATCATTACAATGTACTGTAGATACATTTATACGTTTCAATAAGAAAAAAACATACAGGTTTCTAAATACTAAATTATATAACTTGTTTTTTTTCTCTCGTTTGACAACTACTGTTGCTCCGGCATTTTCCCACTTCAAATTGAAGTTAGAATTTGATTGCGTTAGCACATACACAGTGTGTTTTGAGGCAAGCTCCTGAATCACATTCGTGACACTTTGTACACCACCATTACCTTTAACACCGGTTTGGTAAATAATAAAAAGTATAGACTTATTTTGTGTAACTTCTAAAGGCATAGATCTCTATTATTTTAAAAGAGAGCTCGAAAATAGCTTATTTCTTTAAAAGAACTTAATTTTCTGTTTCAATTTAGATTTTGGAACTCGAATTTCACCATAGTCAATCACCACAAGAGCGCAAAACACTTTTCGCTGATATAATATTACCTTTACCCCTTCCTAAGCTTTTTACCTATAGAGTACCCTATGATTTAAATGATGTAGTGGGAAAAGGTTTTCGTGTAGTCGTTCAATTTGGCAACCGTAAGGTATATACAGGTATAGTCGCTAAACTACACACAACGCCTCCGAGTAATTATGAAGCAAAATATATTTTAGATGTACTCGATGAAAAACCTGCTATCACATCAAAACAACTCGATTTTTATAACTGGTTAGCAGATTATTACCTCTGTAACATAGGTGATGTCATTCAGGCAGGACTTCCTTCTGGTCTAAAAATAAGCAGTGAGTCCCGAATTCAACTTAATCCTCATACCGACATCGCTAGCTTGACTCTGAATGAGTATGAGACCCTAATTATTAATCACCTTCAAGAAAAAGATTTTTTAACCTATGACGATGTTTCAAACATTACTCAGAAAAAAGGCATATCCAAGCTGATTCGTTCGCTGCTAGAGAAAGAAGCTATTCTGCTGTATGAAAAAATAAAAGATAAATACCAGCCAAAAACGATTGCTAAAATTCGTCTATTGCCCGAGTATCTGTCTGAGAAAGCGATGGAAGAACTGTTTTCAGTACTTGAAAAAAAACAGAAACAATTGGAAGTCTTGCTGCAATACTTACAAAAAGTACCTGTTTTAGATAACCCACAAGCCAATGAAGATGGAATCGAGAAGAACGCTTTATTAAACGCATCCATTTCTCCTTCTTCCTTAAATACACTGATTAAAAATAAGGTGTTTGTACAATTTGAACTGGTGGTCTCACGAATTGAAGAATTCGATCTTCCGGAACAAGAAATTAAGCTCAGTACTCACCAAGAGGAAAAAGAAAACGAACTATTACAACATTTTGAAACGAAAAACCATGTGTTGTTGCATGGCATCACGGGCAGCGGAAAAACAGAAATTTACATTAGCTTAATTCTAAAAGCGATTGAAAATGGCACGCATGTGTTATTGCTTTTACCTGAGATAGCCTTAACCACACAAATTGTGTCTCGGTTGCGCAAGGTGTTTGGCAACGACATGGCGGTTTATCACTCACGCTACAGTGATAATGAACGTGTGGAAGTATATAAAGGCGTATTAGAAAATAATTACCCACTGATTGTGGGTGTACGTTCGGCTGTCTTTCTACCTTTCTCCAATTTAGGGATGGTCATCATCGATGAGGAGCACGATAGTTCTTACAAACAATATGATCCGGCTCCGCGCTACAACGCACGCGATGCTGCACTGGTACTTGCTAAAATACATGGAGCAAAAGTATTACTCGGCTCTGCCACACCTTCGACTGAAAGTTATTTTCATGCCTCTTCCGGTAAATGGGGTTATGTGAAACTGTTTGAACGCTATGGCAACGCTACGCTTCCAGATATTTTACCGGTTGATATTCGCTATGATCACCAAGGGGGATCTAGCTTTTCTAAAACCCTTTTACATGCAATTGAAGACCGCTTGAGCAAAAAAGAACAAGTGATCTTATTTCAAAACCGCAGGGGTTACTCGCCTTACATTGAATGTAACGACTGTAATGAAATTGTGATGTGCCCTAACTGTAATGTGAGTTTGACATACCACCAATTTTCTAACGACATGCGGTGTCATTACTGTGGACATCATCAGGGAGTACCCACCAACTGTGAGGCGTGCGGCTCCACGAAAATAAACACCAAAGGGTTTGGTACTGAACGTATTGAAGAAGGGTTGCAATTGTATTTTCCTGAAGCTGCTATTCAGCGCATGGACTTGGACACTACACGTAAAAAAACAGCTTACCAAACCATCATCGATGATTTTGAATCGGGAAGAGTAGACATTTTGGTCGGCACCCAAATGGTCACAAAAGGCCTCGATTTTGACAACGTAAGTTTGGTGGGAGTTTTTGAAATCGACCGTATGCTATACTTTCCCGATTATCGTTCGCATGAGCGCACTTACCAGATGCTAACACAAGTAAGCGGCAGAGCAGGACGAAAAGAGAAAAAAGGACTCGTAATCGTACAAACAAGCAACACCGAGCACGAAACGATTCAAGCGGTACTGAAAGGTGAGAAAGAGAACTTTTATACCAAAGAGATTAACGACCGCGAGGAGTTTAACTACCCCCCTTTTTCACGGTTAATTCGCATCACTATTCGTCATGAAGACAAGCTCAAAAGTATGGATAGTGCGACTTACCTTGCCCAGCAACTGCGTAGAAAATTACAACACCGCATACTTGGACCTGAAGAACCTGGGATCAACAGAATTAGAAACTTATTTTTAACAGATATCCTCATCAAACTCGAGCGTGGATCGCTAGATTTAGCTAAAGCCAAAGCCTTTATATTGGAGGAAGTCAACAAAATTAAAACGCATAAAACCCACCGAAAGTCGATGTATACAATTGATGTGGATCCGGTTTAATAAAACCCTTTTTTCTTCGCTATTTATTTAAAAGTTTTTAGATTGATTTTAGGTTTTTGAAGATTGAGTAAAAACGCATAAAAAAAGCCCCGAAGATAGTCGAGGCAAGGCTAAATGTTTACACAACGGAATAATCCTTATTGTGAATTGCTTTCAAACATAACAAAGGTATCAGATACTTTTAAACATAAAAAATAAAAGATGAAAAAGATTTTAGGGCTGGATTTGGGGACAAACTCGATTGGGTGGGCGCTAGTTAACCAAGATTTTGGAAATAAACAAGGAGAAATAATTGGTTTAGGAAGCCGAATTATTCCCATGAGTCAAGATATTCTCGGAGAATTTGGAAAAGGTAATTCGGTATCTCAAACCGCGGAAAGAACTGGCTACAGAGGAGTTCGAAGATTAAGAGAAAGGCACTTACTTCGTAGAGAACGATTACACCGAGTATTAAACATTTTATACTTTTTGCCTAAGCATTATGCCGACCAAATAGATTTTGAAAAAAAATTAGGGAAGTATGTTGAAGGTTCAGAACCAAAATTGGTTTATGACAACGACTTCATCTTCAAAAAGTCTTTTGAGGAGATGTTAAATGACTTTAAACAAAATCAACCACAGTTACTAATCAATAAAAAAGGAGAACCAGCTTTAGTCCCTTACGATTGGACTATTTATTATTTGCGTAAAAAAGCACTAACTCAAAAAATAGATAAACAAGAATTAGCATGGATTATCCTGAATTTCAATCAGAAACGTGGTTATTATCAGTTAAGAGGTGAAGAAGAGGAAGAAAACCCAAATAAGCTTGTTGAGTTCTATTCCTTAAGAATCGTTGATGTTGTACCTGATGAAGAACCCAATAAGAAAGGAGAAACGTGGTATTCATTACTTTTAGAAAACGGCTGGACTTATAGACGCTCCAGTAAAACTTCTTTGGATGATTGGAAAGACAAAATGAGAGACTTTATTGTTACTACTGACTTGAATGATGATGGTACAATTAAAACAGATAAAGATGGAGTTGAAAAGCGTAGTTTCAGAGCACCAAAAGAAGACGATTGGGGATTAGTTAAGAAAAAAACAGAACAGGAAATAGAACAAACAAACAAGACAGTCGGACAATACATCTATGATGCTTTACTTCGTGACCCTAAACAGAAGATAAAAGGGAAACTGGTTCGAACTATAGAACGCAGATTTTACAAAGAAGAGTTAAAAGCTATTTTAAAGAAACAAATTGAATTTCAACCTGAATTATTTTCAGATGACTTGTATAATGAATGTATAAGAGAATTATACAAAAACAACGAAGCACATCAACTTTCTTTGAGCAAAAAAGGCTTCATAAACTTATTTGTTAATGACATCATATTCTATCAACGTCCATTAAGAAGTCAAAAATCTTCCATCAGTAATTGCTCTTTAGAATTCCGAACATATAAAGTTGATGGCATTAATAAGCAAGAATATTTGAAAGCCATTCCAAAATCAAATCCTTATTATCAAGAATTTAGAGTGTGGCAATGGTTGTATAATCTGAAAATTTTTAAAAATGAAGATGATACAGATGTAACTGGTTTTTTTATCAAGAGTGTTGAAGACATAGAAAATATTTTTGAATTTTTAATGAGTCAAAAAGAAGTTGATCATAAAGATGTTTTAAAGTATTTCTTCAATGATTTAAAAGGCAAAGCTTTAAATGAGGCAATTTCTCTGTATCGTTGGAATTATGTATTCGACTCTGAAAAAGGAGAATCGAAAAAATACCCAATGAATGAAACTGGACATGAAATTAACCGAAGGTTGAGCAAGGTTAATGATGTTCCATTAGGTTTCTTAAAAATGTTGGACACAAAAGAGATAACAACTAAGAAAACGAAAGAAAGGAGAATTGTAACACTAGGAACAAGAGAAGAACAGCTTTGGCAAATAATGTATTCAGTTACTGATAAAAAGGAATATGAGCAAGCTTTGAACTCTTTTGCAGATAAATACAATTTGGATAAAGAATCATTTGTAGAGAATTTTAAAAAATTCCCTCCTTTCAAAAGTGATTATGGTACTTTTTCAGAAAAAGCAATTAAAAGACTATTGCCTTTATTGAGAATAGGGAAATACTGGAATTGGGATAAAATTGATAAGCATACAAAAAACCGAATAGAAAATATAATCAATGCTGTAGATGATGAAATAAGATTAATTGTTCGTGAAAAAGCTGAAAAACACCAATTAACATTGGAGAATGATTTTCAAGGGTTACCTCTTTGGTTGGCTCAATATATTGTTTACGACCGTCATTCAGAAGCAAGTGTTGCAGGTAAATGGAATTCCGTTTCAGATTTAGAAAACTTCCTTGAAGAATTCAAACAACATTCTTTACGCAATCCGATTGTTGAGCAAGTGGTAACAGAAACACTTCGTGTGGTGAAAGACATTTGGCAGCATTACGGTTGCGGAGCTAAAGATTTCTTTGACGAAATTCATATTGAGTTGGGTAGAGAAATGAAAAACACCGCAGATGAACGCAAAAGGTTGACAAGCATTGTAACAGAAAATCAAAACACAAATCTTCGTATCAAAGCTCTTTTAATTGAGATGATGAATGATATTAACGTTGAAAACGTACGTCCTTTTTCTCCATCGCAACAAGAGATATTAAAGATTTACGAAGAAGGTGTTCTTAATTCAAGTATTGAAATTGAGGAAGAGATACTAAAAATCAGCAAAAAATCCGAACCCACAAAATCCGAATTACAACGCTATAAGTTATGGATGGAACAAAAATACAGGTCACCATACACAGGACAAATTATTCCTTTGAATAAGTTATTTACACCTGAATATGAGATAGAACATATTATTCCACAAAGTAGATTTTTTGATGATAGCTTTAGCAATAAAGTGATATGTGAATCAGCAGTTAATAAGCTAAAAGACAATCAAATTGGATTAGAATTTATCAAAAATCATTATGGACAAAAAATTTCTCTAGGATTCGGGAAAGAGGTTCAGATTTTTACCGAAGAACAATACAAAGAATTTGTCAAAGAGAACTATTCAAAAAATAGAAGCAAGCGAAACAAGCTTTTGTTAGAAGACATTCCCGAAAAGATGATTGAAAGACAGCTAAATGATACGAGATACATCAGTAAATTCATCTCTCATGTATTATCGAATATTGTTAGAGGTGAAAAAACCGATGAAGGAGTGACGTCTAAAAATATTATTCCAGGAAACGGAAAAATAACAACTGAACTTAAACATGATTGGGGATTGAATGATGTTTGGAATGATTTGATTTTACCTCGTTTTGAGCGAATGAATGAAATAACAAAATCAAATGATTTCACTACATATAACAAAAAACACCAAAAACATCTTCCTACAGTTCCTTTCGAGCTAAGCAAAGGATTCCAAAAGAAGCGTATAGACCACAGGCATCATGCTTTAGATGCTTTAGTAATAGCTTGTGCAACTAGAGATCATATCAATTTATTGAACAATCAATCTGGTAAATCTGAAATGAAGCGATATGATTTACAGAATAAATTACGCAGAAAAGAACCCTACTTTAATCAAAAAGAAAACAGACAAAAAGAAGCTTTTAAAGAGTTCTACAAACCATGGAAAACTTTTACCGAAGATACTCGAGAAGTATTGGAAACGACTGTTGTAAGTTTTAAACAAAACCTTCGAGTCATTAATAAAGCAACGAATAAGCACGAAAAGTGGATAGAGAAAAACGGAGAAAAGAAAAAAGGATTAGTGGAGCAAATAGGCGTGAATTGGGCGATTAGAAAACCAATGCACAGAGAAACAGTTTCTGGAAAAATAGACTTACCTAGAATCAAAGTTGCTAAAGGGAAAATTTTAACGGCAACAAGAAAGAGTATTGACACTTCTTTTAATTTAAAAGTAATAGAATCTATTACAGACACAGGTATTCAAAAAATCCTTCAAAATTATTTATCAAGTAAGAATGGTGATTCTGAACTGGCTTTTTCTCCGGAAGGAATTGAAGATATGAATAAGAATATTGAAAAGTTTAATGAGGGAAAATTTCATCAGCCAATATATAAAGCAAGAATTTTTGAAGTCGGAAGTAAATTTTCATTAGGTCATTCTGGAAATAAAAAAGATAAATATGTAGAAGCAGCAAAAGGAACTAATCTATTCTTTGCGGTTTATCAAGATGAAATTGGAAAGAGAAGTTATGCAACCGTTCCATTAAACGAAGTTATTGAAAGACAAAAGCAAGGTCTGTTTTCAGTTCCCGAGACCAATGAAAAAGGTGACAAACTTTTGTTTTCTCTTTCTCCAAATGATTTAGTTTATGTTCCTATGGAAAATGAAGATGTGAAAAGTATAAATTTTAATGATTTGACAAAAGAACAAACTGATAGAATCTATAAAATGGAAAAAGCATCAGGCAGCGAATGTTATTTTATTCGATGTAATATTGCCACCTTGATTAAACAATATGATGCTAAATCAAAATTAGGAGAACTTTCTAGTCAAAACAAATTAGAAACTACAATGGAAATCAACTCAACCGATAGAATCAAAGAACAATGTTGGAAATTAGAGACTACAAGATTAGGAGAGATTAAAAATGTAATTAAATAGGTGTAATCAAAACCAATATTTCCGAAAACTAAATATTCACAAAGATTAAATAACAAATAACCTATGCAATCAGAAACTAATTATCACCTCTATAACAACGACAACTCGGTAAACTACTACCGAAGCACAGGACGCTATTTTTTGCATCAATGGTGTAAGTATATAACACCTGTGGTAGGCATGTGTGGATATTATTTAATGCCCATCCCTCTTATTTTTTTAATTAGAACACCTAAAGAAGAAAAAGTATTCGCATATGTTCAAATGAAGAACCCCTAACCTAATCCTCGAGGATTTTAAAACACTCGGAGGATTGTCAACTAGTTAAAGCTATGATAAAACGAACGCTACTCTTTGGAAACCCTGCTTACCTCAGCACAAAAAACGAACAATTAGTTGTTAAGTATCCTGATGAAGCGCTTGATACTAAAACAGTAGCCATTGAAGACATTGGCGTATTGTTATTAGAAGATCCTCAAATTACTATCACCACGGGGTTGATTGACAAACTCACCGCCAACCAAACAGCCATTATCACCTGCGACCGTAACCACATGCCAACAGGCTTGTTGATGCCGCTTAGCGGACATAGTGAACAACAAGAACGGTTTAGGGCACAACTAAGCGCCAGCGAACCGTTGAGAAAAAACCTATGGCAACAGACGGTACAGTCAAAAATTAAAAACCAAGCGTTACACCTCAAAGAACGAGGCACGGCTATCGACAATATGCTGCATTGGGTAAAAAGCGTGACCTCAGGCGATACCCAAAACCATGAAGCACGGGCGGCTGCTTATTACTGGCAACAGTTGTTTGATTTACCGCACTTCAACCGACATGCAGGAGGCGAAGCGCCCAACAACTTACTGAACTATGGTTACGCTATCTTAAGAGCTGTTTGCTCGCGAGCATTAGTGAGCAGTGGTTTACTTCCCCTACTCGGCATTCATCACAAAAATAAATACAACGCCTACTGCCTGGCCGATGACATCATGGAACCTTACCGACCTTATGTTGACCTGGTGGTGTGCCACATCGTGGACAACTTGGGCGATTACGAAACATTAACGACTGACTTAAAAAAAGAACTGTTACAAATACCGGTGTTGGATGTGATGATTGACGGCAAAAAAAGTCCGTTGATGGTGGCGATGAGTCGCACCACCAGTTCGCTGTACGATTGTTTTGCTGGCAATAGTCGGAAAATCAGCTATCCAGAGTTTTAGACTACAATCCTCGGAGGTTTTGAAAACCTCCGAGGATTAAAACGATTACAAACACTAACAAGTGATGAGCCTCGAAAACCATTTCTCGCGCCTAAACCAATACCGTAGTATGTGGGTACTTGTATTCTTTGACTTGCCAACCGAAACAAAAAAAGAACGAAAGGTCGCTTCTAAATTCAGAAAGTCACTTTTGGATGATGGCTTTAGCATGTTTCAATTTTCAATTTATATGCGATTTTCTGCTAGTAGGGAAAATGCAGAAGTACATATTCAGCGTATCAAACGTTTATTACCTGAACATGGTAAAGTGGGCATTATGCACATTACCGATAAACAATTTGGAATGATGGAGCTGTTTCATGGGGTAAAAAAAGTAGAAACCGAAAAACCGGCTCAACAGCTCGAACTATTTTGAAAAAGCGGTTTGTTTTTTAATTCCAATTAATAAAGTAATTCACAGAATACCAACCAATTAGCTTGGGGTATCCTGTGAATTATCACTTAAGATAAGTGTTTGAAAGCAATTCACAACCATGGTTAGTGAGAAGGTTCAATTCCTTCTCCTGTGAATTATCACTTAAGATAAGTGTTTGAAAGCAATTCACAACGAACTGACATAAAACGCAAACGTAAATTATCCTGTGAATTATCACTTAAGATAAGTGTTTGAAAGCAATTCACAACTATTAGTTCCGCATCCTGTTTTGATACCTCCCTGTGAATTATCACTTAAGATAAGTGTTTGAAAGCAATTCACAACTGATTGCCACATCTTCAACTAGCCCATAGGCCTGTGAATTATCACTTAAGATAAGTGTTTGAAAGCAATTCACAACTTGTAAGTTGGTGTTCTTTCGTTTTCTAAACCTGTGAATTATCACTTAAGATAAGTGTTTGAAAGCAATTCACAACATCAGACAAGAGATACCTTTTTTTATTCTACCTGTGAATTATCACTTAAGATAAGTGTTTGAAAGCAATTCACAACCTTCAAGCCTTTCAATTCTTCTTGATTCCCCCTGTGAATTATCACTTAAGATAAGTGTTTGAAAGCAATTCACAACGGAAAAGGTAAATGGTTAAAATTATACAGACCTGTGAATTATCACTTAAGATAAGTGTTTGAAAGCAATTCACAACGGCTCACCAAGAGCTTCACCAGCCCATTCGCCTGTGAATTATCACTTAAGATAAGTGTTTGAAAGCAATTCACAACACCTTTAGTTGCACCCACGTAGTACAAGCCCCTGTGAATTATCACTTAAGATAAGTGTTTGAAAGCAATTCACAACAGTAAAATAGGTGTGCAGATAATCGCTATTCCTGTGAATTATCACTTAAGATAAGTGTTTGAAAGCAATTCACAACAGATTTTGCCTTTTCTATTTCTAAAAGCAACCTGTGAATTATCACTTAAGATAAGTTTTTGAAAGCAATTCACAACTACCTCATAAGCTGGTAAATAAAGCCCTTTCCTGTGAATTATCACTTAAGATAAGTGTTTGAAAGCAATTCACAACGGGTTTTAGATAGTTCAAACAATCGTATATCCTGTGAATTATCACTTAAGATAAGTGTTTGAAAGCAATTCACAACTTCAATGGAGTAAAGGGAACATCTCAGGGGCCTGTGAATTATCACTTAAGATAAGTGTTTGAAAGCAATTCACAACGAGCCTCTTCCAATTCAGAAGATTTGATTTCCTGTGAATTATCACTTAAGATAAGTGTTTGAAAGCAATTCACAACCTAGTTCGTGAGGTAGTTTAAAACTATTCTCCTGTGAATTATCACTTAAGATAAGTGTTTGAAAGCAATTCACAACTAAGGAGTTAGGGTTTCATTATGCTTGTTTCCTGTGAATTATCACTTAAGATAAGTGTTTGAAAGCAATTCACAACTACTTCATCTACAAACTTCAACTCCTTAGCCCTGTGAATTATCACTTAAGATAAGTGTTTGAAAGCAATTCACAACTGGAACAGCAACCGTAACTATTGATGGAAGCCTGTGAATTATCACTTAAGATAAGTGTTTGAAAGCAATTCACAACGATAGATATCACATTGATAGGGGTAATTTACCTGTGAATTATCACTTAAGATAAGTGTTTGAAAGCAATTCACAACCCGTGATAATACCATCAATCCTTGAACGGCCTGTGAATTATCACTTAAGATAAGTGTTTGAAAGCAATTCACAACTAGGAGAAGAAACAAAACGATTGTTATTCTCCTGTGAATTATCACTTAAGATAAGTGTTTGAAAGCAATTCACAACTTTTAACCCTCGGAGGGTTAAAAATTAAGGTTTAAAACTCAAATAAACCCTCATTAATTGTGATATTGTTATGAAAGTCCAACAATGCTTGTTTGTTACCAAACCACTCCTGGAGGTACATTCGATTGATCTTCGTGGGTTTTTCGAGGCAATAAGCATGGATAGAAGAATGTTTCCAGTCGAGTAAGTTGCAACAAAACCCGTGTTTTACTGGGTTTAAGTGTATGTAAGCTATAAGTCTGGTAAAGTAAGTCTCATCCTGTACCGGTTTGCGTTTAAACCGATGCATAAAAAGACTGCCTTTTCTATCATACATCTCATTATAGGCTTTTGAGTAAGCATTAAAAAAGTTACTAAATTGTTTTGATACTAGACCTCCGAGGTTTTCAAAACCTCGGAGGTCTTTACCTTTTAAATATTCAAACAACACGTCCTCACTCCTTATCCTCACCATTAGATGAAAATGATTAGGCAACAAACAATACGCATAAGTATCGGCTAGAGGATAGATGTAGTCAGCATATTTACGAAGAAAATAACGATAGTTTTCATCGTTTCTAAATAGATTTTCGCTACCATTGGCATGATTGTAAATGTGGAAAACAGTGTCTGGTAAAAGTGGTTCTAAATACATAGCTGGTTTATTTTATTAACCCTCAGAGGGTGTGAATAGAAAACTAAAAATCTTATTATTATTCTCAAATGCTAAGTGGTCTTTTACTGGTCAAAAAGGTTTTAAATGCTTCGCTTTTTAATACGGTTATTTGATCGATGAGCCCTAACACAAACCGCCCCACTCCTGCAAACTGACTTACCTTGCAACGTAATACATACATTTTTTTATCTTCATCAACCAACGACAGGTAATTGATGGCCAACGGAAACTCTTTTATCAACAAAAGATACGCTTGAAAAGAGAGTTCTAATTCAATCGGTAAATCAGGTGTTCCAGCCATTCCAAAAATATCTACTTCGAAGGAAGTATGCTGACTTTTGTACTGTATGGGCTTTTCTAGCTCATGTACCGAGCTGATTCGGCTAATTTTAAAGGTCTTCATCGTTTGTGTCGCTACTTCAAACGCATACAAACTTTCGTAATCATCAGAAAAACTTACGACTTCTACTCGTCTGTCGGTAATATTTCCTGAGTTAGCGGAATGATATTTTTCTAAGATTACTTGATGATCATTATCTAACGCCATGCGCAGCTTTCTAATCAACAATCCCGCTCGAGCGGTGATGATTTCATTTGAAATGGATTTGATATCGGAATGCGTAAACAGCTTCTTGATGATGGTGTCTTTCAGTGGGTGTTTGTTTGCTCCCGTTTCTACCAAGTCACTGACGAGTTGTGCTTCTTCCTGTGTAAAGTCTAGTCCTTCTTTATGAGCTTCGTAGTTGGCGATGAAATAATTATCATCAAAATCCTTATCGATAATAAAACCCAAGTTTTCAAGTAAGGTGAGGTAACGATATACTGTGCGGCTACTTACTTCAAAGGTATTCGAAAGGTAAGCAACTGATTGTGGACGTTTTTTCAACACACTGATCAGCTTAAAGACACGAAGAATTTTAGCCTGTTCATTCATTGATGAAAAGATAAACAAGTTTTGTAAAAATTAAGTCTTAAAAAATGATTTCAGCCTGAGTAGACGTAAACTAACATGCAAAAATCATCACTTTTTCACCAAATCAGGATACTTCTCTTTTAGTTTATTTAACCTAGGAATTGACACTTGTCGAATGTAGCCATTGTCGGGGTGCAGTCGTTCATAGTCTTGATGGTATGCTTCTGCTACCCAGAATTTTTCAAACTTCTTCACCTCAGCCGCTATATCCGCATTAAGTTCTTTAGCTAACGCAGCTTTTTTTGCTTCAATGATGCTTTTCTCTTCTTCGTTTTGATAAAAAAGAATCGACCGATATTGCGAACCATGGTCGGGACCTTGGCCATTAACTTGTGTCTGGTTTTGTGTGGCAAAATAGATATCTATCAATTGGCTAAAACTAATCACCGAGGGATCATAGTGTACTTTTACGGCTTCGGCATGTCCCGTTGTGCCTGTGTTGCTTGACTCGTAAGTGGGGTTTTTAGTATGGCCACCAGAATAACCAGAAACTACCTCACCCACCCCTCTAGTATGTTCATAAATGGCTTCTACACACCAAAAACAGCCACTAGCAAAATAGGCCGTTGCGGTTGCATTTAAATTAGGTTGCGGGGGCTTAGATATTTCAACAGCTTTGTTGTTCGCATTGCTTGTAGCATTGCAGGCAGACAAGGTAAATAAAAAAAGAAGGGTCCAAACCAAGTTTTTCAAATGTATTTTTCTCATAGTGGATTTATATTGTAAAGTACTAACCACAAATTTCAAGTTTTTGTTATAATAAAAATGTCTTTTAGATTACTTATAGGGATTTAAGATAAAGGAGGCTTATGAAAACATATACGATGGGTATGGTTAAACAAAAAAACCGATATGCTTTCACAAATCGGTTTTTCTAACTCTATTTTCTTAATAAAAACACTAAGAGGCACAATACTCTAATATTGCTTCTTTAATTTTTGTAAACGTACTCTGCAACAATTCTTCGTTTTCCTCTAACAGTGTTACTCTAAAGCCTTTTAAATCAGAGTGAAAGGATGACAAAGGTACTACACACACTCCTTTTGAAGCCAACAAATAATAGACGAACCGCTTATCAAAGTCCATGTCCTTAGCCGTCCACTCTTCTGCTAATGCTCTACGTTTATCATCTTCGATGTGAATTTTTTGACCTGCTTTTAACACCCCTTCATTAAACACCATGGTATTATAAAAGGCACCAAAGGTCTCATTAAAAGTGATTTGAGGCACATCTTTCAAAATACCTGTAATGATCTTACTTCTTCGTCCGATGCTTTCATTCAACTCTTTACGATATTCTGCATAGTTTTCATCCGTCATAATTTTCGGAATAGCCAACTGTGGCAATGTCGTTGAACAAACCTCGATCATTTTCGCATCTTCCAAAGTCGAACACAAACGTGCAAATTCTGAATCTTTGTTTCGGTTATAAAACTCCATCCAGCCACAACGTGACCCTGGCCACGGCAATTCTTTTGAAATTCCCTTCATCGCAATTCCAGGTACATCACCAATTACTTCTGCGAGTGAAACAGCTGTTACACCATTGTAAGTGATGTTTTGATAGATTTCATCACTAATAATAAACAAATCAAACTCTTTCGCGATTTCCACAATGCGTTTCAACATTTCAATCGGATACACCATTCCGGTTGGATTATCAGGGTTGATAATCAAAATACCAATGATATTGGGGTTGTATTTGATTTGCATATACATCTCATCCACATCTGGGTACCACGAGTTTTGTGGGTCCAAGCGGTAAGTGATGGGAACCTTATTTGCATGTGCTGCTTCTGCCGAGCTATGTGTAGAGTAAGCGGGCGATGGACCAATAACACGAGACGATGGATATAAATATTGGTATACTTTAGCTATGGCATCGCCCAACCCATTAAAAAACAATATATCCTGAGCATCTATTTGTACTCCACCTTTTTTGTTGGTGCGTTCTGCAAGAAATTGACGCGTCTTAAAATCACCTTTGGAGTGAGTATAACCATACGATCGATCTTCTTGAACTAAATTAGTTACTATATTTTTCATCCAGGCGGGAATCTTGGCGTTCTTTTGAATAGGATCTCCTATGTTTTCAAAAGTGATTTTCGTACCAATAGCTTCAAGCTTTTCAGCTTTCTTTACGATGTTACGAATTTCGTACTCCAACTCTTCTGCACCTTCGTATAGTAACTTTGTTCTCATTTATTTAAATGGTTTACGTTTTTAGCACACGCTAAAAGGCTGCAAATTTATGAATTTTTTATACAATCTATGGATGTTTATAATTCCTTCTAAAATTGATTGGTGAATAAGCCCAAGCAGCCTAACTTGCTTTGATTCTTACAAATAAGTTTTAAATGCATTTATTCGATTTCATTACCTGGCAAGCAGACCCCGAAATTTTCTCCATCGGGTCATTTTCAATTCGTTGGTATGGTTTACTTTTCGCCATGGGCTTTATTGTTGGTCAGCGCATCATTTCACGCTTTTTTAAATACAATGGTTATGATGAAAAAATGGTTGATTCCTTTGTAATTTATTCGGTAATAGGTACCGTTGTAGGTGCTCGATTAGGTCATGTGTTCTTCTATGGCCCTTATTTTACTCCAGAAGGAACTGGGTATTTTGACAACCCAATCTCTATTTTAAACCTGCGTGAAGGTGGTCTGGCTAGTCACGGTGCTTTAATTGGGTTATTAATTTCCACTTACCTTTTTTATAAATATAAAATCAAAGAAAGCTACTTGTGGATTACGGACCGCTTAGCAATTACAGTAGCGTTGGCTGGTTGTTTCATTCGTTTTGGCAATTTAATGAACTCGGAAATCATTGGAAAACCAACGAACTCTCCTACTGCATTTATTTTCGCCAAAGATGCAGCTCTAAATTGGGAAGAACATTTTGAAAATGTATTTGATGGTGTTGACTTTGAATCTACAGGTGAAATAAGAACTGAGAACGGGCAAGAATATGAGCGAATGAATGCTTCTGTAATTTTCAAAGATGAATTTCAAGATGAAGCGGTATGTGAAAAATATATTTCAAATACTGTAATTCCTTATCAAGCAACTTACTATAAATATAATCCAGACCGGAGTCATATTACCTTTTTTGAAAACCCTGATAACATCAGATTTACCAAAGATGATGGTCGCTTAGTCGCTTCTTTTTCTACTTATGGTATTCCTCGTCATCCCTCTCAATTGTACGAATCCATTAGCTCACTCTTTGTGTTTGTATTATTGTTCTATCTGATGGACAAAAGTAAAGGCAAACTCCCTGACGGCATGAGCACGGGGATCTTCTTAACCTTAGTGTTTGGTTTGCGCTTTGTTTACGAAATATTCAAGGAAAATCAGGTGGATATGGAAGATGGTTGGTTGCTGAACATGGGACAAATTTTAAGTATCCCTTCTCTCCTATTCGGTTTATTCTTGTTATTTAGAGCACTTAATCAACAGAAGAAAAGTGCCACGTAACTTTACAACACTTATTCTATGGCTCCTTACATTCAGTGTATTTAGTCAAACTGTCCCACTGAAACATGAGTTTCGTGGACTTTGGGTAACAACAGCCTTTAATTTGGACTGGCCATCATCCAATGATAGTAGTCCGGAAGAGCAGCAAAAAGAATTTATTACCCTACTCAATAAACACAAATCACTGGGCATCAACACAGTAATAGTGCAGGTGCGCGCTGCTGCCGATGCTTTTTATGAAAGTGACTATGAACCGTGGTCGGTGTGGCTGACAGGTGAACAGGGTAAAAAACCAAAACCCTATTGGGATCCACTCGCATTTATGACGGAAGAGTGTCATAAACGTGGAATGGAAATTCATGCATGGTTCAACCTGTTTCAGAGCAGTATCCCATGAGCGTTTTTTCAAACCAGACCGTCACCATGTTTCAAGAAAACACCCTGAGTGGACCTATAAAATTGGGGAAAAAATATTTTTTAACCCAGGTGAACCTGACTTAAGAGAATACCTCACTAAAGTGGTAATTGATTGTGTTCAAAAGTATGATATTGACGGGGTGCATTTAGATGACTACTTCTACCCTCAAGAAATCAATGGCGATAAAATAGATGACGACAAGACCTTCAAAACGTATGGCGATGGTTTTAAAAACAAAGGCGATTGGCGAAGAGACAACATTAACAAGTTAATCAAAATGTTGTCTGATAGCATTCATGCTAAAAAGTCATACATGAAGTTTGGAATAAGTCCTGCCTGTGTATGGCGACACAAACATGACGACAAATTGGGATCAAACACGGAGCGCGCACTTACCAGTTATGATGACCTCTATGCGGACTCTAGAAAATGGTTACAAGAAGGCTGGATTGACTACCTCGCGCCACAACTATATTATAGTACTTTACATAAACGTGTCAATTACAACAATTTGTTAAACTGGTATGATCAAAACAGCTTTGAACATCATGTATACATCGGTTTAGCTTATTATAAAGCACATGCACCTGATGAAGAAGGTTGGCATGATGCCAAAGAACTGCCTCGACAAATATCCTTATTGCGATCAAAAGAAAACATTCAGGGATTTAGTTTCTTTCGAGCAAGCTCATTTCATGTCAACCCTTTACGCTTGGAAGACACACTCAAAAAGATGAATAATTATTTCTGTGTGCCTCCACCGATGTTATGGTTGGATTCTATTCCTGCTCAAGCACCATCAAATTTACATCTCATTCAAAACCAGGATGGTGTATTGTTGCATTGGGATGAACCAGGCGCAGCTTTAGATGGTGAAACTCCCAAGTATTATTTTGTGTATCGCATAAAAAGAGGTGAACTGTTTGATATCGCGACAGCTCAAAAAATAATAGGGCTGCCTCGTAAAAATTCGTTTCTAGATAATAATATCACACCTAATACTGAATATTATTATGTAATTACGTCTGCGGATCGATTAAATAATGAGAGCACGCACTTTATAGGTGGTTTATTTAGGACCAAAACAGAATAATATTTCGTTTAGTTAGTTTATTTTTTTAAGTTTTAATGTATAAAATGCTACGAATAAGAATTTTTACGACTTTATTACTTTACTGGACAGTAATCTCTGTTTTTGCAGTGAAGCCAGCTATCCTGACTGACTCACTGCATGAATTATGTCTGGCTCGGGAGTATGTGGAGTATTTAGAAGATCCCACACAACGCTTATCTATTGACTATATTAAAACGCTTGAGTGATACTTCCTCCTTATTTATCCCAAGCACCGCGCAGGATTTAATTAATACAAACATTTCATCTGCCTATTGGCTTCGTTTTAAACTAAAAGATAATAGTTCCCAAATCTTTAGAATTGAGTTATTTGACTACAACATTGATGAAATCAGTATTTATTACCCCACTAGAGACGGAAGATATATTACCAAAGAGGCTGGCTTTAATTACACTTTTTCCCAACGAGAGATTAACCATAAAAATGTAAGCTTTAAGATTCCCCCTTCTATAGATTCTAGCTATACCTACATCCGTTTTTTTTCTGAAAAGAAAAATGTACTCGAACCTATGGTGCGATCTTATGACCACACGTTAAATTATGCAATTAATGAGTACATTTTTTTTGGTTTAGTATATGGTCTTTTACTCCTCATAATTCTTTACAACTTCATTTATTTCGTTGTATTAAACAAGGCATATTATCTCTACATTATTTTATATGGTATTGGCATTTTAATTTATATCATGAGTCATGATGGAACTGGTTTTCAATATATTTGGAATAACTATCCAGCAATTAATAACTACACGGGAGAAATAGGGTTAACTATTAGCACGATTTCGCTTCTACTCTTTACCAATAGCTTCCTGCAATTAAAAGAACTTAACAAAACCTATTTTAACATAATACAATGGAGTATTTATGCTAAAATCTTGCTATTTATCATTCAACTGATTTTTACTAATTATAAAATTCTGGAGGTTTTTGATTTAACTTTCACGCTTTTACTTTTATGGTTAGCGGTAAAATTATATTTAGAAAAAATCCACTCGGCTCGTTGGCTGGTTGTCGGATATTCTGTTCTAAACCTATCATTTATTATTACTGCTCTTGAACGGACTACCCTTATACCTTCGAGTTTATTCACTGTGTATGCTTCCAATTTCGGGATTATCTTACAATTTCTATTGTTATCAATTGGTATCGCTGAAACTGTAAAACAAGTTTACAAGGAAAAAGCTCAAGGACAAGAAAAACTTATTATCCAACTATGGAAAAACGAACGTCTATCTGAAAAAGTAAACCGCGAATTGGAACAAAAAGTGAAAGAAAGAACTATTGAATTGGACAATCTAAATGAAAGTTTGAAGAAAAAAGACGAAGAAAATATTCGAATGAATATCGCATTAGATTTGGCGAATAATGAATTGAAAAAACACATGAGTTCCTTTGCTCAATCAACTGTTGCCAAAGAGTTTCTAAGTTTTGAAGAGTTTAAAAAAGCCTTCCCCGATGAGATTTCGTGTCAACGCTATTTAAAAGAACTCAAAGAAGAGAAAGGCTTTGTATGCAGTAAATGCAATAGCACTAAAACCATCAAAGGCAAAGATAAATTTGATGTTCGGTGTGCCCAATGTAATTATAATGAATCCTTGACTGCAAACACCATCTTCCATAGATCCAAAATAGGATTACAAAAGGCTTTTTATATGCTTTATGTCGTTTTTAATCAAAAAGATCAAACTAACGCAAAGGAATTAGCCGAAACGCTTTCTCTTCAAAATAGCACTACTCAAAACTTTAAGAACAAAACACTGCTGAGACTAAAAACTCTAAAAAGAAAAAATTCTTCTTGGGAAAAATTAATTATTGATTAGAGCGCCCATTGTTCTAACAACCCCATGAGTTCATGTTTTTTGCGAACTGAGACCGGAACATTCTCTCCATTATCCAACACTAAATATCCCCCATCGCTTTTCACATATTTCGAAATTGAGTTAATATTAATCACAAACGATTTGTGTACACGTAAAAACTCATCATCAGGTAATTTATCTGCGATAGCTTTAATGTTTTTACTAACTAACATTTTATTACCATTTGTTAGATATACATGCGTATAAGAGCCTGAAGCTTCTGCATATTGAATGTCATCGATTTTTAAGAATAGACATTCTTGTTTGTCCATCACAATAATTTTTCTTTTTAGGCGATGCTGAATGGGGTTCTTAAATTCAAAAGTTTGACACTTTTCTCCTTCAATAGGTTCTTTCTTAATAAAAGTAGGTCTTAGATTCATGTCCCGGTTGTTTTTTAATTCTGAATTATACATAGTGGAATCAAACTAAGAATAGAAAACCAAGTAGTGAAAATTAGCTATAGAAATTATCAAAAAATGGGTTTAAATAGCTGAGAATTTTCATGATAAAAGAATATTTCAATGACGCCAAAAACATGCTTAAAAACCCAAAAAAGACAGATTTTAAATTAAAAAAAAAGTTGAAAGACGTAAAAATTAATGGAGTAAAAAACTGAATTACCAAAAAGATTTAGGACAGGTTTGCGGTTTCATATTGAAATCATATTTTAAGGTGATTTCATGGCTACCAGAAGTATATTGATTGATTTTAGAAACGGTGTAATCATACGAGTAGGCTATGTCAAAAATACCAGCATCATGAGCATTCAACCGTATTCCTGCTAATAATATAAAGGAGTCTAAATTTCTATAGGAGCTTCCTATCCAATAGTCTTTGTAGAAGTGAAATTTCATATTTAAATCCAAGGAAGGTAGTGAAGCGTTCCCCCCATATTTTAACATGATTGAAGGTACTAAATAGTGCTTAACCACAGGGCTAGTTTGGTGCCACAAGGGTATTTTGTAGCCAGAAGTCAAATAATAGTGATGAACTAAATTTCCTTGCGAATTTTCTGTCTCAATAAAGTTAACTGAACGTTGAAATAGTTGGTTGATGGATAAACCAGTAAAAAAACGTCCATCATAGATCCAGAAACCAAAGCTAGCATCAGGAACTCGCTTTGAAATCAAGTTTACTGCTTCACCTTGTTGATCAAAATTCACTTCACTGAAATCTAACTTCACTTCTGTCATACCCAAAAACACGCCTGCTGCTAGTCGTACATCTTTATAAAGAGGGAAGTTATAGCTATATGAACCCATCATCGTTGTTTTGCTGATAGGTCCTGTTCTGATCGTTAAAGGCGATGCCTCCTATGGCATGAATCGGGTTATTTTTATTTAGTCCAGGCTTTCGTTCGACTCCAATAGGAGCACTGCCGCTAATGTAATAGGAAGTGGGTCCACCTTTAAAATTCACCCATTGTTTACGGTAGCCTATTGCCAAATCCAAATCACCATCAGTACCGCCTACAGCCGGATTTAAGACATATTGATTGACCATGTATTGGGAAAACTGAACACGTTGCTGACCAAACCCGTGCAGCGAGAAAGAAAATGCCAAAAGAAGGTAGAGCGATAACTTCATTTTTATTCGATAATTAATAACCAACCACTTTCAGAAAAATCAGTATGATCGGTGCTACCTAAAAAATCAATCACGTAATAATAGGTTCCAAAAGGTACTTTTGTACCATTGGAATAGCCATCCCACGGGGTTTGATACCCATCATCATCTTCAAAAAGGGTATCACCCCAACGATTGAAAATTTTCACATGAGTATGCAGGGTATTTAGGTAAGCCACGAATCACCCATGTATCATTTAAACCATCGTTATTGGGCGAAAAGGCATTCGGTATATTTACTGCTTTATAGTTTCGAATTGTAATACTTGAACTTGACTCACAGCCTTGTCCTACGGGACCTGTAAACACTGTTACTGGGTAAGTAGTCGTTACATTTTCATCCTGAATAGTATAGATTGGATTTTGAACTAATTCTTGGTTAACATCATAAGATAAAAAGCCAGGGGTTGTAGAACGGTAACTTAAATAATTATCTTCTTCCCAATGGATTAGTGAAACCGTATCATATTTCAAATCATCAATCTGAAGGGGCAATTGAATTTCCTTTTGATTACCATATGTCACATCCATGAACTCGATTGGAAATGAAGTAAACACTTGTTCATATATTTTTATAGTAATGGAATCGGTGTGAGACGGACAATAATCATTGGAAACAGTTAAAAAATATTCACCCGATGCTGTGGGATGTTTTAAATCAAAAGGTACAATAGTGGATTCCGAAGGATAAAAGTTCAGTGACCAAATTTCCACTCATAGTTAGAAATCTCCTCATTCTGAACACCTTTCAATGTGATTACCCTATCCGTTTCACAGATGATGGTATCCGAAGCTTTAATTTCAGCAAAAGGCATTTTTATTACGTCTTGAAACACCAGGTTAGAAACTGCTGTATCTTCATATAAGCATTTATAATTCGAGCGCACCTTTACATAAATAGACGTATCAATGCTTGTGTTTAAGTCAAAATAAGGCAAGCTAAAATCGGTGTTAAGCAACTCACCCTTTTTATTGAAAAAATAATATTCAGGAGCATCCCCAGCAGCAAAATTAGTATGCGTTTGAAAACGAACACTTGTCCCGACACAAACAGGTAACATTTCATCCAGCGACACTTCTGGATAATAAGCCTGCTCTGGCACAAGTGTTAAAGCAGCTTTGGTTACAGGGCATACACCATTAGAGGTAATCCACTCCGCCACTAAGGTGTCTTCAATACTTAAAAAATTTGTAACTAAAGATGAAGCATCGTTTTCTTCTATTTCAATATCCCCAGTATTTTTTATTATCGTCCAACTACCATTACCAATAGCTGGAATATTTCCAGTCATTCGTTTATCATCATCAGTGATACAGTAAACCAGCGTATCAGTAAGCGCATTGGAAACAAGAGCTTGTGTAGGTTTCAAATCGACTGGAATTTCAAAGTTACCGATATCCCCCACACAGCCTTCCCTGGTTGTTTCAACCACACTTCCTACTATATTCACGTTTCCAGCTATAAAGTGAATGGAGTCACGCTGGTCATCTTGATTAAAAACCTGAGCTCCGTTGTCAATCGCCCACGTAAAGGTACTTTCATCAAACCCAGAGACATATAACGAATCGTTGAAAGTTTCACAAACCGCATTAATAGGAAAAGGCTGTGGCGCTATTGGTGTAGTATCTACCACAACTTTTATTGGCGACAACTCACTTTCGCACAACCAATTTTTCTGACTCACAAAAAAGGAATCAACAGTGACCTTGCGATAAAAATCAGGTTTTTGGGCAAGTAAAATAGTATCGCCACTATACCAACGAATGGAATTGAGCGGGTCGGTGGTTAGCACAAAGTCAGGCAAAGTCTCTACCTTTTGGCAATAGCGTATGGTGTCTTGTACTAAAGGTGCATCAGGTACATTGACGACTTCTACCTGACGAACTAGTGTATCACGGCAACCTTCCATGCTTGTAAATTCATATTTAACATCATAAAATCCTTCTGTTGCTGGGGGAATAAAATAGCCATTGCTTAAGGTTCCAGTACCTGAAAAGAAGCCACCTTCTGGGCTAACGTCTTGAATTTTTATGGTATCAGAAGATTCGCATGTTGGAGCTACGGGAGAAAAATCTACTTCCACATAATCATGTACAATAGTTTTAGCTTTTGCTCTACCTACTTCTGTTCCATCCAGACTGGTTATTTTCGCATAATAATCACTACTGTCAATCAAACTTATAGGTAGTGTTAAAGGAATTGTAAAATTACTATCGCTAAACCATTCCACCTTAGAGGTTACACCACCAATTACATGCGTATTAAACTCGGATAAATCAAAGCTGGAATAAACAGCGGGATTACTTTCGACATCCGAGCAGATTTTAAAAAGTGTATCTGTTGCATTCAAAGAACAAGGAAACACTTCTAAGGTATCCGTTGTGGTACAGTATTTTTGAGTGACGGTTAAGACGTATTTCCCTGCTGTTTTAACCGTCACAGCAGCGCTTAAATTATCAGGTAAAAATGGTTCACCTGAAGGCCCTTCCCATGAAAATGAAGTATCTGCAGTAGTTGTAGAACCGAGAAGATTTGCCTCACCAGTAATACAGTCTAATTTAACATCGAGGCCAGCATCCGCTGTAGGCACGATTCCTGAAGTAGTGACAAGAACGGTATCCGTCATGTTGCATCCGCCATCTTTAGCTTTTAATACATATTCACCCGGAATATCTACATCGGTAAACAATGCTTCGGAGTTTGGTAAATAATTTACACCTGTTGGACCTTCCCAGAAATAGCTATCCGACTGAGACAGTGCTGAAACGGCTTTTAAAGAAGTATGTGTATCGCCACATTCGATGTTTGCATCTGGTCCGGCACTAATGCTATCCACCACAATTGAATCAGCTGCTGATAAAGTAATTTGACAACCTTCTGGACTTACCAGAATTAAGTTGGGAAGGTATTTTCCTGATTTTTGGTAATAATGATTAACTGAATCGCTATTGCTTAAATTAGAAGTGGGCGATAAATCACCAAAATCCCAAAAATAACCTGCTATATTGCTACCCTCCACTTTTGCTACTAATGGTTCTCCTACACATAAAAAATCATCATCTACAAATAATTCTCCAACAGGCCCTTTTATGCGAATTGGCTTGGTAAGGGTATCTTTACAGCCATCAAGACCAGTGGCGATTAACCGCACGTTATAAGTACCTGCCGTATTGTAAAAATGACTTACTTCAACATTATTAGTCGCTGAAGTTTCCTCATCGCCAAAATCCCATGCATAAGAGGAACTATAAGTGGAAGTACTTACAAACGGTAAAGAAAAGGTACCTACACATTTTGCCGTATCAGCTCCTACATCAAAACTGGCAACAGGTTTTACCAATTTCACATAGTTGCTTCGTGAAATAGAATCCACACATCCACCATCATCGGTAACGACTAATTTTACAGAAAACTTACCCGTATTCTCATATATGTGGGTATGAGAACTTCCTGAATAGCCATAGACCACCTCCCCATCACCATAAATCCATTTGAATTGATTAGGATTGGATACCAATGCGTTAGAATTATTATAAAACCGAATGTTAAACAAATTACATCGTAAGGTGTCTCGCGTATAAAAATTTGCTTTAGGACTAAATGATTCTGCCGTCAACGAATAGGAATCAGAACATCCTAGTTCGTCAGTCACGGTTAAAGTCGGAGTATATTTTTTATAATAGGAAGTTTGACTATAGGAATGGGAGACATCTGACGGATCAGTAGCAATTTCTTCGTGTCCATCACCAAAGTTCCACTTCCATTCAGTAATGGCTGTTGCACCATTTGCTAAGGAGCTATCAGAAAAATTGATGGTAAAATCACCACTGCAAAAACTGGAAGAATCCATTCCAAACTTAGCTTCTGGTCCTTTAACCACCACTGGTACTGGATCTTGGATAGAATCTTTACAACCAAATTTATCCGTGATAATCAATTTCGGATAAAACACTCCTGTATCGGTGTAGATGTGATCAGTATTACCTTTTAAATATGTTCCGTATCGGGTAAAATTTAAAGTATTGTTAATCACCTTTCGTTCCGTACTATCACCATAGTCCCATACGTAAGATGCAATGTTGCTAGAATCTATCCCAACTGGATTAAAATTAACTTTTAACCCTTTACAAATGTTATCTTTATCTTTTGAAAAGGCCGCCTTTTCATCCACCGCAACCACCCTCACCTTATGTTCGAACGTAGTTAACGTGGTGAGGTCTCTTAAAGTAGTGGTAACCAAAAACTTTTTTTTAACCCCATCAGCAGGAAAGGTAAATGTAATGGGGTTTTCATCAGTCGTTCTTACATCACCATCAAAATCCCAGGAAATGACTTCAGCATTTTGTGTAGTGTCTATGAATGTGAAGGTGTATTTTTGATCACAACCTCCTGAGCGATCTACCGACATGGGACCACCGCCCCCACCTCCGCCTCCACCGCCTCCGCCTCCTCCATCGTCATCGCAAAACTCGTTCACGGTTACGTTTTGAGGATCAGCTACAGCTTCACAACCTTGTTCAGTAATTATTCTAACTCCGACAGTATAACTACCAGCAGTAGAAAAAGTATGTGTCGCCTCATTTGTAGCGAGTGTTTCAGTTTGTCCATCACCAAACGTATACACATAACTAGCAACGGGGTCCCGTGACGTAGGTGTAGCTTTCACTGTAATCGGAAAAGGAGCACAACCTTCAGGGTTTCCTAAATTCATTTTTACCAATGGAGCACTATTTCTAATATATCTATACACGGTTGAGTTACTACATCCTGCCTCGTTAGTTGCCGTTAAACTAACTGTAAAATTGCCAAAGCTTGTATAGGAATGACTTACAGGGTCAGATGAGGTAACTGTTTCAGTGGTACCATCACCAAAGTTCCAGTTATATTCACTCGCATTTTGGCTGGTGTTTGTAAACGTAACTTCGTGAGGTATTTGACATCCATTTGGTAAATCAACTGCTAAACCCGCTGTTGGTGTCGGTAACACGTTTACCTCTCCTTCTGCTGTATCACTACTGCAACCGGAGAACGTATTAAAGTTCACATATTTCACTTTCCAGGTTCCTGGTGTTGTAAAGGTATGGTTTCGAGATTTCCCTAAATAGAAGTTAGTGTTTCCTTCAATCATCCACTTCCCCTGGTTACTTAATCCTGTTGCATCCGTTTCTGATCTTAAAGCTCCAGTCGCTCTCACACAGACATTTTCCGGAACAGTGATGGCAGCCTCTGGTTTTCCAATGTAGACATTTTTATCGCCACTAGTGGCGACAGATGTGGAGCAGTTCTCCGTCTCATTAATAGCTTGTAATTTAACCGTATAAATGCCTGGTGCTGTGTATTCGTGGGTGAGTGTTTCTTCGTTGTTTTCTACTATCGAACCGTCTCCAAAATCCCATTTAAAATTGAAATTGTCATTTTCAGGAGAAAAATTACTAAAGGTCACGGTATGAGGGGCTTCACAATTAAAATTATCTTCTACCCAAATTGCTGGTGTAATTTTGTTGTAAACCTTTATAGATTGTGCTATTGATAATGAATTGATACAACCATAACTATTTGTTAGAATAAGTTTGGGTAAGTAATTACCAACAGAATAAGTATGAGTTGGTGCTTCTAATTCAGTAAAAACATCTTTGGTGCCATCGCTGTAGTTCCATTCCCATTTAACGATTTCTCCATCTCCCGCAGTACTATGATCTTCGAATTTTACATTTAATGGTGGACACCCCTCATTAACATCAAAAGAAAAGTCTACGGTGGGTAACGTATAGACACGAATATCTTTAGTAATTGTAGCGGTGTTAGCCCCATCTCCTACAGTTAACTTTACTTCATAAGTTCCGGGAGTTAAGAAGTTAGTGGTAGGCTTTACTTCATTTGTTGACCCATGGGGACTTCCATCTACTTTATTAAAAAACTCCCACTTATAAGTTGTTACAGGTCCTGTTGAGATAGATGCATCTAATTGAACGACACGCATATCACATGAATCACCTGGAGTCGTGATCGAAAAATTGGCTGTTAATTGTCCGTGACCGTTGAAACTTATCGTGATAAATAAAAATAGAATGAGAACATAGGGATATAACTTATTCAATTTTTTATCTCAATTTTTTGAATATCAGGTTGTGTTAATTGTTTAGTGTACTTTGAATCATCGGAACACTAAATATCATTAAATGATGCTTTCCCTTCTTTATGAATCATGATAACACACCAATAAGAAAGGAAAGCTTTTTTAGACCTCAATATTATTTACTTCGTGATAATTACCTTTTTCGAATAGCTTTCAGCAAGTGTGTTTAACTGAACTACATATACTCCTGGTGTAATGAAACTTGGGAAATCAACGTTAATCGTATTTTCACCTTGGTGAAGTGTTATGTTACTCGCTTTAATTAACTCCCCTTGTAAGTTTTTAATTAATACTTGAGCAGATGAGGTCGCTGTCAGTGCGCTATAGGTTATGGAAATATTCCCTCCTTTATTCGGGTTAGGATAAATGTTAAAATCTTTCTTATCAAAATCGTCTTTGTCCACAGCTACTTCAATATCATCTGCAGGAAGTACTTCCCTTATTCGTGAGATCAAATTCACCGAAGCCAACGAATCAATAATTCTCAAACGAAAATACATTTTTGTGTTGGCTGTAAACTCATCTTTAAAAAGGTAGCTGGTTTGTTCATAAGAAGTACCTGCAGCTGTGACAGTAAATAATTCAGTGAAGTCTATTCCATTTTCACTCTCTTCAATCACAATACTTTTCGTACGGTATTCCTGTAAAGTATTCCAATCAAAGATCAACTCATTATCATCCGTTACACTTACATAAAAATCACCAAAAATCGTTTTGGTCAAGTTCTGGTTTTCATATACTACAAATTGTAAGGAGTCTATTTTATTATCATATACTGCTACCAAATAGGTTTTACCTTGTTTTAAAGCTCTTACACTGTATGGTGTATCGAATTTCGCAACAGTCGTGTCAGTTAGGTAATAGAGCACGGAAGGGTTAGTAGTAAAGTTTCTGACAGTAGAATCTGAATATAGTCCTTGCAAACTGATACTATACCTTTCCATTTGTTCCATTTCTACTACTTCTGAAAAAGAAGAGAAATAAATTTTAGTAAGATTAATTGAATCTGGAATTTCAACATTAAAGGTTAGAGAGTCCATGAAAAAATATTGGTCTTCTGTAGCACCATATGCTAACACAGTAATTTCTCCAAAATAATTAGTTGGAATAATATAGCTAAACAAGTTTGTGTCAGTAAATACTTCGATGTCATCTATTGTATTTTCAAAATCCTCATTTGGACTTTCGAACATTATGAAACCAGTGGTGATTTTTTTTGCAATTAATTTCACCATAATTGTATCTCCTGGAAAGAAACTTTTTAAAGAATCAGTTTGATCAAAATAAAACTCTACTCCTTCAGGAACTTCATCTGAACTTATCCTTGCTCCATTATTGACAGTCTCTTTTTCGTCTGCACCAAACAAGTTATAAATTAATTGATTCTTTGTATCTTCTCTTGGAGGGTTTAGACCTTCAAGAGAAAAGTTCGATGTAGGGCTATAGACATTTTGACCTAACAGTTCTATTACTCTATTTTGAATAACGGGTGACGTTGCAACACCCTCTGAGCCTACTGGTCTAAATATATCTATGTGAGCTATATTGTACTCATGCATCGTAGTGATATATGGATAAGGTAATCCTGCTTCCATACTACTTCTTGGTACTATAAAATCACTGTTTTCACCATTAAAAACTTTACGCATAAAATCATCTATAGCATTTGCTCCTCCTTTTTTTATACCATAGTGTAAAATTGACAGTTTAGTCAATTTGTTGAAGTTATATATATAACGACTTAGAGCAACTGATAAGTCAGCACTATCCAAATCAATTTTAGATAATTTAAAATCAGTTGCTACAGCATGAATAGGAACTTGGTATTCTTTTAATTTCACAAGGTAATCATGACTATTTAAATCGGTTATAAACCCCTTATCAACCTGTAATACTTTTGCTCCATTTTTCTCTGTTTGATCTTCAGGTGCAGCTGACATGCCTGCTTTAGTAAATATAGTTCCTAGTTTAAACTCTATATTTTTATAAACCGGTATAGGGAATGTAGTTATCGGTACTTTTATAGTTACAATTCTTTCGTCCAGTACTGCGTTGGCGAGTTGAGAACCAGCATGTGGAGTATTTAAAGTTATCAATGAATGAATATCAAAATTATATTTTATTCCGGGTTGTAGCTCTTCGATATAGGCTCTGGAATACAAACCTCCCCTACTATGCACCACTAAACTTACTTTTCCAGCAGATAGGTTGTTTGAACTACAAATTTTTCTCAATCGATTGATACCATCAGGTATTTGATGTGCATCTCCAGCGAATGGTTTTTCTGCCGTATTTCCACCATCATCCTTATGCAGTTTATATATTTTAAGAACTTTAAAAGGTTGGTAGTTCCCATTTTCGCGGAGTGCTTTTTCAAAACTTATTAAGGAATTAATATTACTCCATACTCCATGAACTAACAACACTGGGGGAGTGGTGATTTTCACAAAGTTTTTGAAGAGAGGTTCGCTCAAAGCATTCTTCTTGCCAATAGTAAAATCGTAAATTGCGTCTTCGCCTTTACTCACAAAGGCTTCATCCACATACATAGGATGACGGAAGATAATATCAACATATTCTTTTTTATCGTCTTCATAATCTTCTAACGGTTTAAGAATAAACTTACCATATTTTGCTGTATCTTCATTTCTGTATTTTCCTGCCAAACCAAACAAATAATTTTCTTCTTGCTGATAAAACCCGTCAAAATCATCCGTATAATATCTAAAAACTGATGAAGTAGTTCCATCTGCAGAAAACATAGGTAGGTCATCTTGATTATAAGAAATATTGTTCATCCCTTTTAATGTGGTCATGGATGACATTTCGATATAGTTTTCATCTTTTGAATCAAATGGTGCTTCTTTTCTATCTATATGAAAAACAGTTAAATCTGAAGGAATAAAAATTTGATCTACACCTTGGTCTGTCACTACATACACATACCCCCCTCCGGTAGTGACCCCTTTAATGTTGTTAGAAGAAAGACCGTCTAACGTAGTAATTAAAGTATACGAAGAATCTTGTTTCAAGTCACCATGTCCATCATACACTAACAATCCGCCTGTAGTACCTAAAAATACTCTCCTACCTGAACTGGCAATTAAACCTGGTGTTAAATTAAATGAAGGAATTTTCCCATTTGCAAACATTGAAGATACTTCATTTTCACCTGTTGTCTTGTTATAATGACTTAACGTATCTATATATACCCATTCCGCATTACTATATCCAAAGTTTTTCATCATAGCAAACCCTCTGTTTTGATTAAAGGTAAGCCAAGGTGTGTCATTTTTTTGAAAGTGGATTGAATAAGGTCTTGGGCTTGCAAAGCTATTCGTAAAAGGTAATTCAGGGGCATTCGTATAGTCTAGCTTCTCATAAAAATTTCCATTCAAATCATACTTAATGATGGCTGTGTTTGCGATGTTTCCACTTACATCTTCATAGGCTCCTACACTTACCCATACTTGATCTTTGCCTACTCCCACCGATAAATGTTGGCGCGTTTGAGCTACTTTATCGATGGGCGCATTAACGGTATAAGCTGGATATTTGCTTTCATCTACATTAGATCGGTTATCAAAAACTGGTTTATCAGCTTTTTTCATGCCCAACCCTCCTGGAGTGACGAAATATCCCCCCCTAACTGAATAGTTATCATATTGATTAGTAAATGGATTAAAAATATAATCAATATATCCTGTAGTTAACAAATCATGATAACCATGTGCTGACCATACTGTTCCATTTTTATCAACAGCTATTGACTTACAATCACGAGTGGGTGTTCCGTCATTTTTTTTTGCTGGCATCAACATGCCTCTAGCCACTACTTTATCTCGTTCCGCCACATAATATTGAGCTTCTGTGGAACTTGTTGTTAAAAAATGATGAACACCACCTCCAGATGCTGTTCCACCTCCCATACCTCGAGAACCTACCCACACACTGGTTCTACCATTAACTGTGGGTGTAGCTATCGATTGAATTTGATATTTGTTAAAGTTTGCATCCGAAGAAAATAAAGAAAGCCCACCTGCTTCAATTATACCAGTAGCAGTATCTGACGATGCTTTCCACAGTCCTTCACTTCGAGTTCCAGCCCATAAATTACCTTCAGCGTCATAGGAGAGACAAGTGAAACTAGTCCCTGTACCAATCTTTTTCACTGTTTGAGCTTGTGATTGAATAAAAACAGTTAAAATTAAAAGAGTACTTGTTAATAGATGTCTCATAAGGATAGTTTTAATACAAAATTATTATTCTTTATGAGCAACGAATTGATTACTTCACTAACGTAGGTTTTGAGTTGATTAACGTTGTTAAAAATAATTAAAAAAACACCACCTTAGAAGCACGAATACCCCTAAGGGGATTATATTAATTTAACTTTTTAAAAAAACCTGATAAGTCTTCTATCATTTGTTTTTCTGCCTTATTTGTTCCTAAAAAAGAATCAGCGATTGCTGTGCAGGTATTCAAGGTTATTTCCATGATATATTCAGAAAACATTTTAGGGTTTGCTTTCGCATAGACTTTAAAGTCTTCAAACGCTTGTTGTGCTGACTCTTTTGATTCATTCAAATACTGAAACATAAATTCAATATTGAACGCATTGTCCATACCAAATTCATCTTCTGTGTCTTCTAACGGTAGCCAAACAGTTTCTACAACCTTCTTCAATTCATCTATCTCCTCTTTTCTAACCACTTTATCAGCATAAGCTACAGCATAAAAAAGCTTTCCTACGTTCTGATAAAAAAGTTGCATTGTTTCATATGACTTCTTCATTCTTTATTTCATTGGTTAACGAACATCGAAAATAGGAAAAACTATCATTTAGTAAAGCGCTTGTGGATAATTTAGAATAGTTAAAAACCACTTGTTAGTAATATGCATGCACACAAACACTGTAAATGTTATTTATCAAACTGATGTATTATTCTTCACTTATTAGTAATGGGTCTTCAGGAACTTCTCCCCTAAACCCTGTTTTGCTTTCGTAAGTGAGGCATAAAATCAAATACCCTTTTTTTACCACCACATTATCTGGTGAAAACTCTACCAAATTACCATCAAAAGTCCAATTGGCTTTACCCCAGCGTCTGTCATCAAATTTATTAAAATCATCACGCCAATCCGCTGTAAAATCAGAACCATTATCACCTTTTCCCGGAGTATATTTTGCATACGAAATCCAGTTCACATATTGATATTGAGGCATGGTTCCACCTAAAAACTCACCTACCCAATCAACCCACTCGGCTATCCAAATATTCATTCGAAAGGATTGTGGATTAGTTAGATGCTTCACTTGTTCTCCCTCAGATTTCCGAACTTCAACACCATCAATAGACCATGACACATATTCTGGAGTCCATTCCAAGGTGTACGTATGGTATCCATCAGCAAAGGAAGAATCACCACGGTGAAGTTCCTCTGAAGTTTCACGTATATTTCCTGTAATAATATTGGATTGCATAAACATTGCACGGTTTTTACCTAATACTTCAATATCAATTTCTTCCCAATAAGTACCCGGCTTTTCTGATCCATCTTTGTAAGTAAAGAAAGTAGATAATATTCCACCACCTGTAGCCATGCGCATACGGATATCGATTTTACCATACTTCCAACTTTCCTTGGTATAGATTTCGGCACCTTTAAATTCTTTTGAAGTTCCAATAAAGACGTACAGAAAGCAGATTGAACAGAATAATAATTTCATGTATATCGATTTTTTTAGTTAATATTTTTTACTAGACTTCTATTATACCTTTAAAGTAAACGTTTCAGTCAGAAAATTATTAAAATTTAGATTTTAAATTCATTATATCAATATTATTAGCATCGTAAGAATTTAATATATAGGCAATTGTAAATTATTAACACGTAATACGTTTGACTATATCTCAAAAGTCACGCTTATCAATTGAAAACCAACGTTTGTAAAATAACTTACTAAGGACTAGCAATTTTTTCATACCATTACCGGCTTAATCAAGTAACATACTTATTTAAAACACTTAAAAAATATGTATAGTTTAAACAAACTGATCCCATTTCTCACGCTTTGTTATTTTCTTATTCTAAAAACGCATGCTCAGCAATGCTTTGAACTCCATGACCCAGGCGCAAATACGTATACCTGTATTTCAATTGATAATAACAATAATGTATGGGTAGGAACAGACAAACAAGGCTTGTATAGCTTTAAAAATAACACATGGCATAAATCTTCTTACCTCTCTGAAAATAAAATTACCCAAATTGCTCCTGACAAAAATGGCGGTATATGGGTTGGTCAATCGGGACGTAACTTTCAGGCCCACGGTGGTGGAGTAAGTTATATTGCAGCTGGAGAATCCAGTGAAACACATTATACCTTTAGTTTTGTGAATAATGATCGAGAAGGTTATGGGCTTCCTACATCAAAAATTCAATCCGTTGCCATTGATTCCATTGGTAGAGTATGGGCTGCAGGATCTTATAACAACCTGTATGTTAGCGGTGTAGGTAATTATCATAATCCTGGTGGAGTTTCTATATTAACTCCTGGGGCTGATCGCTTTAATGAGATTGCTTCCTCATCAATGAACTACTCAAGTGTAGGTTTAATAGATGGTCCACGAGGAAATAACGTCATACCAATAACTGGATCTGGATGTATTAGGGACTGCATTACTTTAGCACCAGCTAAAGGAAAAATGTATTTAGGATGGAAAGGAGTTGGCGATTGTTCTTATGATGCTAGAATAAGAGCTTTTAATATTCCTGGTGGTGGTGCTGGGCTAAAAATGGCTCCACTTTATTCATTTGATACAAGAAATTCACCTTTTCCTTTTAGTGTAGCAATTAGCCCTGAAGCCATAGCTGTAGATAAATCTAACAATATTTGGGTTGGTCTACGAGCTGGAAATGGTTTTGGAGTATATGAGTATTTCCATGAACTGGATAAAACTAACAAATGGCATTACGTTGTCAGCGACTCCAATAACATTACTGTAAATCGACATGCGATTGGCGTATCAAAAAAATCCTCTATTGTAGCCATAGGAACAGACAAAGGGCTATACGTTTATAAGGGTGAAGGGAGTATAGGTGATCTAGCCAATTATCAGATTTTTAATTCAACGAATAGCAATATCCCAGGGGACAATGTAACTGGGGTTGCTATTGATAACAATGATCAAATCTGGATTACAACCGACAATGGTGTGGCTTCCCTAGTGTTAGGTGAGTTAGAAATGTATACACTAAAAACAAACTACCGATTTTATGACCCAATTTATTATACTACGAGTGCTTTCAGTAGCGATAGTTTACGTTATCGTATTTCTAAGTTTGGTCGCTTTTCCTGCAACAATAATGATGAAACGGAGGAATATGCAGAGATAGCAGCAGATGGGTCAAAATCCACTTTATTTCTTTGGAAAGGAGCAAACGCAGACAATGTAGCACTCAAAATCAAAGAAGATGTGTCGGAAGACAAAGAGGAATACGGTTATTTCACGTTGATTCAAGAAAATAGTAATTCGGATAGTGTGAAATTTCTATACCACCACCCTACACACCTACCTACGTTATATTCTTTACCACAGCCACCAGTCCATCAAATTTTCACGATACAGGTCGTAGACAAAACAAGCTCCGAAGTTTATTATTCAGAAAAAGTAAAAATCGTACTTCCTCCAGTATTAATTGAACATGGCATCTTCAGTGATAAAAGTAAACTGAATGGTATTGTCAATCACCTCGTAGAAACGGGCAATTATAAAGAATACATGATCCGCAAAGGAGGTTTTGACAAAAGTACTATTGGCTTTTCTATTGAGGCAATGAGTTATCAAGTAAGGGAAGATTTAAATGCACTACAGCAAACCTGTGCGGAAAATGGTTTATCAATGGGTAAGGCAATTGTCCTTGGTCATAGTACTGGCGGTCTGGGTGTGAGAGCTTATACTCAAAAAATGTATCAAGAAAACATCAATAAATTTATATCCATACATGTTCCTCATTCAGGTTCCCAGTATGTTGATTTATTAGCAGATTCACGAAAAATCAATCTAGAAAATATTATCCCTGGTTTAAGTTCAACTGAAGTTGAAATTAATATAGGTGAGTTTATCATGTACCCTACTTTTTTCAACCAACGTAATGAGGGCTATAAGGATATTAAAGATTTTATTCCTTTTCCAGGAAGATCAGGAAAGCTACTCTCCTATTATCTCGACCGAACACTTCCCATAGCTCCCACAAACATGGGGTTATATTATGAGCGAGAAATAAAAACAAATTCAGAAATCCTCGAAAGATTAAACAGCAGCTCAGGTTTAGCAGCTGAACGTGAACAAAACATCCCTACCCACGCAATAATTGATAATTATACTTATGGCATTACTGGACTTGAAGTGGATTTAATCGCTAAGATGACAGGGATAGATGACCTAGTTACTGCACCTATTCAATTATTAAAAATTGGTGGTGGAGTTGCTGGAATGTTTTTAAGGTATATTATTGTGCAGAAAGCAAGTGCAAAAACTGGCTCAACATTTCAAGATTTTGTGATATGGTCAGCTTCAAAAGCAGGGTTAAATAAAGGTGTGTCTGATTATGTCCTTGAAAAATATATTTTCAAAGATTTAAGTGATGGAGTTGTCTCTATTGAAAGTCAAAAAGGTGGTTTAGCTCCCAATGCGATTTCCTATGACACCGAATTTGATGTTGCCCATGAAAGTTCAAAAGACATCAAAGGCATGGAGAATTCATTTGATGATCAATTGTCGCAATTACGAATTTTTGATTTAGTGCGTGAGTTACCTAATTCAGATAAGTTTACAACTTCAGGATTTGACCCCCCGGTATTGAGTTATGACTTTTTGGAGTTTTTGGGTAAACCCGCACGAAAAGCTAAAACACAACGTGCTGCTAGAACCAGCTCCTTGGAAGTAGGTAAAATAACTTTTGGAAGAGAGGCTAAAGGTTTTAGTTATATGCCTGGTGATTCTGTTGAAGTGTCGATTACTAAGTTCAATTATGAAAATGCGCTAGGGTTAGTTTCATTATATGGTAAGAACTTTCAGCCTTTAGAAGCTTTTGTAGGTGATTCTACTACTGCAATTAAATTTCAAGTTCCTGCAAATGCTTTAGGGGAAATTATGTTAGTTGCAGAGGTGTTTGATACACTCAATGCAACCATCACACTGGATACATTGTCTTTGAATATTCAATTAGCACCAGGAGTTACCATTGATCGAATTGCTGTTGATGTGGAACAAGGGCGTGACCTGTATACGTTTGTTGATTCAACAACTAGTTTTCAAATCACTGCTTTTTATAGTGACTCATCCGTTCGGAACATCACCCCTAACGCAGGTTTTAAGTTAGAATCAGTACTTGGAAACTTTACAGTAGACTCCCTAGGAAACATAACGGGCGTAGAACAGGGGCTTGATATGCTAAAAATAAACTACAATGGGTTAAGAGACTCTGTTTACGTCATTGTTTCAGCAAATCCTTTTAAAGAAAAACCTGGAATTATTACTAGCAATAATGATGAAAAAGCTAAAGAAATTCTAGTTTCTACATTCACAGTTTACCCCAACCCTACTGA
This sequence comes from uncultured Cytophagales bacterium, assembly GCA_963815495.1. Lineage (GTDB taxonomy): Bacteria > Bacteroidota > Bacteroidia > Cytophagales > JAAEPT01 > CAWFGW01. The sequence continues at coordinate 218,478 of CAWFGW010000007.1, forward strand.
AGATATGATGAAAATTGGCTTAGAAGGATTTAGTACTTCCATTCAATTAAAACTAATAAATTCATTAGGTGTTGAAGTACTTGATGCAACAAAAGAAGTAAAAGGAAATGAAGTTTCTATTGACGCAAACTCGTTTTCTTCAGGAATATATATACTTCTAATTCATGACCTAAAAACAAGCCGAACGTACAAAAAAAGAGTCTTAATTAGATAGATAGTGTTGAGAGCAATTTTATCAGAGATTGAAAAATTTCTATTTCTCTTCATAAAATAAAATCATCATTGTATTAACACAATTTTAATACAATGATGATTTTGTCTATTGCAAGTATTGTAAATATTAATAGCTTAAACTCTTGAAGCAGCCATTTCATTTACTACTCCGCGAGCGACTTCTGTTAGTTTCTCATCAGCCGCCTTTTCTTCATTCAACGTCTCCTCTAACAAACGAGTGGCATCTGCAAAACCTAATGTCCTTGCAAAAGTTCTCAATGAACCATAAGAAGCTATTTCATAATGCTCTACTTTTTGAGCAGCAGTAATAATTCCAGCATCACACATCGCTCCGCTTTTACTTTCTTTCATTATTTCTTCTGCTTCTTCGATTAAACCAGCCATCGCTTCACATTTCTTATCAGTTGGTTCCTTATCAATGGATTCGAAAACTTTTTCGATGCGGTTAACATGTTCTTCTGTTTCTTTTAAATGATTTTGTAATCCATTAATTAGTTGCTCGTTCGATGCTTTGTCAATCATTTTTGGAATAGCCTTAGTCAAAGCTTTTTCTGCCCAATAAATATCTTTTAATTCGTCTTCAAACAATTGCATTAATTGTGTGTTTTTGCTATTTTTTTCTTCCTGCTGATCTTTTTTTATCATTTCAGGAGAAGCTTTTCTATCTTTAGTTTTCATTGTTGAATCTTCCATTGTAATTATTATTTATATATAAGTGTTTAAATCTGTATGCAAATAATTTTAGGTTTAAAAAATCAATTTACCATCCTTCCCTAGATCAGCTTTTTGACCTGTCACAGCGCTTACCCCCATCTTAAATAAGGTAATCAGTTTATTATTTTTTGAATCCCAGTAGTGAGCTTCCAAAGGCTTAACCATAATAGCACTTATATTAGGATCATCTATACCTTCAAACCAGGCATCATCACTTTTGTCATACAACTCTTCTATTATTGAATTCGCTTTAATAATAAAAGCTTCGCCATAGATAGTTAAAAATTGCATGGTGCTTGGTTTTGAATAAATCAGCTGAATATTGTGGTCTTGATGGATATCAGTGTTATGAGTTGAATCTCTTCCACTAAGAAACCAAATATTCCCTTCATGGTCTACTTTTTTGGTAGACATGGGTACCGTATTAAAAGGTTTTGTATCCAAATTAGTTGCTAACATTGTGAAATCTATCGAATCGACAAGTTCCTTAATTTTAAATATGGCATCTTTATCGTAAAGGTTTTTAGTACTCATACAAATCTGGTTTATTTATTGTGTTACAATAAAAACTGGCTAAAGCTGTGCCAAATGAAATAACGCCTGTAAGGCACTTTCTAAAAATTGTGCGGGGATAAATATCAACAACTTGCATTTATCTTGTTACCCACTTCTACAACTAACAACTATTATCAAAGATATTTATTCATCCATGCTAAAAAGATGACTCCAGCTCTTATGTCATATTTCCCTTAAGGATGAAAGACAGGATATAATTTTTTAAGAATGTTTGTCATTCATCATTAAACTTAACAACATATATAAATAGAAACTTTCATAATTGTTTATTAGAATTTAAATTCGTGTCTTATTAAATAATGAATATACATGGGAAGAGCGTTTGAATACCGAAAAGCTGCAAAAGAAAAACGATGGGGCAAAATGTCTACTTTGTTTCCAAAATTGGCTACCGCTATACAAGTAGCTGCAAAAACTGGAGGAACCGATCCTGACATGAATGGTGCTCTCCGCACAGCTATTCAAAATGCCAAAGCTCAAAATATGCCTAAAGATAATATTGAGGCAGCAATAAAAAGAGCTGAAGGCAAAGATGCCGCTACACTTCACGAGATGAACTATGAAGGCAAAGGACCACATGGTGTCTTGGTGTTTGTTGAATGTACTACAGATAACCCGAATCGTACGGTAGCTAACGTTAAATCGTATTTCAACAAAGCTGGAGGGAGTGTAGTACCTACTGGATCATTAGAATTCATGTTCTCACGTAAGGCTGTATTCAAAATTAACAAAACCGATAAGATTGATTTAGAGGAATTAGAGTTAGAGTTAATCGATTTCGGTTTAGAAGAAATTGATGAAAATGACGACTTAATTTACATCTATGCCGACTACACCAGTTTTGGTGAATTAAACAATAAAATTGAAGAATTAGGCTTAGAGATCAATAATGCTTCATTGCAGCGCATACCAACTACTCCCGTAGATTTCACAGAAGAACAACTCGTAGAAATTGAGAAAATGTTGGATAAAATGGATGACGATGAAGACGTTCAAGCTGTTTACACAAATATCAATTAACAATTAAAGCTCCAAAAGGAGCTTTTTTTATGTCATTTTTAAACAAAAGCTGCTTTCGGGTGTATAAGTAATGTAATTAACTTCCATATGAAAATAAAACTTACCACACCTATAAACCGAGATTATAAAGAAGTCTACCAACTTTTTAACCGAGAACTCTTTGAATTTTTAAGTCCTGTATTCCCTAAAATTCAAGTCTTACGATTTGATGGATCAAAAAAAGGAGATTTCATCCACTTAAAATTTGGGTTTCCTTTATACAAAAAATGGGTAAGTGAAATCACTGAAGATGATATCAATTTGGAAAGGTGTTATTTTATAGATGAAGGAAGGGAATTACCACCTGGTATCGTATATTGGAAACACAAACATATTGTTAAAAAAACGGGTGAAAATAGTTGCGAAATTATTGATGACATCGAGTTTAAATCGTGGAATCGTCTTTTTTCCCGAATTTTTTATCCTATGTTATACATGAGTTTTTCTCCGAGGAAAGAACTTTACACAAAATTCTTTTCTGCAAACAAATAAACATTAGGCGAAGAGTATTGTTATTTTTTTTTAAAATCCAGCGCTAATTATGAATGAAGAAAAAAAAATGATTTCCGTTATCGACTCCTATTTTGTTCGTGGATGCTTTATACTTCCGTTAGGAGCATTCGGAGTCATGCATCTCATTTATCCTCATTTTTTCGATTACATGGTACCCCAGTTCTTAGGACCTCCTACACCTTGGGTTTATCTTTCTGGTATCATCTTAACTGGAACTTCTATTAGTATTTTTTTAAAAAAAGGAGCCTTTATTTCATCGGGGTTGCTTGTTGTTTTTGTAGTAATCTTCATTACCTCTGTAGACATTCCTTTTGTAATAAATAACTCAGTGCAAGTAGAGTACTTTCTCATTAGCTTAATGAAAGATTTAAGCCTTTTAGCAGGGAGTTTAATCTATTTCGTTATCCATAGAGGTGATTCTAAACTCATTCCTTGGCTCTAGCTCTCATGTAGTGTTCCATTATTTGCTCAACTAAAGAAAAAACGATAATACTTATCACAAAAATAATTGGCACACCTACCCAATCCATAATCCAATTAAAGTCGCGCTCACTAATTTCCATCGTATCTATTTTATTAGGAGCAAACGTTTTTTTCAACCCATACTTGAGGTTGTTGTCAACTTTAAAAATTCCTCGAAGCATGGTATAAACAAAATAGGCAATGAGTGCTGCTACACCGTTTGAAATTAACTCTCGGATAATACCTTCCTTACTAGGCTTTTGGAGGCGAGCTTTTTTTGCGCCTTGCATAAAAAATGAGATTTCTCTTTTTATTATATCTAGCATAATAACACCTTATTATCAAAAAAACTCCTCTATTGTACTTCCCTTTTTAATACTATTCACATAAAAAAAGCGAAGAGTTGCTTCGCTTTTTTTATTTTAATGTTCGTGATCATGACTTTCTTCCTCCTCTTCCTCTTTCTCTTGAGGAAGACCAAGTTTATCATTGAGGATTTTTTTAATGATACCCACATCTACTTTCTTCCCAATTATCTTTTTATCCTTATCTAAGATATAGATGGTTGGTGTACTAAACACATTATATACCGTTCTGTACGCATGCTGGCTGGCAAACATGTCCATATTTTTAGCACCTTCATCCCGAGTATTTATCCATGTGAAACCATATTTATTAATAAACTTTTTATACTCCTTATCTTCTTTATCTATTGAGACGGTATATACTTCAACACCTTTATCTTTCACTTTCTGATAATATTCCCAAAGTTTCGGTGTCGCTTTTTTACAGTGACCACATGTTGCAGACCAGAAATATAAAATTGTATAATCTGCATCAACATCATGTAAGGAATAACTTTTACCTAAAGTATCACGAAAGAAAATGTTCGGAGGAACGTCTCCACATAAGTTATAACGCTTTTTTGCCACTTCCTCTTCTAACTTCACACGTTGAGTTGAGTCAATCCAATCGACTCGTTTGTCTTGTAAGTAATAATTTTTGTATAGATACCAAGGTACTTCATCCATACACATGATTTTAGAATCACCGTATTTTGAAGTTAGATGATTTAACATATATCTAAACATGGCGTAGTTACCAGATTTACCAACTTTATCATTTAACAAATAATTACTTTCTTTAATCAATGAATCCCAATGCTGGGCAACAAGTTTATCTAAGTAGTAATCAATTTTTCCTTCAAAAACAGGTGTGCGTAACATCCGCTCATCTTTAAAATCAATATTGTCAAAAAAGTGGGTTTTAAAATATTGATATTTAAAATTTTGAACCAAGCTATCCGCCATGCCTTCTGGAGCATCTGGAATTGCTACATCTTCCATGGATTTGAACAAGACAGCGGCAAAAGTATTGGGGTTTTCAGCAATAAAATTCTTTTTATAATCAATTAACTTCTTATCCAACGCTCTTAACTCCACTAACCGTTTTTCAGCTTCAGCAGGATTAGTTTCTTTCAACTTACGGTACTCATCTGATTTTTGGCTAATCGATTTACTGATAGGAGTGATGAAATTTAAGTATTTATAAAAAAGTACATTTTCGGGCGACCCCTCAAACACCATGTTTTTCACATAGTCTGAAGTATCTGTTTTCATACTAAATTTGGTAGCATCATTGACAATGAAGTCAAAGTATTTACCATCTGGAGCAACCACTAAATAAATACCTTTAGGTAATTTTTTATCACCTTCAAATACTAAATTCCCTTTATTATCTAACACTCTTGCAGAATCTTGAAGCAATTTTTTTTCACCATAATAATAGGCTAACTGACATAAACTGTCTTTGGGAGCTCCTTTAATTTGAAGATTGATTTTATAGCCTTGTGAAAAAGCATTTACGAAACTCACCAAGATTGCTAATAATAGAACTCGCTTCATTTTTATCATAATTTTCTATCCAACAATTATATTACCAACTATTAATTATATACTGATTAAAGTTAACAAATTTAAAAAAAAGCAGTTATTAAGTCACTAATTAGAGTCATTCTTTAGTTTCGATTGTAATTCTTTATTCTCTTTTTTCAATTTCATTATAATATTTTGAGCTCGTTTAAACTCTTCTTTTAATAACTCTTGTTCCTCTTCTACTTTCAACTGGCGTATTTTCAATTCTTCCTCTTTCTGTTGCAAATTATCCGCAATATCTTGTGATTCTTTAAGTAGTTTTTGAGTTTGTTCGTTCGTTTTAACTGCGAGTATTGATGATGCAACACTTTCCCCAAGTTTTTCAATGAAATCTATTTGATATGATTCTAATTCTTGAAAAGAAGCTAACTCAAGAACACCAAGTACTCTATTTTGTATCTTCAAAGGAATTATTAATATATAGCCAGGAGGTGCCTCTCCTAATCCCGAAGAGATTTTAGTCAGAGTTGCCGGTGCTTCTTTAATGTAAATTGTATTTTTTTCTTCAGCACATTGTCCGATTAAACCTTGACCTAATTTAAAATTAGTATTCTTCTTCTCATCAATTTCGTAAGCGTAACTTGCTACTAAGTCAAATGATACATCTTCTGAATCTAGGCTTTTAATGGAAAAAAAGCCTCCGTGTCGAGCGCCTACATATTCAACTATACTTGAAATAAAAGCTTTACCTAGTTGATTTATATTTGTCGAGTTGTTTCTCAATAGTTCGCCATGCATGGCAATTCCTTCTGTTGCCCATTTACGCTTTAAACTATCGGCCTCAACTTTTGAAAGGTTTTCGCGCATTGTTAATAACGACTTACTCAATACATCAGAACCAAGCTTTACTTCCGTATCTGTATCAGCTATTTCCCCTTTACCTATCTTTTGAGCAAAATCAGTAGATATTTTAAGTCTATAAATAAACTCATTCATGGCCTCTACAGTATCGTATATCTCATCGTAATTATCATATTCAATTTCTGGAGGAAACTCACCTTTTGCAAGGCTAATCATATTATCTCTTAAATCAATGATTGGTTTTAGAAAACGTTTTACAAAAATTGCTATAATTATTATTGAGAAAAATATGAATAATGAACAGAGAAAAACAGTCCAATTGCGTAAATCATCAATAGCTTTAAATGACTCTGCATGATCAATTTTTGTAACTACACCCCAATCTAATTCTGGTAAGTAACTATGTACAGCGTCTACTACTTCACCACTATGATCAATAATTTCAGATTTAAATGCAGCATGGGTAGGTGAAACGCTCATTTGGACTTCTTGCCCTTTGACATCTCCTATATCAAAAACTGGCACTGTATTATTTCGGTATTGATTTCTCAAAGGACTTAGTATCATAATACCGCCATCTTCGAGAGTTCTTTTTGTTATAAACGACTCTCCTGTGGTTCCAAGACCTGTTGTATCAGCAATCTCATCAAATAGTGTTTTCAAATTCATTTCACACACTATTACACACATGGTAATATTATTCTGATATTTTAGTGGATATAATGCAGATACATAATACTCATTTTCATGAAACCGTGGACGGTAAATTTCACTATAAGACAATTGATGTTTTGAGTTAATAAAAAGTTTTGAACCTGGATTAAAATTCTCTGCATCATATTCATCTAAATAATGAATACTATTTGTCTCAAAAATTTTTCTTCCTTTAGGGGTTATTATTGAAATTCTTGTCAATTCAAATGACTCTCTTAAGTTGGTAAGACGTCTTCTTAAAAAAGCTTCTGAGGATTGATGTATTTGGATTGCGGAATCACTATTTACATTTTGTGTGTTCAAATATTCTGACACATTAGTCAATAAATCTTTGTCTTTTTCCATAATCGAAAAACAAGATTTAAATGTGTCAAAATGTGATTGAATTTTATTTTCCTTATAGTTATTTACTACTTGAAGTTTTTCCCTAACCTTCCCTAACAACTCAGTCTTACTTCTAAAAAAGGTTAACGCACCTATAAAAACCATCGACAATGCAAGTAGCACTGAGATGTAAATAATTAGTTTAACACCAAGCTTGAGTTTCCCCATTAATTTTTAACTATACGAAGTAAATTAAATATACTAATAACTTAAGAATTTAATAAATGTACCTGCAAAAGATTATCACAAAATCAATAATTTGGTCAACTCCTCACATTTACGAAAAAACAGGTTACTGTTACAGTAATTACTTAAAGGTAGCTAACGTAAGAAAGAATTGTATAAAAACTGCCTTACAATCAAACTATTAAACACATTATCTTCCGAGAGTTTTAAACAAATACAATATTTCTAGTTGATATTACTGGTAATATATTAATAAATAAATCAAACCATACTGATTACCTATTACAAGATTTAACTAGTAGCTATTACAAGTGGAGTTTGTTGTGCAGAGCTAAATAGGACTTGTCTACTTTTAGTAAGTTATAATTGCGCTATTAAGATGTTTTTATCAAGTAGCACCTATCATAATGGAAAGTCCATAAATTTATTCTTACATTTAATCAACTAAAGCGTTATTAAACGCTTTACTATCCTCCTATCAAATGTTCTGACAAAAGAACTCAAAAAGATAGTCTACAACCTCAAACAAGCTTATTGAAATTCAAAATTAAAACCAGTTTTTACTTAACTATCCTGTTATCTATGAACAAAATTTTAAGATTAATTTTCTTACCTCTACTCATTCTCTTTTCCGCTAACAGATCTTATGCACAAGATATTCAGTCGTTAGATTCACTTTCGGTTGAAATTGAAATCGTTAATCCCACAACCTCAATCAACGATGGTCAAGTTAGGGTTATGGCAAAAGGAGGCCTTCCACCCTACAACTATCTTTGGTCCAACCCAAACACCCCTTTAACTGCTGCAAATGCTTCTGGCTTGATTGAAGGTGTGGAATATATGGTAACAGTTACAGATTCTAAAAACCTCCAAGTTAACCAAACTTTTATTATTGAAGCATCGTCTATCACCGAAAATTTCAATGCCGTATTCAGTCCGTTAGTGACGGTTATGAGCAAAGTTTTGTTTTGGGACCCTTTTGCAGCGATTGGTTTGTACGACCCCGTGGTCTACACCAATAAAGAAATGGTTAAAACACCCCGTTGGACTGCTACCACAGATAGTATCTTCATTTTAAAAAAGCAACTTGTTCAAAATGGTGATTTGGTGGAAAAAGGCGATGAAATTGCCATCGTTTCTTTTGCTGAGGGTGTAGTAGACACTGCTAAAGCAACAACTGCAGGCAAGGTTAATTTCAATGTCGAGGAGGGTAACGTAATTTTCAGTCCTTACAACACTAAAGACCTAATTGAACAAGGCGCTCAATACTTTGCTAGCATCTCATTTGAGGAAAAAAGGCCGCTTTTATATCCTAATGGAGAAATTCACAAAAATAGCATTCCCTTTATTGTGGTTTGGTTGATTGTAGGCGCTGCTTTTTTTACGGTCAAAATGGGCTTCATCAACATTCGTGGGTTTAAGCATGCTATCGACTTAGCCAGAGGAAAATATAATGACCCAAATGCACCGGGAAAAGTAACACACTTTCAAGCTTTGTCCACTGCAGTGTCGGCAACCGTAGGTTTAGGTAACATAGCTGGGGTGGCTGTAGCTATTTCAATTGGCGGTGCTGGAGCAACTTTTTGGATGATTTTAGCTGGTCTACTCGGCATGTCCTCTAAATTTGTAGAGTGTACTCTAGGCGTTAAGTATCGCCAAATATCACCAGATGGTAAGATTTTCGGTGGGCCAATGAACTACCTACGTTATGGACTTGAAAAACGTAAAATCAAAGGATTAGGGAAAGTTTTAGCTGGTATTTTTGCGGTGCTGTGTATCGGTGCTTCCTTTGGTGCAGGTAACATGTTTCAGTCTAACCAATCGTATGAGATTATGGCTTCTCAGTTCCCTGTTTTAGAAGGACTTGGCTTTTGGTTCGGAATTGCATTATCTGTTTTGGTTGGGATTGTGATTATTGGCGGCATTGAAAGCATAGCCAAAGTGACTGAAAAGGTGGTGCCACTTATGGCATTAGTTTATGTGGTCGCTGCACTTATTATCATTGGAATAAATATCGAAAATGTTGGTGCGGCCTTTTCTGCAATTTACAATGGTGCCTTACACTCCAGCGCCTTAAAAGGAGGATTTATTGGTGTGCTGATTATTGGATTCCAGCGAGCGGCCTTTTCTAATGAAGCAGGAGTCGGCTCTGCTGCCATAGCCCACAGTGCAACTAAAACCCATGATGCTCCCTCAGAAGGCTTTGTCGGACTGATGGAGCCTTATATAGACACCGTGGTTGTGTGTACGCTTACCGCTTTGGTGCTTATTTTTACTGGCATGCATGAAGTGCCCGGGGTTACTGGTGTGAAACTAACTGCCAAAGCCTTTGGATCAGTAATTTCATGGTTCCCTTATATATTAGCAATAGCAGTATTCTTATTTGCTTTTTCTACCATGATTTCTTGGTCGTACTATGGAATGCGGGGTTGGACCTATCTCTTCGGCAAAACCAACCAATCGGAATTAGCTTATAAAATAATGTTCTTAATTTTTGTGGTTATTGGGGCTTCTGTAAGTTTAGGTGCCGTGCTGGATTTTTCTGATATGATGATACTGGCAATGTCCGTACCCAACATGACTGGCTTATATATTATGTCGGGTGAAGTTAAAAAGGATTTAGCAGATTATTTACTTAAAAAGAAAGCTGGTAATTTGGGGAAACCTAATGCAGAAGTAACTTTAGATTAAAAAGAGACAACTTATAGGCTAAGGTACTAATCAACTTATCGACTTAAATTCTAAATCTAAAGAAGCAATTTTCAGTGAAATAAAAATATCTTCAAAATCAAAATAACAATACTTTTCACCTAATAGGTAAACTTACAGTTATGTGATATACCGAAACTATATTACAAGAAAAACGGTTGCGTTCAATGAATTATAAATAACAAAACTGAGCCAGCTCATGAACCTCGAAGAAAACAAACGCAACGCCATTGCATTTTACAGAACAGCTTATGAAGGAAATCCTTCAGCTGCGATAGCACAGTATGTTGGAAACGAATACATTCAACATAACCCCGAAGTTGCGGACGGCAAACAAGGGTTTATCAATTACTTTGAACGCATGCAGCACGAATATGCTGATAAATCCATCGAGTTTGTACGCTGTGTGGCTGAAGGTGATTTAGTCGCATTACACACCCATCAGATATGGCCAGACAATGATCAGTATATCACCATGGACTTCTTTCGATTTGATGAAAAAGGTAAAATATGTGAACATTGGGATACGGTTCAACAAATCCCAAAGCACTCCGCCAATCCAAATACTATGTATTAACTAAGCCCATAAGGAATGTAAAAGCAATAAATGATTTGTTAAAATTATTTCTAACCCCAATCAAAAAACTTAATTTTGCCAAAACAACAATCAATTGAATTATGGATATCTTTGCGGACTTTAACACTTGGGTAGCGCTTTTAACGCTAATTTTTCTAGAAATAGTGCTAGGTATTGACAACATCATCTTTATTTCAATTACCACATCCAAACTACCACAGGAATCACAAAAAAAAGCTACCAATCTAGGGTTATTGCTTGCTATGGTGATGCGAATTATTTTGTTATTGGGTGTATCTTATCTCATTGCCATGAAAGATCCATTTTTCAGCTTTGACCTCGATTACCTTAAAGCAGATATAACGGGGCAAAGTTTAATTCTTCTACTAGGAGGGATTTTTCTGCTTTACAAAAGTACCAGCGAAATACACCATAAAGTGGAAGGAGCTACTGAAGAAAACACTATAAAAAAAGCTTCAAGTTCATTTATCAGCGTCATCATTCAAATTATATTAATAGATATTGTCTTCTCATTTGATTCTGTTCTAACCGCTGTAGGTATGACCAATGGCATCGATGGTGCGTTAACTATTATGGTAATTGCTGTGGTGATTTCAGTATTAATTATGATGTTGTTTGCACAACCCGTAAGTAAGTTTGTAAACAAACATCCTACGATTCAGATGTTGGCGTTGTCATTCTTAATTCTAATTGGCTTTATGTTGGTGACCGAAGGAGCACATTTAGCACATGCTGAGGTGTTTCATCAAGAAGTTGGAGCTATTCCTAAAGGGTATCTTTATTTCGCTATTGCCTTTTCGCTCGGAATTGAAGCACTGAACTTTAAGATTAGGAAAAATAATAAAAAATAAATCTCTAAAATTCTAGATAAACAAAAAGACCACCCCTGATGAGGGGTGGTCTTTTTTTGATTATTAGTTATACAAAAAGATTAAACAGCAACATTGTTCTCTCTTAAAGCCTCATTCAACGAAGTTTTCTTGTCTGTAGACTCCTTTCTTTTACCAATTATTAAGGCACAAGGCACATTGTATTTCCCGGACGGAAACTCTTTTTCATACGATCCTGGAATGACCACTGCACGTTCAGGAACTACCCCCATATGAATGACTGGTTCTGGTCCTGTTACATCGATAATTTTTGAACTCATTGTGAGTGTTACACCAGCTCCTAAAACGGCTTCTTTACAGACACGAACACCTTCCACAACGATGCATCTGGAGCCGATAAACGCACCGTCCTCAATAATCACTGGAGCTGCTTGTACCGGTTCTAAAACCCCACCAATTCCAACACCTCCACTTAGGTGAACATCTTTTCCAATTTGAGCACAACTTCCAACAGTAGCCCAAGTATCGACCATCGTTCCACTCGAAACATAGGCGCCAATGTTTACATAACTTGGCATTAAAACCGCACCACTTTCGATGTGTGCTCCATACCTTGCAACCGCGTGAGGCACCACTCTAACACCTTGTGCTGCGTAATCTTTTTTCAAGGCAATCTTGTCATGAAACTCAAACGGCCCCACTTCAATGGTCTCCATTTTATTAATAGGAAAATATAAAATTACTGCTTTCTTCACCCAATCATTTACCTGCCAAGTACCATCACTTTTTGGTTCAGCAGTTCTTAATTTTCCTTTATCTAAAAGTTCAATTACTTCTCTAATTGTTTGTTGAGATTCTGGCTTTTCTAACAAACTTCTATCCTCCCAAATCTTCTCAATTACCTCTTTCATTTTTCTCTTTTTCTAATGAACATTTGACTTTAAGATTCTAAAATACAACTTTATTTTTGAAGCGACATGATAGACTTTTTAATAATCGTTTAATCTGATTTTTACAGGTATTAAAACCCCTATCAAAGTCTCTATATAAAAGTTAAATTAGTGCCCTTAAAAGGTTTATAGTATCTTGCAAAAAAGCCCCATATTTCTCGCGTGAAAAAAGTCAAAAAAAAAGTGCTCATTTCTTCGGTTTTAAAACCGATCAACGACACGCGACTCTATGAAAAAATTGGTCAATCACTTGCGAAGAAAGAAACACTTGAAGTACACATTTGTGGCTTCCATTCCGACCTACCATCCGACCAAAACATTACCTTTCACCCCCTTTTTCAGTTTAAAAGATTGTCTATAAGTCGCTTTTTACCCTATTGGAAATATGCAATTTTATTATTTAAAGTAAAACCTGATATAATAATATGTAACACTTTTGAATTACAATTGTTTAACTCATTATACAAAATATTATTTGGTGCGGAATATTACTATAATTTAGAAGAAAATTACTTTAAAAACATACGTTACACCACCAATTTCCCAATAGCAGTGCGTTTTGTCTTAGCTCACGCTGTACGACTGAAAGAGCGCCTACTCCACCCCTTTGTCAACAACTACTTTTCAGCGGAAACCGGTTACCTTTCTGAGATGCCGTTTATACAAAATAAAGCTACTCTTATACTCAATAAATTTGCTCCAACCCTCCTCCCAATTGAGCGGTACAAAAGTAGTACAAAAAACCATTTTCTTTACTCGGGGACTATCGCTGAACATTACGGTATTTTTGATATCATTAAATTCATAAAATCATTACAAATAATCAACCCTGAAATAAAACTTACTATCATAGGTTATTGTGCTAACGAAAAAACATTAAGCGTTGTAAAAGACATAATCAAAAATCATAATTTCATCGAGCTCATAGGTGGCGATGAACGCGTCAATCATCAGCAAATTTTAGATCAAATTCAAGTAGCTGATTTTGGGATTATTTGTTACAAAAACAACCCAAGCACAAACAACTGCTTCCCCACAAAACTATATGAGTATTTACATTACCAACTCCCCATCATTAACCTAACAACCAACACATGGTCAAACCAAAAATTAGTTTCATCAGCCATCTTGGAAATTAACACAGATATTGAAAACACAACTAATGTTTTAGAAAAAATCACATCACACCTTTTTTACAAAAACAATTACTCCCAAGATATCTACTGGGAGAGTGAAGAGAAAAAATTATTCACCATTTTACGATTAGACTAATTCATTTTTTAGAGTTACCTAAACTTTTCCTTATCTTTACTTTGATGCTTAGTCAAACAGAAGAAAATTACATTAAAGCTATCTACCATTTAACAAATGGAAAAGAGCAAAGTGCTACTACAAATGCATTATCAGAAGCGCTAAAAACAAAGCCAGCTTCCGTAAGCGATATGCTAAAAAAGCTGTCGAGCAAAGACCTCATTAACTACGAGAAATATAAAGGGGTTTACCTTACCAAAGAAGGCTTAAAAGACGCCTTAAAAATCATTCGAAAACACCGCTTATGGGAAGTCTTTTTAGTGGACAAACTCAATTTCGCATGGGATGAAGTACATGATATCGCTGAACAGCTGGAGCACATTCAGTCGACCACGCTAACCAACAAACTCGACAAGTTTTTGGGTTACCCAAAGAACGACCCACATGGTGACCCCATCCCTACTGCAGAAGGAGAAATCAGTAAACATTATCAACTGACTGTTACTGATCTGGAACCGGACAACAAAGCGGTGGTAGTCGGTGTGAAAGATTCTTCTGCGTCCTTTTTGCAATACCTTAATAAAATTGGTATCTCCTTAGGTTCCGAACTTTTTGTGCTTGAACAAATCGCCTACGACCAAAGCTTAGAAATTCAACTTGAAAACAACAAACAAATCATTTCAAAAGAGGTAGCCAAAAACATCTATGTATCCACTCATTAAAATTTGCCTAATATCTACCCTACTTGTATTTTGTTCTTGTTCAGATAACAAACCCAGGTCTGGTAAATTAAAAATTGTGACCACCACAGGAATGATTGCTGATGCGGTAGAAAACTTGGTAGGCACGCAAGCAGAAGTCACTGCCTTAATGGGACCTGGTGTGGATCCGCACTTGTACAAAGCCGCTCAAGGGGATTTAAAACTCTTACAAGAAGCAGACATCATTATTTATAACGGATTACATCTAGAAGGGAAGATGACCGACATATTCGAGAAATTATCGCGAATTAAATCGGTGTACGCCATCTCAACAGGTTTACCCAAAGATCGATTACGCAAGGCAAGCGAACAGGACGCAGTAGACCCTCATATTTGGTTTGACATTGACTTGTGGTCATTAGGTGTTAAAAACCTAAATGAGTGGCTTAAAAAGACACAACCAACTATAACTATTTCCACAACTGGCAATGGCTATTTCCAACAACTCGATAGCTTACATCAGGCAACCTTAGCGTCTATCAATACTATCCCAGAAGGCCAACGCCTCCTTATCACCGCGCATGATGCTTTTGGTTATTTTGGCGATGCGTATGGCATTGAAGTAAAAGGCATTCAAGGCATCTCCACGGTGGCGCAAGCCGGACTACGGGATGTCAACAACCTCATCAACCTCATTATTGAAAGAAAAATCAAAGCAATTTTTGTGGAGTCGTCCGTGCCCAAGAAACAAATTGACGTGATTGTTGAATCATGTAAAGCACAAGGACATCAACTCGTGATTGGTGGCACACTGTACTCAGACGCTATGGGTGCTCCACAGACCCCTGAAGGTAACTATATCGGTATGGTCACACATAATGTATCTGTCATCGTTAACTCATTAAAATGATAATTCAAGTAGAAAATCCTGCCATTGAAGTTCATGACTTAACGGTGAGCTATCAAAACAAACCCGTCTTATGGGCGATTGACTTCAGCATTCCCGAAGGAACTTTAGGAGGAATTATTGGACCCAATGGTGCTGGTAAATCAACTTTGGTGAAGTCCATTATGGGCTTAATCGAAACCTCCAGTGGTTATGTTAAAATACTGAATCAGGACTTAGCTGATGTGCGCTTAAAGGTGAGTTATGTGCCCCAACGTGAATCGGTGGATTGGGATTTTCCTGCTTCGGTGTTGGATATTGTGATGATGGGGCGATACGGTAAACTAGGACTTTTTAAACGGCCTCAGAAGGCGGATAAAGAAGCAGCAATCGAATGTCTCAATGATGTAGGTATGGCTGAATATGCCAACCGACAAATTGCGCAGCTATCTGGCGGACAACAGCAACGTGTGTTTTTAGCGCGTGCACTAGCACAAAATGCGGATATCTACTTTATGGATGAACCATTTGCTGGCGTAGATGTAGCAACAGAACAAGCCATCATTACGCTACTTCAAAAAATGCGTGACGCGGGAAAAACTGTTTTAGTAGTCCACCATGACTTACAGTCTGCTCAACATTATTTTGATTGGATTGTTTTGCTCAACCAACGCCTTATTGCTTCAGGTCCTATTGAAAAGGTATTTACAGCTGAATTGTTGCAAGAAACTTATGGCGGTAAATTAACTTTCTTAAGTCAATTAGGAAACTTATTTAAACGAGAGGATTTACCTCCGAGGAAAGCTTAAGTAGTCTTGAGCTTCTTCTCTGTACTTGTCATTTCAATCCCAATGGATCTGTGGTTATTCTTTCCAATCCCGATGGCTATCGCGGAGAGGAATCTAACTGAGCCAAAGACAACCATCTGTCTCTCAACTATTAGTCAACAGGAACGCGTTGCAAACGCGCTCCATCGTCTTACTAAATGCAGTTACAAACTGCTAGTACATCAGTAGACTTAAGTTACGCTGAAAAAGCTAAACTTAAGCCAGAGAGGGGAGTGATTACAAACAACAAAAAGTAATTGAAGAATGTATTGAAACAGATGAAGAGTTACTCGATGAATACCGCGATACGTTGGATGAGACAGGCTTAACAGAGGATATGATAGCAATCATTTCTCGACATATGAAAGAAATTGAAGAAACTATCACTGAATTAAAAGAACTACATAAAAAAGGTGACCATGAAGATTCAAATGCATATAGTACTAAAATTTTAGATGCTGGTGTATAATATTCACTGTCATCGATAATTTAAAGCTGGATAAAAAAGAACCCCACTTATCGTGGATGATAAGTGGGGTTTTGTGTTTATAGAACTGTCATTTGCGGATTTTAGGAGCTCTCGGGATGGAAATAATATTGGTGTTTTGCGATGGGTGGATTCCAGAATATTGTCATTCCTTTTCAGTAGTGTCATTCGTTTTAAATACTGTCATTCCTAGCCTGCCTTGCCGGCAGGCAGGGAACGAGGATCCAACTGAGGCGGAGACGGATTTTAGACTTACGATTGGTGGATTCTTCCTTCGTCAGAATGACAAATAGGATTTGAATTGTCATTCCTTTCCATCACTGTCATCATTCCGAGCCCGCCTTGCCTGCAGGCAGGGGACGAGGAATCTAACTGAGGTGGAGACGGGTAACATTCGTTTTCAGTACTATTAAGGTCACAAGGACCGCTACGCTTAACCTTGCGCCATAGGGTGTGTATTAAACGCAGTTACAAACTGCTACAACATCTGTAGACTTAAGTTACGCTGAAATAGCTAAACTTAAGCCAGAGGGGGTTAGTCACGCATTACCGTTGCACTCAAATGCGCGCCAGCAGGGGTTTCAGTACTATTGTAGGTCACAAGGACCGCTACGCTTAACCTTGCGCCATAGGGTGAATTTGACTCATGGCCATCAATTGCTTTTCACCTCATTCAAATTGACCCGAAAAGTGGTGCGGAACCTACCTTCATCAAAAAACTATTTACTGCCAAGGCAAAAAACTTCTTTAAAAACAAAATAAGTAGTCCCTTGCGAAACAACCCCGCTTATGTGTTTAACCTATTAGACACCAGCACAAAGGTGGATGCAGGTAAACTCACCGAACAGCTAAACGAGAAGAAAGAGGAACCTACTATTACCAAAAACCCTTACTCACCTATTAAAGAGGTAGATTTACACATCGAAAACCTACGCGAAGACTTTGAGTTTTTAAAACCCGAAGAGATTCTCCCTATCCAGCTTGAATTATTTGAAAAAGCACTAGACTCTGCCATTGCTGACAACTGTGATGAAATCACGTTTATTCATGGTGTTGGTGCTGGTAAGTTGAAATACGAAATCAGTAAAGTACTCAGCAAACACCCGCATGTGAAGTTTTATCAAGATGCTGATAAACAAAAGTTTGGTTATGGTGCAACTAAGGCAACACTTGCGTGATAGTTAATTTTAATAGAAGCGAACCTTAGACTTACGATTGGTAGATTCCGGACAAGCTCCATTCCATTACCGTCATTCCGTAAAATGTGAGAAACGAGCATTTATGCAGAATCTAACTGAGGCGGAGACGAGGTTCTGGCTTACGATGGGCAGATTCCGGACCTGCCTTGCCAGCAGGCTGGCATGTTTCACTTCGTTGCACAATTCCGGAATGACGTGTGAGAGATGAATGACGTGCTAGACTATTTATTCCCTTGTACTAAATACCAATCTACCCATGCATCCATTTGCTTTACTGAGTTGGGTCTTAATAAAATCTCTCGTTTTTCATTTAATAAATACATGGTTGGTGTGCCGAAAACATAGTAATCTTTTACGGGTGTGCTATTCCATTTTTGATAATCGCAACTGGAAATAAAAGGAAATTCAGATGTGAAATTCTCAAATAACTCTTTGCTTTCATCGAGCGATATATAGACTACTTCAACACCTTGTGCATTCCATTTTGAATACTGGTTGGCGATTTCAGGAAGCTCTTCTGTACATTTCTGACACCAACTAGCCCCAAAAACAACAACCATGTATTTATTCTTTAGGTCAGAGAGTTTATTGGGAGCTTTATTTTGTCCGTATCCTGGAGCAAAATTATCGCCACTGAAAAGTATGTCAGGTGCTATATTTCCCTTTTTCATGGCTCGGTAACTTTCTAGCTGATTTGCAAGGTCGCTGTTTATGGTGCAGCTTGTTTCATTTAATACTTTTAATGCTAAATACTCTGAAGCCTTAAACAAACTATGGCGCTCCAATAAATCGAACAGGTAATCGGTAACTTCGTTGAGTTTTTTCTCGTCTTTTGTGAGACGTTCCATCATGGCATCAATGGAAATTTTCATTTCAATAAACACAGAATCTAAGGAACGACCGCTATTTTCTAATAACCAAAAGTGGTTATCTATGGCATCTTTAAATAAACCGCTTTTGTACAATCGCTGATCTGTGTAATCTATCGCTCTAAAGGCGGCTATCGTTGCCGGCATTTCTTCTGGGCGGTATTGTGCAACAACGGATACGGAACTTACTAACTTACGTGTAGGCAAAAACCAACTAATGTAGCTGTCGTTAGGTAGCTGATTTAAAAATGATTCATCTTCATCTTTTATACGTTGTTTTTCTGATTGAATGGCTTTGTTGGGTGTTTTTTGAACTGTAAATAAAGTGTCTAATTTATAAATTTTCTCTAGGTACACCCAAGCACTCAACGCTTGTTCCCTTCGAGGATGCTCTCTGGCGTATTGCTCAAACCATATATTTTCTTGTCCTTTGGCGATTTTTATGGATGCTATATTACTCAAAGACGCTCCAACTAATTCAATATCCTCGCCACTTAAAATTACAAACAATGGTTTTTCATCAGCCGACATTAGGTAACCGACTCCATAATCGGCTTTAGAATAGGTGAGTTTAAAATTGCCTTTATCATCAATGGTTGATGATGAAATTGGGTAGGTTGTGAGACCGTTGAAACCTTCAAGTTTAATGGGCTGGTTGGCGAGTTGCGATAAATTGCCGATGATGTTTTGTGCACTTAAAAAAGTAGTGCAAAATAGACTTATTAATAGTATTGATAGTATTTTTTTCATCACGTGCTAATTAAACAGGGTTGTTGCCAGCATATTTAATCATAATCGGCTAATTATTTCATTCGACCCTGTCTCGTTACAAATATCGACATTCCTTTTCAATACTGTCATTCCGTTTCCATTATTGTTATTCTGCTAGCCTTGCCAACAGGCAGGACAAAGGAGGAATCTAATTGAGGAAGAGACGGGTAACATTCGTTTTCAGTACTATTGTAGATTACAAGAACCGCTACGCTTAACCTTGCGCCATAGGGGATTCCGGACAAACACTCGTTCCTCGTATTTTCCGGAATGACGTGGTATATTAATCTTGTAACGTCATTCCGGAATTTCGCAACGAAGTGAAGAAATGTCCGGAATCTCCCTATCGACAACCAGAATGGATTAAAACAAAAAGGAATGCTTTCTTCAAACATTCCCTTTCTTACTACTTTCCAATAACCGAAGCTACAAGCTTCTCTCGTATTAAAAGACTTAAGCTCACTTCGTAAAGCTTAAGCCAGTTGAGGGGACAAATCGCTTCGCTAATCAAAGTATCATTCCTTAAGGCAACGAACAGAGACCCCGACCGCTCGGAGGCTGGTGCCCATGCCGGCATTGCTGCTAATGAAGAAGAGGTGGCGCGAACTAGTGCTGCTAACCGAACTGCTCCAATAGAGGCCGAAGGTACCGACATTGCTGAGCGAACCATTGCTGTCGAGGCGGCGGCCCGCCATGGGCAATTTAAGCAGAGAGGCAAAAGCACCTACTCCGTTGTTGCTGCTCCAACTTGTGCGTTCTGCGTTTAATTCTTCTTCTGTAGGTAAACGATACCCACTTGGGCAAGGGTTGTTTACCCCATTTACGCCTTCCCAAAGATTTAAGTTTTGTGTACTGCGCCAATCGTAATTCCCTGAGTTTACAGTTATAAAGTTACCATGCCCTGGCTGATCCGTAGTGCTTAATGTACTAGTAGTTGATGATGTGCGACACTGATGCCCATCTGCACCGCGTCCCCATTGGTATAAATCTCCATAAGAAGCTGCATCGGTGCTGCTTGTGGCTACCTGTGTAGCACCAAGGTTTCTATCCATCCATGTTTTTCCTGTAATTGGGTTGGTAACATCCACTATTTCAGTTGGTTCTCCACAATGAACCGTACCAACTGGCCATGGATCCGTTACAGTTCCTCCCCCATTCTCCAAGGCCTCAATTCGCGCAATCAAAGCATCTACATATCCTTTTGTTACTGCGTCTTTCGCCTCAGTAGGATCAGCTAAATTTTTAATTTGAACAGCACCAGCATCGTTTCCTTGGGTTAATACATTTGTTAACGAAACATTAACGCTACCTGCACTTTTTGCATATTCTGCATAAGGCACTGTCGCAAATTGCATGGTTCCCATTACTACGTAGTTGGTTCCACCGGCTAAGTCCATTTCGGTGCGTAAGAAGGTGCTGCTTGCGCCCCAGTTAATGGCGTTAAAGTCGTTGCTGCTTGTTCCTTTGCCTACTACTAAGTTGATGATGCCATTCGCATCGGAAGTTACGGTATGGGTTTCTGTATAGACTACTGTTCCATTTACTGAACCGGTGGTAATGGATAACCGCAAACCGATGGCTTGGTTGGCTACTAAGTCGTTGTTGGCGTTGCGAGCCACCGCTTGGTAATTGATTCCTTCGGTTACTTGAGCGAAGGAGAGAACAGCGGTTAAATAAGCTAGGAGAAGGATGGGGATTTTTTTCATGGTGGTGGTATTGTTTGGTAATGTTATGTTCGTTTTTATGATTGGGAGATCCTTCGTTGCACTCAGGATGACGGTTAAAATTTTAATTTCGTTTTTATTATTTAAAGATTCTTCACTACGCTCCTGCCTCGCGGCAAGGCGGGCGGTTTCGAGTTTTTATTTCGTTTTCAATATTTACAGATTCCGGACATTTCTTCACTGCGTTACGAAATTCCGGAATGACGTTTCTAGACTATTATTGTTTCACAATTTTATGAAATTCAGACAGCCCTTGGTCGTCTGTTATTCTTAAGTAATAAACACCTGAAGACAAATCAGTAGGTACGGTCACCTGACCTGCTCCTTGTATTGTTTCTGTGTATTGGGTAACTCCGTTTAAGTCTATTAATTGAATGCTGAGGTGTTGGTCTGAGTCTCGTGTATTGTTTATCGTGATATACTCCTGAAATGGGTTGGGTGAAATACTGATACGTTTAGTTTCATAATTGCCAACACGTGTGCTCGGAAGCGAATTGGTTATAAAAAACTCATTATTAGAACGATAGCCAGAATTCACCTCACAATATGCCATAATAGCCCATTTGTATGATGTTGAAGGTAATAATGATGGTAATTCAAATTCGATATCTGTGGTTTCAACATATTTCCAATTCGTATGAGCCGTTTCTGAATAGCGAATATTATACCTTATAGCACCGTCAACACTATTCCACCTCAATGTGGCAGTATTATCATTCGTTAAAACTTCTCTCCTGTTTATAGGTGTTTCACAAATATCACCATTTGTAACAAACACATGGTTTAATGTAGTAAAACTAGTCGGAATATATGCTCCGTCATCACAAACAGTAACGATTTGCCATCGATAGTAAGTAGCTGAAATTAGGTTTGAAATTTTGATGGTAGTTGCTCCAGATACTCTCAGATAATTCCATTGATCGATTCCAACTGCCTTTTTATAGCGTATACGATAGGTTTTCCCTGGGCTCCCAGACCATGATAAATAAGCTGATGTTTCTGTTATACTAGTTGCTGAAAGATTATAGGGTGCTCCACAAACCGAAGTATTCCTAGTGTTGAAAGTAGCTGTCGCTGATTCTATTGTTTGATATTCAGTGCAATAAGTTAACACCTTCCATTCATATTGAGTACCAGTATTGAGGTCAGCTCCTAAAATTAATAGCTCTTGATTTGATGAATTAATTTCAAGCCAAACAGATTCATTTACACTTTTATACTTTATCGTGTTGGGCAGTAAATCAGAAGTATTACTCCAGTTCAATTTTACTGAATTATCATTATAAACAATTGATTCTAAATCCGTTGATTGATTGCATGGTTTGTTCTCTGTTTGTAAAAAGCCTTGGTTTAACTTGGCATCTGTTTGTTGAAAATAAGCGTTCACTGCGCCTCCGATGGCTATGGTTACCATTGCTGAGCTCTTTGTGTAGGTTGTACCACCTGAATTAACCGTTTGGTGATAGGGTTTTTCAAGACAAAAATTAGATGTTTCAAAAACATGTTCTTTAGAAACAGTACAACCCGTTGAAGACGTGTATTGAACAATCACTTTTTCTGCGGTGGTGATTTCAGTTCCAAAATGTACCGATACGGTTTCACCCTGAGTAGATAATAATGAACCTTCGCCTGTGTACACCCAATTATATACACCAGCATCGGTATGGTTGGCAGCAACGGATACTTCTATGGTGCTGTTGGGGCAAACTTGGTTGTCTCCAACCACATCAAATTCATATACTGGAATTGTAATTGATGTTGATGCGCTAACACTACAGGCTGCCACTGTTCCTACAACTTCAACAGATTCAGACGACAAAGGAGCATACGTTATGGTCCGACTAGCACCTATTAGCTCGCCTGCAACAAACCATTGATAAGTATCAAAGGTTGTTTCATTGGCAGTGAAACTTATTGCTTCACCTGCACAAGCACTCAATTGGGTATAGTCAATACTAATTCCTGTCGTCAGGCAATTAAGAATACTTGCATAGGCCTCTTGTGTATCATCTTCTGTATTATCCAACACCTGATCGGCAGCTGTTATTTCTGCTACCAAGTGGACATTATTCATTTCCCCTTGAACACCTGATGTTGCGTCTATAGTAATAATTAACTCAAAAGTTGCTCCTGCAGCAATTTGTGGCACAACTACGTTTGGTGAGTTTAAGTTTGAACTCACTCCACTAGGTAGTTCGAGGTTTATCGTCACATTGACATTCGTTGCCGTTGTAGTGCTTACATTGGAAACGGTGATTTTAAAAAATTCTACTCCCGTAAATGGCGCCTGACCTACTTCTGTCATTACTTCAATAGCAACTGCCAAGTCTATTTCATTATCACTCCCTAATTGAAAACCTTGATTTAACGCATTTTGATAGGAAGCATCCACAGCTCCACCTAGTGAAACGGACAAGTAACCTGCTGAATTTGAAAGTGTGCCACCACCAGAATTCACGGTTTGATGAGGCATATTTTGGGCAAAGGAAAGCTCGCTTAAAACTAAAAGTGCTATTGAGACTAAAAATACACGAACAAAATTTCCGCTGGTCATTGACTTACTTAATAATAATGTAGCTAAAGTAGCTGGTCTTTATTTTATAAACAAACGTTATTGTTGTTTTTTAAAGATGGCGTTAATTACCGACATTCCGCCCGCCTTGCCACGAGGTAGGGAACGAGGAATCTAACTGAGGCGGAGACGGGTAACATTCGTTTTCAGTACTATTGTAGGTCACAAGGACCGCTACGCTTAACCTTGCGCCATAGGGATTCCGCAACAAACGCACGGAATGACGTTACATACCCTACCGTCATTCCGGAATTGTGTAGTGTAACGGAAGATGCCTGCCTGCCGGCAAGGCAGGTCCGGAATCTCTTGGTCGAAAACTACGGGAACGCGTTGCAAACGCGCTCCATTGGGGGGGGCTGGCTTACGATGGACAGATTCCAGATATTGTTTCTCTTCGTTGCACAATTCCGGAATGACGTGAGAGAGAGGAATAACGTTATGGGTTGGGTTTGTGTCATAAAAACTCCCTTACCTCTTCGAATAAATCTTTCCATTCTGGGTTAAGCTTATTTATCAAGTTTTCTTTCCATTCCCTTCGCCATTTTTTGAGTTCTTTTTCTCTTTCGATGGCTTCTTCTATTGTTTGAAAAATTTCATAATAGACTAGGTCTGTACAGTTGTACTTACTGGAAAACGCTGAGCCTTCGCCATTTTTGTGTTGCCAACTGCGAGCTGAAATATTTGATGTCACTCCTGTGTAAAGGGTTGTTCTGTTTTTGTTTGTGACAATGTAAATATAGCCTCCTTTTGGGTTCATCGTTTTCTATAAAAGTGAAAAGTGAATTTATGATTAAGGTGTTTATTTAAATTGTAAATAACAAATTTCTAAAACGTCATTGCATTTTTGTTTAGCGATTGAGAGATTCCAGACTTCCGCTACACTGCACCTGCCTGCCGGCAAGGCTGGTCCGGAATCTGACTGGGATGGAAACAATTGTTTCACTTCGCTACACAATTCCGAAATGACGGTTCTCCTACTTACATACTAATACAACGACTTCGACTTCATCAAGTTGATGCGCACACCAACTTTAAAGGTCATAAAATTCAAATTAGACTGATGCGCTGGGAAAAATTCTAAAATCTCGGCTTGGTTTTTTGCAAAGCTACTGTGGTAATCTAGCTCAGCATAAATCGACCAGTTAGCACTCACCTGATAATCGGCACCGAGACCTGCTTTATAACCTATCATGGAAAATAAACCTGTTTGAATTTCTGGTTCTTCACGCTCTATTGATTCTACTAAAATATCGTCTTCCGTTTCCACGCTATATGTTGGCTGAAGTTTACCATTTTCCAATGATCGCACATTATAAAACCCTTTTTGGTTGACACCTGCAAAGGAATAGGTTAACCCCACCAAACCGTATGGTCGGAACTTAGCACGTTTGTTCCCGAGATAATATTTTGCTTCAACGGCTAGTGAAACTGCTCGAACTTTTAGGTTTTCTTTGGACAGCGGCAACACTTGAATGTTTGCTCCAAAGGAAACATTTGGCGTGTAATTATATTCACCCCCTAAGCCTAGTGATGGTGCAGGTTGGTAGTTTGCAAATAGGTTTTCAGTTTGCCCTGCACTGTTAAGTTGTTCTTGCTGACCAGTAACGACCACACCGCTAAACACCGACATACTTACTTTGCTGCCTAAGTCCGATTTGCGCTTTGGATAACTCCCTCTTTTTTTCCGCTTTTTAGCGTGTTTTCCTCCGTAAAGTGATTTCGATTTCCCTTTTAATGAGTGTTTTCGCTTTCGCTTCACGTAGTTGTCACGCTTTTTACGCTGCGCTTTTCTTTTCTTTAGGCGTTTATTATTTATTTTAGCCTTTGCTTTTCCTTTCTTGGTAGTCGGTTTATAGGACTTATTTTTCTTTCCTGACTGTCGTCCGATATACTTTTTCTTCGCGCCATACACCCCTTTTCTGGTATTATTTACACTAAATTGGGCGTGGCTTGATTGGATACTGATAATTACTAACAGTATGACGAGTATTAACTTTGTGAAAAAGCTAACTAATATTCGTTTATCCCAACCTTTACTCATATCGGTGGCTATCAATCACACCCCTGTATCTCTACGGGGGTGTTGTTACAGCCTTCTTTAATCTCTATTGTTTTTACCAAAACACATCCATCTACATCATTGGATTTCACACTCAGGACATAAGTCCCTACTGGTCTTGTTATTCGCAGTAGGTTAGCTGGATTTGTGTCACAATTACCTGGTGCTGCTGCACGTCCTGCAGGAATAGTTCCAACAGCATCGTTATCGTTAAGAGTAACGGTAAAATTACCCCACGAGCCAAAGGTAGCATTATTCATCCAAAAGTTGACATGTCCAAAGCCACATTGTGAAATAGGGACCAATATAAGTTTGTTTTTTGCATTAGTGACATCGATTTCTCCCTGCCACACACAACCGTTATTACCCACAGCATAGTAGGTATGTTTCACCGCATCGGATTGGTATAGCACAGGAACAACGTTAGCATCTGTGATACTTGTTGGTGCTGTCTCACTGAGGTTTATGATGGAACCGACCGAATTTCCGTCAAAGAAAATTTCTATTTCCAAGTCATCACTATTTGCTCCGACTAAAGAATAGAATCCGATATTGGTTCGTTCAAAAGGTGTCAGGGTAATAATTACACTAGTTGTAGTTCCGTTTTCGAGTAGGTTTTTGAGGGTGTTTTGGGTGAAGTAGTTATTTAATGGAATGGATTGACCACCAACATTTTTATTGTATTCGATTAAAATCCAATAGTTTTTGTCAGAGTCTAAATCTGTGAAAGTGACTTGACTTCCGTTTAAAAGTTGATTGTTTATATTCGTACCGTAAATGCCATTTTGCCAGGCGTTTCTAAAGTTAGTGGAATCATCAAAAAGATATACTTGCACATTATTACCAGGGATATCTAGTCCTTGATCATCTTTTACTTTGATGATTAAGTTGGTTGCTTCTGGCTCTATTTCGGTTTTCTTACAGCTTGTGAAGTAAACTAGTAGGCCTACTAAGCTGAGGTAAAGAAAACCGTATTTTATGTTTTTGGTCATTTTTGTTCTAATTTTTTCGTTTTCACGATTAAGAGATTCCAGACAAATGCTCGTACCTCACATTTTCCGGAATGACGTCAAGGGCAGAAAGGAATGACGTGTTTTAAATATTACTCCATCATTACCTTTTCATAGTTGACAGCGTCTCCGTCTACTATTTTAATTAAATAGATTCCTGCGTTTAGTTCCTTATTTAAATCATACACGTGAACAGTTGTGGTGAAACCGTCTTTGTATAGGCTTTCACTCATTACCTCTACCCCATTCATATCGATGATGGATAATAACAATGAACCTGTTGTGCCTGATGTATAAGTAACATCAAAATCTTCTAATGCCGGGTTTGGTATCACTTGAATTGAAGAGGAAACAGATGCTACTGGTATGTAAATAGATGTTGAAGTAGTGTTTAAACTTACTCTGGCAATATCAATTCCAGATGAGCTATTTGCTGCAAATCCACTTGATATTCGTGTACATGTTGCTTTACCAGTGTTGATACTTAAATAATAAGTACCGGAGTAGATTGGTAAGTAGGTTGAGTTGGTTGCTCCTACTATTGCTAATACTTTGCCTTCGTATGACACATACCATTGGTAGGTATATCCATTTCCTGTTTGAGTAGTTAACACACTAGCCGGCTGAGAAACTATTGGATCTATTGCTGAGGCATCATATTCTACGTCTAACGCATTGGATTGACCACCACAACTAGCGCTTAGATTCTCAACGGTATAATCTCCCTCGATGAAAGCGGTAATACTTTGTTTAGTTTCTCCAATTGCTTTTCGACCATCAATGTACCATTGGTAGGTATCTGTTGCGTTTCCTGATGCGGTAAGCTCTGTAGTATTGTTTGCGCATAAATCTATCGGGCCTGAAATAGTTGGGCCTGCTGTTGGACTCACTGTTACTAAAATGCTATTCGTGAAAACTGTATCTACACCATCGGTTACTGCTCTTCGGAAATAAGTGGATGCCGTTAATGCTCCTGATGTGTAGGCTGGGCTGTTAGATGCTCCAACACTTGACCAATTCGTACCATTTATTGATTGCTCCCATGAGTAAGTTAAAGGAGGTGTTCCTCCGCTTGCATCGGCACTACTTGTAAATGAAGCAGTGCTATTAGTACATATCGTTGTTTCATCAGTGGCAATGGTTCCTGGAATGAGTGTACTAATAGTAGTATTTGAATCGATGACTGTGACCGTATCAGAAATCACTTCACATCCGTTTACATATTTTATAAATGAATAATTGCCAGGAGTGTTTGTTGTTAATTCAAAGGCTGTTGAATTATCGTTCCAAACTATGCTTTGAACTTCAGGCTCTTGTACTGTGGTAAGTGTAACAGGAACTCCATCGATAATAACTGTATCACCTGTAATGGTTGTGCTAATTCCATTAACATCAACTGCTGTGACCTGAACAGTATCGGTGGTATACACGCAACCGTTCAGTACACGTACTGTGGCATACACTTCGGATGTCTTATTAATTGGCAATGTGGTAGCTGCTGTATCTGAAAGCGTTTGTTCACTACCATTGACGTACCACGTAACTCGTGCGAAAGCTCCAGTTAATTCCACATCTTCTGCAGATGCTGCACATATTGTTATGCTGTCACGTGCAAATTGTATCGTGGTATCTGCGCATAGCTTTACGAACTCCGAAGCCACATCACAGAAAGCCGTATCTTTTCTTACACGATAATTTCCAGAGCTTGTAACATCTAATTCGTTTATGATTGTCGTGGCTACAGGTGTAATACCACGATACCAACTATACTCCGTGGCATCGGCATCAGTCGTTAAGGTAGCTGGCAAAACTGTTTGATTACTAGTAAGTGTGGTTGAACCGGCCGATTTAATTTCAAATTTTTGTTGTACTAACACCGTATCGGCACAACTTGCTGTGTCTAGTATTGCTCGGAACTCATAGAATCCAGCAGTTAATGTTGTAAGTATGTAAGGGTTAGTTGTTCCTTGGGTTATCCAATTACTACCATCAAACCATTCCCATATAATTGGCAAATTATCGTTTGAGGTAATTACTATATTATCACCCAAACAAATGGATGTATCAGCAATGGTGAATGTGGTGTCTTGTTCGCGGCAAGGGTTATTGCTATCTGTTACTTCTAGAGTATCTGAAACTACAGAGCAAGTACCAGTTATGCTTGAACGAACAAAATAATATAAACCTGCTCCATAGAGGTTTGTAATTAATGTTTCATTTGTTTCCGGAATCATTCCTTGATTTACCTCATACCACTCAATCGAAGTATTCAAGCCAAAATCAGTTCGTAAAGTTACCGTTCCATTGGCTATATCATTTCCAGCATCAAAGGAAATTCCATCTTCTAAAGCCTCAGCACTTTCGAAGTAAAATGAATCAACAGCACTACATGTTGTATTCGTTATCGTTGCGAAATACCATTGGGGGCCATTGTCAAAACTTATATCCAATGTATCTTGAGTACTTAGTACAACACCGCTAGTATTAGTCCAACTGATTGTTGTTGGTGCAACCACCGTATATTGTACCAATGTATCATCTCCACAAAGCCTTAAAGTATCTAAACCTAAATCAAAAACAGGTGGCTGAGCAAAATAGACAACCATGGTATCTGGATTTACCTTACACCCGCCCAAACCTGTAGGTGTAAAGACAAACAACAATGAATCATTATTAAAATCAGCAGAGTCAAATGTATAGGTAGCTAGTGAATCATTAGGGTTTGAGAAAATTCCATCGCCAGCAGTCCAAGTTCCAGAAGTTGCTGGAGCTATTACACCACCATCTAATTGAATGCTTGTAGGATTACATAAAGTAGTATCATTACCTGCATCAGCGGTGTGTTGGCAAGGAAAGATGGCAAATGGTTTTGATAATTCTGAGGTGTTATTATTAAAAGTAGCAGTAGCCGTTAATGAATCCAAACCATACGATAACAGGTTTGGCACTGTAACTGACCACGCAGGATTTTGACCTGGTGAAACAATGATGCTTGTGTCTGCTTGATTGGTAGCTGTCGCGAACAATTCTATTCTAAAACCAGGTAATGGGGTAGATAAGTTAAGTGTTCCTGTAACTACACCTGTTACAGTGTTTACAGTAAGAATAGTTGGAAAATAATTCGCATTTGAACTTTGTTGAATTGGTTTTTTAGGGCTAATACCAGAAATGGAGTTTCCAGATAAATCCATTTTAGAAGTTGTGATATCTAGTTCATCAATTCCACCCATGGCAACGCCAAGTGCACCACCTACTATTTTATTATTTTCTATAGTCACTGTAGAATTGTCAAAAACTGTTATTGCACCAAAAAAGTTATCGATAATTAAGTTATTACTCACTGTTGCGCCAGTAACGCCTGAAGCAAAATTAATTGGCAAACCTACGATTGAAATAGTGCCATCACTCGTTCTACCGAAAACGTTATCCGTAATTTTAATATCAGTTGCGTTATGAATCGTCATTCCGTTATTTCCAATGTTTGAAAAATATGAATTTGAAATATTCAAAGTTCCACCTGACGATTCAAAATACACTGCTTCATCACCTGTTATACTTCCCAATGTGCCGTCTTTAGCATAACCAAAATGACTTCCATCTATCGATACGTTCCAATTTTGCCCGCTAAAATATAAAGGACTAAATAGGGTATGAAAATACGTTTTATTGATAGTCATTGTCTTATTTCCACCAATAGTCTCAATTCCTGATGAAGCACCACTTATTTCACCATTATTTATGGTGAAATTATCTCCACTCACAAAAACTAAAACCTGAGTATTCCCACTTGCATCTTCTATGTTAATATTGTTGAACGTTATATTATCCCCATCTATTCCAACAACAGTTTGTGCTGTAGTTGTGATAGGAATAAATCCTGGAGCAGTTGATATGGTTATATTATTAAGCTCAGCATCGATAACAATATTGTCCTGATTAATTTCGATGCCATTATCCAATAAAACTGTAGCACTTGCAGGCAAACTAAATCTTATGGTATCTTCTAATCCATTAGCTTCTAGATATTCAACCGCTCCTCGTAAGGTTCCGCAAGAGCCATCATCTGTGGTTTTAGTTACGATAAGTGGGTCACATGACACAAGCGAAACAGGCTCTGAGAATTCAGATGAACTGAGTCCATAGAACGTACCTTCTCCTTGAATAGCGGTTAAGCTATCTAAACCATAGTTTATTATATCAACTGAATCTTGAACTGTTAATTGATATTCAAAAAAGTTCCCTATTGTACGCGTTGCACGACCTAATGGTATATAACCTTGGGTATTGAAATCGGCATAAACAATTACTGTATCAATAGATATATCGCTAGCTTCTATTGTCACAATACCTGTTAAAGCATCAAAACTATTAATTACTGGTTTTGGTATCAAAGACTGTACAGTGTTGTCTTCAAACAAAACACCTCCTCCTAGATTTCTATGAAAATAGTTTCGGTAATGAACATTTCGATTAGAATTGTTGCTATAAGCTATTCCTGATCCACCATTAAACCCTATTAAGTTGTAAAGCATATTTTGAGACACCCCATTATTAATATGAATCCCATCCCCTCCATTAGCTCTGTTTACATCTGACAAATCCGTACCAATGAAGTTGAAATCAATGTTATTAATTTGATTTACGTTTTCAATTAAAATACCGTGTTGCTGATTGTAATGAATATGGTTTACCTGCGACAAGTTGATGGCATCATAATTACCTATCGTATTTGAGTTTGCATTATTTCGTATAACAACTCCAGATTCTCCGTTACCGAGATCATTAAATGAGTTATCTGTACCTAGATAGTTACCATAAACTTCATTACCAAAAGCAGTAGCTCCATCTATTATTAAACCATGGGTTAAATTTGAGCCTATAATATTATTAATAATCATATTGTCAATGGAGCTTAATATCATGACTCCACTATATTGATTTAGTATAACATTATGAGCAATTAAATTTTCACTTGAATTTTGGTTTATACTTATTCCAACAGCATTATCAGGTATCGTATTTACAGTACCATTCGTAGTTGTACCTATTAAGTTGTGATGAATATTACAGTTCCAAGTTAAATCATCAATGCTTATTTGAGCAGTTTGCGCAGCATCAGCTAAATTTCCTATTCCGTTTCCAATAAAAAGATTAGAGTGAATGAATGTATAATCCGCTTCGTTTTCTAAGGAGATACCATGTCCGCCATTCCCCACTCCCAAATCTTGATTGGTGGTTGTTCCAATATAGTTATGACGAATGGTATTGTTTGTAGCGTTATTAATAGATATACCTCTTCCTCCACTTGAAAAACTTGATAAAATATCCACTGGCATATTATATATAGCCAAACCTTGAATAATATTTTCGTTGGAACGTACTTCCAAGCCATTTACCAGCTGGGACGAAGCCAATAAAACTAGACCTGAACCATCAATATTAATATCAGGTAGTGTATCTGTATTGACTAATCCATTTATAAATGTACGATCATCCGTTAATACAGGTAAAACATCCGTTAAAAGAATTGTTTCACCAATAATAGAATTGGAGAACCGAATTGTATCTGCTCCTGTGTTATTATTAGCATGATTAATAGCAAATCGTAGCGTACCACAAGTATTAACATCACTAGTTTTAGTAACCAAAAGTGGATTACAGGTAGGGCATGTCGTACTGGTTGCAATTGTACCGGGAGTAACAGCACCGGGAGCTACCCAGTTAGACGTAGTATCTGATAAGGCAAATCCAACTAATGTCCCGTTATAAGTTGCATCAACAGAGTCTACTAACGTAGTAACAGTACTATTATCTACACCAACATAGCCTTGATTGAAACTATACTGCGCAGTAAGGTTTGTTTTGTTAGGAAGTAAGTCAGCATTCATATAGGCATTTATTTCTTCTTCGCAAAGCGCGCGATTCCAAATGCGGAATTCATCTATTTTACCTTTATAAGCACCCCTGATTTCACAAAAATCCTCTAAGCCAATAAACCTATTTACGCTTGAGGGGATAATCATTCCCGGTTTATTGATCTGACCGGATTGTAATACTCCATTGATATACATCTTAAAATCTATCCCATCATAAGTTACACCTACATGAGTCCACATATTAAGAGGTAGTTCTTGGTCAGAACTAAGATTAATATCAGAACCTTGAATAGCTGAAAAATTAATTTTATTTGCTTCACTTGGAAACCCACAAGTAACTTCGTTACCAATATATAAACTCCAACTCGCACATCCCATATTGCAACCATTAGTATAAGTGAGGATTTGATTATTTAGTGATCGAGGATAAATCCACATCTCTACAGTAAAGTTGGATTCTAAATTCCAAGCTGGTGCATTATCGGGTATAGTTACTTTATCATCAAGACCATCAAAATCTAGTGCTTCGCCTGCACTTACTACTGGATCTGTTAATATCACACTAGCTACCGTATCTGAACTACAACCATTTAACTCGACAAAGATGTCAGTATAGGTTTCTGCGGGTAAGTTCGAAATGATTATTTCACCAGATGTAGATACTTCATTTGCTAGTTGAACTGATCCATTATAATACACATCATACGTTTCTCCATCATCCAAACCACCAATAGTAATACTCCCGTCATTTCCGCCTACGGTAGTCGGGTTGCTTGGTGTAACAGTGATGGTGGGTACAGGAAGGATGGTGATAGTGAAGTCTCCTTGATCAGAACAGCCTGGCCCTGTTTCATGATAAACATAGATTGTTTGAGTAGAAGTTATTTCTTCCCCTGGATTAAATTGTACCCCGCCACCATTAGGTGCAGTAAAATATTCATTATCGGTATAGCCTACTGAAAATGATGGTAATGTATAACTACCACATTCGGTAAGATTGCTAAAAGATTGTGTTTCGGGAGTATCATAAAAATCAACAACAATACTATCTTCCGCTATACAGTTGGGATTAGTACCCGATTCGGCATAAATATACACGGTTTTTTCACCTTCAGAGCTATTCACTGAATTATTGGAAAATGTTCCTACTCCTCCAGATTGAGGATGGAAAGAACCAACACTTAAAGTGGGGAATGTATAATCATCACATGCCGTGGTGTCAGACAACGGGTCTAATACGGGTATTTCATGGATTGTAACCTCAAAACTCTCTTCCGAAAAACAGCTAGGCGTGGCGGTTACGGAGTCGTAGATAAAAACTGTTTGAGATGTTATAATAACATCGCCTGGAGTGTATGGTGTCCCCATTCCTCCCGATGCTGAATAATAAGCTTCATTTCCAGTGAGGTCAGTACCTGTAATTGCTGGTAGGGTATATTGCCTACAGCTATCCGCATCTGCCAGGTTATTAATTACTGGTGGAACTGGTTGGGTTAGGGTTAGTGATGTAATCGTATCGCTAAAACAACCTGCAGAGTCTATATAGATATCGGTATATGTGCCATCTGACAAAGATGAAAAAACTATGCTATCACCATCTGCTGTAGCAGTATTAGTTACTACAGATGCATCAATGGTTTTGTAATAGTAATCGTATTCTACTCCCTCAGACAATCCTTTTATAACTATTAATCCATCACCACCCGCACACGTAGGGTCTATGCCGTATGATGCTGAAAGGTCTTTTGGGGGACAAATCGAAAATTCGTAAGGAGCTGAAAACTCCGAAGTTCTATGACCCATAGAAGGTGTATACGATTCGGTATAAGTCAAGTATTTAGTCGTAGAAAGACCTAACAAACTATTCATTCGATCCAACATGGCTTTGGTGAATGTTAACTCCCAGGAATTATCACTTTCAGGTACTACTTCTCCTAGGTATACTCTACCTTGATCATTTAAATCAGCATATACCTGGATTAGTGAAACATCATCGTGTGCCGTACCTCGAATTAATGTATCGCCTGCTTCTATAAATAAGCCTAAAATTGCAGATGGAATTGGATCAAAGGCATTGCTAATGCCCTTATTGGTATTGGAAAAAATGGCGTTTTTATAAATTAAAGTGGAAGGACTAGTGCCCACTTCGATACCATTGTTAGTTCCTGCGATATAATTAGAATATCTTAATTCTGAATTACCAACCACCACTGTTCCCAATGCCTCAGAATGAATACCATCGCCTACACTTGTAGCCAATGTACCATCTGCAAACAAACCTATTCTGTTATGAGAAATGACAATATCGCTACTACTCCCTTCAATAAAAATTTGATGGTTAAAGCTAGAGGAACCATTCCCCGCTATAAAATTAAAACCTCCAGGTAAGTCTACACCTATTTGGATATTTTCAGAATCTACGAGGTTAATACCATCACCCTCATTTTGAATAATGGTTGTCAAGTTTGGACTTAATCCTATAAAGTTTCGAGCAAAAGTAAGTCCTTGACAGTTTTCCAGACGAATACCATCACTACTGTTTCCCGAAATCACATTGATATCCTTGGGTGAGCCCCCACCTATTCGGCTAGAATACAATGAAGAATTAGTTGCGCTAACCCCTACTAGGTGAACACCGATTGCATTCCCCGCCCCTGTTCCATCCGGGTGAATCCCAATAAAACAACCTTCAATTATTAAGTCTTTGACATTTTCAGCATAAACACCAGCCGATTTAGCATTAATGATTGAAAGCCCTCGTATAGTCACGTTGTCACTTGCGATTTCTAAACCATATTCAAAATTATCTGCAGCATTGATTATAATTCGTATACCATGATTCGCATTCAAAGAATCAGTTGAACCAATTGCAGTATTTTGACTTCTTCCTTTAATAGTTAACGCATCCGTTATTGCTGGTAAAGGATTTAACAAACCAATACTATAGACAGGACCACCAACTTCGGTTATTTTAAACGTAATTGAATCAGGAACACCAGCAATAAGATCATTATCATTCGCCCAATTGATCGCATAACGTAAATCGCCACATTCACCGGAACCATCACTCTGGGGGTCATTATCTGTTGCTTTTGTAACAATTAAAGGGGCTGGACAACTACTTAAAGGCTGATTAAACCCTTGAGTTAAAATAGGGTTAGTTCCTACAGTATAAATAAAGGTCTCCCCTATGGAATATTGCCAATGTTGGTTAGCTCCAACTGTAGCCGCTCCACCACCTGCGTTGAGTGTTGTGGGTGCGGTTGATTGCGCATAACCTTCAAACGCAAACAGGAATAGAGAAAGATAGAGATATAGCTGTTTCAAATTACTGACGTTTTAGTGCGCTTAACTCTTCTTGAAGCAGTTGAATTTGCTTCTGGTTTTGGTCAATCAGCACTTGTTGTTCTTGAATGGCTTTAGTGAGGAGAGGTGTTAACTTTGAATAGTCAATCATCATTGGGTCTGTATTAACATCACCATCTGGATCACCTGAAACTATGTTAGGGTATACCTCTAACATTTCTTGTGCTATAAACCCATCACTTGTGAACGAAGAATTAGCCTTAAACTCGTATGATCTAGGTTTAATTTTTTTCACTACACTTAAAGCATTGTCTAGGTCAACAATATTTTGTTTTAAGCGACTATCAGATGTTTGGTTATACGAAATACCTCCTGAACCATTTGCTCGAATAGACCCAGAAGGTAGTCCTGCGCCCCCGTTATGAGTAAAAAGAATATAGTAAGCCCCAGTAGATGGTACAGCCCCACCTACTCCAACCACAATTCCATCACTAGCAACATCTGTATTGTAATTATAAAAACGTGCTACATAACCAGTTGAAGCATCGTTTTGAACTTGTAATCGCGTACCAGTAGTAGGCACATCAACTCCTATTCCGACTGATCCATTGCCTCTGAAAGAAACTATATTTCCTAAACCAGAATAAAAAACATTCAAATTAGCATTATTTGTAGTTTCAGTACCGATTTGAGCATGAGAACTTAACAGCCAATGTTCGGTTGAGGTGCCATTTTCTAACCGAATACGATTGTATCCATTTGATGATGTATAAAGACCGTTTGACGTCATAGTTACTGTAAATGGATAATTATTAGAAGTTTGTATTTGTAAGGAAGAAGAAGGTGTAGTAGTACCAATCCCCACTCTATTCGTAGATTTATCAACGTATAAATTATTACCTCCAATAGCTATATCTGCGGTAGTAGTAGATGTATTAATATTAAGATTGCTGGTATATTGTATAAATGCCTGTTGAACACTTGAAGCATCTCGAAACCTTAGCGTTGGTGTGCCAGAGTCTATGTTTAAATCCCCTGACAGACGAGTGGTACCAGTGACCTGTAGTCTATCGGTTCCAGAGGGCACTTCTCCTATTCCAACATTCCCAGTAGAATAATAAATAGCAGAACCACTCTGAGTCCAAAGTTGACTGTTTGCTGGTAAATCCTGCCAAGTAGCATTCCCAAATTTATCAGACGTAAGCACTCTTTTATCATCTTCATTTCCATCTACATAAGTTAATTCTGCATTATTTGCTGCTGTTCCAAAAAGTATGCGATTAGAAGCCATAGAAAATGTAAAAACTTGCTCATCTGAATTATTAAACAACTGAAGTTCTTCTGCTTTAACTTCAAAAAATTTTCCATCAGTAAAACTTACATTTTGACCATTTTGAATAATTTCGACATCTTCTCCCAACTTGCCTCCTAACCTAATTTCATTACCTACTCTATTCAAACCATTTGCACCATCAATGTTTGCTACAGGGGTAGTTAATGCATCAGCTGTGGCACAATGTAAGGCATAAGGTACAGATTGTAGAGGTTGAGCAGAACCCATACTCACCGTGTTTACAAATATTTCAATGGTTGTTGGGGAAATTGTCCAATCAAAAGCAGCAAACTGTGTTGTATTTTCACTTCCTATAACTAAGTTAACTAAACCAAAAGTACTTGGTGTTATATTCAAATGATCCTCAACAAAATTACCACTACCATTCAATAAGCTTATTCGAATGTCTACTGTACCAGTTGTAATGGGTTGTCCACTACCATCACGCACGATTGCTTGGTAATTTATTCCTTGTGGGACTTGGGCTAAGCCAACAGAACACAATGCAAAAACAAACAACAGGCTAATGAACAATTTCATAACTTATTTTTATGGTTGAAATACGGTAAAGGAAAAAGAAGTATCTATAAAGTCACCAGACACCTCTTGTAAAAGAATTACTAAATTATTATTCTTTTGTATGTAACTAGTAATTACAGGAACACCTGAAATTGCTAATGGAGTAACAGAAACAACAAATTTCTCTAAATTAAAATTAAGACCATCAAAGGCAACTTCATACTCTCCTGTAGCTATTTTAGTGACAGAAAAATTATTACTACCTGTATAAATTGAACCTCCTTCTTTTATTGAGCCATGAGCAAAACAAAGCATGTTTGCAGTACCCGTGTTAGTTGTACGCACTTTACCAGTGAGTAAAATATTTCCATTAGCCTCAACCCTCATTCTCTCTGTGTCGTTTGTGGAAAATATAATTGGACCTGAAACATATTTTGTAAACAAATGTAAACCTTCAGGTCTACCATTTAAATAATCACCAGCGTAATGATGTATAATACCTGCAGTTCTATTATTATTTGTCATGAGTAAACCACCAGTCATATCTGTAGTATGTGTCTCAAAAAAAGCATCATCGCCATCACTCGATATCATTACGGTATAATCGGGACTTCCCCCTATAGGGTTATGAATGTTTTCGCCCAAATCAAGCTTAGTTTTAGGATTATTATGTCCTACCCCAATATTTCCACCATCATAATAAATAGCTGAACCAGCATCTGTCCATAAACCCAAAGGGGAAGATGTAGTTAAAGCATCTGCAGTAGCACAGTGTAATGCATAAGGTACTGCTTGCAATGGTTGAGCTGAACCCATACTAATTCCATCGACTTTTACTTCTACAGTAATCGGAATACTTGTATTCGCCCAATCAATTTCTGCAAATGTTTTAGAAATCGCAGTACCATTTCCTATGACTAAATTCACTAAACCATATTCTCCAATGGTTACACCGGAGTGTATTTCTTGAAAAATACTACTTAATCCAAAATTTACAGTAAACTCAACATCTACCTTATCACCACTAGGTAGAGGTACGCCTGCATTATCACGTACAATAGCCTGATAATTGATTCCTTGGGGTACGGTAGTTTGCGCATACAAAAAAGTAGAAGCAAAAAATATAAAAATAAAAACAGTAGCGAGCTGATTTAAGTACCTGACCATAAAGCTAGTTGTAAGGATGAACGTGTAAATCTAGTAATAAGCAAGTGCTGATAAAAGAAATACTTTTATTAATGTAAGAAATGGTGGAAAAGTAACCGAATTTATTCGGCTTTACCGCGCGTATAAAAAAATAACCACGACTGTCACTCCGAGTTCCGAGGAGTCTGTTATGAAAACGAGTTCTTATTGAACCAATACTTCTTTTTGTTGATATGATTTAAAGTTATACAGATTCTTCACTACGATACCAATGACGTAAAATATAAGCTATTGATAATGAGTAAATAATAAAGGGCAGCTATACGGTGGTACAGAAGACTATAAAAGAGCAAAAACGTCATCAAAAATCATCCGATTTAACAAATTGTTAGGTCTCTGAATGACAAGGTAGAGTCTTTCCAAAAAATATGAATCACAAATCAAAAAACCTACGCCATTGGAATTTCCATGAAATGATTTTCACGGTTAAGGATTCACCTTTAATGTATAAGTGTTCCTAAAATTATTCGCCCCCCCATAAACTAAGAGATATAAATACCCTGCTCCATTAGAAACATAATTTAAAGATTCATTATCCGTAGTACTATTGCTTTCTGCTACTACTTGTCCCAAATCATCGACTAAGAGAATATTAATATCTCCACTAGCATGAGAAAAAATAGCCTCCACAATTATATTATCTCCGTCTGATGAAGAAAAAGAATACCAGTCTTCATTTTGGTAAGTTATTACTAAATCTGAGTAGCTCCCATTATCGATACTTGCAGCTATATTTTTATTCTCATTAGGCTCAAACATATCGTCATCAATACAGGTTTCGTCAATTTCACCGTTACAATTATTATCAAAACCATCTCCACATATCTCTACAGAACTGGGATTAGTACTTGGTAATTCATCATTACAATCATACCCTAAATTATAGCCATCACCATCTTTATCAAAAACAACTGTAAAAACATCAGAAACAGGACCTTCTCCAAACTCATTAACATACGAAACTTTAATATTTAAATAAGCAATATTAGTGATTTTCAATTGATTGAGTATTGATTGGAATCCAGCTTTAGTGGAAGTAAATTCAAAACTAGAGTTTTGTAAAAAATTAATTGAATTATCTATACTGGTGTAGAATTTAAAGGAAGTAAATAAGAGTAAGTCAATATCAAGTTCTAGATTGTAGTCATAAATATCTCCAAATGCACCATCAGAACCTACCAACACTGGTTCAAGAGTGATATTTGAAATAGCTGGACTAAAATCAGGTTTTGCAAGTTTCCTTAATCCTAAACTACCATTTCTAACAATCACTTCATTAGGTATATTATTTTCGTCATTCAATATTAGTTTTGTAGATGTATTAGAATACAATGCATAAGGCACACTCAACAACTCACTCGTCCCTGCTACTTCATAATTTGTTCCACCAGATAAATCCCAAGCGACTTGAACAAAGTGACTTCCAGTAGCCCAGTCTATGTCTGTGAAATCAGAAGTCGGGTTTTCTCCTCTACCAATTTCCAAAGTCACACTTCCGTAACTGCTTGTTACTGCTTGATGTTCCTCAGTATAAATAGCTGTATTATTAATATCACCTTCTATAATTGAAATTTGAAAAGCTACGTTTTTGTTGACTAGCAATTCTCCACTGGCATCACGCACAACCGATTGGTATTTAAAAGCTTGTGGCTGAGCATAAACTAATGATGAAATTAGAACTGTAATTATTAAATAAAGTGATCTCATTTTTTTATGATTTTGTAGCTTTTTGTATGTTTATTCTGTGTGTTATTTATCTGTAGAATGTAAGCTCCTGAAGCATAGTCAGTCATGTCGATTCGGTCGGATAATCCTTCAAATATCACTACTCCTGAGTTATTCAATAATCTAACTGTTAATTTTTCTGTTAAGCTCACCGTCAGCACATCTACTACAGGGTTAGGGAAAATCGTTGTTTCTGTTTTAGTATCGCTTAGTGCTGTCACTAGTTCTATTTCTTGCACGGTCAACAACGCTTCACTTGAACCTTGTGTGTTAGACATCGGCTCGGTCACTAATTCGCCAATATTCCAAGTGATTTGACCTGAGGCCGTTTTATTATCATTTCCAGCGGATACTTGGGCATCAGCAATAAATGGAATTAAGATAATGAAGAAGAGTAAAAAGTTAATCAAAGAATAGTTCATAGCTTTTATTTAGTGAAAGTAGCGAGTCAAAAGAGACGATGTAAGCACGTGATTATGACAAAGGTATTTTAAAACTTTTTTTAATATAGCATAAAAATGGTTTTTTGTTATTAGGGTGGTCTGAGAAAGAGATTTCTGGTTTTTATAGATTCTACTTTTTAGAGAGTATGATTTTTGATTTCTACAGATTCTTCGCTACGCTCTGAATGACATACGTTGGTTGTAACTCCGGGGTGCGTGAAGTTTGACACGTCTGTCACTCCGACTTCGGAGGAGTCTGTCTTGGAAACGTTTTCTTATTGAACCTATACTTCCTTTGGTTGATATGTTTTGTAGTTTCTACAGATTCTTCACTTCGTTCTGAATGACATTTTAGACGACTGTAAACATTAATTATTCTACGTAATACACTTTCTCAGTTCTACCATCTGTGTATTCCAAAATCAAAGGCGTATTGTATTGCAGCACTTGGAGTTCTTTACCCTGTATCGTGTAGATTGTTTTGATTTGTTTTGAATTAACCGCTTCCTCTGTTACTGACGTAATCAAACACGCATTCAACGCATCCACTATATGGGTACCAAAGTCAAGACTATAGTCCTCCTCAAAAACTTGCCATTGATTCATTCCAATCATCCAGTCATTAGTCCCTGTATTAATTACTGATTTTCTAATTAAGGTATGATTTAATGTAGCCATATTATCATTGGAAACCAACCAACCATTACCAGGGTCTTCTCCTACTTGCCCAATCACATCTACGGTATCTGATGTGTTGCCATCAATTAACAACAATACATCGTTACCATTAAAATTAAAACTAAAGAGCGTGTCTGCTAGTGTTGTGTCTAAAGCTGTTGCATTGGGGTGAACCATAGTAAATGTTTCGCCTGAAAGGAGTGAGATATTAGGTAAGATCAATGTGCGAGAGGATGTGAATGAACCATTGTTTAATTGTTCTACTCTCCAACCAATTAAATCAATTGTACCATTACTTACATTGGCAATTTCTAATGCTTTGTTCTGCGATGAACCTTCTAGGTACTCAGAAAAAATTAATTCTGCACATTCTTGTTCTTTTACTATAACTGTACATTCCAACAGAGTTTCTATCTGGTGTTTTCCTACATTTGACGTATCGTCTTTTTCAAACACCAGCCAACTATCTGCACCTAATGACCAATCAGTAATCCCTTCACTTATGCCAATTTTTCTGACTAATGTATGATCTAAGGTAGCCTTTTCAACGGTATCCACTTTCCAACCGTCTCCTGGGTCTTCACCTACTTTCCCAAGCACATCTATAATCAATTCCGTGGGTTTATAAACGAGCTGAATCGCGTCATTTCCATTAAAATTAAAGGTGTAGGTTGTATCAAACTTAGGAAACAAAGCGGCTTCTGGGTAAACTACAGTGAATACTTCTGATGAACCCAACTCTTGCACTGGAAACTCATAGATTCTGGAAGGCTCTGTTGCTCCATTATTAAAAAAACGAACTTCAAAGTCATTTAATCCAATTGGCTTGTCACCCACATTGGTAAACTCTAAAGCTTTGTTGGTACTAGTCCCCTCGATGTATTCGGAAATAATTAAGGTGGTACATTGTGCGTTTGTTATTATATAAGAAAACAATACCAACGCGTAGATAAAAAAACTTTTCATGCTAAATAAATTAAAAGATTAAAAATACTTAAAGATCACAATTTAATATCCCTCATTTAAAAACAAAAGAGATTATAAACTTTTTGTCTATAATCTCTTTTGTTTACTTGTTTACCCCTTAGTATAAAGGTTGTTATTTTAGCATATAATCTTTGTTTCTAAACCAGTGGTAAACTATCGTATAATCAAATTGAAGAATGATATTTTTTAAACTACCACTGTTGAATTTTCTTTCCGTTTTTTACTATCTGCATAATAAATAGTAAGGTCTGCCGTATCGCGTAAGAAGTTAATCGAGTTAATTTCAAGTTCAATAATCTTTACGCCTGTTCTATTTTCTAAATCGGCTATCAAGTCAGGTTTACGGTCTGGTTTAATTAGATCAATTTTTTCATAAGTGATTTTTTTCGATGAAAAACTATCTTTCAACCAGTAGCGTTCAATAACTAATGTAGTTAAAATGATGGACACGTTAGTAAAAACCATTTCAGAAAAACTGATTGAATCATTGACTAATGCGTTAACTACCGCTACCGTAATGGAAAGGAAAAGAAACGTCATTTCTTTAATCGGCATTTGCTCTGTTCGGTATCTTAGAATAGAAAACACAGCGAACAAACCAAAGGCAAAACCAATTTTCAGTTTTACACTACCCAATAAAATACATACAAAAAAGATGACTACGTTAAACACAAAAAAGGTCAACAAGTATTCTTTGTTCTTATTTAATGGGAAATAAATACCTCTAATCAAGATAAAGGCGACTAAAAAATCAATACCAAAACGAATGAGAAGTGTATAAAAGTCTTCCCAGTGCATTAAATCTTGTCCTAATATTTGTAAATCTTCCATTTTTATTGTTTCTATTTAACTTAAGTTAAGCGTTAATTTCTTTTTCTATTTTAAGAATTTTTTCTTTGAAGTTATTTGTTTTCACACCTTCAATAAGAGAAGCCACACCTAAGCAATACTTACTCATCCCCTC
This sequence comes from uncultured Cytophagales bacterium, assembly GCA_963815495.1. Taxonomy (GTDB): domain Bacteria; phylum Bacteroidota; class Bacteroidia; order Cytophagales; family JAAEPT01; genus CAWFGW01. The sequence continues at coordinate 262,535 of CAWFGW010000007.1, forward strand.
TTCTTCTATTTTCATATCCCGTAATACTTGGCTTATTTTTGAGTCTTTAGTAAACTTATCCTGCTTTAGCTCGCCAATAACTAGCCCTTTGTATTCGTGTTTCTTTCCATTAAACTCAAACCACACGTCAGTGTCTATAGTTGCTCGTTCATCAAACCGTTTACTTACTAAAGTCAATCTTTTGTAATGCACCCACATAGCAGGCACCAGATTGTTTGATTGAATGGTTGTTTTATTGGCTATAAAACCATGAGCATCCTCGTCTAGATGTTTTTGAATATCTTCGATGCTGTAACGTGATTTGACCGTATTCTTTTTGTTGTCCTTAAATTTCACCTCAAAAAAAGAGGTGTCTGTATCTACATACGATCTACTTCTCACCTTATATCGATTTAACTTTCCATTGTGATGTAAAGTATATAACCAATAGTCAGGGGTATCATAGTAAAGTGTTTTGTATTGCATGTGCCGATGACCATTAATCTCAACAATGTAATAATCATCTTTTACAGCTTCTAATATCGAAGCTATTTTGTCATCATTTAAAATATACTTCGTATCACGCCTAGTTAGCAATCGCACCTTATCCATATCTTTTAACCCAATGGGGTCAAAACCATCCAAAAGTGATGCTATACTAGTAATAGATTTAATTTGAGACAATGCTTCCTGCAATTCAAGGTAATTTAAACCACAAGTTAATCAAATGTTAATAGAAATAAGAAAAAATTAATCAGTTAATTATCACCCTCTATTTGCCAGTAAATAAAGTACTGCCATTCGAATAGCGACTCCATTTTCTACTTGATTCAAAATAATCGAATGCTGTGAATCAGCGACATCAGAAGTAATCTCTACCCCCCTGTTAATTGGCCCTGGGTGCATGATTACAATTTCTTTATTAAGGCTATCCAACAATTCTTTATTCAAGCCATAATACAACGAATATTCGCGTAAGGAAGGGAAAAAAGCAATTTCATCACCTTGTCGTTCTAACTGAATTCGCAACACGTTGGCCACATCGCACCACTCTAATGCTTTACGTAAATCAAGTTGCACACCGACACCTATTTGTTCAATGTATTTAGGCAATAACGTTTTAGGTCCACAAACTTTAACTTCAGCCCCTAACTTTTGTAATGCAAAAATATTCGAAAGCGCTACCCTTGAATGTAGAATATCTCCAAAAATGCATACTTTTTTACCAGCTACATCTCCAAATTTTTCCCGAATCGAATAGCTATCCAATAATGCCTGTGTAGGATGCTCATGTGTACCATCCCCTGCATTAATTACATTTGCTTTGATATGTTTTGCTAAGAAGTGAGGAGCGCCAACACTTGAGTGCCGCATCACTACCATGTCCACTTTCATAGCTAAAATATTGTTTACCGTATCCAATAAAGTTTCTCCTTTTTTCACAGAACTGGATGAAGAAGAAAAATTTACAACATCCGCAGACAAACGTTTTTCTGCTAGTTCAAAAGAAATACGGGTTCGGGTAGAATTTTCGAAAAAGACATTTGCAATCGTGATGTCCCGCAAAGAAGGTACCTTTTTAATCGGTCGATTAATAACTTCTTTAAAATGGTCAGCGGTTTCAAATATTAAATGAATATCTTCTGTGGTAAGATTTTTTATTCCTAGTAAATGATTCACACTTAACTTACTCATTCTATTCCGCTTGGTTTATGAGCCATACACAATCTTCTTTCGCACCATCTAGACCTTTCCAGTCAACAATAACTTTTTGCGAAAGCATGCTATTAATTTGTTTCCCCGTATAATCTGCCTGAATAGGTAAGTCGCGGGTATATTTTCGATCGATTAAGGTTAACAACTCCACCCCTTCTGGTCGACCAAAAGTAACCATTGCATCGAGCGCAGCTCTTACTGAACGGCCTGTGAACAGCACATCATCTACTAGAATGACTCTGTTTTTTTCGATTAAAAATGGTACCTCTGTTTTACTGGCTTTGATTGGTTCACTGCGTCTGCGAAAATCATCTCGGTGAAAGGTAATATCTAACTTACCTAACTTGATTGGTTTGCCTAAAAACTCTTGAAGTCGTGTTTGTATGCGCTCTGCCAAAAAAACACCTCGTGGTTGCAGACCTAATAAAACGGTATTTTCAAAAGCACCATGATTCTCGATCAACTCTTGACACAACCGATCAATTGTGAGAGCTAAAACCTTTTTATCGAGAATAATTTTCTTATCCATACCGAAGGACAAAAGTAGCATTCTTTGGAAAGGAAATGTAATTATTTATGTTTTTCTTTATTCACATAGCTATACTAGCAATCTTAATCACTCATTAATAGGCAAATAATGTAAGAGCAAAAGAAATTCTATATTAGATAAGACTATTGATTGTTTAACATCACAACTATTTCTGTTTTCTTTGTAACGAAGCAAAATAGAAAACACGTGTCCAACAAAGAAATAGCCTCACTTTTCAAATTGTGTAGTTCCATTTTAGAACTCCATGGAGAAAACCCCTTTAAAATTAAAGCTTACCAATCTGCAACGTTTAACATCGAAAAAGTCAGCGAAAATTTAGTTGATTTGACCGAAGAACAATTGCAAGCCCTAGAAGGCATCACCAAAAACACGGCTTCAAAAATCATTGCTATCAAAGAAACCGGAACCTTTGAAGAACTTTCTATTCTACTAGCCTCAACTCCTCAGGGTGTAATTGAACTACTTGAAATTCCAGGTATTGGACCTAAAAAGGTAAAAACCATTTGGAAAGAACTGAACATTGAGAATAAAAAAGATTTATTAAAAGCTTGCCAGGCAGATGAAATCGCCAACCTCAAAGGGTTTGGTAAAAAAACACAGGACACCATTATTGCAGGTTTACTTTTCGCTAAGGAAAATGAAGGTAGATATCTGTATGCTGAAGTTGAACACTACGCCACTTCCTTACTTGAAATCATCAAAAAAACTCTTCCTGATGCTCAAATTGCTTTAACGGGTCAGATCGTCAGAAAATTAGAAATCATAGATCAGGTTCAACTGATTGTACAAACTAATGACATAAAAACGTGTTTTACAGCTTTAGACCAACTCACGTTTTTAGAAACAGATTTCCCCAACTCCTCTCCTTTCACCTGGCGCGGAAAAGATAACGAACTGCACCTCAACATCGAGGTTAAGTTTTATGCTACCGACTTTGAAAAACAAGTTTTTTTGCATTCATCAGGAATTAACCACTTAAAAGCGGTTGTCAACGGAAAAACAATTCTTAAACAAGCTAAAGAAAAGGATTTTGCTACCAGCAAAGACTTCTATAAGACTCTTGGCTTTCATGATATTTGTCCTGAAGCACGCGAAGGATATACAGAATTTAACTGGACTACGGACAAACCTGCACTAACACTTATAGACAACAAAAGTCTGAAAGGCGTTTTACACAATCACTCCACTTATAGTGATGGAAAAAACTCCATTTTAGAAATGGCCCAAGCCTGTATAGAACGAGGTTACGAATACTTTGGGATTTCGGATCACTCCGTGACCGCTTCTTATGCAGGTGGTTTGGATGAGGATCAGGTAATTCAGCAACAACGTGAAATTGATAATATCAATAAACAATTAGACAACTTCACAGTTTTTAAGGGTATCGAGTCTGATATCTTAAACGATGGAAGATTGGATTATCCGACAGAAGTATTAAAAACGTTTGACTTTATCGTTTCATCAATTCACTCCAACCTGAAAATGGATATTGACACTGCTACACAACGCTTAGTTAATGCCATTGAAAATCCATACACCACCTTTTTAGGTCATATGACTGGACGGTTATTATTAAAAAGAGATGGGTATCCACTTGATTTTAGACGTGTAATCGATGCCTGCGCGGATAATCAGGTGATTATTGAAATTAACGCTAACCCCCGAAGGTTAGACATTGATTGGCGCTGGATTTATTATGCGTTGGAAAAAAACGTTTTATTAAGTATTAACCCGGACGCACACGTAATAGATGGGATTGATGATATGCAATACGGAGTACACATGGCTAGAAAAGCGGGCGTACCCTCAGAAATGATTTTCAACTCGTGGGAGAAAGAAAAAGTGGCTGCATATTTTAGCAACAAAAAAGGATGACAAAAAAAGTATTAATTATTCGTTTTTCTTCAATAGGCGACATCGTATTGACTACCCCTGTTGTCCGTGCGCTAAAAACGCAACTGAAAGCGGAAATACATTATGCGACAAAAAAGAGTTATCAGTTTTTAGTGGAAGACAACCCTTACATCGACCAAGTGCATTTATTAGGTGATTCCACTTCAGCACTCATAGAGGAACTGAAAAAAGAACAGTTTGATTACATTATTGATCTGCATGGCAATCTCAGAACTAAGTTTATTAAGTGGTCACTTTCAGGAAAAAGTTTCACCTATAATAAACTCAACTTTGAAAAATGGTTACTGGTTAATTTTAAGATCAACAAGCTACCTACTAAACATATTGTAGACCGATATATGGAGACCGTTGCGCCTCTTGAAGTAGAATATGATGGCGAAGGCCTTGATTATTTCATTCCGCATAAAGATGTAGTAGAAAACGAATGGTTGCCCGAAGATTATCGTAAAAATTTCGTGGCCTTTGCTATTGGTGGACAACACGCCACAAAGCAATTGACAGCCAATAAAATCATTGAGTTGTGTGACAAAATAAATCGACCAATTATTCTTTTAGGTGGTAAAGAAGATGTCGCTCTTGGTGAAAAAATTGAAGCATTTTTCTCCCGTGCCGATCGATCAAAAAGTACGAACGAAACCCTGCAAACTGAATTCAATAAAAAAACCATTGTATTTAATGCTTGTGGCAAGTTCAATTTAAACCAAAGTGCTTCTGTGGTGCAACAAGCCAATTATGTTTTCACACACGACACCGGTATGATGCATGTAGCTGCTGCATTCAAAAAATACATCTTTTCAATTTGGGGAAATACAGTGCCTGAGTTTGGAATGTACCCTTTTGAGACCCGATTTACTATTTTTGAAACACCAGGGTTAAAGTGTCGACCTTGTTCTAAAATTGGTTATGAAAATTGTCCGAAAGGACATTTTAAATGCATGAATAATCAAAAATTTGATTTTTTCTTGCCTGAATAATTCCATTTTTTTCTCGATTATATTGTGTTTGGTGAAATGATTAACCTTTATTTTACCTGGGTCTTTTATTAGAAATGGTGATGAGTCCAAAAATAGTTACTCTTCTTCAAACTCGTTAGCTTACCGCTTTTAGACGCTTTCGGCTCAAGCCGCCTAGGCTTTTCCTTTTTCATTGATAAAAAGGAAACAAAAATCTAGACGATTAGGTCGACTAGTGTTAACGACACTAGGACGCACCGTTTATATCCTTTTCACCTACTCAAATCGTCCTTTGAAACACAATAAAAGTATGATTTAAACATCTAGCTTTAGCTTTTTGAAAGTTTCCTGTCAACTAACTTTTACTCAGAAAATTAAATTCAAACTGCTAATTTCTGATAGTAATTTTAAAATACAAAACTACGTTCACGCTGTTCCGGTGTCCATCGTTTCATGACACCAAATTCGTAGACAATAGAAACTTCATGGGACCCGCCAGCTACTTTTAGCGCGGAAAGAGGATAATCGTAGCTGTAATTCAGAGTCATTTTTTCAAGTTTGAATCCCAATAAAAACGCTAAGGCATCATTTTGTTTGAAGCCAAAATTAGACATCGGCAACCCGCGATAAAAGGTACCGAAAATTAACGCACTATATTTTAAATAAGTCCCCACATCCAATTGTTTAAAGCTACCTTGTGAGCGGAGATGAAAAGCTGGCAACAAATCTATGCCATTTTGAATTGGTCCATACGTATCTCTCAATATCAATTTTGCGCCCCCGCTAAACGAAAACCGAATAGGTAACTTACTAGCTGTATTACCTGTCAACGTTAAATCTGGCTGATTCAAATGATGTGCTCCCAAGCTAAACCACAAAGCTTCAGAATAAATCAGTCCACCAGCAGCGATATCAATATGTGCATTAGAATAATTACCATCTAAGAGTTGTTGAGAGACCCCACCATTCTGCTGATCGCCAAATATTAATTGGTTGATATCTAAAGAAGATCTCACATAACCGATGCGCATGCCACCACGAGCAGTCCAGGATTCGTTTACCCCAAATTCATATGCATACAAACCATGAATACCCGTTTTATTTAAGAGACTTCCACCTGATTTATCAGATAAAATCATGAGCCCTACCCCACTTTTCCAATTTTCCTGATAATAATCAGCAACTGCATATTGTGTTGAAAATGCACCTGGCAAACCCGACCATTGCAAACGGGTATCAAAGGAAAAACGTGCTTCTTTTGCCAAACCAGTAAATGAAGGGTTGTTATATACCCCTGTAGCAAACAAATGACTAAATTGAGGATCTTGTGCTTTTAAATTAAAAACAAGTATCACCAAGCCCAACAATAAGCTTCGCTCTACCACAAGAAACCAACTATCTCTGAATTTCATCGCCCAAAAATACAATTTTCTATCGTTACATTTCACATATCTACCGAGATATCAAGCTTCTCCATATATTTTCAAAAAAATATAGGTTACAGCCTTAGAAAGTCAAATTTAATAGGCTAGCTTTGTACCCCATAAGTATGGAAGACACAAGACTTATGGGAAGAACAAAATACATATTTGTAACAGGAGGAGTTACCTCATCTTTAGGAAAAGGGATTATTGCCGCTTCGTTAGGCAAACTTTTACAATCTAGAGGCTACTCTGTAACAATTCAAAAATTCGACCCATACATTAACATTGACCCGGGAACATTAAACCCTTACGAACATGGAGAATGTTACGTAACAAATGATGGCGCAGAAACTGATTTAGATTTAGGACACTACGAACGATTCTTAAATGTAACTACCTCTCAAGCGAACAACATCACTACTGGCCGAATATACAACTCAGTCATCACGAAAGAACGTGCAGGTGAGTTTTTGGGCAAAACAGTGCAGGTAGTTCCACACATTACAGATGAAATCAAACACAACTTTCAACTTTTAGCTGAAAAAGGTGATTATGATATCGTACTAACAGAAATTGGCGGTTGTGTGGGTGACATCGAATCGTTGCCTTATATAGAAGCCATTCGTCAATTCCGTTGGGATGTTGCACGTGAAGACACGTTGGTGATTCACTTAACCCTTGTACCTTATCTGAAGGCAGCTGGTGAATTAAAAACAAAGCCTACACAGCATTCTGTAAAAGCATTATCAGAATTAGGAATTCAACCTGACATTTTAGTTTGTAGGTCTGAGCATCCTTTACCAGAAGATGTTAAATTAAAAATTGCAAGATTTTGTAACGTAGGTCGCGACTCGGTTATCAATTCCCTTGATGCCGAAACGATTTACGATGTTCCGCTTTTAATGAAAAAAGAAGGTTTGGATGAAATCGTCATGAAGAAGCTCCACATCGAAGCAAAAGGCGATACGAATCTCGAAAAGTGGAAATCATTCTTATTTGATTTAAAAAATCCAATTGAAAAGGTTAAAATTGGTTTAGTAGGTAAATATGTGCAATTGCATGATGCATACAAATCAATAGCCGAATCATTTGTACACGCAGGAGTTGTGAACAAAGCGAAAGTTGAAGTCAAATGGATTCAATCAGATGATTTAGACAAAGCTAATATTGAAAAAACATTAGAGGGACTAGATGGAGTACTGGTAGCACCTGGTTTTGGAAATAGAGGAATTGAAGGAAAGCTTGCCGCAATCAAACATGTGAGAGAAAATAACGTTCCATTTTTCGGGATTTGCCTAGGAATGCAGTGCGCAGTGATAGAGTTTGCCCAAAATGTATTAGGTTTGAAAGATGCTACTTCAGCTGAATTTAATGAGCAATCAAAAAACAAGGTGATTGACTTAATGGAGGAGCAAAAAGAAATCACCCAAATGGGCGGGACTATGCGACTGGGATCTTACCCTTGTGATATCATTGACGGTACCTTGGCGGCAGCCATCTATAAAGAAAAATCGATTGATGAACGCCATAGACATCGTTATGAATTTAATAACAAGTACTTGGCAGACTTCGAAAAAGCTGGTATGATTGCTAGTGGAATTAATCCAAAAAATGGTTTAGTAGAAATTATAGAAATACCTAGTCACCCTTTCTTTTTCGGTTCTCAGTTTCACCCTGAATTGAAAAGTACGGTTTTAAATCCACAGCCAATATTTGTAGCCTTTATTAAAGCTGCTTTAAAACACAAACTAGAACAAGAGAAATAATATCAATCAAACACAATGGAAAAAAATCAAATAATTGGTTTTACACTAATTAGCACCATTCTTATTGGTTATATGTTTTGGCAAGAAGCATATGCGCCCGAGCCTGTACCTGTTGAACCTGTTGTTCAAACAGAGAAAGTACAGTCTGTTGCTGTAAAAGATTCTGTAATAACCTCAGTTGTTGATTCAACTACTTCAAATCAAGTAGTGGAGGAAACGACTACAACGATCGAAACAGAATTAATGTCCATCACTTATTCCAATGTAGGTGCCGACATTAAATCAGTCATTCTTAAGAAACACAAAGACTTAAATGATGATGATCTTCAACTAATCGACCCTTCAAACTTCTCGTTTAATATCGGCTTAGGAAAAATCAATACAAAGAACATCACTTTTACTACCGAGGTTGAGTCAACAACAATCTCAGGTGAAGAAACTACGACCATTAAGTTTAGTTCTCCTAATGTGGTAATCTCTTACACCTTAAAAGGAAATAGTTATTTGTTGGATTACAACATTCAAGCTCCTGGCGTTAATGATTTAAAAACGTATACTATTGATTGGGTAGCGGACATGAAGCGAGTTGAATTAGGGTTAGATGAAAGCTTAAACAATAGTACCATCAACTACTACACGAGTAACGAAGATTTTGACAACTTAGGAACTGGCAAAGGGACTGAAGAAGAAGAAATTAAAGAGCCATTAAAGTGGTTTTCTATTAAACAACGTTTTTTCAATGTTGGATTAATTGCTGAAAAACAATTCACCGATGCGAAATTTAAAACAATTGGTAAAGAAGCAGACTCATCCTATTTCAAGTTAGCAACAGCCGACTTAACAGTGAATGTCAATGGTGTCATCAATGACAATTACTTGATGTATATCGGCCCGAATGATTACAAAATTGTAAAAGAAATTACTGCTGGTTATCATGAAAATGTTGATTTAGGCTGGGGGATTTTTGGTTGGATCAATAAATTCATGGTCATCCCTATCTTCAAATTCTTAGAGCAGCACATTTCTAACTATGGATTAATTATTCTTGCTTTAGTAATCATTATTAAAATTTTACTCTTTCCGATTGCTTACCGTTCGTATGTCTCTATGGCAAAAATGAAAGTATTGAAGCCTGAGCTGGACGAAATGAAAGAGCGTGTTGGTGATGACATGCAGAAGCAACAACAAGAACAAATGAAGATTTACCAACAAGTAGGAGTTAACCCGATTAGCGGTTGTATTCCAATGGTGCTTCAGATGCCATTCTTGTTTGCGATGTTCCGTTTCTTCCCTAACTCAATTGAATTAAGACACGAATCATTTCTTTGGGCTAATGACCTTTCTACCTATGACGCACCAATCCAGTGGAGTACGTACATCTGGCCAATTGGTGACCACATTAGTTTATTCTGTGTGTTAATGACAATCACTTCTTTAGTCTATGCTTGGTACAACAACCAAATGAATCCAGGAGCAGCAGCGGGTCCGATGAAAAACATCGGTTACATCATGCCTGTGATGTTCTTCTTTATCTTAAACAGCTTCTCTGCAGGACTTACATTTTATTACTTCGTATCCACTTTAATCACAATCCTTCAACAACAAGGTGCAAATGCCTTTATCGATAAGGATAAGATTAGAGCACAACTGGATGAAAACAAAAAGAATGCGGGCACCAAGAAAAAATCAGGTTTCCGAGCACGTCTAGATGAGGCGATGAAAGCAGCACAAGAACAACAAGCTTCAAAAAAGAAAAAGTAAGCAATTCATTTTAAGACATAAAAAAGTCCATCCTGATACTAGGGATGGACTTTTTAGTTAAGGTATATTGCTATTTTTTTGTTGTTGAAGTTTTCTTTTTTGTAGTTACAGTTTCAGTCGATTTTGAAGCTTTTTTTCTTGGTCTTCTAACTCCATAACTCCCAATTGCAATTTTACCTTTTGCGGTTGTTCGGTCTCCTTTTCCCATAATTAAACTTTTTAATTCTACATTCTGAATTTAAATATAAAAGTCATGTTATAAAAAGTCAACCCAAACTCGTTTCGCTTTCTAGAACATCATTTACTTAGATAAATTGAACCATCGCACTGGATGAAACTTCACACTAGTCAAAGTGTTTAGCTAAAAAACTAATATGAAATGTCTAACTTTACCCAAGTGACAAAAGCGAAAAACACCATCCCGATATATAGTTTAGACCGTTTTAATAAAACGGATCATAAGCATAAACCTTTTCAGGTGGAGGTATTTGATGCCAACCGTCACTTTGAAGTACAATACCCGCACCGACATGATTTTTTTGAAATCCTATTTTTAACCAAAGGTTCAGGAATACATATCATCGACAACAACCAATACAATATTAAGCCGCCTTGTGTATTTTTTCTTAGTCCGGGACAAGCACATAAATTGGAGCTCTCTAAGGATGTAGAAGGGTATATTTTTCTCTTTACTTCCGAGTTTTATCTTTTAAATAAACTCAACCGCAACCGCTTGTTGGAATTACCATTTTTCTTTAACATCCATCAAGAAAACCCTCCACTCCTGTTAAAAGAACCACAAGATGTTGCCTTCTTTGCGTCACTTTTTAAAAAAGGTAGTGCGGAGATGCATAACAATGACAAAGATTCCATTGAAGTCATCTATTCCTTATTAGATTTAATTTTAAATGCGAGTAATCAACTTTATCCAAGAGGTGACAAAGCAGTAGAAAAAGGAAAAGGACATTTATTGGTTAAGCGCTTTCAACAGTTAGTAGAGGAAAATTACCATTTGAACCTCAGTATAAATCAGTATGCTGACCAATTGAATGTTACCCCCAATCACCTCACACAGACTATTAAATCACTAACGGGGAAGACGTCCGCAGAGTTTATTCAATCGAAAGTATCACTTGAAATCAAGCGTTTACTTATCTATACAGAATTATCTTCTTCTGAAATTGCTTTACAGCTCAACTTCAAAGACCAAAGCTATTTCACCAAATATTTTAAACGAATAACTGGAGTGACCCCAAAAGAGTATCGAGATAAATCCATGAAAAGTACCTAAACTTTCATCTTTTTAGCCGTTCTTTTAAAAAGTCTTTGTGCAATTTTGTAACGGATAAAAGTTTAATGTATCAAGAAATACGCTAATTCATAAAAGTTCAATTATTGATCATCAAACTTCAAACGATAAAAAAAGAATAAAAAATATGGCTAATTATTTCAACACACTCCCATTAAGAGAAAAACTAAATCAACTAGGTGTTTGTGAATTCATGGACAGAAGTGAATTTTCTGACGGAGTTGAAGCATTAAAAGGTTTAAAAATAGTAATTGTTGGAGCTGGTGCTCAAGGTTTGAATCAAGGTTTAAACATGAGAGATTCAGGTCTTAATATCTCCTTTGCTTTACGTCAAGCTGCAATCGATGAAAAAAGAGCTTCTTATGTAAATACTACGGAAGCTGGTTTCACTGTAGGAACTTATGAAGAGCTAATTCCATCTGCTGATTTGGTAATTAACTTAACTCCAGATAAGCAACACACGAACGTAGTCTCTGCAGTAATGCCATTAATGAAAAAAGGCGCTACACTTTCTTATTCTCACGGTTTTAACATCGTTGAAGAAGGAATGCAGGTAAGAAAAGATATTACTGTAATCATGGTGGCGCCTAAGTCTCCTGGTTCTGAAGTAAGAGAAGAATACAAAAGAGGATTTGGTGTACCTACATTAATCGCAGTTCACCCAGAAAATGATCCAGAAGGTAAAGGTTGGGATCAGGCAAAAGCATATGCTGTAGCAACTGGTGGTGACCGAGCAGGATGTTTACGATCTTCTTTCGTGGCAGAGGTTAAATCTGATTTAATGGGTGAACAAACCATCCTTTGTGGGTTATTGCAAACAGGTTCTATTCTTTGTTTCGACAAAATGGTAGAAAAAGGCATTGATAAAGGATGGGCTTCTAAATTTATCCAACACGGGTGGGAAGTAATCACTGAATCATTAAAGCACGGTGGTGTATCTGGTATGTTAGACCGTTTATCCAACCCAGCTAAAGTGAAGTGCTTCGAAATTTCGGAAGTGTTAAAAGAAATCATGCGTCCATTGTTCCAAAAACATCAAGACGACATCATGAGTGGTGAGTTCTCCTCTACGATGATGGCTGACTGGGCTAATGACGACAAAAACCTGTTGAACTGGAGATCATTAACAGAACAAACTAATTTTGAAAAAACACCTGCTGGAAACGTTACAATTACTGAGCAAGAGTTTTATGACAAAGGTTTGTTAATGGTAGCAATGGTTAGAGCTGGTGTTGAATTAGCTTTCGAAACAATGGTTGAAGCGGGAATCAAAGAAGAGTCTGCTTATTATGAGTCACTACACGAAACTCCATTGATCGCAAACACAATCGCGAGAAAGAAATTGTATGAAATGAACCGTGTAATATCTGACACTGCTGAGTATGGGTGTTATTTATTCGACCACGCTTGTAAGCCTTTATTAGCAGACTTCATGAAAACGGTAGAAACAGACATTATTGGTAAAAACTTCAACGAAGGAAAAGATAACGGAGTTGATAACAAAACGTTAATTCAAATCAACGAAGAGTTACGTTTTCACCCAATTGAATTAGTTGGTGCTGAATTACGTGAAGCCATGACCGAAATGAAACAAATTGCTTTAGGTTAATTATAATAACCATATAATTATTATTTAAGTCCCGTGAAACACTTCTTTCACGGGACTTTTATTTTATCTTCGTATTAACAAACTAATTTAATATATGGTAACTACAATAGGAGTATTTCTTCTCATCACCGGTTTAGTGATAATCTTCATTTCTAAAATAGAAATAAAAGAACATTCACCAGCATGGCGCAAATCCATGACAACATCTTTAGGCATGATACTCTCATTAGTAGGAGTCTTTTTTATGCTGATCAACTCGCTATTCTTTTTTGCAGATAGGGGTTTTAATTATCTTCTCGTTTCGCCTACAGGAAAAATGAGTGCTGTAATGGAACAAGGAATCAAATGGAGAGGTTTCGCTAAGATTGATAAATGGCAAAAATTCATTGATGTAAAAGTTGTGGGTGAAGGTATAGAAGTGGATGAAGATGAGGTAGAAGGAATTATGAAACCAATCCCAATCCGGTTTATCGATCAAGTAACCGCAACAGGTTTTGTATCTACACGGTTTGAATTACCGCGAGATGAAGTAAGTTTTATTAGTCTTGCTGTAAAGTTTAGAACAATGAGCAACTTGGTAAATAACACCATTGTACCTACTGTAAAAGAACAATTAGTGAATACATCCTACATGTTTGCTGCGCAAGATTATATTTCTGGTGAGGCTCAAAGTTTCCGTCAAGTTTTTGAAGAGCAGTTAAAAGGAGGTGCTTATGCTGTAGAGAAGAAAGTGACTCGTGATACCGTTTTTGCTGATGTTCAAAGTTCCTCTAGAATGATTAAAGACATTCAAACATCTTATCAAGTCAACAAGGTTCTAAAAAATGGTATTCCAAAGCGGATTAAACATGAATTAAGTGAAAACAACATTATAGTTTCACAGGTAATTGTCGATAACATTGAACTTGAAACTACTTTTAAACAACGTCTGGAAGCACAACGTGATGAATCAGCAAAACGTCAATTGGAACAACAAAAAGTGGAAACCGCGAAAGATGCGCAGCAGCGTATCATTGCTGAAGGTGAGCGTGATAAAGCTGCAGAACGGGTAACACAAGAAAAAGAACAAGTGAAGGCTTTAATAGCCATTGAAACCAAATTAAAGCAAGAGGAGACGAATAAAAAACTTGCGGCAATAGCTTTAGAAACTGAGCGATTAAACGCTACTAAAAAGAAAGTAACGGCTGATGCTGAAGCGTATGAAATTGCTAAGAAAGTTCATGCTGGTATTACTCCAGAAGTAAAACTAAAAATGGAATTAGATAGAGACGTACGTGTTGCTGCAGAAATTGCAAAAATACAATTTCCTCAAACTATGATTATTGGAGGAGACAATAAAAATGGAACCACTCCCTTAGAAAGTTTGATAGGTGCTGCCATGGCTAAACAGTTGCAAACTTCCAATGGAAAATAACGGCAATATGCGTTAACATACTTAAGCCAGCACTCGATAGTGCTGGTTTTTTTACCCTTAATTAACTGTCTAATTTTTAATGTTTACCCCACTAAAAACAGACTCTTTTTCAAATAAAAAACACTTTTAAAAAACACTTTTTTTAAAAAACCAATCGAATTGCTTTTTAAAAGTTTAAAACACTTTTTCATTTGAATGAAATTTATAAAAATCAATCATTACGTGATTTATTTAATAAAAAAGGATTTTTTAATCAAAACAAAGTAGTGTTTATTAAACGATATATAATTTAGATGAAAAAGACTAATCGGGGCTGATTTTGATACAGTAAAAGAAGATTTCACCAATTCTTTATAGGGCTATTCATACATTGTTTATAATCTCAAAGATGTAAACACATGAATAAATTCTACTCATTAGTCCTTTTGGTTCTTTCAATTTATTCACAATCACATTCACAACAATATATAGTGAATGGTTCAGCAATAAATTATGGTGATGGTTTAGTAAGGCTTACCTCTTCTAATGCGACTGCTTCAGAAGCAGGCACAGCATGGAATAACACTAAACATGACCTTAACACTGATTTTGAAATCGAAGTTGATATGTTCTTTGGCTGTATCACAGATGCTAATGGTGGCGATGGAATAACCTTCCAATTTCAAAATTCAGGTTTGGATGAAGTAGGTGGCACAGGAGGGTTTTTAGCTATGTCTGAAACACCATCCATTGCTATCGAATTTGACACGTGGCAATTTCCCGGATTTGGGGATTTAGCAGAAGATCACATAACGATTATTAAAAATGGAAACCCTAACAATGATGTTCAACCTTATTTAGCAGGACCGATCCCAGTTCAGGGAAATCGCGATCTCGAGGACTGTGCACAATTTGCGAATGACTATTATTCAGTAAAAATAACTTGGGATGCTGTTAATACTACCTTATCTGTATTTGAAAACGAAAGTGTAACCGCTTCTTTACAATATAGTGGTGATATTGTTAATGAGATATTTGGGGGTGAGAGCGAGGTTTTTTGGGGGTTTACCGGTTCTACAGGAAATGCATTTAATGAACAATGGGTTGCTCCAAAAGGAAGCGTTATCCCGTGGGACTGTAAAACAAATAGTTGTTGTTCACCTTTTGAGGTAAATACCACTGGTCCTGCAACACTTTGCAATGGAGACGAAATAACTTTAGAAGTTATTGGAAACTACATTCAATATAACTGGTCAAATGGAGATGTAACTGCTGGCACAAAGATTACATCACCAAACACATATACTGTTGATGTCTTACAAGATCAGGGTGGAGTTTCGTGCCCATCATCTGATACGATTGTGGTTAAACCAACAGGTCCAGCCGCAACGATTGCTGGGGATAACACCATCTGCAATGACGGAAGCACGGCACCCGTTACGGTATCAATAACAGGTGGTGCTCCGCCCTATACTATTGAATATGTTAGAAACGCCTCTGAAAACATTTCAATTAACGGAGTGAGTACACCATATGTCATTCAAGCACCAGTTGGAGAGTATAAATTAGTTTCAGTTAGAGATGGTAGCGGATGTAATGGCTTTATCAATGGCTCAGCCACAATAAGTACCTACCCCGCTTCACCAATTGCTATTAATGATACTGTTTGTAAAGGTGAAGCAGCAACGCTAGCAGTTATTGATGAAGGTGGTACCTATGAATGGTATGCAACAGCTGTTGATAACACTGTTTTAAATATAGGAGTATCTTACCCTACCTCAACATTAAATGAGGCTACCAATTTCTATGTGCAAAACACAATTATTCCAGATTCAGTCACGAGCTTAGTGGGAACGGGCATCACTGGTGCAGGTTGGGACCCAGTTCCAGGAAGGCTGCGATTTACCTCCTCAATTTCTGGTAAACTTGTATCTGTAGATTTGAGATACACTGGTACAACTACCACTGGAAAGGTTCTCGTTAACATTAATGATTTAACTGATCCAAGTTTAAATAAAAACTACACCTTTGAAAATATTGTCAGTAACGGTGCACAATACGGCACATTTGACTTTAATTATTCCTTAATAAGTGGACATCAATATGATTTTGTTTTTACAGCCAATACAGGTATTTCTCCACAAGTTATGTTTGTGTCTAACGCGAACTTACCAAACACAACCTGGCCAGAAATTACTTTTGACAGCTATGAAAACCCAAGCCCTGGAGTAACTCCTTGGTTTGGAACTAATTGGATAATAAAATATCCAAACGAAGTAGCCAATTGTGGTAGAACTAAAGTAACTGCTGAAATAATTACTGGAGCTCCCACAACAGTAGATTTTGATTTAAATCAAACAGAATATTGCCCTGGAGAAGCTCTGATTGCAACCATTAAAGATACAGTTGGTGGTGGATCTAGCCCTGTGTTTGAATGGTATGTGGATGGTTCATTCGTTTCTAACAACGTTCCATTTACAATTAATAGCTTGAGTAATGAAGACAAAATTTTTGTTAAAATGGTGCCTTCTATCAAATGTAATCAAGATGCAACCGCTCCTGAAAAACCGATTCTAATTAATACTAACCCCACATTGTCTGTTACTCCTGTTCTGGATGAGGAGGTCTATTGTTTAGACGATGTGGTAGCAACTGCTAGTATCGAAAATCAAATTGGAGGTGGAGGCATACCTACTTATGATTGGTACCTAAACAATCAATTAATTGGATCTGGTAGTTCTATTAACCTATTTGATTTCAATCATGAGGATAAACTGTTTGTCGTTATGAATTCTTCTTTAACCTGTGCTGACAAAGTAACTTCTAACGAATTAACCTTAAAATTAAAGGATTGTGAGTGTGAGTTTTTTGTACCAAATAGCTTTTCACCCAATGGAGATGGTATTAATGATACTTGGGAAATAAGTGGATTAGATTGTCAAAACAGTCAGCAACTAAAAGTATTCAACCGTTGGGGTAATTTGGTTTTTGAATCATATAATTATGATGGTCGCTGGGGTGGCAATGACTTACCAATTGGAACGTATTTTTACACTATTATTTTCAACAATTCGGAACAAAAAGAAACCATATTTACAGGTGCATTAACAATTGTTCGATAAGAAAAAATTAAAAAAATGTTTCTGTAGCTAACCGAAAGGTATTTGCATGTGCTTCTAAAATAGTACTGATCTTTTTGGAGTAACCACCTCCCATTGCTGCAACTAGAGGTATACTATTTTCCTTTGCTAAATTCAATACGAATTTATCTCGTCTTTTGCATCCCTCTAATGTCATTGATAGTCGTCCCAATTGATCTTCTTCTAACACGTCCACCCCACATTGATAGAGTATTAAATCAGGTTGTACTTGATTAACAAGTTTTGGTAACGTTTCAATGAGTGTTTTAAGGTAATAATTATCTGTAGTGTAATCCGGTAGAGGGATGTCTAAATCACTCCGTTCTTTTCTAACCGGGTAGTTGTTGGCACCATGCATACTGAAAGTGAACACGCGTGATTCATGCTGAAGCATTTGCGCTGTACCATTGCCTTGATGTACATCTAAATCTACAATAAGTGCCTTTTCAATGCGGTGCTCATGGAGTAAAATTAATGCTGCCAATGCTAAATCATTCAACAAGCAAAATCCTTCCCCCCTGTTTGAAAAAGCATGGTGTGTGTCTCCAGCTATATTCATCGACACACCATAGGTTAAAGCAAAACGAGCAGCTTCTAAGGTACCTTGCATGATATGAACCTCCCGTTCTATTAATTCTTTACTTAAAGGAAAGCCGGTAACCCGGATTTCACTTTTTGTCAGGTTAAGGGTGTGAAGTTTTTCAAGGTAGTGCGGATCATGTCCTAATAGTATATCTTTTTCACTCATTTGTGAAGGTCTGAAAAGCTGACTTTCTTCTATAGTTCCCTCATAAATAAGTTGCTGAGGTAACAATTCATACTTCTCCATGGGAAAACGATGTCCTTCAGGAAGTGGGTGAGCATACATGGGCGACCAAGCAATTTTAAACATACCGAGTTGTTTAAATAGATAAAACCTAGAAGAGTAGAATGTTTGAATTGTTAAAAAAAATAAAGGCGTTACTTCAATGATATGAGGTAACGCCTTTAAATACTATGATTTATTTTAATTAGTTATCAAAAACACTGTTTAAAAGTTCTTTTAACTCCTCCCATGCTTTTTCATCTGATTCTTCATTATATTCTAAAGGTAAATCAAACTTATTACCTAATGAATCAGCTCCCGGATTGGTGTACGCATGCTTCGTGTTCTCATAGGCCACATACTTATAATCCACATCTGCTGCATCTAATTTTTCTTTATAGGCTTCCACTTGTTCTTGAGGAATAAATGGATCAGCAGCACCATTACATATCAGTACTTTTGCTTTTACACTTCCTTCAGTTGGATAAACGGGTAATTCTAAGACCTGAATGAAATGCTGCAACAGCATCTAAATCAAACCCGGCATTTGCCATTGAGAGAACAACGCTTCCTCCAAAACAGTAACCAATAGCTGCTATTTTATTTGTATCGATATGAGGATCTGTTTTGAGTGTTTCAATTGCTTTTGCAAAACGAGCTTTTGCTTCTTCAAAGTTACCCATGACCTCTCCAGCAAACCCACTCGCATCCGAAGGGTGATTCGCTTGTTTACCATCGCCATACATATCTACAGCAAAAGCTACATAACCTAATTCAGCCAGCATATCTGCTCTTTTACGGGCATATTCGTTGTGCCCCCACCATTCGTGAACCACCAATACCCCTGGCTGCTTTTCTGAAACGGTATCGTTATATGCAATGTAACCATTCATGGTTACTGAATCGGTTGAATAAGCCATCATGTGCTTTTCAATAGCAGCAGTATCTTTTTTAACTTCTTCTTTTGTTATCTCTGTATTTTCCGGAGCGGGACTAGTTGAACAGGATACTAGCACGTGAATAAGCAACCCTGCAAAAATTATTTTTTTAATCATCGTAATGTGGTTTTTATGTATTGGCAGTCAATTTAAATGAATTATTTCTATTATAACAACTACTTTTTTGTACCTGTTATAATAAGCTTTTTGCTATTCACATCTGATGCTGAAAAATAGCCAAAAACAATTTTTTCTACATCATCTGGATTATATAGGTTCCCTATTACCGGGGCAGGTGGTGTACTAAATATACCCCCAGGCTGTACTTCGGTTTCCAAAGCAAATAAATAATCAACGTAGCGCAAAGAAGTTGAAAGTTGATTTAAAGTGACAGTATCTCCTAATTGAGCTAAAAAGGGTAAGTTAACTTCTGTAAATTCATTACCATCTGCTCCTCTATCGTTCGTATAAAACAAATAATCTGGATCTGATAAATACTGGTCATTAATATATCCTTTCCAACGATAAGCGTCTCCCTCACCCTTCGGTTCTGTAGCATCAAAAAACAAATAATAACCGGTTGTTTCATTATCAATATCTCTTGGAGGTCCACTTACATAGTTGTAATCAGAGACATGTTTGCTATAAAAAGAATCTATGGGGGCAACTTTCTTTATCATCTCAGGATACGATTTCAAGGTTGTTCCATCTTCTAAAACTACTTCTATCGAATAACTTCTCCCTATCTCTCCTTGAATAGAATCAGTAGAAACATAAATACCATTATCCAAATAATCATAACTGTAGGCATTCCCCACATTATCATATAAGGTCACTGTTGCATTTTCAACTACAGGCACTTCTGCTGCATCGTATTCTGCTGAGACCGAGACAAAAACCCTGTATTTTTTTTTCACTGTGGTCACCTCTCCTTCTACTGAATAGCGTGTACCACCTTGTGGGTGATCGACATCTATTGGGTCTTCACAAGCAAACAAGCTGATCGTAAACAGAATATAAATTAACTTTCTCATTAGAATTCAAAGTTATAGGTCGCAGATGGAACAAAAGTGCCCAATATAGACAGTTGAACATCACTACGTTCTTCTGGCTTATAGTATACTGAAAAAGCATTTCGTCTTGCATACACATTGTAAATAGAGAATACCCAACTACTTTTCCATCGTCTTTCATCATTATGTTTACCCTGTAATGTAGCACCTAAATCTAATCGATGATAATCTGGAATTCTACTATTATTTCGTCCAGTATAGGTAGGATAATAAATGCCCTCATAAACAGACAAACCATCAGAGACTGTAATTGGGCGACCTTGGCTATAGGTAAAGTTGGCAGAAATTGACCAACGTTTGCTTAATTCATAAGCTAATACTAGAGTAACATCATGTCTTTTATCATAATTTGCTGCATACCAGTCACCATTATTAATGCGTTCTTCAGGTGAATCACCTTGAACTCTACGTTCAGTTTTTGACAGTGTATAACTAAGCCATCCCGTAAAATCTCCTTTTTTCTTTCGCACCATCAACTCCAATCCGTATGCCCTTCCCACACCACTCAACAAATCGGCTTCTAAGGTTTCATTGAAAAGTAATTCTGCACCATTTTTATAATCGACCAAGTCTTGCATCCACTTAAAATAAACCTCAGCAGAAGTTTCATACATATTATCTTCAAAATTTCGGAAATAGCCGATAGCAAACTGATCTGCAGTAGCGGGATTAATATGATAACCACTTGGTCGCCATAAATCAAAAGGAACGGCTCCAGTCGTATTTGAAATCAAATGAATATATTGTTTAGTCCTGTTATAACTGAACTTGATTGAACTCACACTATCAATGCCAAACTTAATACCTAGCCGTGGTTCCAGTGCATGATAACTTTTCACGACATCACCCGATTTAAAATTAATGGTATCCACCACCGTTGTGTCATATTTAGGTTGACCTTCCTTATAAAGATAAGTATCTTCAGGACCCATTTTATAAAAAGAAGAATAGCGCAAACCATACTCCATTGAGATTTTATCTGTCAATTTCAATTCATGTGACCCGTATAAGTTAGGTTCATAGGCTCGTTCTTTTGGTAATTTTAAGCCATTAAAGGTGGTGTTTTCAGGACCCGGTACCGCCACACCTGGATTGATAAAATAGGAGTTGAGTTGTATCCCCCATTTGAAAGAACTTCGTTTACTATAAATCCACTCATAGTCTGAATGAAGGTTCACATTTTCGACCTTGGCACTCCAGTCAAACTCAAACTCTCCCGAAGGTACACCTAAACTATAAGCATAATTTGAATAGATTAACGAAGTTGTTGAAAATAGACTATCGGAAAACGTATGATGCCACTGAGCTGTTGCTGTAGCGTTACCCCAGTTAAATCCAAAGTCATCACCAAAACTAAAAACATCCTTACCGTAATAACCAGAGAGTGCTAATTTGTTATTTTCATTGAGTTTATAAGTGGCTTTACCATTTAAGTCATAGAAATAGGCAATATTGTTATTGATAGTGCTATCTGGTGACATTCTAACAAAAACATCGGCATAAGATCTACGACCTGAAATTTGCCACGTGCCTTTACTTTCAGCTTTTTTAATAGGACCACCTACTGTCAATCGACTAGAAACTAATCCTATCCCCCCTTTCATTGAAACTCGATCTAAGTTACCTTCAGATTGATTCAACACCAGTACGGATGAAAGTCGTCCACCATACTGAGCAGGAATTCCACCTTTGTATAATGTTAAGTTTTCAAGGGCATCTGAATTAAAAATAGAGAAAAAACCAAACAAGTGGGATGAACTATAAATAGGTGCTCCATCCAATAAAATCAAATTTTGATCAACATTTCCTCCTCTTACATTAAAGCCTGTTGCCCCTTCTCCTACGGTGCTAACACCAGGCAATAATTGAATACTTCTAATAACATCTACCTCGCCTAAAAAAGCAGGCATCTTTTTGATCTCCTCCATTTCAAGCTTTTCAACACTCATTTCTACTTTTTTCACGTTGGCATCAGGTGCTTCCGTTTCAATTACAACTTCATCTAGTTGATTTACAACTTCCATCAACTTGAAATCATATTTTAAATCTTGATTGACAGTCAATTCAATTTCTTGCGTTTGATAACCAAAACATTGTACCTTAAACAGATAAGTTCCATTTTTCAATTTTAAGCTATAGTTTCCGTCAAAGTCTGTAGTAGCTCCTAATTTTTCTGACGCCACTTTTACGGTAGCAAATGGTAAATTTTCACCTGTTGAGGCATTTTTCACCTTTCCTTTAATGGAATAAGTTTGAGCAAAAACACTAACAGATATAAAACAAAAAAACGCTATTAATAGTCGCATTGCTTAGGTAGATAAATTTAGAATCCAAAACTACAGAAACTTTTAAGTATTCAAAAGTTTCCATGGTTTTCTATTTCTCCCAAACAAAAAAAATAATCAGATAAAATGATAAATAATAAAAAACAATATTAACTTTGAAACACAAAGTACTTTACAATGGAGAAAGAACAATATTTAAACGATTTAAAAGACATCAAAGAAATTATGGAGCGATCTTCTCGCTTTATATCTCTTAGCGGGTTTGCAGGTGTATTTGCGGGTATCTTTGCTTTAGCAGCTTCTTACTTGGCTTATATTACCGTTTATTCCGATCAAAATTATTTAGCATATAGAAAAACCTATATTACGATTGATACCATTAGCACTCTCCTTTTAATTGCAGGTTTAACATTAGTATTATCTATTGGGTCTGGTATATTTTTTACTACCCAAAGAGCTAAAAAAATGAATCAACCTGTATGGAACCATCAAACAAAACGGTTATTAATCAACTTGGCTATTCCATTAGCCACAGGAGGCATTTTTAGTCTAATTTTATTATTAAAAGGGTTTATCGGCTTAGTTGCACCGATCACTTTGTTATTTTATGGTTTAGCACTTGTGAATGCGAGTAAATACACTTTGTCAGAAATTAGAAGTTTAGGTTTATTAGAAATCATTTTAGGCTTAACTTCAACTTATTTCATTGGATATGGTTTACTATTCTGGGCTAGTAGGGTTTGGCATACTTCATATTGTATATGGCATATTAATGCACTTGAAATACGAAAAGTGAAAGACATACTAAAAGATTTAAATAAGGCCTTTGAAAACAAAATCAGACTTGGGGTAATGTCAGCCCTCATAGTCAATGATTACTTGGATTTTAATGCACTCAAATCACTTCTGGATGTAACTGACGGTAACCTATCAAGTCACTTAAAGTCATTAGAAAACTCCGAATTTATCTCATGTGAAAAAAGAATTTCTTGACCGAAAACCAAACACAAAATATGCAATTACTAAAGAAGGAGAAATCGCTTTCAAAAAACATATAAAAGCTTTAGAGAAATTACTGAACTAAAAAATTTTATCTACATACTTTGAAACACAAAGTACTTTACAACTTGAAAAAAATTGAATTATGGACTTTAGAAAATGGAAAAAACATTTTGAAGCAAACAAAACTCACTTTGACCATATCGGCTGGGAAGAGGGAGATAGATTGACTGAAGAAGAGAAAAAGGCAATCGCTTCTTCTATTCAACAATTTCAAAAAGGAGAAAACTCGGAAGGAAAAAACCTTATTCAAAGTGCTAAGGCTTTTGTGTTGAGCCAGAATGACAAAAGTTATGTAGACGCGATTCGTGGCTTCATTCAGGAAGAACAAAGTCATTCACGCGCCCTAGGAAAATTTATGGTGAAGCAGTCCATTCCTTTTATTAAGGATCATTGGGTAGATGATTTATTTCGGCTTCTCAGAAGAGGATCAAATATTACTCGAGCTATTCTTGTACTTTCATCTGCTGAATTAATAGCCACACAGTATTACATCGCTCTTCGGGAAGCTACGCAATCAAAAGTGTTAAAGGCTATTTGTGATCAAATTTTAATAGATGAAGATAACCATATCCGTTTCCAAGCGTATTCGCTTCACTGTATTTTAACAAAGCAAGTGATGTGGAAAAGGGTTCTCTATAAACTACTTCATGCCTCATTACTCCTAGGTACCACAGTTTCCGTATTCTTTATCCATTTCCATGTATTTAAAAAGGCCCAGTGGAGTTTTTCAAAATTTACCAAAGGGTGTTTAAAGGAATTTATACGACTTCAGAAAATGATTCTCCAACATCACCACTCCAACCAATTATTAACCACTCCAACCGCACACTATGAAACGTCTATTTGATATCTCAATAAGCCTCTTCGGACTCCTCGCATTCGGACCGATGTTAATCATCATCAGTATACTTATAAAACTTGAAGATGGACAATCTGTATTCTTTGTTCAAGAACGAATCGGGTTACACAAAAAACCATTTTTTGTCTTCAAATTTCGAACCATGAGCAATGGTCAAGTTACCAGAGTTGGGAAATGGCTAAGAAATACGGGGTTAGATGAACTACCTCAAATTATTTCAATCATAAAAGGTGATATGACAATTGTTGGACCGCGTCCGCTAACACAATTTGACATTGACCGACTTCGATGGAATACGGTGCAAGCTACATCAAGATGGTATGTGAAACCAGGCTTAACTGGGCTCGCTCAAATAACTGGAGGAGTAAGTGCGTCTGCATCATTAGAGGCTGACATGCGATACATCAAAACACAATCGTTAACACTGGATTTAAAAATCATATTCTACTCCTTCTGTATTAATATGATTGGAAAGAAAATCGTCCGCAACCACTTAATCAAAACTCATGCTTTATAAATTCATATTTAATCGGATTAACTCATTTACCTACGCTATTCGGGGTTTGAAAAATGCTTTAAAAAGCGAACCTAATTTACAAATCCACTCGCTAGCGCTTATCGTGTTAGTTCCTCTTGGTATAATTCTAAAATTCGATGCGATAGAATGGATTGCCATTCTAACATGTTCAGGTTTGGTGATCAGTTGTGAATTAATAAACACTGCTGTCGAAAAACTCTCCGATTTTGTAGCACCTCATATCCATCCACAAATTGCAATTATCAAAGACATTAGTGCAGCAGCTGTACTCATCACTGCCTTATTTTCTAGTGCTATCGGCTTAATCATTATCATAAATAAATTCTAATGAAAACTAAATACTTATCCCCTACGAGCTATTTGCTCTTTATCATCAGTATATTCTTATGCTGTGGCATTCTTTATCGCTACCACATCAGTAATTCCATTCGGTATTTCTTTTTGATTTGGAATTTGTTGCTTGCCTGGATTCCTTATTTAATAGCTATCAGAGTAAACCAAAAAAAATCGTTTCAAATGACTGACCTCATTTGGATTTTTATTTGGTGTCTTTTCTTTCCCAATGCACCTTACATTATTACCGATTTCTTTCACCTGACCAAAAAGGCTGATATACCTTTATGGTACGATACTCTAATCATCTATGGCTTTTCTTTTATGGGTTTATTCTTAGGCTTAAGTTCGATGTCTGAAATAAATACTCACTTAAAAAAATGTTTCAACAACCTCTTCATAGATGTTATCACAGCCATATTTTGTTTTGTTGCTGCATTTGGAATCTATATTGGGCGCTACCAGCGTTGGAACAGTTGGGATATCCTTAGCTCTCCTCTCCTACTATTTAAAAACATCTTCGATACCATAATTGATTATCCCCACAATGGCATTTTACACTTTAGTGTTCTCTTTGGTGGATTTCTGTTAGTCACTTATTCGTTATTGAAAAGTCTGGTAGCAAAACAACAAAATGATGAAAACCGAGTTTAGCAACTGTGATTACACAAACCTTAATTATAATAAAAAAACAATCATGAAAAATGTGTCAATAAGTTTTGTAGTTGTAATCAGTGCCATTATACTAACACTATTATTTAACCACCACCCTTTGGGTTTAAATGTAGTGATTTTCGAGGTATTAGTTCTTGGGTACTTCCTATATAAACAAAGAATAAAGCGTTATAACCAACTATCGATCTACAGTAGCCTTCTACTGTTTACGTCTTCAATTTTTACAGTTATAACCTACTCCACCTTTGCATACATCATGAACTTCTTGAGTCTACTTTTATTTGTTGGCACTCATCTATATCCTCAAGCGCAATCCGTTTTAACTTCTATCGGATTAGCATTCAGCAATATTATTCAATCTCAGCAGCTATTTTTCAAACAGCTATTTCAATCAAAAATTCAAGGTAAGAACCTAAGTAAATATGTAGCACAAATCCGAATATTTGTACTACCCTTGGGTGTTATCATCTTGTTTGTTGTAATCTATCAACAGTCCAACCCCATGTTTAACACACTGGTATTAACCATTCAAAAATGGTTTAAAAGCACAGTGAATATGCTTTTTAAAAACATAGACTTTAACACCATCTTCACTTTCGTTGTAGGCATATTTATTAGTAATGTAATTTTTCAAAAATGGGTAAATCAATCATTAAAAAACATCGATTTAAATGCATCAGATCACTATATCCGTTCACGAAAACCTAGAGAAAGTAAAACAAACTTTATCGCTTTAAAAAATCAATATAGATCTGGTATTTTCCTCTTTGCTTCCTTAAACATCCTTCTGCTTGTATTAAATAGTTTAGATATTTATCTCGTTTGGTTTAATTTTAATTGGGGAAATGAAACACTAAAAGCCTTTGTACATGAAGGCACGCAATACTTATTGATTTCTATTTTTATATCCATTGGCTTAACACTATACTTCTTCAAAGGAAATTTAAATTTCTATTCTAAAAATACCTTACTAAAAACACTCTGTTATTTTTGGATTGGTCAGAACGCATTATTAACCTGTTCTGTAGCTATTCGCAATTACTGGTATGTGCATTATTTTTCATTAGCCCACCTTCGAATAGGTTTGATTATCTTTCTAATCCTCACACTATATGGTCTGTACTCGATTTATATAAAAGTGAAATATAAAAAATCTAGTTTTTACTTATTTCGAACAAACGTCTTGATGACAATCTCATTTTTAACACTTTGCTCCTTTTTTGATTGGGATAAAATTATTGCACACTACAATGTAAATCAGGCGGGTAAATCGTACTACCACCTCAATTATATTTCAGATCTTTCATATAAAACAATTCCCATAGTTTCTTTATCAGAAGATGAGTTACAACAAATTGAGTCGTATCAAAAAAAGAAATATTATTTTGAGAAAGATGTACTCTCACCTGAAGCTTATTTAGACCGATTGGAAAACCGAAAAATGAAATTCAAAACGGAATGGGAGAGCAAAGGTTTTTTATCATGGAACTTGCCTGAGTATTTGGCTTATCGAGAATTGTTTGAATGATAAAAATTCTAACAGCTAAAATTTTGAGTGAATAAAGAATAAAGATGAAAAAATGAACTAGTAAAAATTAGTGAATTCTTTATTGGTTGAACAAAGAAAAAAACAATAAAAACTATTCCATTCGTTTTTTCATCTCTTCTATTTCTGCGGCCATTTTTTCTACTATTTTTTGAAGTTCATCCACCTTTTTAGTAACTGCCTTACCTCCATTTATACCATATTGTTCTTTGGAT
Source organism: uncultured Cytophagales bacterium (assembly GCA_963815495.1). Lineage (GTDB taxonomy): Bacteria > Bacteroidota > Bacteroidia > Cytophagales > JAAEPT01 > CAWFGW01. Next base: position 290,378 of record CAWFGW010000007.1, read on the forward strand.
TCTTCCAAAACCAGTTTGCTTTTCTTTCTCCCGGTAATCAACCAGTTTAAATCAATATTATCAAATGACAAACCAATTTTATTTAAGACCTCACAACTAGGTTTTGTTCTCCTTCCTTTCACAATATTATGTATTACAGCAGGGTTAACACCTATTTTGGCAGCAAAAGCATTGATATTATAACCATTGCTTTTGATAAATTTCAATAACCTATCGTTTACTTCTTTTTCCAATGATATTTTTTTATTACATTTGAAAATAACTTTTACCTCTTTTTATATCGAGTAAAAGACTTTGTAGTACAAATATACCACAAGGTTATGATAAGTTTTAATGAAATAAAAGATAAAGCTCAAAGTGGCGATTATATGAGGGTGGCGGAAATCTGCAACTGCTCAATTAAAACGGTTCGAGCCGTAGTAGATGGCTATCGAATAGATCACCATTATATTCAATATACTTTTTCAAAAATTATCGCTTATCGAACAAAACTTAAATTACACGTCAAGGAACTTCAAAAAAATAAATAAGATGGATCCAAACCAACCCCCTCAAATCATCCGCAACCCTTTTCATGATATCATTGATGAATTTATTGAAAAGACAGATATCCAATCACTACACAATAGTCTTTACACGACATATTTTGATTATCTAAAATCTGCTCCCCAGACAGATACTTTTTCATTTAAGAAAGCCTCGAATGATATCTATATACTCTTAGAGTTTTTAAAAAATCTTGAGAAAATCAGTCAAAAAAATAAGCCGAATGATTAAAAATCATTCGGCTTAAAGTTTATCCTTTAAAAGGAATCTTTATTTCTTCTCTTCTTCTTCAGTTACTTCTTCGAAGTCAACATCTTGTGCTGAGCTATCAGAATCGGAACTTCCACCTTGAGCCTCTGCTCCTGGTTGAGCACCACCTTCAGCTTGTTGTGCATTATAGATGTCTTGAGAAGCAGCTTGCCACACTTCATTAATCTTTGTTAATGCACCTTCAATTGCTGTTGCGTCTTTCGATTCATAAGCTGTTTTCAAGTCAGCTAATGCACCTTCAATGGCAGTCTTGTTAGGAGCAGAAAGTTTATCACCATACTCTTTCAATTGACTTTCTGTTTGGAAAATCATTGCATCAGCTTGGTTTAACTTTTCGGCAGTTTCTTTGGCTGCTTTATCAGCATCAGCATTAGCTTCAGCTTCAGCTTTCATCTTTTGAATTTCCTCATCTGTTAATCCAGAAGAAGCTTCAATCTTGATTTTTTGCTCTTTACCTGTTCCTTTATCTTTTGCTGATACATTTAAGATACCGTTAGCATCAATATCGAAAGTTACCTCAATTTGTGGTACACCACGTTGTGCTGGTGGTATATCGCTCAAATGAAACTGACCAATCGATTTGTTATCCTTAGCCATTGGACGCTCTCCTTGTAGTACATGGATTTGTACGGACGGCTGATTATCTGATGCTGTTGAGAACACTTCCGATTTTTTAGTTGGAATAGTGGTGTTTGACTCAATCAATTTAGTAAATACACCCCCCATGGTCTCAATACCTAGAGATAATGGCGTAACATCCAACAATAAAACGTCTTGAACTTCCCCTGTTAATACACCACCTTGAATTGCTGCACCAATAGCCACAACTTCATCTGGATTAACACCTTTCGAAGGTTTTTTACCAAAGAACTTTTCAACTTCTTCTTGGATTCGTGGAATACGAGTTGATCCACCTACTAAGATTACTTCATTAATATCGGATGTAGAAAGACCTGCATCTTGCAACGCTTTTTTACAAGGATCTAATGATCTTCTTATTAAGCTGTCAGCCAATTTCTCAAACTGAGAACGAGATAAGGTTTTCACCAAGTGTTTTGGAATACCATCCACTGGCATGATGTAAGGTAAGTTGATTTCAGTAGAGGTACTTGAAGACAACTCAATTTTTGCTTTTTCAGCAGCTTCTTTCAAACGTTGAAGCGCCATTGGGTCTTGCTTTAAGTCAATACCTTCATCTTTTTTGAACTCACCTGCTAACCAGTCAATGATTACTTGGTCAAAGTCATCTCCACCTAAGTGGGTATCACCATTCGTTGATTTCACTTCAAATACACCATCTCCTAATTCAAGGATTGAAATATCAAAAGTACCACCACCAAGGTCAAACACTGCAATGGTTTGATCAACATTTTTCTTATCTAGACCATAAGCCAAAGCTGCTGCTGTAGGCTCATTGATAATTCTCTTTACATCTAAACCAGCTATTTGCCCAGCTTCTTTTGTTGCTTGACGTTCTGCATCGTTGAAGTAAGCAGGAACTGTAATCACAGCTTCTGTTACTGTAGTACCTAAATAATCTTCAGCTGTACTCTTCATTTTTTGAAGAATGATTGCAGAAATTTCTTGTGGTGTAAATGTTCTATCACCAATTTTTATACGTGGAGTGTCGTTGCTTCCAGATTCAACCGTGTAAGGTACTTGGCTAATTTCACCCTTTACATCAGTGAACTTTTTACCCATAAATCGCTTTACAGAAGAAATCGTGTTTTGCGGATTTGTAATTGCTTGACGTTTCGCTGGATCTCCAACTTTACGTTCGCCATTACCGCCATCCAAAAATGCTACAATTGAAGGTGTTGTTCTTCTACCTTCACTATTAGGAATAACTACAGGCTCATTACCTTCCATTACTGAAACGCAAGAGTTGGTTGTTCCTAAGTCAATACCAATAATTTTTCCCATGATATATTATTTTACTTTATTATAATTTCAATTTCGGAAAAAACAATTATCAATGAATATGCCACCATCTCTTTTTGTGACACAATGTCACAACCTATAAAAAAACGTCAGTTTTGCTTTATTTCGTACACCACAAAGTCATAGTTTTTCACCACTTTATTCAATTTATGGCGAAAGTGATCCATGAAACTGCCATTCACTCTTTTAGAAAAAATAAGTGTGGGGAAATGTTTTCTCATAGTTTCCACCCGATTGACTGAAAGTGTTTCGTTAGGCTTCACTTCAAAAAGCACAAAATCTGGGGTGCGTTTAGATGTGGCTATCTTTAATTGAAGCTGTTCACTTGATGTGTTTTCAACATATTCAATTTTATCTATGGTTCTTCCTGCATAAAAATCTGGTGAATAATTGGTTCCTCCACGTGTTGAATTTTCTACTATGATTAAATCAACTGCCTCATTTGTTTCTCTGACATATTTCATTACTTCACACCGTGCTTTTTTCGAATAAAAAGTAGTCATGAAAGCCAGCATATAGGTATTGAGTAAGATAAAGAATATAACAAATCCTTTAAGTAGGTTTGGTCGGGTTTTCCAAAATTTCGATTGATCGTAAAACTCTGAAAAACCTATTAAACCTAGGATAACAAAATGAGGAACAATAGTAAAAATAAACCGTTCCTGTTTGTTGGGGAAATAACTATGGTACACAAAAAAAAGCAAGAACCCTAAAAATAGAATTAGCCGATCTTTTTTCACTTTAAAAACTCCAAAAGTAAACAAAAACCCAATGGGAGGTAACACAAAAACATTGAGATAGATCAAATGAATAAACCAAGGTTCTGAAAAATAAGTGTGGGCATTTTCAATATTATAAGTTACATAAGAGATAAGTTTTCCAAAATATTGATTGCACATTAGGTATTCCACATAACCATGTACAAACACAAAATAAACCAGAAAACCGATTAATAAACCTCCTACTGTTTTCCATCTTTTAAAATACAGCACGCCTATACCGTATCCCAGGGAAACTAAAATAGTTTGATAACGAATAGAGAAAGAAACACCTAACAGAACACCTCCCAAAACACACATATAAAATGGTAATGAGATACTTTTAGATTCTTTCATTAATAAATATGCAACATATAATAACGGAGGTACTGATACCCACTCTATTAAATTTCTTACACTAATAAAGGGTATAAACCATATTAAGGCTAATAGTAAACCAATTATAAATGCTCGTTTTTTCGTGGTTAAGAGTAATCCAATTTTATATGAAAGCGAAACCACTAACAAAGAATAAATTGCATGAAGCAAACGAACGAAAAACATTTTTGAGTCAGGTGAATTAATTCCAATAGCCTCTAAAAACTCAAATAACAAGTAGTGCAATCCTGGGTATAATAAATTCCGACCGCTTTCATTAGCTTCAAAGCTGTGAACAAACCAACCATCGCGATCAAGTCCATTTACCCAATCTTGAGCCACTCCAACTACTAAAAAATGATCATCGTGTGCATAATACCCTTTTGAAAAAATAACAGCGATTACCCTTACTAGAAAAGCAATCCAAAGTAAAAGTACTAAAGGTTTATCTTGGTAGTACTTAGTAAGAAACACTTTCATTCAAAGTCTTTATCATATTTCTTCAACAACTCTTTCTTTTTATTCCAGGGTGCTGTTGTCTTAGACATCATATCTACAGTAACTATTAGTACTATTATTATAAATATGACTGCAATGACTGCAAATATTTTTTTCTGTTTTGTCATTGTATAATTATTGGTTTAAGTATTTCCTTTTCTCCAATAAATAAATGTAAAAAATAGACACCCGCTTTCGCATTTAAATTATACATCAACTGATGTTTGCCTGTTGACAGTTGCTGATCTTGAGCTATTTCATTAACCAATGTTCCTTTTTCATTTAGTAAGAATATTGAAACGGTTGCTGAAGAGTTTAATTGTAGTGAAATGGTCACTTCATTTTTAGTTGGTAAAGGATATATTTCCAAAGCTAGCTGTTGTTCAAAATCACTTTTTAAACCAATAACCGTAACATCAAACGATTTATCATCCTCTGGGGATATCATATATTTGTATTCATTATAAGCAATAGCATAATTAATTTTCCCAGTGTTAAATAAAGGGAAGACTGCCCGATGTATTGTTTTTAAATCACTATTATAAAAAGAATATACAGAGTCGGTAGTCTTCCAAATTTCAATTTTAGATTCTGCTAATAAATCTGTTGTCCATACAATTTCTATTGAATCTTTTGTTAAATCATTTGTCCAATCAACCTCGATTTTACCACCTTCAACTCTGGCTCCCACTCCATGTGCAAATTTCATAGAGGTAGTTTCATCTTTAATAATGTGAAAACGATCATGTGTTTCACCTTCATTATTTAAAAAACTCCCCGTCAAGGTATCATGATCTATATTTAAAACAAATGAACCAATGTGGTCATTTGTTGATATATGAAAGAAGTCATTTGTTAAATAATTAAGAGTGTCATTTTCCCAGGCTACACTACTCGATGCCGAACCTGAACTACCAACCACTGCGTAAACAGTTCCTTTATTTGATAATTGATCCACACCCACACTTTTTGTATAGGCTATGCTATCTCCATCTGACTGTGGGTACAATATATAATCACCATCAATCAGTTCATTGGAATAACCGTAAAAGCCATGACTTAAATAAGAGCGTTCGTAAACATGACTATGACCTGTTAAAATCAAATCAACACCATACAACTCTAACAAAGGAACAATATTTTCTCGAATGGTAGACATAATGCCATGACTATCCATATCGTCATCCGAATCATGGGACCCTTTTGAATGAGGTGGGTGATGCCAATAAGCAACAGTCCATTTCTGATTGTTCGCCTTTAAATCTTTTTCTAACCAACTATACATACTATCCAAGGTGGATAGCGAGGTGCCATAAGAATCTAATGAAACAAAATGTACATTTCCATAATTCCAGGCATAATACGACTCTGTATTAGAAGCCACTCCACCACTTTCACCTTGTGAAGGCAAATCAAAAATATCAAAATATGGTGCTGAAGTGATGGCTTGATTTACAATTCCGTAGTCTCTTAAATCATGATTACCAGGAGTTGGAAACACGCTACTATTCACCAATATATCTTCAAACATGTTCTCGAAAAATGCTTTTTGATATTCTGAATCTGTACCTTCTTGATAAGCGTTATCACCAAGTAATAACCATGCATCAGTGGGTTGTTTATATTTATCTAAATATGCGGTTAAAACTTGTCGTTGTTCTGCGGTTGATCTACCCGCATCTCCAATTACCCAAAAGTTATAATTACCTTCTTTACCTTGTTCAGGATGTGTTATAAAAAAATAAGAGGAATCAGGCAAAGACAAAGATTCTTTTGAATTACCAACACTGTAATAATATTTAGTGTCGGATTCTAGGCCATCAATAGTCACTACATGATCTAAAACAGTCTCATCAATAAATATAGAATCGGTCAGGTTTTCTAAAGAAGTACCAAACCAAACTACAGAATTTTGTTGTGAGAGTGTTCGCCACCTGACAGTAATTCCTTCTTCATTATTCTTTTGTAAATAAGGCCCACGAGTTATATTATCAGCATAACGACTACCAAAAAGGCTGATATCAAAATATAAATTCGAAAAACCGTTAATCTGCTGTCTCATATGAGCAGATAACACATTTAATCCCGAATCTAAAACCGATAGTGGGAACACAAATACTTCTTCATTTACTCCATCGGAAGTGAGTGCCATTGAATTTACTTCACCTAGAGGATTTCCATTAAGGAAAAAAGATACAGAGTCATCGGACTTTACTTTCAAGACCAATGTTTTATAAGCTGTGGTATCAGTAATATTAAATGTTTTTCTAAAATAAATGTCTTTTAAAATATTCTCCCCAGTTAAACTTGAATCAATGGTCGAGTGAATTGATGGATTATTGTAAGAGGCAGGCATCTGTACAATTGGCCAATTAGAATCATCAAAATCAAGTTTATTCCAATCAGCTACAAACTGGGTATTAAAAACAAACTCATTTTGATACGCCAATATCTCAGGTTTCTGAGCCCCTTCCAAAACAATATCATCAATATAAAATACACCCGTATAAGGACTTCTAATGTTTGCATTTACATAAACCCGAAATCCTACAATGTTTTTGGGATCCAACATTACAGATCTAGGATAAACTGATCGAAACTTATTATTGAAATTCATTGTGTATGTTATACCATCTTGACTTTTTTCTATGTCTCTTAGGTAAACTGGGGTCCCATTGTTATCATAACCATTTATATCTCTCAAATCTACTCTCAAAAAAGGTATCTGGTCTGTGGTGTCAGGTACACGTACCTTCATCGTAAATGTTTGAAACTTTGTTAAGTCTAAATTCGAAAAATCAACAAAAAACAAATTATATCTATTTGCTCCACCTACTGAGTCACAAATCACTTTAAGCTCACCATTTTCATTCTCAATATCAATCTCAGATGAACTTGACCACCCTTTTAAATCTCCATCATTAAAATCATCGATAACAATTTGTGGAAAGGCGAACAAGCTGAGAGATATAAAAACTACAAATAATAAATTTTTCACAATGGTATTTTTTAAATTAAAAAGGCTATCTCAAATTAAATGAAATAGCCCTCTGAATCAGGTTTTAAAATTTACATTCTAGGAACACCTGTGGATTGCATATTAAAACCACCTATTCCCTTATAAATAACTACAAATTCTAAAGCACCTCTTCGATTACTAAATTCTTTCAACTGAGAAATATTAATATCATAGGACATTGCATAGGTAAAGTTTAGATACTCTACTCCTAGTTGCGGAATAATAGCATCTCCTAATCTGAAAGTCCCTCCTCCTAAAACTTTAATATCTTTTCCTATTTGATAGCCACCAGTAACACCCAATATTACGTTCCAATTGTTGCTTTGCTTCATCAAAAGAAATTTAGGATCAATTTCAATTTCCTCATTTTGAAAAAACAATTTCATACCTCCATTTAACACCCATCTCAGTGGAACTCTTGAATTGAAGCTATTAATATAGGATTCATCTGGTTTGTTTATATGAAATAAAGAAAACCCACCATAAGGTCTATATGCTTTATTTTTATCATTGTTTTTGTAAGCCACTCCAAAAGTTACTTCAGGCATAAAACGATTCGTTCTATCGAATGATTCTCCACTTTCGATATTGGTGTTAAAGGTTCCATCAAAGTATTGATTATCAAAAAACAACTCTTTGTCATTAACATTTTTATTTATAAAACCCAAATTTAAGCCTGTAGTCAAGTGGTGTACATCCTGATCTGGACTCATTACATCATAAGAACCTGAAAAAATCACTCCAGTTTCTTTCATGATATTTGAAGCATCATTATGAAATAAATAAGCACCTAACCCCCAACGGTCTTTAAAGGGCATATCAACCGCCAAAGAACTTGTAATAAAGTTACTTGATAGTGATGCCCATTGGGTTCTGTATTGTGACACAGCTCTTAGTTTGCTGTCTTCATCAGTACCGGCATTCGCAGGATTAAGCATCAATGATGATGCATCGTACATTGAATACTGTGAATCTTGAGCTTTTACAAAAAGAATTGAAAAACTGAATATCGCAATTAAAACATATCTTTGCTTCATCATCATTATCTTATTAATGTTACATCACCTGACCGCTTAAACTGTCTACCATCGATGGTAGTGGCTTTAACAGTATAGGTATAAACTCCAGCTGGCTGGTGATTGCCACCTTTTTTACCATCCCATCCCATTGAAGGGTCTGTAGTTTCGAACACTACATTTCCCCATTCATTATATACTCTAAACTCCAGTTCAGCAAAATCACCTCCACGGACATAAAGAATATTATTCCTATCATCACCATTCGGAGTGAACGCATTCGGGACAGTTGGTGGATAAACATCGTTACCTAAAATCGTTACTACTTTAACCAATGTATCAACACAACCGAATTGATTAAAGACAATAAGTTGAACATTGTACATTCCTTTATCTTGGTAAGAATATACTGGATTCTGCACAAACGAAGTATCTTCATTTAACCCAAATACCCAAGTCCATGCAGCTGCATTTTTCGATTGATCAACAAACGGAATTTCTGTTTGCTCAATAATATTATCGATATCTATCACATCAAGCTCGAAATCAGCTATTGGACTAGTTCGGATAGTTAAGTTACGTTTTAACGAATCAATACAACCCTGACTATTCATTACTATTAAGGCAACTTCGTAGAAACCAGGGGACTTGTACTGATGCTTCGGTTCCTGTAAATCTGATTTATCTCCATCCCCAAATTTCCATTACCAAGAAGTTACTTCTCCCAAACTTGTTTCAGTTGAGTCAATAAACACAGTAGCATCACCCACACATTGATTTATAGTTTCAAATTTAACATCAAACGCATCAATAAGGTTAACTTTCATTGTATCCTTAACGGCAACACAACCAAACTGGCTCTCACCACTCATTACAAATGAAATACTTGATTGAGACTTATCGTTTGTACTCAATTTATAAACAACATTGAGTGAAGTATCAGAACTTGATAAGAAACTTCCTGAACCTGTTGATGTCCACTCCTGAGTAAATACATTTGTTTGAGAACCAACAAAGAATATGGTATCAGTTTCAGGGCAAATATTGATATCGGCACCTGCATCTAATGTTGGGGTACGGCTTAACCGAACAGTTATTGCATCACTACCTGGATTACATCCATTCCCAGAATTAGCAGTTAAAATTAATTGCACAGATTTATTTAATGAATCTTCCGCACTAAATCGATACGTAGGGAATAACACATTTGGACTTGGGCTAAAAGTTCCAGAACCGTTTGTTGTCCAAGTCCCTTGACTTGCACCACTTGCTACTTTTCCATTTAACTGCACTGATAAATTTTCAGGACATACTTCTGTATCTTCTCCAGCATCCGCGAAGGTTGTTGTTGTTAACTGGATATTTAAAGTATCATCTTCAGACTTACAATTGCCATTGTTAGTACTTACTAATACTAAATTCACAAACCCGTTTGCAGTATCTGCTGGACCAAACACATACTCAGCCGAAAGAACTGTGTCACTTGGCAAGAAAAACCCTCCTCCCAAAGTAGACCATTTACCTGTTGATGTTGCCCCTGTAATGACACCTGATAAATCTAATCGCGAACTTGATTTACAAATTTTCAAGTCTTGTCCTACATCAACCTTTGGAGCGTCAGTGAAAGAGATAACAATTGAATCTCTTACAGGCGTACAGTTTCCATTACCTATAGAAGTTAAGTATAAACGAACATTATCATTAGCAACATCTGCTTTACTTGGCTTATAGTTAGCACTTAAACTTGTATTTGAAGGTAAGAAGGCACCTGAACCTGTACTAGACCATACTGCCCCTGACGCACCAGACACCTCGCCAAATAAACTGGCATCAGTATTGTTTTCACACAAAATCAAATTATTACCTGCATTTACCTTTGGAGCAGGTATAATTGTTATAACCATATTATCTCTAGCTTTATCACAGCTATTGGTCTCTAAGGTTACTGTCACAAGTCCATTTTGGATATCCTGATTACTTGGTATATATCGAGCAGACATGTCTGTAGAGTTTGGCACAAATGAACCATTACCTGAAGTTGTCCATGTGCCTACCGTAGCTCCACCAGTAAACGATCCAGCCATTTGAACACCTAGAGTGTTTGAACAAACTGATTGATCTGCTCCAGCATTAGCTGTACCTCCTGAAGTAATCGTTAACTTCAATCCATCACTAATAGGAGCACAGTTCCCGATATTTGAAGGTATTAAAGTCAATGTTACAGAACCGTTAATAGAGTCATTTTTACTTGCCTGATATGAAGCGTTCAAAGTTTGGTCGTTTGGTATAAAACTACCCGTTCCCGAAGTAACCCATTTACCTGTATTAGAGGCTCCTGCAATTAATCCATCCAAACTAATTCTTAAATCATCCACACAAGTAATTTGGTCTGGACCTGCCTCAACAAATGGTGCGGGGGTAATAGTAACTACTTTATCAGACTTAGCACCATCACAACTGTTAGAAACTAAGGTTAAGGTCACTGTTCCGTTTAATGAGTCTTGAGAACTAGGAATATAAGTTCCTACTAATGAATTAGCATTCGGCAAGAAGATACCTGAACCTGAAGTTGTCCAAGTTCCTGATGTTGCTCCTCCTTGAATTGTACCATTTAAGTCTATATCCTTATCATTTGCACATACAGTAACATTCGTGCCTGCATCAGCAGTCCCAACATCAGTAATGGAAACCATCAACGTATCGGTAACTGCATTACATAATCCATTATTTGTAGACTGTAAAATTAAAGTGACACCTCTATTTGCTGAATCAGTTGCACTTAATAAATAACTAGTTTCTAATAATACTGGACTAGGATCAAAACCTCCTGTTCCTAAAGTAAACCATTGGCCTGAAGTTGTTCCTTTTGAAATAGCTCCTTTTAGATTCACTTTTTTAATACCATCACACAGCACTTGGTCAATTCCTGCATTTACAGTTGGCTTATCAATAACAGTCAGCTCCAATGAATCAACTACAGGTGTACAATTACCATTACCCGTTGATGTTAAATATACCGTTACGACCGAGTCCGTAGACGCAGGTAGATAATTTGTATTTAATGAAGTATTCGAAACAAAAGTACCCTGACCATTAGAACTCCAAATACCTGAAGTGGCAACCGTAACTTGTCCACTTAATGGTGTGGTCGATTTATTTTCACAAACTGTAACATCATTTCCAGCCACTACCGTTGGAGCAGGTGTTATTGTCACTTGTATGGAATCTGAAGCAACATCACAACTATTTGAAGTCAATTTAAGTTTAACTCCGCCATTATTTTTATCAGTTAAACTTGGTCTATAAATAGCTTGTGGTAGCGTATCAGCAGGAAAAAAAGTTCCCGTTCCTGATGTTGACCATTTCCCTTTTGTAGCACCTCCAGAAATATTTCCAACTAATTGAATATCTGAACTATTTGCGCAAGTGACTACATCACTACCAGCAAAGACAACACCTTGAGGTAAAATTGTGAATTTTACGGTATCGCTTACTGCTATACAATTACCAATATTTGTCGAAGTTAGTATTAATTGAACCGATCTATTGTTAACATCTGCTGTGCTTGCCAAATAGTTACCTTTTAGACTCGTATTACTTGGCTGAAAACCACCGGTACCTAATGACGTCCAAATCCCAGAAGTACTTGCCCCACTTACTGTTCCATCAAGTTGTATGGATAGATTATCTGCACAGACAGTCTTATCATTACCCGCTGAAACACTTGGAGCATCTGTTATCGTTAAAGTTAATTGGTCGGTATTCGCATCACAGCTATTAGCCGTCAAGGATAGCGTAACACTTCCTGCAGTGGTATCAGCAATACTTGGAATATAAGTTGCATTTAATGCTGTCGCGCTAGGTGTAAATTGACCTGAACCTGAACTCGACCACGTTCCACCAATTGCACCACCACTTACTTGACCATTTAAGGTAATATTAGAATTATTAGCACATGAACTTAAATCTGGACCGGCTTGAGCTTGTCCAGGATTAGTTAATGTTACATCTACGTTATCTGATACTGGAATACAATTTCCATTATTCGTAGAAGTCAGTGTTAAAGTAACTTGTCCAGAAACAGAATCTTGAGCACTCATTCTATAAGTAGCTCCTAAATCAGTTGCGTTTGGAATAAATATTCCTGTCCCAGATGCTGTCCATCTCCCTGTGGTGGTCGCACCTAATACAAGACCATTTAATTTTGCATCTAGCTCATCGACACAATTAAAGATATCATTACCAGCTTCTACAAAAGGTTGTGGTGAAAGATTAATTGTCAATTCGTCACGCACTTCTAAACATTTTCCGTTTCCTGTGGATCGAAGAGTCAATTGTACAAACCCGTTTTCAATCTCAGAAGTAGATGGTGTATACACCGCTTTTGGATCGGTATCTGTGGTACTAAATGTACCTGAATAATTAAACCACTTCACTCCTGTAGCGATTGTTACCGCTCCTTCAAGGGTTACATCAGCATTATTTGCACAAACAGTTTGAGTAGCTCCAGCTTCAATGGTTGGGGCTGGTGTAAATGATATTGTTACTTCATCAGATTCTGGTTTACAAGAACCATTACCAGTTGTTGTTAAAGTTAATTGTACTAAACCAGCATTCAATTCAGCAGGTGTTGGTTCATAAACGGCATTTAAAGTTGAGCTATTTGGTGTAAATGACCCTGCTCCTCCACTCCATACACCACCTGTTGCTAATGTCAATGCACCAGATAGTTGGACATCTGCGTTATTAGCACATAAAACTTGGTCAACACCAGCATTTACTGTAGGAGCACTACTTATTGATAGGCTTACATTATCGCTAACTGCAAAACAATTACCGTTTCCTGTTGTGGTTAAAGTTAGATTAACTGCTCCACTATTTATCTCTGAAGTTGATGGAATATAAGTCGCGTTTTTGTCTGTATTATTCGGTTGGAAAGAACCTGTACCGCCACTCCATACTACTCCTGAAGCTACTGTAAATTTACCATCTAACGTTAAGTTACTATTATTAGCACATGCTGTTTGTGAGGCACCTGCATCTACAGTCGGTCGTGGCGTAATAGTAATTACGACACTATCCTCCACAGAAGAACAATTACCATTTCCTGTAGATTCTAAATAGAGTACTGCTTTACCAGCTGTTATCTCCTGAGCTGATGGTAAATAGGAAGCATTTAAAGTTGTGTTATTAGGACTAAAGCTACCAGAAAAGTTTTTCCATCGTGCCCCTGTGGCTATGAACACCTGTCCGTTTAAGAAAGTATTTGCATTATTAGCACAAACTGTCTTGTTATCCCCTGCTTCAACTACTGGTTGAGAGGTAAACACAATAGCAACCGTGTCAGTGACAGCATTACATAAACCATTACCTGTTGATGTAACTACGACCGATACTTTTCCAGAATTAACTTCAGCTGGTGTTGGAGTATATACAACATTTAAAGATTGTTTATCAGGGCTAAATGTTCCTAAACCACCTCCCCACTGTACTCCACTAGCCAAACTAACAGAAGCACCTAATGTTGTTGCAGGATTGTTTTCACAAATAGATTGATCTACACCAGCTGAAATAGATGGTTTTGGAGTTATGCTTATTAAAACATTATCATTTACTGCATTACAATTTCCATTGTCAGTTGTTTGCAACACTAAGTTGACAAAACCAGAAGCGATTTCTGAACTAGTTGGAATATAGTCTATCTCTTTAGAGAATTTTGAAGGAATGTAAGAACCATTTCCTCCAGACCACTCAATACCCCCTGCAACCGTAAAGTCACCCATTAACTGAGCTGTTGCTTTATTAGCACACACAGTCGCTGCGGCACCTGCTTCCACAGTTGGAGCTGGAGTAATGGTTACTATCATACTATCAGTTTCAGTATTACATGTCCCATTACCAGTAGTAGTAAGAAAAACAACTGCTTGTCCATTTATTATTTCTGAGGCAGATGGTCGATATACTGCATTCATATTGGTCGTGCTACCTGATACAATATTACCAGTGAATCCATTCCAAAATGCCCCGGTAGCAACAGCGAAACTTCCATTTAAAGTAACATCTGGTTTATTCGCACATACTGTTTGATTATTACCAGCGTCTACCGTAGGAGAACTTGTAAATGTTATTGTCATTTGATCCTGAACAGCATTACAAGTACCATTACCAGTAGATTCAAGCGTTAAGTTGATGGAACCAAGATTTACTTCATCTTGTGTTGGCGCATATATTGCATTTAATGCTTGTCTATTTGGTGTAAAAGTTCCTAATCCTCCTACCCAACGCGCTCCACTTGCATTGCTCAAAGTACCACTTAAACTCACATTAGGGTTGTTACCACACACAAACTTATCTGTACCTGCATTTACAACGGGGGCGTCAACAATTGTTAGCGTTACATTGTCAGATACCGCATTACAAATACCATTATTAGTAGAAGTTAACGTTAAATTAACTGTGCCGTTTGATATTTCTGTTGCTGTAGGTGTGTATATTCCTGTAAGAGCGTCACTGTTAGGCGAAATAGATCCTGCTCCGCCAGTCCAAGAACCTGAACCCAAACCTGTGTAAGGTGTAACCGAACCTACTAATTGTGCTTCTGGTTTATTTTCACATGATGTTATTGCAGTACCTGCATTAACAATTGGTGATGCAGCAATTGAAATCACAACACTATCAGTGACAGGCAAACAATTACCTACTCCAGTAGTTGTAGCAAATAACTTCACTTGCCCAGCTGTTATCTCAGCTCCTGTTGGTTTATACGTAATATTATCAGTAAACGAGTTAGGTGTATACGTCCCTGCTCCTCCAGTCCACTGAACTCCGGTAGCTATTGAGCGAGTAGCTGCAAGTGTTGAAATATTGTTATTGGCACAAACTACCTGGTTCACCCCTGCATCTACGGTTGGTGATGCGGAAAATGTAATAGTCATCGTATTTGTAACCGCATTACATAAGCCATTATTGGTTGACTGTAAAGTTAAGTTTAATGAACCAGTATTGACTTCAGATGGTGTTGGGGTGTATGTGGCATTTAAAGTATTTCTGTCTGGTGAAAAAGTACCGCTTCCACCAACCCAACGTGCATCACCATTGGTGGCACTTCCCGCTAATTGTATTGTTGTATTGTTAGAACAAATTGTTTGGTCGCCTCCTGCGTCCACAATTGGTGCTGGAGTAATGGTTAAAGTCACATTATCTGATACAGCATTACAAATTCCATTATTTGTCGAAGCTAATATCAAGTTGACTGAACCATTCGCTATTTCTGAACTTGTTGGTGTATAAACACCAGTCAAGGCATCACTTGCTGGAGCTATTGAACCTAAACCGTTACTCCAAATACCTGTTCCCACTCCCTGATAAGTTAATACAGAACCTCCCAAGTTTACATTTGGATTGTTCGCACACGAGCTTAACGCTGACCCTGCTTCTACTATAGGTGATTTTACTATTGTCAATACCAAACTATCGGTAACCTCTAAACAGTTACCTACTCCATCAGTTGTTGCAAACAATGTTGCTACACCTGCTGTCTTTTCTGCATTGGTTGGTGCATAAACTACTGGGTTAGAAGTCGAATTAAAACTTCCTGATTTGTTTGTCCATCGCACTCCTGCTGAATTGGTGAAACTTGCATTCAAAGTAGCACTTGCATTGTTTTCACACACGGTTTGGTTTACCCCAGCGTCAATGGTTGGTGATGAAGTAAACGTGATTGTCATATTATCGGAGACAGAAAGACAATTACCATTTCCTGTGGTTTGTAAAGTCAAGTTTAAGGTCCCTGATGCTATTTCTCCTGAAGTTGGAGTATACACTGCATTCGGAGCTGTTCTGCTTGGACTAAACGAAGAAGTCGTTCCTCCTACCCAAGTCACCCCTGTAGCTGGTGCCCCAAAGCTTCCATTTAATTGTATGACTGGATTGTTTGCACATTTCGTTTGATCAACGCCCGCATCTACCGTTGGTGCTGTACCTATCGTTAAAGTCACATTATCTGATACAGCATTACAAATTCCATTATTTGTCGAAGCTAATATCAAGTTGACTGAACCATTCGCTATTTCTGAACTTGTTGGTGTATAAACACCAGTTAAGGCATCACTTGCTGGAGCTATTGAACCTAAACCGTTACTCCAAATACCTGTTCCCACTCCCTGATAAGTTAATACAGAACCTCCCAAGTTTACATTTGGATTGTTCGCACACGAGCTTAACGCTGACCCTGCTTCTACTATAGGTGATTTTACTATTGTCAATACCAAACTATCAGTAACCTCTAAACAGTTACCTACTCCATCAGTTGTTGCAAACAATGTTGCTACACCTGCTGTCTTTTCTGCATTGGTTGGTGCATAAACTACTGGGTTAGAAGTCGAATTAAAACTTCCTGATTTGTTTGTCCATCGCACTCCTGCTGAATTGGTAAAACTCGCATTCAAAGTAGCACTTGCATTGTTTTCACACACAGTTTGGTTTACCCCAGCGTCAATGGTTGGTGATGAAGTAAACGTGATTGTCATATTATCGGAGACAGAAAGACAATTACCATTTCCTGTGGTTTGTAAAGTCAAGTTTAAGGTCCCTGATGCTATTTCTCCTGAAGTTGGAGTATACACTGCATTCGGAGCTGTCCTGCTTGGACTAAACGAAGAAGTCGTTCCTCCTACCCAAGTCACCCCTGTAGCTGGTGCCCCAAAGCTTCCATTTAATTGTATGACTGGATTGTTTGCACATTTCGTTTGATCAACGCCCGCATCTACCGTTGGTGCTGTACCTATCGTTAAAGTCACATTATCTGATACAGCATTACAAATTCCATTATTTGTCGAAGCTAATATCAAGTTGACTGAACCATTCGCTATTTCTGAACTTGTTGGTGTATAAACACCAGTCAAGGCATCACTTGCTGGAGCTATTGAACCTAAACCGTTACTCCAAATACCTGTTCCCACTCCCTGATAAGTTAATACAGAACCTCCCAAGTTTACATTTGGATTGTTCGCACACGAGCTTAACGCTGACCCTGCTTCTACTATAGGTGATTTTACTATTGTCAATACCAAACTATCAGTAACCTCTAAACAGTTACCTACTCCATCAGTTGTTGCAAACAATGTTGCTACACCTGCTGTCTTTTCTGCATTGGTTGGTGCATAAACTACTGGGTTAGAAGTCGAATTAAAACTTCCTGATTTGTTTGTCCATCGCACTCCTGCTGAATTGGTGAAACTTGCATTCAAAGTAGCACTTGCATTGTTTTCACACACGGTTTGGTTTACCCCAGCGTCAATGGTTGGTGATGAAGTAAACGTGATTGTCATATTATCGGAGACAGAAAGACAATTACCATTTCCTGTGGTTTGTAAAGTCAAGTTTAAGGTCCCTGATGCTATTTCTCCTGAAGTTGGAGTATACACTGCATTCGGAGCTGTTCTGCTTGGACTAAACGAAGAAGTCGTACCTCCTACCCAAGTCACCCCTGTAGCTGGTGCCCCAAAGCTTCCATTTAATTGTATGACTGGATTGTTTGCACATTTCGTTTGATCAACGCCCGCATCTACCGTTGGTGCTGTACCTATCGTTAAAGTCACATTATCTGATACAGCATTACAAATTCCATTATTTGTCGAAGCTAATATCAAGTTGACTGAACCATTCGCTATTTCTGAACTTGTTGGTGTATAAACACCAGTCAAGGCATCACTTGCTGGAGCTATTGAACCTAAACCGTTACTCCAAATACCTGTTCCCACTCCCTGATAAGTTAATACAGAACCTCCCAAGTTTACATTTGGATTGTTCGCACACGAGCTTAACGCTGACCCTGCTTCTACTATAGGTGATTTTACTATTGTCAATACCAAACTATCAGTAACCTCTAAACAGTTACCTACTCCATCAGTTGTTGCAAACAATGTTGCTACACCTGCTGTCTTTTCTGCATTGGTTGGTGCATAAACTACTGGGTTAGAAGTCGAATTAAAACTTCCTGATTTGTTTGTCCATCGCACTCCTGCTGAATTGGTGAAACTTGCATTCAAAGTAGCACTTGCATTGTTTTCACACACGGTTTGGTTTACCCCAGCATCAATGGTTGGTGCAGGTGTAAATGTCAATGAAACAGGGTCTACAGCAGCTAAACAATTGCCGTTACCGGTAGATTCTAATGTTAAGACCAGAGATCCAGAAGCAATTTCACCTGAAGTTGGAGTATAGGTTGCGTTCATACTAGTTCTACTTGGGTTGAAAGAAGAAGTTGTTCCTCCTATCCAACGAGCACCTGTTGCTGGTGATGAAAAACTACCATTCAAAGCAACCGATGAATTATTCGCACATTTAGTTTGATCAACTCCGCCATCAACAGCTGGTGCAGGAGTTACATTAATAGTCACATTATCACTTTCTGCATTACATAACAGATTATTAACAGAGGATAAAGTTAAAGTGACACCTCCATTAGTAATTTCGGTAGGAGTAAGAGTATAAGTACCACCTAAAGCATTATCAGTTGGATTAACTGTATTACCTTTATTTGTCCAAACTCCTTGTCCACCTCCTGAATAAGCAACAACAGATCCAGCTAGAGTAGCTGTAGGGTTGTTTGCACACACTGAAAGTATTGGTCCAGCTTCAACAACTGGTTTCTTTACGACCGTTACAGTTAAACTATCAGAGACTGGGGAACAACTTCCCACCCCAACAGTACGAGCATAAATTTTAAAACTACCCGCATTTAGTTGTGTAGCTGTAGGCTGATAAGTCGCTGGATCTGAAGTTGCACCTGGAGAAAACCCACTTGGGTTTGCTGGGATAGTTGACCATTGAACACCTGATACTATGGAGTTATAAGTTGCATCTAAGGAGATTTGACTGTTATTATCACATATTGTAACATTAGCACCTGCATCAATTATTGGCCCAGGAGTAAAGTTAACCCGCATCGTGTCATATTCTGTAAAACATTTACCAGTGGACTCCAACACAAAGCTCAAAGAACCTGTCGCATAGTCCGTAGGTGTTGGATTATAAGTTGTGGATAAATTATTCGCATTGGCAAAAGAACCGTTACCATTCAACACACTCCATTTTCCTGTTACAGCACCTCCTCTAACAGAACCTGTTAAATTAACATTGTTACCTGTACACACGGATTGATTGACACCAGCATCAACAATGATATCGGATTGGAAAAGGGAAAAATAACCAAAACGTGTACCTCCAGAAGTATTACCATTTACAATACCTAAGGAGAAAACATCTTTTGAGTTCACTACCCGTTGAACAGCTCCTCGCGGTATTTGGGCTTCAGTAAAAGATTTAAACATAGTCACCCATTCCCCACCAGTTCCTGGTACAGGTGTAAAATCAGCAGCAGTTATCAAAGTAGTGTTTCCATTAATTGAAAAACCGTCTTCACTGCCTGAACGAATTAGAATTGACAAGAAAAAAGAAAGCCCAGTAGTCGAACTACGACCAAAACTCACTTGGTCAGAACCAGCACAATTCAACGGAGGTAAAATAGCAGAACCTATCTCACAACCGAAACCTGTTATTTGGATCAAATAATAAGGTTTATTTCCTTTATAATAACTTGTAGAAGTGACTGTATCAATTAAAACTTGTCCGTTAAACAAAGTAGCTTTGTCGATCCCGTTTTTTTGAATTTGGGTATTATTTTGAGTCGCAACAATTATAACTAATTCCGGAGGGTTTAAGTTCGAGTCATTACTATTCACAATATACTCTTGACCGATAATGTTAGTCGGTACTAACTGATCTCCGTATAAGTCGTAACAACCAAAACCTGTTGGTCGAACTGAGTCATCAGCATAGGTGACTGCCACAGGTTTGTCAGATGAAATAATTGTTCCAACTGGATGCAAAGCTGCAGCGGTACCCGTTGCTCTACCTGAATATGATTGTCCTTTATTTAAAGTGATTTTAAAAGGAACCTTTGCTGCATGATTAAAGATTCCTACACTAGGAAGTATCCAGATAGTTGTATTATCTTCCGTGGCGACAATACTAAATTGGGAAAATGCATTAGTCTGTCCAGCGCCTGTGAATGGCTGATTAGGCCAAATATTTTGCATAGGTACATAAAACTCAGTGCCTAGTGCATTATTAGATTTTAATGCAAAAATATCAGTATTGTTGGTTTCTATTACTTCATAATAAGCTGTTATATCTACATCGGATTCGATTAATAGACCTTTAGAAAGTATTTGATCAAATGGTCTTGTCTCTACATCATCAGCAAAACCAGCTAAACTTTGGACCACAGAGGAGTTAGCAGGCACATTCAATGTGAAATCAACTCCTCCAACATTTGCAGGTTGGTAAATTCTAACTGTAGCTGCTGAATCAAACGTTGAAATCCTTATTTCAGCCGCATCTCCACCAGTGTGAGATATTGTTACTTCTGGGGCAGCAAACCAAAAAGTTTTACCAATTTGTGCTTTTGAAACAAAAACAATAGATACCTGAACAATAAGTAGAAGTAAAAGTTTTTTCATGCTAGCTAAATAATCTGTATAACAAACCTATACCTGCAAAAACAAAACTCACAGACATAGCACATAAATCAAAAATACTATTTTAAATCTTATTAGAAGGAAGAAATATGAATATTTTCTTTGACATCTACTTAACTACGACACCAAGTCATTTAAGTTTATTTTAATTTTTATCGAATAAATCACCCTATTTAACCTCTATTTTACTTATGTTTGTAGTGTTTTACCCAGCAAATTAAAATATGAATTTTTACTACTCTAATGAAAAATGGAAAGAAATTGATTTTTCCAGATTTAATCCTTTTTTAAAATATGCTATCTCTAACTATGGTCGTATAGTAAGTTATGTTGAAGATTTTAAAGAAGGCAATTTACTTAAAGGAGGTGTCTTAGGAGGATATCCTATACTAAAAACACGTATGAATGGAGTTGACAGGACTATCTATCTCCATAAACTCGTAGCAGAATATTTTCTTGAAAAACCTAGTGAGGACCATCATTCTGTCATCCATCTGGATTTCAACAAAAAAAACAATCATACCTCAAACTTGAAATGGGCTACTAAAGTTGAGCTTGTTGCACATCATAAAAACAACCCTAATATCCTAGAGGCAAGAAAAAACAGCCCAAAACCACAAAAAGGACACAAACTCACATCAACAGACGTTATTCGAATAAAACGAATGATATCCAACCCAAAAAGAAAGACAAGAATGAAGCTAATCGCAAAACAATTTGGAATAAGTGAAATGCAGTTATACCGAATTAAATCGGGAGAAAACTGGGGACATATCAAAATTTAAATCAATAGAGCAAGACAATACTTATATTATTGAGCTTGCTCACTTTTATATTTCTACATCAAAACCTTCTTTCTCTAAAGTAATTTCTAAATCAGATAATGCATTCATATAATACATATATGCATCGTAAGGAGATGGGTAGGGACTAAAATAAGCATGAACTACTCCATCCCCACTTTCTTTTGTACTCATATAGTAAAAATGATCTGAGGTTTGAAGTTTACGCCAAACATGCCATAAATCTAAATTTTTTGTCATTTTTATGTACTTCTCCAAATTAAACACCTTATCCAAAGCTTCTTTCTGCATTTCATTTCCCATCCAGGCTGATAAATCTCTTTCTGTATCAGCCCAAGAAATTGAATTATGCACGTCATAAATATCTTTAACTTTATTTTTTTTTATTACCTCAGACGGAGTACAAAATTTCAATCCTCGTTCAAGGACTTTTGCAGGCAAAGAAGACCAAAACTTAAAAATACCAGTTTCTTCCCATTTATGCTCTCCTATGGTCTCATAATCAATAAAAATATTAACAACATCTCCATCTTGTCTACTTAACCAATCAGCATATTTATCTGCTGTAAGAGGATGTTCTGTCCATGATTCATCTCCAAAACGAAAAGCAACATCATCTGACAGTTTATGATTTTTAAGTAAAGTTTTAATTCTTATCGCATTGGGTGCTTGGTATAATTGATTTGGAGTTCTTCCGTTGAGGTACCAGTCGACCCCTTCACTCAAAATCCCATCATACCCCATGTCTTCCACGTACTTTGCTAATTCGTTATTATAAATAAGCTCTGTATTACGAAACACTTTGGGTTGAACTCCGAAATGTCTAAAAATTCTTTGTTGATGCGATTCAACTTGTTTTTTAAAATCTTCTTTTGAATAAACAGAAGCTAACGAGTGATAATAGGTTTCAGCTAAAAACTCCACTTTACCTGTTTCGGCCAGTCGTTTAAAGGACTCTAAGACATCCCATCGGTGATTTTCTAGCTGCTCAATAAAGACGCCACTTAATGAATAAGTAATTTTAAACTTCCCCTTCGTTTCTTTAATCAAACGAAGCATCATTTCATTGGCTTTTAAATAGCATTTACTGGAAACGCGGTCTAAAACTTCTTTATTAAGTATATCATTTTCATAAAATGGGTCACGACCAATTTCAAAAAAAGTATACGGTTTTAATCTATTAGGCTGGTGTACCTGAAAGTAAATGCAAACATCTGCCATTGACTCAATTTTACTTGTTTAAATGAGTATTGAATATATCAACAATTTTGATAGCAGCAGCATCCCATGTTAATTTTTTTAAATCTTCGAAACCAGCTTTTACAACTTTATCTTTTAGTTTTTCATCTTCAATCAAGTCTACAATGTGTTGAGCCATTAATTCCACATCCCAAAAATCTGCTTGTAAAGCACCATGTAACACTTCTGCTACCCCCGACTGTTTAGAAATCACTGCTGGAATTCCAAACTGTGCTGCTTCCAATGCTGACAAACCAAATGGTTCAGAAACGGAAGGCATGCAATAAACGTCCGTCATTGAAAGTAAGTCATTCACTTTTTGCTTATTTAAAAAACCAGTAAAATGAAACTTATCCCCTACATGTTTATATGCACCATTTTCAATTAATTTTTTCATTTGATCACCCGTTCCTGCCATTACGAAATGAACATGATGATTTTTTGCTAATACTTTTGAAGCAATGTCTAAGAAAAATTCAGGACCTTTTTGTTCTGTTAAACGTCCTAAAAATAACACTAATGAACCTGGAAAAGATTTATCTTGCTTAAATGGTTCAACTTCTAAAGCACCATTATGTACTGGGAATATTTTGGCGGGGTCAATACCAAAATGTCTTGTACAAATTGTTCCTGTATAAGCACTCACAGGTAATACCATATCCGCCTGTTCCATGCCATATTTTTCTACATCATACAACCAACCTCTTGAATCTGGGCCGCTTCGGTCATAACTAAGTGAATGCACATGTACCGCTAACGGTTTACCGGTTAATTTTTTCACTTCTATACCCGCTAAAAAAGTCATCCAGTCATGGGCGTGTATCACGTCAAAGTCTTTTGTTAATGCAATTCGGGCAGCATACTTAGCAAATTGAACCACTTTACTTATCACATCAGAACCATATAGTTCTTCCGCCTTAAAGGTATCCAATTCTTCTTTACTTACATTTTCTAAAAAAGATTGGAATTGCTTTTTATCAAACTTTGTTTTTCGATTTTCTTCTGTGGAATAAGGTAATAATTCTGTCTCAATAAAATCTACATTTTCTAAAAAAGCGTAGTTACTGGTAGTAACTGAAGATTTAATTTCTTCAATTCGTACATTGTTCAATCCGATTAACTCAACATTGTCAACTACAAAATTTGGATCAGATTTAGGTAATATCACCGATATATCTGCAATTTTTGACAAAGATTTCGCCATACCTAAACAAGCGATACCTAATCCTCCGTTAATTACGGGGGGAAATTCCCACCCAAGCATCAATATTTTTAGCTTACTCATCTTAGCTTTTATTTATAATCTTTTTTTTTCTTATCTGCGTGATACAAATGTCAAGATTAATTTTTAATATCAAAGAGCAAATGCATTAAAAAAACAAGCATAGGTATTTTTTGCTGATGATGTAATTTTTAACTCATAAATGTTAAGTTTTTACATCCAAAAAACTATGTTTGTAAAACACCTAAAATTACGCATATGGATACTTTTCAAGGCAATTACATGGAAAATGACTTGAAGGAAAAACGAGAAGAGCTTTTTCCGGGTAAAGTCACAAAATGGGAGCATAATAATAATACTCTACGGTTTTTTACAGATAAAGACATTGAATTACGAGTTTATATCATCTCAGACCGAATTCTTCGATTTCGATTTATTACGGAAACACCTGAGCCAGCTGACTTTTCATATGCTATTTCGGAATATAATAATTGGGAATTAAACCCTTATGAGGTAAAGGACAAAGATGACCATGTTCGTATCACCACCAATCGTTTAATTTGCACCATCAGCAAAACAAACGCAATCACTCGGATTTTGGACAAATCAGGCAATGTGTTGTGCGAAGATGAAAAAGGTTTTCACTGGGAATATCATAAAGAGAGTTGCGGAGATATTGTAATCAACTCTAAACGGCTATTAGCTGGAGAACATTTTTATGGCTTGGGCGATAAACCCTGTAGCTTAGACTTAAGAGGGAAAAGACTGCAGAACTGGGGTTCTGACACCTATGGTTATGGTCGTAAGACGGATCCATTGTATAAAAACATACCTTTTTACTTATCCTTACACAAGAAAATTGCTTATGGTATTTTCTTTGACAATTCATTTAGAAGTTTTTTTGATTTTGGTAGCGAAAGGGGCGACATAACTAGTTTTTGGGCACACGGAGGTGAAATGAATTATTATTTCATTTATGGTCCTGAATTAGAAACTGTGACACAAGATTATACACACCTTACTGGTAAACCAGAGCTCCCTCCAATGTGGGCTTTAGGCTATCACCAATGTAAGTGGAGCTACTATCCTGAAAGTAAGGTTAGAGAGATTTGTAACGAATTTCGTAAAAATAAAATCCCAATAGATGCCATTTATCTTGACATTGACTACATGGATGGCTTCCGATGCTTCACTTGGAGTAAAGATTATTTTCCCGATCACAAAAAAATGGTGAAAGATTTAGCAAACGATGGTTTTAAAACTGTAGTCATTATTGATCCTGGAATTAAAATTGACAAAAACTATAGCGTTTACCAAGAAGGAATCAAGAACGACTACTTTTGTAAACGTACAGATGGCCCTTTGATGAAAGGATCGGTATGGCCAGGATTATGTAATTTTCCTGACTATACTAAACCAGAAGTTAGAACATGGTGGGCTGATTTATTTAAAGGGTTAATAGCCGAAGATGGTATCCGGGGAGTTTGGAATGACATGAACGAACCAGCCGTATTTGAAGAAGGTACTTTCCCAGATGACGTGCGACATGATTATGATGGAAACCCTTGTTCGCACCGAAAAGCACATAATGTGTACGGCATGCAAATGGCTCGTGCGACTTATGATGGCGTAAAAAAATTCGCGTACCCTAACAGACCATTTATCATTACGCGTTCTGGTTATGCAGGTATGCAGCGTTATTCTTCTGTATGGACCGGTGATAATGTCGCCAGCTGGGAACACCTAAAAATTGCCAACACACAATGTCAACGATTAAGTATCTCCGGAATTTCATTTGCGGGTTCTGACATTGGAGGATTTATTGAAGAACCTAATGGTGAATTGTATGTTCGATGGCTACAAATGGCTGTTTTTCATCCATTCTGCCGTACCCACTCTTCTGGAGACCACGGTGATCAAGAGCCATGGTCTTTTGGTGAAGAATATATGGATTTAGCTCGTCAAGCGATTGTGCTTCGCTATAAAATCCTTCCTTATATCTATACAAGCTTTTGGCAATATGTTACTCGCGGAACTCCTATGCTAAAGCCACTTAGCTACATCGCTCAAGATGACAGCGAAACCTATTACAGAATGGAAGAATTTGGTTTAGGTGACCACCTGTTTATCTGCCCCATTTCTGAATCAAAGGTGGAAGGTCGATGGTTATACCTTCCAGAAGGACAGTGGTATCTGTACTGGGATGATACTTTGTATAATGGTAGAGATGAAGTTTGGGCAAATGCACCAATGAATCAGTTCCCATTTTTCATCAAAGCAGGTGCGGTTGTCTCCCATTATCCTGAAATACAATATGTAGGTGAAAAGGTAATTGAAGAACTTATTTTGCATGTATATTATATCAATGGCACTGAAAAAAGTGAACTTTATGAAGATGCTGGCGATGGGTATGGTTACGAAAAAGGTGAATGGAATTTAAAAACATTTACAGTTACTGGTACAGAGAAAACCCTTGAGGTAGCTCAATCAAAAGAAGGAAAATATACACCAAGTTACAACACGTATAAAGTTATTTTCCATGGTTTACCTGAGGCTATAAAAAGTATTGAGGTGGATGGCGAACGTAAGAAATTAAATAACAACGCTGTAATTGCCAATGTTGGTTTTGCATTAATTACATTAAAGTAAATTAAATTAACTTTGAGGAGTTGAGTTTTTCAACTCCTCATTTATCACATTAAACACTTTTTCTCTCAACGCTTCTGCAGTACAACAAAACGGTGAAATAGGGGAATGATAAACCACTTCAATCTTTCGCCATCGCATCAAAAATTCACCATCATCTGGTAAGAACAACCAATTATATTTTATTGTTATAGGAACGACCTCAACCCCTGTTTCTACAGCTAATTTGAAGGCACCAATTTTAAAGCCAGACAATGTTGGTGCCTGATCAGTTTTTATTCCCCCTTCAGGAAATAAGATTAAGCTTCTCCCCTCCTTTAGAGCCAATACTGAATTTTTATAAGCTCTAATACGACTTTGTACATTTTTACGATCTACTGGCAGATGAAGCTTGCGAAACAAATAACCGAACAGAGGAATTTTCTCTAACTCACTCATTCCTACAAACTGTACATAGGTGGGTGTGCGAGCTAAACTTGGAATATCAAAATAAGAAAAGTGGTTGGGGCAAAAGATGTAATTGTTGGTTGTATCAAGTGATTGCTCATAGTAAGCTTTAAAAGGTAAAAACGTTAAAGGAAACACGATATAAGACCAGAGCTTATTTAAGGTACTTACATACTTATTACACGCTTTAATTTGAGCGATAAGAAAAAAAAAAGGACTTAACAATAGAAAAGCAATCACAAAAATGAGCGCAAAATAGCCTGTATACATTCGCTGAAGTAACCTCACCATATTTTTACCACTTAATTGGTTTTTGACCGGTTGCTTCCAAATAAGCGTTCGTTTTGGAAAATGGTTTTGAATTCCAAAAACCATTATAGGCTGATAAAGGCGAGGGGTGTGCTGACTTTAATACACAATGTTTCGATGCATCAATTATTTGGCCTTTCTTCTGTGCATAACCTCCCCACAAAATGAAAACTATTTTTTCTTTTTGATCTGACACCTTTTTTATCACCGCATCAGTAAATTGCTCCCATCCTTTTTTCTGATGTGATCCCGCCTTATGTGCTTCTACCGTTAAGGTGGCATTTAACATCAACACGCCCTGACTAGCCCATCGTTCTAGGTTTCCAGATTTTGGGATTGGAATTCCCAAATCAGCATGTAATTCTTTAAAGATATTTTTGAGTGATGGAGGAAAAGGCACACCATCATTAACAGAAAAACACAAACCATTGGCTTGACCTGGCCCATGATAAGGATCTTGCCCTAGAATCACAACTTTGACTTTGTCAAATGGACATTTTTCGAACGCATTAAAAATATTTTTACCCAGAGGATAAATTGTCAGATTAGCATACGCTTGTTTCACAAAATGAGTCAATGATTCGAAATAGGGCTTATTAAACTCTTCGTTCAATTGTGCCTTCCATGTCTGTTCTATCTTTACATTCATCATATTCAAACAATTAGAATAAAAATACGGTTATCTGTATACAATCAATAATTGAATAGTTTATATTTACGATAATGGTTACTGAAATTACTAAAGGTGTTAAAGTAAGCGTTAGTACGCAATTCAAACAGGAGTATAGCAGCCCCATGCAATACCACTATGTTTTTACGTACAAGATCCATATTGAAAATCAAAGTGACTACTCTATTCAACTTTTAAGTCGAAGATGGTTTATTTTCGATTCAAACGGAACAGTAAAAGAAGTTGAAGGTGAAGGTGTTGTTGGTCAACAACCGCTATTGGAGCCTGGAGAGACTCACGAGTACATTTCAGGATGTAACTTAAAAACTGGTGTTGGTAAAATGCATGGCGAATATACCTTTGAACGACTAGTAGACGGTAAACATTTTCAGGTAGCCATTCCCGAGTTTACTATGATTGTTCCTTTCAAATTAAACTAAAAGTTGTTTTTCAATATTCTATGAATACTTATTCTGGAAAGAAATACATTACTCATTTTCTTAAAGCAAACAATGCCCACGGCATCCACTCTCCTTTTGTGTTCGATTTATACAATAAGGTGATACGACAAAAAAAATCGTCTAGTGAGTTCCATGAAATAGAACAGTTAAGAAAAGAATTATTACACGACAAGCGTGAAATTACGACCTGTGACTTGGTTCAGGATCTGTTATATTACCTCAATCCAAAAAGAAGAATTGCTGATATTGCAAAGTATTTTTCTTCCCCCACAAAAGATGCTCGTTTTTTCTATAAACTGTGCCAATATCTAAACCCTAAAACCATACTTGAGTTGGGTACTTCTTTAGGTTTAACTACAAGTTATTTAGCGAAGGCTGCGCCTGAAGCACGGATTGTGTCATTAGAAGGATGTCCTGAAACTGCAAACATCGCTACGACAAAATTTTAAAAAATCTAACATTGAAAATGTTGAAGTTGTGGTTGGCAATATTGACATGACGCTATGTTCTACTTTTCCTAGAATAGGACAAATAGACCTTGCCTATATTGATGCTAACCATACTTATGACGCCACATTAAGATATTTTAATCAACTGATTGACGATTGTCATAACGAAAGCTGCTTAATTTTTGACGACATCTATCAAAAAGAAGAAATGACGGCTGCATGGGAAGAAATTTGCAACAGCAACAGAGCCAATGTGGTCTTAGACTTCTTCAACTTTGGCATTGTCTTCCCTAGAGTAGAACAACGAAAACAATACTTTAGATTACGCTTCTAATACGTGTTTTAGTTCTTGAAGAAAAGTCGTATTTTCTTCTTCCGTTCCAACAGAAATTCGAAGGCAGTCATCACACAACACTACTTTCGAACGGTCGCGAACAATCACTAACTTCTCGATCAACTTTTTATACAACTCCCCTGCTCCAGGTACTTTAATCAGTACTTGATTTGAATCGGTCGGATATATTTTCTCTACTTGATCTATAGTACCCAATGCTTCTACTAACCACTCGCGCTGTTCTAGAATGTTCGCAACATATTGTTCTTTTTGAATCACATTTTGAAGTGCTTTCAAGGCTAACTCTTGAGTCGCTAAGTTGATGTTATATGGGTATTTGATTTTGTTCAACACCTTCACAATATCTGCGTTGGCATACCCCATACCTAAGCGTAAGAGCAGCCATACCCCATGCCTTTGAAAAAGTCTGAAGCACAAATAAATTTGGAAACTCTTTTAATCGTGTAGAAAAAGAATACGTATCCGCAAAGTCAATATATGCTTCATCAACCACAACAATTCCATTGAACGCATATAGTAATCGTTCAATATCTTCGTTATGCATCACATTACCGCTTGGGTTGTTGGGTGAACAAATGAAGATCATTTTTGTGTTTTCATCTACTACTTTCAACACTTCATCCACTTGCAATTGAAAGTCAGTTGTGAGGTTAACCTTGCGCACTTCCACATCATTGATATCCGCACTTACTTGATACATGCCATAGGTTGGTGGGTTAATGATGACATTATCTTTTCCAGGATTGCAAAAAGCACGGTATAACAAATCAATCGGTTCATCGCTGCCATTACCGAGGAAGATTTGGTTTTCATCTACTTGTTTCAGTTGTGCTAACCTTTCTTTAACTTCTCGTTGAAGCGGGTCAGGATAGCGATTATAATGCCCACCACTTACTGAACCAAAAGGGTTTTCATTGGCATCTAAAAACACCCCTACTTTTCCCGTGTACTCATCACGTGCTGAGGAATAGGGTTGAATGTTTTTGATGTTATCTCGTAGTAGTGATGTGATATTAAACATGGGTTTGTGCTTCTTTGAAGGTGCAAATTAAGTTTTATTCGAACGAATACTAGAAACTTTTTTATGAAAACTTTACACATTGCAATGCATTAGGGATTCTTAATCTGATTGATCTTCTACAAGCTTATTTCAAAAACAGAATTTTGGGTTGAATAGTAAGATTTAATCATAAAAAAAGCCCTCAGTTGAGGGCTTTTTTTTGTTTTAGATAATTCACTGTAATTATTGCTTAACTACTTTATAAATTTCCACACCACTATCAGACTCTACTTTCAAGAAATAAATACCATTATCCGAATCACTGATATCAATAATTGCCATTTTTTCAGTCACATTATATGATTCATACACTACTTTTCCGTCTGATGAAATTAAATGTAGGTTAGCTTTTGAAATATCTCCTAATGAGATGTTGACTCTATTTGTTGATGGATTAGGATGAATACTCACCTTACTTCCCTTTAGTTCATTGACGCCTGTACATATTTCTACTACAATGGTAGCCGTATCACTATCGCTACAGTTATTTCCATCCACATAAGTATAAACTACATCGTATACCCCTTGTCCATTCGATGGAAAAAACTCATTCCCACTTACGCCTTCTCCTGTATAATCACCCCCACTAGGTGTACCAACAGGCAATGGCAAAGCATTCATATCACAACTAGTGTCTGGATTAAAAGGATCCAAGACAACTATTGGAGAAGTGTTGATTGTTAAATCTAAGGTAACAATACTATCACAACCTGCAGCGTTTTCTAAAGTTACTGTAGGTGTAGTTGTTGAGCTTGTATAAGTTTTATTGTTTAAGGGCCATAAATAACTATCACATGCAATTTGAACATCGATTCCTGCTGTAGCATTGTTTATTGTAACTATAACTACATTAGACATTTCTAAAGAACAACTAGGGAAACCAATTGATGGACCTTTAGCCCATGTGGGGTTATTTACAAATGTTCCTAGGTACAAACCATTCCCTGCATTATTAACAGTTGAGGAACCATTCCCTTCATTAAATTGATAATTAACAACTAATCCATTTTCATTACCATTTAACAACTCATCTTTAGTGTTATTTATTTCTACAACAGAACGAGCAACATTCCAAATACGTACATCGCTGATATTACCTGAGAAAAATTCCGTTCCATTGGAAAGCCCTCCTCCTATTTTAAATTCATTCCCTGAAGATACAAAGTTCGTTCCGTAGGACGCACTTCCATCCTGAACACCATCCATATATAATTTAACAGCACTACCATCATAAACCGCTGCAACATGTGTCCATGTTCCCACAGGAACAACAGTTGAGCCTGTTGCTATCAAAGCATTGTTAATGAACAAATTGAGTTTGTCGTTATCAATTCTAAAAAGGAATGGATAGCTCCCTTCATAATTAGATATAATAGTCTGCAACGACCCCATTGAAGTTCTTTTAATCCACGCTTCTACAGTGATTTTCTTACTACCAGCAAACTCTGTATTCCAAAAAGAAGTACCTAAACTGACCTTTTGTTTACCCGTGTTACCAGTAAATTTTAATGCACCAAAAGACTTTTCTGCAAAGACATTGTATGTTGTTGTTGCCTTTACCGTATCAATATTTAATGAAATATTCGAGCCAGTCCCCATAACCGGACCTGCAACTACCAAATCAGAGGCCTCTTTTCTCAGGTAATAGTTTACTCCTTGTTGAGTAGAAGATACATTTACTACTGTTGATCCAATTGAGCAAAACTCGTTTTCTTCAACACTAACATTTTGATTATCAATAGCATTAATAGTTAAATTAAGTGTAATAACACTATCACAACCAGTACTATTTTCAAGTGTAAATGTTGCGGTAGTATTACTCTGATTATATGTTTTACCATCTATCCATTGGAAACTACCACATGATGTAACTACATCTGTACTTGATGAGCTTTCACCAATTGTAATCATAACATCATCACTTGAGTTTGGACAAACGCCATTTGATGATGTCCATCTTAAAAGATATGATGTACCAACTGTACCAGAAAAGGCAGAAATATTACTTGTCGGTGCGGTTATTGACCCACCAGCCCCAGATAATAATGACCAAGTTCCCACTTCATTAAACCCTAAAATTGCATTTCCAGCTAAGTTAATCGCTGTACTACAAGTAGTTTGATCTACTCCTGCATTCGCAGTTGTAGGATTATTATAAAAAGTAACTACTACCTCATCAATAGAAGTTTGACAGACCCCATCATTTGTCGACCATCTTAAAGTATAACTTATTCCAGCTGAACCAGTAAAGATAGAAGTATTGCTTGACGGGGTGACAATAGAACCACCAGCACCCGATACAATTGACCATGTGCCATTAGTTAAGTTATTACCTGCTAATGTTGTAGTTGTCCCACATACATTTTGATCAGAACCAGCATTTGCAGTTTGTTGAGATTTCAAACTTACAATAACATCATCAGTAGAATTAGAACAGGTACCATTCGATGAAGTCCATCTTAATGTATAAGTTGCACCTGCTGATCCTGAAAAAGCTGACACATTACTGGTAGGTGTTGAAATCATTCCTCCAGCGCCTGATATAATTGACCAATGACCATTGGTAACACTATTTCCTGCTAAAGTGGTTGTTGTTCCACATACATTTTGATCCGCTCCTGCATTTGCTACTGTAGGGTTACCAGAAAAAGTAACTACTACATCGTCAGATGAAGCGGTACAGGCTCCATTACTTAAAGTCCATCGCAATGTATATGACGTTCCTGCTACGCCTGAAAAGGTAGATGTATTACTATTTGGGCTAGTAATTGAACCTCCTGCTCCGGATATTATCGACCATGCTCCACCTGAAGCGCTGTTACCAGCTAAACTTGTGGAAGTTCCACAGACATTTTGGTCAGGTCCTGCATTTGCAGTTTGCGCAGTACTTACACTTACTGTTTTACTACCACATGAACCTGCAGTAACGCAACCACCTTCACCTCGTACAAAGTAAGTAGTTGATGCGCCTGTAGGTGTCACTTGAAAAGTTGAACTTGTCGTGGATCCTACGAAAGTTCCACCACAAGAACCCGAGTATATAAACCATTTTGTTGCATCATTTAAATTACCGGATATGGACAGGTTAGTGGTATTACCACTACAAACCGATGCAGGAGATGCTGTTATTATTGGAACTGTTGGATTAGTACATGGAGAAGCACAATTCCCTGTTACACTTATTATAAAACAACCAAACGTACCGTTCCAATCGCCACATGGAGGTATTGCTGTTGCTGTATTGTTATAATAAATTTCATACGTAGAACCTGACGTTTCAGTCATCGCCCATTTTGAACCAGTCCACTTTATGGTATGGATACCTTTTACATATTTATTTTTTCCATTTTCCTGACCTGCTACAGTATATGAACCAGTTATTGAGTTCCCTGTACAGTTGTCGGGATTACCATCTTTAATGGCCACTGTAACTGATTGTGCAAAAGTTTGAAAAGCTATGAACATTATGCCTATAGCTAAGAAGTAAATTTTTTTCATTTAATAAATAGATTTGGTTAAGAATAAAAACAATGCGGTTTATAAGAACAACGATTTGTTTGCCACACAAGCAAGCGTGAACGAAGTATTAATAAAAAGGTTATAAACAATTCTTAATAGTACATAAAAAAAGCCCTCAGTGGAGGGCTTTTTTTATAAATAATTAATAATATTTCATCTGAAGGACTTAGATAATCTCTAATGCTCTATTTTTCGCTTGCTTTTCGTAAGCTTCAATTTTTTCTTTTTGAGCGAGGATGTAGTCAATATCATCATAACCGTTGATCATACACGTTTTTTTGTATGCTCCGATTTCAAATGATTCTGATTTACCACTGCTTGCAATCGTAAATGTTTGTTCGACCAAATCAACTTCGAATTTTGCTTCGTTATTTTTTTCAATCTCATCGAATATTTCTTCCAGAAATGCATCCGTAACTTGAACAGGCAACAACCCGTTGTTCAATGCATTACCTTTAAAAATATCTGCAAAGAAAGAAGAGACAACTACCTTAAAAGGGAAATCATAAATAGCCCAGGCAGCGTGTTCTCTTGATGAGCCAGTACCAAAGTTTTTCCCAGCTACTAAAATCTCACCACTGTATTTAGGATTGTTTAATGGGAAGTCTGTTTTTGGCGTACCATCTGCATTGTAACGCCAGTCTCTAAATAAGTTTTCACCAAAACCATCACGTGTTGTTGCTTTTAAGAAACGTGCAGGAATGATTTGATCGGTATCTATATCTTCAATTTGTAGCGGTATTGCCCGCGATACTAATTTTTTAAATTTTTCCATTTTTTAAATGCGTTTAATGTTTGTGGCTCCCTGTTTATTGAATTTTCATGCTTTAAACTTGGAGCCTAAATCTTCTTTAAACTTAGATCAGTTCTCTTACATCAACAATTTTACCTGCAATAGCACATGCCGCAACAGTTAATGGTGATGCAAGGATTGTTCGTGAACCTGGGCCCTGACGACCTTCAAAATTTCTGTTTGAAGTTGCTACTGCATATTCTCCTTTAGGAATTTTGTCTTCGTTCATGGCTAAACAAGCCGAACAACCTGGTTCTCTTAATTCAAAACCTGCTTCTTTCAAAATCACATCTATACCTTCAGCAATTGCTTGTTGCTCCACAGCTTTAGATCCTGGAACGATTAACGGGTTGACATGAGCTGCTTTTTGCTTTCCTTTTACGTACTCGGCAAAAATTCTAAAGTCTTCAATTCGACCGTTAGTACATGAACCTAAGAATACCCAGTCGATTTTCTTTCCGATCATTTTGTCACCTGGAGCAAAGCCCATGTAGTCACATGATTTTTGGAAAGTAATGCGATTGTTTTCGTCTTTTATGTCGGCTAAAGTCGGGATAGAACCATCAACCCCTACTCCCATTCCGGGGTTCGTACCGTAGGTCACCATTGGGGCAATATCCTCTGCCTTAAAGTAAACCTCTTTATCAAATTTTGCATCAGCATCTGAAGGAAGTGTTTTCCAATAAGCTACTGCTTCGTCCCATTTGGCTCCTGTTGGTGCAAATGTTTTTCCTTTTACATAGTCAAAAGTAGTTTCATCGGGAGCAATCATACCACCACGTGCACCCATTTCGATGGACATGTTGCAGATGGTCATTCGCGCTTCCATAGATAATGAAGTGATTGCCGAACCGCAGAATTCCACGAAGTAGCCAGCACCACCACCAGTACCCAATTTTGAGATGACATATAAGACCAAATCTTTTGATAATACTCCTTTTCCAAGGACACCATCGATTTGAATTTTCATTGTTTTAGGTTTTGCTAACAACAAACACTGCGTTGCTAACACGCTTTCTACCTGACTGGTACCAATACCAAAAGCGATAGAACCAAAAGCACCGTGTGTTGACGTGTGTGAGTCACCGCAAACCATGGTCATACCTGGTTTGGTTAACCCTAACTGGGGACCTATAATGTGAACCACACCATGATAATCATGACCTAAGCCATAATATGCAACATTGTGTTTTTCACAGTTAGTTTGAAGTTTAGCCACTTGAACGCGGGATAACTCTTCTTTAATAGGAGAAAGCTGATCTCTAGTTGGTACGTTGTGGTCAGGGGTAGCTGTAGTGAGGTTTGGACGAAACACGCCAACACCTCTGTTTTCAACTCCTGTAAATGCCTGTGGCGAAGTAACCTCATGTACCAAATGTCTATCTATATAGATCACATCCGTAGTTTCGTCCACTGTATGAACCACGTGCGCACTCCATACTTTTTCAAATAACGTTTTTCCCATTCGTGTATATCTGTTTTTGTCTCTTAAAATCGGGCAACAAAGGTAGCTAATTTTTATGAATTTAGGTATTGTACTCGTAAAGACATTTTTATTTGAACAAAATGAAAGTAATTTGCATTAATTAGTGGCACAAAAAATGTAACAACCCGCGATGACTAATTTAAGGAAGCTTATGAAACAACTAT
Source organism: uncultured Cytophagales bacterium (assembly GCA_963815495.1). GTDB lineage: Bacteria > Bacteroidota > Bacteroidia > Cytophagales > JAAEPT01 > CAWFGW01. The sequence continues at coordinate 326,969 of CAWFGW010000007.1, forward strand.
TTATATTAACTGCTATCATTTTCGGCATCAGCTGTTCTTCGTTTACTAGCGATGACACCACCAATTTGAGTGAAGAAAAAGGCATTCAGTTTTATCATGATTTTGACGAAGCCCTGGCTGAAGCAAAAAAAACAGGTAAACCCTTATTCGTTGATGCTTATGCTACGTGGTGTGGACCATGCAAGTGGATGTCGGCAAAAACCTTTACGCAAAAAAGTGTGGGTGACTACTACAACACGCATTTCATTAATGTGAAAATTGATGCAGAAAAAGGGAAGGGAAAGGCATTTGCACAAAAATATAACATTAGAGCCTACCCTACCCTCTTTTTTATTGGTGCTGATGGCAAATTAATTCAAAAAACGGAAGGTGCTTTGGATGGCGTACAACTGTTGCAGTTAGGAGAAAAGGTGCTTTCAAAATATGAACACTAATAGATTAAAAATAAATGATTATTCAGCCAATTCAACCTCCTAATCGGGAGTTTGGATTGGCTTTTTTTGTCATAACTCTAACCGATTGTAAACGTTTGTAGAATTTTTTATTTGGGTTACAAACGGATAAACTTGGATTTCAGAACCAATAACGTCTTTTTGATAAATTTTTAGTTAGATTTATAGGAAATCTTTGTATACAGGATAAAACACGTATCTATTATCCAGTTATTGTGGAGTACGAACAAAACGTAAATAATGAGAAAACTACTTTTTACCCTAGTTGTATGTCTGAGTATTTCAACTGTTAACGCTGCAAGTATCAATGATGAGATTATTGAACTAGCAAAAATTTACAGGAACTTCATGTTTCGGAACTCACCTGTAGAATCAACTTTTAAGCAACTTGACAACATAAAATCCGAGGAACTTTCGGGTTCAGTTTCATTTATTAAGGAGACAATAACCACTGGTAATGCTTTAACCACCAAACAATTTCTGACTCCACCAGACTTAAAGACACTGCTAAACCTATATATAATTCGAAGAGTTAGCTGGAATCTCCGCGAAGAGACTCCAAGAGACAACAACAATGTAATCGCTGAACTTCATATGAAAGGATTGACTCGATACGAATTAATTGATAGCTATTATGACATGTTGTTTAGTGGTATAGCTAACAAAAATCAACCTTTCGATTTATCAGTTACCAATTTCGAATTGTTTGATTACGGACTGATTGATGAAACAGAGAAGGGTATCTTCTTCCTGAAGGCCATGGATTTTTGTGGAACAACCATTTGGGGGTACATAAACATTGTTAAACCACCGAACTACAAAAAAGCACTTGAATATATTGAGAAATTCCCAAAATTCAACGGTCAACCATATTATCAACATTTAGATTTTGGATTTCCTGACTTTGAACTTCAAATTGAAAAAGATAAAGAAAAAGAAAGCTTTAAATTCTATTATATTAATAAGTATTATGACACTCTACTTTCACACCTGGTTTGTCTAAGTCAGAAGAAAAAACAGAAGGAGGCAAAAGAGGACTTAGCTCTTGGTTCGATATTGAAGGAAAGAAACTACTATAAATACTCGAAAAAGAAGGAAGTACTGGAATCGCTCTTCAAAACAATAGAACGATAGAAACGTTCTTCTTCAACATATGCTATGAATGGATTTCATCAGTCAAGATATTACCGTAAAGATTGCAAAGTCTGCCATAAGTTTAAAATTTAAATCAAGGTGTGGATTATAGCAGCTAGAAAGTTAGTGCTTACTGACCCACACTCATCATAGCTAGGTGTTAGATATAAAAAAACACATCAAACATTCTTCCTTCACACTTTTAAAGTTTTTACTGTTTAATAATTCGATGGGATTGACCTTCCATTAATAAGAAATAGATACCTGAAGAATAATTATCAAGACTTATTGTATTGCCGATTCCATTCTTTAATTTATTGCCATAGACATCTAACAAACTCCATTTTACTTCTTCAGATGTAATTACACTTGAACTGGTGGGGTTAGGGAATACAACTACATCATCCCCCTCTTTTTGATCGTCATTACCTGTTACCACATTACTCAAATCGATAGTAATCGCTATAGGTGAAACACCTGGAAATGCAGTAACCTCAGGAATTGGAATTGGGGTGTTTGCTGTACCTGCCTTTTGATAAATTGAAACCGATGTTTTTGTACCATCACTGTAATTGAAAGTTGAATTAGGTACCTGCATCCAGTCTGTAAGTCCACCAACTGGTGCTACCACATACACATACCCATCTGCTAAAGGTGTTATGGTGCCAGACTCGATCAATTTACCCTCACTAGCCAGTACTTCAAACCCTACAAATGTCTCTGGAGCATTTTCAATTAAATAGGTTCTGTTGGTAAAGAATGCTGTTTCATTTTTAAATATTCTTTTTACAAATCCATTGCCATCAACTATTATAGGCACTTGACTCGGAGCTACCCTTATTTCAAAACTATAGCGTGAAGTACATCCATCTTGGTCGACATTAATAACGGTGTAAGTACCTTGCTGAGTGGGTTGAATATTTTCAAGGTTTAAAGATCTATCTTCTGAGGTGAATCCATCTGGACCAGTGTAATTCCAACCAGAAGAACTAGGTCCATATGTTTTTGATTGTGGACCAAACCAGACTTCATCTCCAATATTAACTGTTACCTCACCTAAACTATTCCAACCTTCATTGTTGATGTTTAGGTAAGGAATAATTGCACACTGCCGCACATTTACCTGGGTTCTGGTAGGTTCAATTTCCCATCGTTGGTTTTCACTGTTAGTGTTACTTATTTGAAGAGTAAGTATTTGCCCATTCGAAGAACTTCCACCATCTATCACATAACCAGAATTACTTCTACTTTCTAAGGCAAAGTGTCTAAAGTCAGCTTTCACTTTTCCCCATTGCTGATTCTGATTATTTTGGTCATAAGGCTCTAAGGTGATGGGGTTACCAGGACTTCCAGCTGTCAACGCTAAATTGGTACCCAACTTAAAAAAAACGAAGTGGTTATTATCAAGACTAATTTGCTCCCATTCATTGGACTTTCCATTGGGACTTTCATATAATTTTGGTGAATCTCCTTGATTGGTATTTTTAGCATCTGCAAAAAGCATCTCCCATCCTTTGCGAAAGGTGACGGCTTTACGCTCGGTATGTGTATCTCGATAATTTTCTACTCGCAAAAAAGTAAGAAAGTTAGCATCATGAGCTCTTTTAGCCATACCATCCTCATTCTCTGCTGCCGTACGTATGGCTGCTACGATGTCATCACCATCAAACACAAAATAAGGATATTGGTATCCACTGAAACGTGAATCGGAAGCCTGAGCCAAAATTTTCTCTACATGCCATTCTTTTAAATCTACTGAGGATTGTAAAACCAAACGGCTTCTTCGTGACCAGATGGATTCACCTCCACCATATTCAGCTGCAGCAGCTGTATTAGCCAACGCCCAGTAGCGATCACTTACAGGGTCGTAACGAACACAAAATTTATCTTTTGCTCCAAGCAAATCAACCACTTCTCCATCAAATATTAAGTTGGATGTACTAGTGACTTTATAGAGTGGTGAGCTATCTCCATTTCTAGCATCTGCAGGTTCAGTACGAGCTAACATAACAGGATATCCCCCGTTTCTGGTTGCCACAGCACATGGTTCCCAAGGCTTCAAAATTCTCCCATATCTACCTTGTGAACTCCCTCGGTTAATCATATTGGTATAGGTCCAACTGGCTGGATCCATCAAGTCAGCATCTACAGAAGCGGACATAAATCCTAAGTTAGGAAAATCATCAGGACCATTATCGCCTATGGCTCTCCAGATCCTTCCTTGTGCAACCACAACAGGTGAGGGACAATTTAAGGCTCCATTACCAAGTTCTGAATTGAGTACTACATAGTCTTTTCCGTCATAGGTTTCCCATGTTTCACCATTGTCAAGTGACTTTTTAATAAAAATTCCTCGATCATTTCCTGGCCGAAAACTTGAAAGCATATATAATTCACCTTTATGTGTAAAAGGGGTTGCAAAACGAATAGTAGGGTAATCAGGTCCATATCCTTCCCAAGTTAAGCCACCATCAGTAGATCTAAACTGTCGTTTCGGAGCGGGACCCCAAGCCATTGCCATTAAGTTTCCATTAGGCAACACACAAATTACAGGATCAGCAATTAAGGAAGCCGAAGGAGCCTTTTCTACAATAAAATTTCCGTCAAGCGGTGTATAATCATCCCACTTCACATCGCCTTGATCTGCAAACAAAAGCGTTGGAGCATCTGCTCCCATTTCTTGTTGGGGGATGTCATACCACTTTCCTGTTTCTGTAATATTTAATCGATATAGATTATATGTATTGCGTGGTGTTGCATCACCTCGCATGGTAAAGGAAACGTTTAAATCCATCCATCCAGAAATAACTACGTTTTTGTGGTGTACGGCAGCAATGACATAACGTCCGTTATCACCAGAAACCTGCATAGGACCTACCCCGTCTTCAGGAATGGTCGTAGCAAATTCTCTCCCATCTATTTCATTAGGAATATTGTCGTCAAAGAAATCATCATAAGCTGATCGCTGTCCATTTGGATATACAGGTCCATTACCTGTAGCTCTATATATTTGGATAAGATTACCTCTAACATATATAGGATTCTGAGCTTGTGCTGCATCAGAAAGAGAAAAGCAACCAATCAACACAAATAAAACAATTCTTAGATGGGTGAAATTTAGTATCATAAGTAAGGTAATTAAGGTTAAAATCAATAGACTATTTCTCACATTATAAAGTGAACAGGTAGTCTATATTTATTGAAAAATCACCTATTGTTTTATTAGTCGCTAAGATTCCCTTCTATCCTCAACATTGATTTAAATGGTCACCATTTTTAATGTTATGGGAACACAGTTCCATTGAGTAATCAAATGAAATTTTCTACTTCTATCAAGTTTCAGTAAGCGGGAATTTTCATAGAACACCCTCGTTTTTTTTTACGCTATATTCGCCATTAAAAGGATGGTGTAGCCTGCATTTAATTAATGGCTATTCCTGTTTATTTGCTAAATTATCTGCTTAAAAAATTTCACAAACTATATATCATCAGAAACCATGAGATGCATCATTTTAATATTCTTTGCTTTAATAATTTGTTTCTGTTGTACACCAAAGAGAACTAAGCTGGATGAAAAACAAACTATATCAAGTAAAAATGAAGAAAAGTATATCACGATTTCACGAGAGCTCTACCACAATCAATTATATGGATTTTGGTTAGGCGAATGTATTGCAAATTGGACGGGGCTGGTAACAGAAATGGACAAAATTGGCAACATTGGAGAAATTAAAACCGGTGACTTTTATACTCGGTCAGATTGGGGTCAACCCGATTTACCCAGTATTTGGGGTCAAGGGATTCCTAGTGACTTATCCCCGACTATTGACTTTGTATTTAAAGACTCGAGCGAAATTTGGGGTTCGGATGATGATACCGACATTGAGTACATGTATCAACACCTGCTTTACACAAACAAAACCAGTATATTATCGCCCAGTCAACTACGTGATGGTTGGCTTAAACACATAAAAAAGGAAGAGGAAAATTTTTTATGGGTTTCCAATCAAAAAGCATTTGATTTAATGGCTGAAGGTATTTTTCCTCCAGCTACAGGCGCACCTGAAAACAACGAACATTTTGAAATGATTGATGCGCAATTAACTACCGAGATTTTTGGGTTGTTCTCTCCTACTCGACCAGACTTTGCGTTAAAAATGGCACATTTACCCATTCAAACCACCGCAAGAAACGAAGCTGAAAACATTTCAAAGTTTTACGTTACGATGTATTCGCTGGCTGCAATCCCCGACACTACAAAAACGATGAGTCAACGCATATTTTGGATGGCAAATGAAGCCCGCAAAACACTCCCTGATAGCACCTATCCAGCTCTTATGTTTGATTACATAAAAAATTTGTATGATTCAGGCATTCCTTGGGAACAAGCAAGAGATGCTATTTATCACAAGTATCAAGTGAATCAAGAAGATGGTTATGATATCACTTCGAAAAATTTATACTGCAATGGCTGCTTTGCAGCAGGTATAAACTATGCGGCAAGTTTGGTAAGCCTGTTTTATGGGGAAGGAGATTTAAAAGAAACCATAAAAATCGGGACATTAACAGGCTGGGATTCAGACAACCCTACAGCAACTTGGGGTGGGTTAATTGGTTTTATGCTAGGAAAAGATGGTATAGAAAAAACCTTTGACCGAACATTCTCTAACCGATTTAACATTCATAGAACCAGACAAAATTTTCCAAATGAGGGCATTGACACCTTTGAAAACATGGCCAAAACAGGTTTAACTGTTATCGATAGAGTGGTAAAAGAAGAGCTAAATGGAACAGTTGATTTGGATAAACAATTATGGATAATCCCTCTTAAACACCAGGAGACCTTAATGAATCGATAATTCTGCATTTAAAATGTGAATAATCATTAGTGCTATTTTCATTTTTTATGACGGTTAAGGACTAATTTTTCATTTATATACTTAGTATTATCCCTATGGAACCGTAATGAATCAGCGAGAAATTGTAGACTTGATCAACATCGGCACCCCCTTCGAGTACACGGTAACCAGCTTTAAACTCAATGTTTTCATTTATGGTGTAGTGAGCGCCAACAAAAACATCCTCTGCCCTCCCTTGTGGCCCCACTAAAGCATCACCAATGATAATAAAGGATAGTGGGTCGTTCGGTAGAAACTCGATACTAAAATTAATCAGCGGGACAAAACCAACGTCTGTTGTTTCGTCTGCCTTTCCATCGGCTGAAAAAGCAACTCGAGCATCTCGGATTTTACCAGTTAATCCTGCTCCAATCTTAATTTTTTCTTTGTCTAAAAACACATACCTATAGGTCAATCGATAAGAATTAAATTTATAGGTTACCGTAGTTTGATCTTGGGTATCAAAAATTTCATTTCCAAAGCGAACTGGTTCATTAAACTGTCCCATCGTTTCAAATTGTAAGGGTGCATACAATGCAGAAATTACATGCTTGTCGTTAATGATATATGAACCTCTTAATCGATAAAAAAATGTTTGACCTGTACCTAAGTCATCGGTAACATCTAACAAATCAGCCAGGGAGTTATCTCCATTTGGAAATCGAATTTGGTTTTTGGTGTTCCAGGAAACTCCTGATTCCACATCCAATTCAAATTGAGCATAGGTTATTAGGGATATCAACGAGAAGAGTAGCACACAAGTAATTTTCATAATTGGAGTAGTTAATTTTAAAATGATTTTAACTTGTAAAACATCAAATGACAGTCCACTTCAATTAACAAATAAACTATCTACCCCCCATAATGTTTGTAAAATCACCCAACCGAATGTGGCGAATAAAGTAAACTACTCTATTCCAATGTACTTATGTAGTTGTAGTGAAAGCTGCCACTCGGGATTTTTTAAAATATATTCTAAAATGAGCGGCATCATTTCTTCACGCTTGTCCCACTCAGGCTGTAAATATAACATACAGTCTTCCCCAACCTGTGCAGCCTGTTCCTCAGCAAATTGAAAATCGGATTTATTAAAAATAATCACTTTCAGTTCATCCGCAGCTTTGTATGCTTCTTTTACTGGAAGTTTAAACTTCTTAGGAGAAAGACAAAACCAGTCCCAACTACCAGATAATGGTGATGAACCCGAAGTTTCAATGTTTGTTTGAAGGCCCGCTTTGTGTAATTCTTCTGTTAATCCAGTCAGATCGTATAGTAAGGGTTCTCCCCCCGTGATTACCACAATTGTGGCCATCGTATCATCAGCTCTGCGTACAATCTCTGCCACAGAGGTTAACGGGTGTTTTTCAGCGTCCCAGCTGTCTTTCACATCACACCAGTGACAACCAACATCACAACCAGCTAAACGCACAAAATAAGCCGCACTACCTTGATAGAAGCCTTCGCCTTGTAGCGTGTAAAAATCCTCCATCAGCGGTAACTTATTCATCCTTTTCTATTTTTAGCTGCAATTAATGTGTTTTGAAGTAAAGCGCAGATGGTCATGGGACCAACGCCACCAGGCACAGGCGATATGTAAGAACATTTTGGAGATACTTCGTCAAACTTGACATCACCTTTTAAACGAAAACCGTTTTTGGTGGTCGCATCATCCACACGGTGAATCCCTACATCTACCACAATAGCACCCTCTTTTACCATATCTGCAGTTACAAACTCGGGTTTACCCACGGCTACGATTAAAATATCTGCTTGACGAGCAATCGCTGCAATATCCTGGGTTCGGCTATGCGCTAAGGTTACGGTGGCATTTCCAGGGTTTGTATTTCGAGACATCAAAATACTTACTGGCGTACCTACGGTATGACTTCTACCTATGACTACACAGTGTTTACCCGAGGTTTCAATGTTGTTTTTCTCTAACAACATCATAATCCCTTTTGGGGTAGCAGGAGCCAGTGTAGGTAAGTCCAATAACAACTTTCCTAAATTTTCGGCATGAAATCCATCAACATCCTTTGTCGGGTTAATCGTCTCGACTACCTTATGCTCATCTATATGTCGAGGCAGTGGCACCTGAACTATGAAACCATCAATTTCAGGATTTTGGTTTAACTCTTCTACTTTTGCTAATAAATCAGCTTCGGAAATAGTTTCAGGCAGCTCTACTAAAGTAGAGACAAAACCAATATCTGAACATGCTTTTACTTTTGCATTTACGTAGGTGCGACTAGCACCATCACTACCAACTAAAACCGCTGCTAAGTGAGGTGCTTTACCACCATTTTTCACTATGTCAGCTACTTCTGCAGCGATTTCTTGTTTAATTCTTGCTGAGGTATCTTTTCCGCTTAGTAATTTCATTTTTTTGATATGCGTTTTTGTACTGAGTAGTGAGATGTTAGTAGTGAGTTTTAAGTAGTATGTTATAAGTTGAAATTGTTTTGATTCTTTCTTCCTGCTACTTTATAACTTAATCTTGATTCTTGGCTCTAGCATCTTAACTCATACTAACTATTTTCAATTTTTATATCAATTTCTAATTTCTAACAATCTAACTTCTATTAATCTAATTTTAACACTGCCATAAATGCGTCCTGGGGTATTTCTACGTTCCCCACTTGACGCATGCGTTTTTTACCAGCTTTCTGTTTCTCCAGCAACTTACGTTTACGCGAAATATCACCACCATAACATTTTGCAGTCACGTTCTTTCGCAAAGCCTTTACACTTTCACGCGCTATTACTTTGGTCCCTATCGCTGCTTGAATAGCGATTTCGAATTGTTGACGAGGGATAAGTTCTTTTAGCTTTTCACATAACCGTTTACCCCAGTCATACGCTTTATCGCGATGCACAATTGCTGATAATGCATCTACTTTATCACCATTTAATAAGATGTCTAGCTTCGAAAGTGTGGATTGTCTAAATCCAATTAATTCATAATCCAAAGAAGCATAGCCTCTTGAGATTGTTTTCAGCTTGTCAAAGAAGTCAAACACGATTTCAGCTAAAGGTAATTCAAACACCAACTCTACCCTATCTTGTGTCAAGTACACCTGGTTGATTAACATCCCTCTTTTTTCCATGCATAACGTCATAATTCCACCGACATAATCGGCTTTGCTTATAATTTGTGCTTTAATAAATGGTTCTTCAACTTTTTCGATGTAGTTCGGCTCTGGAAGTTCAGAAGGGGCATTCACTTTAATTACTTTACCATTCGTCAGATAAGCATTAAACTGAACCGAAGGAACAGTCGTAATGACTGTCATATTAAACTCACGCTCTAATCGTTCTTGAACAATTTCCAAATGAAGCATTCCTAAGAAACCACAACGGAAACCAAAACCTAATGCTGCAGAAGTTTCTGGTTCCCAAACCAAAGCTGCATCGTTCAATTGAAGTTTCTCCATCGAAAAACGAAGCTCTTCAAACTCTTGTGTGTCTACTGGATAGATTCCAGCGAAAACCATCGGCTTCACATCTTCAAAACCTTCAATGGCCTTATCACATTTACGGTCTTGGTGAGTAATCGTATCCCCTACTTTTACTTCTTTTGCAACTTTTATCCCTGAAATCAAATAACCAACATCTCCAGTTTTGATCGACTTTCGAGGTTCTTGGTTAATTCGAAGAACACCAATTTCATCTGCTTCGTATTTTTTACCAGTATTTACAAACTGGATTTTATCTCCTTTATTAATCGAGCCATTCATCACGCGGAAAATAACCTCAATACCTCGATAAGAATTAAATTCTGAGTCAAAAATCAAAGCTTGTAATGGACCATCTGGATCACCTGAGGGAGCTGGAATTCTATCCACAATGGCATGCAAAATATCATCAATTCCAATTCCCTCTTTAGCACTGGCTCTTATTACATCCTCAGGTTTGCAACCAATTAATTCAACTATTTGATCAGTTACTTCCTCAGGCATTGCCCCTGGCAAATCTATTTTATTTAATACTGGAATAATCTCTAAGTCGTTATCTATGGCTAAGTACAAATTAGAAATAGTTTGTGCTTCAATTCCTTGAGCAGCATCCACAATTAACAAAGCACCTTCACAAGCGGCAATTGAACGAGAAACCTCATATGAAAAATCTACGTGTCCAGGCGTGTCTATCAAGTTTAAAACATACTTCTCACCATTATACTCATAATCCATTTGGATAGCATGACTTTTAATAGTGATTCCTCGCTCACGCTCCAAATCCATATCATCCAACAACTGTGCTTGCATATCCCTGTCTGAAACAGTACCCGTTGATTGAAGTAAACGGTCAGCCAACGTGCTTTTACCGTGATCAATATGTGCGATGATACAGAAGTTCCGTATGTTTTTCATCTAGTAATTTTTAATGTTTATTTATCAATAATAATTTACTTATATAATTCTTTGTTTTAACAACAAACAACTCACAGTTTACCGTATAAAGATAAATTTAGTGGACAAAAGTAGAAAGAATATATGGAATGATTTAATCTGAATTGAATAAGCCAAAGAAATTTATTCACATTTATACAAGATATGGTATGTATAAAGCAAAGAGTATGTTATTTTACTGAGAAGTTTAAAGTAATAATTGTAAATGATTAGGGAAATCAAACGTTTATTTGGACTACTGAAGGAGTTCTTTCCTATTCAATTATTGATTTTAAGCCTAAAAAAAAATCAAATCTTATTGATTTTTTGGTTCTTTATTTATGCTATAATTACAGGTCAGCTTGGAAAAACATTAGGTATCCCGTACCTCTTTTTAGACCCTGAATATAAAAATCAAGTAAACTTTTGGAGTCTCTTTATTCTTGGGGTAGCATATGGTATACTTGTCATTTCCTACTTTATTACTTCCTATATTTTAGATAGCCATCGTTTTCAGTTTTTAGGTACTATTCGAAGACCGTTTGCACACTTTTGTCTTAACAATTCAATCATTCCGTTATTCATATACATTGTTTACTTAATTGAGTTTTCACAATTTCAAACATTACACGGAAATCAAACCGTTAACACTACAGCTAATGAATTATTAGGTTTTACTTGTGGCATTATATCCATCATATCTGTTACTTTTTATTATTTCAAAAAAACGAATAAAGATTTATTTAAGGAGATAGCAAAAAACATCAACATTACTCTTCGGAAAAAGAAAATCAACACAGTAAGTGTATTAAGGAAGATTAAAGATCAGAAAAAAAGGTACTTCATCACAAACTACCTAAGCTTTCCTTTTAAAATAGAAAAAGTAGATCAAGAGCTTTCCTACGACCGCAAATTTTTGTTCAGAATCATCGACCAACATCACTTAAATGCTGTAACTGTTGAATTAGCCATTTTCATCATTATACTTATAATTGGTGCATTTCGTGATAATGCCAATTTTCAAATACCTGCAGCTGCAAGTGTCATGCTCTTAGCTGCTTTTTTTATCATGTTCTCCGGAGCGATTACCTATTGGTTAAGAGGCTGGACGATAACTGGCGTAATAATTCTCGCATTTGGTTTTAATTTATTGATGAAACACGAAATAATTAACTCCAATAAAGAAGCTTTTGGAATGGACTATAAAGGTACAAAAGCCGAATATTCCTACCATCGAATTGATGCATTAAGTGATCCGGATATTTATGAGAAAGACAAAGCTAGCACGATTAAAATTTTAAATAACTGGAGAAAGAAATTTCCAAAAAACAAAAAACCTAAACTTGTTTTTATCTGTGCTTCAGGTGGAGGACATAGGGCCGCTGTATGGACGATGAAAGCCTTACAATATGTTGATAGCACCACTAACGGCCAACTACTTGATCACACAATTCTAATGACCGGGGCTTCTGGTGGTTTAATTGGTGCAAGTTATTATCGCGAGTTATACTTGCGTCAAGAACAAGGAAAAATCAACGATTTATATAGTCAAAAATACTTGGACAACATGGGCAAAGACATCCTTAACCCGATGGTTTTTTCTTTAGCAGTGAGTGATTTATTGTTTGGTTTTCAAAAATATAAAGTAGGTGATTATCAATATTATAAAGGAAGAGGTTATTCATTTGAAAATCAAATTAACACCAATACTGAGTTTGTGCTAGACAAACGTATCGAAGACTATAAACTACTTGAGCAGGAAGCGAAAATCCCTATGGTCTTCATGACTCCAACCATTATTAACGATGGCAGAAAACTCTACATTTCGCCTCAAAATATTTCTTATATGAATTCCGCTCCAATTAAAGAAATGGAACGTCTAAATACCCGAACTAAAGGAATTGAATTCAAACGTTTTTTTAAAGAACAAGATGCTAAAAACTTACTGTTTATGAGTGCCTTGCGCATGAGTGCGACATTCCCTTACATCACTCCCAATGTTCATCTACCAAGTAAACCTGAAATGGTGATTATGGATGCAGGTATGTCTGATAATTTCGGAATGAACGATGCTATTCGTTTTTTCCACACCTTTAAAGAATGGGTAGAAGACAATACTGATGGGGTTATTTTTGTTAGCATCCGTGACACTGAAAAAAACCCATTTATTAAACAAGATGTTTCCGAAGGAATATGGAATCTGATATTTAACCCCATTGCTAACTTGTATAATAACTTAGACAATATTCAGGATTTAGCCAATGATAATGCTATTGAATTTTCTGATAGTTGGATTAGAGACCGTGTTGATGTAATCACTTTTGAATATTCGCCAAAAAACTGGGAATCACTAGCGAAAGAACCGAACTCTGATTTAAAAAAATTAGAAGAAGACTTCAATAAAGAGCGAGCATCACTAAGCTGGCATTTAACCGCTAAAGAAAAAAAGGGTATTAATAAAGCGATCTATAACCTAAAAAATCAAAAATCATTACTACGTTTAATTTCCCTATTACAGGCAGAAGAATAGTATAGCTTTTTTAACTATTTTTGAATGTGTTGCGGCAAATTATCATCATCTGTTTTGGACTATTATCTTGTATTGTTGGTTTATCACAATCCAGCAACAGAAGACAGGTATTTATTGATAGCGAGTCTCAAATTTCAGTACCATTTGTTGAAATTAATACGAATAAAGGAACTGTTTTTAGTAATATAAAAGGCGAAGCATACTTGGATTCACTTAGTACAATTGAAATTAATCATCCAATGTACTTGCCTATTGCCACTAGTATTGGTTCTTCCGACACTATTGAACTAACTCCAATAGACATCCAAGAAAAAGTATTTTATACAAACACACAATCTTACGAGCTAATTCAAAATGTTCTTATTAAGAAAAAAACAAACGAACCAAAATCGCACGCCCCCTATACCTATAAATCTTACAACAAATTTTACATCAACACCAACAAAACTACCGATACAAAACAATATTTAGAAAAATTGCTCAATCCGTTTTCGTTTACATTTAAAAATTTTGAGGGAGAACATTATTTAATATTGTCTGAATCAATTACAGAGCGAGTATATAAAGAAAATCTAAAGGAAGAAGAAGTGATCATTAGTTCACGAATTTCTGGTGTTGACCGCCCCTTATTGTTAAGCCTAAATTCACAAGTTCAAACGCTCTCTTTTTATGGGGACTATATTCGAATAAGTGGAAAAGACTTTTTGTCACCTTTAGAAGACGGTGGTTTAAAAAGATATAACTACAAAATAGTTCATACAAGTTATGCATTGGATGGCAGTATCATTTACACTGTGCTATTTTATCCTAAAAAAAACAAACGTTTTGAGTCACTAAGAGGTGTGTTATATATTAATTCCAATAACTATGCTTTACAATATGCCATCATGCAACCCGCTAAAGAAACAAAAACAACTGCTCAAATCGCTCACTCTTCAGTATTAACAGAAAGTGGTTGGTTTCCTAAAAGTTCCATTACAACTGTAGTATTAGACAACCTAAAAAATGGCGAAATGCAATTCTCTGCCGTAGCAGAATCTCATATTTATGATTTAGAAAGTCACACAGCTATAGGGAATAAAAAATTTAATGATGTGGCGGTATATTATGACGAATCAAAAGTCAATGAAAGTACATTATTGAACGATGAACGTCTCTATAAATTAACTGCTAAAGAGGAAAAAACCTATGCGCTGTACGACACCATTGGTCATTTAAACAATTTTACGCGAGCAATAAATTTTGGTGAAAAGCTTTATTATAAACAAATTCCTTATAAACACTTTAACCTTGAACTAAAACATCTTCTGGATGTCAATGACTATGTGGGGGTTCAAGTTGGAGGAGGCATATCGACTAATGATAAGTTCTCTGAGATTTTTTCAGTGGGAGGGTATATGGAGTATGGTTTTAAAGACAAAGAGTCAAAATTTGGTCTCAATGGAGCCATTACCGCTCCATGGGAAAGAAAACTAATGCTTCAAGCATCAATTTCCAAAGATGTTTCAGAAGCTGGCGGTTTGCCCACTTTCTTTCAACATCGCAACATGTATAACACCGAATGGTTGAGAAAATTACGGCTTAATCGCTTTGACAAAAATGTAACTTTTGACTTCGGAATTGAATCTAACCCCATAAATTATGTATTTATTAGAACTGGAGTCACAACAGAGCACTCTACGCCTGCTTACGAATATAGCTTTTCAAGTGATAGTTTATCCAGTTTTAATTATACTGATTTATACATCGGTTTTAAAATTGCTTACGGTGAACGATTTTTTAAACTACTCAAAGAACGAATTTCTTTAGGTCGCCCCTACCCGGTTATTTGGTTTGAATTAACACGAGGTGTAACGGGATTAAATGGTGATTTTGAATACCGAAAATTATATTCAAAAATTGAATATAAATACCCCTTACCAGGGGTTGGCACTTTAGGGATTCAAGTGAGTGCTGGCAAAGTATGGGGAAGCTTACCCTATGGTAAACTTTACAATGGAAAAGGAAGTTTGGGTGTACGAACGGTAGCACATAACTCATTCGAAACGATGAGCTATAACGAATTTTTATCCAGTCAATACCTTACTTTCTTTTTATCCCATGATTTTGGTTACATGAATTTTCTTGAGTATAAAAACTTTCGACCACGATTTGAGGTAGCACTAAACCTAGGTTTTGGTACCTTGAACAATGGAGCAGCACATAATTTAATCACTTATAAAACAATGGAAAAAGGATTCTTTGAAGTTGGCGCTATGGCCAATAATATCCTCTCTATCAATATATCACCAGTAAAAATGGGGCTAGGTATTGGGTTTTTCCACCGATTAGGAGCTTATCGACTGGATGGGTTTTCAGATAACACCTTTTTTAAATTAGCTACTACATTTAAGTTATAAATTTTACCTTGATGTCACATAGAATGCATGAAGGACTCCTGGAAGCCAACCAATCAAGGTTAACAGTAAACTAAGAAAAAAAGCACCACCTAAACCCTTATTTAAGAACACTGACAATGGGGGCAAGAAAATATTTAATAGAATTGTAATTATAGACATAATGATTTTTTGAATTTTAAAATTGTTGACATCACTTTTAACTAAAATCAGACCAATACATACTGTAGCCTTCAATGACCCTTCCTTCGTTTTTCACTGTGTATTAAATACTACATTATGGGGTTTAAAAAAACATCTAGAAAAAGTGGTGACATTTTAATATATTAGGTATTGACTCATAATGAAAGATGACCTAATCATAAAACAATTAAAACTTGGTAATCAGGTTGTGTTTAAACACCTCTATAATTACTATGGTATGGTTGAAAACTATATTCTCAAAAATAGTGGGGATAGAGAAGATGCAAAAGACACTTTCCAAAACGCTTTAATAATTTTTTATAAGAAAGCTATCTTACCAGACTTCAAATTGACCTCTAAAATAAGCACCTACATTTTTGCTACTGCACAAAACTTATGGTTAAAAAAATTACGGGATTCGAAAAAAAAAGAAGTTTATTTAAACGAACAGTCGATTGAGGTAGACGCTGCGGATGAAGTAGAAGAACCAGCTATTTCGTTAAGAGACTACATAAAACAAAAATTAATTGCTTTAGGTGAGCCTTGCATCAGCATAATAATGATGCATTCTTATCAGAAATTAAGTATGGTAGCAATTAGTGAGAAAATGGGCTATGCCAACGAACATACTACCCGACAACAAAAATATAAATGCTTACAACGAATTCGAAAAATGATTCCAGAAGAAGACAAAAACAAATACCTCAATGTCTAATGAATTTAACCATATTGAAGCATTTGAAGCTTATTATAGTAATGAACTTTCGGCAAACGCACGAATAGATTTTGAAGAACGTCTCGAATCAGACTTTGATTTTAAAAATGAATATGACCTCTATCTTCAACTCCAAAAAGCAATTGAAGCACATGGTGATGAACAATTAAAAATTTCATTAGATGAATATCACTCAGAATACATCAACTCACAAATAAAAAACAAAGCTTTATTACAGTTCAAAACATACCTAGGAGGCTTCACTTTAGTCTTCATCGTTATTGGCTTACTCCTTCTATTCTTCCCGGAAGAAACTGCTCACCAGAGAATCGAAGAGCATACAGCTCAAATTGAGGTAAACACCAAAACACAACAAATTGTCACAAAAAAGTATGATAATTTAATAACTAATAATCAAGATACCCTATCAACAACTAGCCTAACTACTACAACCATCAAGGTAAAAACTGACCTAAAAAAGAATATTACTATAATACCACTGAAGAAGTATATAACACCTACTACTCCTTTATATGAGCTAAATGACTCTACACTTCACCTTTATGGATTAAATTTAAAAAATAGCGGTTATATTTTATCCGAGCAAAACAACCTTTACTTAATCACACCAAACAACTCCTATTTACTAGAAAAGTCTGCTGAAAAAAAACCATTACAAAAAGTAAAAAAACGGTTGTATGAATCCATCATTAAAACTAAGAATCAATCACTGAAAACCACAAAAATGCACCAGGTAGTTTTTGAGGAAACAACTGACAGTATAACTATTAATTTTAATGAAAAGTTACCTAAAAACCTTTATTCATTTGATGGGACAACGATTAATTTAAGTGACTCACTTCACCACCAGTTTCAACTAATTAGTTTTGAATCGTCTATCTATTTGTTAAATAGCGAGAACCTATATCGCCTGAACCGAGGGGTTAATCAAAAGAAAAAACCAGCTACACAAACAGAAAAAAACAGATTGAAATTAACAACCATAGAACTTCCTATACTTACCGAAACCGTTGAAAAATCTGTTGAATGGGAAAACTCAAACTAGTCTTTTAGTCGCAGGCTTACCGCATTTTTATGCGCAAACAGTTGTTCAGTTTCTGCCATAATTTCGATTGCAGCACCTAAGTTTTGAATTCCTTCTTTAGTGATTTCTTGGAAAGTGACTTTCTTTATAAATGAATCTAACGAAACGCCAGAATAAGCTGTGGCATAACCATTGGTTGGTAAGGTATGGTTGGTACCAGAAGCATAGTCACCAGCAGACTCAGGAGTATAATGACCTAAAAATACCGATCCAGCATTCACTACTTTTGGAATCAAACTTTCAAAGTCTTTCACTTCCAAAATCAAGTGCTCTGGAGCATATGCGTTCATCATTTCCATGGCTGTATCCATGGAGTCAACCACAATAGCGCGACTATTTAACAATGACTTAGCAGCCATTTCTTTACGAGGTAACTCAGACAATTGATTCACCACCTCTTGAATAACTTTATCTACAACTGCTTCCGAAGTGGACACTAAAATTACTTGACTATCCACACCGTGTTCTGCTTGAGACAACAAGTCAGCAGCCACAAACGCTGGGGTAGCAGACTCATCTGCCAACACAGCTACTTCTGAAGGACCGGCAGGCATATCAATAGCAATACCTTCTTTATTTACCAATTGCTTGGCAGCTGTTACATATTGATTTCCAGGACCAAAAATTTTATAGACTTGAGGTACGGATTCTGTTCCATAAGCTAATGCAGCAATAGCTTGAGCGCCACCGACTTTCGCAATTTTTGTTACCCCTAGTAAATCAGCAGTATACAAAATAGCAGGATGAATCTTACCTTCTTTGTTAGGTGGTGTACACAAGACGATTTCTTTGCAACCAGCAATCTTTGCTGGAACAACCAGCATTAAGATGGTTGAAAAAAGTGGTGCCGTTCCTCCTGGAATATATAAACCAACTTTTTCTATCGCTCTACTCTCACGCCAGCAGATTACGCCTTTTGTTGTTTCTATTTTTGAAACACTTGCTTGTTGTGATGCATGAAACTGTTCAATATTAACCCGTGCAATCTCAATTGCATCTTTTAACTCTTGACTAACTAAAGAATTCGCTTCAGCTAATTCTTCTTTGGAAACTAAGATAGTTTGTAACTCTACCCCATCAAATTTATGCGTCATTGCCTTCAGTGCTGTATCCCCTTTTTCTTTTACAGATTGGAGGATAGGCACAACACGCGCCTCTAAACTTGTCGCATCAAAAACAGGTCTTTTTAATAATTCAGACCACGTATCTTTAGTAGGATAAAGAACTTTTTGCATTCCTTATTTAATAATCTTTTCAATTGGTAACACTAACACACCTTGTGCACCTAAGGCTCTAACTCCATCAATAATATCCCAGAAATCATGCTCGTCTACCACCGATGAAATTGAACTCCATCCCGCAGTGTATAAAGGACTAACCGAAGGGCTTTTAACACCAGGTATTAAATCTATAATTGACTGAATGGATTCGTTTGGCGCATTCAATGTAATATATTTTTTATTCTTAGCATTCATTACCGCTTTGATTCTAAACAGCAAGCTATCTAAGATGTTTTGTTTTTCAGGTGAAAGGTTTTTATAAGCAATTAATACGGCTTCTGATTTAAAAATAGCCTCAACTTCCTTCAAGCCATTACTAATCAATGTACTTCCAGAACTCACTATATCACAGACTGCATCGGCTAAACCTATACTTGGAGCTATTTCTACAGAACCACTAATCTCATGAATTGATGCAGACACACTGTTATTTTTCAGGTAATCACCTAAAATATTCGGATAAGAAGTAGCAATTTTTTTACCCTCTAAATCTTTGATACTTTTATACGCATCCCCCTTAGGAACACCTATAGACAAACGACATTTTGAAAAACCTAACTTGAGTACTTCATTAACTGACTGTCCTTTTTCAACTAAAACATTTTCACCAACCACGCCAATATCAGCTACGCCATCAGCAACATACCCTGGAATATCATCATCTCTCAAATACAAAAATTCTAAGGGGAAATCATAAGCCTCAGACTTTAGTTTACCACCTGCTTTGCTAAAGTTAATTCCACACTCAGTAATCAACTCCAATGATGACTCACTTAAGCGACCTGATTTTTGTACTGCAATTCTTAATTTTGTATCCATGCTCTAAAATCCAACTTATGTCTATTGTTTAGCGGCTGCAAAGTTAAGAGTTTTGAACTATTGTTTAAGTATATAGGCAAGAATTGATAAACTTTAAACGGTTTTAATTAATTTCGAAGTTAATGATTCAGCGATACACCGTTTGCCACCCAAAAAAAGTCATATCCAACCGATTTGAAGCGGGCATTCTTGTCCCTTACAAACCGAACTTTAATGCTGGAGCTGGTCAAAAACTCCCAGTCATCACGAATAAAGCTCCCGACAGAGTCTCTTTGTTTCAGTGGGGATTAGTACCGTTTGATTCAAAAGATGCCCAAATAGGTGATAAATTGCTGAATGCGCGTGTCGAAACAATTAAAGCAAAGCAACCATATACTGATTTGTTGCCAGATAAAAGATGTATCATTATTGCAGACAGCTTTTACTTTTGGAAAGAATTACATGGCGTAAGCACACCTTACCGTGTGACGATGAAAGACGAATCTCTTTTTGCAATAGCAGGAATCTGGGATGAGTGGAAAATGGAAGATGCTGATGAGAACGCTTCTTTTTTTGGGAGTTTCTCAATGGTAACAACCGAAGCTAATAATTTAATTGCTGATTTTTCTGACCGTATGCCTGCAATTTTAGAACCATCACAGGAAAAAGATTGGCTTGATGCTATTGAAGACACTTCTTTAGAAGATTTATTAAAACTCATTAAGCCTTTTGATTCAACAAAAATGCGCTTTTACAAAGTATCGAATTTAGTTAACAATCTTGAGATCAATTCAGCTAAGGTGGCTAAAGAGCTTAACAACACCTCTACCGGTCACACGCTAAGCCTTTTTGATTAATCTATTCAGTCAATACATTGGCCAAAATCTTTAGTTTGATTAAATCAGGATAATTGGATTCTAACGAAACAACTTTTCGCTGAATCCCTTCTTTACCAGTCGAATTATAAACGATTTTTATTTGTCCCTTTTGGTGAGGTAACACGGGTTGGTCAGACCATTCAGGAGCCGTACATCCACATTGTACATGAACTTGAGAAATAATAAATGGAACATTACTTTCGTTAGAAAATTCAAATATGAACTCACGCTTTTCCCCTTCCTTCAAATCTCCAAAATCATGTTGATATGTTTTAAATACCGGGTTGGGTAAAGTTTCTTGTGCATATACTTTTCCTAAAAAGCACACTGACAACAAACAGAGAATAGAAATAAATAATTGCATATATCTAATTTAAGTATCTTTATTTAATATTATGAATAACATGCAAGATATAATACACGCCACTTTTGGTGGTAAAGTCCGAGTAAGAGCCTGTGGAATTCTTATCAAAGAAGATGCCGTATTATTACTAAAACATAAAGGGATTGGTAAAAAGGGTTATCTATGGGCTCCCCCAGGGGGTGGTGTGGAGTTTAAAGCAACTATCGAACAAACATTAAAAAGGGAATTTAAAGAAGAGTGTGGTATTGAAATAAAGGTAAAAGACTTTTTGTTTTTAAACGAATTTATCGAAGATCCTCTTCATGCTATAGAACTATTTTATCGCGTTGAACAGGTTAGTGGAGTTATTAATATTGGAAACGATCCGGAAACGGATGGAGCTTCTTTTTTAGAGTACCAGTTTTTATCTCAGTTTGACTTAACAAGAATGAATACGATTACTATTCATTCTGTGTTAAACAATTCGGCTACACTCAACATTATCTTTACTTAATCAAAAGCTTATCGATACCTTCGCTTTTTACCTTTATAATGTCCACTGTGCTGTGATTGATGATCAACTGGATTGATTTCAATAGGTTTAAACTGAATCCGGTAACCTAAAGTTATTTCGTGAGTAGCAGCTGCATTACCAAATGTTCGTATATCTGTTGTAGTGAAATCATAAGAATAGGCAAATTCGTAATCATCATTTAATACGGCCCCTACCAACACCGATATCGCATCCAAATGTCGGTATGAAAGACCTATAAAATAATTGTCTTCGTATACAATTTTGTTATTAAAATCTATAGAAAGAGGTGCATTAGTAGTAAACTTCATTAATACTGATGGGCTCCATGTCAATTGGTTATTAACTGAATAATTTATACCACCTGTAGCAAAGTAATGTCTTGCTAGTGTGCCGTTTTGATTTCTAACATCATTTGTAATGGGATAATTGATTTTGTTGCCAAAAATATGATCACCAGAAAGACCAAAAAATACTTTCTCATTATATAACCATATCCCTAGAGAAGCATCAGGCATAAATTGTGTGACATTACCTGTGTTGGCTCCTCGCAATGGTTCACCTAAATCATTTGCAAAATTCAGTTTATCCCAATCCAACGAGTATTGCTGAAAACCTATAAACATTCCTGCAGACATTCTAAGCCCCCCATATTTATTTACGCCAGAACTTTTAGGTTTAATAATACCCATATTGTAAGTTCCTGACACCATATAACTCCCCCAAGTAGAAGGACCTGTTTGATCGTAAACCACCTTTCCTCCTACTCCAAACCAATTTTGAGCTTCACTAACAAAATGTCTTGCCATATGTGGTTTTCCAATTGGCGCATGGCCACTTAAATACATTGTGCGAGGGGCTACAGTAGTAGGAGAAGTTACAATACTTGTTTGATTTTCATCAACATAATTTTGTTTAAAACCAACCCATTGCGATCGATATCCTGTTTTAATGTCAATCATATCCTCAACGCTTGACAAAGCTGGGTTCATTAAATATGGGTTCACCATATACTGAGTATATTGTGCAGCTTGTTGAGCGATTCCAGTATAAAAAACAAATTGAATGGAAATTGTAGTCAATAAAATTCTTTTCATAACAGTTATCTATTTTATAACTGTATATACTTAGCAATAGCCATATAGTAACCCCCAATAATTACTACTATAAAAAAGCATAAAAAAACCTATGCTATAAAGCATAGGTTTTAAATATTTATGAAAAAGACACCTAATTATTTGTATTTCTTTTTCTTGTAGTGTCCTTGGTGACCCCAGTTGTGGTCTTCAGCATTCATAGACTGAGGCTTTGGTGCAATACGGTAACCTAAAGTAATTTCATGGGTTGCAGCAGCTTTACCAAATGTTCTTATATCAGTAGTAGTGAAATCGTAAGAATAAGCTATTTCGTAATTGTAAGTTATTATTGCACCAACAGCTATTGAAAGCGCATCTAAATGGCGATAGGTAAGACCTGCCCAATAACTTTTATTGTAAGTAACCTTATTATTTACATCAATAGATAAAGGTGCTCCTGGTGTAAATTTCATCAAAACAGAAGGAGTCCAAACTAATTCTTCAGTTAATTTTTGATTAATACCTCCAGTCATAAAAACATGTCTTGCTAAAGTACCGTCTTCAATCCTGTCATCATTCACAAGATTATAACTTATTCTATTACCGAATAAATGATTTCCTGACAAACCAAAGAATAACTTTTCATTATATAACCACAATCCTAAAGTCGCATCTGGCATAAACTTGTTAACTGTACCAGAATTAGACCCTCGTAAAGGCTCTCCTAAATCATTAGCAAAGGTTAATTGATCCCAATTAAGTGAATATTGTTGAAATCCAACAAAAAATCCGGCAGACATACGTAAGCCCCCTTTGGTATATATACCAGATCCCTTTGGTTTAATCAAGGCCATATTATAAGTACCAGAAACCATATAGCTACCCCATGAAGTTGGACCAGTTTTGTCGTAGACAACCTTACCTCCAGCTCCAAACCAACTCTTAGCTTCAGTTACATAATGCATAACCGCATGTGGTTTACCTATCGGTGAGTGACCTGAAACATACATTGTTCTAGGAGCGACCACTTGTCCTGTATTAACAATAGTTGCTTGATCAGCTGCTACCTCATTTTGATTAAAGCCAACCCATTGAGCTCTATAACCAGTTTTGATATCTACCATGTCTTCCACACTAGCCAGTGCTGGATTCATTAAGTATGGGTTAACCATATATTGAGTATACTGGGCTGATTGTTGTGCATTTACGTTCATAAAGGCAACAACTATTAATAAACCGGTAACTATTTTTCTCATTCTAAATGGAATAAAATTAATATCAAACTAACTCTTAGTACACTTTAGCACTATTATGTAACCCTAAATATAAGAAAATTTGTCATTATTTTATAATACACAGAAAACAACTTATTTTCTGTGTCAAAATTATTAACCTTGATTTGTTAAAACATCAAGGAAACCAAATTTCTCACCTTTACTCTTTGATATGTATAAAGGGATGTCTGAAAAATTAATCAACTTTTCAGTTACACTTCCTACAAAGAAAGCAGATAGGTTTGTTCTTCCTTTTGCGCCAACTACAATTAAATCAGCTTTAGATGCATTTGCAGAAGTTATGATATGTTCGTAATCATCATCAGAGTCCGCTAAAACATATACGGGATTAATTTCAATACCTTTCAAATCGATATCAGACAGAAATTCCGCACAATCTTTTTGAGCATTTTCTTTCATTATATGCGCAAATTCTTCAAAAGATTTACCTGTTTTTGAATAACCCGTAGGCACATGATAGACATGCAATAAGTTTAATTTAGCGTTGGCTTGGTCAGCTAAATCAATAGCTTTGGTTAATGCTTGTTTCGAATGTTTTGAAAAATCTGTTGCAACAAGAATATTTTTAATATCTGTTTTAGAAGTTTCTGTAACAATTAAGATGTCACAATAAGATGCACGTGCTAATTTATCATGAGAGACACCTTTCCTCTTCGTCTTTTTCTTGCCCACAACAATCAAATCAGCGTCCTTAGATTTGGCCACCTTCATAATTTCCTCTAATGGATTTCCTTCATGGGCAATGTATTCAATATCAGTACCAACTATATTAAAATTTTTACATTCATCTTTTAATTGTTGAATATGATCTTGTGCTACAGACTGCTTTAAGTCAGGAAATTTTTCCAATAAATCCTTTGAAAGATGTACCTCATCATGAATGTTTAAAAGAGTAACCTTTTCAGGTCTTGCAATCATATTTACGGTTTTGAGGTAGTTTAATACCGTTTCATCAAACTTTGTTAAATCTAAACCAACTATAATTTTCTTAATCGTTCCCATATCCTAATTAAATTGACCTTACAATATTCAAAGTAAGCCTAAATTTTCAAAGTAATTCCATTGATAATAATTAACATTTGATCAATTATCTGAAAAACAGCCTATAATTTGATTGGTTCTGTTTCAAACTATGATAATTACTCATAAATCTGTTATTTCGCAGTCAAGTAAAAAAACACATACGAAATGCCTAAGAACTTTATTGAAGAACTGACATGGCGTGGCATGATTCACGACATAATGCCTGGAACAGAGGAGCAATTTAAGAAAGAACTCACCACTGCTTATATTGGATTTGATCCAACAGCTGATTCACTTCACATCGGTAGCTTAGTGCAAATCATGATTTTAGTACATTTACAAAAATGTGGGCATAAACCTGTAGCGCTTGTGGGAGGTGCCACAGGAATGGTTGGTGACCCATCAGGAAAATCGAAAGAACGAAATTTACTCTCTGAAGAACTCCTTCAGCACAACTTAAATTGTGTGCAAAAACAATTAGAGCAATTTTTAGATTTTGAATGTGGTGAAAATGCTGCTGAAGTAGTTAATAATTATGACTGGTTTAAAGAATTTTCATTTTTAGGCTTCATCAGAGATGTAGGAAAGCACATCAGTGTTAATTATATGATGTCTAAAGAATCAGTTCAAAAACGGTTAGAATATGGTCTCTCGTTTACCGAATTTAGCTACCAATTGATTCAAGGTTATGATTTTTATTACCTCAACAAACATAAAAACTGCAAGGTACAACTCGGTGGTTCCGACCAATGGGGCAACATTGTAACAGGCACTGAATTAGTTCGAAGAATGAGTGCTGGAGAGGCTTATGCAGTAACTTCTCCTCTCATTAAAAAAGCAGATGGAACTAAGTTTGGAAAAACTGAGGAAGGTAATGTGTGGCTTGACCCTGATAAAACTTCACCTTATAAATTCTACCAGTACTGGATGAATACGTCTGATGAAGATGCAAAAAATTTCATTAAAATATTTACACTATTCAGTGAAGAAGAAGTAAACAAACTGATAAAAGAGCACGATAAGGCACCTCACGAAAGAGTACTTCAAAAAGCACTTGCAGAAGATGTAACCGTTCGTGTTCATTCCAGGGAGGATTATGAAACTGCAGTAAAAGCTTCAGACATACTATTTAGTAAAGATGCTACGGATGCTTTAAAAACAATTGATGAAAAAACGCTATTACAAGTGTTTGAAGGGGTTCCTCAAATTGACGTTGCCAAACAAACACTGATTAATTCAGAAACATTAGTTGACTTGTTATCAGACGTGACTGGTGGTCAAATATTCACTTCCAAGGGTGAAGCCCGAAGAATGATTCAAGGTGGTGGTGTAAGTATTAATAAAGAAAAAATTAACAATCCTTCTGCAAAGCCTGAGTTTGAATTGTTGCAAGAAAAATATCTATTAGTGCAAAAGGGCAAAAAGAATTATTATTTAGTGAAAGGAATATAATTAAACCATGAAGATAGTCTTACTTGGTATTGGAAAAACAGACGAAAGTTATTTAACTACAGGTTGTGATATCTACCAAAACCGATTA
Organism: uncultured Cytophagales bacterium; assembly: GCA_963815495.1. Lineage (GTDB taxonomy): Bacteria > Bacteroidota > Bacteroidia > Cytophagales > JAAEPT01 > CAWFGW01. The sequence goes on from CAWFGW010000007.1 coordinate 353,535, forward strand.
AAGCATTATTTTAAAACAGAAATACAATTTATCCCCGATCTAAAAAAAAGTAAAGGTTTATCAACTGAAGAACGCTGTAAAAAAGAGGGTGAAGAACTATTAAATCAACTTCAACCTGCTGATACTGTAATACTATTAGATGAAAAGGGGTTAGAGTTTACTTCAAGAAAGTTTGCTCAATTCATACAAAAACAAGCTAACACAGGTACTAAAAGAACCGTTTTTGTGATTGGGGGTGCTTTTGGTTTTTCAGAAGCAGTTTATGAAAGGGCTAACTATAAGCTAGCCCTTTCAAAGATGACTTTTTCGCATCAAATGATTCGTCTATTTTTCTTAGAACAACTTTATCGTGCCTGTACCATCTTAAACAACGAACCTTATCATAACGATTAATTAATTCGAAAGGTAAACACGGGTATTTCAAAGTGATTCACCACATCCTCGGCTTTGCTTCCTCCGTGGTAAAAATAGTTAAAACCAGTTCTACCATGTGTTCCTATGGCAATCATATCTGCTCCCACTCTTTTTGAATATTTTTTTAAACCAGCTTCAAATTCCTCATAGTCAAACTGCTCTATGGTACATTTTCCAACTCCATGCCTTACAACAAAATCTTTCATTAAATTTTCTGCTGCTATGGTGTTTTCAAATTTAGTTGGAATATTTATTCTTACTAACTTTATCTCTGCACCAAATAAACTAGCAATCCAAACAAGGTCATCAAACTTTTCACCTGTTGTTTCTTTAAAATCAGAAGCAAAAACAATGGTCTTCAACTCAAACTCTGTATCAGCATGCACACTAATGACGGGGATTTTTGAGTCGCGAACAATACGTTCCGTGTTGGAACCTACAAACACCTCGGCAACACCACTTGATCCATTTGTCCCCATAACGATTAATTCAATATCACCAGAAGCCGCTAACGAAAGAATAACATCACGAGGTAAACCCACTTCTGATTTAGATGTCATTGGTATCAATGAATCGTTTTCATTAATTATTGCTTGCATTTTCTCATCAGCATCTTTTTTTAGCTTTTCAAAAACATTCACTAATAAAGCTTCATTTACACCAGCATCAAAAACAGAAGATACATGCGAAGAGTAATCTAACACATTAAGTAACAAAAGCTCATTACCTGACTTAGAAGCTATTTTTTTTGCCACATTTAGCGCGTTAATTGAACAAGGTGAAAAATCTATAGGAACAAGTATTTTTTTCATAAGCATATCAATAGTTGATTAATGTACCAAATTATAAAACTGAAAGACTAATCCTAATGATAGTAGTCAATAATTAGAAGATTTAGTTTGAGAAAGATCAGTTCTATAGATAATCTAGGTCATACTGAAACCACCATAAATACAAGAACTTTACAGCGTAACAAATCATACAACTATGCACCCTAACTTAAACGAACTTGGAATTATTATACGATTAATAATCGCCACAATTTTTGCTGTTATTTCACTTATGACTAGCTTTTTTTCTTTGTACGTAATAGCTGTTTTACTTATTGTATTTGCACTGAGTGGCTACTGTCCTATTCAGCAGTTGATTAATAGAAAAAGAGGTACACAAGTTTAATAATCCATCTAACTTACACACGTTGCCCTCAGGAGTGCAATGTGTGTAGGTATTTTTAAAAATTTCGTCTCAATGTCTTACTTCATTCCAATCAGTAAGCGCCTTACAAAAAGATTATAGATATTAGCAACTTAATCAGCTTAATAAGTAAGCTACTGCTAACTTCGTGTAATACGTAATTATCAAAAAACAATGGTTGACGGACAAACTAGAGCGAATATCAAAATTGGAATGGAAGTAGATATTGTAAAAAAACAACATCAACGAAGTGGTGAACTCACGCGAGGTATTGTAAAGGCGATACTAACCAGTGCTCCAACACACACACATGGTATTAAGGTAATGTTAGAAACCAATGAAGTAGGTAGAGTTAAAAACATCATTTAATTCATCATGCTTTTAACAAAAAAACTTAATCCCAAAGATAAGCTCCCACTCACTTGTACTCGAACTGGCACATGCTGCCATGGAAAAAACGTTAATTTAAATCCGTGGGAACTAATTTGTTTAGCAAAAGAAAAAGGAATAAGTCCAAAAGCGTTTCGGGATCAGTATTGTGAGTTTGGGGGTATTCGACTCCGATTTGACGGTGAAGCGGGCTGGAAGGGATTGCCTGCATGTAGTCAATATCAAAAGGGTTTGGGTTGCAGTGTACACCTAGGTCGCCCATTAGCTTGTCGCCTTTATCCGCTTGGCCGTCAAAAGCAGGCAGAAAAAACTCACTATATTTATCAAGGTAGTGAGTTTCCGTGCTTAGAAGGATGTCCAGATGTGGTCAACTTGCCAAAATTGAGCGTTGAAAAATACATCGGTGAACAGGGTGCAAAAACCTTTGAAATAGCCCAAGATGAGTACCTGGAAGTGATGCAAAACTTAGCTGACGTTGCTTTTGTCTTATTGCTTGAGACGGATTTACGCATATCAACCGAATGGAAGACCTTAGCTAGCTGGAGGGAAATGGGAAGTAAATCGCCAGAGCAATTAGCAACGCAACTTGACCCAACATGGTTAACTTTATTATTAATACCTGAACTTGAATGCAACTCTATTGATCCATATGACTTTATACATCAACACAATGAATTATTACAAGCAAAGGCACAAGCAAGTTTTGGTGGATTACATGAACTTGGAGCGTTATACCACGCCTCAATATTAATGATGGGACTAGCCTTGCATTTAAGTCGTAGTCTAGGTGCTGAACCGGACGAGATGGCTGATCTTTGGATAAACATTGCAAAAGAACACGGTGCAGTTGAATAATATTCCTTTAAATAGCACAAATGCTGTAATTTCAATTAGCTTTGCAGCAAGTTATCTTCGCTAATAGGTTAGTTCACCCTTTCCTAGGAGATAGTCAGAGTAGTCTTCAGGTGGTGCTGAAACTGCTCGCTTTTTTAAACTAAAGCTTACTCCTCCGATTTCTTTCTTTCTGTTTTTCGGTATTTAAACGAGTTAAACACATGGCGTTTACAAAAACGAGTTTGTGTAGATGAGTTACATAACTTAGCATAAACACTCTCTTTTACACCAAAATATTCATATGAATTTCCATTGGAGAAAAATACTTCTAACACTTGTTTTGAGTAAGTAAAGTCAGCGATTTCAGCATTTGCTATAGTCGCTTTATAATCTTCTAATTGTGCTTCAATGGTTTCTGGAGCTATGCTTACTAAAAAATGATAAGCATCTATTACTATTTTACTTTTCGCCTCTGCCTCAGCATGTTTCTCAGCATCATTGCTAAACTTATCAGGGTGCCACTCCTTCATCAACCCACGGTAGGTCGATTTTAAATCTTTCAGGGTAGTTTCTGGTGTCACACCAAATTCTTTCTTGTATAAAGCTATTCTTCTCATTTTTATTAAATTGGCTGCAAAAGTGAGCAGAAGTTATTGGATATCATAGAATTTTCAGCAATAGTCTTTTAATATTCTCTATTATTGAAAAATGAAGACGGCAACGATTACCGAACTTAAAAAAGAATTGAAACACCGCTCAACAGAGGAAGTGGTTGAACTATGCTTAAAATTAAGCAAATACAAAAAAGAAAATAAAGAATTGCTTACCTACCTACTATTTGAAGCTGAAAACGAGGACGTATATATAAAGGAAATAAAAAAGGAGATGGACGAACAGTTCGCTTTAATTAATACCTACAACATGTACTTGGTAAAGAAAAGCGTACGCAAAATCCTACGGTTAATTAAAAAGTATATTCGTTTTTCAAAAAAGAAGGAAACAGAAGTTGAGCTTCTACTCTACTTTTGTCATCTACTAAAGAACTTTAGGCCAAGTATTTTTGGAAACACGGTACTTGAAAACATCTTCCATAAACAACTAGAAATAGCAAAAAAAGCCCTATCAAAACTGCATGAAGATTTGCAATATGATTACCAACTACTTATAGAAAAACTATAGTTAAAAAGCTCCCCAACTCTAAGTAAAAGAACAGAAGATTAATTAAAATAAGAATTACCGTCCCCTACTATCTCCACATATTTTTAGAAAAACTGAATTCGCTACTTAATAAGTGAAAGTGATGATTGCATAGAACCGTGAAGATTCTTTAAATCAAAAGAATAATACTTTAATTTCAATGCTTATATTTGAATGATGGAGAACAGTCTGGTTATTACGCCTACCTTTAATGAGATTCAAAATATCGAATTAATTATTCGAAAGGTATTTTCAGTGTCAAACGTAGCACACATGCTAATCATAGACGATGGTTCTCCTGACGGCACAGCTGATGTGGTGAAAAAACTGCAATTAGAGTACCCTGAACGGTTGTTTTTAATTGAACGTCAAGGAAAATTAGGCTTAGGCACTGCCTATATTCGAGGCTTCAAATATGCACTTGAAAAAGGGTATGACTACATTTTTGAAATGGATGCCGATTTCTCTCATAACCCAAGTGATTTACCCAAACTCTATCAAGCTTGCAAAAACGGAGCTTATTTAGCTATTGGATCTCGTTACAAAAACGGGGTAAATGTTGTAAACTGGCCAATGAGTCGTGTTTTAATGTCCTACTTTGCAAGTGTGTATGTAAGAGTTATAACGGGTATGCCCCTCCACGATGCCACTGCTGGGTATGTTTGTTATAAAAAAGAACTTCTAGCTTCATTTGACCTAGATAAAATCCGTTTTGTTGGGTATGCATTTCAGATTGAAATGAAGTTTAAAACCTGGAGAAAAGATTTTCAAATAGAAGAAGTACCTATTGTATTTACAGATCGAACTCAGGGAGAATCAAAAATGAGTAAAAAGATTTTTAAAGAAGCTATTTACGGTGTTATCGATATGAAAGTACGGAGTTGGTTTACCCATCCAACTAAATATTAATAAAAAAAGTCTGGTAAGGTTACCAGACTTTTTTAAATACTTTCTGCACAATATTTTTAGTTATCAAAGACTATTCTAATAGCTAATTCACCATCGTCCCCTACATCAGTGTATTTTGCAATTAATTCGTCTTCTGATATATTTTCTACATCCCAAGTCATTGGCGATCCATCTTCTGGGTCAATATTGATTTTATCACCATTAACTTCATATGTCCCTTCTCCTTCGATAAAGTCATTATCTCCATCAACACTGTATTTCCCATCATCAAATGTAATTGACCAATCGGGATCGTCATCTGTAGTGGTTACACCGTCACCATCATCGTTTTTAAGAGTAGTTTCTATTTTTTGAGCATGCCACTCATCCTCTATCTGAGTTTTAACCGTTACTTCGTTTTCATCTTTACACGATTGTAAAAACAATACGCTAATGTAAACACCAGTCATTATTAATAAATTACTTCTTAATATCTTTTTCATATCGTTTATTTTTTTGTTTCACATAATCACCACATTAATAAAAACGAACCAAAAACATAAACCCCTAATAATCAACGGTAAACACAATAAAATCTAGTGAGAAATTGTAGAGCAAAAAAACCACAATGTAGCGTTCAATCTACATTTAATTATTTTATTTAAAACATAACTATACATCGTTCGTAATTAAGGTTGTGTAACAAAAAATCAACTTGTATGTCTTTCTTTAAACCTCTTACGCTGACGTTTCTCCTTTTTTTATCATTTTCTGTATTTAACTCACCAAGCTCATATGCTGAAAAAAGTAAAAAAAACACAAAGAAAGCTGATGTAAAAAAAATCTCACGAGGAGAACATCAAATTGTTAAAAACTGGGATAGTCTTCACAAGAAAAAGGTAAAGAAAAGGCAACAAATAAAGAAACAGTTCGACTAGTAAGCCCGAACTGTTTTTCCTTCCATAAAATTAGCATATGCTTTATTAACCACTTTGCTGCCTCCAGCAGTAGGATAATCGCCCGTGAAATACCAATCACCTAAATGATCAGGGCATGCTTTGTGCAAGTTTTCTACGGTCTGATAAATCACCTCAACTTCCGCATTAATACCTTCAGGCTTAACTATTTCAGCAATTTTTTTAGAGATCTGTTCGTCAGTAAACAAGTCATATAACTTCTTCACATAATTCGGTGAAGTGTTTCTTGAAATCTTCGATTGATTACAGTTTACATATACTTCCTCTAACAAATATTCTTGATTGGTCTCTTTTAATAAAGCGAGTAAGGCTCTAAAAGCTACGAAATCTTTCATTCGAGACATGTCAATACCGTAACAATCAGGGTAGCGGATTTGAGGAGCTGATGAAACCACGATTATTTTCTTTGGATTTAACTTATCCAACATGGTTAAAATGCTTTTTTCCAGCGTTGTTCCTCTAACAATGGAGTCATCAATTACTACAATGGTATCAACACCTTTTTTCACCACCTCATAAGTCGTATCGTAGACATGAGAAACCAGGTCATCTCTACTTGAATCATCGGTGATAAAGGTTCTCAACTTGGCATCTTTGATTACTAACTTTTCAACGCGGGGGCGTAAATTTATCAAGCGTGTCAACTCACCATTGTGAGCAGCTCCTTCCTGAAGCTTTTCAAGTTTGTAGTTATTAAGATAGTCTTCTAACCCTTTCATCATCCCTAAAAATGATGTTTCAGCGGTATTCGGAATATAAGAAAAGACCGTATTTTCTAAATCATGATTAATCGCCTCTAAAATCTGAGGCACTAATAACTCCCCTAACTTGGATCGTTCTCTATAAATATCTGGATCATTACCTCTTGAAAAATAAATTCGCTCAAATGAACATGATTTTTTCTCGATAGGCTGAATGAACTGGTGTTCGGCAAATTCTCCTTTTTTATTGATGATTAATGCGTGACCAGGTTTAATTTCTTTAATCTGGTCGTAGGGCACATTAAAGCTTGTTTTTATGGCAGGCTTTTCTGATGCGACTACAATTACTTCATCATCATAATAATAATAAGCAGGACGTATTCCAGCGGGGTCTCTGGCGACAAATGATGCACCATGGCCCGTAATTCCCATCATGGCATAACCACCATCAAAGTCTTTACATGCTTTACGCAACACGTTTTCTAACTTCAACTCATTTTCTATGACCTTAGAAATCTCGTGGTTGGAATAATCGTGTTTATATTTTTGAAAAAGGTTTTGACATTCCTCATCCACAAAGTGACCTATTTTCTCTAACACTGTTACCGTATCCGCTTTCTCTTTCGGGTGCTGTCCTAATTCAACTAAGCGATGAAAAAGCTCATCCACATTTGTCATGTTGAAGTTACCAGCCACACATAGGTTACGGCTTCTCCAGTTGTTTTGTCTTAAAAATGGGTGACAACTTTCAATACTGTTTTTACCGTGCGTACCATAACGCAAGTGTCCCATCAAAACTTCACCAGTGAACGCGACATTCTCCTGAAGAAACTTTGCATCGTTATATTTTCTAGGGCTATTTTTGAGGACTTTGGAGAACTTCTTATTTATTTTTCTAAAAATGTGGGCAATCGGTTGTTGGTCTATGGAGCGGTACCTTGAAATGTATCGGGTACCTTCGGGCACATCGATTTTTATGGTAGCTACTCCTGCACCATCCTGGCCTCTGTTGTGCTGCTTCTCCATCAACAAATATAATTTGTTGAGGGCGTAAAGCGGAGTCCCATACTTATCGATGTAGTATTGGTAAGGTTTTCTTAGTCGGATATGTGCAATTCCGCACTCATGCTTAATAGCATCACTCATAAGTATTGCGCTGTACGCTATTTAGTTAAATATTGAAATCAATTCTAGCAGCCAGTCAATTTTGATAAAACTTCCCACAAGTAATATCAATGACAAAATTAGAAAGATTTTATGTCCATCACTAACATTAAATTCACTATTCTTTTCAATTGCCTTAAAATACATGTAATACGGTATTTTAATGTAATAGAATAAAGCCACTACGGTGTTTAACAGAGCAATAGCCAATACCCACCATAACACGGGTTGATCCAGTACTGTTGCCATGTTCCAGTAACCTGAAAACACCAGAAATTTAGCCATAAATCCACCTGTTGGTGGAAGTCCAGCCAGAGAGATTGCCAACACAATTGCCGATACTCCTACTAGTGCGTTTTGTTTGCCTAATCCTTGAATGCTATTGAATGTGGCCTCCCCTTTTTCTTCTAATACCTGAATTAATAAGAAAGCGGAAAAGTTCATGATGACATAAATAAATAGAAATAATTTTAAGCTCTCAAAGTGGTGTGAATCAAAAGCGATTAATGCCATAATAATGATTCCTGCATGGGCTATCGATGAATAAGCCATTAACCGTTTTAAATTGCTCTGCCACAAGGCGGGTAAGTTGCCAATCAAAATGGTGATGACGGCAAATAATGACAACACATCCATGCCTACCCAGCCTAACTTTTCACACAGGTTAACCAAGGCTAAGGCACCACCTATTTTAGGTGCGGTAGAGTAGAAAGCAACTACGGGTATTGAAGCAGCTTCATACACATCAGGAATCCATAAATGCATCGGGAACGCACCCATCTTAAACAAGAAACCTAACATGATAGTAATAATCCCTAAGACTAAAATATGGTAGTTGGCTGGTGAAACGGATTCAAAAGCATACGACAATGATTGATAATCAAAGGAATGTGCTACACCATAAACCAATGAAATACCATACAGCATGACAGCCGAAGCTACGGCACCAAACAGTAAGTATTTCATGCTCGCCTCTGCACTTTTTGCCGTGCTGCGGTACACCAACGCATACGAAGTCAACGAAACTAACTCGATGGACACATACGTCAACAATAAGTCGGAGGAAGAAATCAATAAATTGATTCCTAACATAATGGCTACCACAAAGATGAGCGGCTCGGCTTCAAAGGGTTTTCTTTCTTTTATAAAAAGTAACGTAGTGAACATCCCACATAATAAAATCAAGGCTTTAAAAAACAACACGTACTGACTGAGGTTTACCAGCCCCATAAACAAATCGCCCCCCACAACTGCACGTTGTTCTAGGACATAAAGCAGGGACAGCATCAAGGATAACAACGTGACACCGACAAACACCCAACGGTACTTTTGGTTATCCGCAATAATGCTTAAGAGTAATAAAAACAATACCAAACCACCTAACACCAATTCCGAAGAAATGTAAGCGGCACTTGCAATAATATTGTTTAAACTACTAATAAGGAAGGTTTCCATACTTATCGAATGCTTGCGTTAATCAATTCAACAAAGGTGTTTACTGACAACGACATTTTATCTAACACCAAACCTGGGAATATTCCGAATAACAATGAGAAAACAACAAGCGGTATCAACATCGTATATTCTCTGCGGGTGAGGTCTTTTAGTGCGGCATTCCAAGATTCTTCCTTTACCCAATAAGAACCGAAAAACATGCGTTGCAAGGTCCATAAATAGTAGGCTGCGGTAAGAATCAGTCCCAAGGCCGACACCATCACCATCCAACGAGGCACTAGTCCGTTCAGGGATTCGGAGGTAAAACTTCCTAAAAACACTAACACTTCCGCAATAAATCCGGAGAAGCCTGGCAAACCTAAGGAAGCGAAGAAACCGACCATCACAAAAGCAGTGAAATAAGGCATCTTGGTAGCTAACCCTCTGTAATGTTCTATTTGTCTGTCGTGCGAGCGATCATACACTACACCAACAATCAAGAATAATAATGCTGAGATGAACCCATGACTAAACATTTGGTAAATGGCACCGCTTACCCCTTCAATGGTAAAGGATGCAAGACCCAGTAAAACAAACCCCATATGCGAAACCGATGAATAAGCTATCATCTTCTTGAGGTCCTTCATCGCTAAGGCATTGTAAGCACCGTAGATGATGGAGATTACCCCAATGAGTGCTACCCACCAGGATAGTTGTGCTGCAGATTCAGGAAAAACGCCATAGCCTAAGCGAATTAATCCATACCCACCAACTTTCAACAACACGCCCGCTAAAATTACGGAGATGGGTGTTGGTGCTTCAACGTGTGCGTCAGGCAACCACGTGTGTACAGGCACCGCGGGTAATTTAATTGCAAAACCGATGAACAGGGCTAAGAAGGCAACCATTCGTGGTGCATAGCCAAATATTTGTAAGGCCGTTTCAGAACCAAATAAGGAATCAGGAATAAAGTTGCGAGCATCGGTCATGTAAACCATGTTAAACGAATGAACAAGCTGAGCACTGCCCAATTGATTCGTCTTTAGCATCTCGTATAATACTTCCAGGTTCCCACTCGATACACTGGCAACCGATTCTGCTAACCCTGCCGCTACGGCTGTTTTGTAAGGGTCGATCACTGAGTTGGACAAGCCAATCATCACCAACAAAATAAACACGGATCCCAAAAGGGTATAAAGGAAAAACTTGATGGAAGCATACTCTCTTCGTGGACCGCCCCATATTCCAATTAAGAAATACATCGGCAACAACATAAACTCGAAGAATAAGAAAAACAGCAACAAGTCGAGTGACAAGAAACAACCGAAAATGGCCGTATTCAATAACAACAACAACGCAAAGTAGCCTTTTACTTTTTCATTGATGCTCCAGGATGAAATGGTGGCAATCAACATTACGATGGCTGATAACAAAATCATGGTGATGTTTAAGCCATCAACCCCAATAAAGTAATCGGCTGATAAAGTTCCTAACCCACCTAATGATAGATTTATCCATTCCGCTTTTTCTACAAACTGAAAGGTAGACATGGATGACACGCCCGCTAAAGCAGTATCAAAGCCAAACCATACCATACCAGCGATCACTAATTGAACTGCCGTGACACCCAAACTAATCCACTTGATTAGTTGGTTTTTACCTTCGGGAAGTGCCAATATCACGGGGATAAGCACCAAGGGAAGAAATATAATTATACTTAATAAACTCATGAAGATTTCACGATTAGAAATACCAATAGAATAACCATCACTATGGAAATAGCAATGTAGTTCTGCACTTTACCTGAAAACTGCGAACGTAAAATTTTACCAAAAACACCTGTGATGGTAGCTGAAAGGTTCACCACGCCATCCACGATGTATTTATCAAATGAGCCAACGAGGTTCGCCAGAATTAGTTGAATTACCCCTACGGAGTTCACAATTCGATCAACGACCAACACATCAAACTGATGGGCTAATGTGGCTTTAGTTAATGTGGCTCGCACGATGGTTGCATGGTAGATAGCATCCAAATACCAATGATTCAGCGATAAGCCTTTCAACACTTTTTTGAATGCGTTCTCATCACTGATGACCAGGGACTTTTTGTAATACATCAAATACGCCAGGAACAAACCAGTGAATGCAATGACCATCGAACCTACGGAAACCACTACATGATTATGGTGCATTTGTTCTAAAAAGGCTGGTGATTGGGGAATAGCAATTGCAGCGGTAAACCAACTTTGGCTACCATCCACCGGGTTGATCGAATAAAATATTCCCAATGATAAGGCACCCAACAAAACAATCGGTAGCAACATCAAAACGGGGGTTTCCTTTACTTTGTCATAAGCACCCTGATAGTGTTGTCCGAGTTTTTCCAGCTTAAATTCACCAAAGAACACCATAAACAGTTGTCTGCCCATGTAAAAAGCAGTCAACAACGCAGATACAAAACCTAAGGTAGGAATAAGGTAACTGATGCCTCCTTTCATTTGTGCCCATGATAAAGCACCGTTTAATATGGCATCTTTGGATAAAAATCCGGAAGTCAAGGGTAATCCCGCTAATGCAAGGGTAGCAATTAAATAAGGATAAAAGGTGGCCGGCATTTTCTTTCGTAAGCCTCCCATCACGCGCATGTCTTGTGCATCAAAGTGTACGTCCTTTCCTTCGTGTTCTAATTGATGTTCCAACTGATGCATGTTGTAAATCACTGCGCCAGCAGAAAGGAATAAACACGCTTTGAAAAAAGCATGCGTCAATAAATGAAATAATGCGGCATCGTAAGCTCCTACGCCCATTCCCATCATCATATATCCTAACTGAGATATTGTTGAAAAGGCTAATACCCGTTTGATGTCTGTTTGTGCTAATGCGGTCACGGCTCCAATGAATGCGGTAATGCCCCCTACAAAGGCAATGGTGGTTAACACATCGGGTTGTAAGATAAAATAGGTGCGCGCTAATAAATAGATTCCGGCTGCCACCATGGTTGCTGCGTGTATTAATGCTGAAACGGGGGTTGGACCTTCCATGGCATTGGGCAACCACACTTGTAAGGGAAACTGTGCCGACTTCCCGATTGCTCCACACAAAATTCCAAATCCTGCTAAACTCAACAACCAAACTTCCCCTGAAAAAGTGGGCAACTGTGATTTCAAGGTTTCTAAATCCAGGGTTCCAAATTGTGACCACAACACCATTAATCCAATGATAAAACCTGCGTCCCCTATTCGGTTGGTGATAAAGGCTTTTTTATTGGCGTAGATTGCTTCTTCTTTTTGGAAATAAAAGCCAATCAACAAATAGGATGATAACCCTACCAGCTCCCAAAAGACGAACATAGCAAACAAGTTATCGGACAAAACAATGCCTAACATCGAAAAAGTGAACAACCCTAAGTAAGCAAAGTATTTTTCAAAATGGCGATCACCACGAATGTATTCAATTGAAAATAAATGGACCAGAAACGACACCCCTGTGACTACAATCAACATAAATGCAGACAGGTTATCCAGCTGGATTCCTAACGTGAACGAAATATCTTTTCCCAAATTAAACCATTCCCATCTGGCATGAAATTCATTGGCTGCCCAAGTGTTGCAGGTCACCACAATAGCCATGACCAAGTTGATCAACATCAACACGGTAGCGGTGATTCCGCGGTATTTATTTATTCTTCTTCCGAAGAAAATCAAGAAAAAGAAGGTGAATAAGGGCAATAACAAGATGGCTAATGCCAACTTCGTCATCGAATCAAAGGGTAAGGTTTCGGTATGGATTGCCGCTAGATTCATTAATTTTTTAAGCTATTAATTTCATCCACATTACTGGTTCGGTAATACTTGACTACCTTCAAAACAATGGCCATGGCAATTGCTGCTTCTGCGGCTGCCAGCATGATGACAAACAAGGCAAAGAGTTGTCCGTCCACTTCTTTTCCTCCAAAATAGTTAAAGGTGATGAAGTTTAAATTTGCTGCATTTAACATCATTTCAATCCCTATCAACACAAAAATCGCGTTGCGCTTGGTAATGACTACTGCTAGCCCTGTAGCAAAAATCAATAAGCTGATGTATAGGTAGATTTCCTGATTATTCATTTTTCAAATCTTTAGAAATATACACGGCAGCGACTAAGGCGATTAATAGGATAATGCCTACAATCTCAAAGGGTAATATGTATTTGGTCATCAACCCAATACCTAAGGCTTCAGTTTTTCCTAAGGAGAAATTCTCGATTGGTCTTGTGCCCCATTCTGCTTCATGGATTAAAAACCCCACGCCTGCTACGATGGAAGCAAAAATAATGAAGCCCACAAACTGATTTTTTATTCCCGACACCACTTTAAAGGTTTCTCCTTTTCCGGTGCTCAACATAATTCCAAAAATAATTAACACCAAAATTCCTCCGACATACACCATTAATTGCGCTACAGCGATAAAATACGCTTGAAGAAACACATACAACCCTGCTACTCCTAAAAATGTGGCTAATAAGGCAAACGCTGCACGCATCACATTTTTGGTTAACAAAATATAGATGGTGGGTACCACTGCCAGCACCACAAAAAACCACCAGGTTATTTCCATAATCAATTCACTCATTCGTCCGCTGATTTTGGTGGTTTAGGTTTGATCACAGGCTTTAATACAGACGGCTTTTTGGGTTGATCGTCCTCGTCTTTTGTTGGCTTTTTTATTACCGGCTTCAGTGCCGATGGCTTTTTAACCTCTGATGTGTTTTCAGTTTTTTTAATGACTGGCTTCAGTACCGATGGCTTGGGTTGATCGTCTGTTTTTTTCTTGATGACAGGCTTCAACGCTGAAGGTTTTTTCTCTGCATCAGCTGGTTTTTTAATCACAGGTTTTAACGCTGAAGGTTTATCAGCTCCCTCTGAAGGTTTTTTGATAACCGGTTTCAACGCAGAGGGTTTGTTAGCTCCCTCCGATGGTTTTTTAATGACTGGTTTCAGTGGTGAAGGTTGCTTTGCCTCACTAGCTCCTTCCGCTTTTTTAATCACAGGTTTCAACGGTGATGGTTTTGCTCCACCAATCTTTGGTTTTAACGCAGCTGATTTTTCCGGTTCTATCCGATCGCTTGGCTTGGCTTCAATTTTTGGTTTGAGCGCTCCTGCACCAGGTATCTTTGGTTTTGGTGCCGCTGCCGTAGCTGCTTTTTTAGCGCCTGGAATCACCACTTTTGGCTTAGCGGATGAACTAACATCCGCTGATGGTGCTGCTTCTTTGATCGCTTTTTTAGCTTCCAGGTTGGTGTTGTATTCGTCACGCTTTCCCTGGGCTTCAGCTTCTGTCATTTCAGAAAACTCATACACCATGTTGCGAATATCAAACTCACTGTAATCAAATGTTTTCGTCATCGTGAGGCACTCAGTGGGGCATACCGTTGTACACAACCCACAGTAGCAACATTTGGCCATGTCAATATCAAACTTCGCTGCATGCAAGCGGATTGATGATCCATCCGAAGCTTTTCGAATCTCTTCCGTACTTTTTATCGCTTCAATGTCGATGCAATTGACCGGACAGACTTTCGCGCATTTATCACAGACGATGCAATCATCGATCTCGTTGTGCAATCGGTAGCGTCCATTATCAGGAATAGGCAACGATTCGTGGGGGTAATAATTGGTAAAAATACCGTTTTGATGGTCAAAGTAATTCGCATCAGACGCACCAACAGGTTGTCTTCGTTTTTTCAACAAAGCATCCTTGAAGTGCTTCCACGACAAGACAAGACCTCCAGCTAACGAGCTGAACCCCTCCTTAATGTTTCCCCAATATGATGCGTTTGCTCCTTTGATTTTTTTAGATGTTAGATTGTTAGATGTTAGATTTTTAGATATTAGATGTTAGATGTTAGACTTTAGATTTTTGGGTATTAGACTATTACTTTCTTGCATCTTGGTTCTTGTTTCTTGTCTCTCTTAATACTTTGTACTCAATACTCTGTACTCGTTACTCCATACTCCTTTATCTTTCTACTTTCTACCTTATACTTTAATCTCTACTTTCTCAATACTTTATACTCACTACTCTATACTTAACACTTATTACTTAACACTTAAAACTCAATAACTCTATACTCCAAGTAACCGCCAAACTCCAGCTACTAAAACCAGAATTAAAGCAAATGGTGTTAATACTTTCCAGCAAAGATACATCAATTGATCTACCCGCAAACGTGGATAGGTCCAACGTACCCAAATTTGTAAGAAAACCCATACAAATGCTTTGGAATAGAGCCATACTATCCCCCAAATATAGCCTGAGAGTTCGCCTGAAATTCCTGTCGTCCAGGTGGCAAACTTAGCTGCGCCTATGTTAGGTAAAGGGGTGTTCCAACCTCCTAAGAATAAGATCGTACCGAAGAAAGCGACCAGCAACATCATCGCGTATTCAGCCAACATCAACACCGACCATCGAAAGCCTGTGTATTCGGTTTGAAAACCAGCAATAATTTCTGATTCTGCTTCAGGAATGTCAAAGGGTGCTCTGTTGGCCTCCGCCAGGGAAGCAATGAAAAAAGCCAATAACCCGGGAATCAATAAAGGGTAACGGAAAATGTTCCACATCAAAAAGCCGCCAATATGATTTAACTGCACCCCTAAAGCTTTTAAACCAAACAAATATTGAGTCTGTGTGCTTAAAATCCCTTGCTGCATAATGATTTCCTGCAAATCCAACGATTGACTAATCATAACTACGGACAACACCATCAAGCTAATAGGCACTTCGTAGGAGATAATTTGAGCCACCGCACGCATGGCACCATACAACGAAAACTTATTGGCTGAAGCCCAACCGGCCATTAAAAATCCAAGCACATCCAACGAGACAATAGCCATCAGATAAAATGCCCCAATAGCCATGCCTGCCCCCACCAGCTGAGGCGCGAGCGGTATGGTTGAAAATGCTGCAAATACAGCTACAAAAATCACTACTGGCGCAGCAATAAACATGGTTTTGTCTGCACCCTTTGGAATGATTTGTTCTTTTTGAAGGAGTTTTAATCCATCGGCAATGGTTTGAAGAATCCCTTTGAAACCTGTTTCATCCGGGCCGACACGGTCATGCATAAAACCTGCTATTTTTCGCTCAGCCCAAACGCCAAAAACAACGAACAATAAAACAGTTGGAAGTATAATTAATAGTGTAATCAAATGACCATTCCTAATTGAGGTGGCAAAAGTAACAAATCAATGCATGAAATGGTAAACTAAAGTGGATGATTTTGTCAACAATAACGATTCACGTTACTAGACATCCAGTTCAAGCAATACCGGGCAATGATCTGAACCAAAGACTTCATTTAAAATATCCGCTTGCTTGTAAGTAGACACTAGTTTGGGGCTCGTTAAAAAATAATCGATTCTCCAGCCTACATTTCGCTCTCTTGCTCCTCCCCGAAAACTCCACCAGCTATATTTTTCCTTGTCAGGATGCAGGGCTCGAAACGAATCCACAAACCCGGCTTCAATGAGTGCATCCATGCCATCAATTTCTTCTTGCATGTATCCCGCTGCTTTATTGTAGTTCTGCTTTGGTCGGGCTAAGTCAATGGGTTTATGAGCCACATTTAAATCACCACAAATAATCACGGGCTTTGTTTTTTCTAAATTGACCACATAATCTAAAAAAGCTTTGTCCCACTCCTGACGGTACCCCAGGCGCTTTAATTCACTCCCTGAATTGGGAGTATACACCGTTAGTAAATAATAAGCGTCAAACTCAGCACACAACACACGGCCCTCTTGCGCATGTTCTTCTTCCCCCATGTCAAAGGTAACAGAAAGTGGTTTTTGTTTGGTCAATAGTGCCGTTCCGGAGTAGCCTTTTTTCTCAGCCGAATTGGAATAGATGTGATACCCTTTAATATCGGCTAAAGCTTCCACCACCTGATCATCCTGTGCTTTTGTTTCCTGTAAACACAAGGCATCGGTATTCATGTCCTCTAATATTTGAGGAAAATCTTTTTTCATTACCGCTCTTACTCCGTTTACATTCCAGGAAATCAGTTTCATGTTTGTGCTTGTTGGTGTTGAAGTCCGAAGTTAAAAAATGAATTGAAAAGTTGAGGGATTTGTGGATAAACTCTGTGTGAAAACGTGTGCTTGATAAGCAAAGCCTGGTTATTCAAGAGACAATATTTTATCGCTTGAACCCATCCGATTGTAAACGTTTGTAACCGTTTACTTTCGTTTACAATCGGATAAACTGTGATTAAATAAAATATGACGGCTTTTTAATGAATTTTTTTGTTAGATTTAGAGGAGAAAACATATACTGGATATGACACATGTGTCATATCCAGTTGTTATACTCAATGATTTTTAAATGAACTGCAAAAAGAAACATTTCATTATTCAAGATATCAAACTAGCAATAGTTTACTTCTTCTCAATCGTCTCACTTTTGTTTTATGTGTTAATCTCATATAGAGAAATCGGAATAACCATTACAATCTTAGTGCTAAGTATCTTCGGCTTCATCTTCCTAAGAACTTATAAAAAAAGGACTTGTAAAAAAGGAGAAATCATGAATCGAAAATTCCTTAATGGATTCAATTTGTTACCTGACTATTTAGAATGTAATAAATGTGGTTTAAAATATTATGCAGGAAAAAGTGATATTAGCAATGGACCTGATTAAAACTAAAATAACTATATCAAAATGGTTATTGATACCTGGTATGATTTACCACCTCTGCTTTACAACTATACCTGCTTTATTAATCACAATTTTCTTACTAGATACATGGTGGTTATTCGGAATAATATTGACTCTTAATACTTTTATCGTTCTCAGATTAAAAGTTGACATATTTGCTACAAGTGAGTATCTATTGATCAATAAGACTCCACAAATACCCTATAATCAGATAAAGAAATACGGAAGTATTTTTAACATCCATTATTTAATAATAGACAAAATTTACTTCCCTAAAAACATCCTCTTATTTCTACCTCCATTAAAAAAAATAGAATTTGAAAACGCTAGCATGACAATACCAGAACTGATGGCGAAAAAAAGAGTATAACACAATGCATGAAGCCATACTGCTTCTGTGGGGTGAGACGCACTTAAGGCTCTGGGTTAGCAACGGCAAATCTGCGATTTGTCTTGAGCTACGAAGAAATTAACAAGTCAAATCGCAGATTTGCCTTTGTGGTAAACAGATACTACATTGTTTCAAAAACGTACGTCTCATGCATGGGGCGTTGGCATTAATATTGAAAAACTGAATGGAAGTAAAACATCAAGTATTCGTAAGTTCAACTTACAAAGATTTAGTAGAGGAAAGACAAGAGGTTATGCAAGCCTTATTGGAATTAGATTGTATACCTGTTGGAATGGAATTATTTCCAGCTGCAGATGATGACCAATGGACTCTAATTAAAGGTTTGATTGATGATTGCGATTACTACATCCTAATTGTTGGTGGTAGATATGGTTCAGTAAATCCAGAAGGTGTAAGCTATACGCAAATGGAATATCAATATGCAATAGAACAAGGAATTCCAGTAATTTCTTTTTTACATAAAAACCCTGAAAATATTCCAGTAGGTAAATCAGAAAGTGAAAAGGCTCTAAAAAAGAAGTTGGAAGATTTCAAGAAAATAGTCCAACAGAAAATGTGTAAATATTATGAAAGCCCTATTGAATTGGGTTCTATAGTTAGTAGAAGCTTGGTACGATTAATTAAAGACAAACCACAGCCTGGTTGGGTTAAAGCTACTTATCTTCCGACTGAAGATAGTACCAAAGAGATATTAGAATTAACCAAACAAGTAGAAAATTTAAAATTAGAATTAGAAAAATCTAAAACTAAAGCACCTGAAGGTACAGAGTTACTAAGTCAAGGAGACGATAAAATAGAGATTAATTTCACTTTTAAGGCTCAAGGAGATTGGAGAGTTGGAAGTGAAAGCTACTCAGTTAGTACTGAATTAAGTTGGAATGAAATTTTTGGAGAAATTAGTCCGCTAATGATTGATGAAACTGCTGAAAGACCAATAAGGGTAAAACTCAACGAACTAATCAGAAATAAAACTTTCAATGAGTTATCTAAAAAAGTAAAAAAGGACGAAAGAGTGCCAACCGAATTTAGTATCAAAGACACAGATTATCAAACGATTAAAATCCAATTGAGAGCACTAAACTTAATGACAGAAAGCATTAGAAAAAGAGGTGTTAGAGACACCACAACTTATTGGACTTTGACGCCATATGGTGATACTGTAATGACAAGATTGAGAGCGATAAAACGAAAACTGGAATAAAAATACTAATGCCAACAATGGCTATAAGTAATTGCTTGTTCTCGCCTACTTCTGAAAATCCTCGCGGATTTTCAGTTTGGTGTGTACTTGCAAAGTTAAGTGCTAAACCACGCAACTACTCATAGCCTAGACCGTTGTGCGTTATATGTAAGAAAATGAACGAACATGAAAAATTTTAAAGAGTTCACCGATTTTTTAGTAGATGAATGGAGAAAGAATAAGGGAATAATCCTCGAAAGTGCTGGACTTCAAGGTTTGTCCAATAGAGAGTATGGTGATAAAGCTGAAGCATATATTCTAAGAAAAATCAAAACTTTAACTCCAAAATATGAAGCTTACCTTTCAAAAGGCAGCCAGACACCAGCAGACATATTATCTGTAGCTAGAAGAGGTAGCTATTGGCATATAATGCTAGTCCAAGTTAAGAGTTCAACTGATAAAAACACTATCTACAAACTCAATGAAGAGGACATAAAAGTGTTTGATGAATTTGCAAAATTTGTAAAATCTAGCCTCAATAAATTCGAGCCGATGAAAATATATAAAGACAAATCAGTCATTATCTCCACGGGGTATTCTGCTGTTCAAAGAATAGAAACTGATAACAAAATAATTCATAAGCTTGTGAATTCTAATGCATTTAAAGTTTTCAAAAAGAATGCCTCAGAACTTAATGAAATTAAAGTCAAAGAGACCGTAGTTCTAACTCATAAACTGGGGAAATAACTGTCCTAATATGTCTAAATACCAGTTACCTGCTTTAAAAAATGAGATTGATTTTGAAGAATTCATTTCTGATCTATTCAATGAAATAGAGAACACTGAATCTTATAGAAATACAGATTTTCAAAACTTTGGAGTAAAAGGTCAAAATCAGAAAGGTATTGATGTTTTTTCACTTAAAACCAAAACAGTAATTCAATGCAAATTGAAAAGCTTAAGACGAAAAGATGAAAGTTTAAGAATAGAACTAATTAATGATATAGATTCGGATTTGAATAAAATTAAGGATTTAGACTTCAATTTTGAACGATTAATTTTTGTATCAACTTTTCGAGACGACACAAATATCCAAGAATATGTTTCTGGATTAAGTGAAGCTAACAAATTCAATATTTACTATTGGGGGTGGGATACTGTTTCAAAGTATGCTGAAGAAAGCGAAGTCATTCTAAAAAAGTATTTTCCGAAACTTTTTAAAAAACCTAAAACTCAAAAAGTGGAGTTGCCTGAATATTCTTTAGGAAGAGATTTATTAAAAAAAAATTACGTCAGCTACTTGATAAAGAGATATGGAGAATGGAAACAAATAGAGCTATCAAGAAAAAACGAAAAGTTTAATTGGGCTAGTTTTAACAAGCATCTAATGATTAAGTATAAAGCTTCTGGTATAAATTATATTCACACGAGTCATTTTGAAGACTTAACTAATTATCTAAAATCAAGAATTGATAAGACTATTCTTGGAAAAACTAGAATCAATAAAGGTCAAAGAAACTATTCAAATTTGGATGAACATACCAAGGGAATAACAGAATAAACAACGCACAACATGGTATATAACAAATAGGGCGTTCGCGAGTCAAGAAAGTTCTGTAGTTATTTGAAACCCCAGCTGGCGCGAGTTTGTAACTCGTGTCAACTTAATAGTGATTTAACCTCTAACTAACTGTAGCACCTCTACCCATCACGATTCTTCACTATTCACACGATTCTCTATTTCAATTAATGACTTTAACATGCCATAACATTGATTAGCTACCGCAGGGATTTCATTATTTAGTTTTGAAAAATTTATCTTACCCATATCACACAAAAAACTGCAATAAATAGCGGTAAATGAATCCATGAGTGCATCATTTTGAACCCCCATCAATTGAGAAACAATGGTTAAAATTTCGAGCTCATATAATCCACCATCTACCAAACCTATTTCTAAAAGCGACTGGGTAAGTTTATTATGTTTTAAATCTTGTTGAATTAATTGAATGATCAGTTGCTCCTGTTCCATGGCTATCGAATTTAAAATAATGATAAAAAAACTTTAGAAGTATATTAAACGCCTTTTAAAGTATTTCAAAGTTACATAAAGATATTTAAAACTCCTACTAAAGCACATTTTAATCCTTTAAAGAAGTTGTCGTTCTTTTATATTTTTGGATGAAATTAATAATGAATCCTATGGATAAATTCGTTTATAATAGAATAAAAGCTGTTTTAGCTGAGAAGGGCAAAACCAACAATTGGTTAGCAGACGAGATCGGCATGAATACAAACACCATCTCAAAATGGTGTAGAAATGATATGCAACCGAGAATTGAAAGTTTGTTTCAAGTAGCTAAAGCCTTGGATGTAGATGTTAGAGAACTTTTAGTGTCAACAAAATAAGTCTGACTTGATAACAATTGACGGCTTTTTGATAAATTTTTGGTTAGATTTATAATTCAATATTATAATCTAGATATGTGGACTTGGTCACATATTCAACAGTTAGGCTTAACGAACACAAAATATAAATGGGAAAACTTTTTAATCCTTCAAAAAAATCTTTTTCAGGACCTTGGGCGTTAGATAATAACGCCTTAGAAGAGCTCCACGAAATTGTTGAATTTGCTAATTCTGAATTAGAAAAAACATATAATGAAAAATTAGAATCTCAAGCTGAAAAAGAATTTGCAGATAAGCTCCATAGTTCTATCGAAGAAGCAAAGGCCTATCAAAAGAAATATTCTTATGACACAATACGAAAAGACATAATTCTTATTTCTAAAGATGAGTCAAAACTAAAGGACTCATCCATCAAGGAATTATTGTTTGATTCAAAAATCAAAAATTTCAAACCAAAAGAGTTTAGTATAGATTTAGAATACGGCAAACAAAATAAATTTTCTTTTGACTTAAAACAGCGTTTTGAAGGTGAATTGGAATATGAAATAATATCAAGCAAATCTGAAATAGAAGATAAAATCAATTACCAACTTGAAAATTGGTTGGATAAATATAAACCGTTTTACATACAAACCTTATGGTTAAAAACGGCAGACCTAATAACTTTACTTTCTTTTATTGTTTGCCTCATAAGTGCTTTAAACATAAGTACAACCTACAAACCAAACTCAATTCAATATTATCAAAATAGAATTGAAAAAATTATTAAGTCTGGTGTAAATAATGAAAATCAATACGAAGCATTAGATCTATTACTAAAAATCAGCACTGATTATACCCCACCCGATTTAAAAGTGGAAAACAGAATAGATGAAACATCTAAAAGCATTGCGATTGTATCATTCGTTTTTTTAATTATCGGAATTATTAAACCTAAAACAATTATTGGTCTAGGTAAACATAAAAAACTGTTCAATTTCTATAAACAATATATGAGAATTGTATTAGTCATAATACCTAGTGCTATCATCTACCCATACATAATTGACATCATAAAAAACCTATTAAATAACTAAGCCCAAGCTGGCGAGTTTATAACTCGTGTCAACTTAATAGTGATTTAACAGTTAACTAATTGTAGCTCCTCTACCGATCAAGTTGCTTCATTTTTCACACGATTCTCTATTTCAATTAATGACTTTAACATTCCATAACATTGATTGGCTACCTCAGGAATTTTATTATCTAATTTTGAGGCATTGTACCGTTAAGAGGAACCCACCCCTAGCCCCTCCCAAGAGGGGAATGGACATAATAGTTATTTCGGTTAAACCATAGGAATCAATTTGTTTCTATTTAACCACCACTTTCAGTCGAGCCACTCCCCTCCTCGGAGGGGTTGGGGGTGGGTGTTTTATACCCTAAGTTATTACACTGTTCCACGACAGAGAGATTGCCGCACTTCAGTTGCGTTCACAAAGACGAACAGTGAAACCTTAACTTAACGACATTGGGCGCGAGTTGCTAACGGAGGTCCCCACTTTTGACTAATGATTGGTTTGGGGTGCTTTCGACAGCATCTTACTTCTTCACGTTTTATTGACTGATTATACTAATGCTTTTAATGAATTGACAAATATCCAAATCATGATTAAGCTTATATAATTATCTCTTTCACTTTTAAACACTTAATTTTATTTTTCGATAAATTCGTGTTATGACAGTTGAACAACGAAAAATAGAACTAATAAACTTCATCACATCTCTTGATAATGAGTCATTATTGATCAGAATGGAAGAATTGGTTCAAGCGTCTAAAACTGACATCCCTGATAGTATACTACGCTTATTAGAGCTTTCTGATAAATCAACAAATTGGACAGAACACAAATCTGTTAGAGAATTTTTAAAGTAAGATTATAGCTTAATATAATTTGGACTGATTACGCAAAAGAATCACTCCAGTTAACAATTGATTTTTTACAAGACTAATTGGGTTCAGAATTTAAAGACGACCTAATAGCTTAATAGACAAAAGGCTTAATCAAGTAACAGTAAATCCCTCGCTAGCGCCATTTCTCTCAGGAACTACTTTTAGAAGATTAGTAATACACAAACATCTAACTATATTTTACACTACTATTCCAAAATCTATAAAAATCATCTTAATGTGGGACAACAGACAAAACCCCGATAAACTAGAAGAAATTCTTAATTCAACAATAAATCAATAACCGTTAGCAACGAAGTCGAAAACGACCTTATCAGAATACATCAGTACGTAGTTAAAAAATTAGGATAGATACAAGTCAATAACTACTTAAATACGTTCTTAGATTACTTTGACATCATAGCCGTGAGATCTTAATCATACAAGCCAGTCGATTGATAGATAACTGAACCGTAAAACAATTTATTCATTACTATGCTAATCACTGCTCTTGATTTATCAGCAATCCAACCATTCAGTTTTTAAGCTAACTTAAATCCCCTATTTTTAGATTAACCTAATCCAATGCACATGCTCAAAAAGATTGCACTTATATTTTTAATCCTCCTTGTAGTTTCCCTCCTTGGAGGGCTAATTTTTCGCTATCACTTTACGCACAGGGCCTTACCTGATTATGATGAGTCACTTTCTTTATCACACCTCACCGATGAAGTTACTGTGCATCGGGATGCATATGGTGTGCCCCATGTCTATGCACAAAATGAAGCGGATCTTTACCGGGCTGTGGGTTACCTAAGTGCACAGGACCGATTTTGGCAAATGGATTTATTACGAAGAGTAACCTTAGGAAGAGTCTCTGAAATTGTGGGTGAAAAGGCTATTCCGCTCGATCTTTTAATGCGGTCGCTCGAACTCACTAAAAAATCAAATCAACTGATTAACAACACGGATCCTAAAATAGTGGCTGCACTCACCGCCTATGCAGATGGTGTGAATCAATATTTAGAGGACTACAAGGATAAACTCCCTCAGGAATTTACTATTCTCGGTTATACTCCTGAAAAATGGGAGATAATGCATAGTGTCAACCTGATTGGTTACATGGCCTGGGACCTCACCCCTAACTACAATGCCGAATTCATTTTAGAAAAAATGAAGAAAAAGGTCGGTCAACAAAATTTGAAATACTTTGTCCCCAATGAATCAGACACCACTGCCTACATCTTTCCCGATTTTGAACTGAACAACGCCACCACCACTGCTCTGGGCATTCTTGATGACTACGATCACTTAATGCAGGAATTGGGTATTTCTATTTTTTCAGCAAGTAACAACTGGGCTGTATCGGGTAAAAAGACGGCTTCTGGTCAACCCATTTTGTGTAATGACATGCATTTAAAACTGGCCCTTCCGGGAATCTGGTACCCCATGCACCAGGTGGTTGAGGGTGGCGTGAATGTCACTGGAGTTGTACTTCCAGGACAGCCATTGGTGGTCTCAGGACACAATGAAAACATTGCCTGGGGAATGACCAATGTCACCGTGGACAACATCGATTTTTATGAGGAAAAAATAAACCCACAAGATACCTCTCAATATCTATACAATGGGGAATACCGCTCGATTCGCCAAGTGGAAGAAACCATCAAACTTAAAGGCGGTGAAGAAAAGAAAAAAACCATTCGCTACACCCACCACGGTCCTATTATCACCGATTTCCGTGAATTGGCCGGGTCACAGCCACTGGCAATGAAATGGGTCGGCAGTGATATTGAAAGTGATGAGTTTCGCACAATATATTTATTGAACAACGCCAACAACTGGTCGGATTTCAAAGAAGCTATTCGCTCCTTTGGTGCGGTAAGTCAAAACATCAACTATGCGGATTTGGAAGGTAATATAGGCCTATATTGTGCTGCGGGCATTCCTATCCGTACAAGCCAGACACCCTATACCGTTTCACCAGGCTGGACCGACAGTACCGAATGGCAAGGGTATGTTCCGTTTGAAGCACTTCCTTTTGAATATAACCCGGAAAGCGGTTACGTTGCCAGTGCAAACAATAAAACAGTCGCAAACTACCCCTATTACATCGGGAACTGGTTTGCCCCTGAATATCGAATTTCCAGAATTCGCGAATTGCTTGAAGTCGAAAATAAAATCACTCCCAATTACATGGAGGGCATAATCACAGATTTTCACTCCAACTTGGCGGAAGAAATAGTTCCTACAATTATAACCGTTTTACAAAGCCATAAAACTGAGTTATCCACCACCGAAAAGGAGTCTATACAATTGCTAAGTAGCTGGAATTATGACATGTCCACCGAAAGTGCAGCGGCCTTGATCTATAACCAAACAATCGTTTCATTTCTGGAAGTCGTATTAAAAGATGAACTGGGTGATAGCCTTTTCACTGAAATGGCAGACAATAACATGCTAGCCACTTCCATTTTTGATATTGCCTGGTTCCACCACGACTGGCCGTTTCACAATAACATCTCGACTGAAAAACATGAAACCCTGGAGGATAATATTCTGCTTGCATTTATATCATCCATAGCACAGCTTACCAAAGACATTGGTAGCAACCCGACTGCGTGGTTATGGGGTGAAAACCATCAGTTAACCCTGGAACATCCGCTAGGAAAAGTGGCCATCGTAGACTTCCTATTTAATTATAACAAAGGTCCTTATAAAATGGGCGGCAGTAAAAACACGGTTGCTCCTTTCCATTATCAATTTGATAATCCTAAAAAAGTGACCCACGGTCCATCGCAACGACACATTTATACGGTAGGTAATTGGGATCAATCACAAACAGTCATCCCTGGGG
Source organism: uncultured Cytophagales bacterium (assembly GCA_963815495.1). Taxonomy (GTDB): domain Bacteria; phylum Bacteroidota; class Bacteroidia; order Cytophagales; family JAAEPT01; genus CAWFGW01. Next base: position 380,214 of record CAWFGW010000007.1, read on the forward strand.
GTATTTCAGGTCAAACTGCCAGTCCACATTACGCTGACCAACTGGAACTTTACTTAAAAGGGACATCTCATGGAGACTTCTTTTCTAAAAAAGTAGTAGAGGAAAACACAACCTATACCATGACCTTTACCCCTAAAAAGGATTAAAATAATCGAATCGTGAAACCTCTCACTATTTATATGATCTCGTACTAAAAGGGTTCAAATTGTTGGAGCTAAAATCTTATTCAGTGGTTCATCTGTATTCCTTACTTAAAAGTTCCTTACCTGGATGATTAGCCAATGCGTTGATACAATGTTATTAAGTTAATCTACCAGCAACCTTAACCTTTTAATTGAAAAAAAAACTGATTAAATTCGGCACAAATATACCAAGCCACAAACAAATTCGTCTTTGGCGTCAGACAAGTTAAGTTAGATATGAATAACAAATTAATTTTTATGCACTTGCCAAAGTGTGGAGGAACAACTTTCGCTACTATTTTAGAAAGAGTATATCCGTCTCAAGAGACTTTCACAATTAAAGTTATTGATAACACGAAGCTTAACACCGAAGAATTCATTAACCTACCTGAAGAAAAGCGCGATAAAATTAATTTATTAAAAGGGCATTTGGAGTTTGGTTTACACGAATACATGTCTGGAAAAACAGACTACATCACGTTCATGAGAGATCCAATTGAAAGAGTGATCTCGTACTATTATTACGTGAAAAGAAAACCCCATCACAAACTGTATCAACGCAACTTGTTTAAAGACGGAATGTCGTTATATGAATTTGTGACACAAATTAAACAAGCTGATATCAATAACGGTCAAATCAGATTTTTAAGTGGTATCCAAGATACCGAAGAACACATGTTAGAAAAAGCATTAGAAAATATTGAAAACCATTTTTCATTCGTAGGTACAACAGAAAAATTTGATGAGTCGTTGGCGATACTTCAAAAAATGTATCAATGGAAGACACCTTATTATAGCGTAGAAAACAAAACAAATAACCGCCCCTTAACGCATGACATAGATGCCAAAACATTAGAAGCCATTGAGCATCATAATGCAGGAGATATTGCCGTCTATAACAAAATAACTAAAGAATTAAATGATAGAATAAGCTCCGACACCTCATTAACGGAAGCGATCAAACGTATTCATTTTTATAACCGAATAAATAAATTCCTCCCTTTGAGTATGATTAGCCCATTGATTAAGTAAAAAAATATTTAAGTTAAACCGGCTTCTTAAGTACACCGAACTTTTTAAATATCAAGGAGATCCATCAGTGCAAAATAGAACGTGTACCACGGATAAAGTTAATAGGTGAAAAAAAATACATAAATCACATCATCTTACTCTTGATTTAAGACACGATAATTCGTATACTCCTTTTTTAAACTAATAGATATAAGAATTATGATACATCACCGATTAGATACCCTATCCGAAACCATGACTGCTTTATTAAAAGAAGGATATAAAGATGATTTTAAAGCAAAAAAAATTGCCATAGAGGCTATATATGCCAAAAGAAGTTATAACCCTGAAGATTTGAAAATTGTTGGCACCTACCGCTTTGAAGGAGAAACGAACCCTGCCGACCAAACCGTATTATTCGCTATTGAAGCTAATGATGGGATAAAGGGTACGTTGACAATGTCCTATAGTGCGGATGTTAACCAAAATGAAGAACTCATAAAAAAAATCAAGGTTTGTGAAGAATAAGCTTTAATTGGAGCATTAACGCAAGAGTCTTGCGTTAATGCTCCAATTTTACATTTTTCATGTTAGTTTTGTGGTCGCAATCGAGTGACTATAAAATCTATAATGAGTAACAAACCATCACTACCGAAAGGAACAAGGGATTTTGGCCCGGAAAAAATGGCCAAACGGAATTTTATCTTTGACAACATCAAGTCTACATTTCAGAAATTTGGGTTTCAACCTCTTGAAACACCAACAATGGAAAATCTGGATGTGCTCACGGGTAAATATGGTGATGAGGGCGACCAGCTCATCTTCAAAATCCTTAACTCAGGAGATTTTTTATCTAAAGTGAACGAAAGCCAGCTCGCTCAAGGTTCCAAAGAAGTTACCAAAGCCATTTGCGAAAAAGCACTCCGATATGATTTAACCGTACCATTTGCGCGTTTTGTAGTCATGAACCGCAACGAAATTTCTTTTCCATTCAAACGCTTTCAAATTCAACCCGTGTGGCGGGCAGACCGACCTCAAAAAGGACGTTACCGTGAATTTTATCAATGTGATGCGGATGTAGTAGGCACTGATTCTTTACTATGTGAAGCCGAAATCATCTTAATGATTAAAGAAGTTTTTCAAAAACTCGGTCTGACTGACTATACCATCAAAATCAACAACAGAAAAATTCTTTCGGGCATTGCTGAAATAGTTGGTGCTCAAAACAATGAAACCGATCTGTTTGTTGCAATTGACAAACTCGATAAAATTGGTATTGACAAAGTAGCAGAAGAGCTAGCAGCCAAAAACTTCTCTTCAGAAAATATTGACCAGGTAAAACAAGTGCTTGAATCCACTGGCACCATAGATGAAAAATTTACTTTCATTAGTCAGTTACTCAACACTTCAGAAGTAGGTAAAAAAGGAGTAGAAGAAATTAAAGCCATTTTCGAAATCGTGTCACAGCTAGGAAACAACCTGGAAAACATCGATTTTGACCTCACTTTAGCAAGAGGGTTGTCCTATTACACGGGAGCAATTTTCGAAGTAAAAGTCAACAAAGTCAGCATTGGAAGTGTTAGTGGTGGTGGCCGTTATGATAACCTAACGGGCGTATTTGGCTTACCGGATGTTTCTGGTGTGGGTTTTTCGTTTGGTGTTGACCGATTATATGATGTGCTCGAAGAATTGAATTTATTTCCTACCGATAGTTTAAAGTCAACGGAAATAATCATCTGTAGTTTTGACCAGGAAGGATTGACTTATAGTTACCCCTTATTAACCAAACTCAGAGGTGCGGGCATTAAATCAGAACTATATCCTGATGCTGCAAAAATGAAAAAACAGATGAGTTACGCCAACGCAAAAAACATCCCTTATGTGATTGTGATTGGAAGTGATGAAATGGAATCAGGAAAACTTACCTTTAAAAATATGATTACAGGTGAACAGTCGTTATCGACCATAGATGAAATCATTGAAACATTCTCTTAATTGAAGCAACTAATCGCGCTTATATCGCTCCTGATTTTAATACTGGTATCCGAAGTCCATGGACAATGTACAGAACCAGCATTTAATACGAATGATACCATTGGCTGTGTTCCTCATACAGTAAAGGCAATTAATTTAAGTAATTGTTTAGTGCCACGTTATAATTTTGGGTTTGGTCGCGATACGATCTCCACGCATACTTACACTACACCTGGAATTTATTATGTTTTTCAAGAGGTTGGTATTGGAGAAATAATTAGCTCTGACACGATTAAAATTCGAGCTGTATCGAACAACCAACCTATTTTCAAAATCAATTATTGCAAAGACAGAATTGTAAAAATTACTTTTTCAGAAGAGAACCTCTACGATAGATATGTCATTAACTATGGCGATGGATCTCCTAACGACACGATTAATTCAAATGAGGTTCATGAAAAACAATACCTAAGCGACACAGAAAAAACGATCACCGTAAAAGGAATTTACAACTTTGCTCCGTGTACTGGCACAGCTACCCAATCCGTTTTCCCGCAGCAAAACTTATCCCTACCGCGAGTTGATACGGTAAAAACCACCAATCTATCCACCGAAGAAGGAAGCATTCAAATTAAGCTGAACGCCCCCTCCTACTTCGGATATCAAATTTATTTATCTTCAGATGATGTAACTTATGATTTAGTAGACTCTGTGAATGTTGCCACTGGAGACACAACCATTACCTTTACTCAACTAAACACACTTGAAAATAGTTACTGTTTTTATTTCACCACCTACGACTTCTGTGGGAACACAAAAACAAGTGATACGCTTTGTTCCATGAGCCTCTTGGCACAGGCAGAAAACAATCAAAACCTCATTAACTGGAACGCCTACCCGCACGAAAACAAAATCACAGATTACACCCTTTTAAAAAACAAAAATCTATTGACCATCAATAAAAGTGACACCAGTTTCATTGACACCACGGTTATCTGTGCTAACAACTACTGCTATACCGTATCTACAGCTATTAATTCTACCTCAAATACGTTAATAATCTCTAACACAAAATGCGTAGAAAGTATCTCTACAGACACACCACTTCCAATTGAAGATTTTCAATCCAGTGTTTTAGACTCCCAATCAGTAGCTTTAAATTGGAAATCACCGCTACCTGACTATGTTTTTGCGACTACTATTCAGCATTCAACAGATCGAAACAGCTTTACCCCCCTGGCTAACACCAGCAACTTTGACTCTACCTATATTCATAATTCTGCTGTAAAAGCTCCTATGTGTTATGTTATTGATTATACCGATGTCTGTGGCAACAAATCCAACGAAAACCTGTCTGATTCAACCTGCACAGTCTTTCTTCATGTGAACAAGCTACAAGACACCGAATACCAACTCAGCTGGACACCATATTTAGGGTTTGATTCAAAAACATATACTATCCAGTATCTTGATGAGAAAGGAAATATAGTTTTAGAAAAGCCAAATACAGCGGGGTTATCCTATCTTGACAACGCTCCCCTTGAAACCTTTCAAAAACTACGATACAGAATCAAAGTGACCTCAAGCGATAATCAAACATCGTATTCTAACATTGTCGAGTTTGAGTTAAAATCCCGAATCTTCATCCCGAATGCATTTTCACCAGATGGTGATGGGTTAAACGACTATTTCACACCAGACACACGTTTCATAAAATCGTATACATTATCAGTTTTTGATCGCTGGGGAGAACTTATCTTTTATGAGCAAAACAGTCAAAATGGTTGGGACGGTACCTACAAAGGTGCCACAGTAAAAACAGATACCTATGTATTTTTATTAGAGGGAATAGACTTTTACGGCAACACCATCAATAAAAAAGGTACAGTAACTGTCTATTATTAGAATCAGGTGAATTTGGAAAGGCAGATAGTCTTCCAATTCCAGAATAAATAATTAGTTTTACACGTTAAACAGCATACAAGCGATGGATTTTAATAGCATTTTCAGTAAAGTTCAAGAGGCACAAGAAAACTTAAAAAAAGCACAGGAAGGACTTGTTAATATTTCAGAAACAGCCGAAGCCGGTGGTGGAATGGTCAAAGTCACCATCAATGGTAAACGGCAGTTAACTGAGGTATCGATTGATTCAGACATCATCTCGAATGATGACAAAGAGATGATCCAGGATTTAGTGATTGCTGCTACCAATAAAGCACTCGAAAAAATTGAAGTGAAAATTAAGGAGGAGCTGGCAAAATCTACTTCTGGTATGATGCCTAACATTCCAGGACTTGACTTATCAAAATTTATGTAATGGTGCAACGCATTGCTGTAGTCATACTCAACTGGAACGGTCAACCACTTCTTGAAAAATTTCTACCCTCAGTTCTCAAATACAGTACAGAAGCAGAGGTAATTGTCGTAGATAATGGATCAACGGATAACTCAGTGGATTTTTTAACTGAAAAATTCCCAACCGTTCGAATCATAGAACTGAATAAAAATTATGGTTTTTGTACTGGCTATAACTTAGCGCTACAACACATTGACTCTGATTATTATGTGCTGCTCAACTCGGATGTAGAAGTAACCGAAGATTGGTTGTCTGCACCTATCCACATGATGGATGGCAACGAAAACATTGCTGTTTGTCAACCTAAAATTCTCTCTTATAACGATAAATCGTCTTTTGAATATGCCGGTGCTGCGGGTGGTTATTTAGATAAATATGGGTTTCCATTTTGTAAAGGCCGCTTATTCCATGAACTAGAGAAAGATACCGGCCAATATGCTGAAAACACCCCGATTCAATGGGCTACGGGAGCAGCGCTTTTTATCCGTTCAGAAATATTTCATCAGCTCAACGGCTTTGACGGCAACTTCTTTGCTCACATGGAAGAAATTGATTTATGCTGGCGGGTAAAAAATATAGGGAAAGAAATTTGGTATAGCGCGAATAGCACCGTTTATCATGTAGGAGCTGCAACGCTCGACAAATCCAATCCTCAAAAAACCTACTACAATTTCAGAAATGGACTTGCTTTAGTCTTTAAGAATACTCCAAAAAAACGATTATTTAAAACCATATGTGTTCGTTTACTATTAGACGGCTTGGCGGGATTTTATTTTTTATGTCAAGGTAACCCTAACCACATGTTCGCGGTACTGAGAGCTCATGCTTCTTTTTATAGAAAAACATCACTTTGGATAAACGCTAGAAATGCTACGGTCAGGTTAAACAAAAAAAATAATGAAATTTATAATCGATCTGTTGTATGGCAATTTTTTGTTCGAGGTAAAAAAACATTTAAAGAGCTCGCATTCTATAATTCATAAAAAAAGCTTCTGTTTTTTCGTAAATGTTTACGCATATTAATCACAAATGCTAAACCTAAATAAACAATAACAGGAGAACCATAAGTCAGGAATGAAAAATAAATAAAAAAAAGACGGATACTAGCAGATGAAATACCCATTTTCTCTCCTAATTTGTCACAAACCCCAAAAATTTGCTTCTCTAAATGATACTGTAAAACTTTCATAAGGAATGATTTTACTTTAAAGGTATTAATATTCGCTTTGATATAACAAAAAGAAGGTTAAAAAATCTGCTTCATGATTGTAATATTTAATATATAGCAATACATTAGAGACTAATTTTATGCTTTAACAAAAGTAATCATGGTTATAAATAGAAAAATTCTTTCAACCCTTTCTATAGCAGGTATCCTAATCGGAACTGGTTGTAGTACTCAGCAAATGGTTAAAATGGCTGAGCAGCAAGAGCTTAAAGTAAACCCTTCCCCACTTGAGTTACATGGTGACTCTGTTGCTTTCGATGTTCAGGCGACTTTGCCAGTGAACATGTTAAAGAAAAACAGACTTTACACCATCAAGACCTATTACTCTTACGGAGATCCTACACAAGAGTTGGCTCAAATCGAATTTAAAGATACAGAGTTCCCAAATCAGAAAGTTGAGCAACCTCAACAAAAGAGACATTTCTCATTTTTCTATGAGGAAAGCATGAAAAGTGGGGAGCTAAAAATAAAAGGTTTAGTTTCTAACTTAGAAAAAACGAAATACAAAGAAACACCAGAATTATCAATTGCGAAAGGTGTTATCACTACTTCAAGATTGGTTAAACCTTCTTATAAAGTGTTATATGCTGACCATGGTTATAACAACCAAGAAGAGTTGGTGCCTACACAAGTTGAATTTTTCTTTGAAAAGGGAAGTTCAAAACTACGTTCATCGGAAGTAAAAGGTGATGCAGGACAAAAATTGAATGCCTTCATTGCTGCAAAAAACAAAACAAAAACGGTAACCATTTTTGGTAGCCACTCTCCTGAAGGTTTGGAAAGTGTGAACTCTAAATTGGCAGAACAAAGAGCTACAGTAATCAAAAATTTCTATGCGAAGCAAATGAAAATGTATGATTACAAGCAAATGGCGGATTCAATCAAATTTGAAACGAAAGCTATTTTCCAGGACTGGACAGCATTCAAAAAAGAATTAGCTGCAAACGAAAGTATTTCTCCTGAAGATAAGCAAGCAGTTTTAGCTATTGTGAATAGCTCTGAAGGTTCGTTCCATGATAAGGAAAGAGAACTATCTAAACTTCCTGTCTATAAAACACTAACGAGTGAAATCTATCCTAAACTACGTATCTCTAAAACAGAAATCTTAAGCGTAAAGCCTAAGAAAACAGATGCTGAAATCAACGTATTATCCAAGTCGATTGTACAAGGTTCTGCATCAGCTGATACATTGAACATGGAAGAGTTGCTTTATTCTGCTACTTTGACTCCATTAATTGATGAAAAAGCAGCTATCTACGAAGCAGCTACTAAAAAAGGTAGCAGCTGGGTGGCACACAACAACTTAGGAGCTACTTATGTAGAGAAGGCGATGAAAGCAAGTGAAGCAGATAAAAAAGGTTTGTTAGACAAAGCGGAAGCACAATTTAAATTAGCTGCTAACCTCAAAGAAACTGCTGTTACACTTAACAACAGAGGTATTTTGGAGTTATTCGCAAACAAAAAAGATGCTGCTGCTGCCACTTATGCTAGTGCAATGTCAAAAAGCCCAAGTGCTGATGCTAAGAAAAGTATTCAAGCTGGAATGGGTGCTATTGAAATCATGAGAGGTAATTATGTTACTGCAATTGACAACTTAGGGAGTGCTGGTTCTGATGTTGAAAACGCAATTTTCAACTTAGGTTTAGCACAGTTGTTAAATAGAGATTATGTAAATGCTGAAAAATCATTTGAAACAGCTATATACATCAACAAGAAAAATGCTCTTGCTTATTACTGTTCTGCTATTACAGCAGCCAGACAAGATAATGTAGAGAAAATGGGCATTCAGTTAAAAGAAGCTATTGCACTTGATGCTAAATTAGCTGACAAAGCTTTGATGGACTTAGAGTTTGTGGACTACTGGACAAACGAGACTTTCTTAAATGCGCTTAAATAAGCGTACACAACTTTTGTAAAGCAAAAAGGAGCGTGATTAAATCACGCTCCTTTTTTTTGTCTCATTCGGTGCTGGTTTTTTTGACCGACAACATATGGGTGCTTGTGAAATTGATATCCTACCCTTTCTGGTCTAGCGTCTCGCTGAGACCCTAATTTAAGCCAAATAATATATATCTAATAACCCTTTTCCTCCCTCATAGTCCTTCGCACTACTATAAACCCAATCTGAAGGATTTTCAACAAAACCACTTTCTACTGGATTGTTATGAATATAATCTATTCGCTGTTGTAAATCTTCACTTACTTGCTTAAGTTTAGCTTTTTCAGCGTAACTTAAGTCCTGCTATTTTTAGAAGTCTGTGACTTCGTTATCCTATCATTACCAGTTCTACCAAACCTTTTCCTCCTGCATAATCCACTGCACTACTGTAAACATAATGTTCTGGTTCGTTTACCAAACGTTCTGTTACCGGATTATTATGGATATAATCTAATCTTTGAATTACCATCTCATTAGTTGATAGCATAATCGGTCGGTTATCTTGTTGCCAAAACTGATGGTTTTTGTTATTACTATTCTTCTCTCCGGCTTTTTTAAAAATCCATAACATCCAGTTTTTTCTACTTTCTTGTATGTTATTTTCTATCGCTGATAAGATTGTTTTGCTGGTATGCTTTTTTAAGTCTCTCAATATATCTGATAAATTATATGCTTCTTTTGCAGATGCAATCAAATGAATATGATTACTCATTATCACATAGGCATAAACTACCAGTCCTTTGGATTTAATGCAATAGGACAAGCTATCTACTATAATATCTTTGTAAATCGACCTGCTTAATGCATCTACCAAAGCTACTGTAGCAAATGTTATAAAATGAAGAGCTTGATGATCTGATATTTTATATTTGGACGACATGAAAAAATCTCTAAAAGGGTGTTTCCGCTTTAAATATAACTATGTCTGATAAAAACGCAGTTGCAAACTGCTACTATATTTAGTAAAGCTTAAGTTACGCAAAAGCTAAACGTAAGCTAGAGGGGGGGACTATTCCAAGCAAATTTCCCAGCCAACGGATCCACAGCAAAAAACCTCCCTACCCTCGGGTCATGCATACGATACTTATAATTAATAGAGTTTCCTTCCCCCTTAATTTCATCATCTTTTTCTAGCCCTTGGAAGCCATAGCGATACCCACCAGTATTGGTCGTTCTACGCACCATCTGCATGCCAAATGGGTAATAGTCCGCTTTGCAGAGCAGGTTGGCAGTGTAGCTGTACTTTACCCCTGCTGTATACGGTGCTTTTCTATCACTAACTGTTACACACACATTACCTAGATGATCTTTGAGTTCATAGGTTTTTTGTAACAGTTCTCGGCTCACGAGTCTTCCCTTTGCTGGATCTGATGATTTATATGGTATATAATCGAAGGTTGGGGTTGTTATTATCCATTGGTTTTTGTTGAAGCTTGCAGTATTGTAATCCACTCGTTGTATAACGTTTAAGATTTCTGGGTTAGGTATCTCACAGTTACCATTCAGGGTTTGTGGATCATTTTTTACTCGCAACACCGACACGCTTCCTGTACCTGAGGTGGTATTGTGAAAGTACTGAACTTTGTCATATACATCAATAGAGACAACGCCATCAGAAATTCGTGTTTTGCGCTAAGAACTATATCTATAAGAGTACTCCCGGTTAGAAAGAAGACAACATGCTAACAAAATTGCATCCTACCAGAACTGTGAAGTTGGCTTCACGTCATTGTCTTTAGTGAAACGGTAACCAATCATAAACTCATGTGAGCCAGCACTATAGTTTCTTAGATTAGATGTAGTAATGTCATATGAATAAGCGATATCCCAGTGATCTAACAAAGTAACACCCGCTAATAAAATAACGGCATCTTTATTTCTATACGACACTCCTAACCACGCTAAATCCTGGTACCTGAATTTTGAATTCAAATCAAACTGCATCGGAACAGGAGATACCGCTTTTACTACAAAGGAAGGTACCCAGGTAAAGTTATTATTGATAGGAACTCGATACCCAGCTGTAGCAAAGAAATGGGTGTTTAACTTACCATCTGTCACACGATTTTGAACAGCTTCGAAATTCACCCCATTGTTAAACAATTGAAACATAGAACCTCCTACATAGTAGTTTTTATGGTATAACCACACACCCAAATTTGCGTCAGGCAAAAATTTTGATTGATTGCCGTTGATGGCTGTTTCTGGTTGCACATCGTCACTATAAAATCGCAACTGACTGGCATCTAAACGATACTGTTGAAATCCAACGAAGGCTCCTAAAGAAGCTGTTAATTTACTGGTTAAAGGCAAGTGATAAGCATACGAACCATATACTCCTGTTTTTGCGGATGGACCAGTTATATCGTTATATACATATCCCCCAACTCCGTGATGTGGCAATGGCTTCACTGATTCGTCTGCATAGGTCACTTTGCCTATTGAAGTATGCCCAGACACGTAAATATCTTTTGTTCCACCACCGTTATCGCCAAAACCTACCCATTGTGTTCGATAAGACATCTTCACGTCTGTATAATCTTCTGTACCACCAACAGCTGGGTTGAGCGTATAGTTGTTGATCATATACATACTGTACTGTGCTTGTTGTTGTGCAAAGACAACAATCGAAATCACGGAAAGTATTCCTGTTATTATATTTCTAATCATTTTCATTTTCTTATCTAATTAGAGAGATAAAATCTTTTTTCGGTTGTTGTTCCTCTCCATCCATTTCATATTCGAACACGTAGTAATACGTTGCCACGGGGACTGGATTTCCGTTATAGGTTCCATCCCAGAAATCAGAAAGTCCTTTTTGCTCGTATAACAATGTGCCCCAACGGTTAAAAATTTGAAGTCTAAAGGCATCTAATTTTTCTAAATTATCAATTTGGAACACATCATTTAACCCATCACCATTAGGAGTAAACGCATTAGGAATAACAAAACTGTAATCGACTACTACATTAATGCTATCCACATCGCTACACATTGTACCGTTTTCAGTTCTAGAGGCGCTAAAATAAAACTTCGTTTGAGTTTGTTCTGGAGTTACTTTAGCAACAGTTGAAAAACGTCCCGTCATGACTTCGTAAAGTGAGGTATCGCTTGACGACCATGAATAGGTCGCTCCTGAAAGCTCACTCTTACTCGCATCTAAGGTTACCTCTTCGTAGTCCGACAACACGATTTCATTAGCCGCTAATACCACTTCTGGTGTTGGAATTAGGGTTACGATGCCTTGGGTAGAAGCTGTATCAAAATTCACACACACTTCAGAAGACAATACCCGCACTGAAATCGTATCACCATCCTGTACATTGCTAGGTGAAATGGTAGATACGGTGTCAGCCAATAACTCACTGTTTAACATCCACGTGTATTTTGCTTGGTTACCGTGATTATCATTTTCATCGTCTGAAGCTGAAACTACTAACTCTTGCGTATCACAGATGGTTAAGTTGCTTAATTCAATGGTTACATCTTCTGGTTGATTCAATGGACCAACCACCGCAAAATCTGTGGGGTTAGTACAGACTTCATTTGGTGCTGAGGTTATCATCGTTACTTTAACTGTATCACCCTCTTGAAAAGCTGTTCTTACAATCGTATCCCCTGTTTCTGGTTCTAAAAGTGGGTTACTATTGATTCGCCATTCAAATAGAGGCGTGTTACCTCCTAAGGTTGAATTAATGACTTCAAATCCATTTGTTTTATCTTCACACCACGTGCCTAGGTTGATACTTCCTAATGTTACACTAGGAGTGGTTATTGATATCGTTGCTGGATTATCTGCCTGCACAGTATCTGCAGCTGGACAATTGATTGCTGGAGTAAATTCAACTGTAACAACGTCATTATCGTCAAATGCAGACTTATATTTGTAAGAATCGGTACCCACAACCACATCATTTCCATTTAATTTCCATTGATAAGACCCTGTCACAGTATCAGGATAAACTAGAGCTTCCAGTTCCATCGAATCACCTGCACAAGATGATAGAGGGTCGTCTGATAATCTTACAGAAACTTCTACCAAAGCATTAATGATGATATTGTCGACACTATCCGCAGCAATTGGTGTAGTCACACAACCCAATGAAGAAGTCATTTCAACTTTTACCACATCGCCACTGTCCAGTGAAGTTGGTTCAAAGGTGAGTCCCGTCTCCGCTGGTTGTTCACTGTCATTTATAAACCATTTGTAAGTAGGCATGCCGCCATTTTTCAATGAATCAACAGCAAACACAATTGGTAATTCGTTTTCACACACATCATTTTTATCTGCTGATATATATACCTCAGGAATAAGCGCTGTAAATATTTGAGCTTTTGAAGAAGCTGATAGTGTGTTAGTGGTATAACAGCCATCGGCTACAATGGTAGCAACAACACTTACGGAATCACCATCTGCAAAAGTCGCTTGCAACGTGTCTGTATTGGTTGTTTGTGTTGAGGTATTTATCGACCAGGTATAGCTTGCGTTTATAGCGGCACTTGCTGGAGTTATTGTTGCTTCCACAGTTACTAACTCACCTTGACAAGAAGATATAGCTGACAAACCAACAGTTGGAGTAATTTCTTCTAAACCTTGAACCGTAACGGAATCAGAAGCAGTAACACTATTTCCGCATCCATCTAATCCAGAAACTGAAACCTTTAACTCATCACCATCTTTTAAACTGATCGTAATATTATCCGCTGTAGTCGTTTGTAATGTATCATTTCTAAACCATTGAAAAACTGAAGGTGCAGGCGTGAAATTTTGAACAGTAGCAGATGTTGAAACATCACCTACAAGACAAATAGCTTCATCTAATCTTATTTCAATATCTACAGTAGGTTCAGGTGGTGACGTTAAGTTTACTCTGAATTCACGTGTTTCAAAACAAATGTTTGGAGCATTATTGTCGGCTACAGTTACAGTGTAATTACCAGAGTCGGGGAAAGCGACCACTAAGGAATCATCAGTAGCGGTTAGCAACGTATCACCGTTTCTAGTCCATAAATAGTTCCATGAACCGTTGTTTGTCCCCCCAATAACGTTTGCTTTTAAGGTGACAGGACCACTGTTACAGGATACCCCGAGATTTAATGCGGTGTTTTCTAATTCAGGAGGTGTACAGCCAGCACAAGCTATTGGATCATAAACGGCTTGTACTTGAACGGGGTCGCAAACGGAGCCAGAAGATATGGCCCAATTAAAATATGGTAAACTTGAAGAACCATATACCGCTTGTGTTAATGTGATGAAGTCAGAATTAAAACTAAAACCAGCTAACCCAGAAGGGGATGTTGGTTGATATGCAAATATTTGAGAACTCGACCCGTTATCCATCTTCCCAAGTAAATAAATTCTATAAGTTTTACCTTTTTCAAGATCAGCACCAATAGCCAAAACCTGTTTCGCACCAGGAGCTTCAGGACAGTTACAATGATCACTAATTGCTGGTTCGTCCACTATAACCTCAGCTACTACTGGCCCTACAGGCCCATTATCCCACTCAAGTATCTTTACCCCAGTCTTAATAACATTCTGAAAACCAGACCAAACGGCATACATTGTTAAGGAATCAAGAGTGAAATCATTATTAACAGTAAACTCTACCCATTCACTAGTACTATTAAATGGAGAACCTGAACTAAAAGTTGATGAGTTTCCAATAGGACCAGTAACAGAACTTACCGTGGACTGATCCTTCACATAAAAAGAAGTGGTCTTGGTTAACGTATCCGCAGTTTTAAAATTTAACCCAAAGCCAACAGAATCTGTAAGTGCCGCATCGGAATACCATACATAATTAATTGAATCGGCTGGAGCATTGGTTATGCTTAATTTGACAGAATCTCCATCGGCAGGACAAAAGTTAGCATTTACAGCCTGGATAGTTGAAGATGAAACAACTATTTCGTCTTCAACATCATCACAAATCAGGTCTTTAATAATTACTTTATAAGTACCTACTTCATTGATCTGAATGGTCTGCTGATTTCTGAAATTGCCCAATGTATCCCCATCTTTCACCCATGTATATCCTGACCCCAAACTGTAAGAAGGATCTAGAACAGCTGTGGCTGGATTACATAAATCAATATCATCTCCTAAGTCTACAGGAATTGTGCCTTGTGATAGCTCCATTGAGTCCACTTTAGTTCCGCAACTAGCAGCCTTATCTGTTACTTCAACTTTATAGACCCCCACTTGAAAAGGTATGTATGTTTGATCAGTAGCTCCTGAAATTAAAGCTCCATTTCGAAACCATTTATAAGATACTTTTGGCCCAGTGTGAGATACTGATAAAGTATCTGTTATTTCACGACACACTGCGGTATCATTTTTTAAATCAAAATCAAAATATTGACCTATTCGAATTTTATCCGTTTTAATACAGCTACCATTCGTTTTCATGCATAATGCATAAGTTCCAGCATTGGTAATTTCCAAAGTTGAAAGGGTATCGGCATCACTTGTACTCCATAAAAATTGATATTTGTTTCCATCTGTATCACTAATATTTTTAGGGCTAAGAACAATTTTTCCATCTGTCCCACAAAAAGTTAAGTTAGGCCCTAATTCTGGTGTTATTCCTTGTTCACCAAAATCGCAACCAGCTTTAAAGGTAATATCATCAAGAGCAAAGTCATTGGAAAAACCACAATCTTCAACCTGATCATTTATAATCCTTATAGTTACAGGTCCTGATATTGACCCAGAAAACCATGAAGAATCAACCACTGAAATCCAAACCCCTTCGCTTGTAGGTGTAACTATGGGCTGTGCCAAAACACTGTCTCCTATTTCGAACTTTAAATTGGCTCTTGCTCCTGCATTCGCATCTTCCAAATTACTTATGAATACTTCGAAAAAATAACGAGTATCTTTTGCTATATTCACTGTCTGTTGCCAAACTATACGATTAGAAGGATTAACCTTATCACATAATCCATCTATCATCAAAAACTGATTCCCGCTTTTGGGACTACCAGAAAAAGCTGAGTTAAAAAATGAAGCATTACTGCCTACATAATAATCTCCAGCAACTGAATAACCCAACGTAGAGGGGTTTTTATTCCAACTATTATAGTCTGGACCAGTTGAAAACCCAAAATCACCATCTTCAAAACCGCCATTCACAATCAAGTTTTGACCAACAACAATATTTGTATCACAATTTATCAGTTCTTCATCTTGACCAAAAACTGAACAGAAAGTGCTTAAAAGCACAAACAATATTATAATCTTATTCCTCATAACTATTTTAATTTCGTCACGTCAACTCGTCTATTACGCTGCCTTCCTTCACTAGTTTCATTACTAGCTACTGGTTGGGTTTCGCCATAGCCTTTGGAGGTTAATCGTTCTTTATCAATTCCTTTATTTACGACATAATCCAATGCTGCTTTAGCTCTACGCTCTGATAACAACTGATTGTCTGCATCTTTACCTACGTTATCCGTATGTCCGCTAATTTCATACTTAGCCGTTGTGTCTTGTTTTGCTGCTTGAACGAATTTATCAAGCTCTTTGGCAAACTTCGGTTGAATATCCCATTTACCTGTTTCAAACTCCACATTCTTAAATGAGATAGGTTTCATCGGTTCCAACTTCATAATTGGAGTTAAATAAATATCTAAATGAATTTCTTCATCCTTATTTAAATTACGCAAGTCTATTTTCCCTATAGCATCTTCATAGCCTTCAAGCTTAATATGATATTCATACTCAGCGTAACCGTCTAAGTACATCACATATTCAATTGCGGTGTCTGATTTAGCAATACCTACACTGACTCTTTCTGGCATTTTAAAAAACTCAATATTACCTGTAATGGTTTTTCTAGTAGAGTCATTATATAAAAACCCATATACATAGGCACGAGGATCTGGAAGAGGTTCTACTATTTTTTTTATTCTCGTGATATCAGAATGTCCATGATCATGCGAATGTGCTAAATAAACCCAGCCGCCAGCATGTGAAGGAGTAGAAAAACTAAATTCATCGTCTGCTGTGTTATAAGGTTCTCCGATGTTTACGGGTACAGACCAGTTGGTCCAACTGGAATCGAGTCGTTCTGTTTTATAAATATCATACCCACCCCGTGTATCATCGTGTCCATTGGAACTAAAATACATGGTCTTTTGGTCAGGTGCTAGATAGGCGGTTGCTTCCCCTCCTGCCGAGTTAATTACGGGGCCTAGGTCTAAAGGCTTTGACCATACGTCTTTTTCTTGATCATGAAAACTTACATATAAATCTTGCTCTCCGAGCGTTTCATCTGCTTGAATGGCTAAAATCATGGTCTGCCAATCATCTGATAAATAAAATGAACATTCTTTGCTATAATTTTTATAGTCCTTAAACTTTAACTTCTTTGGAAAACTCCAAGTGCCATCGTCTTTCAGTTCTGTGAAAGAAACCCCCTCTTTTGATGTTTTATTTTTTAAATACACATCGTGCACTAACATTTTTTTACCATCAGGGCTG
This sequence comes from uncultured Cytophagales bacterium, assembly GCA_963815495.1. Lineage (GTDB taxonomy): Bacteria > Bacteroidota > Bacteroidia > Cytophagales > JAAEPT01 > CAWFGW01. The sequence continues at coordinate 397,392 of CAWFGW010000007.1, forward strand.
ATGCTGTGTACCGCATTGTCCATGTAATTATTTAGTGGTTCACCTAAATGTTCTGCAACACTCCAAGAACTATCACCAGTAAGGTGTGATACCCAAATATCATTTGATTTTCCACCTGAACCATCAACTGATTTCAAATTATCGGGATGGTTTGTTCTAAAAAAATAGAGACTTTCACCGTCAGGAGTAATACGTGGTCCTGATTCATTGTATTCAGTATTTACAGAAGATCCAAGGTTTTCATATATAAAATAGGTGGTATCTCTTGTTTGAGCTATTGTGCTGTAAAAAGCAAATAACAACAAAGAAATTAGGAATCGATTCATGTTATATAATTCTTGATTGAAAGAAATAAATCACACGAAGATGCTAAGAATTAATTAAAAAATAATTATCAAAGGTGTTTTTCAATCAAAAAACACCAAATAGACTTCATCTGTACCTCAGCAAACTTCGGTTTAAAAACAATGATAAATTAACTAACTATATTCACTAACAGGCACCTAATACCTACTCAAACTACATTTTAAAAAGCTTTTTTACTTGACCTTGGCAAATAAAAAGATAAGTTCCCGTCTCCAAAGCTGATAAATTTATTCGTTTTTCGATGCCCGATAAAACTTGTTTACCATATACATCACAAATCTGCCAGCGCACATTTTCATCGTTGATATTTAGAGTAAGATAATTTTCTACAGGATTAGGAAATAATTTGAAGCTTTCATCATTTACATTGTTTGTTTTTGAAGTGATCACACAAGGTATTAAACCCGTGGCTCCACCCACACAGTTATCACAATTATCTCTAAATGCTGTTCCATTTTCATCGCCATTACAGTCCACTTGTCGCGAAGTAAAATCAATGGAGGAAATCGCCAACAAATACCACGCATCATGGGGTAGCCATTGTTCTATCCAACGCCAGTTTTGCCACGCATTTTCTGCTGAATTGTTATATGGTGCCCAGTCAAGATTATTCTCATCACTATCCATTGCGGTAATGCCATTACAAATCCCTCCTTTGATGTTCGCTTTCTTAGCACCATTTAAATAATCGGGATACGTCTTATACCCATAGCCCGACATCATACACACATCAAACGGATTTTTACCTAAAATCCAATCGAGATTAGCTAAGGCTAAGCGTGAAATGGAGTCACTACCAAGTACAAATTCATAATCTAGCTCACGCGAAGCCAACAATAACGCAGTAGTCAACGAGGCTAATCGCGCATTTTCCCCTTGCCACCAATAACCAGTTTCATTGTCATGTGGCAAGAAAAAAGCTTTTTTAGCCGCCCCTAAATCAGTGGTGTAAGGTTTAAAATATTCTCGTGGATAGTCAAAGGGGTTATTCACCCCATCATAATTCAAGGTCTGATACCATGCAAACAATTTCCCTAGGAATAATTTAATTACATCATCTCGCTCAGAAGTCACATTCATTAACTCTAACAAAGCCACCACGGGCAAACCTTCCTCTGCTGCATGGTAGAAAGGACGGTTACCATTATTGTCTGCCGCTAACCAACCTTGTGCCTGCTGTTTTGCCATCAGCTGATCAGCAAATATTAATGCATCGTCTAGATACACTTGTTCATCGGTCGCTTGATACAAGGCGGTTGCTGCCAATAAAGCACAATAATTGTCAATGATGTTTTCCGTGTGGTCGTTACAGTATTCTAAATTTTTTGTCGCATAACCATTGCCTGGTGCCAACAAATGCGCATAAGCTGTTTTAGCCGTTTGTAAATATTTATCAGAGTCGTACTCTCCTACAATCCCCTCAGAGTAGGCGCGAGCCAATGCCGCAATGGCCACACCGCCTCCTTCTCTAAATGCACATTGATAGTTGGCTGTTCGCCCATTATCAGCACCTGGCTGACCCCACTCGCAGACTTCACGGTTAGTACTATTCCCCCAATCATCAAAAATCGCTAAATAAAAAAATCCTTCTGGAGACAATTGCCTTACCATGTAATCGGCTCCCCAAGCTGCTTCACTTTTTAAATTTACTGCTTCATTTGCAAATGAATTGCGTGCTAAATCATAGGACTTTAATAAAGACCAAACTACCATAGGAATTTGCTGTGGATTAAAATAGTTAGCGTAAGATAAATGAGACATGTGTTTACCTGGGTCTCCTGTAGCATCCCACCAGCCACCATACACATCCACGTTACCTCCACCTCCATTGAGTGGTAATGAACGATCACCCTCATCAAGATTTCTCATTTGCTTAAAAAATCCAATAACATCAGATACTGTGGTAGAAAAAAGTAAGTTCTCTTTTATTTCAAAGGGGTACGATGCTTTTCCATTCAACAGTATTCTATATCTTCCTTCTTCCTGAAAGTCAGAAAAGTCCATCTTCCAGAAAAAACGTCCTTGCCAACCATAAACAGCCTCAATGTCGTTCACCACACCAGTATATACTATTTCATTATTTTCATTGATTATATCAAATTTTGTAAAAATCAGGCTTCTATCTGACGACTCTTTCACCACACTTTTAGCGCCTTTTAACTCATACCCGATTTGGTTGATATGAATTCCCAGGTCGGTGATATAAGAAGATTCTCCACCTACTCCAATTTCCAATTCGTCAAATTGGACACTGCCCGAAAACGAGTTTCCTGGATTAAAAAAAATCAGAATATTATTGATTTCTCCCGCATTGACTTGATTGCTTGAAGGAAATGATTGCCCCAAAAATCCATCAAAATTGAACGTATAATAGGCTGTTCCTGCTGTTACAAGCACTGTTCGTGGTGATGCATTGGTATACCTTCCTGATTGATCCCCCATATCTATTCGCATAGTAAAGGCTTTCGTGCTAGTTACCTTTATTTTAATCTCAGGGTTTTGTCGCACATCAATTGCAAAGAATGAAAATTCCAACCCATTATACCCTACTACATCCACGTCTAAATCTAACTGTCCTGATGTAACCGTTGCTAAGGTGTTGCCACCAAAGTCCCAACTGGAGAGATCAGCATCGTTAAAACCTTCAAAAATGCGATCTTGTCCATTACTCATAATTGTAACTAGTGCGAATAGAGCTGTAAGGATGCTTTTTCTTTGTGAAAGGAACATAAAGGATTACGGTGTTAAGATTTGTGTTTTAAACAGAACTATAAATATGCTTCTTTTTTAACAAAAAAATAAATCGAGAGCTTACAACGTATAAAAACTAAAGTTAGCTCATATCTTGTGTGATTCCCTTGTTTCTCGCCCCTTGTTCTAGCAATCTATAAGTGCATAAAAAACCTCAGAGATTATCTGAGGTTTCGTATGTGATTCAGCTGGGGCTCTTCCCGAGCCGTAAACTACTCGGGACCTTGCTTCTCGCCCCTTGTTCTAGCAATCTATAGTGCATAAAAAAACCTCAGAGATTATCTGAGGTTTCGTATGTGATTCAGCTGGGGCTTCCCGATTCTCTACGCTACTCGGGATAGACTTCTCGCCCCCTCTTCTAATAACATCTAGTGTATAAAAAAAACCTCAGAGGTTATTCTGAGGTTTTATGTGTGATTCAGCTGGGGCTTCCCGATTCTCTACGCTACTCGGGATAGACTTCTCGCCCCCTCTTCTAATAACATCTAGTGTATAAAAAAAACCTCAGAGGTTATTCTGAGGTTTTATGTGTGATTCAGCTGGGGCTCGAACCCAGGACCCTATCCTTAAAAGGGATATGCTCTACCAGCTGAGCTACTGAATCAACCTGTTTTTGTTTGCATTTATTAAGAGCGTTCCCTTAATTGCGATGCAAAAGTACAATCATAAATTTTAAATGCAAATCATGACGCACAAAATATTGACAACTTTTTGTTTTTACTGCTGTTTCACCGTGCTTTTTGGCGCTAAAACCACACCTCAAGTAGCTCTCAATCAAGCGGATTCCTTATTCAAGAAAAAAAATTACACTGAAGCACTTTTTTTTTATGACTCGCTCTTCAATTACGAAAAAGTGTACACCCCTCAAATGTTAACGAAACTCGCTTTCATCGAAGAAGGACTAGGTAACTACACCAAAACGCTTTATTATCTCAACTATCTTCACTACTGGCATCCACGACAGGACATTGCTACTAAAATGGATGAGCTCGCGGCTAAGCACGACTTATCAGGCTACACTTCTTCAGATATCACTTTACTTTATAATTATTATAGTAGCTACAAAACCGGAGCTATTAGTATGCTCATCACCCTAACAGCTTTGCTTACTGCTTTGATATTGTTCTATAAAGTGCGTAATAAAAAAACTCAGTACGGGTTAATCTTTTTAGACATTGTGCTTCTAGGTGGCCTTTTTTACCTCGCCAACTTTAACCCTTTTCCTGAACGGGCTATTGTCTCCAAGTCCAATTCATTGCTCATGACTGAACCTTCTTCTGCTTCAAAATTAGTGGATAAAATAAATAAAGGAAACCGAGTAACGGTACTGGGCAAAAAAGACGATTGGTACCTCGTGGAATACAACGACACAACTGCGTTTGTGAAAAAAGGACAATTGGATGTGGTTAAGTGAGTATTGAGTCGTGAGTATTTGGTTTTAAGTGATAAGTTGTAAGTATTGAGTAGCTAGTGGTTAGTAGTGAGATTAAAGTAGAAGGTAGAAAGATAGTTATGTAAAGTTTTAAGTAAGTAGTAAGTGATTTTAGAGAGAATCTAATAAAAAGTCTAACCTCTAATATCTAACAATCTCATATTTAAAAGTCTATTTACCTTCCCAATCTTTGTACTTCATACTTAGTACTTAGTACTAGCTACTCACTACTCTTTCAACGGTGAATCCTTTTCTTTGGCAAAGTGATTAAACACCATCTTATCCATAAAACCCGGAAACCACTTGTTCAAGAACACAGTTAACTTTCCTTGGGATGTCAATACCAAGTCGCGTTTGCGGTTTACAGTCGCTTTGTATATGGCTTCAGCTACTTCTTCTGCGGTCATTATTTTTCCTTCATTCAACGGAGATTCGCTTTGTGCTGAACCGTCTTTGGATAAAGCAGTATTTCGAATATTGCTTGCAGTAAAGCCTGGACATGCCGTAAGCACATGTACTCCTGTATGTAACAATTCCGTTCGAATACTTTCTAAAAACCCTTGCAATGCAAACTTAGAAGCTGAATAACCCGTTCGCGCAGGTAAACCGCGATACCCTGCTATTGATGATACCCCGATGATTGATCCTTTATTTTTGATAATTTCTGGTAAAGCCGCTTTCGTGGCATAGACAGTCCCATAAAAATTGATGTCCATTACCTGTTTAATAACCGACACATCTAAATCATTAAATAAAGCGCGCATAGAAATACCTGCGTTGTTAATCAGCACATCTATTCGTCCATACGCATTTAACGTGTCAGCAATCACTTTGGCATTATCCTCTTCTTTTGAAACGTCCGCAGATACAGGTAGCACTTCTATGCCCTTCGCGAGCAACTCTTCAGCTGCTTCTTGCAGTTTTTGTACATTCCTTCCAGTAATCACCACCCTTGCTCCATGAGCTCCAAAAACCGCTGCACAAGCCTTCCCAATCCCTGAAGATGCACCTGTTACAATAACCACTTTCCCTTTCATTGCCGAAGTTTAAGAATTTAAGTTTAGTGTTCAAAGCTTTGGGGAGATATGAGTACTGAGATATTAGTATTGAGATTTTTAAAAAGAAAAATAGGGAGTATAATATGAGAATTAACACCATAATTTTTAGTCTTCATATTTTCTTATTTCTTTTTGTCTAACATCTAGCTACTCAGTATACACATCTCATCTCAAATAAACTTTGAAGAAGAAACTTTAAACTTTACTTTTGCGGCTAAATGGGAAGAAGAAAAGATAAAAACAAGGTATTTGAAAATGTAGCCATTACCGCTATGGCTGCTGAGGGTAAAAGTTTAGGCAGAATAGAAGACAAAGTTATTTTTGTTCCTTATACTGCCCCAGGGGATGTTGTAGATATTCGTGTAACCAAATCCCGAAGTAAATTTTTTGAAGGTGTAGTAGAAAAAATTAAAACCAAATCAGCTGATCGCGTTACACCACCATGCCCACATTTTGGTACTTGTGGTGGTTGCAAATGGCAACACATTCCCTACGAAAAACAACTCGAATATAAACACCAACAAGTGGTGGACTGTATCGATCGCATTGCAAAAGTAGAACATTCGGGCATCTCCCCCATTATTGGTTCCGAAAAGACCTATCATTATCGCAACAAAATGGAATTCACTTTTACCGCTCAGCGCTGGTTAACGATTGAAGAATTGCGCAGTGATGAACAATTTGATCGCAGAGGTGTGGGCTTTCACGTACCAGGTGGTTTTGCCAATGTCATTGACTTAGAGACGTGTTATCTGACAGAGGCATTACCCAATGCTATTCGTGACGAAATAAAAGCATATGCACTGGGTCATGACTTAACCTTTTTCCATATTCGTAACCAAGAAGGATTACTTCGCAATTTAGTGATTAGAAATACCGAAGAAGGTGAATTATTAGTGATGGTGATTTTCTTCGAAGAAAGTGAAAAAATCTCTTCGCTGATGGAACACTTGGGTAACAAATTTCCAGAAATCACTTCCCTCTTATACATCATCAACCCGAAACAAAACGATAGCTACAGCGACCTCTCTCCTGTTTGTGTTAAAGGAAAACCTTATTTGATGGAGAAAATGAACTTTCCTGATAAAGCAGGACAACTCCAATTTAAAGTGGGGCCTACTTCGTTTTATCAAACCAACAGTGCACAAGCTTTTCAATTATATAAAAAAGCATTTGAACTAGCCGAATTAACAGGTGAAGAAGTCGTCTATGACTTATATACGGGTGCAGGTACCATCGCTAATTTTGTGGCACATCAAGCAAAAAAAGTTATTGGCGTAGAATATATAGAAGCCGCTATTGACGATGCTAAAGTAAACAGTGAACTCAACAACATCACCAACACACAATTTTTTGCTGGTGACATGAAAGATGTATTAAATAAAGCTTTTGTCGCTAAACATGGTAAGCCTGACGTTATCATCACAGACCCTCCACGTGCTGGCATGCACGACTCCGTGTTGGATGTCATTATGGAAGCAGCGCCACAACGGATTATCTATATTAGCTGCAACCCAGCAACCCAGGCAAGAGATTTGCAAACTTTGGACGAGGAATACAAAGTAACCGCGGTAGTACCCGTAGACATGTTTCCAATGACCCACCATGTGGAAAATATAGTTAGGTTAGAACGGAGGTAAAAGCAAAGCCAAAACCCAAAACTAAAAAATACAAGTGGAAACTTGCACTATGAGAGATAGCATAAACCCCAAACATTATATATTTGGGGTTTTTTACTTTGTGTAGTTTTACTCTATAACTTGAAACGGATAAATACCTTGATCTGATTTTACGAAATACAAACCTACTTCCCAGTCTTGAACATTCAACTGAGATGCCTTTACTGACGAATAAACTTCCAACCCTAAAGAATTATACACTTTCAAATTAGTACACTTCCCTGAAAAACTAAGCGTTCTTGAAGCTGGATTAGGATATACACTAAAATTTGTTTCTACTTCATCAGTAATAGTTGTACACACCAAAGGTTCAACTTCAACAGTTGTTTCCGTATAACAATTAGCATCTCCACTATTTCCATCTTCAACTCTTAACACCCAAGTACCTTCATCATTTGGCTTTATAGGATTAAAATTCAAATCTCCTACACTGCCATTAAGAATGTTAACATAATTACTTTTCAAAGGAGTATTTCCTTGCTTATACCACACATAAGACATTATATTTGTAGGCACATTACTACCCTCTACATAAGATCCTTTTAATGTTAAATTAACACCATCACACCCTTCAGCGTCAGCAAATACTGAAATAGGCTTATTACAAGGGGTGGGACATTCTTCAACTAATTTAACTAAAACTCTTCCACAAGCATATTCATTTCCAACTATAACACTCCAATTTGTATATCCTGGAAAACCAAAGCTTTCATTACCCACTGAAGTAAATCGGATTAAATCATTTCCGTTATACTCATATATTGAAAAAGCTGAACCACTATTGGTTTGGTATATCACAGGATTGTTTGATATTACTTGAATATAATAACTCCCTGAATTAAGTATTATGTTCCCATCAAAAGTAATTCGCTGATTCTGATTAGTGTTATTACTTGGTGTTGCTTTAAGATTGCCCACAGGTGTTCCATCTTTTTGAAAGATACCTACACTCATTTGATTTGTATTAAATACTGATACATAAACATCTATAGCATTTACTTGCAACGTTGTAAAAACATCAAAATTCAATCTGGAATAGTCTCCTGATGTAGGAATTAAGTTTCCAGTAGTTCCTATTTCTTCCGTTTTTGCTAAGACTGTAGTAAATGCACTTTTGTCTTCAACCCAAAGTTCAGCCACACGATTCGGAGATGTTCCTAACATTGAAATACTATGATCAGAAAAATCAATATTGTTAGTACCTTCATCCACTGTTTCCCCCAAGAGCTTACCACTTACCAGAGTAGAATACCAGCTATAATCATTTATTTGTATACTGTTTAAGCCAGTTTCCTCTACATTTACATTTCCTTCCTCACAAAAGGTTAAATCGCCAGGGTCATTGAAGTTTGCTTGATAAAACTCGACAAAAGAGGTTGTTTCTAAAACTGGACAAGGGGCACAATGTCTTTGTGTTCTTGTCCTTTCATCTTCTACCGTTAATTTATAGGTTCCTGTTTCATAAATAAAAGAAACCACTTCTGAAAAAGAAATATCTTTTGGATTATTTACCACAAACCATGGATTAGTAATTACAGATTTGGTTCCATCTGGTTTTTCCCATGTTGCTTTAAAACCACTAGGCAACTCTCCATCATAGAAATTGACTATATCACGGGGGCAAACTTTATAGTCAGAAATATTAAAATTTGGACAAAGTGTTGGTAAACCACAGCCTAATGCTGCAAGATCTAATTCAATAAAACGAGTCGCATTAGTTGTACTACCTATACCTAATTGACCTTCTCTATTCCACCCTGTTACAAATATTCTATCTTTCTCTGCTATTACAAAAGTCCAAGCATCTCCAGCAGAGACACTTTTCGCATTAGTAATCGTTGAACCGTCTGCATACTTTGCTTTTAAGGGTAACTCATTCATTCCACCGCTTACAAATAAATTAGTAGCATTTCCAATTCCCAATTGCCCTGCTGGGCTTGAGCAACTTGTTCCACAATTAAAAAATCCATTTGCCCCCCATGAATATACATAGCCACTTTTAGAAACTGCTACAGAATGTCCTTGACCAGCAGCAATTTCAATGATTGGATCACTTTCACCTAAATACTTTTCTCCTGATTCTCCTCCAGAAACTTGAACTGCGTAATTAGTAAAATCATAAGCTAGTGAAATACCTCGTTGGCCTGGCCCCCAGTCCCCCCCAATTGACCAAACGATACCATTTTCATCAATCATCAAAACATGACGATCGCCCGCTGTTATACTTATTATTTTAGTTAAATGTGTTTCATCATATATCATTACAGGATATGCCTTAGTATTTTCTAAAGTATTTCTTCCTAAAGAAGCACCACTACCTCCACCCTCATTATCTCCCCAAGACCACACAATACCATCAGCAGTAAGTGCATACCCGTTTTCATCTCCTGCCTCAACTTGTACCACATTTAAAAGTGGCTGACCTGCCGTTTGACCATGAGAAGTTTCTCCAGCCAACACAAATACTGGTGTTGGCTGGTTTACAGTATTTCCATTTCCCAGTTGTCCTCTATCATTTTGTCCCCAAGCAACTAACCGACCATCATTCAAAACAGCAAATGATTCATCATTACCACCAGAAACGTAATTAACATCTCCTAAATATCCATCACCATTCACATCTGGTGCCTGCCCTCTTAGTACTAAAACTGGAGTGGCACTTTTTGTCACATTATCTGAAGGTGCTTCTATTGGGTTTCCTAACTGCCCTGTTACATTTGCTCCCCAAGCATATACTTTTCCTTCGCATGTTACTGCCAAACTATGTGCACCAGAACCAGCATCTATTTTAGAAATTTCACTTAGTCCGCCTACATATTTTGGTGTATCATATGATGTATTAGGATAAGGTGATCCACCTATATTAGAGATAGGATTAATCCCCAACTGGCCTTTGGAGTTATCTCCCCAAGCATAAACACTACCGTCATTACATAGTGCTACAGAATGGGTATTGCTCCCTGAAATTCTAAAATTTTGTGCAAATGTTAAAGTATATAAACAACTGCAAAAAATGATTATATTAAGTAGTTTCATAAGTCAGTTTTTAGGATAGCAAAGATAAATAAAATTAGTAGTGACAAATAAAATTAAATTTATTTTACAAATAATAGTCATACCTAACCTAAAACAACCATTAGTGAATGTTCTAGTTAATTGTTATAAATCCAAAACAAAATACACATAGAAAACTCGAACAATCCAGATCTATAACCTTACCCTAATTAAAAGTTATGAGACCCTAAGCCCAGTTCCAAACATCCCATCAATCACCTGCATATTTTTTTGCCGGTATGCTTTTTAAAACAAATTTTAATATTTAAATTTTAAAATTGTATTTAAACTGATAACACTAACTAACCATGAAAAGATTTACTCTAATTTTTACTCTACTAGTCCTTGTTTCTACAGCATTTGCGCAACAGCCGGCTACTGAAACAACTACTTCATCATCAAGCGCCATAAAAGAGGATGTTAATTTTGTGAGTCCAAAATCAACTATTTCAAAATATCACAATGAAGTTGAGTTGGAGAAATTAGGTAAAATAGAATTAACTAACCTCTACTTAGAACGAGTAAAAGTTGTGACTGAAATCCTTCCTTATATCGCCTTGAACAGAAGACCTGCGGGTGCGCAATTGAAAGACTTAGGAATTCCACAAACAAAGAATAATGTGAGTCTTTTAGAAAAAGAAGTATCTAACGAAGAGAAATACATGGAGACTTTAATGGAAACTTTGAAAGATATTGTCCCTTATGCAGACAAAGGAAATATCATTTGGAGTATCCTGTTTATGGAAAACATCATTCATGACATTGAAAAATCGGAAGGATACAAATAAGTCTGCTCAAATGTTAAAGACTAGTCTAGATTTATAACGAGTCAAGGAGTAAAACCATGAGAACGCTCATCTTTATTTTATTCATTTTAATCACTTCTAAGGGATTTTCTCAAAAATCAGATAATCCCTTAGAAGAAGGATTAATTGGAAAGGAAGCTCAGTTAAACATGTACCATAATTTTGCTGACTTAGAAAAATTAAACAAAGACGTGTTAGTTAGAATTTATACCACAAGAGTGATGGCGATGATGGAACTACTACCCTTCTGTGCATTGAATGCCGAAAAAGCTAAAACATTGGAAACTCTAGGGGTCCCTAACACAAAAGACAATATCAAAATTCTTAAGAAATACATCAAAAGTAAACACAAGTATGAGGAACAATTGCAATACACTATGTCCCAAACCAGTGTTTATGCTGAAAAACAAGACCTCATTGATATGATACTTTTAATTGAAAGATTTTTAGGCGAGATTAAATCGCACTTTAATTAAGCAACACCTACATTAGGTTTAGCTCAAGCCCTACATAATAATGCTGCTATCAGTTAATGTAGCTGTAAGCGTGTAATAATTTCAATTATAATGACATCAATCCCCCATTCCGATAATGCGGTTTTAAAGGCCTCACTTGGAGCAGTTCTTATCACTATAATTTGGTCAGGGTGGATTATCTTATCACGTGTGGGTGTGCAAAGTAGCTTAACTCCAGAGGACATAACCATCATTCGTTTTGGCACCGCTTCAATTGTCACCCTACCTTTTGCCTTACGGTATAACTGGAAAAAACTGACCCTATGGAAAGCGATTATTGTAGCTCTTGGTTGTGGGTTTCCTTACACTATATTTTCATTTTACGGGTTACAAAGTACGCGAGCTGCCAATGCTGGGGTAATTGTCAATGGAATGTTGCCTGTTTTCGGAGCGTTGTTGGCGTTCCTCTTGTTAAATGAAAAGAGTTCGAAACAACGACTGGTAGCAATAGCATTTATACTACTGGCCAATATAGTGATGATGGGTAATCCTGGAAATATCATGCGAAAACTGGTTTGGTTGGCTAATGTTGTTATGTGCCTCATTCGTTTTTTCCAGCTACCTTTTTTTAGGTAAACGATGGGGCTTTACTACACTCGATGTATTAGCATTTCTTCCTATCATCAATTTCCTCCTTTTTATTCCTTGGTGGCTCACAATTGACAGTGGCATACCCGCTTCTCCATTAGCGGATATTATCTTGCAAGCTTCTTATCAAGGCGTTTTAGTCAGTGTGATTGCTTTACTGCTAACCTTTTATGCGATTCAACATATTGGCTCCATGACGTTATCCATCTACCTTTCTTTTGTTCCGTTTACCACCGCTTTATTTGCTTGGATATTTCTAAAGGAACAACTCGTATGAATGAAATCATTGGCATTATCATGTGCTCTTCGGACTTTTACTTTATTTTAAAACGAGTAAATAATAAGTGTACCAGATACGAAGGTATGTCTTAACGTAGAGTGATAAAAAATCGTCCTTATCATCAATTTCAAGTTAAACACATGAGAGCGGCTTAATTTTTATACTAAAATAGATTATTCACGATTGTATTCACTAAAAAACATATTCCTATGTTATTAAGATATCCTCTCCTCGCCTATTTAATCTATTTTTCTCATCTATGTTTTAGTCAAACCTCCCCAGCACCTGGGTATTTATCGCAACAACATTTCCCCGATAGTGCACTAAATGTGGAATTAACGACCACCTCCAACGACCGAAATAATTTTCTCTGACATTCTTAAAAAATATGAGGAGAAAAAAGTACTCTTGATTTTTTGGGCGTCATGGTGTCCAGATTCTCGTGCTGAGCTACCGAACATTAAAAAACTTCAAAAGAAGATAAGAAAAAAAGATGTGGAAGTTGTGTTTTTATCCGTTGACAGAGATTATGAAACCTGGAAAACAGCGATTAAAAAACTTGATATTGATGGTGAGCATTATTGGTTTCATAAGGGACAAGATAATGAATTAACTAACTACATCGACTTGGATTGGATTCCTCGCTTTATGGCATTAGACGCCACAGGAAAAATAATTTTCCCTAAATCAGTGCAAGCTGATGATTCAGAACTTAAACAGATTTTATTAAATAAATAAACTTTTATCTCATATACAGCATTTGGCTCAAGTAATTTTTTTAATAAAACATTTTGTAAAGGGCTTATTATTGAGGAAAAAAAGCCACATATAGCTGAAGTCAAAACACTATATTAGTTGATTTCATTTTAATAAAGAAAGTTTATTAATGAGTTGAAGGTCACTCATCGCATGCTGAACTAAAATCTGCACAAAAACACCTTCCTAGGCGTGGTTGTTGAGGAACTAATTATTTAGAGGATAGTTCCTCAATAATCAAAAATTAGTCAAACCACAAAAAACTAAATATGGAAAAAGTATTAGTAGCAGGTGCCACGGGTACCACGGGAAGAAAAATAATTGATCTATTAAAAGATTCAGATGAGTATGAGCCGATTGCTATGATTAGAAAGCAAGAGCAAATAGCGGAATTTGCAAGTAGAGGTATCGATACTCGCATGGGAGATCTCGAAGAAGACATTGATGATGTTGCTGAAGATGTAGACAAAGTTATTTTTGCTGCAGGTTCAGGGGGCAAAAAAGTCCATGAAGTAGATCAGGAAGGTGCAAAAAAGTTAATGAATGCTGGGAAAAAAGCCAATATCAGCAAGTTTGTCATGTTGAGCTCCATGGGCGCTGACCATCCCGAACAAGTGAGTGATCTAAAAGAATATATGGAAGCTAAACACGATGCCGATGAATATTTGAAAGCGAGTTTGTTGCCCTACTCCATTGTTCGACCAGGAAGTTTAACTAATGAAGCTGGGACTGGTAAAATTAAAGCAGCAAGCAACCTGAGAACAAACGGGATCAATAAGCAGAGACGATGTTGCCAAAACATTAGTTGCATCATTATCTAACGATATTGGACGTGATACAAGTTTTGAAATTGTATCAGGAGATACCTTGATTGAAGAAGCTGTGAAAACTATTTAATCGTGAAAATGAATAATGAATAGAGGCATTGATGTTAGCAAAAGACAAAATACCTCTTATTTTAAAATTAATTTTAGCTTTAAAGCTTATTCAATAAATAACAACAACTATGAAAACAGAAAAATTAACTAAAGAAGACATAGACAAAGCTCTTAATGAGATCTTTATCCAATTGGAAATTAAAAGATAACTCGATTCATCAAACGTTTAAGTTTGAAGATTTTGTTACAGCATTTTCGTTCATGACCCGAGTAGCAATGGTTGCTGAAAAAAAGAACCATCACCCAGAATGGAGCAACGTTTACAATACGGTAGACATTACTCTAACTACACACGACAGTGGTGGTATTACTGAATTGGATATAAAATTAGCAAAGCAAATTGACGCATTAAAATAAAGCTTAAATAACCATAATTATCTATGCAACTTGGATTGGGAACCGCTGCCTTGGGCAGACCACAGTACATCAATATCAAAACTGAAAAGGCAGAAAAAGTACTTAGACTTATCCGAATTTGAAGCAAAAGGTATACACCTGTTAGATTTCGCTTACGCCAAAGGAGTACGATATTTTGATACGGCTCCAGGTTATGGTTTAGCGGAAGACATGTTAATCAAATGGTTAAATAATGCACCACAAAACGGAGTAATAGTCGGTACAAAGTGGGGCTATACCTATGTTGCTGATTTTAATCCTGATGCTGAAGTTCATGAAATTAAAGAACACTCGTTAGCCAAACTAAATGAACAATGGCAGGTAAGTAAAGCTCTACTCCCCTATCTGAAATATTATCAAGTACACTCCGCTACGCTTGGATAGTGGTATTTTGGATAACACCGCCATACACCAACGTCTTCATGAGCTCAAGCAACAGCATCAACTAACCATTGGGATCACTACTAGTGGTGCAAATCAATTAGAAATCTTGCAGAAAGCAATCGACATTGAAGTGAATGGCGAACCCCTGTTTGACTCCTACCAAATCACCTTTAACATTTTTGATCAGTCATTAGAAGTGGCGAAAGAAGCATTGAGAGGAAAACAAGTCATCATTAAAGAAGCCTTAGCGAATGGGCGAATTTTCAGAAATAAAAATTACCCTCATTATGACTATGCTTACCTGGCTTTAGAGGCTCTAAGTAAAAAACACCAAGTAGGAATTGATGCCATCGCCTTACGCTTTGCCATGCAGAGCTTCCCTTCAGCATTCGTGTTGAGCGGAGCATCTACCATTGCTCAGCTTGATCAAAACTTGTATGCCAATACAATAACTCTAGATGAAAGCGATATGACTCAGCTAGCCGCAATAAAATTCCCTGCTGCTGATTATTGGTCAGAACGAAAAAAACTTAGAATGGAATTAATTCTAAATTAATTTCAAGATACATCAAAATATAAAGTACCACATTCAAAATACATTGGCATAGATACCTGCTAACACATCGTCTAACATTACTCCCCAGCCACTTCCAGTGTCTTCCATTTTTCTGATGCCAAACGGTTTAGCAATATCAAACACACGAAACAATACAAAAGCAGCAAAGAGGTTAATCCAACTAAAAGGAATAAACAACATCGCAATCCAAACGCCAATTACTTCATCAATCACCACACGAGAAGGATCTTCACCCCACTCCTTTTCCACTACTTTGCTTCCCCATACTCCTAAAAAAAACACCACGACAATAGTCGCTATAAAGGTAAATGAAAAAGTAAATGAAGGGTCAAGTAAGGTAGCTACCCAAATAAGTAACGCACCAACTATTGAACCCCAAGTACCTGGAGCTAAAGGCAAATAACCTACTCCAAAAGCGGTTACGAAAAACTTATTAATGAAATTCATGCTGCAAATAAACAAAAAAAATCCCGACCGTTAAGTCAGGATTTTTCTCAATTCTATAAATGTTATACGAATTAATCGTAATACTCTAATCCTAAGTGATGTATCAACTCTTCACCTTGCATGTAACGCAACGTGTTTTTTAACTTCATCAACTGTAAGAAAATATCGTGTTGTGGTTTTAACCCAGGAGCAGCCTGTGGCGACTTCAAGTAAAATGATAACCATTCTTGAATACCACTCATTTCAGCTCTTTTAGCTAAATCTAAAAACAACGCTAAGTCTAACACAATTGGAGCTGCTAAGATAGAATCTCTACACAAGAAATCTATTTTGATTTGCATACCATAACCTAACCATCCGAAGATGTCAATGTTATCCCAACCTTCTTTGTTATCACCGTGAGGTGGGTAATAGTTAATTCTTACTTTATGGTATAAGTTACCATATAACTCAGGATGTTTGTCTGGCTCTAAAATTTCTTCTAATACACTTAACTTAGATACTTCTTTCGTTTTAAAGCTATCTGGATCATCTAAAACAGCACCATCTCTATTTCCAAGAATGTTAGTAGAGAACCAACCTCTAATTCCTAAAGCTCTTGCTTTTAAACCTGGAGCAAGAATCGTTTTCATCAACGTTTGACCAGTTTTAAAATCTTTACCAGCAATTGGTGTTTTTGTCAATTTAGCCAACTCAACCATTGCTCTAATATCACATGATAAGTTTGGAGCACCATTAGCAAATGGAGTACCTGTTTTCAAGGCTGCATACACATATATCATACTTGGAGCAATAGAAGGATCGCTATTTCTCAAGCCTTCCTCAAATTTCTCCACAGTCGAATGTACTTCTGATTCTTCAATATAAATTTCAGTAGAACCACACCACACCATTGCTAATCTATCGCAACCGTTATCTTTTTTAAAGTTCTCAATATCAGCAATTAATTGCTCAGCTAAATCCATTTTAGATTTACCTTCTTTGTAGTGAGTACCGTCTAAGTTTTTCACATACCTTTTATCAAAAACAGCCTTCATCGGCTTGATTGCTTCTAATTCAGGTTTTACTTGATCAAGTAATCGTTGATCTAAAACTTTAGCACTTGAAGCGGCTTCGTATACGTTATCTTCGTACACATCCCAACCACCAAACACTAAGTCTTCTAATTTAGCCAAGGGAACAAAATCCTTAATTTTAGGATTTCTGTTGTCTGTTCGCTTGCCTAATCGAATGGTGTTCATTTGAGAAACTGAACCGATTGGCTCAGCTAACCCTTTGTTTATGGCTATTACACCAGCAATGAAAGTGGTAGAAACTGCTCCCATACCAGGAGTTAATATTCCCAGTTTCCCTTTCGCATCTTGGATTTTGGTTTCCTTAGGCATTGTTAAATTGATTTTTTTTCTTGTTTCTCTAATTCGCCTTTGCAATGATAAAGCCTGTGAAAAGCTGTCACATTAGCAAAAATGGCCACCAATATAATTGGTATTGCAAATATAAACATTGGCTCAAAGAAAGGTTTCTCCATGCCGTCTATATAGTATTTATAATCACCGAAGTAGTGATAAAATATTCCTGTAAACATTGCTCCAGCACCTACCAACACTACGCGTGCGGGACGTTGCATCATGCCTACTTTACATTCAATTCCTAGTCCCTCTGCTCTTGACCGCACATAACTCACCATGATAGAGCCAATTAAAGCAATAAACCCAGCAATTGAAGTTTTTAAATAACTATGTGAACTTAGGTAAAAACAAATTCCAAAAAACATCACTAACTCACTATATCGATCGAGTACTGAATCATATAAAGCACCAAACTGTGAAGACTGTCCCGTTGTTCGAGCTACTTGACCGTCAAACACATCAAACAAACCACCTATCAAAATCCAAAAACCTCCCCAACCAACTATGGTTAATGAAGATCTTTCTAGTTTTTCTGCTCCATAAATAAAAACTCCCGCAGCAACAATGTTTAACAACAAACCCACTGTAGTAATCATATTTGGTGTGACTTTCAACTTAATTAATAAGTCGATTATTGGCTGAAACACCAACAAGAGCAATTTTTTACCTATTCGTTCAAACATCTAATTCTATAAACGCACAAAGCTATAAATATAATTAGGTATTCCCAGTGTGTACAAATGAAAGTTATCCTCAAAAACGCACTTCTTTTTTGGAATAGTTTTGGCTATTCAATCAAATAATTAGAAGCTATTTATTATCCAGACTATTATTATAATCTTTGTATCAAATTAGACGAACTTTAAAGACGATTTCATTGAAAAACCAAGCAAAATTATTACTACCTCTTTTAAGTGTTTTACTCCTCTTGTTTTCATTTACAAATGAAAAAGTATTTATAATCAACGAACAATTTTCTTCCTTAGATAACTGGAGAGAAATAGATTTTGGACATAGTGACCATACTAAATATGAAATCATCACCAATGATAACAATCATTCTTTTTTGAAATCAACAAGTAATGCTACAGCAACAGCTATGCTGTATAAGAATACGTTTAATGTATACGACCACCCTAATATTGAGTGGAAATGGCAAGTAAACAACATCATTAAAAAAGCAACCTTACATAAAAAAGAAGGTGATGATTTTCCCTTAGCGGTCTATGTGCTTTTTAAGTACGACTATAAAAAAATGGGGTATTTTGAAAAAATGAGCTACAACACTAAAAAAGCTCTTTATGGTGGAGAAGAGCCTCCTCATAGTACCTTACGGTTTGTTTGGTCAAGTTATCAAGATCAAGGCAAAGACATTTATGTGACCCCTTACCAAGATTCAGGTAGAAACTATCTGGTAGAAGTTGGAGAAGAAAACTTAGGAAAGTGGGTACTTGAAAAAGAAAACATTATAGAAATATATAAAAAAGCCTTTGGAAAAAACCCTCCCAAGATGGCAACTATCGGTTTTATGAATGATTCTGACAACACAAAGGAATCAGCGGTATCTTATTTAGATTATATTCAGGTTTATTAGTTATTATATAAATAACTATTAGTAGAAAACACGTCTTTGTAAACTTGATATCGTGCTTTTACTTCTTTATGCCATTTAGAGACAACTTCATTTTGATCAATCATATTATTTTCTTTCAGTGAATCTGTATATAAATAATATCCTTTCGATTCATCTAAGGTCGCTTCATAAACACCTTCGTTTCCATACAAATAATAAACACCCGAAGAACGATTTAGCACATATTTGGTTGAGTCAACTACCCCGAAGAGGTTTTTACCAAATGACTTTATTTTCTCCTTTCTCCCTAAGTAACTTAAGACTGTTGGAAACACATCACACTGCTGAGCAATTACGTTCCTGTTCTCCTTTTAATTATCGAATCACCAGGTGCAAAAAACAATAATGGAATGCGGTACATTCCTAAAGAACTGTTATAATAACTGCTGTTACTAATGGAAGTGTGATCAGCCATTAGCACAAACAAGGTGTTGTTATACCATGACTCATTTTTAGCTGCTAAGAAAAAATCGTTTTAAGGCATAATCAGCATACCCAATACTTTCATGAATTGGTAAATTTCCTTTTGGGAAAACACCTTTATATTTTTTGAGGTATTTTATAAGGGATGATGCGATGACAAGGAAAAAAAGGTAGAGAAAAAAGGTTCTTTGACACTACGCAATTCGGAAACCATAAACTGGAAAAAAGGTTCATCATAAATGCCCCAAGTACCATCAAATTGACTTTGATCAGGATAATCTTCTGCACCAAAATAGTGTTCAATACCTACCAGGGCTGCAAATTTATCAAAGCCCATTGTACCTGTTCGTCCTCCGTGAAAAAACGAGGTGGTATACCCTTGTCTTTTAACACACTTGGCAAACTATTTACGGTATTACTTGCATAACTAGAGTAGATAAATGAACTCGATTGCAAATCGGGAATAGACGCTAAAATTGCTGGTACGGCATCAACAGATCGTTTGCCATTTGCCATGGCATTATTGAAATAAAGTCCCTGCTGTTTTAGTGAATCTAAAAATGGCATATACCCATCTTCTAAATATTCTTTAGAAAAACTCTCCATGATAAGGATTACTACATTTTTCTGGAGACTTTTTCGTTTTGCCTCAATCGATTTGTCAATTGAGAAAATAGTTTTTGCCGCTTCTGAATCCATGACATCCATCGCTATTTCTGAACCAGCATATAAAGTCGTGAACAACGTAAATGGGGTGTTTAAGACTAATGAGGTGTTTTCAGGAGGCACTCCCAATGAAGCATCAATTAGCGTTATTGGCTTTAATTGCCACCCTCCTCTGGCTCCTAAGACAAAGAGACCTATTAGTGGTAAATAAATTAGTACACGCCATTTCTCCCAGGTGGGCAAAGGAAAAACAAACTTTTTTTCAAACTTGACAAAAAAAGCAAAACCGCCTAAACCTATCAAAAACAAATACCAAAAATCGATAATTAAGGGAATAAGGTAGTTTATAAAATCATTACCATCAGAGGCAACCCCTGCCGAGTCTGCTGTTAATCGCTTATATACAAAGGGATAAAAACCCATGTCTGTAAAATTGAGACAGATAATTAATAATACGACAGCCAAATAATAATACCTAGCAATATTAGCAGCGATCGATTGTAATGGGTTTGATTGCTATTAACGCTGAAAAAAGAATCAGTGGAAAACTCATCCAACAAATCTATTGAAATATCAAAACGAACACCATAGATAAAGTCAATAATGCTTGCAGATGGAAAATACTGATAATTGAATGCATAAAACAGCAATCGACAAAGACTGGATAAAAATAAAAGAATGAAAATTCTTACGACAAACTGCATATATCAACTTCGCTATCAAAGCTCAAAACTATCATTATTTATTTTTTTTATGCTAATGAATTTTAATAGTATTTTCGCAACGTGAAAAAAGGTGATAAATTATACGGAATTATTCGGGGGGTATGTCCAAGATGTCAAGAGTCTAAAATATTTACTGAGCGTAATCCATATAAACTCAATAAAGTTTATTCTATCCATAAAAATTGTCATACTTGTGGGTTAGATTTTGAACCTGAACCTTCTTTTTACACAGGAGCCATGTATGTAAGTTATGCCTTTTCGGTTGCTATTGTCATAGGTGTTTTTGTTGCTTCATTAGTATTGTTTGAAGATCCAGAACCAAGTACTATGTCATTTGCAGGCATTATCATTGCCGTGCTTTTTGCGCCTCTTAATTTACGTTGGTCGCGAATTATATGGTTAAGCGTGTTTACCAATTACAATCCTAAGGCTAAAGAAAACTAATCATATATTCATTTTTAGAAACATCTATTCGCGCCTAAATAGGTAAATTTTTGCTTTCCATTTTAGTTGACCCTTTTTTAGGTTATATTTAAAACTAATGAACCGTGATTTTTCGTCATATCTTTTCATCATAACTTCTCTCTTCTTGTTGGGGAATTACGAAACCGCTTTTTCTAAAAAAAATCATTTAACATCAAAAGAGAATCCAACAAGTACTATCGTCAAGGCTGTTATTCCTGACAGAAGACAATTGTATGGAAGTTACTCCTCCCCGACTTTGTTATACTTTTAGTGAAGAAAACCCACCTACACAAGCAGATGCTCCAATAAAATATCGTTGGAGAATGGGAAATGGATATACTGCATGGGGTAAATCTGTACGATACTGCTACCTTACTTCTGGCAATTATCAAATTCACTTGGATTATATTGATACACTTTCTGGTATTGAGTACCTTGATGTAGCACTATATAGCTTAGAGATAAAGCCAAAGTATACTCTTTCAATTATTTTACCAGATAGCATCAAACAGTTTGAACCAATCACCATTACCTACAAAAACACTATTAATACTTTAAAAAAAGAATCTCCAATATGGACTATAGATGATATTAATAATAGGTCATGAAAAATCAGCTACTTACGAATTTAAAGAAATAGGAAAACATCTATTTAACTCTGGAAGGAATTCCCAATTATACTCAAAAAGATTCAGCCTTTTGTACTTTAAAAAAAGTGATTGTCAACCAAAACAAAGACACCATTCAAACTAATCAGATGATAGAGTTAATTTTTAATCATAATGATACTAGATTTAGCTAGAGAGCATATTGCCGCGATAAATACCTTAATTTCAAATTTCAACACCTCAGAATCATTAATCACCATTAAAGAAATTGATTATTCTTCAAACAAAACAAATAAATTAATCACCGAAAAAATTGAGCAATTTTTAATTGAAAATGGGGTTTCTAAAGAACAAATCCGTTTTATTCATAATTTAAAAATATCAACTTCTCCAACGAAATATACACCAAAGAGAATCACTATTAGTATAAAATAATGAATAGAATCAAGCACCTTTTTCTCTTATTTATCCTTCTGGCATCTCAAAATATGAGAGCACAATTAATTCCTGGTGTAGAAGAAAACATCCCGTTTTTAGTCACCTTTGGAAAAGATGCAAAGCTTGAATATGGTGATGACGATTTTTCGCAGACCTTTTTCTTTCGAATACCAAAAGAATATAATAAACCCTTTTTTATTCGAGTTTTTGATCCAGAAACTGGAGGTAAAAATGATGAACTCATTGGGATAGCGAATACAAAAACTACTTTTAATTTATATGGTGGACCAGAGGCATTTTCTAATGCAGATGCAAAAGGACAAGATCCCAAAGGAAATTATAAAAGTGGAAACCTTATTTACTCAAAATCATTTACTACAAGTACTGAATATGATAACAAGTGGTACACTATTGGCCCTTTAAACCCGAGTGAAGGCGAATATATAGCTGAGTTTGATTCTTATATGTTTAAGTTAATAGCTGAAGGAATAAGTGGTAACGATGGTAATTTATACCAATATTTCCTTACCAGTTCGCACAATTCCAACATACCTATTGTAAATGGAAATGCCTTTACCTATGAATACTCAGTACGTTTACATGATACCCCTGGAACTGTTTCCCATATTTACCCCTATATTGATCAAAATGTGATTTCTGTTAAACAAAATAATTTTGACTGGGATAATGATGGGGCCATAGTCATCTATTCAATCAACAAACTTGGGGAAAAAGCCAGAACCTCCCAAGAGGCAAACTGGGCTCAAAGTAAACACATTATAGAAGAAGAAGAAAAAGGCTCTTGTCTTGATTTTCAACTTATAAAAAGTAAAAAAGAGGGTTACGCGAACAACAATGTTGTTTTTTATATTACCAATCAATATGGTGAATCGATGCCTTTTTTCTCTGTACCTATAGGAGTTTATAGTCCTACGAACAAAAAAATAAAAGTTGAATAGCGCTGAATGAAATTAATTAAAAGTCATGTATTACTACTTTTGTGTATTCACTTTTCCTTATCTATAGCTCAAACCTATAAGTTCAGAACTTTCGATGCGAATCAAGGTCTGAAAAACCCCTTTATCAATTCCATAACTCAAGACAGTTTAGGCTATTTGTGGGTGGGTACTGGGGACGGTTTATTTCGCTTTGATGGTTATCAGTTTATATCATTTACAACCGATGATGGTTTAAAAGATAACTTCATTAATGAATGTCAAGCTAGCGGGACAAAACTTATTCATAGGGCATAATAATGGTGCGATTTCGTGCTTGACTAAAACTAAAATCAATAAAAAAAGATCTTTTCAAGTAAGTCCAAGTAAAATTATAAACATCATCCCACTCGGCTCCGATATCTGTGTGGTTAGTCAACGTGGTTTTTACATTTTTGATAAAGAAAACCAGCTTACTATTCGAAAAAACTTTAAAAGAAAACATCACCATAAATTATGCTGTGCAATTTGATAACCAATTGGTATTAAATACTACTCAAGGACTTTTTGCTTATTACCGAACAAAAAAAGATAAATACAACCTTAGTTATCAAAATGATACCTTAGGCATATTAAATACCGCGTGTAAAACTAACGATGGGCTACTAATTGCCTCGAACAACTATTTTTTGTTACGATTGACAAAAAATAATAATAGTTATGAAATCGCGCCAGCTAACATTCCATTTTTAGACGGAGATGAAAACATTAATCACATGAGACTAGATTACCAAAACAACCTTTGGATAGCTACGTTTGGCAGTGGTGTTATTAAGCTTGACTATTCAAAAGAATCTAACAGTTATTTTAGAGTTGCTGAGTACAATACCTCTAATGGATTAAATAGTGACTATATTTATCGAACTTTTCAAGATTTCGAAGGTAATATTTGGGTGGGCACTTATGGTGATGGTTTAGTTTTACTCCAAGAAGATTTTTTCACTTTCTATCATGATAACGGTGAGGTCGATAACAACAATGTTACGGCTGTTTTTATTGATGACTCTTCACGATGGACAGCCATTGGCACGTCATTAATCAAAAACAATACAATTAATGGAGATAAAGAAATAATTACGTTTAATCAACTTAGTCTTATTTCAGCTTTAGAAAAAATCAATGATAATATCTTGATTGGTACCGAAAAATCTGGTGTTTATTCTTTTAATGCATACACTCAATCAATCACCCAATTTTATTATTCAACAGACCCATTATCAAACAAGATAAATGACCTAGAAGTAATGAATGACACCATCTGGATTGCCACTTATAATGGCTTATACGGGCTTAACAAATCAGGGGAAGAACTTGCTCACTTTTCTACCCAAAACGGACTTCGGCACAATGTAATAAACACCATTACACAAGATAAAGAAAACAGGTTATGGATTGGAACAAAAAGTAGCGTAGTTTCTATTTTAGAAAAGTTGAAAATTACAGAAAAAAAACTTCCCCCAAACATTCAGTTAATCAATATCACCCACATTCAGCAAGCAAAAGATAAGTCTGTGTGGTTAGCTACATCAGGTGATGGTATTTTTCAAATTACGGATTCAACAATAGAAAATTATAACACTGAAAAAGGCTTATTTTCAAATTACTGTTATGCTCTCATTCCCATTAAAAATGAAAGCGTTTGGGTGAGTCATAAAGGAGGTTTAAGTAAAGTAAATCGTGAAAACAATCACATAGAGACCTATTCACGAGAATCTGGAGTAGGGGTAGATTTTAATTTACACGCTGCAGCAACAAACAAAACCAACACTGAAATTTGGTTTGGCTCAAAGTCTGGCATTGTAAAATATGACAGAACCCAAGATGCTTCACCTTTTCAAGCTCCTATGGTTGATTTTTATCAGTTAACCATTAACAATGAAGAACATAAAATAGCACCTGTAATTACACTTCCTTATAACTCTTACCGTATTCGGTTTGACTTTCGAGGTCTAAATGTAGCTCACCCTGAAAAAGTACATTACACCTACATGTTAGATGGATATGAAGAACAATGGCATGAGTACGACAAAACGGGGTACGCCATTTATAGCAAACTGGAGGAAGGTATCTATCAACTACGAGTCATCGCTTATAATGGTGATATATTTTTAGAGTCAGTAGCACCTTTCATTATCAAAATTAAAAAGCCAATCTGGAAAGAATGGTGGTTTTATGTATTCATTTTTTCAATCATGTTATCTATTTTTTTTGGAACAATATTCTGGATTAGAAAAAGACATAAAGAAACTGAACGAATTCTTCATGATAAAATAGAGCAAGCAACCAAAGAACTTGATAGTCACAACAAGCACCTAACATCTAGTATTGCCTATGCCAGAGACATTCAAAATGCACACCTACCTGATCGCTCTTTTTTAAAGGATCATTTACAAGAACACTTTATTTTTAGTAGACCGAAAGACATTGTCGGAGGTGATTTCTATTGGTTTGATCAAATTAATGACATCATTATTGTAGCCGTTGGCGATTGTACTGGACACGGTGTACCAGGAGGATTTATGACCATGCTGGCTATTAACCAACTCAAATCTATTGTTAAAGAAAAAGGCATTACCCGACCAAGTGAAATACTGAATATTTTACACACCTCCATTATAAGCTCATTGAATGCAAAGGAAAAAAAACATACAGTAAGTGATGGTATGGACATCGCAATTTGTGCTATTTCTACTACTTACAACACCTTAGAGTTTGCTGGAGCAAAACGACCTTTATTATTGATTCACAATAACAAACCAACTATCCTGAAAGGGACACGAAAGACAATAGGTGATATATACAGTACTGCAGATTATGAAAACCACATTGTGGAGTTTTCATCAAATGATACCTTTTATTTATTTAGTGATGGATTTTCTGATCAATTTGGTGGACCTAAAAGAAAAAAATATTCTACAAAACAGCTGTATAAGTTAATTATTAAAATCCAGCATTATCCTTTAGACAAACAAAAGTTAGCACTAAAAAGTGAATTTGAAAATTGGCGAGAAAACTTTGATTTCCAAATTGATGATGTATTGGTATGTGGCTTTAAACTAAAATAGCTAGTTATTTTTCTCTACTTTTTTTGTACAATTTAATAGCTATCATCATCACTACCGCCAGCAGAATCAAACCTAATACGCCCCAAACCATGCTCAGCGTATTTTTCAATACTACTAAAAACACGATGGAGACCAATAATAATGTCGCCCCCTCATTCCATAAGCGCAATTGGGTGCCTGACATGGGTTTCTTACCAGCAATAAACCCTTTCATTATTTTAATACAGTAGTGATGATAACCTAATAAAACCAGTACTAAACCCAACTTGATATATAACCACGTATCCAACATATAGGGATTTAAATAAATCATTAACCCACCAGAAAACAAGGTTAAAACCATGGCAGGCGTGGTGATAATATTCATTAATCGCTTTTCCATAATTGAATATTGCGGATGCAATACGGCTCGCTCCTGATCACTTTTTTCAAATGACTCAGCATGGTAAACAAACAAACGCACGATATAAAACAAGCCAGCAAACCAACTCACCACAAAAATAATATGTACTGCTTTGATGTACAGAAACTCCATGTTGTAAAATTAGGATATTAATTTTTAAACTTGATCACTCAACAACAATTCCTGTTTTGCTGAGTATCATTTAAATATCAGATATAATGCTCTAATGCAAGTGTGATTTTTTTAGCTCGTGACTTCCAAGAAAGGTCTTTTTGAAAGGTTTCCAAAGCTTTTTTAGCTAACGCTTCCCGAAGTTCTACGGAGTGATTTAATTTTTCTAGTGCATCTATCCATTCCACAATATTTTCTGAGTCACATAACACGCCATTTTCCCAATTGTTAATCACTTCCTTAGCCACTGGTAAACTCGAGGAAACAATCGCCTTGCCTGAGGCCATGTATTCAAATAATTTTATGGGTGTCATCCACTTGGCATTAAGTACGTGTCCCCCTACTACCGTCACATTTGCTAAGTATGGTGCAATTAACACATCCATTTCCTGGCGATACGCTTCGGTCGCTGCATGAGGTTTAAAACCATAGAAGTGAACGTTGGAATAGGCTTTTAATACTTCTTTCCAACGGTTAATATCTATTTCAGTGCCTCCTACAATATGAAAAAATGCAAAAGGACATTTTTTTATTAACTCACTAATAATTTCCATTCCTTTTCCTGTATATAAATGGCCCATATATCCTACATTGAGCATATCCGCTTTATGTATACCAAGTTTTGCAGGAGCAGTTGTCACCGCATCCGCCCCATTATGTACGATCAATGTCGGAATTTTTACTTCAAATTTTTCTAGATAACTATCCAACAACGATTGTGAGGTAACTACCATCAGTTTGGTGTGTTTATCTTTCAAGTATTTCACCAAACTCATAACCGTGCTTGGCTTTGCTGTTTCGGCAAAAAAATGATGACCTTCATATACAGTTTTTAAACCTAATTTACCAGCGAAGTTTACTGCATGGAAATTTCGTCCGTAAGCGACATCAGGTTTTATAAACCAAGTTATTAAAGCAATTAGAAATGCATAAACTTTCTTAAACCTTGTGGTCAAATAAGGAATTCGAATGATTTTAAACTTGTTTTTCACACCATAAAAAGCAGAAATATCAGCGACTCCTTGTTCAATGTTTCCTTTATTGATTAAAGAAATCAAAATGACTTCATTACCTGCATCGGTTAATTCATCACACATTTTCATGACATGCAAGGCATTGGCACTGCGTGAAGGAATATCGGAATCGGTTAAGTAGACAAGTTTCATTAGACAAATTAATTTTGACAACCTAAGACCATATAAGCCCTAAACCAAACAAGATCACAAAAAGCAATGTACTTAACGCCAACTGCTTTAAATATGGATCCAGCGATTTCGCATCATTTTTTTTGAAAACAGCTAATACATTCACTATAAATAATGGGAAAGCTAACACAAAGAGAAAATCAGTATAATGTCGAAAATTCAAGCCCGTATATACAAGCATGGAAATCATTCCCATGCTCAATAATACAAGATGATAGACCCGTGCTTTTTTTCGACCCAGCCGTACAGGGATTGAACGTTTGCCTGCTTCTTTATCCGATTCAATATCACGAATGTTATTGACATTTAGCACTCCAGTTGCAAAAGCACCACAAGAAATTGCGGGAAGAAAGTGAATCCAATTTAATGACTGTGTAAACAAATAATTTGTTCCCAACACACCCACCAAACCAAAGAATAAAAACACAGAGACGTCTCCCAACCCTGCATAACCATAAGGGTTATTACCCGCGGTATATTTAATAGCAGCACCAATAGCACCAAGACCGATAACTAGGAAAAGGAGCAGTAAAAACAGTTGCTGTAATCCAAAGACTAAAAACAATAAAGTTAACCCGCTCAGCAATGATAATCCCGCAAAAATTACCAGTGCAGTTTTCATGGAAGCAAGCGAAATTTTCCCGCTCTGCACTGCTCGCGAAGGGCCTTCACGTGTAAGGCTATCAGCCCCGTGTACACTGTCGCCATAATCGTTCGCTAAATTGGACAGGATTTGTAAAAATAAGGTTGTCATTAAACACAAGGTTAAGACCACTCCATCATACTGGTTTTCTTTCATCGCCAAAAATGCACCCATTAAAATGCATGAAAATGCTAATGGGAGTGTACGTAACCTAAATGCCTCGATCCAATTCTTCATTACATTCGTTCTGGCACTTCAATACCTAATAAACTCATTCCCTTTTTAATCACCTCAGCTACTTTTGCTGATAATGTCATTCTAAAACGTTGCTCTTCTTCAGTTGCTTTAAAGATAGGATGCTCGGCATAAAAACTGTTAAATGTTTTTGCTAACTCATAACAATAGTTTGCCACTATTGCTGGTGAATAGCTTTCGCCAGCTTCAGCTATTTTTTTATTAAATTGAGCAAGTAAATTAATTAAATCAGCTTCTAAAGATGACGGTATATAAGTCACTACTGGTGTGATATAATCCAACTGATCTTCGTTGGCTTTTCTCACTAAAGCAGCAATTCGGGCATGAGTGTACTGAACAAAAGGTCCTGTGTTACCTTGAAACTCGATGGACTCTTCGGGATTAAACAACATCCGCTTTTTAGGGTCTACTTTCAAAATAAAATATTTTAAAGCACCTAACGCCAAAACCCGGTAAAGCTCTGTAGCTTCTTCTTCAGTAAAGCCATCAATTTTACCAGACTCTAGTGTGCGTGCTTTAGCTGTTTCAATCATTTCATTCACCAAATCATCAGCATCGACCACAGTTCCTTCCCGTGATTTCATTTTACCGGAAGGTAAATCAACCATGCCGTACGACATATGGAAAATACCATTTGCATAAGGACGTTCCAGTTTTTGAAGAATCTTTTTTAATACGATGAAGTGATAATCCTGCTCATTTCCAACAACGTAAATCGATTTAGAAATCCCATAATCAGCATATTTTAAATCAGCAGTACCCATGTCTTGAGTAATATACACGGAGGTGCCATCACCACGCTGAACAAGCTTTCTATCTAATTTATCTTGCGTTAAATCTACCCAAATTGAATTATCCTTCTCTACCTCAAAAACACCCTTTTCTAGACCTTGTTTTACAATATCTTTACCTAGCAAATATGTATTAGATTCATAATAAAACTGGTCAAAATCAACACCAATAAGTTCGTAAGTTGTGTTAAAACCTGCATACACCCAGTTGTTCATTTTCTCCCACAAGTCACGGGTTTCCGCATCATTTTCTTCCCACTTTAATAGAAGATCTTGTGCTTTTAAAAATATAGGCGCTGTTTTTTTAGCCTGTTCTTCCGACTTCCCTTTGGCTACTAATTGTTCGATTTGCTTTTTATATTCCTGATCAAATTTCACATAATACTCTCCGACCAAATGATCGCCTTTGATACCACGTGATTCAGGTGTTTCATCATGTCCAAAAAGTTGATAGGCGACCATCGATTTACAAATGTGAATACCTCTATCGTTGATGAGGTTGGCTTTCACTACATCAAAGTCATTAGCTTTTAATATTGCAGATAAAGAAAATCCCAAAAAATTGTTTCGTAAATGGCCTAAATGCAAGGGTTTATTGGTGTTTGGTGATGAATATTCCACCATGACCTTTTCTTTCCTTCCTAAGGTTGTTTTACCCATTTGAACAGCATTCAAATCATACAACAACTTGCGCCAATAACTTTCCTCTAACTCAAAATTGAGAAACCCTTTCACCACATTAAAGTCAGCAACAGCTGGTACCATTTTTACAACGGCTTCACCAATTGCTTTGCCAAGAGCTTCGGGATTTTCTTTTAATCGCCCTGCAAAAGGAAAAGTCATAAATGTAAATGTACCTTTAAACTCTTTTTTCGTAGGTGAAAAGCTAATTTCACCAGCTGAAATGGCTAGTTTATAGTTTGATTTTAAAATATCCGCAACAACTTCAGCTAACTGTAACTCCAGACTCATCTATTTTGATCACTTATTTTTTACAAAGTGCAAAGATTGTAAATATTAAAGAGAATTACACCTTTAAAAATTATATGTACAATTAGAAGGGTTTTCGTCCTGTAGAATATGTTCCTCAACGCGAATTTCAACATTTTGAGCAAAAACTTAAGAAAAGCTTTACGATTTTTCTTTTTTGTGGCTATATTTAGGTTCGAAAAAAAATAAAACCCAATGAAAAAGATATTAGTAGTTATTTCGGCAGTAGCAATGTTATTAGCAACTTCATCTTGTTACAGACACCACGTTTGTGCCACGTATGTTAAAGCAGAGAAACCACAAGTAGAAACTACCGTAGTTGAAGAG
This sequence comes from uncultured Cytophagales bacterium, assembly GCA_963815495.1. GTDB lineage: Bacteria > Bacteroidota > Bacteroidia > Cytophagales > JAAEPT01 > CAWFGW01. Next base: position 428,631 of record CAWFGW010000007.1, read on the forward strand.
AACATATAAGGTATTTAACTCCTTAAAATCATATTGCTGGCCTCCAGCAGTGAAGAAGCTTCTATTGAAGCTTCTTTTTCTTTTTCTCCCCCAACAATGGCAGTTTTTAAATTTAGTTTCCACCCAGGAATTAAATCGCGTTTCTTATCCCCTATCATCCAAGACTGATTTACATCAATATTGTATTTGGCAATTGCCTTCTCTAGCATTAATGAGTTTGGCTTTCGTGTTAAAGAGTTAGTCCATTTCTCATGATAAGGAGCTAAAAATATGTCGTCAATTACATGATTAGTTTGTTCTTGAATGTATTCATGCACTTTAAATACATCTTCCTTTTTGTAGGTCCCCTTTACAATACCCGATTGGTTAGTAATGACAATTAAGAGGTAGCCAGCTGCTTTAAAAGCCTGTAAAGCCTGAGGTACCCCAGGTATAAACTCAAATTTTTCAACGGTATACACATAGTCAACATAGTCTTTGTTGATAACACCATCTCTATCAAGGAAAATACATTTATTCATGCTTTAAAGATAAGTTTAATTGACCTGACACTAAAGCCAGCAAAGATATTTTATCCACCATCTAATGCAAGAGCCTGTTTATCAATAAATCAGAAAAAAAAGCACTAAAAACCGTTTCATTTCTTGCCCTTAATTAAAAATTAACCTTAGATTTGCAGCCCAGTTTTAAGGATAATGCCTGAGTGGCGGAACTGGTAGACGCGCACGACTCAAACTCGTGTATCGCAAGATGTGCCGGTTCGATTCCGGCCTCAGGTACAAAAACCCGACTATTTAGTTAGTTGGGTTTTTTTATGTGCTGTTAAAAACAAAGCTACTATCAGCTAATAAATGGGACGTTTATTACCACACTTTATTGAGAAGTTCCTGATTCTACAGTGGAGAAATAAGTTGGTATGACACTTTTTAACTTGTCCAGTGTTTCCAGAACTGAAAGCTCACTCATCCCTCCTGCTGCATTTGCATGTCCACCACCACTAAAGTGCTCCGCAGCAAGTACATTCACAGGATTATTCTGACCTTTAGATCGAAACGACATTTTTATAATACCATCACGCTCTGTAAACACAATAACAGCTTTCATCCCTTTAATAGACAATGCCATGTTCGCTAAATTATCAGTATCTCCTTTCTGATAAAGATACTTTTCTAATTCTTCCTTTGTCAAGGAGATGATGGCTACCTGGTAATCATCCATGACCTCTAATTTTTCACTCATAGCATAACCTTGCAAACGCAATCGTGTAGCTGTGTTATTGTCACTTAATACTTCATGAATTAAATGATGTTGAACGCCTGCTGTTAATAGTTTCGCCAATAGTTCATGTGTTCGTGGCTTAACGGACGGAAATCGAAAACTGCCAGTATCGGTTAAAATACCTAAATAAAGAGGAGTGCCCACTTTTTCGTCCAATAAATCTAAGTGTCCAGATTGATCAATCAACTCTATAATGAGCTGCGAGGTTGACGAAGCCGATGTATCAGAGACTACAAATGTGGGGAATGGTTCGGGGTTCAGGTGGTGGTCTATCATTATTGTATCGCAAGATGCATTCTCTAATAAAACTTGCATCTCTGGACCTATCCGATTGGTTGCGTTGTAGTCTAGACAAAATATCAAATCAGCTTTTTCAAAAAGTGTTTTCACTTCCTCTGGTTGATCTGTCATCAATACAATTGAAGAAACATCCAACCAAAACAAAAATTCTGGAGCAAGATCAGGATGACAAACAACTGCTTTTTTTCCAAGCTTTTCTATAAAATGCATTAAACCTAATGAGCTACCAACAGAGTCTCCATCAGCAGACTTATGTGAGGTGATAAGAATATTATTCGCTTCTACTATTTTTGATTCAATTTGTTGATAGATATTCATCGATTCTTTTTATTTCTGATTTGTGTTATACAATTAAAAGTTTAAGGTACATTAAGTATTACTCAATCATAGAATTGATCGTAGTTATTTAAAAGCTCCCCCTTTAATTAATATGAATTAAAAAAAAATTAACAATGAAAAATATATTAACTACGATTGATTTTAATAAAGAGAAAATACAATTAATAGATAAAGCATTTCAACTAGTTAAAGTGTTTAATTCTAAATTATGGCTTATGCATATTGTTGCTCGAGAACCTAGTTTCGTTGGCTATGATGTTATTCCCGACACATCAGAAACTAGAACATAAAAGCTCAGTAAAGAACACAGTAAGCCTCACGATTATGCTGACACCTTTACGAAAAAAGGCGTTGACTCAGAAGGTTTGTCCATTCAGAGTGCAATTATTGAAGAGCCAAAAAAGATGTAGGCTGATTTCCTAATTGCGGGACAATACAAACGTGTTTTATATAGACAGATTGTGGAAATTGTATCTTTTAAAATTATAAAAAAATCATAAATATAGCGCTGATAGCTCCTTTTGAATCCTAACTACAAAACTACCTAACAATCAAACAAAATTGAAATAATTATTTTTAAAAAAATATTGATAATATTATCGGTATTTATTCAGCCATCGATTATTTCTTTTATTCTCAAAGAGATGATGAATAAAAACATTCTCTAGAACTAACTGTTTTTTGGTTAGACTTAAGAGTAAATAAAATAAATATTACCACTCTTTTTTATATGGAAAATCTCGAAACAGATAGAATTATTGAGATGGCTTGGGAAGATAGAACTCCATTCGAAGCGATAGAAGTTCAGTTTGGCCTGACAGAATCTGAGGTGATTAAAATAATGAGAAATCAACTGAAACGAAGTTCATTCATGTTATGGCGTAAACGTGTTAATAGTGGTGTAAGCCAGAAACATCAAAAAAAGAGATGTATTGATGTTACACGTTTTAAATCTTCACGACAAAAGAATATTTCATCAAATAAAATTTCAAAACGATAGACTTTCCTACAGCCATAGAAGCGATTGAGCAAAAGATTCAAAATATTGAACCTGAAAAATATGCTTCCACAAGAAATTACAAAAATGGGGCAGTTACCCATCTTGGTCCTTACCTTTCACGAGGAGTAATTTCAACTAAAGGTGTTTATCAACACCTTAAAACATTAGACCTACCGTGGTACAAAATAGAAAAACTTATTCAAGAATTAGCCTGGAGAGATTATTGGCAACAGGTATGGATTGAAAAAAAAGAAGCGATTAAACGGGATTTGAAAAATAAGCAAACGCCCATTTCTAATTATGAAATTCCTCAAGCTGTAGTAAATGCTGAAACAGGCATTAAAGCGGTTGATGAAGCGATTAGAGAACTCTACAAAACAGGATATATGCACAACCACATGCGCATGTATGTCGCTTCCATCTGTTGCAACATTGCTCAATCTCATTGGTTAGCCCCTGCAAAATGGATGTATAGCCATTTGTTAGATGGTGATTTAGCAAGCAATTTTTTAAGTTGGCAGTGGGTAGCTGGTGCATTTGCTAATAAAAAATATGTAGCTAATCAGGAAAACATTAACAACTTCTTCCAAAGCACACAAAAAGAAACTTTTTTAGATATTGACTACAGTGAGTTTGAAAACCTTCAAGTACCAAATACTCTTAAAGAAACCATCGTTTTCGACTTAGAGACTGTGCTTCCTGAAAAAAAAGAAGCTTTAATAAACCCAAATAAACCAACACTAATCTATAACTACTATAACATTGACCCATATTGGTACATAAATAAAGATGTTCAGCGAATTTTTTTGTTGGAACCTTCTTTTTTTAAAGAAAACCCAGTAAGTCAAAAGTGTCTTAACTTCGCTATTTCTTTGACTAATAATATTCAAGGAGTACAACTATATACTGGTGAATTTGCACAACTAGCTAAACAACTCAACAACAAAATTATTTATAAAGAGCATCCTACTACTAAACATTACCAAGGTCAAGAAGAGCCTCGGGAGTGGATTAGCAGTGTAACAGGATATTACCCATCCTTTTTTTCCTTTTGGAAAAAATGTAAGAAGGAACTTTAAATGTGATGCAACTGCCTTAAAAAGGACACATAAAAATATTAACAATTAAAAAATGCAATTGAATAAAGAGACCATCGAAGCGTTAGATTATAAATACAAGCTCAACTTAATCAACTCCATAACAGGAATAAAACCTGCAAACCTTATAGGAACTCAATCATTAAACCAAAAAGATAATGTTGCTATTTTCTCATCTATTGTACATTTAGGTTCAAATCCTGCGCAAATAGGTTTTATCATGCGTCCACAAAATTCATCACCACGAGACACATATATAAATATCCAAGAAACGGGTTATTATAGCATAAATCACGTATCTGAATCGTTTATCAAAAAAGCTCATTATACTTCTGCTAAGCTTGATCATGGAGATTCTGAATTTGAAAAAATGAACTTAGAGAAAGAGTTTATTGCTGATTTTCATGCTCCATTTGTTAAGCAGAGCAGTGTAAAAATTGGTATGAAGCATATTGAAAACATACCTCTACCCAATGGCTGTCTTTTTGTTATTGGTTCTATTGAACTCATCGTGCTACCAAATGAAATAATAAATGAACTAGGTCAGATAGATTTATCGGCCTATGCTTGTGCAGGAATTGCAGGACTTAACACCTATTATGGCCTAAATTTTTTAGCGAGTTTTCCTTATGTAAGATTAGATGAAATACCCGATTTTCAATAAAAAACATATGTAATCAAATTAACGAATAACATCAATAGTGATTTTTTTTATGAGAAGGTTTTTTATCTATTTGATAAAAGAAGTTCATGAATAAACTTTAGTTTACGAATTACAGGCTCTGAAATCACAAAAGGATAAACATCGGGAATACCCATAGCTCGGTTGATACTATTCACTGCATATGAAAGGGGGACGCAAGTTTTAACAATGATCTCAAAATCAAACATCGTGTAAGGGTCAAAAGTCACTACCGTTGACATGCCATCATTAATATCTGTTGATTGTACTTGTAAACCAAAAAAATGAGAAGTCTCTACCATGTCCATAATGTGTAGATAATGTGCCCATGTTTCCGCCCAATCCTCCCATGGGTGAGAAGTTGCGTATTTACTGATAAAGGATTCATTCCAACTAGGTATTGCTCCTTCTCGATAATATTTTTGTAATGCCACACTATAATCCTGCTGCTCGTCTCCAAAAACAACTCTGAAATCTTGTAATACTTTCTGATTTGTAAACACTAATCTTTCCCAAAAATAATGACCAACTTCATGGCGTAAATGTCCAATTAAAGTTCGATAGGGCTCTAACAGCTGTTTCCTCATTTGTTCTCGCAGCACGGAGTCGGCTTCACTTAACAAAATTGTAATTACACCATTAGCATGCCCAGTCATGATGGTAGGATCATGTTCTTTCGATACAAAATCAAAACACATTCCATTTTTATTATCCATCTTGTTAGGCAATGGCAATCCAATCTTTTGAAGTTGATAAATCAACCGGTGTTTAGCAACTTCTAAATTTTGCCACTTAGGAAAATTCTTATTATCAGATAAGTTAGGTATTGTTCGATTAAGTTGACATGCGCTACAAAAATCTTTAGGATCATTTTTATCAAGTAACCAGTTACAAACACCATAGGCTTCATTTTTACAATATTTATAGTGTAATTGTTCACGATCGGAAATAAGCTGATTTTGATTTGAATCAAAGGTTAGCATTTTTCGATCAGAGTCCCTATAACCACAAATGTGACCACAATTTTCACATTTCCTACTTTCAAAAAATAACGGGTGCTGGCAATGGCCACATTGAAAAATTTTCATGATTGATATACTTTAATTTTTGTGTGAATCTAATCACTAAAAAGTGACATTCAATCTTTTTAGTTTTTTCTTTTTTTAAAGAAAAATAGGGTTGTACGCACTTTAAACAAACATATAAAATTAAAGTTCAACAACTAACACTTATAACTTTACGACAAATCTCCTTCAATTAAATCCATGGTTTTTTGACCGAATATTTCGTGCCAGAAAACTTGGAAAAAACAATAGCGGTAAAAAAATAAGCTACTACCGCTATTGTAAGATGTTGTTCCCTTATTGAACCACCAAACGATGCATCTCTTGATCAATTTGAATAATATACATACCAGGTAATAAATCACCGACTGTTGCTTCGCTTGACTCTTCACCATGTAATAAACGAATACCAGAAGTTGAATAGATGACCCAATCGCACTTCTCAGAAAAGTGAATTCTTTCCTTGGCAGGGTTCGGTACAAAAGAAACCTGTGTGTTTTCAGAAGCCTTTAACTCAATATCTGTTATAATACTTTCTAATCTTAAATCATCGAAATAATAGGTGTCTTCTGCATCATTATCGTAATCAAAGAAAAGAACAAGTTTTTCATAAAGTCCAGAGGTTACACCGCTTAAATTTAACGAAATTTCAGTCCATTGATTGACTTCGGTGAGTGGCACAGATTCATTATAAAACACATCTTCGTCTGATTCATCCTCAAATTTTATTAATAAGTTACCTGTCTTTGGTCCATATACTTTTATTTTAAAAATTGGTGTTGACTCAAAGTCAATACTCGTCAAAGATTGTGAATAAATACCTGCCCAAGTTTCAGCTCCTTGAACCGTTTTACCTACCCGAGAACTAGTATTTCCCGCAGTTACAAAGGGGTTATCAACCTCTTGGAATGTACTACCACCAAACCCTGTAAAACTTATATCAACCACATCGTAATCGGCATATAGTCCAAACGCTTCCTCAGAAATAAAGATTGAATAACTTGATGAAGTTGTGGTATTACCTTCCAGATCTGTAGCTTCTATCTGATAATAAACCATAGTTTTATCCACTTGACCAGCAACAGTAGCACTATAAACATCACCCGAAGCACTCATTACCTGACTATTAGTGAAAACACCTACTGATGTACCCCACTTTAATTTTACCTCAGTAATACCTTCTGCGTCCACAACATTTGCAGTAATCAATATTGACTCCAATGGCTTTGGTTTTATTTCCGTATGGGTCACATTAGTTATTACAGGAACATTGATACCTTCTTTCAAAAAATTAATTGTTGCAAACACTTGGTTATGATCGGAGGTCCAACCATACTGATTATGATAAATAATGTTAGCATCGATCACTTGATTTTTAGTCGTATTTTCAACCATAATATAATCATATTTTACTGATCCAAAGGAATCACCTGGGCCGTTAGGTAGTTTCACTCTGTAAGTGTCAACCATTTTTACAGGGTTATCTAAACCAGATTTCAAATAAGTAATAGCCTCTTCACTTTCTACTCCATTCAAATCGCCCACTAATACAAATGGGTAATCTTGATATGTTCTTGAAGCAATACGTTCTGTAATTAAACGAACTTCCTTTGACCGCCATTCTCCAGCATTTGGCGTGAAACCGTTGGCGTCTAAATGTGTATTATAAACATAAAATCGACCTCCTGAAGCTATTTGTTCAAACAACACCCAGTTACAAACCCTCAACCAACCATTCGCTGCACCATCACCCCAATCGGATACCGTCTTATTATCAGGTTGAGAAGAGAAACCAAAAACACCCGTTTCTACTACAGACACTTTACCTGAATGATATAAAATTGCAGTGGATTGGTCGTTCCATGGTCCGGTTTCCAATTGATAGTTTGATAAATCGTCAGCCAAGTCGGCTTGTTTACCTTCATCGCCTTCCTGTATCCCTACTACATCAGGTAATTCACCGTTAATTAAACTTACAACATTGGGTTTTCTAGTTGCCCAATCGTTGTTCAGTCGCCATAGATTGGCACTAACTACTTTAACTTGAAAGTCATTAGTGGGGGTATTTTCGGAAAAACGAATCCAATTTAAATTAAACCCTCCTGTTTTTATCTCAATTTTTAATTCGTGAATTCCTTCATCTAACTCTAAGGACCCGATGGTTGATTTCCATAGTTGCCACCCACCGCTTGATGTTAATGAAATTGATTTTTTATATGTATTATCAACATAGATATCAATAGAGCCAGTAGCACTCTCTCCAGCCGAACGAAGCTCAAGCTTATAATCCCCGATAGCGGATACATCTATTTTATACTTCACCCAATCTCCTGCATCTAAAAACCCTATATTTTTACCTCCACCTTCGTCTTCCGTATCCTCCAGTTGCACACCAGACATGGATGAATAATTTTCTGCTTCTAATTTACCTGGGATGGCTGTCGGGTTAGGTTCAACAACAACACCTGATGAATAGGATACTTCTGCAACTATTGGTCTATGGTCCGATGCTTCTGGCGAAGTCACTACCCAAGAAGCTGAAGTCGTGTAGTTTGGGTCATTCGGACAATAAATATAATCGAACTTGGTACCAAAACCAGTATTAACGCTTCCATTTGGGTCAACATCGCGATACGTATCACGACACTTTAGTGGGTTGTCAACACCATTTTTCATCCAAAGTGTAACGGCATCACCTTCATTAGAATTAAAGTCACCCGTAATATAAACTGGGTCATTAATCGCACGATTAGATATCCGCTGAACTAGCAATTTCATACTTTGCATTCGGGCTGTAGACAAATCTGGTGTAGGGAAATGTGCATTAAAGATATAAAAACCTTTTCCAGAAGTTATTTCTACCAAACGAACATAGGTACAAATTCGGTTATAAGAACCATCAAACCGAGAAGGCACCGAAGGAGTAGTAGACAACCAGAAGCTGCCGGAGTTAGCTTGATCTAGCGTATATTTGTCACCTCTATAAAAAACCCATGAACCTTCTCCAGAATCTCCCCCGTCTCTACCAGTACCAAACCATTTGTATCCTGTTTGCTGGATAAGGTAATCACGCTGAGAGTTAATAGCTTCCTGTGTCCCAATCACATCAGCCTGAGTTGTATTTATAATTAATGCTGCATTCGCTTTACGGCCTTCCCAGTTTGTACCACCGTATGGCTGCTGAATATTGAACGACATAATTTTTAAATTCAACTCTTGGGCTTTCACCCCTTGTGTACCGCTAGCTAAAAGCGATAAGAGAAAGAATAAGTAAGCATTAGTAATAGTTTTCATATACGATATTTTGATCCACATATAGTATACTCATTATTATATAATTATAGATTGGCTTTTATTTTTGTTTGTCCTCTGACTAACTTTTTTCGCATAGAAACAACCTATTAAAAACCACATAAATAACACTTCGTTACCTTTAACAATTAAAAATTAGGCAACAAAAAAGAACTATTCACATTACATAAGGAACCACTTTTTGGATAAATAACAAAAACCGAATAAAACACTCTTTAATTTTATTAGAATATGCTTAGATTTCATAAAATACTACCACACGTAATAACTATCTTCATTTAAAAAGCTATAACATGATTACTAAGCACTTCTACCTGTTTACTTTTTTAGTTTTTTCACATTTTTCCAATGGACAAGATGCACCAGCACCTAAATATTTAACCCAACAAGCTTTTCCAGATAGTGCATTAATGGTAACACTGACTACTCTGTCTGAAGAAAAAATCACATTTGACGCCATACTTAAAAAATACGAAGGCAAAAAAATTCTGATAGACTTTTGGGCTTCGTGGTGTAGGGACTGCTTAGCAGGCTTGCCAGAAGTTAAAAAACTACAAAAGAAAATAAATAAAGAAAATGTGGTTTTTGTATTCTTATCGTTAGATAAAGACGCTATAAAATGGAAAAAAGGAATTACTTCATTCGAAATTGAGGGTGAACATTATTGGCTAGACATTGGATGGAAAAATGCCTTAACGAATTATATTCAACTCGACTGGATACCTCGTTATATAGTACTCGATGAAAAAGGAAAAATAATTTTAGCCAAGACAGTGCATGCAAATGATTCAGAATTGAAAAAAGCACTAACGACTAAATAAGCCCATCGCATCACTCAATAAGTGCTTTTATTTTTTGTTTTAGCTAAAAACTGTTTTACTTTAATTTGTTATTAAATAGTTTATTTCATCCAACACCTATATAAAACCAATTAATTTATCAAACAAGACAATGATGAATGATAAAATAGCTAAAAAAATAATTTCAGTGTGCACTGAGAAAATCGAAAAGAAAGGAGAAAATGTGGGGCTCTCGTTTTATGCTTTTTTTTCGAACAAAAATGATAACCCCAAATTATTAATGGAAGTTGCAGAATGGTGGATAATGAAACATCAACTTAACCACTTTGAGAAAGCCATAAAAATCAAAAAAATGGTGTCTGATAACATATAAATGATGAATGGAAAATTAAATATTGTAGGCATAAACGGAAGTGCTAGTAGTAATTCTTCTAATCTTGCCATATTAAAATCTATAGCACTAATAGCAAAGAACCGGATTGAGTTGAATATTTTGGATGACTTAACTGAGTTACCTCACTTTAAGACTGAACTAACAAGTGAGAATGTTCCAAAAAAAATTATCGAGCTTAGAAAGCTAATAAACAATGCTGATGGAATAATAATTTGTACACCTGAATATGTTTTTAGTATACCGAGTGGACTAAAAAATGTAATTGAATGGTGTGTTTCAACAACTGTCTTTTCGGGCAAGCCGATGGGACTTATTACGGCTGCTGCTAGTGGTAAAAAAGGACACGAAGAGCTGAAGTTAATAATGAAAACATTAGAGGCTAATTTTACTGATGAGACAACACTTTTAATTCAAGGCATCAAAGGAAAAATGGATAACTATGGACAATTTAAAGAACAAGAAACTGAAAATAAACTAGTGAACTTTTTTAAATCATTTAATGTCCTCATTGAAAATAGTATTTCAAGAGAAGCATAAAGAATAGCTTAAAGTGTTTATCCTGCTGTATTTTTCAAGAGACCTATTCCTGAACTAAAAAACACTAGCCCTAAAATGGTAGCAATCCAAGTCGGAGAAGCGGAAACCTTCCCTGTGAACATAGCGATTACGCCATATACCAAAGCAGATCCTCCTAAAATGACCATTGTTAATGCTAATCCTTTTTTCATTTTCTTAAATTAAATTATTGAAAGTTGTTCCTTACTTCGTTCGCTTTTCTACTCTACTCAATCCTCGAAAGAGGAATCCCTATTTAACTCTTAGAAATTTCCTTTTTTTTAGAATTTCAACTAGAAGATTGGACTCATTTTATTGATAGGCAAAGAACGCACTAAAAACATTATGCATTGAAAATGAACTCATTGAACATCACACACAAATTCATCTGAGTAAAAAAATCTACACGATGTATTCAGATTTGCACAGACATAATTCTTTAAGAAAACAATTCAGTCAGTTTAAATCTTAACGTGTTAGAGCTTTTGGCTTTCATTTATTTCTTGGGCTTTAAATCAAGCGCCTCAGCCATTCCAGGCAATAGAATGTTATCATTATCCATGATCCCAAACCAAACTTGCCATGCGATATCCATTTCTTGGAAAATCTCACCCATCGTTTTAAAATAAGCATTTAAATCTTCAAGTTCAGCACTTTTCGGATATGCACCCCATTCATTGCAGATTAAAGGTACTTTATGCAAAAATGCCCAGTTTTTTACTTTTACTAATCGGTTTTTGATGTGTTGTTTGTTTCCTTCTTTATAGTAGGTTTTCATTTGGTCTTTTACCCACTGAGGGGTTCCCACTGTTACCCCAAAATCGCGATATTCTGTGGACCATTCTTCCATCGAATATGGGAAAGGTATGTTTTTCATGGTACCCATTTTAGCCCATGAAGCCCCCTGGTGTGTGAACACAAATGGATCATACATATGAAAACAATAGATTATGTATTGATCTGTAAATGGTTTGTTCTTTATCAACTCATCCAAACTGTACCATTCAGTATCACCAAATATAATCGGCCGGGTTTTATCGACTTTCCGTATAGAGTCAATCATCATCTGTGCTAAAGACGTCCAGTCGACTTGGTCGATGACTTCTCCATCTGGTAGACTTAAGTTGGGTTCATTGGTTAACTCAAAGAACAAGTCTTCGCGTTTTTCATCTTTGAAATGCTCCGCCATCACTCGCCATAAGGATGCCATCGCTTGTTTAAACACTGGGTTCTTTGAAGCTGAACGATTATATGTGCCATCATAAGCATGATAATCAATAGTTAAGGATAAGCCATGGCGCTTTGTCCAAACATTCATTGAATCTAAAATGGTGTAAAGCAAGGGTTCAATTACTATGTTTTTATTTGAACCGTTTAAAACATTTTGTCTGTCGACAATATATAAATCAAAGTCAATAGGAAGTCGAATACCTAAGATACCTTGCTCTGCCTGTTTCTTAATAGTGGCTTCATTGTATTTCCATGTGGCAGGATCTGCGGATTTAATTTTATCAGCTTCTCCCCAACTAGCGAAGTTCATTCCTTTGGTCAGGTATTTTTGTGCTAGTGAATTTAATGGTGTATTCACGTCACCTAATACTTTTTCAGGTGCTGGAATTTCTGCTGGTCGAATTTCCATGTTGTGCTGTTTTTTATAGGTAATCTCTTCAACGAATTGGATTTTGTCAATCTGAAAATTACCTGACTCTTCGTTTAAATTCCAAACAAGTTTAACGGAGTTGTCGAGGTTAAGCTCCACTTTTTTACCCCACCCCCCTTGGGTAAGCATTGAAAAATCGATAGTTACTTTAGTCCATGCATCGCTTGCTGGCACACTTATTTGATGGTTGTCGTAATCTTTTACCTCTGGAATATCTACTCGAAAAGTATGAGCTACTCCTTTATGCCAATACGAAATACCTGCATACTTCTTCGGGTTTACTGAAGCAGACTTTTCGATAGAAGTAGCAAAAGCATAATAGGGGCCCCATTGATAACCTGCTTTTTCCAAGATCACATTTGCCTCTAACATGCCAAGCGATTCATAACCTCCTGAAGTAACAAAAGCGGTCTTTTGCCAGGGGTTTTGTTGTAACCTACTTTTCCCTCCTGATGAGTTGTCGTTAAAAATATACCAATAGCCACCCAAGGTATTGGTGGTATTGCCGTCTTCAAAGTCTTCAATCAATAGCTGTGCTTCGATAGGTGAAAGGTTTAAGATTGATATGGCTAATACTATAATTAGTAGTTGTAAAGTTTTCATAAAGAACATTCTGTGTTTGAATTGTTTAATTTAATTATTCTTCATGGATTAGAAAACCTAATTGAGGAAGTTATCTTATAATAACGAGGAGTGATTTATAAGAAAGCGCTGAATTGAAATAAAATTTTGTAGCCGTTTGGAGTGTCAACCCCAATAAGCCCCCTTTCCTATTGCTTAATCCATTACAGTTTATACCTTTAACACTCATTACACTTGCTCGTTTAATCGGTTTTAATACTAAAAATAATCGTATGAATTCAAATCTAGCGGTACTCATAGATGGCGACAACATTCCTTCAGCGCATGTAAAAGAGATGATGGAGGAAATTGCAAAATATGGCAACCCCACCATCAAACGAATTTATGGTGATTGGACTAATCCTCATTTAGCAAAATGGAAAAACCTTTTATTACAAAACGCCATCACTCCGATTCAGCAATATGCCTACACCGCGGGTAAAAATGCTACAGACTCGGCTATGATTATTGATGCCATGGACATTCTATATTCCGAAAAAGTAACGGGATTTTGCCTTGTGTCGAGCGATAGTGATTTTACAAAGCTGGCCACTCGCTTAAGGGAAGCGGGGATGCAAGTAATTGGCATTGGGGAAAAGAAAACCCCCACTCCTTTTATTGTAGCGTGCGATAAATTTATCTACATCGAAATCATTCGGAATCAATCGAATAAAAAGGAAAATGTTAATCAAACAAATAAATCGGAAGAGAACATAGACAAAATTACCTCTGATGTGATTAAACTAATAGCTACCACTATTTCAGATTTGTCTGATGAAGAAGGTTGGGCTTTTTTGGGGGATGTGGGCAGCCTTTTACAGAAGAAACAACCCAATTTTGACTCTAGAAACTATGGTTTCGAGAAATTGACACCATTGATTAAATCAATAGGCAATTTCGAGTTAGACCAACGAGAAAACTCGAAAAGCAGACACAAGTTAATCTACGTGAAAAATAAAGAGAAGCAGGCGAAAAGAGGTAAAAGAAGTTGATTACCTCGTAATTGTTAAGGAGCCTGTTAATGGTTCAGACGATACCTCGCTATTAAGTTGAATAATGTAATAGTAAGTGCCTACGGGAGAACTTTCTCCTCGCCACGCATTCTCATAATTATACCCCTTTTGATCATACAACTGATTACCCCATCGGTTATAAATGGTCACCCGTGCATCTTGATAACGTGTGATTCCGGGAATCTCCCATCGATCGTTGATGCCATCGCCATTGGGGCTAAAGGCATTGGGTACGTGCAACGGAATATTTGCTTTGATTTCAAAACGCTTGTGGTCTTGACATTGTAAAAAGTTGACATTGTTCACCGTCAGTTCATATTCATAATTTCCTTCTTGATTGGGTAAATAAACCATCGTTACATCTTTCGACCCTCTATTCAACACGCCTTCGCCTTCCCAGTAATACAATACGGTATCATTTGAAAGCCCTGTGATTGTGACTGGAATGGTTATAGACGTTTCCTCTTGTCTGCTGATCATCACCCTGTAAAAGTCACCCTGAACAAAGGCTGGTAACACAATTTGGGGTTGTTCCCAAATAGTAAACTGTACAGAATCCATGGGGTCGGGCGCTGATGAGACGGGTGCACAAACACCATTATCATACACAGCATATAAACTGTAAGCTCCAGCAGTCGATAAACTGATTTCGGATTGGTTCTGAAACGCTACTAATTCATTATTCTTATTGTACCACTGTAAGCTGCTTCCGGTGCGCTGTTCGGGAGAAATGTAAGCTACAATTTTAATTTCTTTCCCAGCACATCTATCAGTACCCTCACTCAAACTGATTGATGGTGAGATATCTTGCATACGCAAATAAGCCATTGCAGTGTCCTGACTTCTACATTCATCATCACTGGTCATAATCACCGTAACAACATCTTGAATTACAGTCGCCTCATACGTTTTGGTGGTTGTGACGGGTGAGCGTTCACCTGTCCCGTTAATCACAAATTCAAAGGTGGGATTATCGCCAAAGCCTTTGATAGGTGACGCTGTGAAGTTCACAAGATCGTTATCGGCTAAACAAAACTCATTATTCAACTTATCAGATGACAACGAGACTTCAGGTTTTATTTCATCTAGAATAGCAATGGACAGCTCGCCTTTGACTAGTTCGTTTTCACCACATTCGTTGACTGGAATAGCTTCAATAAGCCCTGACGTTAAGCCATTAAAATCTGCAGCATTTAAAATTAAATCTCGTGAAGGGGCTACCAGATTTAATTTTATGGCGTTGTTCCATTTCCATGTGATAAATGCTGCATCCGATACTACATTGGTAATTGTATAGACTACATTGGACTGACTTTCACACACTTCTAGAACTCCATCAATGACTGGTTTTATCTGCGGAATTTGACGAATATCTGTTACAGAAAGTTGTAGCGGGTTCGGATTTGTGCCACAGGCTTCGTTTGAAGCAAAAACTTCTATTATGCCACCAGTCAAACTTCCGAGGGTGACGTCTATCTTGTCTACTACACTTGATCCTGTAAAACCAGTAGGTAAAGTCCATTGATAGGAATCGACATTGGTTACTCCCACTGCTTGATAATTTTTCTCTGTGTCCAAACAGCCAAAGTTATCACCCGACAAGCTGGCTAATGACACGTTTGGAAGATCATCTACGACAATGGTGATGGTCGTTTGCGATTGCAACGGGTTACCAAAATCATCAAATAATGTGGGGTTAAAAATTCGATAGGTATATTGATAGCTGCCGACTTGGGTAAAGTCAACTTCTAATGTAGTTGAACCCGCAGTAGGCGTTGGTGCTGAGCCCACGGCCAACCACTCCGCTTGTTCACCGATGGTGGTGTTTGGCGTTGTGGTCGGTTGATGTACATAAGTTGATGGTGATAGACAAATTGTATCGTTTTCTACCTCAGCAACAGTGATTTCTCTTCGTATGATATCAACGGTATCAGTGGCTGATGGACAAATACTTCCATCGTCACGAACTTCCCAAATGACCACCGAAGTAGCAGCAGATAACCCATCTGTTTCTACGGTTTTGTTCAAATTTGCAAGAAAACCAGATTGGTTAATGGTACCCATGCCTGTGTTGGACCACGTACCTATGTAATTCGTTGGGATTATTGCGGCTTGAAGTTGATAATGATTGACCGCATTACTGATGGTTTTGGCTCGTGTTGTTGGGTTGATAATTTCTGCTTCGGGTGCTTCAATATACGCTACTGAAGTTGCCGCATTCAAATCTGCTGATGAAGCCGTACATCCATTGGCATCAGTGAGATTATCTAGTGAATAAGCTCCTGCCAAATTGGCAATGAAAGTAACTGAATCACTTGGGGTGGAGGCAGCACTATTGAATGAGAGGGTTAAACTTCCCACCAAAACATCTACCGTAAAAGGAGCTTTTCCTGAACTTAAGCCAATAGACAATTCCAGCGCATCACCATTGCAGACTTCTTTCCCTCCTAAAATGGTAGCTTGAGGCACTTCATTCACACTTATGTTAATCGAAGTAGTATCCTCACAGCCAAACTGATTGGAAGCCGTCAGAAAATAGCGTTTGTCTACGCTTGGGGTAAATGATTGTCCATCGACCACCCCATCGGACCACGAATAAGTAGCACCGACACCTGCACCATTTCCTGATAATACCACTGCTTCGCCTTGGCACACTTTATCATCGGTAGCATCACTAGTTACGGTAATGGTTGGATTAGAAGAAACGACCACGGTAAAATCAACTGGTGTACCCGCACACAAACCTCCTAAGAAAGGGGTAACAGCATAGGTTACTTCTCCACCACTGGTAGAAATCAGCTCCTCTGAGGGGATTGTTGAAGTTGTTCCAGATGCAGTTGCACCCGTAACATTCACCGCAGTGGATTGCCACACAAAGGTTGCATTGGTAACATCGGAGGTGACTACAAAACCCGATGAAGTTTCTCCCGAACAAATGCTATCGATTAATAGGGTATTCGTGATTTCAACAACTGGGACGACAGCAACTTCTAAATCGAAGGGTACGCTAATACAACTCGTTACGATAGGTGTAATTTCATAAGTCACGATGATGGAATCAGCGGTAGTGTTGGCTAAAGTTTCACTGATGGGGTTAACCGTTTGCCCTGTCACACTGGAATTGGAGATTCCTGTCACAGCATTTCTACTCCATGAAAAGCTGGCTGAGGGATCATCAGCAGTCATGGTATAACTCAACGCAGCACCACTACAAACAGTAGTTTTAGGCGGACTAGTCACTATAACACTACATTGACTACATTCAAATACTAATTCATAAACTTCCTGACAAGAAGCACCAGAACTGATGTCCTGAATGGCATAATATACTTTTTCGTTCACCACTTCACCAAAAGTATCTCCTGGTCGAATTCGCACATAATTTGAATCTCGAATATCAAACTGATCAAGCATGCTAGCCACTACTCCATGAGTTAATAATTCCGTTCGAATGCGTTCGAAAGCATCTTCCGAACCGATGGAACAGCCTGTAAATGGACCCAACTGAGTGGTGGTAGAAGAGGTTAGTTGTTCATCGACCAATACCACCCGTGTTTCTGAACCGATGCCGCAGTCGTTTGAGTTACTCTTGTTTTGAAGTATGCCTGAACTAATGGTGCTATATTCAATATAAGCGGTGTTTTCAATCGTTCTTTTACAATTAGGTGGGTTAAACAAGGCTGGATTTACCGCATACTGTATGACATCGACTAAAAAAGTAATCACCACAGAATCACCACTATTAATGGGATTTGTTAACTCAATTTCAAGTTGGTTGCTGTTACTTGAAAGTACACTCACACCTGGCTTCGAAGCTGTTAATGATCCATTGACAAATACAGTTGCAGCATCTAAGGTATCGTAAATGATATCGCCCCCTAAGGAAGGTGAATTACCTTCATTTTTAATGGTTAAAGCATATTCGATTTGGGTACTTAATCCCGTGGCATCTTTATCCGCAGTTTTATTCATAGCAAGTTTAGGCTGCAAACGCTCAATCGCGACATAAGCTAAAAAAGGTAAGGTAGAACCTTGTGGACCAGCCCGCACGGTAAGCGTAGCATTGGTTGCTCCAGGAGAGACGGCCCCACTAGGCAAAATCATGTGGTGGGCATCGTAGCCAAGGGTGTTTTTATTAGCAGGAATTCGTGTGATTTCATTGCCGTTCAGTCCTGTTAATTCATCATAACTGGTAATATGAGAACTCGACATGCCATCATAGACCGAACACCAATTAGCATCAAATAGCGGAACCCGACAATTGCTTTCGGTATTATCATTACCAGAGCAAGTGGCAGGAAAACCTTTTTTAGTATATAGCTTATAGGGAGGTTGATCACTTGCAAAGGGGTTAATTGATACATTTGCTCCTCCGTTATTGGTTTGAAAACCCAGACCTTCAGGTGTATCACCATCTAACTGCGTGGCTAAATTTTCACCATCTAATGCAGCAAACCCTACATATGAACGAAAGTTAGAAGTCGCTGGAGCTTGTAAACCTGTTAAATCAAACACCTCTGCATCACCAGAAGAAATGTTTTTGAAGCCATCCCACAGGTTAATCAACCGTGGTGGACTTAAAGGAGATCGAAAAACGACTACTAAGGTCCAGCCGCTTGTGGAGCCACCATTTTCTTCAATGGGAAACGAACGGATATTTCCGACCCAAAATTCGCCACCTCCTTGAAGGCCTTCAAGCATAGCAGTAACATCTGCAACACAAACATAGGTTGTTGAACTGGTGTATCTGGTCAAAGCAGTTACATTTTGATAGGTGCCCCCTGGCACCTTAAATTGTACACTTCCATAATTTACAGGAGAATTGCTTACGTTGAAGACATCGCCCGTGCCCGAATAGGAGTTCAGAGGCCCTGAGATTAACTCGATAGGTTTGTTACTGCCCCCGCTAAAATTCCCTGTCCAATAGAGATATGCTGACTCAATTTCAGAGCAAGAAGAAATATCCAAGGCCGCCATGGAAGAACTAAACGTACTCATGTCGGTGTCGTAATCGGAATACGTCATACTCACATACACATCCTCCAACTCATCAGGACTACTATCATAGCGAACAGCAGGTGCCGGACATGACGAGTTATTACTTGAAGGTAGAAGTCCTTTTAGACAACCGCCTACATCAGGATCTCCCTCACATAAGATTGCTGGTAACGGAATATCGTATTGTTCAAATACTGAATTAGAAGAACCGTCTTTATAGCGGTTATTAATTTCAAACAAGTCACCCGTCCGTTGCATCACTTCATCAGAAATAACACTGTCAGCTAGTAAGTATCCTCGCGAGGTACCTCCCCGCTCCGCTTCAGTTGGGTTAATGAAAACGGGTTGCAAATTAAGACCTGAAATCATTTTGATATCGTAAGGACCATCCCATGTTGCCCGCTGCGTAAAAGGTATGTTTTGAGCACGTACCGTGAACTGAAAAAACAAACACATTAACGTAACGAGGTAAACACTGCTTTTCATGAAGTAATTGATTAAATACATCAACCACACTACAAGACCAGCGAAAAAAGGTAAACAGTGAATTTATTACAAAAAAAAAGCAGCATGGTTACTCCATGCTGCTTTTCTAATACTAAACCTTTAGGTAAAATTATTCTTTAACAATTTTATAAGTCTGGTTATTGATCAGTAACATATAAATCCCAGAAGAAACCGATTCTAATGATACTTGATTTTCATTACCCGATAAAATTGCTTTACCATAGGAATTAAAGAGCTCCCATTGTCCGTTGAAATCCCCATTAATGATGACACGGCTGGTAGCTGGGTTTGGATAAATAGCTAGCTGATTTTCTTCCAGACTTTTCGAACTTGTTATGATGGACTCGAAAGTAAACAACTGGTTTTCACCACCTGTTCTTGTCCATAGCAGTAAATTAATACCAGGAGTTGTTGCTCCACCTGATACGTCCACTACTAAGTTTGAGTTAGCGCCATTTACTAACAAGAACTGGTCGTTTCCAGCATCTTCTAAAGTAAACTTACTATTAATGGGTGAAATAGTGGTGTTAATATTATCCCCAGCAGTAGTACCAGCATAAACCAACTTGTTTGTTGAGTTCACATTGGTGATTTGGTATCCTTCATTTACAAATTTGATATCCCATTGCTGACTGGTACTTGAGTTACATGTTTGTTGTGTTACTGGTGATCCTGGCGATAAACATAATCCTGATTTAACCGAATGAATTACATATCGCCCATCTTCCAACACTGTTGAACATGGTTTTTTTCCAGTGGTTCCACCAGCACAAATCCCACAATCATCAACGCTAGCTGTTCCACCCCATTGATTATTACAATCTTGTTCGCAGGTAGAGTTTGGATCAATTCCAGTAGTTCCACCAGAACAAATACCACAGTCATCAATAGATGCTATTCCGTTTTCAACTTGATTACAATCTTTTGTTCCTGCTGAACCAGTCACAATACCACGACCTGCTGTACTCATGTAAACACGACCAAATTCATTCCAGTCACCAATTACAAATTGTCCATTACCTGGTCCACCGTATTGATGCGCATCATCATTAATTCTAGTCCAGCTCACCCCTTTATCGATCGATCGATGCACTCCTTGCACACCATTTACAGTACCCCATATAAATACGGTTGGATAATCCGCATCTGGAGCTGCTTTACCCAGACCAACTGCGCCACACTGGGTAACTCCGCTAATGGTTGTAAAAGATTGACCCGAGTTGGTCGAGTGTTTTAATCCTCCATAGTTCATCGCTATCCAAATATCACCTTCGACATTCGGGTTTAAACGGATAATTTTTGAACCGTTAGTGCCAGCATTTCCTGCTGCGGAAAATGACTGTCCTGAATTGGTACTCACGTACATAGTCCCGTTACTTGGATTATAAGCATAAAACTTTGTAGCATTCACTGGGTCAGCTGTCGGTTTTGCTTCACTGATACTGATACCAGATGAAGTAGACCATGAACTTCCGTTGTTGGTAGAATAATAAGTAGTAGAAGATACTTCTGGACTATGTAAAAATGTTTTACCATCGGCAGAAACAGCCACTCGGCCTTTTTCACCATTTATAGTTGCTTGACTCCATGTGCTACCCCCATTTAACGTGTAATACATTTCATTACCCACTCGCAAGCGAATATCTGTATTTAACTCAGCGATATCTAAGCCCGTGGTGGTTCCCATACGTGGTGTGTGAATCGGTGCATAATCGGTTACATCTTTATGCGTAAAGCCATCGTAGTCACCAATCACAGAAACTAAAGGACCATTTTTAATACTCTCAATGTCTAAAGGAACCGTTTCCTCTAATCCGTCTACTTCAAATCGCCAAATACTTGGACTTGCTGCAATGTTGTCATTGACAAACACACCATTACCTGATGTAATCCATACTTTTTGAGAATCAAAAGGATCAAACTCTACCGAACCAGCCCAGTGAATGGCATGACCATCAATCCAGGTTACACCATTGGGTTGGATATCCACGCCATTGTTCATGACATCAGTCCAAGAAGATCCACCGTTTGTACTTAAAAACACACGATCACCATAGGCGTTGTCTTGTAATAAATAGGTATTAATGGTAGAAAGGACTACTCGATTCGGATTGGTCGGGTCAACATTAACACCACCAAATGCTCTTGTAAAACCAGCAGGAGTAACGTTCGTCCAACCGCCTGAAGTGGTATTGTATTTCCACACTTGCCCGTTCTCCATTGGTTCTGGTACGGCCCAGTGTCCATGTGGACCTGCTCCGTCCGCGTAAGTAATGTATAAGTTACCATCACTTGCTAATGATGCTCGTTGCGGCATTAAATTAGTTGGACCGCCAGTTACTTCTGTAAAAGTTTGACCTCCATTGGTTGTTTTATAAAAATTTGAACCTGTTCGAGATACTCCTACAAACATGGTTTGGGTATTTCCACCACTCACCTTTGATTTATCTAAAACTACTAAGCTAATTCCGTTTTCATTGGGCGTTGTTGTGACATTCAAAGCGGATACCCTACTCCAGGTTGCTCCAGCATTGGTACTTTTAAACAAGCCATTCCAACGCGTACCACAATACAGTATATCCGAATTATTTGGGTCTACCACTAATTTCTCACCATTTTGACGCCCCATACCGTTTCCGTGAGCTTTAAACTGGTTGGATACATTAACGATGCTAAACGTTTCGCCATAGTCAGTGGATTTAAGAATAGCTGTTTTACCATTATTAAAATAAGAAATCCCTACCAGCATATATACATAAGCATCGTTGTTAGGGTCCAGCGCTAATGACTCTACCCCCAAGTAACCTGTTTGGGCTTCTGACACCCAATCGGTTAAAGGAATCCATTGACTATTTGCATTATCCCAGCGGTAAGCACCTCCTACATCTGTACGGGCATAGACTAAATTTTCAACAGTGGTACTTGGAATTACTGCGGACACAAATCCACCACCACCAATAGGCACATTTCCCCATTGATAATTCTGAGCGAAAACATTACCTGCTACAGTAACACATAATATGAGGGCAAAATAACGTAATTGTTTAAGCATAAAATTCTAATTGGTTATTGTTGTTTTAAATTTTTCAAGCGCTATTTTTTTGGCAGTCAAATTACAATTTTCATTACCAAAAGCTGAAAAGGGTTTTAATATTAAGTAACTACTTTCTAAATACCAAGATGGAAACTGCCACAAATCAAGTTGTTCTAAACAGGTGTCTTCCACTTTTAAGAAAGGAAGTATTTTTTTAGGAAATACTTTATACCGATACTGAAACCATTTTTGGCTTTGATAAATAGGGATTTCCCCTTCACCAAACCACACTACATCTTCGAGCCGAATAGGTAAACATGATTGAATATTATAGTTAAAATATTCAATTTCCATGTCATATTGAACCTGATAACTTAGCAAATCGGACCGATGAGTAATCTCATAACTTAAGGGTTCTTTTATTCCACTCATTTGATGAAACGCATAGGCACAATGGTGTTTCATCAATACCTCATTGATGGAATCATTGAGCGGATTTTCCAGTCTAAAGAATACAACGCCTGAATGTTTTTCTTTCACGGAAATGACTTGATTATCTCTACCCTGCTCTTCAAATATTAACTTGGAAACACGTTTTTTAAAATAACGTTCATCCTGGGCTGTTGTAGTATCAAGTAACGATATCTTCGTCTTCCATTTTTTGTGGTTTACTTGCCATTTCAGCTTCCATTTTTTTTTGTCAATGGTGATTTGAACGGCAGAATCGGCAAAGACATACACGCCATTTTTTAATTCTCCTGGCATATAAACTTCTTTCAAATTGTTAAAGAAAAAATAGCGTACGTTCCAGATATTGTCATGCCCTATTACTTCAACAAACAAAGAGTCTTGCTTCACAGTACCTGAAAAAATATAGGACCTTTCTTGATGCGCATGAACCGAAGTTCCCACCATCAAACTAGACATGAGCAAAACAAAACAAATGAATTTCATTACTTTTAGATACATCCGGATGTATCTAAAAGTAACGATTTTAAAAAATAAATGACCGACTATCTATTTTATCTTAACCAAGGGCTATTTCATATTCTGGATATAGAAGGTGTTGACCACTTGCTTTTCATCGCTTTGCTTTGCGCGAAATATCAATTTTCGGAATATAAAAAGCTGATAGTTTTACTTACTTCTTTCACTGTTGGTCATTCGATATCGTTGTTTTTTACTGCTATCGGCTACCAATTTATTGCTCCTGACACCGTTGAGCTGCTGATTCCTTTGACTATTTTTATTACTGGCTTGTACAATTTGTTGACAACTAAAACTGAAACCCGTCTTTACATATCCTACCTGATTGCGCTAGGGTTTGGGTTTATTCATGGAATGGGATTCTCTAATTTTTTCCAGACCATGATGATGGGAATAGATGAACATATTATACTACCCCTTTTAGCATTTAATGTCGGGATTGAAATTGGTCAACTCATTATCGTCCTTATCTTCTTTATTTTAACCTATCTGTATCTTCGTTTATCTGGGCAGAAAGAAAGTTATTGGCGTTTAGCAATAAATGTTCTCGGCACTGGACTGTCCTTTTGGTGGTTGATATCCAACTTAATAACATGAAAAAACTCCTATTTCTAATCATAGCATCTTTAATCACCTGTGTGATGTATGCTCACCCGATAAAGTTATCGACCTCAAAGTTAGATTTATCGACCAATACGCTTACCATTAATTTATTTGAGGATGATTTTAAAGCCCATTTATTGAAAACCTATCGGCAGCAATTAGATTTTGAACAAGCAGACTCTATTACCAAGCAAGTGGTTAATGCGTATTTATCTAAAAATTTTAAAATTCATTACGAAGAAAACCTGCTACCGCTTCACTTACAATCCATTCAATTTCTCAATAAGAATGTTGTGCAAGTGATTTTTAGCGTTTCACGCTTACCTACTAGTGCCTCATTAAAAATTACCAACTCTATTTTGACTGATGCCTTTGATAATCAAAACAATATTTTGCATTTCATTTCAAATGATGGAGAGAAATCAACGCTGCAATTTAGTAAAGATCAACCTTCAGAGACACTTAAGCTTTAGGAGTTGACTGCTATTATTTTTTACTTAATGATTGACCTTTAGCTTACAAGCATTTTTTTGTTAAAAATAGTTACCCTTGTTCAATAGTGTTAGTTTATACCTTTTAGAAGCTTTCGGCTTAAGCCGCCTGAGCTTTTCCTTTTTCATTGACGGCAACGGAAACAAAAATCTAAACGATTAGGTCGACTAGTATTAACTCCTTTGGGACGCACATTTAAATACCTTTCACATTCCCAAATCGTCACATGGAAACGCAAAAAAAACAACAGTGATTAACTATTACTACGTCTTTGCGAACGAAACGTAGTGGAGTGTGGCAATCGCCCTCTTGTGAAAACGAATGTTTGCTCACGACAGGAGATTCTGTAACTGTAAAAATTTAAAAAACTACCTCAAACAGCGAAAAAATTAATAACCGTTGTTGGAGGTAGCTCTACTTAAAAAACTAAAACCTCACCTCCACATTGGGAAGCATCGCTTGGATTCGCTCTTTTTCTGTATCCGTCCAATTGTTTCCTAACAAAGTCACCAATGTAAGATGGTGTAAGTTGCTAATGCTATTGGGTAAGGTTTTCAGGTCATTGTAACTCAACATTAAGATCTCTAAGTTTTTCATCTCACCAATAGATTCCGGTAATTGGCTCAGGTTGTTCGCAGTAAGATCCAGCGTTTTAAGATATTTTAGTTTAGAAAAATCTAAGTCCAACGATTCCACCGAACAATTATTTAACGATAATCGGTGCAAGTTTTTTAGTTTCGAAACTTCTCTGGGAATCGTTTTAACTGCTTCATTTTTACTTAAATCGAGGGTTTCTATTTTTTTACATTTTATAATTTCCATTGGAAATTCACTCAACTTATTGGCATCCAAGTCCAAATTCACCAACGCCTTCAACTTTCCAAAAGATGGAGGTAATGCCTCCAGTTTGTTGACACTCAAATCCAAGTGAGTCATCTTTTTAAGGTTTCCAAAACTCTGAGGTAGCGCGGTAAGCTGATTTTTTTCTAAGCTCAACTCCCTGATGGATTTCATTTCACCAAAGCGTTCGGGCAAATAGGAGATCTTGTTTTGTTTTAAAGTAATGATTTGTAACTCTTTCAAGTCCCCCATTGATTCGGGGAGGCTGTCGATTTCATTTTTCATGCAGTTTGCAAACTGCAAATGGGTTAATGTCCCGATTCTACTATCCAATCGCGTGAGGCTTTGCTGACGTAGGTTTAAGTGATAAACCGATTCATTTTCAGCAAATGCTTTTTCCAGACTGTAATAGGCTTCCTTATTTATGAAATCTGCTGATGCAGTAAGGTGATCTTGAGCAAATAGCATTAATTGAGCGATGAGTAAAGCTCCTGTAAGTAGTTGTTTTTTCATGTCTTTTTTTCTTTAAACTAAAAATTGCCCCCCACCCAAGAGTGAGGGACAATAGTAAATTACTTGATTGAAAATTAGTTGTTTGAAATCATTCGAAGTACCGATGTTTTATCATCAATGGTTAACTTCAAGAAATACATACCCGCGCCTAATTTATAGTCTGCTGGAGTAAATTTGTAGTTGTGAGTTCCTGCACTCAAGCGTGTATTCACCAACGTAGAGATTTTTGCACCATCAATAGTGAACACTTCCATGTTCACCTCTGACGTCTTTTTCAAGTCAAACTTCACTTCAGATGAATTATTAAATGGGTTAGGGTAAGCTGATAAACTGAATAGCAACTCGTTTCGATCATCTAAACCACTAATTACATCTACAAACACTTCAGCCACAGCTTCACAATCAAACTCATCAGTAACTGTAACAGTGTATTTGCCAGTTGTAGTCACGTCAATGGTCTGAGTTGTTGAATCGTTACTCCATAAATAAGAAACGAAACCAGCACCTGCATCTAAAGTAATTTTTAATCCTTCTGCCACTTCTTTATCAGCACCCAAATCTACCATTGGTTTGCTTACATCAACCACCAATGTGTCTGTTGCCGTCTTTCCATTGTTTAAGAACGCTTCCACGATATAGGTATTTGCTTCGTTGATTTCTAACGCTTGCAAGTCCAACACCTCACCATTCACTAACACGGTTGCATCGTTTACCGAGATGTTTTTCACAACCGTTTCATTTTCACAAATGGTTGTGTCTGCACCTAAGGCTAAGTTTGGAACGATACTACTTTGTCCTAAGAATTGCTTACGAGAGATCACTAATGTTAACGATGAGTTTGCCACTACTTCATTTCCGGCTGCATCGATATTCACTTTCGTATTGGTTCCTGACGGGTTTTGAATCGATAAGAACATAAACTTGTTGTCAGGAGTGAACGTCATCCCTGTTGGCTCCGAACCTTTTGCACTCGTCATGAACACTTCTAGGTGTGGATTTTCAGGAGTATGATCCGCATGCGCCATCCAGATATAATCTCTTCCACCATCTTGTAAAATCCACAAGTTTCCTTCATTATCAAACGTCAAGTTATCATTACCTGTTCTCCATGATTCAGCAACCGTTCCTGAGTTGTGGTTTACTGTATACGCTTGGTTCGTTAAGAATTTCTCTAAATCAGCAACCGTAGTTCCGTTATCAGTAAATCTCCACGTGTCACCTCTACCCTTTTCAGTGAAATAAATTTGACCGGTGATAGGGTGAATTTCTACATCTTCGCAACCACCCCAGTTAGTACCTCCCAATGAAGCCGCTAGTGTTCTTGCTGTGTTCATTTGTTCTTGTGTTTGGTTGGGCACCATTACCCAAGTACCTGTTGAAGCATCAACGGCATCTCTTTTCAACACATACAATGTTCCAGAGGATAGATCCATTTTGTTGTTTGCCACAAACTTGTAAACACCACCTGTTCCACCATCTTCTGCTTGGTAAGCTGTTAAGCTATCATTTGCCACCACGATGTTCTCATGACTCATTCGCCCCATTGCCCATAGCTTATCTGCCTTGCCATCGTTATCATAATCAACGATGCTATGTGTTCTTGGATCAATTTCTACTTGCCATCCTACATCTTGGAAACCATCATCGTTGGCATCGCCACTATTGTAAGTTTCTTCTGAAGTGATGATTGTTCCCCAAGGAGTTACACCACCTGAACAGTTTCTTACCGTTTGCACAACACCTGAGAAATCCACAGCATTGACTTCGTCTACTACCCAAAGACCGGTAGTCTCATCAAAATGTAACGCTACAATGGAAACACCACCTGGTGAATTCTCATGGTTGATGGATAACCACCCTTTTGTGCTGCTTCCATTATCAGGAATAAAGCCAGTAAAGTCATTACCATTCGGCATTTTTGCACCGTTTTCATAGGTTGTCTGCAAGGATTTCGCAATTAACTGGAACGTGTGTGACTCCGTAGGAATTACAAAATTTTCTTGCTGCTCAGTAGGAACTACAGAAGTAAAGCAAGAAATCAATTCTGAACTTGATGGATCACAGTTGACATTGTAACCTGAATAGGTGATTTCTACTTCATCCGCAGGTAATAATAAGGAAAGGTCAAAACGCAAATCTGTACTTGTGGCTGAACTTTGGTGTATTTCTACCGCAACAATGTTTTCACCAAGCGTAAGTACCCCTTTGTCAAGGTTGGAAGTGATAAATACATCTTCTTCTCCACCTTCCACAAAGTTAATTGCAAACGTTTCATTAGTGATTGCGCCTTCAGGCATGTTATTTCTATACACTTCAACGCCATTGATGTATACTACAGCCCCATCATCGCGTTTCAAACGCAACTGAAGTGCTGTTCTACCTTCCGTTTCTTCTACCGTAAACTTCTTTCTAAAGTACGTGGTCACATTTTTCTTAGCCGCATTTCCTCCAAAAGAAATAGTAGTAGTTTCATCCCCATTACCATAACCTAATACCGCTTTTTCTCTTGCCCATTTGGAGTCATCAAAACCCAAAGTAATCCAGTCTGGAGTTAGGTTTTCACCCTTGTCATTAAAGTTCCAGGCAGCTTGCTCTGGAATTAACACCATGTCGTATCGCTTAGGCTCAGCAGTCAATTGAAAACTGATGTCCGTACTCGTTAAGTTAGCCTGATGTACTTCAGCCGCTAGACAATTTAACCCTTCAACCATCAATCGTTTAGCAATTCTGTAGGTCACATACTGTCCTTCTTCAGGTGCTTCTATAGTATCTAGTGCAAAGGTGGTAAAGTCAACAACTTCAGGCATGTTTTGACGCACGATCTCTGTGCCGTTGAGGTATAAAACAGCGCCATCATCCACTAACATCACTATTTCTAATGAATCAGCTGAGGCTATTTCTTCTGCCGAAACTTCAAATAAATGACGTAAATAGGTAGTTGTATATTTATTGGCTTCATCTGCTCCATAAGAAACAGTCGTTGCCTCATCGTCATCACCATAACCTAATTCTGCTGGGCCAAACTTCCATGCCGCATCATCAAAGGTGGTTGCTTTCCAAGCTGTTCCCTGGTTTGAGCCGTTATCCAGATATCTCCAAACAGCATTTTCACCGATAGGAAGCGTACCAATTGGCGCCACTGTTTTAGAAGCCGGAGCATTGCTATAAGTAAATTCCACATGCAAGGTTGGTGCAAAACCAGGGGTAGCATGATCACCATTCGCGCCTTCAAAAGACTCGGCTTCACGTTCACCAACACCGGTCATAATTACTGCCAAGGCATTGCCTGCTGTCCATCCTGCTCTGTTGATGGTTTCCTGAATTACGTTTCGAATGTCGCTTGTCCGTTGATTAGCACCTTGTTCGTTAGCACCTGTCCATGCTGCCGGACTCCATTCCGCGAC
This sequence comes from uncultured Cytophagales bacterium, assembly GCA_963815495.1. GTDB lineage: Bacteria > Bacteroidota > Bacteroidia > Cytophagales > JAAEPT01 > CAWFGW01. The sequence goes on from CAWFGW010000007.1 coordinate 458,124, forward strand.
CTGATAACCTGTTGGTCGTGAGGAAACTGAAAAAGGCGTTTGCGCAAAAGTCTCTGCATGATCCGTTGCTTCTGTTCTGATAGTTAATAACGTAGGCTCATCGTTGGAATTATCCGCGGAAAATTGAATATATGCCTTTGTGATATAAGCACCTTGTGGTATTTGTATATCGGTAAAGCGAATTCCGATTAATTGTTGTTTAGACTGATCAGAGGTTACACCTTCTTCTGCTAACTCTAAGTCAGAACTTGCGATATCTAACGATCCGTCCGCTACAGACTCTTCTTGATCATCCGTATCTAAATTCACTATTGACATTACTGATTCAGGTAAGGTATAATTGACCATTAATGTTGGTGCTAATGAACCATCTGCATGGTCGCCATTGGCTCCTTCATAAGATTCTGCTTCTCGTTCCCCAGTTCCTGTGATTACCAGTGCAAGGGCATTTCCTGAAGCCCATCCATCTCTGTTGACTACCTCTTGTACTAATGCAGCAATGTTTGTTGACTTTTGTGCTGATCCTCGTACTAAATCCATATCCACACCTGGTGCATATTTAGTATCCCATGGTGCTGGCGACCATGTTGCTTTTGCTAAACCTGTTGGTCTTGACGACACTGAAAAAGGTGTTTGAGCAAAGGTTTCAGCATTGTCGCTTGCTTCTGCTTTAATCATTAACTCCGTTGCTTCATCGTTGGAATTATCAGCTGTAAACTGCAAATAAGCTGAAGTAATAATTGCTCCTTTCGGAATGGCAAGATCAGTAAAACGTAAACCAATCAGTTGTTGTTTGGACTGGTCCGATGTCACGCCTTCTTCTGCCAACTCTAAATCAGAGCTTGCAATATCTAAAGAACCATCTGCTACAGACTCTTCCTGATCATCCGTATCAAGGGCAATGACTGCAGATACTGTTGTCGGCAAATCATATTCTACTATCAATGTTGCTGCTAACGTACCATCTGCATGGTCACCGTTTGCTCCTTCAAAAGATTCTGCTTCTCGCTCTCCGGTTCCAGTGATAACTAATGCCAGTGCGTTATTTTCTTTCCAACCATCACGACTGATGATTTCCTGTACTACGGATCGAATGTTCGCTGTCTTTTGAGCGGCACCACGTACTAAAGTCATATCAACACCTGGAGCATATTTCTCTGTCCATGGTGCGGGTTTCCAAACCACTTCTGATTGTCCTAACTGACGTGATGATACAGCGAAGGTTGTTTGTGCAAAAGTTGCAGCATCATCAGTTGCCTCCCCTTTGATAGTCAGTGCTGTAGGTTCATCGTTGGAGTTATCAGCAGTAAATTGAATGTAAGCTGACTTAATAATAGCTCCTTGAGGAACGGCTACGTTTTGAAATCGTAAACCTATTAGTTGCTGCTTGGATTGATCAGAAGTCACTCCTTCTTCTGCTAACTCCAAATCCGAGCTGGCAATGTCTAAGGATCCATCAGCGACCATTTCCTCCTGATCATCGGTGTCTAGTGCTATCACTGAAGAGACCACTGTCTGGGCTTCGGTAGTTATACCGGCCATGAGTGCCATCATGAGTGGAAGTACTGTTCTGGTAATTTTTTTCATAAGTTAAACTAGGTTAGTTGTTTTCCGTTTGTTGGCGCAAAACTATCTTCCAGCTATTAGCCTTATGTGTGAGTTATGTCAAATTATAATTATGATTTAACTCTCTATGTAAAAAAAATGTAATCAAAACACTGACGTGAAAAGGGTTAAAAACACTAAAATCTTCTCCTGTGTTGATATAAAAAAAACATTGGAGTGATCTCTACATTATATCTTGTTTTCATTTCCGTTAAACTGAGTACTTTTTTTGTTTTCATTGGGTTTTCATTGTGTTCACAATAATAGAATTCAGGAGTAAAAAAGTAGTTTATCTGCTGTAATCCCATTAAATATAATTTAACAATCGAACTCTTGAATGAGGTGCTGGTCTATAAAAACGAAAAGCTCTCCTGGTTGGAAAGCTTTTGTTAAAATGATTTTTAAAAAAGTTGGATGAATTACAGCGCAGCCAATGCTTTTTCATAATCGGGCTCATTAGTGGTTTCAGGCACTTGTTCTGTGTACACTACAAAACCGCCTTCATCCAACACCACAATGCAACGTGAGTGCAGACCTGACAACGGTCCATCAACGATTTCCAACCCATAATTTTTCCCGAAGGTACCTGTTCTAAAATCAGATAACATCACCACATTGTCTAATCCTTCAGCACCACAAAACCGTTTTTGTGCAAAAGGCAAATCTCTTGAAATGCATAATACTTTTGTGTTTTCTAATTCTGAAGCTTCTTTATTAAATTTTCTCACCGAAGTAGCACAAGTACCTGTATCAATACTTGGGAAAATATTTAAAATCAATTTTTTTCCCTTAAAATCTACTAAAGCAACATCGGAAAGGTCTACCCCTACCAACTCAAAGTCTTTAACTTCTGAGCCAACTTCCGGTAAATTTCCTATGGTATTTATTTCGTTTCCTTTTAATGTAATCTTCGCCATAATCTGTATTATTTGTTTGTTTACAATGTAAAAACTACCACTTGGAAAGTAAAGGCTTTCTTATAAAACTATTGGATGTTCGCCATTTCTTCTTGGAACATGGCTATTGCCTGATCCGCAACAAAGTTGTTTTCCGCACAACGTTGATAGGTTAACACCGATTTTTTCATTTTTCTTGGAAGTTTATCTCCCGAGAAATAAGCTCTTACAGTTTCTTCAGTTGGTCGTTTCACTCTTTTTATTGTTTATAATATTCCATCGCCTTAGGAATGGCTTTGTTCAAATTTTTAATTCGTGTTTCGTGCGATGGGTGCGTGGATAAAAACTCTGGCGGTGCTCCCCCACCTGACTTTGCACTCATTCGCTCCCAGAATTCGGGTGCTTCGTGTGGATTATAACCAGCCATGGCCATAAATATTAACCCTAACTCATCGGCCTCAGATTCTTGTAATCGGCTAAAAGGTAACATCACGCCTACCTGACTTCCTACTCCGTAAGCTGTTTGAAATAGCTGTTGCGTTTGAGCCGGCTTGTCTGACAAGGCCACCGACAAAGCAGCACCACCAAACTGTTGCACCAATCCCTGACTCATGCGTTCATTTCCATGTTTTGCAATGGCATGAGCGACTTCATGCCCCATAACCACGGCTACTCCTGCTTCATCTTGACAAATCGGTAAAATTCCTGTATAAAAAACCACTTTCCCACCTGGCATACAAAACGCATTCGCCTCTTCGCTTTCCACGGTGTTAAACTTCCATTCGAAGCCATCCAGCTCGTCAGACATACCGTTATCATTCATGTATTTTTGAACGGCATCTTTTATTTTAAGGCCTACTGTGTTCACCATGATCGACTGTGACGTACCCGTAACTACTTTGTTTTCATTCAAAAAATTTTGATAAGAAACGGTACTTAAGGAAAGGACTTCTGATGAAGGAATTAGGTTCAACTGTCGCCTACCAGATACGGGTACTTTATTACACATGGTAAAAAGAAAACAGAGAGAACTTATAAGGGCTAATTTTTTTAACATTGTTTTTTGGGGTTAAAAGGTTGAATGCATGTAAAGCTTTTAACCAAATCCGAGACCAATTTACTAGTATTTATCAACTCGTTGACATTTGTAGCCTCGATTAGTTACTTTCGTAGAAGAATTTGATTTTATGAAATTTCATCAATACCCCATAGCCGAGGAATTAAAAGAACGCTTAGCCGAACTGGGCTTAGTAAAACCAACGGATATTCAATTTAAAGCCATTCCCCATATTCTGGACGGTGAAGACGTATTGGGCATTGCTCAAACAGGAACAGGTAAAACTGCTGCTTTTGTTATCCCAATTTTAAATTTGATACAGAACGAAAAAGCAGCCCGCATTCAAAGTGGCATTCGCTGTTTAGTAATGGTACCCACCCGTGAGCTGGCACAACAAATAGCAGAAGAATTTCAAAGCATTGGCAAATATTTAAACATTAACACGCTCGCTTTATATGGAGGTGTGGAACAAAAAGGACAAATCAGTCAGTTAAAATCCACAGTTGATGTGCTAGTCACCACACCGGGTAGAATGTTTGACCTGAAAAGTCAAGGGTTTATCGACTTTCGAGATGTGAAATGTCTGATCCTGGATGAAGCTGATCATATGCTGGCGCTTGGTTTTTTAAAAGACATTCAGGATGTTATTCGCTCGTTGCCCAAACAACGTCAAACCCTATTTTTTTCCGCTACGATTAATGAGAAGATTAAAAAACTAGCGTACTCCATTGTATCGCGCCCCATTAGAATTCAGATATCCCCGAAAGACCCGATTTCCAAAAAGGTCGACCATGCGGTGATGTATGTTGAAATGGATGACAAGCGGTTTTATTTGGAACGCATTATCAATGAAAACCCGAAAAGCAAAATCATTGTGTTTGTACGTACGAAGGTGCGAGCTGAACGGGTCTTGAAAGCCATGGAACGGGTCGGTATTCGCGCTGTTACTATACATGGGGATAAAGATCAAAACGAACGTACCAAAGCCATCAACGATTTTAAAGAAGGATACGAACGCATCTTAATCGCTACGGATGTGAGTGCTCGAGGGATTGACGTGAAACAAGTGGAGTTAGTCATCAACTATGATTTGCCGGACGATCCTGAAAATTATGTACACCGCATTGGTAGAACCGGCCGGGGTGAACACCGTGGAAATGCGATCTCGTTTTGTAGCAAAGAGGAAAAACCACTTTTAGAAGAAATTCAAGGTTTTATCACCAAAGAAATTCGAGTGATCTCGGTCAAAAAATCGGAACACGAAGCCACGTTGGATTTAGCAGGTGACCAGGTGGAAGACTGGCAGGCGGTCATGAAAAAGATTGAGTCGCTGGATGAGGATTTGAAACATAAAAAGAAATCTAAGAAGAAAAAGAAGAAATAAGGTAGTTGGAAAGGGGTGATTCTAACTGAAATAACTCAGATTGACCTTTCGTCTGCAGGTTTTTGTTAAAAATAGTTTCCACTGATCAGTAGTGTGAGTTGATATCTTTTATAAGCATTCGGCTCAAGCCGCCTGGGCTTTTCCTTTTTCATTGATGGCAACGGAAACAAAAATCTAGACGATTAGGTCGACTAGTATTAACGGCACTAGGACGCACAGTTTATGTGCTTTTCACATTCCCAAATCGTCACATGAAACGCGAAAATTGCAAAAAAAACTAAGTTTGTCTGTAAACTATAGGTTAATCAAAAAACAAATGAAGTTAAGTTGAAGCATAGAAAATTGTCTTTACCAGAAACGAAACAATCTCATTGTTTTTAGATGCTGTTCCAAAGCCTGTGTCTGTTGGTAGGTTTTGCCATTGTTTACGTCATCATTGTGAACGGAACAAAGTGGCGTGCGGCAATCTCTCTTTTGTGAAAACGAATGTTTGGATTACAATGCGCAGATTCCATAGCAAAGTGTAGAATTAGGTTGGAATTTGTCATATGAAAGGTCTGCACCATTCTACGAACCACCATGAACGCTTTTATTTCTCCATATACTCCTGCCACTCCACCAGCAAATACTTCTTCTTCCCTTCTGTTTCGATTTCCAAGAACCCAAAATCGTAGCAAAACAGGTACACCTGTCCTTTTTGGTTTTTCCAGTAGTGGGTAAAGTACTTCGGGTTAAATCCTTCAGCAAGTAACTTTTCTTTGCGAAGCGTAGTGAAACCACTTTTGTTGTATTGTTTTAAAATTTTACGGTTTGTTTTCAGTTGCTTGTCTACTTGTAAAAAAAACTGTTCGTGAATAATTCTATTTTCATATTGAGCTGTTGACCTACAGTTGGGTGAACAATAAATTTTATCTCTTCTTCCTTTTATCGTATCACCACAGGTTGGACAAATTTTCATAAGCGTATATTATACGGTTAATATACGTATGTTATGCGTATAATATACGTTTAAAGCAATTAAGTTTTTTGATTTTTGGTTATGGAAAAATTACAAAACATCACTTTGCGTCATTATGTAATTAAAGATGAAAAATGCATTGGCATCTTATTCTATCCTAACAAAGTTATTCAAGCTTTAATCAAACAACTTCCCAGTGTAAAGTGGAGCAATGAACATCAGGTAGTCTATGTAAAAAACACGAAAGAAAACCTTACCGCTATTTATAAACAGTTTAGAGGTGTGGCATGGATAAATGCGAAATATTTCTTCAAAAACAGGCCTGTAAATCACCTAGAGACGGGGAATGGAGATATTAGTTGGGTTGAAAAACGAACGGTAGAAAGTGATTATAAAGTTTGTCCGAAAGAATATTTGCAAAAGCTGCAACTCAAGCGTTATGCAAACAACACGATTAAAACCTATGTAACTTGTTTTGAACGATTTATCAATCATTACAAAAACACGGAAATAAACACATTGGATGAAAATGATATCCGAGACTATCTCTCCTATTTACATAAAAAGAAACTATCCACTTCCTACATCAACCAATCAGTGAATGCCATTAAATTTTATTACGAAGTAGTGCACAACATGCCTAACCGGTTCTATGAGATTGAGCGGCCAATCAAAGAACATAAGCTGCCCAAGGTAATCTCAAAAGAGGAAGTCTTGGCAATTATCAACCACACCAATAACATCAAACACCGCTGTATTGTATCACTACTATATTCTGCTGGACTGCGAAGAAGTGAGTTAATTAACCTAAAAATCAGCGATATAGATAGTAAACGAATGGTTATTCGAGTAGAAGGTGCTAAGGGAAATAAAGATCGGTTAACCCTACTTTCCACTACCGTTTTGAATGATTTACGGGAATATTTTAAAGAATGGAGGCCTAAGAAGTGGTTGTTTGAAGGTGAAAACGGAACACTTTATTCTCCCACGAGTATTGCTAAAATAATCAATCAGGCAGCGCTTAAGGCTAATGTAAGAAAAAAAGTAACCCCACACATGCTTCGCCACAGTTTCGCAACTCATTTGTTAGAAAATGGTACAGACTTGAGAAACATACAAGTTTTACTTGGACATAATTCATTAGAGACCACTCAAATTTATACACATGTTGCAGTAAACGCTTTTAATAAAATCAAAAACTTACTAGATTGAATAAAAACATATAAGCTGTATATGCACACCGGTGTGCATATCCAACTGTTGTGACATAATAGATTTTTACTTTTTAAGCACTTGAATCTTCTTTTCCGCGCAGCATTTTTTTGGGCTGTTTAATGACAAAAAAAACAAGGTGTTTTGTACTAGTTTCTCTTTCTCCATCTCCACCTTTTTCTGTTCTTATCTGCTGGGCTTTTGTGGTTGGGGCTGCTTTTATTTGGTTACTTCTTCGGTTGGGTTGGCTCCGCTTAAAAAAATTAAGGCTGTTTATGACACCACTTTCATGAAACACTTGTCGGCTGTGGCTTTTTATTTTCTCAAGGTAAACTCCATTCTTAGTTTGTGCCTGATGGTGTAGTTTCTCGTGGCAGCTTCTTTGCCCGTGGCGGAATTTCGCCTTTGCTGTTCTATTCGTGGAATCAGCTCGCTACTTGTTTGCTTCTGTGGGGTCTGCTCCATCTGATTTTTAAGCTTTTCTCTTTTTCAGGCTGTTTACTTCAACTAAGTTTTAAAGCGCAGCCAAATTGACTTCTGTTTTCATGGTTGGCTGTTTAATACAGTTGACTGTTTCGCCTTTACTCGCATATAAGATTAGAAACAGGTTCAGTGGTTAGTTTATTGGTTGCTGTGGTTTTCGCTCACCTCGCTTTTTGTTGGCTGTTTGGTCGCATTGTTTCTGCTAGTAAATCAGATGCTCTGATTGAAAAAAATATGCACAACATGGTACATAAAATCATAGCTTGGTTCTGTGGGTTGGGCGAGTTTGGTGTTTCATGGTCAGTGCGCCAATCTTGCAGATTGGCACGTAGGGTCGGAAAAATTTACGAGCCAATCTGCAAGATTGGCTTGGTGGTAAACCGAATCTTCTTTACTTTTAGACAAGCTACGATTTATGTACGTGGCGTTGTGACATAATAGATTTTTACTTTTTAAGCACTTGAATCTTCTTTTCCGCGCAGCATTTTTTTGGGCTGTTTAATGACAAAAAAAACAAGGTGTTTTGTACTAGTTTCTCTTTCTCCATCTCCACCTTTTTCTGTTCTTATCTGCTGGGCTTTTGTGGTTGGGGCTGCTTTTATTTGGTTACTTCTTCGGTTGGGTTGGCTCCGCTTAAAAAAATTAAGGCTGTTTATGACACCACTTTCATGAAACACTTGTCGGCTGTGGCTTTTTATTTTCTCAAGGTAAACTCCATTCTTAGTTTGTGCCTGATGGTGTAGTTTCTCGTGGCAGCTTCTTTGCCCGTGGCGGAATTTCGCCTTTGCTGTTCTATTCGTGGAATCAGCTCGCTACTTGTTTGCTTCTGTGGGGTCTGCTCCATCTGATTTTTAAGCTTTTCTCTTTTTCAGGCTGTTTACTTCAACTAAGTTTTAAAGCGCAGCCAAATTGACTTCTGTTTTCATGGTTGGCTGTTTAATACAGTTGACTGTTTCGCCTTTACTCGCATATAAGATCAGAAACAGGTTCAGTGGTTAGTTTATTGGTTGCTGTGGTTTTCGCTCACCTCGCTTTTTGTTGGCTGTTTGGTCGCATTGTTTCTGCTAGTAAATCAGATGCTCTGATTGAAAAAAATATGCACAACATGGTACATAAAATCATAGCTTGGTTCTGTGGGTTGGGCGAGTTTGGTGTTTCATGGTCAGTGCGCCAATCTTGCAGATTGGCACGTAGGGTCGGAAAAATTTACGAGCCAATCTGCAAGATTGGCTTGGTGGTAAACCGAATCTTCTTTACTTTTAGACAAGCTACGATTTATGTACGTGGCGTTGTGACATAATAGATTTATACTTTTTAAGCACTTGTAGCCTCTTTTCCGCGCAGCAATATTTTGGGCTGTTTAATGACAAAAAAATAAGGTGTTTTGTACTAGTTTCTCTTTATCCATTTCCACCTTTTTCTGTTCTTATTTGCTCGGCTTTTGTGGTTGGGGCTGCTCCCCTATTTTGATGCTTTTTCGGCTTATTGTCTTCCGCTTAAAAATTTATGGCTGTTTGTTGCAGCACTTTCACCAATCAGCTTGCGGTTGTGGCTGTTTAATCCTCAAAAGCTTGTCGTTATTTATTTGCATTGTGCCGGAACGGAATTGAGCCGTTTGCTTTGGGTACTTACTTTCTTTCCGTCACTTTGAAGGAAGCTTTTGAGGAGTTCTTCGGTGTTTTTTGCTGTTTGGTTATTTGTGGCGGCAGTTTCTCGTGGCGGCTCCTTTGCCCGTGGTGGAATTTCGCCTTTGCTGTTCTTTGCGTGGTATCAGGCGCTACTTGTTTGTTTCTGTGGGGTCTGCTCCATCTGATTTTTAAGCTTTTCTCTTTTTCAGGCTGTTTACTTCAACTAAGTTTTAAAGCGCAGCCAAATTGACTTCTGTTTTCATGGTTGGCTGTTTAATACTGTTGAGTTTTTTGCCTTTACTCGCATATAAGATTAGAAACAGGTTCAGTGGTTAGTTTATTGGTTGCTGTGGTTTTCGCACACCTCGCTTTTTGTTGGCTGTTTGGTCGCATTGTTTCTGCTGGTAAATCAGATGCTCTGATTGAAAAAATATGCACAACATGGTACATAAAATCATAGCTTGGTTCTGTGGGTTGGGCGAGTTTGGTGTTTCATGGTCAGTGCGCCAATCTTGCAGATTGGCACGTAGGGTCGGAAAAATTTACGAGCCAATCTGCAAGATTGGCTTGGTGGTAAACCGATTCTTCTTTACTTTTAGACAAGCTACGATTTATGTACGTGGCGTTGTGACATAATAGATTTATACTTTTTAAGCACTTGTAGCCTCTTTTCCGCGCAGCAATATTTTGGGCTGTTTAATGACAAAAAAATAAGGTGTTTTGTACTAGTTTCTCTTTATCCATTTCCACCTTTTTCTGTTCTTATTTGCTCGGCTTTTGTGGTTGGGGCTGCTCCCCTATTTTGATGCTTTTTCGGCTTATTGTCTTCCGCTTAAAAATTTATGGCTGTTTGTTGCAGCACTTTCACCAATCAGCTTGCGGTTGTGGCTGTTTAATCCTCAAAAGCTTGTCGTTATTTATTTGCATTGTGCCGGAACGGAATTGAGCCGTTTGCTTTGGGTACTTACTTTCTTTCCGTCACTTTGAAGGAAGCTTTTGAGGAGTTCTTCGGTGTTTTTTGCTGTTTGGTTATTTGTGGCGGCAGTTTCTCGTGGCGGCTCCTTTGCCCGTGGTGGAATTTCGCCTTTGCTGTTCTTTGCGTGGTATCAGGCGCTACTTGTTTGTTTCTGTGGGGTCTGCTCCATCTGATTTTTAAGCTTTTCTCTTTTTCAGGCTGTTTACTTCAACTAAGTTTTAAAGCGCAGCCAAATTGACTTCTGTTTTCATGGTTGGCTGTTTAATACTGTTGAGTTTTTTGCCTTTACTCGCATATAAGATCAGAAACAGGTTCAGTGGTTAGTTTATTGGTTGCTGTGGTTTTCGCACACCTCGCTTTTTGTTGGCTGTTTGGTCGCATTGTTTCTGCTGGTAAATCAGATGCTCTGATTGAAAAAATATGCACAACATGGTACATAAAATCATAGCTTGGTTCTGTGGGTTGGGCGAGTTTGGTGTTTCATGGTCAGTGCGCCAATCTTGCAGATTGGCACGTAGGGTCGGAAAAATTTACGAGCCAATCTGCAAGATTGGCTTGGTGGTAAACCGATTCTTCTTTACTTTTAGACAAGCTACGATTTATGTACGTGGCGTTATACTCAATGATTTTTAAATGAACTGCAAAAAGAAACATTTCATTATTCAAGATATCAAACTAGCAATAGTTTACTTCTTCTCAATCGTCTCACTTTTGTTTTATGTGTTAATCTCATATAGAGAAATCGGAATAACCATTACAATCTTAGTGCTAAGTATCTTCGGCTTCATCTTCCTAAGAACTTATAAAAAAAGGACTTGTAAAAAAGGAGAAATCATGAATCGAAAATTCCTTAATGGATTCAATTTGTTACCTGACTATTTAGAATGTAATAAATGTGGTTTAAAATATTATGCAGGAAAAAGTGATATTAGCAATGGACCTGATTAAAACTAAAATAACTATATCAAAATGGTTATTGATACCTGGTATGATTTACCACCTCTGCTTTACAACTATACCTGCTTTATTAATCACAATTTTCTTACTAGATACATGGTGGTTATTCGGAATAATATTGACTCTTAATACTTTTATCGTTCTCAGATTAAAAGTTGACATATTTGCTACAAGTGAGTATCTATTGATCAATAAGACTCCACAAATACCCTATAATCAGATAAAGAAATACGGAAGTATTTTTAACATCCATTATTTAATAATAGACAAAATTTACTTCCCTAAAAACATCCTCTTATTTCTACCTCCATTAAAAAAAATAGAATTTGAAAACGCTAGCATGACAATACCAGAACTGATGGCGAAAAAAAGAGTATAACACAATGCATGAAGCCATACTGCTTCTGTGGGGTGAGACGCACTTAAGGCTCTGGGTTAGCAACGGCAAATCTGCGATTTGTCTTGAGCTACGAAGAAATTAACAAGTCAAATCGCAGATTTGCCTTTGTGGTAAACAGATACTACATTGTTTCAAAAACGTACGTCTCATGCATGGGGCGTTGTAAAACATGACCCAACTATTTTTTTTATGATAAACCTTCTTTTAAAATTTAACATTTATCTCACATTCTTAACAATCATTACATCTTGTTCTGATGTTACAAATAACAATTTGGAAAAGAGTAAATGGGATGATTATAAAGACTCTTTATTTCTTAAGGATCATGTCAAATCTAAAACGGCTATTTCTCTTATTGAAAGTCTTAAATACAAATTAGTTGACTCTGATTACAATTCAGGTATCTTAAAAACCCCAACACAATTAACTGATACCAATAAGCTTTTTAAGCTACTTAATACAGTTTTTACTGTTGACAAAGAGGAAACAAAAAAATCTATTAGTGAATTATTGTACTACAGTATTGACAACTTTGTGACAGATTTAAATCTATTAAAAGTAAGAATTGATTTGTATAATAACGTTCCTCTATCATTTATTAACAACCCTTATTCTAAACTTGAAAATACAACCATTGACCAATGGGCTTATAATCATTTTCATTCTCAAACAACCCTAGAGTCACTTAATAAACTAAAAGACATTCAAAATGAATTATTGGAGTTAGAAAAAATAAACTCAAAGAATTTAGATAATCTAGACACCAATATTTTTCATATTCAAAAGATAAAAACTGATTCACTAAAAAAACAGCTCAAAACTAAATCTACGCCTGAACAACTATCTAATCTAAATCAATTGTGTAATCATTTCGTTGATTATATCGATTCACTGAAAAGTGAAATTCTTTTTTCAAACGAACTATCCAATAAAGAATTCTCTAAGAGTACAAAAGTCTTTAACGAGCTTTTAATAGGTGATTATGTTATGACAAAACACGGAATGAAAATCGAAGTTGGTTTAGATGAGACCGTTGTGCTTTCCAATAAATTATATAATAAGTGTAATAGTTCTACCGAAAACCACTTTCTGTCTTTAACTCTTGATGGATTTTCAAATCCACTGTACTCATCTAATCAAAACATGAAAAACCAATACTTCATACATTTAATGTTTAAAAAAACACCAACAATTATAGGTTTATATCAAATGGAAAAAATAAAATACAATGTGTTAAAAATGTATGATACAGTATTAGCCTGCTATGAATAATGACGTTTTACAACATGGCCTATGATGCCAAAGCGTGTTCGGTGGGTTACGCAAGTTCACTCCTACTTGCAGCCCCGCGAATTCTGCGAATTCGCAAAAAATGCGTTTGAAATATGTTTTACGAATTCGCAGAATTCGCTACTTTCAACTAGCAAACAGCAAAACTATTTAATCACGCTTCAGCACATAGCCGAGGCGTTATGCCTCATATTAAGAAATGAAGAAGCTTCGATTTAACATACAAACTGAACAGAAATTTAAGGAAAAGCTAGATGCTAGGACTTATCAAAGCTATAAGGCTTGGTGTGACCAGCTATATGAATTCTGTGGTTATAAAGCTTTAAGGTCAATTAAAATTCAGGAGATAAATGACTTCTTTGATTATTTAATAAATGAAAAAAACTATAGTCCATCATCATTACATGTTGCAAATGCAGCGATAAGATTTCTTTACTCTGAAATTTTAAACATTAAATACAATTTCGACCACATTAAAACTCCTTACATTGAGCGAGAAAATCCAGTTTCCATTGATAAAAAACAAATAAAAGCTCTATTTGATGCTATTCTAAATATCAAACATAAAGCAATTGTGACTCTTATTTATGCGGCAGGACTGGATATTTCTGAGGTGATAAATGTAAGAGTTGAAGATATTAAGGACGGAAAATTGTTTGTCCGAGGAAAAAAAGATGAAATCATTCGAGAAACAATATTGGGTGAATACATGATGGAATTATTGCGGGAATATTGGAAAGCATACAAACCAACTGAATATCTTTTTGAAGGATTAAATGATGGAAGCAAATATTCTCCTACCTCAATTAGAAACGTTTTTAATCGTGCAAAAAAGGCATCTGGACTTGATGATAATTTCACTCCAAGACATTTAAAATATTCATATGTAAAACATTTACAAGATGAAGGATTTAAGACTATCGATATTTTAAAACATATTGGATTAAATGCCAAAACAATAGAATATTACTCCCAGATTGATAGTGAATATCAGGAAATAAAGTTTTCGCCTCTGGACACGATTTATGGTAAAAAACAGAATAAATCCATAAAACTTGAACTTACTAATGAGCAGGTTGATAATATGGTATTTACTGATTTTCAAACTAAACAACTAATTGAGAAAAATCCTGATTTGATAAAAAGTTTTATTGAAAATGACATAACACATTCTGATATTATTGCATTAGGCTTTAGAAAAAGACAACTGGATATTTTCCAAAAATTACTAAATGACAAAGTTTTCTTTAACCAATTCAAAACTGAAAATGGAATTTCAAAAACTGAACAAGTTTGGCAATTTTATTTTGAATCAAATCCTTGGATTTTTGGGCATGGGTTGAATTATATTTTTTCAAGTCCATTAGAGGGTAAAAAATTAGAACAAGTAGTTAGTGGATATGATTTTAATTCAAGCGGGAAACGTGTTGACGGCTTGTTAAAAACAAGGGGATTGATAAGTTCTTTATGTTTTGTTGAGATAAAGACACATGAAACCGATTTATTAAAAGGAAACTATTATAGAAAAGAATCATGGAGTGCGTCAGATGAACTTTCAGGTGCAATTGCTCAAATTCAGAGAACAGTTGACAAATCACTAAAATCAATATCTTCTAAAATTGAGATAAAAGATTCTAAAGGTAATTTAACAGGAGAACAAGTATTTATGTACCAACCAAAATCCTATTTGATAATTGGTTCATTGTCGGAATTTGTTAATGAATTTGGAGTAAATGAAGATAAATATTCTTCTTTCGAGATTTTGAGACGAAATATTTTTAACCCTGAAATTCTGACTTTTGATGAATTGTTTGAAAGAGCAAAATATTTGACAGAACATATAAAATACGAGGCATAACAATGTATATACAAAATAGGCGAAATAGTAGTATTTTCAAGGGTTGTAGCCCGCTTCAACATCATCTCGGTTTGATAAGTTTGAAGCCCGCAATCGCCTACTTTGCATACACTAAACGTTAGCAAAAATAAAAAAAACAAAACCTAAAATGAAAAAACTACTTTTATCAATTTTGACAGCATGTCTTTTTGCATCATGCTCAAAAACTCAATCAGATTTTATAGGAGACTACAAAACAAAATCCATAGAAATTGCTAAAGTTGAAGACAGATCAACATGGAGCCTCTATGGACGAATGATGTCAAAATCCTTTAAATGTTATGTGCTATCTGATGTGGATTTAGAAATTTTTGAAGAGGCAACAACAGGAGAAACTACTGGTCAATTAAGATATATGCATTACTCGACAGGTTATACTTCTAAACCATCAATAAAAGAAATTTCTTTTAAGCTGGAAAGCTTTAGGTTAAAAGGAGATACTCTCTTCTTTGAACTAAAGAACGACATGCTTTCATTAACTGGACAATCAATGCGTGGGTTATTATTGAAAAACGCAGATACAACTATTCTCGGTCTTTCAAAAAAAATGACAGGTTCAAATAAATACACTGAAAAAAACCCGTATTTCTTGGCTGAAAAGGAAGATTTCCTCCTTTATTCATGCACACCAAATCCAACTTTAGAGAAGGAATTTTATGAAAATGAATTATCTACTTTAAAAGAAGGAATGGAAAAGGCTACTAACAAATACTATAAAGCCGAATATCAAAACGCAATTGATTACATTAAAAACAAATAACTATGAACCAATCTTTTAGACTTTTCATAATTCTCATTTTTGGCGCAAGTAATATATTTGCACAAGAAGTAACAACATACACCACTTTTGACGGAAGTAAATTCACTGAAAAAGACAGCATTACAATTGGTTATCCTTCTGGTTACAACTCATCTTATAAATCAATAAAAGAATATTATTATGAAGGTCAATATTCTAATGGTTACAGAGAAGTGAAAATCAACTTGAATAGTATAAAAATCCCAATAATAAATATATATCGAAGTTCAGAAGTCTTTTACAATGATAAAGTAATAGTTAAAGTAGGAGAAAAAGGATTGCTAAAACCTAAATACCATATTGATATTGAAACAGCAGTACAAAATGGAGAAGTAATAGTTAAATCGAACACAAAAACCTCGTTAATTTCAACATTCATGTCGGAAAATTTAGCGTTTACAAATTTTCACAAATTACATGGTAACACTGCAAGAGCTGACAGAGAAGAATATCTTTTCAGGTTTCAAAATGATTTATATGATAAAACTCACGAAGACGAATTCCAATTTCAGTCCGCACTAAAAAGCGCAGAAAAAGAATTAACTCAATTAGCATTAACAGCAGACACTTCTACAATTTACTCCATTGGTACTAGTGTAAATCTTCAAAAGTATGATTTCGATAATGAAGGCTTTCCAATTAATGAGAAAGAAATCTCTTTTAAATTATTAAGTCCTGTGAGCCGAATTTGGAATAATTCTAATCGGGACTTAAAACCAATTTATTTAGCCTTAGATAATTTTAAAAACTTTACATTTTTAACAATATCTCCAGAATCATCTGAAAGCTTTATAACTAGGAGAAAAGATAAATATGGCAACGTTGATAGAAAGGTTTTCATCAAAATTTTCTATAAACTAAAAGCAACAAACGAAACTGAAGAACTCAAATCATTGTCTGGTAATGTAATCAAAATAGAAGTCTATGAATTTGAAAGTTTTCAAGGCAACTTCTTAGGTGAAATTTACGATTTGACTAAGTAAAAACTTACTTAAAGGACAATACTTTATAAATATGTCAATCGTAAACAAATAATTTTTATTCATTTGACATCAAATAAATTTTTAATATCAAGAACAAATAACATGAAAAAGAACATTAAAAACACATTACTACTTATCACCTCCCTCTTAATTTTATCGTGTTCAGATAAATTAGATAGAGACAAAGCAAGTGAAATAATTATTAAACATTATGAATATCCGAATACAGAAACTGTAACAATCCCCACATACATAAAATACAGCAAACTGTTTTCTGATTTACAAAAAGATATTGCTGATAGCCTTTTAACACAAGAAATTTCAGGAAGAGGTTTTGGTGTTTATGGCATAATGCAAGCAACAGTACATCTTGAGCTAACTGAGAAAGGAAAAAAATATGTTGATGACACAACTGACAATAGTGTGATTTTAAATGAAAGGGTATTTAAAGAGATAACAGGAATAAAATTCTTAGATAAAGAGACTAAAGCAATAATCGATTTTACCGCAATAAGGAAAAACATAACTCCATTTGGCGAACATAGAGACTATAAAGATGGTGACGAAGTCAAATATAGCATCCCATTTAGTTTGTATGATGATGGCTGGCGAATTGAAGAGTAAGACCATCAACCATTTAAAACAAACCTAAAAAATTTAAACAAGTAATGCGTGCGAATAACTTTTGCTAACAAGGTACATAAAATCATAGCTTGGTTAGTGGGTTTGGGTAGTTCGGTGCTTTGTGGTGGCTGCGCCAATCTTGCAGATTGGCACGTACGGTCAGAAAAATTTACGAGCCAATCTGCAAGATTGGCTTGGTGGTAAACCGAATCTTCTTTACTTTTAGGCACGCTACGATTTATGTACGCAGCGTTGTAAGCAAGCGTGGAATGTACAAACAAAAATGAAACACAAATTGTGCATAACACATTTTTCACAATCATTTTTACATTTTAATTTTTCGTAAATTGTAATTCTAAAATCAAATTCTGATAAGTGCTTTTAAACGAGAAAATATTAATAGAGAGTTTTGGAGATAAACAATTCAAAATCAAACTAATTGAATCTAAAAGAGATACAGAAGCTGCTTTTACACATTATTTACACAATCATAAAAATGGTGTATCACAATTCTATAAGCCTGATGCTATAGAGCATGTGAAACACTTAATCAAATATAAATTCCCTCAAGAAAAAGTCACAAATGTAATAGCTGAAGAAGCCTTACAATATTTAATATTTCAACAAAATGAAATCCCTTTCCCTGCTCCAAAAAACCCAAAATTCAAGTTTATAGATCTATTTGCAGGTATTGGTGGATTTAGAATGGCTTTACAGAATTTGAAAGGGAAATGTGTTTTCACAAGCGAATGGGACAAATATTCAAAACAAACTTATCAAGCTAATTTTGGAGAGGTACCATTTGGTGACATCACAAAAAAAGTAACTAAAAATTACATACCAGATGGATTTGATGTTTTATGTGCTGGTTTTCCTTGTCAAGCATTTTCAATAGCTGGAAAACGTGGCGGTTTTGAAGATACGCGAGGAACACTATTTTTTGATGTTGCCGAAATCATAAAAAAGAAAAAACCAAAAGCCATTTTCTTAGAAAATGTAAAAGGTTTGAGAAGTCACGACAAAGGAAAAACACTAGCAACTATTCTAAATGTTTTACGAGAAGATTTAGGCTACTTCATACCCGAACCTCAAATTATGAACGCAAAAGAATTTGGTGTTCCTCAAAACAGGGAACGAATTTTCATCGTTGGGTTCAGAAAAGATTTAGGTATTACCGAATTTGAATACCCAAAACCTATAAAAGAGAAAACTACACTTGAAGATATTTTAGAAAGCACAGCTGTTTCTGTAAAATACTATTTATCAGAAACATACGTAAACACACTCCGAAATCATAAATCCCGACATGAAAGTAAAGGGAATGGATTTGGTTATGAAATCATACCTAATAATGGTACAGCTAACGCAGTCGTTTGCGGTGGAATGGGAAGAGAACGAAATCTAGTTTATGATTTTAGATTAAAAGACTTTACCCCTGTGACAAAAATAACTGGAGATGTAAACAAAGAAGGTATTCGAAAAATGACACCTAGAGAATGGGCAAGATTACAAGGCTTTCCTGATAATTATAAAATTGTAGTTTCAGACGCACAAGCATATAAACAATTTGGTAACTCTGTAGCCGTTCCCGCCATTCAAGCAACTGCAAAAAAAATAATTGAAAAATTATCGGATTTATGATTACTGGAAACAAAGGTGAATGGAGTGAAATATATGCACTTTTCAAATTATTAGGAGATAAAAAACTTCACCTCGGAGATAAGGATATTGAAAAGTTAGAAGGTATTGTTTATCCTATTTTACGAGTTCTAAGAATTGAAAACAGTGGAGATTTCGAATATTCGATTCAAGATGAAATCATTCTAGTTTCTGGTAATGAAGAGGTATTAAAAATACCAATAACTGAGTTTAAAGAAAAAGCCCAATTTCTACTCGAAAAAATCAAAGCTAATAAAGAACGTACGTTTTCAGTTCCTGAAATCGAAAGCTTTATGCAATCAATTAGCTGTTTATCTTTGAAAGCAAGTTCAACAGCAAAGACAGACATTACAATAGTAGTTCACGACCAAAGAACTAATCAACAACCAACTTTAGGATTTAGCATTAAGTCTCAATTAGGTAGTCCTTCTACCCTTTTGAATGCTGGTAAGACTACAAATTTCGTTTTCAAAATACAAAATGTAACATTCTCGACAGAGGAAATAGATAAAATTAATTCAATTGATTCCAGAAGTAAAATAATGGACAGGATTAATGCTGTTTCAATGTCCAAAGGCACATTTCAGTTCATAAAAACCGAACGACCTATATTTGCTAATAACCTTATTCTTATTGACAGTAAACTACCAGAAATACTATCTCAAATAGTTTTTGACTTTTACTCGAGTGATAAATCTAGCTTGGTTGATTTAGTTGCTAAAACTACCTCTGAAAACCCTTTACATTTTGACAATTCAAATGAACATCAGTTTTATGAGTATAAAATCAAAAGATTCTTAACTGACGTTGCACTAGGTATGATGCCTTCTATTGTTTGGACTGGTCAATACGATGCTACTGGTGGCTACTTGATTGTAAAAGAAAACGGGGACGTTTTATGTTATCACATTTACAACCGAAATGAATTTGAGAACTACCTATTTAACAACACTAAATTAGATACTGCTAGCTCATCACGACACGGATTCGGAACAATATATGAGGAAAACGGAGAGTTATTTTTCAACCTTAATCTTCAAATTAGATTTACAAAATAATTACCTATCACACTTAAAAAAATAGCCAGCTTACAACACTATATATGAAATTATAGCTGATTCTGTGGGTTTTCAAAGTTCTCTGGTTACTTGTTAGTCCGCCAAATCTGCGATTTGGTATTTATATCAAGAAAAAATTAAACACCAAATCGCAGATTTGGCTAAGTGGTAAATTGAAAGTTCTTCGCTCCTAATTCAGCTACAATTCATATATTTAACGTTGTGACATAATAGATTTATACTTTTTAAGCACTTGTAGCCTCTTTTCCGCGCAGCAATATTTTGGGCTGTTTAATGACAAAAAAATAAGGTGTTTTGTACTAGTTTCTCTTTATCCATTTCCACCTTTTTCTGTTCTTATTTGCTCGGCTTTTGTGGTTGGGGCTGCTCCCCTATTTTGATGCTTTTTCGGCTTATTGTCTTCCGCTTAAAAATTTATGGCTGTTTGTTGCAGCACTTTCACCAATCAGCTTGCGGTTGTGGCTGTTTAATCCTCAAAAGCTTGTCGTTATTTATTTGCATTGTGCCGGAACGGAATTGAGCCGTTTGCTTTGGGTACTTACTTTCTTTCCGTCACTTTGAAGGAAGCTTTTGAGGAGTTCTTCGGTGTTTTTTGCTGTTTGGTTATTTGTGGCGGCAGTTTCTCGTGGCGGCTCCTTTGCCCGTGGTGGAATTTCGCCTTTGCTGTTCTTTGCGTGGTATCAGGCGCTACTTGTTTGTTTCTGTGGGGTCTGCTCCATCTGATTTTTAAGCTTTTCTCTTTTTCAGGCTGTTTACTTCAACTAAGTTTTAAAGCGCAGCCAAATTGACTTCTGTTTTCATGGTTGGCTGTTTAATACTGTTGAGTTTTTTGCCTTTACTCGCATATAAGATCAGAAACAGGTTCAGTGGTTAGTTTATTGGTTGCTGTGGTTTTCGCACACCTCGCTTTTTGTTGGCTGTTTGGTCGCATTGTTTCTGCTGGTAAATCAGATGCTCTGATTGAAAAAATATGCACAACATGGTACATAAAATCATAGCTTGGTTCTGTGGGTTGGGCGAGTTTGGTGTTTCATGGTCAGTGCGCCAATCTTGCAGATTGGCACGTAGGGTCGGAAAAATTTACGAGCCAATCTGCAAGATTGGCTTGGTGGTAAACCGATTCTTCTTTACTTTTAGACAAGCTACGATTTATGTACGTGGCGTTAGCCACAAGCAAAACAAAATGTTCAAAGGGATTTTTAAAAATAGAAAAACGGAACCTTCTAAAGTTGAAACTTGGAAAAAGTTTGAACTCTTTGAATTGTTTAATGACCTTGACAAGGCGGAAAAGATATTGTCTGAATTAAACGGAGGGTATTCTGGGAATTATACAGATGCAGAGGAATTTCACAAAGAATTTGTTGAAGAATTGAATGACTTGAAATACCAAAACATTCCTGACTTTGAACGAATTTGTATTTGGTTTGCACCAACTTCAGCTTGGGACGACTTTGTTGGAACAAACGGAATAGAATTAGCTAATAGAATTTATGATAGAGCCAGTAAATGGAATAAAGCCAACCTCTAATGGGAAAAATGCGAAACTTAAATGGAACGTCTGGTAATTTAGCATTGAGCTATTTGAGTACACTCGGATATTATGATGGCGGCTATATGGCAGACTGGCTCAATTTTATTGCTCGTGATAAAAATGTAAAGAAAATCGAAATTGACATTCTGAATGATAAAATCGAACCTAAAGAAGCAGATATAACACCACTAAAAGCAGATTTGAAAAAGTTGAGAGGAATTCTTGAGAAGGACTTATCAAATAATGGACTTGAAATGGACTTCATAAAAAGGGCAGTAATGAAATTTGAAATCCCAATTGACAATCCGAGAATTAAAAACACAGTTTATTGCTATCCTTTCATTGAGGACGAAAACGGAAAAATCTACCAACCTAAAAAGCGAATTATTGAAACCGCTCATGAAGTTGACTTTAATCCAATTAAGAAAATGAGAATGAAATCTGAACGCGTAAAGAAGAATTGGATTGAGAAAATTAAAGAAATGTTGAATTAAAAAAGCCAGTAGCTAACACTGTATAACAAATCATAGCCGCCTATCGGCAGGCTACGCTTGTTATACTAGCCGTTAGCCACAATAACTTTTAAATCTTCATGAATAATTTAAACAACTGGAAAAGCATTGAAGACACAAAAACTTTGCTTTTTTTCTCACAACGTTTATACGAAATACTTTTTGATTATACATTGGATACTTTTAAGGCTCCAGCAGTAAACACATCACTTTTGTGTGAAGAATTACTTTTAACGATTAAAAATAATGAGATTGAAAGCATTGATAATGGTCCAAATGTATTAGCTATTCTGGAAGAATTAAAGTGGGCTTATTCAAATGACCCTGTTGCAAAAAAAATTCTTAAAGAAAGAGACCATCAATATTTAGAAGCCCTAAACATTGAAAACATAAAAGATTTCAAGCTAAAAATAGAACTACTTTACAACAAATTAAATGAAACAAAATACATTGAAACATGTAAAAGCCTAATTATTGAATTAGTTCAATCCAAGGGAAGTAAAAAGGAGATAGACAGCATAACAAAAAATATGGTTACTGCTTTACTCGATTATGGATATAGTCAAAACTTTCTTTATAATAGTACGATAAACTTTTTCTTCCAACAAAACGAAATCAGTTCTTCGGAACAAATACAAACTTTTTTGGATCAAATTACCCTTGAAACTGACTCTTATGAATCTTTTGTTATGTGTTCACCACTATTTGATTCTACTAAAGAAATTTGTGAGGGTTTTAATATTTTCATCCAAGAGGAAGGTGAATTTGATACAACTTCGTTCAATAGAACAGAGAAATTTTTCTTTTCAAAGAAAACTAAGAATCAACTAATTCTTAGAATCGAAGACATAAATTCATTTGATCCTTACCGTGCTAAAGAAATTGCCGATTCAAGATTGAATAAATTAGCCAATCTTTTAGCATTTTATCACCATAAGAAAAAACTTAAATGGTCGTCAAGAGCCGTTGTAATAAAGAAAGGAAGACTACCTTCTGAAGCCATCTTAGTGATTCCTGCAACCCCAGCTATAATCAAAGGAACGGATCATAAAATTATTACGGCTACTGAAAAACTTAAAACACTAATAACTAGACTTCCTTTAATTCAGCCAGAATCTTTCTCAAAATTCAAGACTGTTATTGATTTGCACGGTTCTGCTCTTTCCAATAAAGATGTGGAAAACCAACTGCTAAATTTATGGACTGCTATTGAGACTTTAGTACCCGCTGGAGCGACTAAAATTGGAGCTGTTTTAGATAATATAGTTCCAGTTCTAGAATATAAATATCTACATAGAATTATTGAGAGCATCAAGACATCATTCGTCAAGTGGGACAAAGAAATATTCGATCAAGAGATGGCTAAAATCGACAGTACTTCTCCAGATGATTTTAAAACTTTCGTACGGTTTTTATGCTGTAAGGAATTCCTTTCCAACAGAGATAATTTGTATGCTCGAATGGATGATAACGAAAATTTGAAATATCGAATTTTCACTTACTCTGAGCATTTTAAGACTGTAAAAAGAATAAACCGCCTGCTCAACAATCATGTGCAAAAAATTCGTTGGCATATTCGAAGAATTTATAGAGCTAGAAATTTAATTGTACATAATGGTGGAGCTCCTAGCTCTATAAATGTTCTTGTCGAAAATTTACATTGTTACTTAGACCTATTTTTAAATCAGTTAATTGATTTCGTTGTAGATGATTTTCAGGTGAAATCAATCGATCAATCTATTAAAGAAGTTAAGCTCATCAACGAACAGCGAAAAAAAGAATATGAGGAAGACTTAAATATTGAAATTAACGATGGGAATTTCGAGAAATATATAATTGAAAATAGTGGCTAACACTCTGTATATTTCATGGCTGGTTAGTGGTTTTCGATGCTTTAGTTCTTCGTGGACATCCCGTCAATCTGCAAGATTGACTAGCTTCGGAGGATAAATTTAGCAAGTCAATCTTGCAGATTGACTCAGTGGTAAACCGAAATTTCACTACCTTTAATTCAGCCACGAAAACATACAGTAAACGTTAGGCACAAGAAGTCAATCATTAATTTTTAATATGAAAAACACAATTTCCGCTTTTATTATTTTAGTTGTCATTTTGATATTTTCTGGCTGTAATAATACAAAAGAAGAAAAAAAGGAAACTAAAATAGAAACTGTAGTCAACAGGATTTCTTTTCAATCAAGTCCTAATGATTCTGTGTATAAGGAACTTCGGCCAGAGATTCAATATTTCACAATTAAAGGCAATGAAACACAAGAAATAAAAGGAGAAAAAGGCACCAAAATTCTAATTCCTGCTAACACTTTTATTGATGGATTTGGGAATTTAATTACAGACAACATTCAAATAGAATTGATTGAAGTTTTTAAAATCACCGACTTTATAACATCTAATCTTCAAACTCTATCAGACAGTACATTACTTGAATCTGCCGGTATGATATACATTGATGCAAAAAGTAATAATAAATCTTTGAGATTAGCTAATAACCAAAAAATCTCAATCACAATGCCTATGTTAACATCGGGTTCAGACTTTCAAATGTTTAGCGGTCACTTCGAGGAAAACGAAAAAATAAATTGGGTTGTTGATGAAAGCTCAGATAAAAATTATCTAATCCAAGTACCAGTCGACCTACTCTATGGAGAACAACCCTTTTGGAAAAATGAATATGATGGTATCTATTGGCATAACCCAGTTGACACTGTCAAATTTAATCCTAAAAGTGATATATATGACAACACCTTCATTCAAACAAGAGAATTTCGAGATAGAATTTGGAAATTATATGCTGCATCATCATTACTCAGCACGCTATTAAACAAGGATGTAAGAAACGATAAATATGAAAAACTTGAATTTGATAACCGATTATTTGAATTGTATTTCTCTAATACAAACACAGATATAGAAGTATTAGACTCTATGGCTTTAAAAATTGTTTCCGACTTTATTGATAGTCCCGAATTCAAATCGCATTTAGACTCTAAATCTAGTAATGATAAAAATAATTTCTTTTCAATTGATGAATTCAAAAAGGAAGCTTTCATCACTTGGTTAGATTTCAATTCAGATGGTGCAAAAGGTAGCGTGCCTAAATTCATGAGTCACAACATTGATTTATCATCGAATGACGCTTACAATAAGTTAATCTCCATTGGAGTAAGCAACCAAGAAGCATTAACTATGATTAACTATGAAAAAGAACGTTCAATGGTTATCGCAGAATTAAAGCGCAAAAATGAGGTTAAGGAGAAAAGGGAGGAAACGGAGAAATTTGTTCAAGAAACAGTGTTTTCTACATCATCATTAGGTTGGATAAACTGTGATCGATTTCTAAATGACCCTAAATCAGGAAAAGCAGAAATAACCGTTTCCATTGAATCTGATGATTCACTAAAATATGTAGACTGTTCACTTGTAATCCCTGAACTCAATGTGAAATTAAGCTCTTATTTACTTGGTTATAATTCATACACATTCACTAAGAATGACAAATCATATTCAAACCTGCCAATTGGTAAAGAAGCGATAATCATTGGAGTAGCTGTTGAAAATGGAAAGATTTACTATTCCCATCAAAAAATAAATATTAAGGACGGTATTACTATAACGCTAAAAATGAAGCCAATAACAAAAAGTGAACTGAAAGGTAAATTAGATAAATTGCTAAGCTCTGGCGTCTAGTAAAATGTGCCTAACATTGGCTATAATGCCAAAGCGTGTTAGTGGGTTTAGTAAGTGTGGTGGTAACTTGATATCCCGCGAATTCTGCGAATTCGCAAAAAGTGTGAGAAATGTATTTTACGAATTCGCAGAATTCGCTACTTTCAACTAGCAAACTACAAAACTATTTAATCACGCTTCAGCACATAGCCGGGGCGTTAGCAAAAATTTCCATCAACCTACATGAAATACAAAACTCTTAAGATTCCACTTTTTATTTTTAATGGTTTTTTGATTCTATTTATAATTTTAACCCTTACAAATAACCTATTCACATCGCTGACTAGAGTAATTGGTTTGAGTGGAGTTATGATTATTTATATGTTTTTAGGGATATCATGTTTAAATGAATTAAAACAGTATAGAGCATTCTACTTTACAACTAGTTTAATGTCATTTACTCTTTTTTGCAAGTATTATTTTTGGAGTTTTTGGGATATACCATCGTTAATTATAGTGCCTATATTTATAATAATATCACTAATATTTCTTAAAAAAAATCTAAAAAACAACACCACTCATTTAATAACATTCTCAATACTAATAATATTGACAACCCCTCTATTCATACCGTTCAAGGACATATCTAGAGAATATATACCTATTAGATGGTATAATAGATATCATGACGTTGAAAAAGGAATTCATATAAATTTAAAAGATGATTTCTCTTCTGAAAAATCTAAACAGCTTACTATTGATGGTGCTGCATTAAAAGAAAAACACTTCTACAAAAAAGCTATTGAAAAATATTTAGAAGCGTTATTAATTGACCCTAATTGCACTCATATTATGTTTGATCTTGCTGAAAGTTATGCATATGAAAACCAACTAGAGGAATCTGTTGCTTTAATGTCAAAAGCAATATCTATTGATTCAACAAATCATTACTTTATTGCACAAAGAGGATTCTACCATTACAAAATCGGAAATAATGAGCTCGCTATTAAAGATTTAAGGCATGCAATCAGTTTTAGAAGTGATCTTTATTATTATCACCTAAACCTTGGTCTAGCATATCATTACGCTAGTAAATTTTCAGAATCATGCTCAGAGTTTAATATCGCATATAAATTGCACTCAGATTTAAAGTATAATGAGACCGTAAATGAGATCAAACAAACATCATGTAACTAACTTTTGCTAACACAGCCTATGATGCCAAAGCGTGTCAGTAGGTTAGGCAAGTGTAGTGGTAACTTGATAGCCCGCGAATTCTGCGAATTCGCAAAAAGTGTGAGAAATGTATTTTGCGAATTCGCAGAATTCGCTACTTTCAACTAGCAAACAACAAAACTATTTAATCACGCTTCAGCACATAGCCGAGGCGTTAGGCACAACTTAATAACTGAATTTCATAAATGGAACAAATAAAAGAAACGGAATTAACTTGGAATGAGTTTATGAAAGTTGAAATGAGAGTAGGTACTATTATTTCTGCCGAGCAATTTAAAGAAGTGCGAACCCCTGCCTACAAAATGATTATAGATTTTGGTGAATTTGGAACTAAAAAAACTTCTGCACAAATAACCAAACTTTATGACGTTGAAAAATTAATTGGAAAACAAATAATTGCAGTAGTTAACTTTCCTCCTAAACAAATTGCTAATATAATGAGTGAATGTTTGGTCTTGGGAGGAGTCGGAGAAAACAAAGAAGTTACCTTAATCGAACCTGAAAGAAAGGTTGAAAACGGAACACGTATTGGATAAAAGTCAAAAACATAATGAAATCCATAAAAGAGTAGCTTTAATAACAGGGTCAACTTCTGGAATAGGGTTAGCTATTGCTAAAAAATTAGCTGCCGATGGATTTATAATTGCATTTCATTCTAAATCAACCATAAGTAAAGGAAAAGAACTTGTAAATGAATTTAAAAATAGTTCATATCATCAAGCGGACTTATCTAATTCAAAGCAAACAAAAAAACTAATATCAGATATTCTAAATCATCATAAGCGTCTAGATGTTTTAATTAATAATGCAGGTATAAACAAAGTCATTGAACATAAAAATTTAAAAGAAGCTTCTCCTAAAATTTGGAGAGACTTATATGAAGTAAATGTAATCGCCCCTTGGACTTTAATTTCTGAGGC
The DNA here is from genome assembly GCA_963815495.1 of uncultured Cytophagales bacterium. Lineage (GTDB taxonomy): Bacteria > Bacteroidota > Bacteroidia > Cytophagales > JAAEPT01 > CAWFGW01. The sequence goes on from CAWFGW010000007.1 coordinate 485,894, forward strand.
TGAGGATGCTTTAAGAAAATCTTCAACAATTAATAATACAAGTTGCATAATTAATATAACTTCTCATGCAGGTATTAGACCTAAAGGAGCATCTATTCCATACGCAACAACAAAAGCTGCGTTAAATCACATTACAAAATTATTGGCATTAAATTTATCTCCAGATATAAGAGTAAATGCTGTTGCTCCTGGACTTGTTCACACGCCTATGACTGAAAACTGGAAAGAAGCCCATGATTTATGGCAAGATCGCTCCCCTATGAAGCGTGGAGCTAAACCAGAAGAAATAGCTCATATCGTATCAATGTTAATTTCCAGCACATATATAACGGGAGAAATAATTATCACAGATGGAGGACTTAATCTAACATAAAAAAAGTGCCTAACACGCTGTATATTTCATGGCTGGTTAGTACTTTGCGAGGCTTTGATTCTTCGTGGAAATCCCGTCAATCTACAAGATTGACTAGCTTCGGAGGACAAATTTAGCAAGTCAATCTTGCAGATTGACTCCGTGGTAAACCGAAATTTCACTACCTTTAATTCAGCCACGAAAACATACAGTAAACGTTACCAGCAACGAAAACTATGCTAACTATTAAAGTCATTTTATATATTGTTTCAATTGCATTCATTTTCTATTTGTTAATACATCGGTTTACGCAGATAAACTTTCTCAAAGGATTATATATTGTACTCGGAGTATTTTTAATATCCGCCCTAACAATAATAAGCTCCACATTTTTGTTTAGTATACCTAATGGACAAACAGAACAAATAAGTAAACTGATAGTGTTGAATTTCTCAATACCTATCTTTCTTTTCTTATTCAACAAAATGATATCCTTTGGTTTTCCAAACTTTTTCTCACTCCTAAAGGGACAGATTAATGACATAAAACAGAAAATAAATAACAAATTGATTTATGCTAGATGGTTCTATTTTTTAGCTTCATTTCTTGTGATGTATGGAGTTAATTTTGGATCAGGTTCTGTTAAAAATAACGAGACAAATTCATCATTTGATGAGATTATAATAATTGAGGATGATGAATTACTTGTTGGGGAAACAGTTAAATATATTGAAACCAATGTAAAAGATCAGTCATACAACGAAGAGCAACAAAACGTTTTAACTGTAGAATACTTTAAAAACGCAGTGATATTTAATGGCTTAGAGACATTCGTTAAAGACAAATCAGATGATGAAATCCAAAATCTTAAAGCAGCATTATCTGAAGTAGATGCTAATAGAATTGTAAAACATATTGATTCTACCCTAACCTCTGAACTGCATGAGATTAGTGACAGCTTATACTATACTGAATTGGATGAGCTTAATCTTAAACTGTACAATTACATTTTAACTAATAAAGAAAAAATAGCTGGTAACACTATGTAAAAAACCATAGCTGGGAAAGTGGTAAAACTGCATCTACTCATCTCCTAGTTAAGTACGCCAATCCTTTGGATTGACTCGCAAGCAGGAAGAAATTTGCAAGCCAATCCAAAGGATTGGCTAAGTGGTCGAAAGACACTATATTGTTTCACAAACCGCTACAGTTTTTACATTTAACGTTGTAGCACATTTTAGAACGGCAGACCATCGCATGATCGTTCAAGATATTTGCGCCTAAATCTGTGCCACCAAATCGCACCTTCTACCCATTTCACATAAAACCAAGTTTTGTTTTGTATGCCAATTCTAAAGCAAAAGTTTATGTATAGTATTTCAAACTCAATCAGCATCTTGTTTCGATATGGGTACAATTCTTTGTGCTTTCTAAATCCGTACATATTCAGCGAAAGAATGTGCTTAAACCGTTGGCTAAATAGATGTGTCGGCAATAAAACAAACCCTAATCTTGGCGCAAATGAGTATGGCTCCCGTTCAAACCAGCATCTAAAAAAACGTGCTACAACATTGGCTATACTCCATGCCTTTGTTTCGGGGCCAGTAAGTGTCGGTACTTCGTTCATAGTTATGTAATATTTGAAAGTTTAGTTCTAGATTTACGGAACGAGAGCATAGCCGAGCCGTTGTGGTGCATGTCAACTTAACATGAAAAAAGAAAGTAAATTTTTAATTTCTGAAACCTTTAAATTAACCAACAGAGGAATTGTCTTGGCAGGTATTATCCAAACGGGAACAATTAAAAAAGGAGATTTCATAACTTTTAAAATCAATAATGATATTCATCTAAAAAGTGAGATATTAAATATCGAAGCAATCAAATCTGTCAACCCGAATATTAATATAGGATTGATTATTAATTGTATTTCTGAAAATGAAATTGAACAGATGGAGAAATGGAAACCAAATAATCAAGTTGCATTAATTTCAACAATATGATGACTGATAAAACAAAAAAAATAGTTCGACCGAACATTTTTAAGTATCAATCCTCTTCTATTGGTGTGAATCTTATTATTAGTATTCTAATCGGACATAGTTTACATTCAAATACAGAAGGGTTTGACGCAAGACAAGGCGTGACTCTCCAACTAATGCTATTAGTTCTAATGCATTTAGTTTTAATGATTACATCTTCAACTTATTACCTATTAAGAATTGAAGAAATTTTCAAAAACAGATTTTTAAGATTAATATGTGCATATATCGGTATTGTTATTCCAATAACACCAGTAATGTATTTGTCACTAAAAGACAGTATGAAAAGCCCAATGCATGAGAGTGAATTAATGTTCGTGTATAGTGGTATTACATTACTAATAATCTGGACTTTTGGATTCTATAAATTAAATAATAAATACGCACCACAACACGCTGTATAAAATCATGGCTTTGCTGTGAGGGTGCGAGGCGTTTGTTCTCTGTGGAAAGCCCGTCAAATCGCAGATTTGACTCGCTATGCGAGAAGAAATTAGCAAGTCAAATCTGCGATTTGACTATGTGGTAAACCGAAACTATATTACAAGAAAAAACACCACGCTTTATACAGTCAACGTTATGAGTAAGCTTTAAAATGAGAAACAGAGAAGATAAACTTGATGCCGAAGAATTATTAAAACTGTTTTCTGCATGCATTGATAATTCATTTAGTTTATTCAACCAAGCTCAAGAAATTGTTTTTCATAAAAGCGATGATAAGTATGTAAGTTTAGGGTTGGCAGAACTAGCGCTAGAAGAATTAGGGAAATCATATAGTTGTTTAGCCTATTATTCAAATAGAGACAATATCGTTTGGAAAGAATTTTGGAAAGAGTGGCGTAATCACTTAGTAAAAGCACATCGGGCTTTTTTTTACGAATTTTTCTGTACATGGAGGATAGAAATAACTTCGCCTGGATTTGATGAATTTTTTCCTACTTCAAGAAAGAGTATCCCTACTGAAAAAGAAGCTTCTTTTTATGTTGATATTGACCCAATTACAAGAAAAATACATAATCCGAAATTGGATATATCCAATGAAGAAAGCACGAATCGAGTAACCACATTGTTTGGGCTATTCAATTCTTCTTTTAAAGTTCGTGATTTAATAAATGATAATTCACAATATCCAGAATACTTAAACGCTATTTCCGACTATGCTTTTTTGACCATTACAACAGAACTGTATCAGCAACAAGTTATAGAGACTTTAAATAAGATGATTTCAGAAAACAACGATTATAATCGTGCAATTGAGGACATAAAATCATTATTTAATTCAAACTCTTAAAAAATCACGCTTGATGTTAGAAAAAATAAATTTTGATCCTGAAATAGATTCTACAGTAGAGCAATTAACTAATGACTTCATTCATAAACATACCTGTCAAATAATAATAAAAAAGGACGGGAAGTTTTTACCACATGCATCTGGAGTATTAGTCAAAACTAATACCTCAAAATATCTACTTACAGCTGCACATGTAACCGAAAACATTGATTCTGGAATATTATTCATTCAGATTGGGACTAATAAATTCTCGATAATAGCTGGAGATTTACTTGAAACAGACCTTGAAAAAAGTAAAATAGATATTTGTATTATCCGCTTAAGTAAGGTTTTTACTAAAACGCTACCTGACTCCTATGTATTCTTACCAATCTCAAAATTCAGAGACCACAAAAAGACTATAGAAGCAACCCAATACTGTGTTATGGGATATCCCGAAAAAAGTATACTTAAGTCTGAAATAGGTAAAGGATATATTGCTCAAGCGTTTTATTTAAAAGCAGCAAAAGAAAAAGTATATAACTATTATGATTTTGATAAAGACTCATTTATAATACTCGAAATGAGTGGTAAAGGAAAAAACATAAAAACTGGTCAAATAGAAAAAAATGATAAGCACCTTTATGGGCTTAGTGGATGTGGCTTGTGGCTTTTAATGATAAAAAAAGAAAACGATTCTTACTCAATCGATTATCGACTTATAGGTATTATGTCGGAATTTAGAAACTCTAAATACTTTGTGCTTATTGGCATTAAAATAATTCATGTTATTAGTGGTTTATATCAATTCGGTGAGACTCATATAACTAAAAAAAACTCATAACACTATATATGAAATTATAGCGGGCTCTGTGGGTTTTCAAAGGTTTGTGGTTACTTGTGAGCCAGCCAAATCTGCGATTTGGCATTTATGTCGAGAAGAAAATTAAACGCCAAATCGCAGATTTGGCTTTGTGGTAAACTGTTAGGGCAACGCTATTTAGTCAGCTACAATTCATATATTTAACGTTGTAAGTAATGCCGAAAAACCCAGAAACCGAATGAAAAAAACAATATTCGAAATTACCAAAATGGACTGTCCTTCAGAGGAAAATCTAATCCGAATGAAATTGGACGGAATTTCAAGTATTGCGAATTTGGACTTTGATATTCCGAACCGAAAACTGACTGTTTTTCACAGCGGAGAATCCGACCAAATCGAAAAGTCCGTTATTGAACTAAATTTAGGCGGAAAGAAAATCTCGACCGAACAGACCGACCAAACAGAATTTAATGAAAATGCAAACCAAAAAAAGCTACTTTGGTCTGTACTTGCAATCAATTTTGCCTTTTTTATTATCGAAATGACAACAGGAATAATCTCAAAATCAATGGGTCTTGTTGCCGATAGTTTGGATATGCTTGCCGACAGTTTCGTATACGGAATTAGCTTGTTTGCGGTTGGCGGAACGTTGATTAAGAAAAAGCGGATTGCAAAACTTGCTGGATATTTTCAAATAACACTTGCGATTATTGGATTTGTGGAAGTTTTAAGAAGATTTTTTGGAAACGAGAAACTTCCCGATTTTTCGACAATGATTATCGTTTCGATTTTTGCACTTATTGCAAACGGAATTTGTCTTTACATTTTGCAAAAGTCAAAAAGCAAAGAAGAGGCTCATATGAAAGCGAGTATGATTTTCACATCAAATGACGTGATTATCAATTTAGGAGTAATAATTGCTGGAATTTTGGTAAATTGGTTGAGTTCGAGCAAACCTGATTTGATTATCGGAACAATCGTTTTTGTTTTGGTAATTCAAGGAGCGTTTCGAATTTTGAAATTAAGTAAGTGAATAAAAAAGCACTACTTACAACAATGGCTATACGTAATGCGGGTTTTCTGCTAAACGAAAGGTCAGTGCATTTTAAGAAGTCCGCCAATACTTTAATTTGGTATTTAAAGTGAATAAAATAAAAACAAAATATAAACTATTGGCTCAGTGCAAATTTGAAACTTTCCGCTTTCAAATCCCGCACTACGCATAGCCGGGTCGTTGTAGAAAATATCTCATGAAATATTTACTTTTTATATTGACCCTTTTCTGTTTTCATTCAAAACTTTACTCTCAAAAATATGATTTGAGATTCACTAATTGTGAAAATAAAAAAGCATATAGTACTATTCGAGACTTTTACATCATCGATACACTACATAAATCTATTGACACATTAAAAACTAGCAAAAAAGGAATAGGAGAATTTGAATTATTAAACACTGAAAACAAGGTACTCGAATACAAAAATAAGTTCAATCAAAGAATTCAAATTAACCTAGCTTCTTTGAGCCCCTACACCACTAACAACCTATGCTGTGACAGTTTAAAATATACACACCTACCCTATATCGATCAATTAAAAGAATCTGATACACTTAACATCAAATTTCATTCACGTGGATGTTTTCATATGGATTCATGTGAACTATTAATAACCAAACGAAATTCTGAAATCCAACTTGAACTATACAAGAAAGGAAAAATATCAAAGTCTAAAATACTCTCAGATCAAGATTTAATTGCTTTTAGGGTATTTGAAATGGAATTAATAAATCACTATATGACTTGGGGTGGATGTACTACTAATGATGATTACATAATTACATTTAAATCGATTAAAAGGCATATAGGGGATGATTCTTGTAATTGGAATGGCATGCACAATCTATTAATCCTATATGGATTACAAGAAAAATAACTTTCTACAACACCATGTAAAAAACCATAGCTGGGATAGTAGTAAAACTGTAGCTGCTCCTCTCCTTGTCAAAGCGTCAATCTTGCAGATTGACTCGCAGGTGTGGAAGTAATTTGCAAGTCAATCTGCAAGATTGACTTTGTGGGTTAACGAAACTATATTGTTATTTAAACCGCTACAGTTTTTACATTTAACGTTATGTGTAACAACAATTAAACAATGAAAGCATCTATTCTTCCCATATTATTGCATTGCACTCTATTCTTTAGCTATGGTCAACATCACAATGACACTGCTCAACCTTTCGATGACGATATGAATCTTATTTTTGAAGACTTTGAGCTTATAATAAAAAACTTCACCCTTCCTGATTTATTATCTAGTCAATATCATAGAGAAAAAGGTGAAAATGATACAATCAATCCCTATATGTTATATGACTCTGAAGATAACACACCTATTGGGCTAACAACTGATGAAGACACTTTAATTCTACATGATAACATTGATCATGGAAATATATTCTCTGCCAATACCTTAATCATAACTCCCAAAAACGAAGAACTAAACTTCAAAATTCACTATTATTTTGATGCCTCTTTTGTCTATATTGACACCACTAACAATTATGAACTAATTGAAATACCTTTTTCAACCAAAAATCAAGAATTAACGAACAAGAATAATCAGTTCCAACTACCCTATGTCTATCCGATCAAACCACCTCTTGAGTTTATATCCACTCATAATCTAAATGACACAATAGTAAACACATCGGGTGATTGTGGTACAATCATTCATTATCATAAAAACAAACAATTGTTGATTTCAGTTAGAAGAGCTACTATCCTAAGAATAGAAACTTTTAGACATGGTAAATTGACAAAATCAAATTTCCTAAAAGTATATCATGAAGACCCCTGTTATTAGCGAGTTATTAAAAACACATAACACTCTGTATATTTCATGGCTGGCTAGTGGATTCGAAGCTTTTGTTCTTTGTAGAAATCCCGTCAATCTGCAAGATTGACTAGCTTTGGAGGACAAATTTAGCAAGTCAATCTTGCAGATTGACTCCGTGGTAAACCGAAATTTCACTACCTTGAATTCAGCCACGAAAACATACAGTCAACGTTGGCGAACATGGCTCAATACCATTAACTTTTAAAATGATGAAAAGAATCCTCTTGTATCTTATAGCCCCTTTTATTAGCCTAACATTAATGTCTTCTGGATGTGATTGTGACGAAAACAATGTCGATAATCATATTTCATTCACTTTTGAAAGTGATTCGACTAATAACTCTAAATTTTCTCCTAATGAAATTGACACCATTACTATTTATAAATTGAGAAAAAACACAACAGACAAATTAGATACGCTTTTATATAGCCCGTTATCCAACTATAACTACCTTAGTTTTTCCAACCTTTTCAAAGACACAATTAAATACACTTTATCAGATTACATAATCTCAATTAAAGATAGCCTATACTTCCATATTAAGGACTTTAGGATTGAAAGTGAAATTAAAGAATCTGGATGCGAGGACAATACAAAAAAAACAGTTGTAGTTAATGATGAACTTTTTGACCTTACTACTAATGATGTAGATGCAAGATCTTCTATTATTCTTAAAAAAAGCATGAGTAAAAAAATAGAATAAACGTTCGCCAACATGGTCTATGATGCCAAAGCGAAGTAGTAGGTTAAGCTACTCCTTCCCTATTTGCATCACCGCGAATTCTGCGAATTCGCAAAAAGTGTGAGAAATGTATTTTGCGAATTCGCAGAATTCGCTACTTTGAAAGCCTAAACGCACTACTACTAAATCACGCCACGGTTCTTACTCGAAGCGTTGTGTACAATCCCCCATTTTATGGGCGAAAATAATTTCTTGAAGAAACGTTTTTATTCAAGAAAATGAGATATTTATTCATAGAAAACAAAGACTACATTTACCTGATAATCAGCTAAATATAAAAAATTCACTTAGAAGAGCATGAAAAAATTATTAGTATTAGCTTTTTTGTCATTGACTTCAAGCATATTATTCGCTCAATGGTCGTACCTCGGTAATTCATCTGTTCAGGGTAGATGCTTAGCTTCAGATGGCTATAATTTATTTTTAGGGACAGATTATGGAGGAATTCTCCGTTCAAGTAATAATGGATTAACTTGGGATACTGTAAACAACGGGTTAACTCAGCGTGTCATAAGAGATATTGAAATTAGAGATTCAATTTTATTTGCTGGCACATGGAATGGATTATTTATCTCTAGTGATGGAGGACAATTATGGAAACAAATGAATAATGGAATAAGTAATCTAGATATAACCTCAATTGTTGCTAAAGACTCTTTGATACTAGCAGGAACTAATGGAGGAGGTATTTTCAAGTCTTTAGATACTGGCCGAAATTGGACAGCTATTAACAATAATTTGGAATCAAGTCAATTGAATGTTTTATCACTAGTTGCTGATTCAACCACAATTTATGCTGGTACATATGTTGGTATAGTTAAATCTACAGATAATGGTAAGTCATGGAAATCTGTTAATGGAGTTAAAATTCAAACAACATCAATAGATATTTACGATTCAATTATGATTGCTGGAACAATTGATGGTGTTTATAAATCTGAAAATAGAGGTGAAACATGGTTTAAATCAAGTTACGGAATTACCGAAGACTACGTTACCGCAGTATTAATAGAAGATAAAATTATGTTTGCTGGAACATGGGGCGAAAGTATTTTTAATTCAATTGATAATGCAAGCTCTTGGATTCCTAACAATACCAATTTTACAGGTAACTACATTTCGGACTTTACCATACACAACAACAAACTCATTGCAAGTACTTTATATGAAGGTGTTTGGGAACTTTCAAATATTCTAGTCTTTCTTCCAGAAGAAACAAGTATTGAATTCAATAGTTTATTTCCAAACCCCGTTGCAGACCTTCTTCGTTTTAAGCAAACTCCTGATAGAGTGTCAATATTCAATTACATAGGAGAATTAAAAAAATCATATTTAGGACAAAAGGATATAAATATTTCAGAATTTGATCCTGGGGTATATATAATCCTTATTGAAGAAAACAACCGAGTATATAAACGCAAATTTTTCAAGGAATAAAATATACACAGCACGCTGTATATTTCATGGCTGGTTAGTGGTAAGCGAGTCTTTTGTTCTTCGTAGAAATTCTGTCAATCTTGCAGAGTGACTATTTGGTAATCCCGATAGCTATCGGGACGAAATTTCACTACCTTTAATTTAGCCACGAAAACATACAGTAAACGTTGTAGGTAAAAACAAAAACTATGAAGATTTTTCTACCATTCATTTTAATCATTCTACTTTATAGCAAAGGTACAAGTTGTGTTTGTCCATATTCTAATTACACTTTTTGTGAATCAGTCGATACCTCACAAGTAGATCTCGTTTTACTTGGTAAAGTGACTCAAATAATTGAATAGGGATTAAACTTGAAGTAATTCATTCATACCATGGTATTCCTACAGAGGATACCATTACAGTTTGGGGGGACCCTGGTCTATTATGTAGAGCAAATCTAATGAATTAAGAAATAGGAGAATATTTAGTTTTAGCTGTTGACCAAATTGGAGAACGAGGTGGATATAATGAAAAAGAGAAAGCTAAGCATTATGATATTGACGGGTGTGGATTATTCATTTTAACGTTTAAAAACCAAAATTCATACGATACGACAACAGTTAGTATAGATAATGGATTCATTTATGATTCAGTCAAGGAAATGCCTTTCGAAGATTTTAAAGAAATGATCCTTTCTAAATCTTGTGCGGGAAAAACACTAGGGATACAAAATAAAGAACAAGACTATAAATTGAAAATTTCACCGAATCCAACATCAAATTATATTAACATCCAAGTAGATAAAAATTTGATTTCTAGCTTCGAAATTTTTGATTCAAATGAAACATCAGTAAAAAAATCAACAGGCGTTCGAAAACAGCTTTTGACTATTGATTCAACTTCAATAAAAAAAGGTATATACTTTGTTCAAATAATAACCGATAGTGGTCTGATATTTAAGAAAAAAATAGTTTTTCAATAAATACCTACAACAGGGCTTCCAAGAATAACTCAACCACTTCAGATACAATTACAAATCATTCATAATCATCATTTTTCTTTTGTTTTTAAGCGTATCGTTAATTTAAATTAGTCAAGGCAGAACAGAGATTGGCCTTTGGTATAATACACTCTAGATTTCTTGTTCACTCAATATTGCCTTTGGTATAATACACACTAGATTTCTGTTAATTCATATAATAAAAGACTTTATAACAGTAATTAAATATAGTTTTGAAAAGGATTATTAGAAGAGTTTAAATTCGTGAGGTATGAATACATTAAATATTTGTTTGTCTTGTGGGGCTTGTTGTGACGGGACTTTAATTGGTTTTGTACAGCTTGACCAAGAAGAGTTACCAGCAGTAAAAAATGTAATGGAAATAGAAGAGGAAAATGGAAATGGTTTTTTTCTTCAGCCTTGTAAAAACTATTGTGATGGTTGCTCTATTTATGCTCAACGACCACAACAATGCGATAATTTTAAATGTGATTTGTTGAAATCAGTCGAAAAAAAGGAAGTAAGTTTTGATACAGCCCTTGAACTCATTAAAAAAGTTAAACAACAAAAAATTGCGGTAGAAAAGAAGTTAGCACTACTACCCTTTACATTACAGTCAAAAGCTTTTCATTTTAAAATGGCGGAAATAAAAAATTCACTGCTTAAACAACAGACTAAATCAGTCTCAATAACTGAACAGCAAGAATTATTATCGGATCTTGAAAATCTCAATCATCTATTAACTACAAAATTTGGGGTGTCCTTATATTAAAACCCAAAACCCTTTCCTATTTAAACAATTGACTGGTTTTGATACGCTTACTTCACATCGCCTAACATATTCTGTATATTCAATGCATGATAAGTACCTCGCTGGGCCATTAAAGTAAAAAAAGTAACTAACAAACCCGCAAGCATTACCCCACAACCAATCGACACAAATGCTTGTTTTTTATTCGCATTTAGTAACCAGGCAACCACACTACCCGCATATGCGCCTGTTAAGGGAAGTGGTATTAATACAAATAGAAATAATCCTGACATGCCATACTTCGCAATTAAGTTGGCTGTTTTAGCTTTTGATCGCTTCGCGAATTTGACACATGTTTGTTTATATTTTCGGTTTTTTAATAAGGGTTTATGAACAGTATTAATAAAAGTAAGCACTAAAGGAAAAGCTAATACATTAGCCAAACTACACACAAAATAGGCTGTGATGGGATTGATTTTGTAATTGACAATGGCTATGGGAATGCCTGCTTTCATTTCTAAAGGTGAAAGGCTAATAAAAAAAACCTTCATCAACTCAATAAGCTCTTCCATCTCCACTTAATTATTAGACATTCGAAGAATAAATACTCCATCCAGATTTAAAAGTTGCCCCCTACTCTCTTTTTTTTTGTGGGATCTCCAGTTATTTTTGCACAAAGGTGGTAAAAATAGGTTTTTAAAGACATTTTCATCAAATTCGCGCTATGGAAAACGACCCAGAATTACAATCTAAAGCAAAGTATTTAGGATCAATCTCAAAAGATTTTGTTGTTGTTGCTGATACTATAAAAGAAGCTTCTTATCAAATGCGGGTACGCAAAATTTCCGGATACCCCATTTTCCCAATTTCCAAAATTGATATCCCAATTGGTGCAGTTTTAATTCACAAGTCGGAGATGTTATTGGAATGGACCTATAATATCTCCTATCTAGATGAATTTCTTCAGCGTGAATTAATCAAAAAAGAACACGAAACAGACTTCAAAGCAAACTATAAAAACCCAGATGAGTTTGCTTGCCTATTTGTTGTTGATCAGGATTTTACTAAAATAGTTTTTATCCCCTATCCAGAAGATTAAGACTTAGGTTTAACAGGGTGTTTTTTCATTATACGTTTAAACAAACGGTCTGCATCTTCTTTGGTAGCTAGTTTACTCCCTTCTTGTGTAATGGTGGCTGTACCCACAGCGACACCGTATCGAACTGCAATAGCCATAGACTCGCCTTGAGCCAGTTTTAAAACCATGCCCCCTATTTGACTATCTCCTGCTCCTACAGTACTTACAATTTTAACAGGAGGTGGTACAATTTGTTGGTCATCGCCATGTTTTGAAATCCATAAAGCACCTTGTGGGCCTAAAGACACTACCACATTTTCTAGGTCATATTTTTGTAATAACTGCTCAGCTAACTCATCTACGTCATGATCATCTTTCTTATTCACGCCCATTAATTCACAGAGCTCACCATGGTTGGGTTTCAACAAAAACACATTTCCACGTTCTAATGATTTATGCACTGCCTCGCCAGAAGTGTCCCAGATTAATTTAATATCATGCTCTTTCGTGAATTGTGCTAAATCATCAAAAATATGCTCTGGAGTACCGTCAGGTATACTTCCGCTCACTACTAAAACTGAACAGTCTGTATGCTCATTCAGCAAACCTAATAATTTATGAGTATCAGCACTGGTTAAAGCGTTCCCAGGCATCACAAACCGAAACTGACGATCGGACTCCCTGCTTACTACATTTAAATTTTCGCGAGTCCATGGCTCAAGTGGCAGCGAGTGGGTCTGAATCCCCTCTGCATTCAAAAGATTTTCCAATAACTCTCCACCAGCTCCCCCTTCTGGAAAAATCGCAATACTTTCACCACCAAGATTTTTAATAGCTTTTGATACATTTATTCCTCCGCCACCAGCTTCAAAAACTGGTCTATCGCACCGTAATTTTTCCTCAGCAACGATATGATCTACATAGGTGTTTTTATCAATACAAGGGCTAATAGTTAACGTAAGAATTTTCTTCATGGTATATTAAAGTCGTTAGCAATGACTAAAAGATAGCAACTATCATATTTAATCACCAATATTTTATCAAAAAGGAAATTAGAAATTAAGAAATGTTTCTTTCATTTGCTCCAATGTATTCGCTCAAAGGTCTAATAATTTTGTTATCGGACAATTGTTCAATCACATGTGCTGTCCAACCAGTTACTCGCGCCATTACAAAGATTGGAGTAAAGAAATCAATCGGAAACCCCATCATAAAATAAGCCGGGCCAGCAGGGAAATCCAGGTTCGGGTAAATGCCTTTTTCTTCTACCATAATTTTTTCAAGCACATTTGAAATCTCCAACCATTTTTGATTGCCAGAAACTTTGGCTAGCTCCTCCTCCCAGTGTTTCATCGTAGGGACTCGTGAATCGCCCAAACGATAAACACGGTGGCCAAACCCCATTACTAACCGTTTTTCAGCCATGGCTTTACGAAACCATGGTTCAGCATTTTCTACACTACCAATTTCTTTTAACACGTGCATCACTTGCTCGTTTGCACCACCGTGTAATGGGCCTTTTAATGCCCCAATGGCACCAGTAATGGAACTATATAAATCTGAAGTCGTGGAAGAAATAACACGTGCTGTAAAAGTGGATGCATTAAAACTATGTTCCGCATACAAAATTAAGGAGACTTCAAATGCTTTTTTTACGGTTTCACTAGGCTGTTGCCCAAAACACATGTTGAAAAAATTCTCTATAAAACCCAACTGTTGATTGGGTTGGATAATTGGTTCGCATTGTCTTCTCCGTAAGGCAACCGCTATCATTAGTGGTATTTGTGCCAGCAACCTGATAAACTTGTCGTGATTAGTTTCTAACGAATTATCCCATATTCGCTGATCTGTTGTACCCAAAAAACTTACACCAGTGCGAATAATATCCATAGGATGAGCATCATGCGGTATACTTCCTAATACAGTAGTTAATTCTGGTGAAAGTGACCGGTATGAACGCTCTATTTCTTTAAAAACTCGTAACTGAGAGGCAGTAGGTAATTCGCCATAAACCAACAAATAAGCTACCTCCTCAAACGAACACTTTTCAGATAAGTCCACGACATTATAACCGCGATAGTATAACGATTTCTTTTCTGGATTCACATTAGAAACGGAAGTGGTATCGATAATAACTCCTGCTAATCCTTTTGGTACTTTTATTTTTTCTGACATTTTTTTTAGGTTTTAAGGTTTTAGCTTTAAGCAATTAGCTATTTATTTGATGATGAGTATGGAAATCCAAAACTTCACATCTTTTGTCTTTCTACCTTCTACTTTTCATCCTTTATCTTGTTTCTTGACTCTTGTATCTTGTTTCTTGACTCTTGTATCTTGATTCTCTAACTCTTACCTACAATTCAAAATTATATAACCCATCATCATATCGGTTATAGTCTTCGTATTTCAACACTTCATACAACCGCTTCCGGGTTTGCATCTTCTCTATAATACCTTCTTGTGACCCTGTTTTTTTTATCACATCTAAACCTTCTTCAACCGCTTTCATAGCTAAGCGTTGGGTAGTTACAGGGTAAATAACGATGTTATAACCTAGATTTTCGAGCTGTTGTTTCGTAAGGAGTTGGCTTTTCCCAAACTCGGTCATGTTGGCCAATAATGGCACATCAACTGCATTTCTAAACTGTTCAAACTCTGCTTCATTGTACAATGCTTCAGGAAAAATCACATCTGCGCCTGCATCAACATAGGCCTTTGCTCGATCTATGGCTTTAGCAATACCTAACACTGATTTCGCATCTGTTCGAGCAATAAGTTGAAAGTTTTTGTCTGTTTTCGCATCCACGGCAGCTTTAACTTTTTTTACCATATCTGCTACGGATACTAATTCCTTGTTATCCAGATGTCCACAGCGTTTAGGGTTGACTTGATCTTCAATATGACACCCGGCAATTCCTAAATTAATGATTTCTTTCACCGTTCTAGCTACCATTAGCGGTTCCCCAAAGCCCGTATCAATATCCATAATAGTTGGTAATTTAGTTACCTTAGCAATGTTCCCAGCGAATACTGAAACTTCACTCAAGCTAGTCATGCCAACATCGGGGAAACCTAATGAATTGGCCATTACCGCACCCGATACATACACACCATCAAAACCTTTTTGCTCAATTACCATAGCTACCATGGGGTTATAAGCCCCTGGAAATTGAAGTAACTGACCAGACTTCAGTAGTTTGGCAAAGATTTCTCGCTTTATATGTGGTAAAGTGTCGTCTAAAATCATTCAAATAACCCTCTCTTTTCCGACATTTTTAAGGTAGTTAAATCCAGTTGGATGTTTAGTTTCATAACATCATCCGCATTTAATTTACGAAGGTTCTCAACAATATCCACGTAACTATTACGCTCTTCTTTTGAAATTATTCCTTCCACTAACACATCAAATTTCTTTAGGTACTCTAACCGACCAAAAGGTTTTGACCCAGCTGGATGGGCATTGGCTCTTTCCAGCTCATCTGAAATTACAGTACCATCATTCATGGTAATCATCACTTTTCCTCCAAAGCCCTTCTTATTCGGGTTAGGCTCATGATACAGCGCTGTCCATCGCTCTTTTTCTACTGTTGAAATTTTATTCCACAAAGCTACTGTATCTGGTCGTTGGGCGCGTTCAGGGGTGTATGAACGAACATGATGCCATTCACCATCTTGCAGCGCTACAGCAAAAATATACATAATGGAATGATCCAAGGTTTCACGGGTTGCATTCGGATCAAACTTCTGAGGATCATTTGAACCTGTTCCAATTACATAATGCGTGTGATGGGACGTTTCAATGACGATTGATTTTATCTGGTCAAAATCAGTCACCTTATCGCGAATATTAATCGCTAAATCAATCAATGCTTGTGCCTGATATTCTGCTGAATGTTCTTTCGTATAAGTTTCCAAAATAGCTCTTTTTTCTTCGCCATCCGTAGGAAGTTCGATGTGATACTCTGCATTTGGACCATCTAAGATCCAAGCAATCACAGAATCTTCTCCCTCATAAATTGGTGAAGGACTTTTCTCCCCCCGCATTGCCCTGTCTACGGCTTCAATCGCCAATTTAGCACCATGACCAGGTACATAGGCTTTCCAGCTACTGATTTCTCCTTTTCTACTTTGCCGTGTACTAATGGAGGTATGTAAAGCTTGTTGTATTGCTTGAAAAGTTGTTTCCGTATCCAATTGCAATAATGCACAAACACCAGCTGCCTGAGCAGGACACAGATGAGCTATATGGTCAATTTTATGTTTGTGTAAACAGATTGCCTTGACTAATGCCACATGCACTTCGTAAGCCGCAACAACCCCGCGTAAAATAGCCATTCCACCTAAACCTACTTGTTGCGCCACGGCAATGATGGCAGGAATACTGTCTGCTGGGTGAGAATAGTCAGCCGCCAAAAACGTATCGTGAAAGTCTAATTCACGTACAGCTACACAGTTGGCCCATGCTGCCCATTCAGCGTGGACTTTAAACTCATTAGGCATACCAAATACATTAGCTCCTTTTGAGTTTCTTTTGTGTGCCATAGCTTGAGCACGAGCATTGATGACAGGTGTGCGATTGACAGATGCCACCGCGACTGCTGCATTATCCAACAACCGGTTAATAACCATATCAGATACTTCCAAACTAATTTCAGGTTTATAATCGGTCACCATCTTTGCGAGTTTCCATGCTAACTGTTCTTCTCTTGGCAAATGTACTTTCGATGGATATACTTTAACGGTATGTTTTTTCATGTTGCTGATTTTTGCTCCCTATCGCATTATACTCAAAAAAGGATAGTAGGTTTAAGCATTTTTTATATATTGTAATTAAAAGTCAGTTTATAAATGTCTATCAGAAAGTTACAATTATTTATTATATCAGCAATAATTATAGGGTTATCTGCTTTTCAAAACATGCCAATTGAAAACGGTGTGAAATGGGTGGATATTACGGCTCTTGATAGTTTAACAACTGCTAGCCCCAAACCCGTATTTATTGATATCAGAGCTGACTGGTGTGGTATGTGTAAAAAATTTGATGAAACTACACTACAAGACCAACAGGTAATTAATGCCTTAAACAAAGATTTTCATGCGGTTCATTTTGACTTTCATGATAAACGTACATTTACTTTCAAAGGAGATGAATATGCTGATGCAGGAAAATTTCATGCGTTCGCAAAACATTTTGACGCGACTGGATTACCCACTTTTGTTTTTTTAGACAAAGACCTCAAGACACTTGAGGTGATGCAGGGGTTTAGAAACAAAAAAGAGTTTTTAAAAACCTTAGAATCGATAGTTGAAAATCAGCAATAATCATAATCGCTTCGCTTATTTCCGTCTATTTCGATGAGTGCATCCAATCGAATTTTCTGATCAGATGCTAAAACTAAAAATTCGACTTTGTTTTTTATCTGAAAAGTTGAGATAACACCTACTACCTCTTTAAGTACCTGTTCTTCCAAATAAACAATAAGAACCTGATTACCTTTGATTGCTAATGCTTCTAGTATGTCATAGAAAGCACAAGATATCGGAGTATATTCGTTGTTTTTCATATTTTTGAATAATGAATTGGAACAAGGTTCAAACGCTAATTAAAGACATTCGGTTCTGGATTGTGTTGCTATTTGTGCTTCGTCTAGTTGGCATAACCAATCCCCCACTGGAAGTTTCACACAACTGGCGACAAACTACCGTCACGATGGTTGCTCGCAACTTCTACGAGGTAAATAACAATATTCTATATCCTAGAATAGACATCGCGGGTGAACTAAGCGGTATTACAGGAATGGAGTTTCCGCTATTAAATTATACCATTTATCTCGTTTCAGAAGTTTTTGGCTACCAGCACTGGTATGGCCGTTTGATTAACCTACTCATTTCCTCTTTGGGTTTATTTTTCTTTTATAAAGTCATCAAAAAACTTATTTCTCATGACTTAGCCTTTTGGGCAACGCTTCTGTTGAGTTCTTCGATTTGGTATACCTACGGGCGAAAAATAATGCCTGATACCTTCGCTGTAAGTATGTCTTTTATTTCAATTTATTATGGTCTATCTTTTTTAAAAGAATCCAAACAATCGATAAAAAACGGTGTCTTGTTTGGTCTTTTTCTCTGCTTAAGTGTGTTAGCAAAACTCCCTTCAATCGTAGTTTTTTCATTTTTAATCCCACCTGTTTTTAATGTGGAAATTTCACGCAATAAAAAAACAGTTATAACATCAGTAGCATTACTTTGCATACTTCCAGCCCTTTGGTGGTATTTTAGATGGGTACCTCTGTTAGTGGAAAAATTTGGCTTTTGGCACTTTTTCATGGGAAAGTCCATCTCAAAAGGAATGATAGAAATTTCAAAAGATTGGAAGCTTGTTACTAAAAACTTCTATTTCAATGCAATCGGAATAAGTGGTTTCATCCTCTTCATGCTTGGTATATATCGTTTAGTTCAGAAGCCAAACAAAACTATTTCAATCAGTTTAGTGGGTGGTTCTTTACTGTTTTTAATTATTATGCTTAAAGCTGGGTGGACTTTTGCTCACCATGGCTATTACATGATTCCTTTTGTGCCATTCATGGCTTTAATGGCTGCCTATTTTCTGATTCATCTAAAAACCTCTCTAAAATGGATATTCTTAAGCATTGTATTCATTGAATGTCTTATCAATGCCGCACCACATTTTAACATAAAAAAATCATATGCAGCAATTGGATCATTAAAAACGCAATTACAGCCGTATGTCTTGAAAGATGAATTGATTGTAATTAACTCAGAAAATAATCCAACCCCGATGTATTTTGCAGATAAAAGAGGTTGGGTGATCAATAATAATACCTTAGCAGAAGAAGATTTTCAAGCTGAAATCATTAAGAAAGGTTGTAAACATGCACTTATTCTCAAGCAAGCATTTGGCTCGAATATTAACCTTCCTTTTCAGGTAGAAATAGAGACGGAAGATTTCAAGCTATATAACTTACAAAAGCCTGCTCCCTAAGCATTCATTTTTTCTATATTTGCATCCAAAATAAGTTCAAGGTTATGGTTTTAAGTGTAAAGAGCTCAAAAACATTTGACTGGAAACTTTAAATAAAGAAGCATGCGTCTAGAAATAATGGATACTACACTCCGCGATGGAGAACAAACTTCGGGTGTAGCCTTCCGTCCAACAGAAAAATTAAGTATTGCCAAGCTTTTGCTGGAAGAAGTAAAAGTTGACCGTATTGAAATTGCCTCTGCCCGTATTTCTGCTGGGGAATATGAAGCGGTAGAAAAGATTGTTGACTGGGCAAATAATGCAGGACGCATTCATCAAATTGAAATATTAGGGTTTATTGACGGTGGAAAATCCCTTGAGTGGATAAACAATGCTGGTGCGAAAACCATTAATATGTTGAGCAAAGGTTCCCTGAACCATGTGGAGAAGCAGCTCAAAAAAACACCTCAAGAACACGCTGATGATATTAAAACATCGATTGATTTAGCTCAACAACTAGGCATCGATGTAAATTTGTACATGGAAGACTGGTCTAACGGAATGACCCATTCTCCTGACTATGTCTTTTTTATGTTGGAGCAACTAAAAGATTTTCCAATTAAGCGGTTTATGTTGCCTGATACCTTAGGGATTTTAAATCCTAAAACTACTGGTGATTTTATTGATCGAGTGGTGTCGAATTTCCCGCAATTACATTTTGATTCTCACCTCCACAATGATTATGATTTAGCTACAGGAAACACTTTTGTAGCTATTGAAAAAGGTGTAAAAGGGGTTCATTGTACGGTGAATGGCTTAGGTGAACGTACCGGAAACACACCTCTAGCTAGTGTCATCGGACTAAAAGACCACCTAAAATTTGAATGTAGCGTCAATGAAAACACTTTAAATAAAATAAGTCAGGTAGTAGAAGCCTTCTCTGGTGTCCCGGTTCCTGCTAATAAGCCAATCGTTGGTGAATATGTGTTCACACAAACTTGTGGAGTACATGCAGATGGTGACAATAAAGGTAATTTGTATTTCAACGAATTGATGCCAGAGCGCTTTGGAAGAATACGTGAATATGCGCTAGGAAAGACTTCTGGAAAAGCGAGTATTTCTAAAAACATTGAAGATTTGGGTATTGAACTCTCTCCAGAAGATTTGAAAAAAGTAACCGAACGAGTGGTGCAGTTAGGTGATAAAAAATCTAGTATCACTAAAGAAGATTTACCATACATCATTTCAGATGTACTTGGTAGCGAATCTGTTCAAGAAAAAATTAAAATCCTGAACTACTACTCCACGCATGTCTACAACTTAAAGCCAGTTAGCACAGTCCGTATTGAAATCAATGGTAAAGAGTATGAAGCTACCTCTACTGGTGACGGACAGTATGATGCTTTTATGCTGGCAGTAAGAAATATTTACAAAGAATTAGGTAAAACCATTCCTAAATTAGTGAACTATAAAATATCTATTCCTCCTGGAGGACGTACAGATGCACTAGTTGAGACAATAATAACTTGGAACGATGGTGAAAAAGACTTTAAGACAAAAGGTTTAGAATCGGATCAGCAAGCAGCTGCAATCATCGCTACGGTTAAAATGTTGAATTTAATAGAAAACTAATCAGCTAGTATTGTCACGCTTTTATTCTCTTATTATCCCCGTCCACAACCGCCCTCATGAAATTGAGGAAGTAATGGCCTGTTTGGTAACTCAGACTTACAAAAACTTTGAGTTAATAGTCGTTGAAAGTGGCTCAACTGTTCGCAGTGATGCCGTTGTAGAGAAGTATAACCAGCAACTCACTATTCAACATTTAACCGCTGGAAATGACGGACAAGGTTTTTCACGAAACTTGGGAATGAAACATGCACTAGGGGATTATTTTGTAATTCTAGATTCTGATATCTTACTTGATAATGATTACTTAGAAAACCTCGATAAAGCGCTAAACAAGAACTACCTCGATTGTTTTGGTGGACCAGACAAAGCCCATTCCAACTTCACTGATTTTCAAAAAGCAGTGGATCATGTTATGACTTCATTTTTAACTACTGGAGGTATTAGAGGTGGGGATAAACAAGTCGACAAATTTCAGCCCCGTAGCTTTAATATGGGGTTTTCCCGTGAAGTATATGAGAAAACACAAGGCTTTAAACTCCCTTTCTTTGCAGAAGATTTAGAGTTGAGCCGTAGAATTGAGTCCTTAGGTTTTAAAACCGGACTTATTCCAGAAGCATACGTTTATCACAAACGAAAAACGAATTTAAAAGGTGTTTGGAAACAGATGCACTTCTTCGGACGAGCTCGAATAAACATGTATTTGCTCTTTCCTGACACCCTCAAAGCGACACACTTCTTCCCTTCTGTGTTTTCACTTTATTCCATTTTCTGTCTTCTGCTTTTTTTTTGGTATACTACAACATTACGCGATTGGGCTATTCGTTTGCAAACACCTCTTCTAATTTATATCATCTTAATTGTCATAACTGGAGTAAAAAAGTACAATCTTAAAGTAGGTCTTATCTCCATAGCAACTTTGTTTACACAAATGTTTGCCTATGGACATGGTTTTGCCATAGACTTTATTAATCGTGTCTTTTTTAAAGAAGAGTTAAAAACTAAAAACAAGAATTAGATTTCAACTCTAAAATGGTTGTTTTTCGTAGCAAAACTTTGAACTTTAAACTTTAAACTTTAAACTTCTAAATGAAGGTACTCTTATTAGCAGGTGGATTTGGGACAAGATTGAGTGAAGAAACACACTTGATACCCAAACCAATGGTAGAAATTGGTGGCAAACCTATCTTGTGGCACATCATGAAAATATATGCTGCACATGGTTACAATGACTTCGTAGTATTATTGGGATATAAAGGATATGCCATTAAAGAATATTTTTTAAACTATTTTATTCACCAAAGTGATTTCCAAGTTGATTTAAAAACCAACACGGTAAAAACACTTAACAATGCTTCTGAAGACTGGAAAGTAACCCTGTTGGAAACTGGATTGCACACGATGACTGGCGGACGACTGAAACGCGCAAAGGAAGTTGTCGGAAATGAACCATTCATGTTTACTTATGGTGATGGTGTGGCTGACATTGACATTAAGAAACTAGTTGATTTCCACCAAAAAAGTGGCAAAGGTAATTACAATGACTTCGGTGCAACCCGAAGGACGTTACGGAGCCATGACCATTGAAGGTGATAATGTAACTAGCTTTGTAGAAAAACCAAAAGGTGATGGTTCATGGATTAATGGTGGTTTCTTTGTCTGCCAACCAGAAGTGTTGGACTACATTGATAATGACAACCAAATGTTTGAACGTGAGCCGATGGAAAAGTTAGCGAATGATCATAAAATGGTGACATACAAACATCGTGGATTTTGGCATGCTATGGACACTTTGAGAGACAACCGAAAACTCAATGAGTTGTGGGACAATGGCACGCCTCCATGGAAAATATGGGGCTAAGCAACAAAAAAATATTGATTACTGGTGGTTTGGGCAACCTTGGTTCATGGCTCACCGAATACTTTTGTAATCAAGGTTGTGAAGTTACCGTACTTACCAAACGTCTAAGAACACTTTCAATTAAGCAAAACTTCCAAATAATTAGGTGTGACATTGCCGATGTAGAAGATTGCAAAGCCAAACTTTCGAATACTTTTGACGTCATCATTCATACGGCTAGCATGAACGACAACTTTGTCGAAAACTACCCCCAAAAAGCACTTGAAGTAAATGCACTTGGAACTCGAAATATACTGGAAGCCATCAAAAACAAACCTCCCAAACAGTTCATCTATTTTTCAACTTTTCATGTGTATGGGAAATATTCGGGTGAATTAACTGAAGAAAGTGAGCTAAACCCTATCAACGATTACGGCACAACTCATCTCTTTGCAGAATATTATGTAAAGCAATTTAATAAGACAAATCAGATTCCATACTCAATTATTCGTTTGTCGAATAGTTATGGCTGTCCAAAAGATTATGATTCATCCAAATGGTATTTGATCTTAAATGACTTAAGCCGCATGGCTTTTGAAGAACAAAAGATCGAACTCAAATCAAACGGGTTAGCTTCTCGCGACTTTATTTGGATGGGTGATGTTTGCAAGGTCATCTATCAACTATCGTTAATGGACGCGCCAAACTACACCTTTAATTTAAGTAGTGGAACAACTTACTCCCTATTGGATGTCGCAAGCGCAGTGCAACAAGCATATCAAGAAATGTTTGATACTACCCTTCCAGTCAAAATAAATTCGAAAGATACTTCCATAGCACAATCACCAGTTATTATTAATTCAAATAAAATTAAAAAACGAATTCCTTTTACTGCTGAATCACATTTTGTCGAGGAAGCTAAAAACATATTTAACTTTTTAAAAAAATGATTTTATCCCTCTTTTTGAGTTGTGTTTTTTTTCTAATATCAAGCATCCATTTTTACTGGTCATTAGGGGGTAAATTTGGATTTTATGCTGCGCTTCCTTCAAACGAAAAAGGTGAAATAATTTTACACCCAAAAAAAATCGACTGTATAATAGTTGGTGTAGTATTTCTTTTGTTTTGTCTTTTTTACCTAAAAAAATCAACCCTATTATCTATCTATACCCCTCCTTGGGTTTTGAACTATGGAGGTTGGATTATTCCTAGTATTTTTATCTTAAGAGCAATTGGAGATTTTAAGTATCTCGGTTTTTTCAAACGAATCCGCACTACAAAATTCGGGAAAGCTGACACCTATTACTTTGCTCCTTTGTGTTTAATTATTGCTATTAGTGGTTTTCTCTTAGAGCTATATTCCTAATAAATAGCTGTATCCATACAAAGCAAGAATTAAATTCTATTTCATCAATTCCATTAATCACACTATCTTAGCAACATGGCTCAATCATTATTCAATCGCTACAAAGGAAAAAAAGTATTTGTAACAGGTAATACAGGTTTTAAAGGCTCGTGGTTATCCATTTGGTTATTAGAGTTAGGTGCTGAAGTTGTGGGCTATGCCCTACCTGCTAAACACAAATTGGATAACTTTACAGCTTGCAATCTAGAAGACAAACTCACCCAAAACTACGGTGACATCCGAGACTTTGAACAACTGAATGCAGCACTTCAAAAAGCCAGTCCTGACTATATTTTTCACTTGGCTGCCCAAGCTTTAGTATTGGATTCATATGAAGATCCCTTGACCACTTTTAATACCAACATAATGGGAACCGCTAATTTATTACAAGCGGCTCGTTCATGTGAAAACTTAAAATCAATTGTGTTAATCACTAGCGACAAATGCTACGAAAACAAAGAAGTGGTTTGGGGTTATCGTGAAACGGATCAGCTAGGAGGAAAAGATCCTTATTCAGCTTCTAAAGCTGGGGCAGAGATTGTGGCTTATGCTTTTTATCATTCGTTTTACAAAGCTTCAAAGATTCGCATAGCAACCACACGAGCAGGGAATGTTATTGGTGGTGGAGACTGGTCTGGCAATCGTTTGATCCCAGATATTTTTAAGAACATCAGAGAAAATAAAACAGTAGTGATCAGAAACCCTAGTGCTACCCGACCGTGGGAACACGTATTGGAACCACTATCAGGTTATTTACAATTAGGGTTAAAATTAGAAGACTCCAAAGAGTTTGAAGGTGCTTGGAACTTTGGACCTAGCACCTATGTGCATTACAGCGTTGCTGATGTGGTAAAAGAAATAGAAAAAAATACACCCGTTGATTTCGAGTTAGGTGATATTCCTCAACAACATCATGAAGCTACATTTCTCAAATTAGATATCACTAAAGCAGCAAGTTATTTAGAATGGTTACCTCAGCTAAATTTTGATGATATGATTCAATTCACAGTAGAAGGGTATTTGGCACAAGATGACACTAATTTGTATGAGCATCGTGTGAAGCAAATTCAAGATTATACAGTATTAGCTAGAAATAATGATACTACATGGGCAGTGTAAGAGTAAAGGCATAGAGTCAAGATACAAGAGTCAAGAACCAAGATTTTTTTGTATAAGGAAAGCATTTATAAAGAATAAAACTAAAGCTAAGAGTCAACATCAATATCTTAATACTTTGTACTTTATACTATTCTCTAACAGTCAAACATCTCAATACTTAATACTCTGTACTCAATACTAAAACATAAAAAAAGCAAGTCTATAAGCCGGGTCCTGTTCTCCGATAAATCGAAGCCCTTATCATTTATCTAAACGCCCTACCCTCCAACTTGAGCGAGTAGCCCTAAGCGTTGGTGTATTTGGACTTTCAGCTCGTAGGGTTTACCGTAAGTTATGTTACCATAACAGACCGTGAGCTCTTACCTCACGTTTTCACCCTTATCCCGACTAGTCGAGACGGTTTATTTTCTGTGGCACTTTCCGGCTGCTGTGATTCCTCACAACATCCCTCCCTTTCAAGAGGTACGATACTCTATGCTGCCCGGACTTTCCTCTAACTAGCTATTACGACTAATCAGCGATAAGGCGACTTGCTGTGCAAAGATAGTGATTAGTTAGGAGTAGTGAGTTGCGAGTAGTGAGATTTTTAGATGTTAGACATTAGATTTTTAGAATAGAAACTTAAGCAATAAATTTTTTGTCTTGATTCTTATGTCGCATAACTTGGTTCTATCTTTCACATTTCAAAATTTCAGCTTTAACTTAAAACTTAGTACTTTGTACTTAAAACTCAACACACAGAAATACCACCAATGGCAAAAATATTAATCATAGATGATGAGAAGGTAATTAGAGGAACGTTGAAAGAGATTCTCGAATATGAAAAATATACGGTGGAGGAAGCTCAAGACGGAGAAGAAGGGTTAAAAAAGATTGAAGCAAATAACTATGATGTTGTATTGTGTGATATCAAAATGCCCAAAATGGACGGTATGGAAGTCCTTGAAAAAGCAATAGCTTTAGGAAAAGACACCCAATTTATCATGGTTTCTGCTCATGGAAACATTGAAACAGCCGTTGATGCCACGAAAAAAGGGGCTTTTGATTTTATCTCCAAACCCCCAGACTTAAACCGTTTATTAGTTTCAGTAAGAAATGCATTAGATAAATCTACACTAGTAGTTGAAACCAAAACACTGAAAAAAAAGATATCTAAAACCATAGATATTGTAGGTGAATCAAAAGAAATTAACACGGTAAAAGAAACCATTAAAAAAGTTGCTCCTACTGATGCTAGAGTAATGATATTTGGACCTAATGGGTCGGGTAAAGAATTGGTAGCTAAACAAATTCACGCACAAAGCAATCGAACGAAAGCGCCAATGATTGAAGTGAACTGTGCAGCCATTCCAAGTGAATTAATTGAAAGCGAATTATTTGGGCATGAAAAAGGTTCCTTCACAGGTGCTCAAAAACAGCGTTTGGGTCAATTTGAATTGGCAAATGGTGGAACTATTTTTTTAGATGAAATTGGTGATATGAGTTTATCTGCTCAGGCAAAAGTTCTACGAGCATTGCAGGAAAACACCATTACTCGTGTTGGTGGCGAAAAAAGCATCAAAGTGGATGTGCGTGTGATTGCAGCTACAAATAAAGACTTAAAGAAAGAAATTGCAGAAGGCAACTTCAGAGAGGATTTATACCATCGATTAAGTGTAATAGTTATTCATGTGCCCTCTTTGAATGACCGAGCAAGTGACATTCCTTTATTGGTTGACAAGTTTTTAAACGACATTGCAAAAGATTACGGTGCTCCCCCCAAAAAAATTGATAAAGCAGCGTTAGATGCGCTTCAAAAACATAATTGGTCAGGTAATATCCGTGAACTAAGAAATGTAGTTGAGCGATTAATTATTATGAGTGGAGATAAAATTACTGATGGAGATGTAAAAAAATATGTATAAGAGTTACAACCACTTCTGGTTTTTAAAATAGAAAAACATCGAAATAATCACTAATACCATTACTCCCAATACAATGGGGTAGCCATAAGGGTTATCTAACTCTGGCATATATTTGAAATTCATCCCATATAACCCAGCTAAAAATGACAAAGGCATAAATATGGTTGAAATGATGGCCAATACTTTCATCACACTGTTCATATTGGTGCTTATTGAACCATGGTATAGATTGGCTGCGTTGGTTAATATATCTCGGTTTTGATCTAATAGTTCTGTGCAGTGCAGCAAATGATCATGAACATCTTTAAAATAACGAAAGGTGTTTTTGTGTATTAAACCTGTTGAAAGGACATCTATTTTTGCAATGGCATCACGAAGTGGTGTTACTGTGGAAACTAAAAACCGTTGTTGTTTTCGTAACTTCTGGATTTTCGCAACAGTGTTTGATTTAGGTGTTAATAGTGCTTCATTTTCTATTTTATCTACTTTTTTTGAAAACACTTCAATCACTTCAACATAATGATCAACAATTGTGTCAAGTAAAAGATAAAAAAGATAATCTGCATCTCGTTTTCTTACTTGCCCTTTATCCTCTTCAAGCCGTTGCCGAATGGATTCAAAAACATCATCTTCAGTTTCTTGAAAAGAAAGCACATAGTTTTTACCTAAGACAAAGCTTACTTGTTCAATATAGGCTTTGGCATCTTGACTACTCCATCGCAACATCTTGAGCGTAAGAAATAGCTCAGAATCGTATATTTCTAATTTAGGACGTTGAAAGGTGTCTAAGATATCTTCTAACATTAACCGATGCAAAGAATAATGCTCTCCAATTTCTTTGATAATATCAACTTCATATAAAGCATCCACGTTAACCCAATGAATTAAGCCGTCCTCTATACTCAATCCTGAAAATCCTTTAAGGGTCTCTTGCTTAGTTACGCGTTCGGTATTATAGCTATAACAACTTACCTCCACTTCAGAGTTTCTACTCTCTCCAAAGTAAATTAACGAACCTGGAGGAAGGCCTAATTTTTTTTTAGAAATGGAATGTTGTTTATCTAAGATGCCTTTTCGATTAGAAGATTCGCTATTAGTGACGTCCATCCTGTTTGATAACATGATCCTAGGCCCCTACCAGTGTCAGCATGGAAATACTCATAGAACATGTGTGGTTTATTTTTAATGTGTTCTGAACTAAATAAATGGTGTTCTGCTTCGTAAGCTAATTGTCCCGCATCATTTTTAGGCTTAAAGATCCCTAAAAGTCGCTTTTCAAGTTCCAAAATAATCTGATCTAAAGGAAGCTTGTTGCCTGAACCCTCTGGGTATTCATAAACATACTCCTGACCATAGTATTTATGATACTTTTTTAGGGCTTCAATAATCATATAGTTAATTGGAAACCAAATTGGACCCCGCCAGTTTGAATTACCACCGAACATTGCTGTATTTGATTCCCCAGGAACATAAGACACACCATGTCTTATTCCTTCAATATCTAACTCATAAGGATGATGTTCGTGATATTTAGATAGTGAACGTATGCCATAAGGAGAAAGGAACTCTGTTTCTGACAGCATCCTCTTTAAAACATACTGAAGACGGTGTCCACGAAGTAAAGCAAACAAATGATTGCCTTCATTATTTCTATTTTCTATTCTAGAAGTCAACGAAGCTAATTCGGGTCTGTTTCGCATTAAGCCAGTGGCTCTGCGTTGAAAATCATTTAAACCTTCAAACAACTCTTCTGGAATAACCTCTACTGCAAATAAGGGGATTAAGCCTACTATGGATCGAACTTTCATTCGTTGAGGTTCTCCCTTTTGTAACTGAACCACATCGTAGAAGAACTCATCCTCAGGATCCCATAGTGAGATATCATCTTTTCCTAAGTGTTCTAACACTCCTGCTATTTCTAGAAAGTGCTGAAAAAACTTAGAAGCTGATTCTTGATATGAAGAATGGTATTTAGAAAGCTCCAAAGTCATACGAAGCATGTTCAAACAGTACATAGCCATCCAGCTGGTTGCATCTGCTTGCTCAATCGATTTTATCCCTTTTGGGAGATTACTTCTATCAAAAACACCAATATTATCAAGTCCTAAAAATCCTCCTTCAAAAAGATTTTTCCCATGACTATCTTTTTGGTTCACCCACCAAGTAAAATTGATTAATAACTTTTGAAAAACCTTTTGAAGGAAATCGAAATCTGGCTTACCATTGATTTTTCTATCTAAATCGAAAACTTTCAAACACGCCCACGCATGAACTGGTGGATTTACATCCGAGAAATTCCATTCATAAGCTGGAATTTGACCATTAGGGTGCATATAATACTCCCTTAGCATCAATGAAAGTTGTCTTTTTGCAAAAGCACTATCCATATAAGCCAAGGTAGTGGTATGAAACGCTAAATCCCAAGCTGCATACCAGGGGTATTCCCATTTATCAGGCATCAACAAAATGTTCTTATTTGACAAATGTCGCCAATTACTATTTCTTGAGAAATCTCTTATGGCCTTTGGAGAGTCGTTTTCCCCGTTCAACCATTTGTTTACATCAAAATAATAAAACTGTTTGGACCATAAAATACCTGAAAGTGCATCGATGAAAACCTTTTTATTATGTTTTTTTATAAGATGCTGTTCACATAAATCATCATAATAGTCCTCAGCATCTTGCTTGCGCTCTTGAAAATGTTGATCTATATTTTCAAAAGGTCTTTCAATTGCTTCTTTTGAAAATCGCAAGTTAACCTCTTGGGTTTCACCAGCACCAATGACTAACTCATAAGCAGCGGCAAACTTAGTACCTTGTCGCGTAGTTTCATTAACGGTCTCCTCTCCTTTTGTAATATGATTACTGATTCCGTTTTTTGTATATTTCACTGTATTTTTTACACCATACACATGCATGGTATTGGTTTCATTATCACAAAAAAGTGCTCTCCCACCATCAGAATAATACACATGATATTCACCTAAATGCTCGTGATAAAGATCGACAGAACCTTTCTTTTTAAGCTTTAGAATTGGTTTTTGCGAACAGTATTCATGATTCCAATAATTCCGAAACCATACTTGAGGCAACACCCAAATGGCTTGTTCTTTATTTGAGCAGTTTTTAACTTTTATTTTTTGAATAATATCTTCCTCTTCAACCTTAGCATAAATAATCTCTATATCAAAAAACTCATCATTATCATAAATCCCTGTATCCCAAACTTCAAATTCTTGTTCTTTTTTGCTCCGCTTTAGATTTTCTTTTTGAATGATGGAATAAGGAAATTTATTAATAGGATAAATGTAATGAAAGACACTATAAGAGTGAGTAGGAGTATTTATACCTTGAAAATAGACTTCTTTTACGTCTTCACCATGATTCCCTTGGGAGTTCGTTAACCCAAAAAGATTTTCTTTTAAAATATCATCTTTTCCATTCCAAAAAGCGGGCGCTAAGCATATATTTTGTTTATTATCGCAAAAGCCTCCAATTCCTTCTTCACCCCAACGGTATGCATTACCAATCGATTTATAATGATCAATGAAATCCCATGCATCACCATTTTGACTATAATCTTCCCGTACTGTTCCCCATTGCCGGTAACTCAAATAAGTACCCCATTTTTTCCAACCCGAATTATCAGTGGTTAACATCACTCTTAAAGCCTCTTTTCTCACTTCACTTAAAATTTAGTATTTCTATCGCTAAAACAGTTATTCTTGAAATCAACCCCAACATAGTTAAATTTATTTTCATCAAAACAACTTCCTTTAAAATTTCTATGAAACACCTTAATTCATCGGCTATTTGCCAGTATATAGGATCTTTCAAATATGATTTTTTGTTATCAAGTTCCAACTTATCATTCACTAATTAATTAAATTTAAAATTAATGAATGAGAGGCTATATCTGAGTATTATAAAAAACGTTATTTAAGATTCGCTAAAAAATTCCTATAATTGTTAAAAATCGCTATTCTATTAGTTTTTAAATAACAACACATGAGCCAAGAAAATAAGCCAGCAAATACCGAGACCAAATCAGGAGGTGGAAAAAAAGCCCTGATAATTGTCCTTATACTTTTACTTCTAGGGGGAAACGGATATTTAATATATAAAAAAGTAGAAACTGAAAAACAGCATGTAACTGCTATTGAAGGTAAAGATGCTATTATTGCAACAAGAGAGGCTACCCTTGATTCACTGCATGCAGTTTTAAAGCTTCGCTATGACGAAATAGCTGCACTTTCTGGTGACACAGCTTCATTAGGTCAAGCTATGCGAGATCTAGAACAAGAAAAAAAGAAATTGAAACGGTCTGCTAATGTAGCTTGGAGCAAAGTCAAGAATCTTGAAAAAATGAAAAACCAGTATGAGCAAATGTTAAAGCAACAGGATGAAGAACTTTTGATTTTGCGTTCCGCGTCTGACTCCTTAAGCAAATTTAACACGGCATTAAAAGATACGATTGTTAAAAAAGAGAATGAAATATCAACTCTGGTAACAGAAAAAGATGAACTATCAGGTCAAGTTGAGTTAGCAAAAATACTTACAGCTGATAAGTTTGCTTTTTCATACATAGATAAGAAAGATCGATTAAAACAATGGGAAGATACCGGAATCCCAACTTTTAAATCGAAATCGGTTGTCAAACTTCGAGTTGACTTTAAATTAATGCCGAACAAAGTAGCTCTTGTAGAAGAAAAAACAGTCTATATGCAAATCAAAGATCCATCTGGTAACACCATTTATGATTTAGCACTTGGTTCAGGTGAGTTTGATTTTGATGGCAGACAAGAGTATTACACCTTAAAAGAGGATGTTTTATATGACACGAGAGGCAAGCAAGTCACTTTTATTTATGATAAAGGCTCTCCTTTCATGGAAGGAACTTATAAAGTGAATATTTACTGTGAAGGTAAGCTAATAGGAAGTGATTCTTTTGCCATCAAATAATTTTAAAAGGAGCTTTATAAGCTCCTTTTTCTTTTTATTTATTTTTATTGCTCCTTTCTGTTACTCAGAAAATAACTTAACAATAACAGTGTCAAGCTCAAACTTGACCGAAGATGTTTCTTCATTAACAACAAAGAATGATGAACTACTTCTATATGTATTCGAATTGATTGATGACACGGTCAACGTTATTTCCCTCCATCAATTTGAATTAGATCAACAACATCAGAAGCAAATAATAACCAGTGAAGAACTAATAAATGATAGCCTCTATTTTTTCTTGTTGGAAATGGACTCTCAGGAACCTATTGATGCAATTATTAAGAAAGTGAATGACAATATAAATGTGATAATAAAATCACACTTCGAACTTAATACTAGAAAAATCAAAGAAGTTTTAGGTGATGAAGATGTGATTTCTGCTAAAAAAATCGGTGATAAAAACATAAAGTTTATAGAAACTGGCTTTCATCTTTTTGATAAATATGTTTATCAAATCACCATCACTACATTCTAGGGGTATGATGACTCCGTATTTTTTTAGCAGGCTGCTTCAATTTTAAAGACACCTCATAAGCTGAAACATTCCCCCCTACAGCTTGTCTTAGAGTAGAACTATTCATATCATAACTAAATGCTATTGTATAATAAGTTCCACCCAAACCAGCAGATAGAATATAAGCATCTTGAACTCTATACCATCCTCCAATTGTGATGAATGCGGGGTTCCAACGTTCAATTAACGGAGCAAATAAATAGTTAAAATAGGACCCCACATTTACTTGCAAATTATCGCCTTGTAAAGTTGTTAAGACATTCGGGTTTATTGTGAATTTATACCCCATTTGAATATCCATTCCGCCATGAAGTTTATAAAGAACAGGTAATTTACTTTTTCCGTCAACAACTAAAGACTCATTTGGCTGGTTTAAATGATAAGCTGAAAGTCCAAAATAAGCATCCATCTTACTGTCCATAAAATCCTCGTTGTAATTATAATAATACAATAAACCAGCACTTAAATCGGGTAAAAACACTTTTGTTTCAATATTGCTCACACCTGGATCAATAGATCCGTCATATCCAATAAAGGGATTATATTGAGAAGTCCATTGAAAGCTATTGGGAGACACGGATTTTTGTATTAAACCACCTTGTATCCCTAGAGTTAATTGAGATTTACGAGTCATTTTGACATTCGTTGAAAATGTTAAGTTAACGCCACTGTTAGTTAACGCTCCATCATTTGCTTTATCTTGGAAAGCTGACACACCTACCCCTCCCCAATACCCTTCTAAAATCTCTTTCCGAGGTATTGGTACCATCACAGAAAGTTGATTGGTTTGAAAATTAGCTCCTACATTTTTCCATTGTGTTCGAGAATGGGCACTTAATGTAGTGGTTTCTTCCAATGCCATAATTGCTGGATTTAGATATAAACCAGCAGTATAGAATTGGCTAAAAGTTGGGTCTTGAGAAAAAACAATCAATGTTTTAAAACAAATCAAAAAAACGAATACCTTTTTTAAAGAATCCTTATTCATACTAACATTGAACTTACTAGTTTTTTACAAATTTATTCTATTTTTAATCACCAACAAAAAATTAAATTAAAGCGTTTTTTTCAGTTTAAACCTTTTTTTTTAACTTTTTTAACTAGCTTAGTTTAGTGAAAAATAACCTAATCAACTTAACCTTATCTATCATTTTTACGTCTAACCATATTATGAGCGCAAAAGGGGGAATCATAGCGTTAATATTTATATTTAGTTTTTTTGGAGCTTATTCTGAAGGAACCAAAGAGATACAGCCTAATTCAGGTGAAGTCACCCGAATGCTTTTAAGGCGAGATTGGGATTATACAAATTTTGCGCGATATGGTGCAGCAGAAACTCAACGTTTAAATTTTACTATTTGTAATAATGGTGAAATTGCTTATTTCGGATTCAATGGTGCGGAAAACTCCAATGTAAAAATGCGTGTTAGGCGTGCATCAGATGGCGCAGTTGTTTTTGCTGAACGTAATTTACCCACAACCGGTGAAGGTTATATTCCAAACTATAACAGAGCGGTTGCAGGCCCACAAGAAATTGTTGGGGCAGCATCAGGATATGATGCTTTTCAGATTAATGGACTTGCTCCAGATGATTATTACATCGAATTTAACACAAATGACAACGACTTTGAGTTTAGATATTTTGACATTACAGTCGCTACTGCAGCCAATAGTCCAATTCTTGGACGAGTGTGGTCGCAAGAATGGCTTTTAACTACCAGAGGGTTTAACAACCCCTTTCTAGGTGAGTTATATATCTATTCCGATGATGGGATTGTAACCTCAGTAGATTTTAATGGTATCCGACCCTATGTTTTTAATATTTCTGCCAATCCTACAGGAGTAAAAACTACAGGTGACTTTAATGAAGACCGACAATCTGTCTCTGGTAGACAGACCTACCCGCAATACAAAATATTTTTGAATCCACCCGATGAAAACTGTTACCCAAGTGGTGAATTCGGACAAATAACTGCACCTGTTACTGTTACCGG
This sequence comes from uncultured Cytophagales bacterium, assembly GCA_963815495.1. Taxonomy (GTDB): domain Bacteria; phylum Bacteroidota; class Bacteroidia; order Cytophagales; family JAAEPT01; genus CAWFGW01. Next base: position 520,654 of record CAWFGW010000007.1, read on the forward strand.
ATGTGGGTTGGATAAATGTATCAATATCCCTGTCGACCAAACTGGTCGGGTATTGATTCTTTTAAATCTTAATGGTCAGCCTGGATATCAGCCTAATTCTGCCGATATTCAATTTGACACTACCGTATCTCCTGGAAACAACTGTATACCTTGGGACACACGAGACAATCTTGGAAACTTAATTCCTGAAGGTCAAAATGTTAACTTACAAATTGATTATCTAAATGGAATTACTCATTTACCACTTTTTGATGTAGAAAATCATCCTAATGGCTATTCGGTTGGATTAGTCAGGCCCCTTGCACCTCAAGTTCCCATCAAACCATTTTTATTTTGGGATGATGTCAATATTGTAAGTCAGGGCGGTGTCCAGGGAACTTCAGAGTTTATTGGTTGTCAAGATCCTTCCTGTCATGATTGGGTAGCTACAAACGGATTTAATAACAACGCAACTGATTATGGAAATTTAACTACAATAAACACATGGTGGTATGCCAACATTGTCAATCGAAACACTAACTACCAAGTAACTAATGCGACTGTAGATGCAGATGTAAGAATTCCTGGCCGTGGAGAAGACGGTGGTAATGATACTACTACTTGTAGAAATAGTGGTGCTTTTCAATTAGCAGGAAATGTGTCTGAGGCACCTAGTGCAACTTGGACTACCGATGGGAGTGGTACTTTTTCTAATGTGAATGATTTAAGCGGTACCTACACACCTTCTGATGAAGATTACGATAATGGCTCCGTACGACTAACCTTGACATCTGAACCTTTTGGTGAATGCCCAACTGATTCAGATTTTATGATTTTAAATTTAGACCCTGGACCAAGCCTAAGTATAGGACCTGGCGCTGATTTATGCGAAAGTAACTCAAACGTAAATTTACAAGCCTCCTTCTCAAATGCTGACGGCATTCGCTGGTTAGGTGGAAATGGAACTTTTGTACCTAATAGACGAAGACCTAATGCAACTTATAATCCTACTCCGGCAGAAATTGCTAGCGGAGAGATCACATTAATTCTTAGTACTAATAATGTAACAAATGTTTGCCCTAATATAACAGATTCTATTACTTTCACATTTCAAGAAGCTCCTATAGTTAACCCTGGTACAACTCCAGACACTATTTGTGCATCTACAGCTTTTGTTCAACTAAGCGGTACAATTGAAAATGCAGGTGGTGGAAGATGGTTAGGAGGCAATGGTAATTTTGTCCCTTCAAGAGACTCGCTCAACGCACAATATTTCCCAACAAATACTGAAAAAAACAGTGGTTCTTTAACCTTAACCCTTAGTTCAAGGTTAGAAACTGGAGGTTGTCAACCTGTCACTGAAAATATTACTTTAACATTTATATCACCGAGCTCAGTTGCAGTAAATTCTCCCACAATTCAAACTTGTGCCAGCACGGATACCATCTCACTTTCTGCAACTGTAACAGGCTCAGCTACAATAACTTGGTCAGGTGGTAATGGCAGCTTTACTCCTTCCAATACAATTTCAAACCCTCGTTACCTTGTTCACCCAGATGATACAACCGCGGGCAGCATCGTGATTTTCGTAGAAACAGATGGAAACGATGGTTGTAGTATCGTTAAAGACAGTATCGTAGTAGAATTTTCATCTCCACCTCTAGCAAAAGTTGATGCTGACAACAAATTAGTTTGTGCTAATAATGCAAGAATTGATTTAGGTGGTACTTTTTCCAATTCAACAGGAGTAAGATGGATAGGCCAAGGAGGAACATTTTCACCAAGTGAAGACTCATTAAACACTACATATATCCCCAGCCAAGCAGAAATTGATGCAAACTTTACGTTTCTAACACTAACTACTGTGGGAAATGGTTTTTGTGAACAGGCCTCAGATGTAGAAAACGTTGTAATCTCTCCTGCTCCAATTGCTGACGCACAGGGTCCTTACACTGTATGTAAAAACAATCCGAGTATTGAAGTGTCTGGAACTTCTCAAAATTCAACAGGAATTTATTGGAGTAGTTCTGAAGGAACATTTAGTGATACTGCAATTTTTAACCCCATATTTACTGCTACACAAAACCAAGTTGAGTTAGGGTTACCAATAACATTGACATTTACAGCAACGCAAGATCCTGTTTGTGCTCCAGTGAGCGACAATGCTACTATTACATTCACTCCATCTCCCACTGTTGATGCTGGGCCTACACAAACAATTTGCGCAAACAATCCCGTTGTACAATTAAATGGCTCTTTTACCCGAGCTTCACAAATAACATGGTCAGGGGGAAATGGTAATTATTCCAACGTAAATGACCCTGGTGCAACATATACTCCTAGTCAAAATGAAATTGACGCGGGAGAAATCACTCTTCTACTCTCAACTTCAGACGGTATTGGTAACTGTATCAATGTTACAGATAGTGTTAAAATAACTATAACTCCATCACCAATTGTTGAAGCTGGTCCCAATCAAACCGTCTGTGAAAACAACGCACGAGTTACATTAAATGGAACTGTTGCGAATGCGGCTGGAGGTGTTTGGTCCGGAGGAGATAGAAAAGTTGGATCCACCGTTACCACACTTACGAATGCAAAATATAATCCTTCTAATCAAGAGAAAAATACGGGTACAGTAAAATTATATCTACAATCAACTGGAAATGGAAATTGCAACCCAGTAGTGGATAGTGTAATAATATCCATCACTCCAAAACCAGAAATCACCAACTTAAATAATGTTTCTGTATGTGCTGATGCACCAAGCGTTACATTCAGCCCAAATCTTTCTGTTGCAACTGGGGGGATTTGGTCAGGTGGTCAAGGAACTTATACTCCTGACAATACAACATTAAACACTACATACACCCCTTCCATCACTGAGATAAATAATGGGTTTGTTAATCTTAAATTGACAACGACAGGAAATGGTTTATGTCAGGCTGAGGATTTTAGCACAAGAATAACTATTTCAAAAGCTCCTTCCGTTAGTGCTGGATCAAATCAAACTATCTGTGGTGATGAAAACAGTGTTCAACTTAACGGAACTGTAACAAATGCTGGAGGTGGACGATGGACTACTTTAGGTTCAGGCTCATTCAATAATCAAAATAATTTAAATGCTATCTATCAACCTTCCAACCTTGATAAACAAAATGGCTTTGTGAAACTCGTATTAACAACTACTGGAAATGGATTATGTAATGCGCTGAGAGATACCATGCAAATTGCATTCTCAGAAATTCCTGTTGCGAACGCTGGGAACAACAGAACGTTATGTGCCAATGAATTCCCTATCATATTAAATGCCTCTGGATCTATTGGTAGTTGGGTGGGTGGAAACGGCTCTTTTTCACCCAATAGAAACACATTAAATGCCAGTTATACTCCTACTGTAACAGAAGTTAACACTGGAAATGTCACTTTAACTTATGAATCAAATGTGTCTGGAGTCTGCCCTCAGGTGAGTGATGATGTAAGATTCAATCTAAAAGAAGGTCCGATAATAGATGCGGGACCAGACTTAATAATCTGTGGTAATCTAGAACCCTTTACACTTACTGCTACAATTCAAAATGCTGGGAATGGTTTTTGGAATACAACTGGAACAGGCCAATTTGCCCCAAGTGCAGCCAACGCTGCTTTGACCTATTTGCCTTCAGCTTCTGATACTAGTTTAACTGATACTACAAAAATAATTTTCTATGTTGGAACAGTTGGAAATAGTGGTTGTCCTTCATCAGAAGATTCGGTGGTGGTATCACTTGTACCTTCTCCAATTTTAAACGCAGGACCAGATCAAACGCTTTGTGCTGATGGAAACGGAATCTCATTGAATGGAGCATCAATCAATATCAATTCAATTGCATGGTCAGGAGGTAATGGAGGTTCTTTTAACCCTACTAATGCTATAAACACAATTTATTCGCCTACACCAACAGACTTAAATCAGGCAAATCTTACATTTGTTGTCAGTAGTCCAGCTACTGCCAGCTGTCCTTCAGCAAATGATACCACTATTATAACATTAGTTCAAGGCCCAACTAATGATGCCGGACCAAACACAACTATTTGTGCTGATAGTTCTTTTATTAGAATCCAAGCGTCAATAACAGGGGCTACTACTGGTTTATGGACCACTTCTGGTACGGGAACATTTTCACCTACAGCTACAGACACCGTAACACGATATTATCCTTCGCTTGTAGATACCTCTGCCGGACAAGTAATCCTTTATTTTAACACCAACGGTTCAGGTATTTGTGAAGATGTTCAGGATTCTCTAATACTCTCATTATCCAACGCACCTATTGTATTTGCTGGAAATGATACAACAATATGTAGTGATAGTGATCCAGTTCCGTTAAATGGTCAATCAAATGGAGTTTCAAGTGGTTTTGTATGGACTACATCAGGGACTGGTACCTTTTCAGACAACACTTCCCTCCTATCCTCCTACACATTATCACAAGATGATATTGACAATGCTATTGTTACTCTTACACTTCAAACAACAGGTAGTGGAGATTGTAACGAAGTATCTCACTCATTTAATATCCTGATGACTCCTCGACCTGAAATCAGCGCCAGCTTGGATCAAACTAAATGTATAATAGACCCGAGTGTAACAGTAAGTGCAACCATCAGTGAAGCCACTGGTATCAATTGGTCATCACTTACTAATGGTACATTCTCAGACAGCCTCTCTTTAACTACAGATTATTTCTTTTCATCGCAAGATACAATAAATGGGTTCGCAACATTAATAGCGACATCATCAGGTAATGGTCAATGTAAAACTTACACCGACACAACCCAAATACAGTTTCAAAATTTACCGATTGTTTCAGCTGGCAGTGATGTCGAAATTTGTGGTGATGCGGCTAGTGTTCCTATTAGTGGTACTGTATCTGGAGCGGCTTCGGGCACATGGGCTTCTAGTGGATCAGGAATTTTTACTCCAAATTTTGCAACGCTTAACACGAATTATCAAATAACAAATGAAGATACCACAAATGGTTCTGTTGCTCTAGTTTTAACTTCCACTGGTAGTGGCGTTTGTCCTGATGTCAGTGATTCATTGATTGTAACAATTACAGATGTACCTACGGTAAATGCAGGAAATGACACCTCAGTTTGTGCCAATATTGATAGTATACAATTAAATGGAAAGATAAGTATTGCTACAGGAGCCAGCTGGTTAAGCTCAGGCACTGGCACATTTTCTCCAAATGACACTACTTTATCTGCTGTTTATATACCAAGTTCTAGCGATACCGCAGCTGGCAATGTGACTATCACACTAGTATCCACAGGAAACGGCAATTGTAACAGAGTATTAGATGACTTTATTTTAAATTTCATAAAAGCCCCAAGGGCTGATGCGGGACCTCCTACAACTATTTGTTCGGATAGCACAGGGGTTGCCTTAAATAGTACAATCAGTTCTTTTAGTTCGTTAGTTTGGCGAACAAGTGGAACAGGTGTGTTTGGACCAGATAGTACTTTTGCTAAACCTACTTACTATCCTTCAGAAGAAGACACCACTGCAGGAAGTGTTACTCTGTCTGTTTTTGTTGATGGCCAAGGTACTTGTAACCCTATATCGGCATCAACTATTTTAAATCTAACACCAGAGCATCAGGTTCAAGTATCAAGTGATTACACAGTATGTGAAGATACGCGACTACTTCCTGTCTCTGCAACTTTCCAACATACAACTGGTGGTAGTTGGTCAACATCATCCTCCGGTAGTTTCACGCCTAGTGCTTTTGATGCTAGCACAAATTTCGCGCCTTCAAGTAGCAATACTGACGAGACTATCATTCTCACTTATACAACTGACGATGGCGGCATTTGCCCACCAAAATCAAAAAGTATTGAAGTTGTAATAACGCCTAAACCCACAGTAAATGCTGGAGGCGATTTAATCCTCTGCGCTGATGCCGAGTTCTTCAGAATGAGAGGTTCCGTAACGAATGCAACTGGTGGGTCATGGTCTACTTCTGGTAACGGTACTTTTCTACCGAATGCTAACTCACTCATTGTTGATTATGTTCTGTCTGATGATGATGTGCTACAAGATTCCTTAATATTCTCATTAAGCGCAACGGACACTAATAACTGTGCAACCGTTACTGATGAGTTGATTGTAAACCTCACACCTATACCAACTATTAGCGCTGGTTCCGATATCAATGTTTGTCCTGGAGTAGCCTTTATTCCTTTATCTGGTAATGTAACCGTGGCGGGTGGTGGAGTTTGGGAAACGCTCGATGGTATGGGTACTTTTGTGGATTCATCTGACCTTTCAACCCAATATATACCTGATCCTTCTGAATCAGTTGAAGGTAATTCGATAACTATATCTTTAAATTCAACTGATAATGGTAATTGTCAAACCTATTTTGAAGATATCGTAATCTCTTTTACCAATACATCTTTCATCAATGCAACACCAGAAGATACGACTATTTGTACTACTGATTTCCCCATACAATTAGGTAGTGAAGGTGCTCAAGGTGAATGGTCTAGTTTAGGTTCTGGCACATTCTTACCTAATAACAGAGCTGCAAATGCAGTATACCAACCTTCTTCAACGGACTCTATCAATGGCTCAGTGAAGTTATATTTAACCTCTATAAATAATGGAACTTGTCCTGCCATTCGTGATAGCATGAGCTTGACATTTATTCCTGGACCTATAGTAAATGCGGGACCAGATTTAACCATCTGTACAAATGAAAATACGGTAACACTCCAAGGCTCAAGCTTCAACACCAACGCTATTGTATGGTCTAGCAATGGAAAAGGTACATTTGATAATTTATCAAGTGCCACCCCGACCTATACCTTATCACCGCAAGACAAATCTCTTGGAACCATCAACTTCAGCCTTATTTCTTTGGATAATGGTCAATGTTCTCAGCCAATTGACAGGATGAAAGTGGCTGTTTTACCAGGACCAATTGTCGACCCTGGTAATGGCTTCACATTGTGCGCTAACAGTACTGAAATTCAGTTAAGTGGAAGTTTCAAAAATGCGACTGGAGCGATTTGGACTGGAGGAGCGAACTCTTTTTTACCAAGCAACGCTAACATGACAGCTCGTTATCAAATTCAACCTGCTGATACTGCAAATGGTTCTGTAACATTAACATTAACATCACAAGGCCACCCAAACTGTAATCCAAGCACAGCAAATGTGACCTTTAACTTTAAAAAGTTTCCTATTGTTGAAGCGGGTGACGACCAAACCATCTGTGCGAATACTAAAAGTATAACCCTGAATGGTACTACTAAAAATGCAGCAAATAGAAGATGGTCTGTTTTAAATGGTTCAGGACAATTTAGTCCTTCAAATCAACTAGATAGCACAACATATTTCATAAGTCCTGCTGATACCAGTAAAACTAGTTTGAAATTTTATTATATAGCAACACCTTCTAATTTATGTCCTCCTGTAAAAGACAGTCTTATTCTCACTATTACACCTTCACCAATAGTTAGTGCTGGATTAAACATTGATGAATGTGAGACAGTACCTACTATTAACCTCAACGGTAGTGCCCAAAATACCAGCTCAATCTTGTGGATTAGCTCGGGAGCAGGTTCTTTTAACCCAGACAACACTACGCTGAATAGTCAATATCAACCTGACTCAATCGATTTAGTAAAGGGAGCTATTAATTTGGAGTTAAGAAGCACAGAGCCAAACTGTAACCCAGTCTCTGATTTCGCAACAATTAACTTTGTGCGTTTTCCTGAAGCGATTGTAAATGCGGGTGTAGATATATCTGTGTGTTCTGATGCCCCATCTATCCAGTTACAAGGAATTATTCGATCTGCAACTAAAGGTAAATGGTCTACTTCTGGTAGCGGCTCGTTTGTGCCTAACGACTCTACATTGAATGCTAAATATATCCCCGTTCCAGATGATACAGTTGCTGGCTCAGTACAAATAAGACTTACAGCTCTTGGAAATAGTGAATGTGGGGAAGTGACAGATAGTATTACCTTGACTTTCACAAATGCCCCAACAGCTAACTTAGGTGGTAATATTATTGTATGTAAAGACACCAATAGTATACCTTTACAAGCAAAACTCACCGTATCATCAGGTGTTCAATGGTCTACTTCTGGAAGTGGGATATTTAGTACTAGCAGGTTTGATACAGTGACCACTTACATACCATCCAAGCAAGACAAAGATGCTGGTCTGATTGTCGTATCTGCTTTAACAACTGGAAATGGTACATGTCAAGCAATTACAGAATCAATTACCATTACCATGACACCAATTCCTTCAATTGATGCAGGTATCTCACAAGTAATTTGTGAAACTAACGAAAATGTTATGTTAAAAGGATCAATCAAGGTAGCAACCCAAGGTGTATGGTCAACTAGTGGATCAGGTACTTTTCTTGACCCAGTGAGTAAACAAACCAATTATCAACCAAGTAATGAAGACACTGATAATGGTATAGTGATTTTAAAATTCACTACTACTGATAACGGACAATGTAAACCTGTTGATGACAATGTTATTATCACCTTTGAAAATGCCCCTCGAGCTATTGCTAGTGAAGATCAAACAATATGTGAAGATTTTAAAAGTATCAACTTGAACTCAACAGTAGAAAATGAATCTTCTATAGTATGGAGCACATTAGGAACAGGATCATTCTCAATCACTGATGGAGAATCGACTACATATACACTGTCGAATGCTGATAAATCATTAACAACGGTACCTATTGTGTTAACTGCAAATGGAAATGCGAACTGCGGACCAACTAGTGACACTACCAATATATTTATTGTCCCTTCGCCTGAAGTTGATGCTCTTGCTGGTAATTTATGTGAAATAAATGATGGTGTTTCTATATCTGGTACAATCATTAATGCCTTAGGTGGGTTATGGTCAACAAATGGTACAGGTGCTTTCTCGCCCAACTCGGCAACATTAACCAGCCACTATTTCCCTTCTTTTGGTGATGCTAAGAATGGTAATGTAGATTTATTGCTTACAAGTACTGGAAACGGTTTATGCCAACCGGTAAGCGCTGAAACATTTGTTGAAATTTGGCCACTTCCAATAGCAAATGCAGGGAAAGACCAAACAGTATGTGTAGGTGCTGAGGTTACACTTTCAGCCTCAGTAGAGCCCGACATTTCTTATGAATGGAGAATTCAAGGTGGTGGAATAGTTGCAACCACTCCAACTACAAAACAAATTGTAACCAACAACACTATATTTGAACTTACTGCCACTCGTGCGGATGGATGTTCTTCAACTGATGAAGTAACAATAAATGTTTTTGAATTACCTACAATAGGCTTAGACACCCATTACTGCTATAATGACACGCTTTTAATTACAGCTGACATCTCTAATATGCCACTTGTGCCGGGAAGCTTTCAATGGTTTAGAGATGGTGTAATTTTACAGGGTGAAAGAAGTACTAGCTACATCGTTCCTAATCCTGGAAATTATTCATTAGCATTTTCATATGCTGGTTGTAGTGTTGATTCATCTACTTATGTAACCCCTCTACCTCAGTTAATGTCTTTTGATGAAATTGGTTGTCGATTAGATTCCACTGTTATCAGAACAACCAATATTGCTGGTGCATCTTATAGCTGGACCAACCTTGGGCTAACTGTCGCTTCAGAAAACCCAGCTACCGTAGCAACACCACGTGATTCATCGGTATTTAGTGTGGCTGTGACAGACATATTAGGATGCGTAAGTATGGATAGTTTAAAAGTCTTTGGTGTTGAAAAACCGATACTAAACCTTACAGACTCTTCTGGTTGTGACGAAGACTTAATACCGCTTGATGCTGAACCATTGAATATTGATTCATTATTAGATTATCAATTAATCTATTCATGGTCAATCAATAATCAAACTATAGCTGATACTAACAGTGCAATAATTGCCTCTCAAAGTGGTATATATAAAGCGAGTGTTACAATAGGTCAATGTGTGACTGTAGATTCTTCCATCATTCAAATTAATGCTTCACCTAGTGTAGATTTACCAGAATTATTAGAAATCTGTATCATAAAAAATAAATTCCAAGAAGTGGATGCCGGGCTCAGTTCCTCCTATCTATGGTCGACAGGAGATACGACTCAAAAAATAATTGTTGACCAAACAGGCTTATATTATGTAACAGTGACTAATGAATTTAATTGTTTCACCACTGATTCAGTGTTTGTTCAAGAGGTTTGTCCACCTGAAGTGTTTGTGCCAAAGGCGTTTGTTCCTGGTTCATCGAATCCTGATCAATTCTTTGAAATATTTGGACATGACTTTATTAACTTTAAAATGACTATCTACAACAGATGGGGTGAAGTAATCTATTATACCGAAGACCCAAAACAACCTTGGGATGGTTATTATGGTGGCAAGTTAATGCCAGTGGGGGTATATCCTTGGGTAATTGACTTTCAAGACTTAAATGGTGTTCAACAACCTACCTTAGAAGGTAGTGTAACTATTGTTCGCTAGAGATTGTCTTATTTCTTAACTTGGAATTAAATTTATAATGCAATGCGTCATTTAGTATTTATTCTGATTATACTTTTAAGTCTCAACCATCTTTTACATGGTCAAACCACACTAAAACCAAGTAGTTCAATTACTCCATGCCTCGGACAAACTACCAAGGCATGGTTTACTACAAGTTATGCTTATGACTCTTTGCAGTGGGTAAATAACGTTGGAAAGGTGGTATCAAAGGAAGATACTTTGTACATAACCCCTGATTTAACACCTACAACAACACTATATTATTTTGACTTAAAATTATATGTGACAGGTACATCTTATACTTCTCGTTTATTTGTTGTGCCATTTAAAGGGTTTGAGTTTTCAATTAATGAGAATACAGAGATTTGTAGTAATGACACATTATTATTACAAATCAATAACCCTAATAATGAAAACTTAAAATATAAATGGTTTTCAAACGTCCCTAGCTTTGTGCCACCAACATCTACCACTTTGCAAGTTGAAGTCTCAAAAGAAGGGAAGTATTGGGTTCGAGCTACTAACCAAACCGAAACCTGCTCACTGGTCGATACCATGTCCTTAAATGTATTTAACCAACCGGTAGAATTAGGTGATGATAAAGCACTTTGTGAAGGCCAGGCAATCACACTAAAAAACCTCAACCCTGAATCAACCAACACTAGCCATTTATGGGAATACAATGGAAAGTCGAATACCTCGCCTACCTTATCTCCTACTGAGTCTGGTGTTTACACCTTAACAACTACAATTAGTCCCGTAAATTGTTCGTTTAAAGACAGTGTGAGAGTAATCTTTAGTCCATTACCAAAAGTTGATTTAACCGCGTCAGCATTCATCTGCAAAGGAGAAACTTTTATCATTAAAAACACCTTACAAAACCCTTCCACAGTATCCTATTCAACACTTTGGGAAAGTGATACGGACTTACCTTCAATTACTCCGGGCCAAGAAACAATTAGTGTATCAAAGGCAGGTAAATATAAATTGACACTAAACACAGGAAGTTGTTCGGTTAGTGACTCTACTTCACTTAGAACGCTTAATATGGAAGCGGACTTAGGTAAAAACATATCAGATACGTGTACAAATAGTGGGGTTACTTTATATAACCTTAAAGCGAATACTGAACCTACTACGACCTTCTATTTATGGAAAACACCACAAGGTAATTTTCTTAAAAAAAGTATTGTAGCAAAAGAGGCTGGATACTATTATCTAACTATTAATAGTGATATACCCCAATGCAGTGTGAAAGACTCTGTGTACATAGGAGTTAGTGCTGCACCAACTTTCGACTTAGGTGATAATATTGTCGCAGAAAACAGTTTTGCTGTGTATGATGGAACATTTTCTAATCGCTTTAAAGAAACTGACTATACATTTATATGGAAAAATGTCCTTAAAGACTCAATTTATTCAACTAAAGCAAATTTAATCCTAGAAAAAGAAGGAGAACATCCTTTAACATTAATCATTACAAATAAAGTGAGTAAATGTGTATCGAGTGATAACATTACTATAATAATACCTGAAGAACCAATCGTGGCTTCGCATGTTATATTTATTCCTAGTGCGTTTTCCCCTAGTTCAATGGATAGCGATAACAGTAGAATGAAAATCTTAGGACCGGACATTGCAAAGGAAGACTTTAAGCTAGAAATTTTTAATCGATGGGGGCAAATAATCTATGAAACTTCTGACTATGAGTTAATGAGTACTGAAGGATGGGATGGAACAGGTAAAAATACTGCAGCTCAGAATACGACATATACTTATACAGCTGTTGGTAAATTCATTGACGGTAAGTCGTTTAAAGAAACAGGAACCATCACATTACTTCGTTAATCCCATTTTCCATAAGTAAATGAAAGAAAAAAATCCTTGGACTACACTCGAGAGTAAACAAATTTATAGTAATGATTGGATTAATGTTCGAGAAGACCAAGTTATAAACCCCGCTGGTAAGAATGGAATATATGGAGTAGTTAATTTCAAGAACCTCGCCATAGGAATTATCCCTATTGATGACGAATTGAATACCTTTTTAGTAGGTCAATACCGCTATCCGTTAAATATTTATTCATGGGAAATACCAATGGGAGGAGGATTAATAAACAATACACCATTAGAGTCTGCGAAGAGAGAACTGGAAGAAGAGACTGGTTTGACAGCCAAAAAATGGGATAGAATCATGAAAATTCATACCTCTAATTCGGTTACTGATGAGGAAGGATATGTTTTTATAGCATCAGACCTTACCCAAGGTAAAGCTATGCCAGAAGAAACAGAGGAGCTAAAAGTCAGGAAAACACCTCTAATTGAAGCTTATAATATGGTTATGCGTTCAGAAATCACTGATGCTATATCTATTGCAGGAATTTTAAAAGCTTCTATTCTGTATAAATTAATCTAAAAAATAGCCTTTATACCATTCATAAAACTTTTTAATTCCTTCAGGCACACTTGTTTTCGATTTATACCCCACTGCTTTTTCTAGCTTTGAAGTATCAGCGTATGTTTTGGGTACATCACCAGGTTGAAGTGGCTTAAAATCAATTTTAGCCTTACAACCAATATTCTTTTCAATTTCATGTACAAAATCCATTAAAGGTACTGGCGAACCATTTCCTATATTATAAATTGAATAAGGTGCTGAACTATAATCTGATGGTAATACTTCTTCAGAAAATCCTTGAGGCACATAAGGAATAAGACGAGTAACACCGTCAACAATATCTTCTACATAAGTAAAGTCTCTTAACATTTCGCCATGATTAAAAACCTCTATAGGCTTTTCTTCAAGCATCGCTTTTGTAAAAAGAAACAAAGCCATATCTGGTCTACCCCATGGACCATAAACTGTAAAAAAACGCAAACCAGAAGTTGGTATCCCATATAAATAAGAATACGTATGTGCCATCATTTCATTGGCCTTTTTAGATGCCGCATATAATGAAATAGGATGTTCAGTTGCATGTGATTCTTTGAACGGAATTTGTGAATTTAAGCCGTACACAGAAGAACTTGAAGCATATAAAAGGTGCTTCACTTTTGTGTTTCTACACCCTTCCAACACATTTAAAAAACCATCCACATTATTTTTCTCATACGTGTATGGATTTTCGATTGAATACCGTACTCCTGCTTGAGCAGCCAGATTAATCACGTAATCAAATTGTTCATTATCAAACAATTTATGTAAATTATTCCTATCAGTTAAGTCTAACTGGATAAATGAATAATTATTCATGGAGGAAACTGGAATGTTATAGTCTAAGCTATCTCGATTCACCCCATATTGCATGAGTCTGTCATATTTAAGATCAACAGAATAATAATCATTTAAATTATCTATTGATACAACTTTATATCCTTCTGAAAGTAACCTTTTTGTCAAATGAAACCCGATAAACCCAGCTCCTCCCGTAATTAATACTTTACTCATCCTTTTCTAGTAAAAAATGATTTAATTTTACCCATCGCACCTACTTCTTTTGGCTCCTCTTGATAGTAGCCATAACCATAGCCGTAACCGTAACCATAACCATAACCATATGCTGACTTGGAAAGATCTACATCATTAAATAAAAATGCTATTTTTTCGAGGTTTCCTGAGTCAACTTTTTCTTTAACTTCTTTAATATATGACTTCATCGAATAGTTTTGTCTAACCAAAAATACATTTACATCACTATGCTTCATTAATTGGAAAGCATCTGAAACAATCCCTATTGGAGGCGTATCAATAATTACATATTCGTATTCTGCTTTCAATTGATCAATTAATTGATCCATTCGATTATTCATCAACAACTCTACAGGGTTTGGAGGAACTTCTCCAGCAATAATCACATCTAAAAAATCAACATTACTTTTTTTAATCAAATTAGTATCATCAGTAATGCCCGCTAGATATGAACTTAATCCATTACCTTCCGCTACCTTAAAAGCCTCATACAAATTTGGTTTACGTAAATCAGCTCCAATTAAAACAGTTTTTTTACCTGTTAAAGCTAAAATATAGGCTAAATTTAAAGCACAAAAGGTTTTACCTTCTCCACTCACAGAAGATGTAATTAAAATAGATTTTGATCCGCTCTTATTGTTTATCAAAAAATCTAAATTAGTTCGAATTGTTCTGAACGATTCTGCCAAAATAGACTTTGAATTTTTTGATGATACAAGGTCTTTTTCAATCGAACTATGTCCAATCATTCCAAGAAACGGAAGTTGAGTATTGATCAATTCTTCTTTATCTAAAACTCTGTAGTTAAAAATACTTCTGATAACTATTATACCAATAGCAATCATTAAAGAAAACACAACGGCCAAACTATAATTTTTCTTTGTGTCGGGGGAAACTACCCCTCCTTGTACCATTGATGCATCAATTACATCGACATTTGATCGGTTTGCAGCTAAAGCTATTCCAGCTTCCGTTTTCTTTTCCATCAATAACATATACAAACTTTCCTCTAATGAATACTGGCGATTTATTTTCACTAAATCCTGCTCATATCCTGGTATAGATTGTATCTCTGCTAAAAACTCAGCTGTTCGCTCATCTATATCTTTTAGTCTGATCTTCGCACCAGCTTCTAAACTTTTTATGCTCTCATCAATATTCTTTCTGACTTCATCCAACTGTTTTCTCTTCAGTTCAACAATGGGGTTAGAATGATTATTTTTATTAGATTTAAAAACAGAGTTTGACATCTGTATAGACACCAAATTACTAATTAAAGAGTTTAAAATAGGGTCTGAAACTCCCAAAGAGGACGGAACGATGATCTCTTTAGTCATATCACCATTTTTCACATACTCTTTAAGATAATCATAGTATTTCATTGAAAGTAAGACGCCAGCCCTCTCCTCGTCCAACTTTTCAACCTTATTGTAAATATTTATACCCTCGACCCCAAGTCCAATACTGTAGTTTTTTTTCTTAAACTGTTTTAAATTGTTTTCAATATCATTAAGTGTATCAGAGATTAATTGCAGTTGAAAGTCAATAAACTCTATTGTTTTAATAGCGTATTGATTTTTGCTTTCTAACTCCCTTTCTTTAAAAGTTTGAATTAATTTATTCAAAAACTCATTGCCTTTGCTTACATTCGTACACTTCAAATATAGATTTAAAATATTAGCACCAGGCTTAGCTGCATTTATAGTTAGTTGACTTCTATACCTTGAGGTTAAGGTATTCATATTATTCACCACTATTTTTATTGGTTCATTTATATATTTTAAATAGTTTTCCTTCAAAAGGAAATTATATTTCACCCCCCTAATATCAATTGTATCGCCAA
This sequence comes from uncultured Cytophagales bacterium, assembly GCA_963815495.1. Lineage (GTDB taxonomy): Bacteria > Bacteroidota > Bacteroidia > Cytophagales > JAAEPT01 > CAWFGW01. The sequence continues at coordinate 536,488 of CAWFGW010000007.1, forward strand.
AATTCACTTGTTTTTCTTCGTAAATTTTTGATGACTCTTCTCCTATTTTCAAATTGAATTTGTAGCCATCTATAACTTCAGCAACCATTGTCAAGTTGTTTAACAACTCATATTTTGAAGTGTCTATATTAACCTGGATTGGGCTGTCTTTATATAAATCAATATCTCGAATATTACCTTCTTTATAATAAGATACAGCAAAATTTAAATCTACCAATGTCTTCTTTACGAGGGAGTGTGAATTAAACAACTCTGTTACATCAGACAAAGAGCTGGACCCCATTAAATCTTCTCCATACAATATTTGCGATGGTGTTTTTGAATTGCCCCGCAATATGTAGATTGTTGAATGAACATTATAAATTGGTGTTGCGTATCGATTTATGACAAACGCAATAGATATACCTATTATTAATGAAAATAAAATGAAAAATTTATTCCTCAAAAAAAGTTTTACAACCTTTTTAATATCTTCAAAGCTTTCTTCCATTATATCAACTTAAGTCGTATTAATAAAACATATATAGCACCCAATGTCGATAGAACAAAACCTGTGATTGGTATTATGTTTCTCCGAAAGTTTTTACTCGCAAGAGGTGGCACAATAATCATGTCATTGGGCATTATTTGAAAGGCCTCAGATTGAAATATTTCTTGGTTTAACAAATTTAAATAATAAACCTCAACTTGCCCTTTTGATGTATATCGCAACAATTTTATTTTAGACCTATCAGCAAATTCTGTTAAATCATGTGATAAAGCGATTGCCTGAAAAATATTTATTCTTCTATTTGTTGAGTTTTGAATACCTGGAGTTTTTACTTCTCCCAATATAGTAAAGTTATAGCTCATGCTATATATCATCACTGTTGGAGCAATTACAAATTCTGCCATCACGTCTTTTATTGTTTTTTCTGCTTCCTCTATAGTCTGATTAACAACATTGATATTTCCAACTACTGGAAGTTCTACAAAACCAGAATCGTCAACGACAAAACCAGTTTCCTCAGTCGAAGAAGAAATTCCTCCGCTTCTTCTACTGACCCCTAACCCATTTCGATCTAAAAAATTGTACTCATCGTGATTAAGCGCAAGCACACGTATACTCAAAATATCACCCTCACGGATCCTATATTCTGTAACATAATGAGATAGCTCTTTATAAGCTTGATTATTTACAACTACGCTTTTTTCATCTTCATCTTGTAGATAAACCACTTTTTTTCGTGGAACACATGAAAAAATCATACTGTTAATCAATACAAATAGCAGTATTGATTTGAGGTTGAATATATTTTTCAAAGTTTTATTTTTCTTGTTCTAATAGTTGAAACAATTCACCCAAATTTGGGCTTATGATTATCTCTGTTCTTCTATTTTTAGCTCTAATTTCTTTGGTATCACCAACAACTTTTGGTACAAACTCACCTCTACCTGAAGCTGCCACCATACTTGGTTTCATTCCTGCCTTCGTTAACTCTTTAACAATTGATGTTGCCCGAAGCACACTTAAATCCCAATTGTCTTTTATGACGTCTCCGGGTCTGTAAGGTACATCATCGGTATGACCTTCTACTACAACGGTAATATCTTTTTGTTCTTTTAAAACATTCGATATTTTTTGTAGTGCATTTACACCTTTTTGGTCAATGGAATAGCTACCTGATTTAAATAATAAATCTTCTGCAAGAGAAACATAAATTTTCCCATCCTTGATCTCTACTGTTAAATCATTTTCCTTAAAACCTAAAAGAGCTGTACTAATTTTATCTTTCAACGCTTTGGAAGCATTTTCTAATTGAGATACAATGCTCTCTAGTTCTTCCACCCGCTTTTCTCTTGCTTCTAAATTAACCCGTAACTTCTCTATCTCTTCGGAATCATGGGCAAGTTGAGCATCTTTTTTTGCTAGTTCTTTGCTTAAGTGTCCTACTTTATCTAATTGTTTGCTTAACTGTTGTGCATCTGCTGCCGACATTTGAGACAATTCAGTATACTGCTTTATCAAATCTTTATATAATAAGCTTAATTCAGTGGTATCATTGACTAATTCTGCTACTTGTAAATTAGCATCATCTAAAGCCGAAATAAGACGCTGATTTTCACCGTCAGATAATCTTACTTCTTCTTCCAACTCTGCTTTATCTACTTCCAACCCTGATTTTTTCACATTCAAATCATCGTATTTCTTTTTTGAAACACAACCAAACGACATTATCAATGATACTATTCCTATAAAATAAGTTGCCTTCATATTCATAATTATTTGAACAAAATTAATCATTTGATACTAATGGACTAATAAACTTTAAATCTAATCAAGTTTATTTATTAGACTGAAATGATTTCAAATTTTTTAATATGCCCAAAACCAATTCAAACCTCGCTTCTTTGCTCGCCCAAGCAATATGTGGGGTAATAATAAGTTTACTTTTGTCTCTTAACTTTATAAAAGGGTGTTCTTTGACAATAGGTTCTTTTGTCAATACATCCAATCCAGCTGCAGCAATCTCATTATTATTAAGGGCATTAATCAAGTCTTGCTCATTTACAATACCGCCTCTACCAGTATTTAATAATATTGCTGTTGGCTTCATTTCTTTTAGTTGAGATTCACCAATTAAGTTTTGAGTTTTATCATTTAAAGGAGCATGAATAGTCACAACATCGGACTGCTGTAATAACTCATCAAGTTCAACTCGTGTATATCTTGAATGATTATTTTTACCGCTTGTAGAGTAATATAGAACATTCATCCCAAAGACTTCAGCAATTTCAGCTACTCTGTTTCCTATAGTCCCTAGTCCAATAATCCCTATTTTTTTACCTGCTATCTCCCAGTACTCTTTACTGAGATGTGTAAAAATTGGACTCTGGGCATATTGACCAGATTTCACATAATTATCATAATAGACTACTTGGCCTAAAAGGCTAAAAAGCAAAGTAAAAGTATGCTGAGCGACACTTTTTGTGGAGTAGCCTGCAACATTTTTCACTTCTATCCCTCGTTTATTAGCAGCCTCCAGATCAATATTATTCATTCCTGTTGCCGCAACACAAATTAACTTTAACTTGGGACATGCGACCATCACTGAATGATCTATCACTACTTTATTAGTGATAACAACATCAGCTTCTTGTAATCGTTCAATTGTCTTATCGGGAGTTGTTACATCGTATTGAATAAATTCTCCAAATTGCTCAACATCAGCCAAGTTAGGCACATCACCCAAAGTTGAGGCATCAAGTAATACTATCTTCATAATTTAAATATAGATAAATATGGACTTTTGATTGTGAATACCGCATTTAAATGAATAAATTATGTTTCTAGTTTAAATAAATCAACATGCTTCAACTTGTACAAGACGACCTTTGGCTTAGCCCCTATCAACATGACCTTGAATTACGTTTACAACGCTTTTATGCTCAAGAGAATGAAATTAACAAAGCTGTTGGTTCCTTACAAGAATTTGCTGATGCCTATAATTATTTAGGCATTAACTATGATGATACCATGAAGGGCTGGTGGTATCGGGAGTGGGCTCCTGCTGCTACTGGGGTAGCACTAATTGGTGATTTTAACAACTGGAATCCAACTACACATATCTTAAACCGAAACATGAACGGGATTTGGGAGATTTTTATTCCTGACCCGAACAAAACATATCTTCCACATGGCTCAAAAGTTAAAGTTCAACTAATTACGCCTTACGGAACATTAGACCGAATTCCTGCATACATCACAAGGGCAATTCAAAACAATGAAACAAATGCATTTGACGGTCAACATTGGGCACCTGAATCACCATTCGAGTGGACAGATAAGGCATGGGATACTGCACTGATAAAAGCTCCCATCATTTATGAGTGTCATTTAGGGATGGCGCAAGAAAAAGAAGGCGTGGGTACTTACAATGAATTTACTGAAAACATTTTACCCCGCATCAGTAAGCTTGGATATAACTGTGTTCAAATGATGGCCATACAGGAGCACCCTTATTATGGCTCATTTGGGTACCATGTTTCTAATTTTTTTGCCCCTTCTTCGCGATTTGGAACTCCTGAAGATTTAAAAAACCTCATTAACACCGCTCATAACATGGGGATTTCCGTCATTATGGATGTTGTGCATTCTCATGCTGTAAAAAACGTGGCAGAGGGCTTGAATGAATTTGACGGGAGTGATCATCAATACTTTCATAGTGGATCTCGAGGTTATCATACACAATGGGATTCTAAATGCTTTAATTATGGTACATGGGAAGTAAAACAGTTTTTACTTTCCAACTTAAAATATTGGATGAAAGAGTTTCACTTTGATGGTTTTAGGTTTGATGGAGTTACTTCTATGTTATACTTTAATCATGGTGACGCTGACTTTGATCATTACGACAAATATTTCAAGGAAGGTACGGAATGGGATGCCATTACCTATCTTCAATTAGCAAATAAACTCATCCATGAGTTAAATCCAAGTGCGTTATCTATTGCTGAGGATATGAGCGGGATGCCCGGGCTTTGCCGCACAATAGAAGATGGCGGAATTGGCTTTGATTACCGATTAGGAATGGGAATTCCAGACAACTGGATTAAATTATTAAAACACCAGGCTGATGAAGAATGGGATTTAGACGAGATCTGGAACTTCTTAACTAATAGACGCTATAAAGAAAAAACAATTGCTTATGCGGAGTCGCATGACCAGGCATTGGTAGGCGATAAAACCTTAGCGTTTTGGTTAATGGATAAGGAAATGTATTGGCATATGAAAGTGGATGATACCAATTTGGTAATTGATCGTGGCATTGCATTACATAAGATGATTCGTCTCATTACTATGGCACAAGGTGGTGAAGGTTATTTGAATTTTATTGGTAATGAATTTGGGCATCCCGAGTGGATTGACTTTCCACGGCTGGGAAACGATTGGAGTTATCAATACTGCCGTAGACAATGGCACCTGGTCGACAACCCTGATTTAAAATATAAATATCTGAATGATTTCGATAAAGCGATGATTAGGGTAATCAAAGAAAAAAACATTCTCAACACGCCTCCAGGAAAACGATTAAATCAAGACAAAACCAACCAATCTATTATGTTCGAACGGGGAAATCTGATTTTCTGCTTCAATTTCCACCCACATAATGCTGTTGCTGATTACAAATTTTTTGTACCTGTTGCAGGTACCTATCGTATTTTATTAAACTCAGATGACGAAAAGTTTGGAGGCCATGGCAGAATAGATTCTAGTGTGGTTTATCCATCATTTAAAGAAGACGGAGTGGATAAAATCAGTATATACAATACAAACAGGACCGCGTTGATTTTAGAGAAGATTTAATTGATAAATTATCGCCTCTTTTTCTTTTCGTCACTTTGATCATCTAATATTTGTTTAGAAGCAGCTTGTTGTTTATTGGCAAGCACTTCTAAATTTGCCTTAGCCAACACAAAGTCTGGAGCTTTTTCCAATGCGGCTACAAAAAGTTTTTTAGCCTCTTCTTCTTTACCTATATCCTTTAACATTACGCCTTTGATATTTAATAAAGCAGCCTCCATGGACACTTCTTGCGCCCCCTGTTCTCCTAAAGAAATTGTAACTTTTTGTTCTTTAGTAGTCGGGTCATTTAACAAAGCATTAATGGTCATTTCACATTCACCTAAGCGTTTTAATTGGTATTGGATAGTAGCTACCTGATAAAGGTAAAAATTTTCACCTTTTAGTTTAAACAAAGTTTCATAGCTGCTTAGGGCCTCTTTCAACAGACCTAATTGTTGTTCTGAAATCGCTTTTCGTTCTAATACTTCTGGGTTTTGGTCACTTTTTAGTAGTTCTTCAGCCAATAAAAGTGTCGACACATAATTTCCTTCTGCAAAATAGACGTATAACAACGAATCTTTCCATTCTTTCTGCTCAGGTTGTAAAGCTATCAATTCAAATATCGCGGTTCGAGCTACCGCTCCATCATTGTATTTTTTTGCGTTGAACAGTATTGTTTTTTGTTTTTCAACTTCCTCATTCACTTGTGCCATGGCCGGTAAAGTCAGCAAGGATAAAAAAATATAGACTAAATGTTTCATATTATAGGTTTTAGCTGTTGTAAAGTAATAGGTAGTTATTTTAAATTAATTTTTTCACAGGAATAAGTCCCATTTTCTCGCCTACCTGGAGCATGTAATTATAAGCCTGAGCGCGTTCATTTTTTATTTCACCTTCGAGAATCGCTTCTCGAATCACATTTTTAATGTCTCCTACCTCTCGACATGGTTTCATATCAAAAGTGAGCATAATATCTTCACCAGTAATTATAGGTTGAAAGTTTCGGAGTTTATCCTCCTCTTCTACTCGTTTTAATTTCTCATCTACAAGATCAAAATTCTTGAGGTAACGCTGCACACGATTGTCATTTTTTGAGGTGACATCTGCTCGGCAAAGCGTCATTAAATCATCAACTTCATCACCAGCTTCATAAAGCAAACGCCTAATAGCAGAGTCAGTTATATGTTCTTTTACCAAGGATATTGGTCTTAAATGAAGTCGAACAAGCTTTTGTACGTACTTCATTTTTTCATTCATAGGTAACTTTAACCGCCTAAAAATGTGAGGTACCATTCGAGAACCTTTATCTTCATGACCGTGAAATGTCCACCCTACCTTTTTATCAAAACGTTTTGTTGCGGGCTTAGCAATATCATGTAAAATAGCGGCCCAACGTAACCATAAATCATTTGTGTGTTGCGAAATATTATCCAACACTTGTAATGTATGATAAAAGTTATCTTTGTGTGATTTTCCTTCTCTTATTTCCACCCCATGTAAGGCGGTCATTTCAGGAAAAATGGTTGATAAAATCCCTGTATTAAACAACAACTTAAACCCATAAGATGGCTTAGGAGAAAGGACTATTTTATTTAATTCATCCGCTATTCGTTCCCCTGACACTATTTTTAAGCGTTCCACATTATCACAAATGGCTTGATAAGTATCTGCATCAATGTCAAAGTTCAATTGTGAGGCAAAACGGATGGCACGCATCATCCGCAAAGGGTCATCAGAAAACGTTCTAATGGGTTCTAAAGGGGTTATAATTATTTTTTGTCTTAAGTGCTTTAAACCATCGAATGGATCTAAAAACTCACCAAATGTATTTTGGTTTAAGCTTAATGCTAAAGTATTAATGGTGAAATCTCTTCTGTTTTGGTCATCTTCAAGCGTGCCATCTTCAACAATTGGTTTTCGAGACTCCTTTCTATAGGATTCTTTCCGTGCACCAACAAACTCAACTTCCCAATCCCCACAGTTAAGCATAGCAGTGCCAAAGTTTTTGAACACATTCACAGGGATCCCCCCCAATTTACTTGCTACAAGCTCCGCTAGTTCAATTCCGCTTCCTACGCATACGACATCAATATCTTTACAGGGGCGATTCAGGATTAAGTCACGTACAAAACCACCAATCACATAACACGTTACTTGTAGTTCTTCAGCCGCGTTTGAAATGATTTTAAAAACCGGTTCACGGTGAAGTACATCAATATTTGTTTCCATCGAACGACAAATATAGCCATTTGAATAATGACTATTGAGTGATCAACACAGAGATTTAAGGGAAGGTGCAATTTGTCGTATTATAAAATAGATTATTAGATGATTTTTTAATAAACAGGTGCTTTATATTTTTTCTATTTATCTTACAATAAAAAAACAAACAGTCCTCAAATATGCATAGACGACACTTCCTCAAAAAAACAGGACTTGCCCTAGGAGCTTTAAGTATTACTTCTCCACTTTATTCCTATGTTACTTCTCCCACTTCTTTTGATTTTAACATCTCGTTAGCACAGTGGTCGTTACACAAGGCATTTTTTAACAAAGAAATTGACCCGGTAGATTTTCCTGTCATTGCTAAAATGAAGTATGAAATCAGCGGAGTGGAGTATGTAAATCAGTTTTTTGCGGATAAAGCAGAAGACAGCACTTTTTTAAAGGAATTAAATAAACGAGCAGCGGATAATGCAGTCCAAAACGTCTTAATAATGGTTGATAACGAAGGCCATTTAGCTGCAAACAATGATGCTGAAAGACTTAAAGCTGTAGAGAATCATTTCAAATGGGTTACCGCTGCCAAAACATTAGGGTGTCATTCAATTCGAGTAAACCTGCATGGTGATGGAAATGCAGAAGAATGGAAACAAGCTTCTATTGACGGACTTGGTCGTCTTACTGAATTTGCAGCCAACCATAAAATGAATGTCATTGTTGAAAACCACGGACAACACTCTTCCAACGGTGGCTGGGTGGCTGAAATAATTAAAGAGGTCAACAACCCATTTTGTGGCACACTACCTGATTTCGGGAATTTCTGTGTAAAAAGAAGAGATGGTGATTTGTGGGAATCGCCCTGTGTAGAACATTATAATAAATATAAAGGGGTGGAAGAAATGCTGCCTTACGCTAAAGGAATTAGCGCAAAAACATTTCAATTTGATGAAAAGGGAAACGAAACGACCATTGACTTTTTAAGGCTATTTAAATTAATAAAAAAATCTGGCTACAATGGTTTTGTAGGTATTGAGTATGAAGGAAATCAATTAAGTGAAGATCAAGGGATACGTCAAACAAAAAAGCTTCTAGAGCAAGTACGAGAAACGCTTAGATAATATTATTTTTATTTCAAGTTTGAAACACCTACGAAATTTTAGCGCTCTTGTAGAATCAATTCCTTTTGGAGTTGCAATTTTTTGTATGTTACTTTTTCAAAAAACTTCACCTGTTTTAAGTGGAGGAGAAGAACAATACCTTGCCTATGCAAAACAAGCAATGGATCCTGAATGGATTAAAAACTCCATTAGTTTAACCGAAAAACCTGGCTCCAGACTTGTATTTCAATGGATTGTGGGCACGTGCCTCCAGTATCTTAGTTTTGAAACATTTACTGTCGTTGCCAGACTTTTTAACTACTTACTGTTCGCCATAGCACTCCATTCCCTCTTCAATAAATTAAAGCTCCCTAAACTGTGGACCTTATTCGCATTTCAAATTTACATATTAGGCAAACAAAGCTTTTTTGCTGGTGAATGGATTTTTGAAAGTTTCGAACCAAAAACCTTAGCTTATGTTTTTTTGTTTTTTTCACTCAACACATTAGTAGACCGAAAAATTATTCTTTCAGCATTCTTATTAGCGATTGGAACTTACTTTCATTTTTTAGTCACTGGCTGGTTTGTCATTTGTTTGAGTATATATTGGCTTTATAAAAAGGAATATCAACCGCTTATAAAATTCTTAATATCGTTCACACTACTCATCACACCTTTAGGTATTTACCTATATGAAACTATACTTAAAGAATCTGCACATTTTATAGATGGCATTAATCTTAATTGGGCTTATTGCTATGGGAGACTTTATCACCATTTAGGCATTGCAATCAGTTGGGACTATTTTATTTCAAAACAGCTTTTAGGAATTATCACAGCTAGTGTCGTTTGTGTACTTATAATTCGGTTCAAGCATAAAATTAAAGAACTAGAGTTCTTTGCCTCTTTCACGATTATTGCAATAACTCTATCTCTGTTTTTTGTGCTATTTGCCTTATATGATAGTTTTATCTTAAATCAATACGCTGCCTTTCCACTAAAGACGTACCCATTTAGACCAATGGCATTAGCTCAATTTTTTACTTTTTTAATTCTTGCTTATTATTTAAATAAAAAAATTTTCTATCAGCACATAAAATATATAATTAGCATTAGCTTAACATTAATTTTTATTTTACAAGGAATAAAAAATTATCAAGAGTACATCAACTCAGTGAACAGACTTGCACCTTTTAATCCTGTCGCTCAGTATATAAAAAATAACACACCCCAAAACACACTTTTTCATTTAGAAATTTCTCACCATTATATTTCTGAAAGCTTCATTCGCAAAACAGAAAGAGACGCCATGATTGTTTATAAATTCACCCCTGCTGAATCCACGAAAATGTATGAACGGTGTATTATTGCAGATGAACTAAAAGAAATGAACCAAAACAGGCTCTCTCCTACACTTCTAAATAAAAAATACAACCTTGAATATATCATTAGTGACCATGCAATTTCACTGAAAAACACCAAACTTATTACTGATATTAATAATTATTATATCTATCAAATTATAAACTCGCAGGTATCTAATTTTTAATTAAGCGAATTACTCTTTCACTGGTTTGATTAAAAAGTTTTATAAAAAAAACACCCGGTTTAAGCTCTTGAATATCAATACGATTATCGCCCGATAACAATTTTTCAGGTTTAGAGATTGAACCATCACTATTGATTAATTCGAATTGCGTGTATTTATTTTCATAATTAGTAACAATTAAGTAATCGGTAAATGGGTTAGGATAAACACTAATATTGTTATAATCAGAATCAATAGAGGCAGTTACCAAGCAATCCTCACAAGTGTCAAGGGTAATATTTTCAACTTTTAGTCCTCGATTATTTATTTCGTATCGAATATTATGCACTCCTTTGTCTAATTCGCAAATAGCTGACACATACTTTTGATGGTCATTTCTCACCATTTTTTCATCATCCACCCATATCTCAAAATCTTCCGATGAATGATTGTTAGTGATTGTTTTAACGATATATTTTCCATTATTAGTAATATTAACATCTAAATCAAACCAATCACCCTCACCTAAGTTAGCCAGATAAGTTTCCTTCACTTTGCCAATTACTCGACCATTAGAATCTACTTCTTCTGATTTTATTTCGAAAGGGACATTCCAAACACTGCCTTCATGTGGCATTAAGGTATAATGATAAGTTGGTATAAATCCACTAATGGAATATTTACCCAAAGAACCGTAATCAGAAAATCCAGTTTTACGGTCTGGATCACCAACTCCTTCCACAGATAAAAAATAACCATCCGCTTTTAATTGAATAGAAACTGAGTTAGTGTCATTTAAAGTCAGTATTTCACTCTGATTTGTAGCATCTGTAAGTACAGCCTTAAACTTTAAATTAGAATGGTTAGAAGTGGTAATTGACAACTCAACTTGACCTCCAGAAGTTTCGAAATAAAAAACATCTATATCCTTAGCCTCATTTATAAGCCCAATATTAGAACCTAATAATAATTCTCCAGTATTATTAATTTGTAAAGGCGAACTATGATTAAAATCATCCGAGTGATCATCTGGAACCATGCCTAGCCCCAAGTACTCGCGGGCCATTCTCTCAACATCGAGTTCTTTATTGTTTGCAAAGCTGTAGTCTCCATTACTCCATTGGGTGTATTTTTTACCATAAGATTTACCCATAATAGGAGCCCAATCGCCATTACCTCTATAATAATCGACTCCATATTGTCCATCATGACTTAAACCTAGGGTGTGTCCAATTTCATGAGAAATTACTTCCCCCGTATTTGCAGGCCAGTCGATAAATGCCCAACATGGTGTATCATCATTCCAGCCAAAAGAATTCACATAGGCAATGCCACCGCTTTGAGAATCAATTGTGTTCGTAGGAGTAACTATACATCGCATTCGTTTGTTTTGCGGATATTTTAAAAATTCTTTTTCATCTGTAGTAATATTGAGGTTTATTGGAGCAAAATCCTCACTAACTATTTCCCAAATTGTAGTTATTTCTTCCTCAGAAAAGTCAAACCGTGCTGCTTTAATTACGCCTCCATTTCCCCAACGTGTTCCTGATACGATTTCTCCATCAAAATCTAGTAGTACCACACCATTTGCACCTAAATAACTGTTTAATAGAGGAACATTGAACGGTAGCTCTCCTCGTTTTCTAACAGACCTTTTTCTCTCTGGAATCTGGTTATAACCATACTCAGTACAGATAATTTTATCCTTAGTGGTTTGTTCAACATACACACTCCCATTAGTTGAAAAATATCGATAAGCCGTAACCGAATTATCTAAACACACATGTCCCTCAACAGATTTATTCTTGATTGAAATAAAAAAAGAGGACTCTTTATCATCGTTTATATTACCCGATATTATGAGATTTTCCTCATCTTGTTTGGCATAAGATACTTCGCCCTTTAAGGATAAAGTACTTGTCAATTCTAATTCAACTAAAGACTTGGTCTTTTTGGGTCTATTAGAAATAGTAGTTTGAAGGGTTTTAAATTCTTCATCAAAACTTCCTACAAAAAACACTGGCGCCTGTGCCAACGAAAATTCTATAACACACACTTCAATAAGTGTTATTGCTTTAACTAAAAGATTCATACTGGTTGTGTTTCGGGTTAGCTATAAAAACAAATAATTAAGCTATTCTCTTTGATATCATCAAAGTTAAATCAAAAAATAATGTAGGGAAATTTAAAGTATTATTTTTTTATATAAAAAACAAAAATCATAAAAAAAACCCCTTAGTGATTTCTATCAACAAGAGGTTTTTTTCGATTAACAGAAAAAAAATCTATTCGTCTTTGTTTTCGCGATTTACTTTTAGTGCACGTCCATTTACTTCAACACCTTCAAAAAACGCATCAATACCTTTACTTTTTGATTTTTCAACTTCGAAATACGAGTGTTTTTTATCTAAATCAATATCTCCAATACTCCGTTTATCTAATCCTGATTGTTCACACACGAAATCTAAAATATCTAGTTTTCTTACACCATCAATTTTACCCACATTGATAAAGAATCGATCAAAACCTTTAGAAGACCGAGGTGATTTTTCTCTCGAATCTTTATCTCTTGGTTGTCTTTCTCTCCGTTCAGCTCTATCAAATCGAGTTCCTTCTTCTCTTTTTACTCTACGATCCCCTCTATCAGAAGAACCTCTTTCACGTCCCTCACCTCTTCGTGATTTCCGATCATCTCTTCCACCTCTGTCGTCTCTTGAATTTGAACCTCTTTCTCTTTCTTCACTTTCTTTAGGTTCTTTAGCAAAAAACCCAAACCGAGTTAACTCTGCACTTATTAGTTTTGAAATCAATTCTTCTTTTGAAAGGTTTTCCAGCAATTGGCTTACTTCGTTGGATAAATCAGAAGGCACTGTTAATTGTTCAGCCTCAGTCAAGGCTTTGATAGACTCCAACGTTTTTGATTTCGCCACATCTTTTCTACCTGGCAAGGTAATTTCTTCAAATTCAATATTGAGGTTCCGCTCAAGAAATTTAATTTTTCGTTGGTCACTTCTTCGTAAAAATAGAATGGACACCCCTTTTTTACCTGCTCTGGCTGTACGTCCACTTCGGTGAGTATAATACTCTAAATCATCTGGTATATTAAAATGAAAAACATGTGTTAAATCATTTACGTCAATACCACGAGCTGCCACATCGGTAGCGACTAATACATCTAACTTATGGCTCTTGAATTTTTTCATCACCTGCTCACGAGCAGCTTGTGATAAATCACCATTGATAGCATCCACTGAACAACCTTCAGCACGAAGGTCATCACTCAATTCTTTAGTCTCAATTTTAGTTTTACAGAAAACAATTCCTCTTACGTTATCATGTACATCCATGTAATGCTTTAAAGAATCTCTTTTTGAACGGCCAGCCAACAAATATTGATGTTCTATATTCTTGTTTACTGCTTGTTTACCGCCAATAGTAATTTCCTCGGGCTGATCCATGTATTGCTCTACAATTTTTCGGATTCCTTTGGACATCGTGGCTGAAAACAACCATGTTTTTTTAGTTGAAGGTGTATGTGTTAAAATTTCGTCAATATCTTCACGAAATCCCATATTCAACATTTCATCTGCTTCGTCAAGAACTACTCGTTCGATGGTATCAAAGGAAAGTGCTTTTCTGTTTAGCAAGTCGATTAAACGACCTGGAGTGGCTACAACTACATGTACACCTCGTTTTAAAGCTTTCATTTGAGGCATTATGTTAGCACCTCCATAAACAGCTTCGACATAAAGTCCTTTTCTGTATTTAGAAAATTTTAAAAGTTGGTCAGTAATTTGAAGACATAACTCTCGCGTTGGAGCTAGTACTACTGCTTGAATATTTCTATTATTGAGATTTACTTGATTAAGTAATGGCAAACCAAAAGCCGCTGTTTTACCCGTACCTGTTTGGGCAAGTCCGATAAAGTCTGTATTGTTGTTTAAAAGAATTGGAATTGCTTTCTGTTGAATTTCAGAAGGTTCATCAATACCCAACTCGGGAAGGACTTTCAATATTTCTTCCGAAAGTCCAAGTTCTGAGAATGTTGTCAATTGTATTATTATTTTTTTGAATTACAAAGTTAGTGTAATAAATCGGCTTTATTAAGTGATTTGAAAGAGTATTAAACGCAGCTGAACGAATATATAAAAATGATTACACACAAGAGTTACCGCTTAAAAACAAAAATACGTCTTTAAACTGTAATTAAAGACAGTTATATTGACTCACCTGACCATGACTCTAGCACTATAACCAGTTGATTTGTAACTCTCAAGCATAACAACTTCATTATATATGATTCTGTAAGTGGGACTAGTTATTTTCTGAATTCATGTTCCCAAATCGCTTATTGGGGTCGCAATATCAAGTATATCATTGTAAGTAATAAGTTAACGGTCAATTCTAGTTAAGTTTTTACACCTTTTATCAAGCAACATAAAAAACTGATAAAGAAATACTTACATAGAGAAGTTTAAAAACACATTTCATCCATAAGGCATCTGTCGACAATTAATTACTGAATTTAATCTCTTTAATTTAAAAACACCTTTAAGTAATTGTATTTTTACACGACAAAATGGTACAATGCAAACAATATAACATTAAACTCATTATTTTTTTTAGACTTTACTTGACATTTATTTTTTTCACAAATACTTTAATATCAGTTTTTGAATCAACCCAACGACAGTTATGAGTAAATTAATTAAAACAATTTATTTTCTTTTTTCTCTCACAATAAGAAAGAAGTCACTATCAAAGTAAGGTAGAATAAAATGAGTATTTTGACTCATCATTATTTCAAAACATTTTTGTATAAAGCGCCACTTTCTAATGCCGTTTTATCTTTTCGAATTAAAAATAGCTAGACAAAAGACTGGTTAATATCATTCTACTCAAATGTCCTTGTGAAACATTTGTGATTTAAATAGTGTCTGACTTGGAATTATTCTAGAAAGAAATTTTAGCATTCCAAGAACGAAATGAATTTGATAAACTTAGCTTTTTAAAGTCTAACTATAAAGTCGGTTATAGTTCAACTTAATTTTTAAACAGATATGACAGTTAAAAATAAATTCTTTGAAAAACCCACCTCTCGAATAATTAATGGAAGGGTTTTAAAAATTATTTCATTCTAGTTTTATTTTAGTCTTTACTTTAACCCAACCCTTTTATACTCAAAATAGAACATTTATCAGTACGTTTTAATGACATTTTAATACCCTTTTATATTAACTAACTTTTAAACTTAATTAAACATGAAAAACCAATCACTAATTGAACAAGTCACATCCACTTACACAGAAGCGGCAATAAGTAAAATTGACAACTTGTGTTGCCCTACTAGTTATAACGGAGAATTACTCAAGGATTTACCAAAAGAAATTTTGGAAAAAGATTATGGTTGTGGAGACCCCTCTCAATATGTCAAAGAAGGAGATTTCGTGCTTGATTTGGGGTCAGGCGTTGGGAAAATGTGTTACATGATAGCCAAAATAGTTGGTTCTAATGGTAAAGTTACAGGCATAGACATAAATAATGAAATGCTTACAGTGGCTCGAAAATACCAAGATCAATTAAATAATAGAGAAAATGTTGCTAAAACAAATTTTGTGAAAGCTAGAATTCAAGATTTGAAAACAGACATTGAAAAATTAGAAGCAAAAATAAGAAACACAAAATTTAAGGGTTTTGAAGATTTACAACAAGTAGAATCATATGCTAATGATTTGAAACAGGAACCTGCTATTCCCGACAATTCTTATGACTTAGTGATTTCCAATTGTGTATTAAATTTAGTAGACGAAGAGGAACGAAAATCTTTAATCAGTGAAATTTATCGCGTACTGAAGCCTGGTGGCAGGTTTGCAATTTCAGACATTGTTAGTTCTCATTTTGTCCCAGACAGTATAAAATCGAAAGATAATTTATGGGGTGACTGCATTAGCGGAAGCTTTCAGGAGGAAGAACTTAGCAGAATATTTTCAAAGGAAGGGTTTGTTCATATAAATTATGAAACTTGGTCTAACTCCGCATGGAAAATTGTAGAAAACATTGAATTCAGATCGGTTACAATAACAGGCTACAAACCTATCAACACCAGCTGTGAAGATTGCCATTACCAAGTGATTTACAAAGGTCCGTTTAGCGAGTTAATAGATGATGCTGATCATCGTTACCCTAGAGGAAAACGCGTTGACCTTTGTGAAGAAACTTTTGAACATTTAAAACGCTTTGCTCCAAGTGATTTTGTATTTATTACTCCTGAAAAAAATGCTTACCAAAACATAGTAGAAAACTGCTGCACTACTTGTTAACCTTTTAAACACCACTAAAATGAAAACTCAACTTATTTCAACTGATGAGGTTGGATTTCAACCTCTTGGTTTGGCTACTGTCATTCCTTTTTTTAAAGAACATAGCGACTTGGATGTCATCGATTATTGGTATTCTCAAACAGCACCTAATCCGATGAGTGATTTTATTGCTTTTTCTGTCCCCACATTCGGAGCTATTGAAACTTCTGTGAAGTTATCCAAATCACTACGTAAACAAGGGTATTCCAATCCCATAGTGTTTTACAACCAATATGCTACTGTGCAACCAGATTCATTTTTATTGGATGAAAAATGTTATATCGTCAATGGGGAATTTGAAACCGTTCTTGAAGAAATGTTCAATACCTATAAAAAAGGTGAAAAACTAGATGATTTAGAATTTGTTTACAGTTTGACCAACAGAAACCCATCAAAAAATCTAAAAAGAAAAAAATTTAATATCCCTGACCGTTCAATGCTTCCTGCACTTAGTAACTATGCTTACAAAGACGGAAAATTAGTCGGGAATATTGAAACAATGAGAGGTTGTGCTCACGGGTGTACCTATTGTTCTGTCTTTGCAGCTTATGAGAAGCGCGTAATAAAGATTCCTGAAGATATTGTTCTCGGAGATATTGATCAAGTAGTCAATATGGGGGCTACACATATCACCTTTATTGATGCTGATTTTTTTTCTACAGGTAAACGAGGAGTGCGTATAATTGAACAAATGCACGCAAAACACCCCCATTTAACATTCGATATTACCTTGCGCTTAGACGATGTGGTTCGTTACCGAGAATTTTTCCCAGAGCTCAAATCGTATGGTTGCACGGAAGTAACGAGTGCTTTTGAGTTTCCCTCTGATCATGTATTAAAAGAGTTTGACAAAAGAATTACTATAAAAGACATGAATGAAGGACTTAGGTTGCTCCGGAACACGGGCCTTAAAATAGTTCCTACATTCATTAGTTATAACCCTTGGTCAAATACTGAGGATATGATCAATTTTGGGAATTATCTCGAGGAAAACAATCTTATGGAAGATATTGATGATATGCAATTAAAAACTAGGCTTCTGCTCTATAAAGGCTCTCCTCTACTCCAAAATGAAACAATCAAAAAATTAAAATTGGTAGATAAAGGATATTATTTTGATTGGGAACACCCTGATTCTGTAGTTGATGAAATGCATAAAAACACCGTAGGAGGTACTGAAATAGGTATGCGTTGCTGTATAAAAGGTTGAATTATGGAAAAATTTGGAATAATCATAGATGGGTATTCAAGCGGTAAGTTTTATCCTGAATACTTTAGATCACATGAAATAGTATGCCTACATATACAGAGTAAAGTAAACATCCCTGAATTTGTTAAGGGATGTTTTTGTTCTGGCGGCTATAAAGATACGTTTATCAACGAAAATTTTGAAGAAACAGTCAACTGGATCAAAGACCACGGGAAGCCTAGCTTCATCATCCCTGGGTGTGAAATAGGAGTAAACTTGGCAGATAAATTATCTGACCAATTCAATCTCACTTTACGAAACCCGTTGGCAACCTCTGAAGCTAGGAGGGATAAATATTTAATGCAGGAAAAAATTAAAAGTGCTGGATTACGCTCAATTAAACAAGAAGTATTTCAAGGTAGTGATAAAGCAGCTCAGTGGATTCAAGCAAATCAAGTAACATATCCTTTAGTTGTAAAACCATTACACAGCACATCTGGGGACGGCTTTCACTTATGTAAAAATGAAGGCGATGTAGAAAAGGCTTTTGAGATTGAACTAAACAGAGAAAACCTCCTTAATATTCAAAACACTAGTCTTTTAGTGCAGGAGTTTATTGAAGGAACAGAGTATGTTATAGATACGGTTAGTCTTCAAGGTGAAGTTACTGTTACGGATATTATCAAATATCAAAAACGTATCGGAAAATATGGAGGAACCATTTATGAACGTTGCATCTTTATGGATATTGATAATCCAGAAATGAGCGCTACAATTGAGTATACTAATAAAATTCTCAACGCGTTACAAATTTTTAACGGACCTGCTCACACTGAAATTATCGTAGATAAAAAAGGACCAGTGCTTATTGAAACAGGTTCTCGGCCTGCTGGCTGTATGTTAGATTTAGATTTTATCCGTAATGCTTATGGTCATAATCAACTTGAACTATCTGGATTACTATACGCTGATTCAAATGCTTACACAGCAGCGACAAAAGAGATCAATAAAAAAATAAAAAAACCCTCTTTTTTAGTATTGTACAGCCAAGTTGAGGCAGGAGTAGTCAAATCAATTGACTTTTCTAAAGTTGAAAATAGTGACGTCCATGTGAAAACAGACTTACAAATAGCTGTTGGAAAATATATTGATGAACCTAAAAACCTTTCAGAAGCACATGCAATTGTATACTTACAAGGCGATGAAAAAGAGATGGATAAACTCTCAAATGAATTAATTAATTCACCCCAACAATTTGTAGAACTAAACTAAACATATATCATATATGGTAACCGTTGACGAAAAATATTTAAACCTTACAGCCAAACTATGTAAAGAGGTTAAAGACGCCAGTTATAAACTAAGTAACCTTTCTTACAAAAGCCACTATAATTGGGATGTCCTTGAAATTGGTTGTGGAACAGGCGTAGATGTTTTAAGAATAGCTAAAATGCTTCCCGAAAGTCAAATACTAGGAATAGATTTTGACGCTAAACTTATAGAGTATGCAAAAGAAAAATCACTGGATTCAGGATTAACTAATACCACTTTAGTTCAACAAGATTTGTATGATTTGAAAGCTGTTCAAGCTTATGACTTCATTAGAGCAGAAAGAGTAATACAACACCTCCCAAACATTGACAAAGCTTTTGATATTATATCAAAAGCTCTTAAGCCTTCCGGAAGGTTGACCATAATAGACGCCAACTGGAGTAAACTTGAATGTGCAGCCTTTACTAAGGAACAAAACTTAATCGTTCAAGATATCTATACAGAACAATTAATTAATAAGGTCAACAAAGAGTTTCTTGAACAGCACTTTCGAAGAGTGGAAATTAGTAATGTAAAAACAGAGTTAATTAACATTGGTCTATCCACGGAAGACTATTTGAATGCAAGCCAATTTGAAAAACTAATCAAGCCAAAGTTATCTCAAATTGAAGCAGATCAAATGTTGCACAACATTAATTTACTAAATGATGCAGAGGTGATAGGGATGATTGAAATGATTGTTACTACAGGTACTAAATCAAACTAGCTCTAATCATTAAGTCAGCAATTAACGGGAGCTAAAAAAACTTTTTTCAATTCTCTTTTCTTGAAAAACAAAAAGCCTTCTTAATAATTATTAAGAAGGCTTTGTTGTGGTCCCACCTGGACTCGAACCAGGGACCACCTGATTATGAGTCAGGTGCTCTAACCAGCTGAGCTATAGGACCAGAAGTACAAGTACCTCATTATCTATAATCCCGCAAAGCGGGACTGGTTATTTTCAATATTAACTAATCCCAAATCGTTTATTGGGGTCGCAATATTAAGTATATCATTATAAATAGACAAGTGAACTGTACATTCTAATCAACTTTTTTTTTCAGTCTTTCTATTAAGGCTTTATAAAAGTTAAAAAATGGTCATATTTGGGTATTGAAACTAGACATATGGATTTTAAGAAAATAAAAAATATCATATTCGATTTAGGGGATGTGATTATTAATATTGACCCTCCCCGAACCTACCAAGCCTTTGCCGACTTAAAAGGCGTTTCCTTGGAAAAAGCTTACGATTTAGTCGATAGCAATGCATTTTTTGATCAATATGATAAAGGCCTTTTTTCTGACCAAGGTTTTATTGACTATGTTAAAGGAAAACTTGAGATAACAAATTCGGATCAAGAGATCATTAATGCTTGGAACGCCCTTTTATTAGACATGCCCAAAGAAAGAGTTGAACGCATACAAGAATTAAGTAAAAAATACACAGTATATTTATTGAGTAATACTTGTTCACTTCACATCAAAGAAGTAAATAAAACATTGTACAAATCCTCAGGGGTTAAAGATTTAAAGGATCTTTTTAAAACAGCCTATTTTTCTTTTGATTTAGGATTAAGAAAGCCTGATAAAACCATTTATTCTAAAGTGCTAGATGATGCTAATATTAAAGCGGAAGAAACACTTTTCCTAGATGACAACCTTCAAAATATTGAAGCAGCACAATCATTCGGAATTCATTGTATTCACGTTCAAAAGCCAACAACCATGTTGGACTATTTAAAAGATGCGTAAAGAAACAAAAACCTTACTGATTCAACTTCTACTTTTTATCGTAACAGTTTTCACAACAACTATCGCTGGAGCTGAGTATACCAACTTTGAAACAGCCAAACTACTTAATGGTGGTAAGGATATTACTGATAACTTTTGGTTATTTGTTAGTACTGGACTTTATTATTCCATCCCTTTTTTGGGAGTACTGACTATACATGAATTTGGTCATTATTTTATGGCAAAATTTCATCATCTAAAAGTAACGCTCCCTTATTATATCCCTATTTGGTTTCCAGGTATTTTTTCATTCGGCACTATGGGTGCCGTTATTAAGTTGAAACAACCAACTCAAAGTAAATTACAATTTTTTGATGTAGGTATTGCAGGACCTCTGGCTGGGTTTGTGGCTGCAATCATTCTTTTATGGTATGGCTTTACTCACCTACCAGCCTATGATAACATTATTCAAATTCATCCAGAATATGCTAAACATATTACTGAACATGGGATTAACTATGCCTCTCACGCATTAAATGAATCCAAAAAAGAAGGGGTGATGATATTAAGTTTTGGCGACAATATTTTATTTTGGTTGTTTAAAAACTATGTTGCCCCTAACCCTAATGACGTACCTCCTGCTTTTGAATTGATGCACTACCCTTATTTAATGGCTGGATATTTAGCTTTATTCTTTACTGCTCTCAACCTACTCCCTATTGGACAATTAGATGGTGGTCATATACTATATGGATTATTTGGAAAAAAAGCCTCAGACATCATCTCTACATGGGTCTTTACTGCTTTTGTCACTTGGGCTGGGATTGGTTTTTTATCTCCTTATACACCTAGCAATGAGTTAATGTGGCGACTACCACTCTACGGCTTTTTTATGTATATCTTATTCACTTCCGTCTTTGAATCAAAAGCTACAGCCCTAACATATGGATTAGGTGTTTTTGCTTTTCAGTTTTTAATTGGATTTATATTCCCCGGATTTGAAGGTTATAATGGGTGGTTAGTGTTTGCGCTCATTATTTCTAAAGTTTTGGGAACAAAACATCCACAGGCTTACATAGAAGAACCATTAGACAACAAAAGAAAAGTATTAGGTTGGTTAGCCTTAATCATATTTGTCTTATGTTTTAGCCCTAGACCTTTTATGGCTGAAGTATTTTAATGATAGATAATCACTTTTTTTGTTTGTGAAAACTTTCCATTGGAGACTTGTAAAAAATAAATCCCAGGATTAAGCTGGTGGGTTTCGATGATTGTTTCGCCTTTAATTTTTTCGAAGGTATTTCGCAGTTTAACATTCCCAGTTACATCAAACATTTGAAATGACTTACATGCACCATCAATTATTATTTCATAATCTGCGGGGTTAGGATACACATTAATTGATTTATTAGTATTATTTAACGTCATTTCATCCTCTATCCCAACAGTAACATCATCCATTCCTAGTGCCAGGCCATAGCCAAATTTAGGACGGATCATTGGCGTCCCATAAAAATTAAATGCTTTAGGATTATCCCATTTTCCATTAAAATGTTCATAAAAACGTTTTCGATTGTCATGGCTATAATCTGCACCAAACTTTACCGATTTTGAGATTACATTTTGTTCCCATCCAACATAAAAAAAGCCTGCTTCAATGATAGTTTCTGGTATAAGTATTCTTGTAAAACCTCCAAAATTCTCATCATAAGTTATGACTGCATTTTTTTTATTTAAATAAAATTCATCAGCAGTAGCTCCTTTAACACCCGTTAAAGATTTCCATATATTAATTTTTATACTTGTACCGCTTATATCATATCCTGATCTATCCCAGTAGATATATATTGCAGTTAATGTATCACGTCTTTTCACTTCAAACTCGTAAGCTATCTTAAAATACCCAGCCACATTTAATACAATACCTCCTTCTGGAGTACCGTCATCATAGGCAAAATAGTTGGATAAGTAATTAGTTTGAGAAATAGAATCGTTGGTTTCTAGAAGTTCTTTTTGATCATTCCCGCTCAGTTTCATTTGATAATCTAATTCAAAATTTCGCTCCCCATATGCATTAATTGCATCCGCTATCACTTGTTTGTTTGGAGTCCAAGAAATACTTACCGTTGTATCGGCAGGAATAGTACCTCCTTGAGGTAAACCAGACCCTTCAGTTACTGCTTCAAACACGACTTCTGAAGCACCTGATGATGTTGATACTTTTACAAATTTTTCATCTCGGAAATTTTCTTGACCAGAAAGATTCGAATACCCCGTGGTTATGGTATCTGATAAATAATCGAATGGGCTAGCTTCGTATTGCGTGTATGGTACTGCTGAGAATTCACCCAAAAGTGATGTTAATTGGTTTCCAAAAGCAAAATCCTGAATATTTTCGGTCACACGTCCTGAATCGAGGTAAACATAATCAATGCTCCAGATACTAAAATTACCATCCAAAACACCAGAGCTTGTAAACTTGAATTGAAAAGCATCATGAAAATATGATGAATCCGATATAGGCAGGTATTTATAATTAAAGACATTTTTTCCAAATCCTCTGTTTATTAAAATATCATCATCTATTGGCAAAATTGGCCATGCTTTGACCCAAACAGAATCTTTATTTAAAAAAAATAATTTTAACGTGTCTCCTTCATTTAAATAGGGATTGTGATTAGGATGATGGGATCCTTTTTGCCAATAAAAACTAAAAGCAACATTAGATAAAGAATCGTACTCGCTTAAATCAATTGGTTTTGAAATTAAATAATCTGAAACTCCTCGAGGAGATGCCGCAGAGTTGTTGGTAGTTGCTAAGGGGAAGATATAAGGAAATCCGTCATCTTTTATTCCATCAAATGTAGCCACATTTACTGATGGGGGTTTTACAGCAAAATTGTTATTCACAAACACATTTCCTTCGTTCAACCAACGAGAAGTGTCTGGCGAATATTCACTAGTAGAAAAGTCATCAATAAACGGAAGCGTTAATGTGTCAATAGTAGTTGCAGCAATTCGTAAAGGATTAGCATTTTTTACCACTCTGTTGAAATCAAAATTTAGTCCAGTAGTGAAAGACTGCGATTGTGCAAGCATTACAAAAAAAAACATATTACTAAAGAGGAATAATGTTCTCATCCTATACATAAATTAAAGTGTGTCTGTTGCTGTTTCTCCCCCCCTACCTATCTCTAATCGTACTTTATCACCTAAAAATAATTCGTCTCCAACTTCTAATCGTTTTGCTCCCTTATAAACTGCTTCCACATAATCCTTATAGGGACTATCAACCACATCTATCTGACCAATTTCTAAACCCAAATTCGCTAAATTTATTCTTACTTGGCTTATGTATGTTTTCTGAATTTTATTCAACACAGCTTCAGTAATTTTAATTTTAGGTCTATTGGGCATATTCAAAGTAAGGTAAATCCGTCTGCCTTCTTTTACCTCAGTTTTTGGCGATGGTATTTGACTTACAACTGCATTTACATGATGTTTTTCAGAATAAACAGTATCAGAAACTTCAAATCGCAAATTAAGTTCATCAAGCTTTAATTGAACCTCTTCCAATGATAGGTTATTCAAATTTGGTACTTCTATTACTTGACCATGTTTTGTATAATCAGTTAAATAGGAATTAAAAAAATAGACGAGTCCAATTATACTGACTAGAATGATTAAACCAAAATGGACTAATATACTCCACCATGACTTGCCTGAAAAATAATCTAGTACTTTCATTAAAATTCCATTTCTGTTAAGTTAATTGCTTCTACCTTACTGATTTGTGGTATTGCTTTTTTAATCGCTTCTTCTACGCCTGCCTTCAAGGTCATAGGAGCCATTGAACATGATCCACAAGCGCCCAACAATTCAATCTTCACCACTCCTTCGCTAGTGATTTCAACAATTTTAGCATCTCCTCCATCAGCCATTAAATATGGTCGAATATTATCTATCGCTTTTTCAACTTCAGCGTATAGTTCTTCTGTAATTTTTAAACTCATACTGTCTTAATTTCTACTCGTTCAGTTTGGTTCATTGTCGCATTTCTTATGGCAACTTGTTGTGCTAAATTTTCCGCTAGCTTAGTAAACGCAGAAGCAGTAATATCATTGTTCAACACTGCAGGGGTTCCATTATCTCCACATTCTCGTATACTTTGTACAATTGGAATTTCTCCTAAAAAAGGAACATTGTTTTTCTCAGCAAACTCTCTTCCTCCTCCTTCACCGAACAGATAATACTTATTATCAGGCAGTTCATCAGGCGTAAAATACGCCATATTTTCAACAACACCGAGAATTGGCACATTAATCTGCGGCTGCTTAAACATTTGTAAACCTTTTTGTGCATCCGTTATCGCTACCTTTTGGGGGGTAGTCACAATAACAGCCCCAGTTACTGGCACTGATTGTACTAGTGTAAGATGAATATCACTTGTTCCAGGAGGTAAGTCTATTAACATATAATCTAGCTCATTCCATTTGACGTCACCAATGAATTGTTTTAGCGCTGAACTAGCCATAGGACCTCGCCACACTACAGCATTTTCTGCTGGTGAAAGAAAGCCCATTGAAATCATTTCTACACCATATTTTTTTAGCGGAACTACCAAGTTTCTACCATCCTCCTCCACCATGCCTGGTTTATCATTCTCCATACCAAACATAACCGGCATTGAGGGGCCAAAAATATCTGCATCAATTAATCCAACTTTAGCTCCCGTTTGTGCTAAAGCGATAGCCAAATTACTTGTAACAGTGCTCTTACCAACACCTCCTTTTCCTGAGGCAATGGCAATTATATTTTTAACTTTTGGCAAAGTAGGTGATGATATTCGTGATGAAGTAACGTCAGAAGTTAAATGAATAGTAATAGAGTAACCTGCGCCAATTGCCTTTTCTACTGCTTCAGTACATCTATTTTTTATCAATTCTTTTAATGGACATGCGGGAGTAGTTAAGACTACTTCAAAACTTACTGCTGAATCTTCAACCACAATATTTCGCACCATGTTTAGAGTAACCAAATCTTTTTTTAAATCCGGCTCTTCTACTGTTGATAAAGCTTTTAATATTTGTTCCTTTGTCACACTCATAATATCTTCCTCCTAAATTCTTATTGCAATATAGTGTTTTTGAACGTGGAGTTTTGAGTTTTGAGTTTTGAATTTTATGTTCGGGTATAAAAAGAAGCTAACAGTTTTAAAATGAGAAAAATTGCCGTTATAGGAGGTGGAGATTCAGCTGAAATCGTCATATCTAAGAAAAGTAGAGCAACTATCGTTGCCCATCTCGATTCAGCTAAATATGAAGTATATCCCGTCCTGATGGCTGGTAACGAGTGGGTCGTTGAAAAAGACGAAAAAAAGTATCCGATTGATAAAAATGATTTCTCAACATCCATTGAAGGGAAAAAAATCACCTTTGATTACGCCTATATTACTATTCATGGCACCCCGGGCGAAGATGGTAAACTTCAAGGTTATTTTGACTTACTCGGAATTCCTTATAGTACTCCGAGCCAGCTTGTTTCCGCTATTACCTTTAACAAATGGACGTGTAACACTCTTTTAAAACAATTAGGCATCCATTGTGCTGATTCCGTTTTACTTAGAAAAAACGATACAATTGATATTACAAGAATATTAGATATTGTAAAACTCCCCTGCTTTGTAAAACCCAATGATGGTGGATCAAGTTTTGGTGCCTCCAAAGTAAAAACACCTGACACATTGCTCAATGCTATTAAACTTGCTTTTGAACATGGAAAAGAGGTGATTATTGAGTCTATGTTAACAGGAACTGAAGTTACTTGTGGCATTGTCAAAATCAACAATGAGCTAAAGGTGTTAGGAATTACTGAAATAGTATCTGAAAATGAATTCTTTGATTTTCAAGCTAAATACGAAGGAAAATCAAAAGAGATCACACCCGCTAGGATATCAAAAGAGGAAGAAGAAGCTATTCATCTATCAGTTAAGCAAATTTATACACAATTAGGCATTAAAGGCGTAGTGAGAATAGACTTCATGATTCAAGAAGGGGTACCTTATGTTATAGAGGTTAACACGACACCAGGCATGAGTGCTCAAAGTATTATTCCGCAACAAACAACCTATAGTGGTATGACACTCTCAGAACTATTTGACGGAATTATAAACAACTCATGACGTTAGAAAAAAAAGATATTGATATTGCTGTTTCTATCATCAATAAAGATTTCGGACTTGAAAAAGATGAGGAAGTTATCGACAATAAGTCTGCATTGTTTCAATGGCTTACAAGAATCATTACTTACCTACTTGAAAAAGATTTTGAACGTTTACTTCAAGCGATGTATCGAATTGATGTCTCTGAAGATAAATTTAAAGCTGTTTTCTCAAAAGATGAAAATATAGCTGAAGCAATTACAAAACTCGTACTTGAACGAGAATTAGAAAAAGTAGCCATTCGAAAAAAATATAATTAAGAAATTTAATTAAAAAAACTAAAAAAGGCCTTAAGAGTAAACTCTTAAGGCCTTTTTATTATTATAGGATTCTTTATCCTGTTTTTTATCTCGTGATAGTCACTGCACCTGTTAATGGGACTTCCCATCCTTTTTTGTTAAGCTTGATAATATAGTAGTATGTACCTACCGGGGACCCTTTACCATTCCATGCATTGGAATCTGTATAGTTCGTCTCTTCAAATATTTTGTTTCCCCAACGGTTAAACACACTTACCACTGCCAACTCAAAGTCTGCTAAACCGCTGATTTGCCATACATCATTTACGCCATCTCCATTGGGACTAAACGCATTCGGTACATTTAGTGGATACAATGCTTGCAATAAATATTCTTTTGAATCTACACACAAACCATTGGTTACCTCTAACACGATGTTATCAATCAACTCCTGCTCCAAGTGGATGTTCGCATTTTTACTTGTTCCAAACTCTATCACATTTTCATTTGCTGCCAGGGCTGTTGTCCAGTAGTAGGTATAATTACCATTTTCTGCTTGAGGGAACATCAACGCTTCTACTCCAATATCTAAGATTTCTCCTTTTTTGATTGAACGTCTTATCAACGCTGGAATAATTACCGTATCGCCTTGATCTTGGGTTACAACGCCTATTATCTGTGGCTGCTCCCATATTTTAGCATCTACTGAATTACTCACATCTGATATAGGACATACATCATTCTTTGCTGTAGCCGTATAGGTTCCCGTATGCGATGGTCGATCAGCTGTATAGCTCAACTCGCTAAAGGTTGTTGGTAGAGTACTTGACTCAAACTTTGCAGTGGTACCACCCCGGAATATCGTCATCTCATTTACCCCTTTGGAGGTAGCTGAAGATACTGTTGCTGTAACCACTATTCTATCTGGAGTGCCTTGCTCACACACTTCTGCAAAGTCGCTAGTAATAGCTACTACAGGTTGTTTATAGCCATCCATGATTAATTGGTCGTCATCACTACTACTAGTGTAACATACACCTGGTGTACCCACCATCTCTACACGGATCACATCCTGATCGGCTATAGTTGACTTTGGTACCGCTACTGTATTATCTGTGGAGCTTGCTTGTATTTCCACCAACCCTTGATAGAACGTATACGTTGGGGTAGCACCTGCATTACTTGCCGTTGCTGTAAAGGTGATATCATCTGTATCATCTATACAGTAAGTCACATCATCCGCTAGCGAGCTTCCTAAATCCACACTCGCTGATATCGCTGGTGTTTGAGTCGCTGTTACCGTGTTGGGTAAGTCTGATACCGTCTTCGGTTCGCCACAAGCATTCTTCGGTACTAATGAAATCGTCTGAGTGCCTGTCTTGTTCTCAAAACTTACTTGAACGGTGTCTGAGGTTAGGTTAGGTGACTCTAAATCACCGCCATCTATATCCCATAAATAGGTTAAAGGTAATACTGAGGTTGGAGCAGTCGTTAATCTAAAGGTATACACTGAGTCGTCTGATGGACAATACGATACATTACTTGCTACAGTCCCACCTGTTGGTCTTAAGTAGATGGTAGAAACATCTATAAGCGTATCTTTAAACCCACATCTGTTTGTAGCTCGTATAGTGATATCTCCTCCTGTTGTGCCGCCTAACACCACTTTCGCAGTTGTAGTTGTACTTGGTGTTCCTCCTTCAAACGTAAAGCCTGTTGGCAAGGTCCATGCATAACTTTCCGCATTCAAAACACCTGCCACTGTATAAGTCTTCACCGTATCTTGACATCCAAAACTATCGCCCGTTAAGGTCGCGGAGGATACTACCGGTACATCCAACACCTTTATGGTGATTGTTTTTCTTGATTCTATTGGTGTGCCTGTTCCTCCCAATATATTACTATTATATATTCGATAAATGTATTGATAGGTACCTGTATCTGCAAAGGTTACATTTAATTCATAATTAGGTGCACTAACTGTGCCCGGAGTGGGTGCAGTTCCTACTGCTATCCATTCTGCACTCTCTTCTGTAGGGGCTCCTGCTCCTACATTAGCTGGGGTGCTACACGGAGCTTGGGTGTACACAGGGCTCGCTAAACATAATATAGTATCTCTAGCACACGCTTCGGTAATATTTTTACGCTCAATAGTCACTATTGATGAATCACTTGGACATACACCTCCTATATCCGAAACCTTATATTTTGCTTCTCCGCTTTCTTCAAATTCTAAACCATCTACACTTATACTAGTTGGATTAGTTGGAGTACCTACCCCATTTCCACCTGTTGGGATAGTCACCGTGTTTTCATAGAACCATGTTCCTGTATAACCTGATGGTAATGCAGCTCCTTGCTGTAAAACTACTGGTAAAGTATTTGTCGTTATAGTCGCTCCGTCTGCGTAACCTGATATTACTGCTACAGGCATCGCAATCACCGTAATCGCAAAACTATCTGTTCGTACCGTATTTGAAATACTATTCGTTGTTTCGTACACATAAACATGTGGTGAACCTGCTGTGGTCAAAGACGCTGGCGCTACCGTTAACGTTTCATTTACCGATAAGTCTACACTTGGGGCGCCTGCTTTATACCATCTTACACTTTCATTCACTGCATCTACCACACTGTTTCCTACTCGAGTTACGCCATTACCCACACATATTGAAGTATCGGCTCCTGCATTTGGTACTGTTTCGTCTACTCGCTCGATAAGAATACTATCTTTCGCTACTGGACATACTCCTCCATCATCGCTGATTGTAAGAACTACTTCTACTATCTTTTCTTTTTCTAAACCACTTACTGTTACTGGTGTACCTGTAGTAGTCGACAACGTTGCTAATGTTACTGGGGCTGGCGTACTTGCTCTAACTTCCCATAAGCGTGTGTAATCGGTAGGTAACACATTCGCATCATTCAAATCTTGGGTTGGGTCTGCGGTCTGTATTTTTGTTACTGTGGCTGTTCGTTCTACGATGTCTGCGACTGGTAAGGCAATCACCGTTATCGCAAAACTATCTGTTCGTACTGTACTTGAAATATTATTCGTTGTTTCGTACACATAAACATGTGGTGAGCCTGCTGTGGTCAAAGACGCTGGCGCTACCGTTAAGGTTTCATTTACCGATAAGTCTACACTTGGAGCGCCTGCTTTATACCATCTTACACTTTCATTCACTGCATCTACCACACTGTTTCCTACTCGAGTTACGCCACTCCCTACACAAACTGACGTATCTAACCCTGCATTTGGTATCGTCTCATCTACACGTTCGATAAGGATACTGTCTTTTGCTACTGGACATACTCCGCCATCATCGCTGATTGTGAGAATTACTTCCACAATCTTTTCTTTTTCTAAACCACTTACTGTTACTGGTGTACCTGTAGTAGTCGACAACGTGGCTAACGTTACTGGGGGCGGAGTCCCTGCTCTCACTTCCCATAAACGAGTGTAATCGGTGAGTAACGTATTTCCATCATTCAACACTTGTGTTGCTTCTGCGGTCTGTATTTTTGTTACCGTGGCTGTTCGTTCACTAATGTCGGCTTCGGGTAAAGCTATAGGACTTATAGTGGCCTCTCCTGTCAAGTTTTGTGCTATCGCTTTACAACCGTTTGCATCTTCTAAACTATCTAGTCTATAGACCTGATCAGCTGTGGTGCCTACTGGCAGTACGGCACTTTCAAATGACCCCACATTTCCTGTTGTTATCGTTTCTGGCGTGGTGTTCAAGGTATTGTTGACACTATAGTAGTAACTATATGGTCCTTGACCTGTATTCCCTGTCACTTCTACTGTTATACTACTGGTCGAGTCTCCATTCGCACATACATCTGCATCGTTTCTTATTACCGCTTTTAAGCTGTCGTAGTGTGCTAACACTTCTTGATTATCGCCTGTTACTGTACAAGTCTGACCTAAATGTTCTATCGTTGCCGAATACGTAGTCGCTTTGCCTACTCTAAAAGTTACTGTATTAGGATTAGGCGTATCTGTCAAGTTCAGCGCTGAATCTATTTTTGCTGATCCATCAAATAATCGGATACTCATATTACTCGCTGTTCCTAACGTGTTTTCAAAGGTTACCGTTAAGTCTGTACTATCCCCTGGGCATATCGTATTACTCGCTAAGGATAATTGACCGTTCGCAGGACAGGAACACTGGGTCGTCAAACCTGTAAAAGTCACTGTATTACAACCATTTTTATCTTCTAAAGTCAAAGTGACTAACTCGTCTTCATCAATATCAGTACTCGTAATCGTGCTGTCTGCAGCGTTATAAGTCCACGTAGTCGTTTGACCTGATGTTATGGTGATGTTATTTCGAACACTAGCAAAGTCGCCATCCAATAACTTAATCTGAATACGATAGTTGCCTGCACCTATACTCGCATCATCTCGTGTACACAATAATTTACTTGTCGCAGCTAACTCCTCGTAGTGATCTAACCTTACGGTATCTGTTGCTAATCCTGTCGTAGGTACAACCATTGACATCTACTATACTATCTAAACTTATCCTGCCTATTGCCGATACGGTCAAATCAAAAGGGGAACTTGTGTTTTGAGCATCTGCTGATGTAGTTCCTTCTTTGTAATAAAAATCAAATGGTGTGGCTGTGCTGGTGGTTGTCATGCTCACCGTAGCCGTGCCGGTGCTACATATCGTGTCTTCATCGATACTGATGCTGCCGTCTGGTAACTCATTTATTGTCACCGTTACTGATACTGAATCCGTACAACCTGCTGAATCTGCCACTACGCTATATACATGTGGGGATCCTGTCGTTGTCGCATCTCCTGTTTGGGTTGCTGATGTAGTGCCTGTTGAGGTTCCTCCTTTATACCATGTATAAGTCACTGCCGGACTTGCATCTGCACTCGCTACTAAATTATAAGACGTGCCTACACAATAGGCCGTGTCTCCTGGTGTAATCGTTAGGTTTTGTGGATTGGGGTTAATTACTACATTTACTTCATCGCGTGTGGTGCTTTCACAGTTTGGCGCTGTAGAAGTTTCTCTAGCTACATAATAGGTTGTTGTACCAGCTGTTGTGCTACTAACTGTAGGACGAACCAATGTCTCCCCAGTTGTTGCTGGAGCATCTGCGGTATACCATACCAAACGTGTGCCTACTCCTGTTTGTCCTGCTGTGTCTATTGTTAATCCTGTTTCTCCTACGCAACCTGTTACATCTCCTATCGATGGAGCAGTTGGGAGCGGTATGATATTCACTACTATTGAATCTTCCACATAACAATTTGCACTACCTGCTGCACCATCTTCTACACGTAAAAACCAAGTCCCTGCATCGGCTGCAACCAAATTTCTATTAGCAACAGTAGCATTGTTTGTATAGGTTGGAGTTGACCCTTCTTTATACCAACTATATTGATAACCATTCACTGTTGTACCTGAGCCTGCAGTATAAACTCCGCTCAATGTCACTAAATTACCAGTACCTGTACAAACACTTACTTCTTTTGGTGTACCCGCTGCTGCTGGATTCGAACTTGCTGTAACTGTAGCTGGCGCGTTACAAGGACACTCTTGTTCGATTACTACAGGTACTCTTGAGCAAGTAAGAGTCGATTCACCAAATTTAATATTTTGATAATAATTATCATTGGACGTTGTAGAAAATCCACCTGAAGCATTGGCCTGAGAAAAACCTAGAGGAGTTAAAGTATTACCAGTTAATGTGCCAGAGGCAGTACTAGGACATCCATATAACCCAACATTACTAATATTACTAGGTAAAGCACCATGAGTAGAAGAAATTGAATAAGTACCCGGCTGTAATAAAGTATTAAAATTCACGACATATGGGAATATTTCTTCTTGGACTCCACCTGCTGTGTAGTTTCTTATATGATTATAGTTTACAGTAGTCACTGTGGTAGTAGGATAAGGTCCATTTGTTCCAGCCCCAGTATTTTTTATTGTAAAGGTGTAAGGAATAGAATAGCTACCAACAGTATTAGTTTGAGATGTAAGCACTACATCCATGCTTGCAATGAGTGTTGGTTCACTAACTGAAAATATAAAATTTATACGTTCGAGGTTGTTTGCGTTAACACCTTTGTTACTTGTACAAGGTGTTGCTCTAGGGAAAATAGTAGTAGAACTCAATGCTACTCTTTCAACATACACTGTCTTTGACCCATCACCTGCAGCAGTAATGCCACTTAAATCAATTGTTGTTGTACCTTCTCCTATGGTTGAGCCTAACCTGCCTGTTGTGCCACCCACTGGTGTTTCGGTTTCAAACCATGCATAAACAGCACCTGGTAAAGTAGAAGTAACGTTTACCACCGAAGTATCTCCACTACAATAGATTAAATCACCTGGGTCTGATTGAGTGACAACTGGAAATGATAACGTAATGTCATCAATAACATCATCATATTCTTTACAACCTCGTTGTGACAGTTCACGAGCATCTACAATTCTCACTTCCCACGTTCCTACTTCGGTTACAGTGTAAGGGGGTACTGCTGTCGGAGGATTATTGTATACCCATGGAATAGCTACCTCATCTCTTTTAACCGAATTTAAATAATACTCAACTGTAAAACCTGGATAAACTAATCCTACCTCTAAATCATGGGAAAAGCCAGGACATACTTCAAAATCTGCCCCTAAATCTAATTGGGGTTCTGGAACCACAAAACCACAACCAAGGGATGCTAAATCTAACTCCACGAAACGTGATTGGTTGGTTGTATTTCCTATTCCAAGTTCACCATTTTGATTCCAACCTGCCACATATATTTTATTATCATCAGTTAATACAAAAGTCCAAGCGTCACCATCAGAAATACCAATAGCATTAGTTATCACAGTATTTCCAGCAGCGTATTGTGCTAATCGAGGGAGCTCTGCTCCCGCAGCTGTAGTTCCAGTTTGTGTTTGACCTGTCCCTAGTTGACCCGCAGGGCTAGAACAACCGTTCCCACAGTTGAAAAAACCTAAAGCTCCCCATGTATACACTCGCCCACTAGCACTTACCGCCATCGAATGAGCCTGACCAGCAGCAATTTCAACTATCGGATCACTATCTCCTAAATAGGTACCACCACCAAATTGTTGACCCGCATCAACTCTTACTGCATAGTTCACATCAACATAAGCAGGACCTGATCCACGTTGACCTGGCCCCCAGTCACCTCCCACTGACCACACAACACCCTTATCATCAATCATCAACGCATGTCTATCACCAGCAGTGATAGAAACAATATTAGTAATCGGAGTTCCAGCTTGGGTCAAAATAGGCATTGCTCTATTCATTGGTAGTGTTGACCTCCCTAGTGCATTTGAATTATTATCTCCCCATGACCAAACTCTCCCGTCTTCAGTAAGTGCATAGCCATTTTCATCTCCAGCTTCAACTTGCACTACAGAGTTCAATGGGTCACCATTTGTTTGTCCAAACTGACTTACACCACTGATAACAAAAACAGGAGTAGGTGAAGAAGGAGATGTAGCTCCATTACCTAATTGTCCTTTATCATTTTGACCCCAAGCGACTAGTCTTCCATCCGTTAAAATTGCAAAAGACTCATCATTTCCTCCAGACACATATTGTACACCACCTAACAACCCATCTCCATTTACATCTGGAGCTAAACCTCTTCGCACAAAAACTGGTGTAGCACTAAATGCTCCCGTTGCATCAATTGGATTACCAAGCTGACGTGTAGCATTAGCCCCCCAAGCATATACCCTTCCTTCGCATGTCATCGCCAACGTGTGCGACCCTGATCCAGCATCAATTTGAAAAATTTCGCTAAGACCACCTACAATTTGCGGCTCATTATAACTAGCATTAGGGTATGGGGTAAGAGTGGCAGGATTTAAGCCTACTTGACCACCGTCATTTGTACCCCACGCAAAAACAGTCCCATCACTACAAAGAGCAACGGAATGAGTATTACTCCCGGATATTCGAAAATTCTGTGATAACCCAGAAAAAAACACCCCGCAAAAAAGTACAGACAGACCAATTAATTTCATATTTATTTTCATACTTGAGGTAATTAATATCAATAAGTGTATTTCTTCAATTAAGCAATTTAATAATTTTTTGAGCTATATCACTCAATTATTATTGTTAAATACTAAAATAGGTACTAAATGTAACTCACTTTTCTCAATATTTTTCTAATAGACTTAGTTTTATTTGGAAAACAACGGTTAAAAGACATCATAAAACACTCCCTGAGTTAAAAAAGAAGGGTATTAAAGTAGTTACAGTTTGCTTAAAGGCATTAAAAATTAATACAAGTTTCACATGAGGAGATTCCCAATTCAATGTCACTCCGACTTTGGAGGAGTCTGTAATGAAAACGAAAATTTAAGTTCTAAAGAGATTCTTCCCTCCTCCCGAAAGTTTTCGGAACTGAATGACTATACAGTAAATCACTTCGCAATAAAAAGAAAATCACTGCCTGGTTGATTTCTGCCAAACTGCCCTTGTGTTGGTGCTGGCGTGGCAGTCTCCAAATAGTTAAATAGTTCATTGAATGTGACAATACCATCGTCACCTCCTTTGCTCCTCAAACCTGCCAAAAAGCGAGTAGCGAAAGGTGAATGATGCCCTGGTCGTCCGTCTGGCACATATTCTTTCCCCCCTGAGGTCAAATATCTTCGCGTATCATACTTCATCTTTCGTTCAATAAATTTTTGTCTTTCATCATCTCCTGAATAAGAACTGGTGTTCACACTCCCTCTTCCATTCGCAACAAAAGGGTCAAAAGTTCCTCCAAAACAAACATCCATTGTGAGTAAAATATGATTACATGGAATATTATTAATAATGGTTCTAAGGTTTGAATGCGACACATACGATTCTTTGATGTCATCATTCATTTTAGAGTCTGTAGTTACGAGATAACCTTCGGAGAAAACATCATCAAATTCGCCATGACCAGCAATAAACACAAACAATTGATCGTCATCAGCAAACGCTTTTTTATTGTAATTTCTTAAAATACCATACAGCTCAGTACGTGTTGGGTTCTTTAGAATCTCTGTTTGAAAACCGTACGTCTCTTCTAGTTCTTTAGCAATGGTAATTCCATCATTTATAGGATTGTTTAAATCTCCCCAGTGTTCATAATCATCTGTGACAATTATTAAGGCATAATCCCTACCCATACGCCCAATGGTATCATTGAGTGCAGTTACTTTAATTTGTCGTTGAATGACAAACGAACTCTCTGTTGTATTACCAAATACATCTACCGCCTTTACTTTTATCGTATTGTTACCATATGCTAATTTCACAGTATGTTCAAACAATGCTTTTTCTACTTCTTTTTCAGAGGGATCAAATTTTACAGGGATATCTTTTCCATTTATCAATAATTCAAAAATACCGTTGGTACTAGTGACTGAACCTTTTAACACAATTTCTTTATCTAAAGAAAGAATGTATTCTTTGGATACATCAATCAATGGTTGAACGATTTCTAATACTGGTTTATCTTTATTAACTACAATTTTTGATTTCACTGGATGTTTATAATCAACTTCTAGCGTAGGTTCTGTGGGTTTATGTGTCTTTTTGGTCGATTGATCTAGAGCAGCTGTTGCTTCTTGCGGTCTAAACAACCTATTTTTAACTGGCTTGATATCAAAAGGCTTCATATCATACAACTTGATTTCTGATTCAGCATCTGCCATTGCCAGCCAAGTACCTTGAGGATTAAATGACAGCGAGGAAGGTTCGTTAAGTTTACCATATACTTTTTCCAACATACCCGTTTCTGCACTCCATATTTTCATTTCTCCATCTAAACCTGCACTTGCGATGTATTGTCCATCTTCAGAAAAACTTAAGGTATAGACAGCATCCTTATGTGCACGCATGAACAATCCAATGGTATGTGTTTCCATGTCTACTACACGTACAATTCCATCGTCTGTTCCCGCAGCTAGGTAGCGACCATCTGTACTAAAATCAACACATCGCACACGTTTGCCTCTTAAGTCAATCGACTTATCTGATGAGTTGGTTTTCGTGTTCCATATTTTAATATGCTTATCATATGAGGAAGAAACGAGTGTTTCACCATCTGGGGAAATTGCCAAGCCAGAAATAGGTTCCGTATGCCCTCGCAATTCGCTCGCTTTCATGTTTCGTTCTAAATCCCAAACACTGATGTAGTTATCTGCCCCCCCTGAATAGAGTATTCGTCCATCAGGACTAAACATTAAACTCGTTACGGCAGCTTGATGGCCTACGAAGTTTTTTTCCATGAGACCATTATCTATTCGCCAAACTTTTACGGATCCATCTCGACTCCCTGAAGCCACATAATAACCATCTGGACTAAAGGCAAGGGAAAGCACCATGTCCTCATGTCCTATCAATTCATGAAGGATTGCTTCTTTTTCAACATCCCAAATAATAACCTCGCCTAACTCTCCTCCAGAAACTAATAAGTGTCCATCTTTACTAAACTCAACAGCTCTAACATAGTGCTTTTTCTTGGGCAGAACCTTATCTTGAGCAAATGCTAACGAGGTTAGAAAGAGAGTGAGTATGATTAAAGAAGTACTTTTTCTCATGGAACGTAAATTGAATGAAGTATAAATATACTAATCTTATTAAAAAAAATTCATCTAAAGATAATATAGGATCGGCTAAAAGTAAAATAAGTTACCTCGATCAATTATCAAAGTAACTTATTTTTAGAGCTATTATTGAAGCATGTATCTACAATAGAACTTTGCTTTTTTATCTCGTGATAGTCACTGCACCTGTTAATGGTACTTCCCACCCTTTTTTGTTAAGCTTGATAATATAGTAGTATGTACCTACCGGGGACCCTTTACCATTCCATGCATTGGAATCTGTATAGTTCGTCTCTTCAAATATTTTGTTTCCCCAACGGTTAAACACACTTACCACTGCCAACTCAAAGTCTGCTAAACCGCTGATTTGCCATACATCATTTACGCCATCTCCATTGGGACTAAACGCATTCGGTACATTTAGTGGATACAATGCTTGCAATAAATATTCTTTTGAATCTACACACAAACCATTGGTTACCTCTAACACGATGTTATCAATCAACTCCTGCTCCAAGTGGATGTTCGCATTTTTACTTGTTCCAAACTCTATCACATTTTCATTTGCTGCCAGGGCTGTTGTCCAGTAGTAGGTATAATTACCATTTTCTGCTTGAGGGAACATCAACGCTTCTACTCCAATATCTAAGATTTCTCCTTTTTTGATTGAACGTCTTATCAACGCTGGAATAATTACCGTATCGCCTTGATCTTGGGTTACAACGCCTATTATCTGTGGCTGCTCCCATATTTTAGCATCTACTGAATTACTCACATCTGATATAGGACATACATCATTCTTTGCTGTAGCCGTATAGGTTCCCGTATGCGATGGTCGATCAGCTGTATAGCTCAACTCGCTAAAGGTTGTTGGTAGAGTACTTGACTCAAACTTTGCAGTGGTACCACCCCGGAATATCGTCATCTCATTTACCCCTTTGGAGGTAGCTGAAGATACTGTTGCTGTAACCACTATTCTATCTGGAGTGCCTTGCTCACACACTTCTGCAAAGTCGCTAGTAATAGCTACTACAGGTTGTTTATAGCCATCCATGATTAATTGGTCGTCATCACTACTACTAGTGTAACATACACCTGGTGTACCCACCATCTCTACACGGATCACATCCTGATCGGCTATAGTTGACTTTGGTACCGCTACTGTATTATCTGTGGAGCTTGCTTGTATTTCCACCAACCCTTGATAGAACGTATACGTTGGGGTAGCACCTGCATTACTTGCCGTTGCTGTAAAGGTGATATCATCTGTATCATCTATACAGTAAGTCACATCATCCGCTAGCGAGCTTCCTAAATCCACACTCGCTGATATCGCTGGTGTTTGAGTCGCTGTTACCGTGTTGGGTAAGTCTGATACCGTCTTCGGTTCGCCACAAGCATTCTTCGGTACTAATGAAATCGTCTGAGTGCCTGTCTTGTTCTCAAAACTTACTTGAACGGTGTCTGAGGTTAGGTTAGGTGACTCTAAATCACCGCCATCTATATCCCATAAATAGGTTAAAGGTAATACTGAGGTTGGAGCAGTCGTTAACCTAAAGGTATACACTGAGTCGTCTGATGGACAATACGATACATTACTTGCTACAGTCCCACCTGTTGGTCTTAAGTAGATGGTAGAAACATCTATAAGCGTATCTTTAAACCCACATCTGTTTGTAGCTCGTATAGTGATATCTCCTCCTGTTGTGCCGCCTAACACCACTTTCGCAGTTGTAGTTGTACTTGGTGTTCCTCCTTCAAACGTAAAGCCTGTTGGCAAGGTCCATGCATAACTTTCCGCATTCAAAACACCTGCCACTGTATAAGTCTTCACCGTATCTTGACATCCAAAACTATCGCCCGTTAAGGTCGCGGAGGAGACTACCGGTACATCCAACACCTTTATGGTGATTGTTTTTCTTGATTCTATTGGTGTGCCTGTTCCTCCCAATATATTACTATTATATATTCGATAAATGTATTGATAGGTACCTGTATCTGCAAAGGTTACATTTAATTCATAATTAGGTGCACTAACTGTGCCCGGAGTGGGTGCAGTTCCTACTGCTATCCATTCTGCACTCTCTTCTGTAGGGGCTCCTGCTCCTACATTAGCTGGGGTGCTACACGGAGCTTGGGTGTACACAGGGCTCGCTAAACATAATATAGTATCTCTAGCACACGCTTCGGTAATATTTTTACGCTCAATAGTCACTATTGATGAATCACTTGGACATACACCTCCTATATCCGAAACCTTATATTTTGCTTCTCCGCTTTCTTCAAATTCTAAACCATC
Organism: uncultured Cytophagales bacterium; assembly: GCA_963815495.1. Lineage (GTDB taxonomy): Bacteria > Bacteroidota > Bacteroidia > Cytophagales > JAAEPT01 > CAWFGW01. The sequence goes on from CAWFGW010000007.1 coordinate 576,610, forward strand.
TACACTTATACTAGTTGGATTAGTTGGAGTACCTACCCCATTTCCACCTGTTGGGATAGTCACCGTGTTTTCATAGAACCATGTTCCTGTATAACCTGATGGTAATGCAGCTCCTTGCTGTAAAACTACTGGTAAAGTATTTGTCGTTATAGTCGCTCCGTCTGCGTAACCTGATATTACTGCTACAGGCATCGCAATCACCGTAATCGCAAAACTATCTGTTCGTACCGTATTTGAAATACTATTCGTTGTTTCGTACACATAAACATGTGGTGAACCTGCTGTGGTCAAAGACGCTGGCGCTACCGTTAACGTTTCATTTACCGATAAGTCTACACTTGGGGCGCCTGCTTTATACCATCTTACACTTTCATTCACTGCATCTACCACACTGTTTCCTACTCGAGTTACGCCATTACCCACACATATTGAAGTATCGGCTCCTGCATTTGGTACTGTTTCGTCTACTCGCTCGATAAGAATACTATCTTTCGCTACTGGACATACTCCTCCATCATCGCTGATTGTAAGAACTACTTCTACTATCTTTTCTTTTTCTAAACCACTTACTGTTACTGGTGTACCTGTAGTAGTCGACAACGTTGCTAATGTTACTGGGGCTGGCGTACTTGCTCTAACTTCCCATAAGCGTGTGTAATCGGTAGGTAACACATTCGCATCATTCAAATCTTGGGTTGGGTCTGCGGTTTGTATTTTTGTTACTGTGGCTGTTCGTTCTACGATGTCTGCGACTGGTAAGGCAATCACCGTTATCGCAAAACTATCTGTTCGTACTGTACTTGAAATATTATTCGTTGTTTCGTACACATAAACATGTGGTGAACCTGCTGTGGTCAAAGACGCTGGCGCTACCGTTAAGGTTTCATTTACCGATAAGTCTACACTTGGAGCGCCTGCTTTATACCATCTTACACTTTCATTCACTGCATCTACCACACTGTTTCCTACTCGAGTTACGCCACTCCCTACACAAACTGACGTATCTAACCCTGCATTTGGTATCGTCTCATCTACACGTTCGATAAGGATACTGTCTTTTGCTACTGGACATACTCCGCCATCATCGCTGATTGTGAGAATTACTTCCACAATCTTTTCTTTTTCTAAACCACTTACTGTTACTGGTGTACCTGTAGTAGTCGACAACGTGGCTAACGTTACTGGGGGCGGAGTCCCTGCTCTCACTTCCCATAAACGAGTGTAATCGGTGAGTAACGTATTTCCATCATTCAACACTTGTGTTGCTTCTGCGGTCTGTATTTTTGTTACCGTGGCTGTTCGTTCACTAATGTCGGCTTCGGGTAAAGCTATAGGACTTATAGTGGCCTCTCCTGTCAAGTTTTGTGCTATCGCTTTACAACCGTTTGCATCTTCTAAACTATCTAGTCTATAGACCTGATCAGCTGTGGTGCCTACTGGCAGTACGGCACTTTCAAATGACCCCACATTTCCTGTTGTTATCGTTTCTGGCGTGGTGTTCAAGGTATTGTTGACACTATAGTAGTAACTATATGGTCCTTGACCTGTATTCCCTGTCACTTCTACTGTTATACTACTGGTCGAGTCTCCATTCGCACATACATCTGCATCGTTTCTTATTACCGCTTTTAAGCTGTCGTAGTGTGCTAACACTTCTTGATTATCGCCTGTTACTGTACAAGTCTGACCTAAATGTTCTATCGTTGCCGAATACGTAGTCGCTTTGCCTACTCTAAAAGTTACTGTATTAGGATTAGGCGTATCTGTCAAGTTCAGCGCTGAATCTATTTTTGCTGATCCATCAAATAATCGGATACTCATATTACTCGCTGTTCCTAACGTGTTTTCAAAGGTTACCGTTAAGTCTGTACTATCCCCTGGGCATATCGTATTACTCGCTAAGGATAATTGACCGTTCGCAGGACAGGAACACTGGGTCGTCAAACCTGTAAAAGTCACTGTATTACAACCATTTTTATCTTCTAAAGTCAAAGTGACTAACTCGTCTTCATCAATATCAGTACTCGTAATCGTGCTGTCTGCAGCGTTATAAGTCCACGTAGTCGTTTGACCTGATGTTATGGTGATGTTATTTCGAACACTAGCAAAGTCGCCATCCAATAACTTAATCTGAATACGATAGTTGCCTGCACCTATACTCGCATCATCTCGTGTACACAATAATTTACTTGTCGCAGCTAACTCCTCGTAGTGATCTAACCTTACGGTATCTGTTGCTAATCCTGTGTAGGTACAACCATTGACATCTACTATACTATCTAAACTTATCCTGCCTATTGCCGATACGGTCAAATCAAAAGGGGAACTTGTGTTTTGAGCATCTGCTGATGTAGTTCCTTCTTTGTAATAAAAATCAAATGGTGTGGCTGTGCTGGTGGTTGTCATGCTCACCGTAGCCGTGCCGGTGCTACATATCGTGTCTTCATCGATACTGATGCTGCCGTCTGGTAACTCATTTATTGTCACCGTTACAGATACTGAATCCGTACAACCTGCTGAATCTGCCACTACGCTATATACATGTGGGGATCCTGTCGTTGTCGCATCTCCTGTTTGGGTTGCTGATGTAGTGCCTGTTGAGGTTCCTCCTTTATACCATGTATAAGTCACTGCCGGACTTGCATCTGCACTCGCTACTAAATTATAAGACGTGCCTACACAATAGGCCGTGTCTCCTGGTGTAATCGTTAGGTTTTGTGGATTGGGGTTGACAATCATACTCAAAGGTGTGCGTTCACTCTCACATGAAGGTGTGGTTTCGGTGGTTTGACTTACCCAGACTTGGCGCGTACCAGCTGCAGTGGTAGATATTGTGGGTGCTGTTGGCTCTCCACTGCCGCCACTTGCCACTGTATACCACAACAGCGTGTTTGGTGCCAATGAATCTGCTTCCCATTCTGGAGCTACGTCTCCAACACAAACATTGTTTGGATTCGTGGCGGTTGGAGCTGAGGGGAATGGTACAACTGATACAAAAACAGAATCTTCTGTATAACAGGTTGGATTTCCATCAGTGCCATCAGCTACTCGCAATACCCACCAACTTGAATCAGTTTTTGTTAAAGCTGATGTAAAATCATAATCTCCTACACTTCCTACAGGGGTAGGAGCAGCAGTATAATCTGCGGCAGTCACGCTGTTGCCCGATTTATACCATACATAACTCATCGTGTTTTCTGGTACATTACCACCATCTACATACGAGCCGCCTGCTAACGATATTCCTGTTGTACCAATACATTGTGTAATAGCACTTCCTGCTTCTACTGAAGTAGGTTTGTTACATGGGGGGCATTCTTCGTTGATGTTGACTGGGATTCGATTACATGCAGAAGGAGAACCTGCGGTAAAAATCAAATCATAAAATGGTGCATTAGTTCTTGAGTTACTATTTTCAATAATTGCCCCAGTATTAACGACCCCATCACCTGATGGATCGTTTATTGATGCATTCGTAATTGAACACGCGTTATAAAAATCACCACTACCATCTAGTCCAATCCAATAGGTTCCCGGATCTAACTCATAATCAACAGGTACATTAAGTTTAGTACCGGCTACTCCACTCCCAGAAATTGCGTCTGAAATAAATAATGGTGTGGCTCCCGGACCAGGCACATTGGCTGAACCGTTCCAATAACTTCCGGTATTATCAAATACCCGAATCGTAAAATTGTATCCATTAGTATTACTTGGCGACAGCGATAGTTGATCCAAGGTTATAGTCGCGTCCACCACAATCTGCATTTTAAAGCCTGCCCCTTGACCGCTACTGCCAGAATTACATGTGGTGTTTTGTCGCATGGTGCGCGTATATGTACTTCTGTCTTCAACCCAAAAAGTTGTAGTCCGATTTGGCTCTGTCCCAGTGAAAACAGCGTCAGCAAGACTTATTGATCCTGTCTCATCATCAACTGTTGTTGTAATAACTGAGCCTCCGGTCTGTTGAATAAACCAAGCATAAGAACTTCCTTCACTATCAGCAGAAGGTCCGTTTTCTTCAACATTTACTAAGGTAGAGTTTCCACAAAAAGTTAAATCACCCGGATCGGTATAAGTAGTTGTATTTACTGTTAAGTTAATGGAATATTCATTGGCACAAGCCAAATTTGTAGGATCATTTCCATCTTGTACTCGTAATACCCATGTACCAGCATCGCCTGTTTCAATAGAGGGGAAAGTATAGTTAGGAATAGAGCCAGTAGTTGCAGTATAATTGCCTGTATTTACAGAACTACCTTGTTTATACCAAACATAATACATACTACCGTGTTTAACTGGCAAGGTATTATTTACATAACTACCAGAAAGCACCTCATTTAAACCTATACAGGTACTTACACTGCCGGGAGTAATATTTACAGATAAAGGTCGATTACACGGAGGACATTTGTATTCAATTGCAATGGGCTTCGAAATTGAATAGTTTTTACATAAATCATCAGCTTCAGCATAAGTAGGTGATTGAAAATCATTTTTGTCATCAAAAATGGTAGAAGTAGCCGCTACCACTCTGAAATAAACGATATCGCCTTCGTTTGCATCAGGAAAATAAGGGCTAGCTAACAAATCTGCCACGCTAAAGCCTGTTGCGGTACCTGAAGAACCAATATTACTCCAACTTGAGTTAACTTCCGGATCTACTGACCATTGAAAAAGAAAGTTGGGTTGACCTCCATAAAAAGATGTTAACAAATCACTCGGTAAAACCTCGAAATTGAAACCACCATTACAAAACGAATTGTCTTGAATAAATTCAGGTAAGTTAGAGAACAAATCTATGGTTGGAGGCGCACAAGCCATGATTTTTATATCATCTATGGTAATATCTTCTCCTCCTGTCCAACTTGTTCCTTGACTCTCAATAACAACACGTATTGATGTTACCCCCCCTGGGAGCTCAAAAGTGGGAACTTGAATCCGTTTCCAACCAGCGGCAGCAGGAACTTCTACGATACCAGATTCTCTAAGAGTAACTCCCCCAGGCGTTAATAATTTCAAGTTAATTTTGGGGGCGCTTTCCCCTGTAGAGTTTCCGAGATACGCATCAAAATATAATTCTTTACCAGGACATAATCCTGTAATAGTTCTATCATATACAGGACCTGTGTAACCATTTCTAACATTTATCACCATATACCCCCCATTTAATTCTTGAGAATGATCTTCTGGAATATTATCATGCCAATTCGCAACATTAATTGGGATGTATGATGAAACAGCATACGCACTATCTTGGACTTGTCCTGTTGGATCAAACGTATGATTAGGTACAGTATAAGTAACATCTGCTCGATATGGAGCTGTAAGGCCGTTGGTCACATTTCCAAAAGCATCTATGTAAGTATCTGCATCTGGAAATCTTCCAAAATCATCAAAAAAAATGGTCTCTCGCGATGCAGCATTACCATTTTCATCTACACAACAAACAACTGTTGTTACTTCTAATACCTCAGAAACAATTCCTCCAACTGTAGCTCTAATTTGTGAATTCGCATCAATTTTTTCGATTACACTTTTATCTGTACTTATTGAAGTCCAGGAACTACCACCATTAATTGATTTTTCCCATAAATAATCAGTGGTATTATAATTTTTACTGAGTGAAAATAAAACTTGCTCACCTTCACATACTTCGTTACCCTGACTCGACTTAATTCTGGGTAGTGGACAGCTTTTTATCTCAATGTTGGAAAAGCCTACAGCAACACAATCCATATACGTACCGTTCCCGGTAGCAACTCCTAACGTTATAGAACTCTCTGTTGCTCCTAATGTACCATTGATATTAACAGTTACTGGTCCAGCACCCCAACTTGTATTGGGGATATTAAAATCAGTAAAATCATTAGGAATCTCATTAACACCATATCTAATCGATACTTGTTGGAATCTATTATTCTCTGTCGTATAGCAACTACTAGTAGCTATGGGTAATAGATACATATCAAAAGAAATGGAATAATCTGAACCGGGTTCTAAATCACCTACGATATAATTAAACAAAGGTGAGTTTTGTCCTGCATCTGCCCACTGTACAACCAACATTTCCTCATCTATATCCAAAAAATCATCATTAAACTTACTTGGGTTATCAACCACCCCATAAACATGTTTGGTGCCATCAAATTCTTCTGCATCAACAGCAAGCGCAGGACCAGTAGAACTAATGACATTTCCTGAAGGACCTACATGATTAACCTGATTTAAATCATTATAATAGTTAGCTTTAGAACCAGGAAACACTGAAAAATCTGTACCTCCTACGATATAATCACATGTTTGCGCTTGAGTAACGTTCAACACCAACACAAAGAGCAAGCTTATTATAACTTTAACTTTCAATAACATTTTTTCTTTCATATAAAATATTATGGTCATTCGTCATGAATTACTTCAGAACACAATTTGTAACCCAAAAAATACAGTATAATCGCGAATTAAAAAAAATTAACCTTAACTAGGTGTTAAATTAAATATAAAGAAAGTGAAAATTCAAATCGCAGAATCATTC
>CAWFGW010000008.1:0-179275 GCA_963815495.1 uncultured Cytophagales bacterium
TGATGATATACTTATAGTCACCAGGTTGTATGGCTGTGAAATAATTGTCGTCTGACGTGGCAATAGTTTTATTATTTTTAATTAACTGGTATTCAAATGGTGCAACTCCCCCATCAAGTTTTAAATTATTGATTTGTAAGTCATAACCTTTACCACATTCAACAAGTACTTGATCTGATTGCATGCCTAAAATTTCCAAACATGGTTTCACGGTCAAGGTAGATTGTGTTGACTCTAGGGTTAAGTCCGGAAGCGCACCATTGGTGATCTCCACGCGATATACACCTGCATCAGCAAATTTCAAGTCGTTAAACATGATAGTTGGCGTAGAAGTTTGATCGATTAATTTCTCGTCTTTATACCATCGGTATTGATTGGTAGTCAGAGAACTATCTATATTAAGCAACATTATAAAATCATCGTTCAAACGTTTGTCATAGTCAGATAAAGTGACTTGTTTTTGTGGGTTATATCTTAAAAATCGAAAATTATCAAGCACCTGAAGTGGTAAAATATCTTCAAACGTTAGATAATTGTTTGAAAAGTTAACGAAGGATAAATTGGGTTTATTCAACAGGTAAGGCAATTCACTAAGGTCATTTTGAAATACTTGAAACGTAGTTAGTTTCGTATTGGAATCGAGCACTGATAAATCCGTAATTTTGTTTTGCCAGGCATATAAAACAGACAGGTCTTTAAGTTGAGAAAGCCCATTAATGGTGTCTTTGATATTGGATTGGTGAATGTGTAACTCCATTAAATTAATCAATGGAGAAAAATCAGGAGCAATTTCCAGTGGGTTGTTACCAGCTACAAGAAACAACAACGATGAATTATCTGAGAAATCGGGCAGTGCTTTCAACTGATTGTCATTACAGAACAAACTACGCAAATTGGTCATGTTGCTTAAATCAGGTAACTGTGTTAGCTGATTGTTATGAACTTGCAGGTCAAAAACTTTGGTTAAAGCTGATAAGTCTGGGAGTTCGATCAATTGATTAGCATTTAAGTAAACACGCTCTAACTTTGTTAAAGAGGCTAATTCTGGAATCTGCGTTAGTTGGTTGTTACGTGCAGCTAAACCATTGGTGTTGGTGAAGTATTGGAGTCCTTCTAAATTGGCAATATTGGCATTGTCCAGCTCGAGTCCTTCTGTGATGGTAGCTGCAGCAGCAATATTTAATTGATTCCCGAACATGACCTGTGGATACTTCATCTGCAAAATTTTTCTGAAGTTAGAATCCGGAATTGATACTGTTTGCCCACTACTTTTGTAAGCAACCAAAAGCACTAGAAATAATAGAGTGATATGTAAAAACTGCTTTTTCATTGTTACTTTAAGACACTAGCTTGGATGCTTGACTTCTCTCCTTTTTCATTGATTAAAACACAAACATACGTTCCTGTGCTGACAATTGCGCCATCTTTCGATTGACCATTCCAGGTAATTGCTTGTCCAGGTTCAAAATTGTTTTCAAAGATAAGAACTCCTAAGCGACTAAAAACCTGTAAATGGATGTTATTCTGATTTGTGGGATGTAACATCGCCACTTCGCCATAGTTCGGGTTAAAGCTGACGCTTTCAGGCAAACACGTTTTTTCTTGAATCAAGGTTGTTTTTTTAGTCGTGCATCCTGACTGATCCTGCAGGGTAATGGTGTACTCTCCTGCCGCTAACTGGTGGAAGGTCCCTCCTACACTTTTCACCCCTAACTCTTTGATTGTAAACAATAAGGGCTCTTTTGCGCCTGTCACTGAGCTCATTAATACCTGGATAGCACCATCTTCATTATCTTGACAACTAGCCGTGGTTTTCACCTCAAAGTGGATATCACAAATCGCTGTGACCGCTTTGGTTGGTTGTTGTTCCGTAGGTTTTGCTATAGGTTCTGAAGGTGTAACCGCTTTCACTACGGGAACCGTTGTTGGTTCAACTGTTGGTTTATTAACCACACCCGGAGCAGAATCCACTACTAGTAGCGTTTTTTCAGCTACTGATGGCGTAGGAACTTGCGTTGTTATGGATGGTTTTGTCACTTCAACGGGTTCATTTTCAACTTCTGATGTTGAATTGTCATCATCATTTGCTATTGAAACAGCGGCACGATCAGGAGTAATAATTGGAGGTTTAATTTCTTGTGGCGGTTGTGCAGGTGGTTCACCGCTGTTCCATAATACAGTAGTAAGCAAGGCGCCCACCATAAGAACACCAACTGCAACACCTACTTTAATGTTGGTTTTTCTGCTTTGTTCTATTTTTGATAAATCAGCACTCATTTGCTGTCTAACATCAGCCAGGGCATTACCAAAAATTACCTCGTTAACCATTGCATCGGCCTCTACAGCTTCCGCAAAGTCTGGCTCGTTGGCTAACTTCCATTCGGCGACGGCTAAATCCTCAGGTGATAAGGTACCCAGGTTATAGCCTTGAATTAATTCCTCTATGGTTAGGTTTGATTTCAATATTTTAAGGAGCTTGTTAAACCTTTATTTTCTTCAATCAGCTTTGCTAAAGCTTGTTTGCATCTATAATTAGTGGCTTTTGCAACATTTTCATTACTCATGCCCATTTTATCACTAATTTCTTTCATGCTCAATTTTTCATAAATGGAATAATGTAATAGTGCTTTACATCGGGGTGTTTGCATGTTAAACAACGTTTGAAAAGCGGTTAACTTTTCTTGTGACATCATACTTTTTAGATGGTCACTGTAATCGGTGTGGTCATAACTTTCAGAGAAATCGGTTATTTCTCGTTTTTTATCTTTTCGGATTTTATCCACCCACAAATTTTTTGCAACAACATACAAAAACCCATTTAAATCTTTGCTTCTATCATACTTTCCTTTCTTGATAAGATTGAAAAGTGCGATGACAGCATCTTGAAACACATCATTCGCATCATCTCTTGAGCCATTATTTTTTAGAATATAATTTCGTACTTTTTTTAAAGGCTCACCATATAAGTGTTTTAATGCAGAAGAATTATCTCCCTTTTCAATACTATCGACTATTTTCAAATCAATTTTATCCATGCATACAAATTCTACGATTTGATATATAAAAAGTAAACAGTAGTTTCAATATTCTTATTTGAAAAATTATAGAGCTCAACTACCATATCGTCCATTTCATTTATCAAAAGAGATACTCCATTTTTGTGGTGATTTTCATCACCTGTTTCAATAATGCCTTTTGTCAAGATAATGTAATTAACTATTTCGACCAATTTACTCAGAATTATAATTTGATTAACCCTGCAGCAAAAGATACTTCTGCAAATGTGATCGGACAACTGGGTAACAAAACACAAACAGGATTATTTAAGGGAGTCAGCTATTTTTATGCTGATGGGGACGTGAAGGCTCAGCGAGCCTCAGGCAATGGTTTTCATTTTTTTGGTTTTCAATTCATCAATAACCGGGAAGGATCGTTTATTCGAAGAAACCGCGTGTATGGCCGTTATGCCTGGTACCAACAACTGAATAGAAATACAGCTTTAACTGCGGGGGTTAGCTTGGGAGCTGTAAACTATGCCTTCCAAAACTCACAAGGCGGTGTTGGTGGATCAGACTTCGCTCCCGATGGTAATATTGGTGTAGAAATTTCATATAACAACTTAGTAGTAGGCGCATCCTATCAACAGTTTTTAAACTCAAACATTCGACCAGTGGATGAAACCATCCCTCTTAAACAATATTATAACCTGTATGGTCATTATCGCTTTGTCATCACTGACGCATTTAACATTCAATTACATTCATTTCTTCAATTGGGCGCCTATCGCACTAATTTTTCACTCTCCCCTATTTTTGAAGTTGATGGTCATTTTGATTTGGGATTGAATTACAGACACCAGAACGGATTAGTATTTTTGGTTGGAGTAAAAGATTTTGAAATTATTGACTCGTTTTTATCTCTCTATGTCTCATACAAAATCCCTACGTATCGCATTGCTGTGCCAGACAATGCTATCGAACTATATCTTAGTTTTAAAAAATAGTGTGAATAGTATTTAGTGGATGTTTACTTTTGAATTTTGAGACCGTAGTCTTTTTTAAATACTTTATTTAAAAACAAACAACTTATCTAACTCATCTAATATGAAAAAAAGACTACAACGACTTAGTTATATATTGGTATTTATGACACTCATCAATTATACCTCATTTGCACAATTGGCCGAGTGTAAACAAAAGTATTTGGGTAACATCGTTGCTGGATATGTGCCAGGTCATTATACCCAATATTGGAATGCGGTAACCGCTGAAAACGGGGCTAAATGGGGTTCTATTGAACGAAATAGAGGACAATTCAATTGGACCGATGCTGACCGGGCTTATAAATTAGCCAAAGATAATGGCTTCGAATACCGGTATCATGCCATTGCCTGGGGGTCACAATATCCTACATGGTTTGAAGGATTAAGTGAAGCGGATAGTAAAGCCGAATTAAATGAGTATATGGCTGCAATGGCTGCTAGATACCCTGACATTGACCAAATTGATGTTTTAAATGAGAACATTCGAACCCATGCTCCAGGTACACCCTTTTTTAGAAACCAATTAGGTGGTGCTGGTTCCACGGGTTATGACTGGATTGTCTGGCTATTTGAACGAGCACGTTTTTACTTTCCCAACGCAAAATTGATTATTAACGATTATGGTTTGGTAAACGACCAAAGTGCTATTCGTGAGCAGATGGCTGTAATTGCAGTGTTAAAAGCCCGAGGACTTGTTGATGGTTTTGGTACTCAGTCACATGAGTTTAATATCAACAACCTTACTGCAGCACAATTGAAGTCAAGTTTAGATTTAATGGCAACAACAGGTATCCCGATATACGTTACCGAGTTGGATATTTCAGGTAATGATCAACAACAATTGGAACGTTATCAACGGTTGTTCCCTGTTTATTGGAACCATCCCGATGTAGCTGGTATTACGCTTTGGGGAACAGTAATTAATGAAACATGGAAAGATAATACGGGATTAATTAGTCGTGATGGGAACACAAAACGTCCTGCTTTTAACTGGTTAGTTGAGTTCATGAACTCGCAACCTGACGTTTGTAATACAGGAGCACCAACAATTACTATTACCTCACCTGATGACAATTCAAGTTATGAATCACCGGCAAATGTTACCCTAACTGCTGATGCTTCCGATTCAGACGGACAAGTGGTGAGTGTTTCTTTTTTTGATGGTGAAGAACTGATAGGCACTGATAATAGCAGTCCTTTTTCAGTAGATTGGGTAACTGCAGCGACTGGAAGCCATATCATTACAGCTGTGGCAACAGATAATGAAGGAAACATGGGTGAAGATGAAATCACCCTGCAAATCAATGTACCTCAAGGTCCTTATGGCAACACACCCCACCCTATTCCTGGTATTATTCAGTTTGAAGAGTATGATGTCGGAGGAAACGGTTTAGCCTATTTTGATGACAGTCCTGGTAGTGAAGTTAGCCCTGTGGTCAACTTTAGAACAGACGAGGATGTAGACATTGAAAGTTCTACTGACACAGGTGGTGGATATAACATTGGTTGGGCTACAGCAGGTGAATGGTTAGAATACACAGTAAATGTGTCCAATAGTGGGCTGTATGATATTGAATTACGTGTAGCTTGCGAAGGAGCTGGTCGTACCATATCCTTAGAAATGGATGGTGAAGTGATTGCTCAGGATGTCGCAATCCCTAACACTGGTGGGTGGCAAACCTGGCAGACGGTTACAGTGAACGATGTTGAACTTTCTGCTGGTGAGCAAATCATGCGCATGACGATTGGTGAAACCGACTATGTGAACTTAAATTATGTTGAGTTTATTGATTTAGTAACAGGTCAGGGTCATGTCGAAAATTCAGCACTTCAGTACTACCCTAACCCATTTTCCGAATCGATTACGTTAGAGGTGGCGAATGAGTCCTATTACTCCATTATCAATTTAACAGGAAACATCGTTGAAGAAGGCGTGGTGCAAAATTCAAGACAATTGGGTAATGAATTGGATCCTGGATTTTATATCCTCTCCATACAATCCGGTGCTGATTTTAAAAGCTATCATATCACGAAACAATAACTTTCAAAGTTCTTATATGCTTTATTAAAACAATAAACCTTTAGTTCTGAAAAAGAGCTAAAGGTTTTTTTATGGAATTTATGTCTGATTTCTTTCTCTATTTTAATTATATCTACGATTTTGTCCTAAATTTTTAAATTAAGTTACTTACCCGTTTTTCAACTGTTTTGAGAGAGGAAAATTAATATTGTAAGAAAGATGAAATACTTAATCCCCTTGTTGTTGATCTCCCTACTAAAAGCTGAACTCGGAGCGCAAACACTTAAAGGAAAAGTTACTGACAAAAATAACTTACCCTTATTTGGTGTAAATGTCAGTTTAAAACAATCCGAATACCATGCGCACACCAACGAGCAGGGCAAGTTTGAGCTTCGCCTTGCTACCACTGATGACACCCTGATGGTGGAGCATTTCGGCTACAAAACCCGAGAAATAAGTCTTTCATCCCTTTCTCTCAGCGACTCATTGGTTTTTCAACTACAGGAAACTGTATTCGAATTATCGGAAATTGTTATTGATAAAAACATCAAAGCCCTTAGTGTCACCTCGGAAATCGATGTACAAACTAACCCTGTCAGTTCATCGCAGGAGTTGTTAAGGACTGTTCCTGGTTTAATCATCGGTCAGCATGCCGGTGGTGGTAAAGCAGAACAACTTTTTCTTCGGGGATTTGATATTGACCACGGCACCGACATCAACATTACAGTCGATAATATGCCTGTAAACATGGTGTCACATGCGCACGGACAAGGTTATGCCGACATGCACTTTATTATTCCTGAAACGATTGAAAAGATTGATTTTGGAAAAGGAAGCTACTATGCGGATAAAGGAAACTTTACTACTGCGGGTTATGTCGGTTTTCAAACGAAAACACATTTGGACAACAACCTTTCAAGTGTTGAGATCGGTCAATTTAACACGCAACGTGTGCTTTCCCTTTTTGAAGTCGTAGACAACCACAACGAATATGCCTATGCGGCCATCGACTATAATTCATCGAACGGCTGGTTTGACTCCCCTCAAAATTTTCACCGCCTGAACTTATTTTCTAAATACAGCATCCAATCAGAAGGTGGTAGCCGCACCAACATCACCGCTTCGCACTTTACCAGTAGCTGGGATGCATCAGGACAAATTCCAGTGCGTGCGGTTAACAGTGGTCTCATTACCCGCTTTGGTGCAATTGATGATACCGAAGGTGGCAACACCTCCCGAACCAACCTCACTGTGAACACCACTAAAATCATTGGTCAGGAAACCCAGTTGACTAACTTCATTTATTATTCACATTATGACTTTGAGCTCTATTCCAACTTCACATTTTTTGCCAGGGATTCCGTGAATGGGGATCAAATTCGGCAGAAAGAAAACCGTCACCTATTTGGTGGAGAAAGCCAATTGCAACACACCTATCACTTTACACCATTTGATTTAAAACTCACGGGTGCTGCTGGTTTTCGCTACGACCAGATCAACGATATTGAGTTGTCATACACCAAAAACCGAGTGACTACCCTTGAACAGGTGCAATTAGGTGATATCTCCGAAACAAATGCCTATAGCTATTTCAATGCGGACTTCGATTTCGGTAAGTGGTTGATTAATCCCGCTGTTCGCCTCGATTATTTTAACTTCAACTACACCAACAAGCTCGACTCCAGTTACAATTCCCCGTCCTCACAAGTAGTAACGGCTAGTCCCAAATTCAACATCGTCTATCAAGCATCTCCCAAATTTCAAGCTTATCTAAAAAACGGGATTGGATTTCATAGCAATGACTCGCGGGTAGTCGTGCAACAAGGGGCAAATAAGACACTTCCTTTAGCTTATTCGTCTGACCTGGGTGTGATTTTAAAACCGGCCTCTCCCCTCTTAATCCATGCTGCGTTGTGGCACTTATACTTGGAACAAGAATTTGTATATGTCGGTGATGAAGGTATTGTAGAGCCCAGTGGTCGTACCCAACGCTATGGTGTAGACGTTGGCTTTCGGTATGAACTTATCAAAGGATTATTTGTCTTTAGTGATGTAAGTTTAGCCCATGCACGGGCAATGGATGAACCCGAAGGCAGTAACTACATTCCCCTTGCCCCACCGATGACAGTGAGCGGTGGGGTGACCTACAAACATGCTTCAGGGCTATCGGGGAGTGTGCGGTTCCGAGGAATTTCTGACCGACCAGCCAATGAAGATAACTCGTTGGTGGCAGCAGGTTATTTTGTGACTGACTTCAATGTGAACTACACCCTTAACCATTGGCAGTTGGGGATCGTCATTCAAAATGTGTTCAATACCGAATGGAAAGAAACCCAGTTTGCCACCGAATCACGCTTAGTAAATGAAGCTGTGTCTACCGATGAAATCCATTTCACCCCAGGTATTCCTTTTGCCCTACGCGGGAAATTAACATATCGGTTTTAGGTAAATCCCCTAATTTTTGTATCCGATTGTAAACGTTTACTTCCGTTTACAATCGGATAAACTGTGATTAAATAAAATATGACGGCTTTTTGATGAATTTTTTGTTAGATTTAGAGCGTAATATATAAGCTGTATATGCACACCAGTGTGCATATCCAACTGTTGGGCAACATTCCCGAGATTCGGACTGAAAATTCTTGGAAAAAAGCAAGAATTTTCACATTTCCAAATTGATTTCAGAAGCTAACGTAGAATAGAAACTGATGTGGATTACATTAAATTTGACGTAAAAACACCATATTTAACTAACTCATAACCAATGACTAACTTTACGCTAGTCAGTATTCAAAAATCCAAATGAATGAAAAATTAATTGAGCTTTACAAAAGTAAATGGCATAATTTATCAAATCAATTGAATGAAATAATTTCCGATAAAAATCATATCCAAAAACCGACAAACCCATTATTGTTAAGCATTGATGAAAATAAATACCTTGCTTCTGACATTAAAGTTTTATTCTTGGGACAAGAAACAAATGATTGGGGAAAGGACTTTACTGGAAATCTTAATGAAACAATTGAAACTTATGTTGATTTTTTTAATTCAAACTATGCACTCAATTATTACGGAGGTCATTTTTGGAATGGCATTAATAGGTTTATCGAACTATTTGATAAAAGGTTTTCAGATAAAACTGTAAGTTATATTTGGAACAACGTTGTGAAAATCGGAGCTTCTGGTAGAAACCAAAATCATCCTCAAGACCATATTTATAATATAGAATTAGAAAATTTTAACGTTTTAGAGAGAGAATTAGAGATACTAAAACCTGACATTATATTATTTGTTTCTGGACCTAATTACGATTCCAACATTGAAAAAACACTTCAAACAATTGAATTTAACACTTTTAACTCATCCTTTACAAAAAGACAGTTAGCTAAATTAAAGTTTAAACATTTTGACAATATTTATAGAACTTATCACCCGAATTACCTCTGGAGAAATGACATCAATAAATATTTTCAAGCAATAATCAACGATATAAAAATTGAATAAAAACGTTGCCCAACATTGCCTATGATGCCAAAGCGTGTTCGTGGGTTAGGTAAGTGTGGTGGTAACTTGATATCCCGCGAATTCTGCGAATTCGCAAAAAACGAAACAAAAATATATTTCACGAATTCGCATAATTCGCTACTTTGGACTACGAAACAACAAAACTATTTAATACGCTTCAGCACATAGCCGGGGCGTTAGGTGCAATTCTAAAAAACCTATTTTTCGGCTGTTTAAAATAATTTAAACCAACATTTTGTGAAATGTGTTTTTCTTATGATTTGTAATTAATCACTTGGCTTCTCTCCTATTTTGTGTTGCGTGCTTTTCGCCTAAATAAATGAATTCGCAGAATTTTTTTGAGCGTTTTTGGCTGTTTAAAGCACAAAGTTAAAAACTATAAAACTAACTAATTGATCAACTGTTTGTCGGTGGATTTTTCAGTTTTCTGTGGCAATTTTTTGGCTGTGTAAAGCATAAAAACCAAATAACTAAATGACCAGCTATTTGTCGATGGATTTTTCCGCCAGTCGCAACGGTTCTTTTTACCATTTTACTTCTGTGTTCCAAGCTTGGATTGACCAACTTTTCGTGAATAACGTGCGAGAATACATCCATTTTCTGTGGACGTTTTGTGTTGGTCCAAAGCTAACCCTTTAAAACGTTATGGACATTGACCAACTGTTTGTCGATGAATTGTTTGGTCGCTAAAAGCGGCTCTTTTCACTTTTTCCCTTTTGTGTTTTAAATCTAGATTGACCAACTTCTCGTGAATTATGTTTTTGCTGTTTGCCTAGAAAAAAAAGCACCTAACAAGGTACATAAAATCATAGCTTGGTTCACTGGTTGGGCGAGTTTGGTGTTTCATGGTTAGGACGCCAATCCTGCGGATTGGTTCGTAGGTCGTGAAAAATTACGAGCCAATCCGCAGGATTGGCTTGGTGGTAAACCGATTCTTCTTTACTTTTAGACAAGCTACGATTTATGTACGTGGCGTTGTATGCCATTATGAACAAATTGAAATTATGAAAGGTCACAAAACACAAAAGCAGAAACTCTCCTTAATAGGTTCAGTGTCACTAGGTACTGGCGTAATGATTGGCGCAGGAATATTTGTATTAATGGGTCAAATTGCAGAGTTGGTTGGAGATTTATTTCCACTTGCTTTTGTAGTAGGTGCTATAATTGTAGGGTTTAGTTCTTATTCTTATGTCAAATTCTCGAATACTTATCCTTCCTCTGGTGGAGTTGCTAAATTTTTAACTAAATCATATGGGCCAGGAACTGCAACTGGAACATTTTCTTTATTAATGTATGTGTCAATGGTAGTTGCTGAAAGTTTAGTTGCAGGAACATTTGGAACTTATACTTTACGTTTGTTTCCTGAAGAGTATTCAGGTTATGCATCTATTTTAGGTGTATTACTTATTTCAATCGCATATATAATAAACATATCAGGGAATAAAATCATTGAAGCAACAGCAACTTTTACAGCCATAATAAAAGTTGCAGGTATTACGATACTTGCAGTTTCTGGGCTAGTAATTTCTGGATTACCTAATATTACTGGTGAATTTGTGGCTAGTAATAACCAATCATTTTCTAGTGAATTTGCTTTTATTGCGGCATTAGCCTTATCAATACTTGCTTATAAAGGATTTACTACCATAACGAATCAAGGTGGAGATATTAAAAATCCACATAAAAATGTTGGTCGTTCTATCATCATCTCTATTGTTATATGTACAATTATCTATGTAGTATTAGCATTGTCAGTTGCTGGTGGTTTAAGTATTGCTGAGATAATAAAAGCTAAAGATTACGCTTTAGCAGCTGCGGCAAAACCTGTTTTTGGCGCTTGGGGTTCAACACTTACTATTCTTCTAGCAATTGTAGCTACCGTTTCAGGTGTAATAGCCAGTGTCTATTCTGCCTCAAGAATGCTAGGTATGCTAAGTAGTATGAAGCAGGTCCCTGATCTTAATAAAGTAGGTAAACTTAAAAATCCTGCACTTATTTTTACTGTAGCTCTGGCAATACTTTTAACTATTTTATTCGACCTAACACGAATTGCATCAATTGGTGCTATATTTTATTTAATCATGGATATTGCTATTCATTGGGGGCTAGTCAGATATTTAAAAAAAGAAGTTAAATTTAATCCGATAATTCCTCTAATAGCAATAATTATGGATGTGATTGTATTGTCTGCTTTTATTTATTTAAAATATGTAAGCGACCCATTTGTACTTATTGTTTCCGCAATTGGAATTTTACTTATTGTTATTTCTGAACGCTTCTTTATGGAATCTCATACTGATAGCAAAGGAAATATGAATATGGGAATGGATGAAAATGAAGGGATGATGAATATGTAATAATAAAAACTAGACATAACACAGAATAGAAATGAGAAGAAAAGCTGAATTCGTTATTATTCAACAATTTAAAATATCATTTCTTGCCTTTATTCCTTTTCTTTATCCTTTCACAAATTTTTGGGGCAGAGTAATCTAGCCCTAAAAGCCTAAAGTAATTTTCTCCTAGCGCAATATTTCTAAAAGCTTCATCACTCATGTCGCGGTTGATATAACTCGTTTTGATTAAAGCATCTTTATAAGTCTTATAATCCTTGGCGTCTCTTGATGCAACAAAATCGGTGCCCGTTAAAAACCTAATTGGGTAGGCGTTTATAAGTTCAACGTATTTCGCTCTTGACTCATCATTTACAAATACAGAATCCCAAAGCACATCCCAAGAAAGGTCAAGCATAAGATTTTCATGCTTGTCTAACAATTTTTTTAAAATAGTAATATGCTTTTCAGGTGCTATATCTGTGAGCTCTTTTGACAACCCTAAGTGAGCCCAGACGATTTTATTACCATTATATCTATTTAGAACTTCCTCCATCAGATACAGGTATTTGGTCGGTTCTGCATTACTTCCAAGATCTGAGTGGATATTAATGGGTATATTTCGTCTGCGAATTGTATCCATGAAAGGTTTCCATAATTTAATACTCTCTAGACTTGCGGGCACTTGTCCATTATTGAACAAGGCTTGTTTTACAAGATTAACTTCTCCCATCCATGAGAAAACACCTGGATATTCTTCATCTAACAACTGTATATATTCTGTAACCCTTTCTGGATGTGCCAAGTCAGGGAACGTCATTGATAAAACAAGGTTGATTCTTTCTTCTCCTTCAAATGGATTGTCTATTTTTCCTTTATCCGTTCCTGTATATTCTAAATAGTGGGCTGCATTTACAAAATCATTTCGAAGGCTAGGAGTAACTGAAGTACCCGGGCAATCAAGGTAATAGGTACAAGTATCATCACTTGGCAAAGTTTGCCCAATTCCATAAGCATTTACAAATAAAACTCCCGACTTTTGAAAATAACCAATCAATTCAGAAAAAGGAATTACCCTTCCTCCGAAAGGTCGAAAATGACAGTGCGTATCCACCTTTGACGTAAAACCTTCTCGCTTTCGGTCATAGCATTCGCAATCCTCATCAACAAAGTCTGTAAAACTTCGATTGGTTTGTGCCTTTAAAGAACTCACAGAGATTAAAAGGAATAGAAGAATTAAATTAAAAATGTTAGAACACCTAAAATGAGGTCTTCTAAATTTATATTTCTTGAAACAATACATAATGTTAAATTGGAATCGGATTCTACGTAAAAATAGTAAGAATAATGGAAAAATACACACTTAAAAGTGCTTATTATTATGTTCTGTCATATAGAACATAAACTTGTTAGTGAGTATGTCTTAGCCAACACTGAAAAAAGAAGTGAAAAATAAAAACGGCATACAACAATATGTATAGTGCATAGCACCCTTCGGGATGCTACGGCACCATACAAGGTACGTTATGCCCAATGAAAAAAAAACGTTACAATTTTAAAATATTACGATAAAACCAGTAAGTTTGTCAAAAAATGACAAGTCTTATGAAAACCACTTTTGGAGAATACATCCGACTTTTACGAACAAATAAAGAACTTACCTTAACTCAACTTGCTGCTAAATTAAATTTAGACTCTGCAAATTTGAGCAAAATAGAAAATGGGAAGCGAGATTTTGATGAAAAGAGACTAACAAAACTTGCTGAAATTTTCAAACTCAATCTTACTGAATTAAGGAATGAATATATTTCTGACCAAATCGGAAAGTATATTTATGAAACAAATTGCACCAAACAACTTTTACAAGTTGCAGAGGAAAAAGCAGAATACAGAAGAACACTAAAAGATAAAGTATTATGAAAATAGTATCGTTTTTTGCAGGGGCAGGTGGACTTGATTTGGGATTCCAAAAAGCAGGTTTTAATGTAGTTTGGGCAAATGAATATGACAAAGAAATTTGGGAAACATATGAGAAAAACCATCCAAACACGATACTTGACAAAAGAAGTATTGTAAATATTCCAGCGGATGAAGTTCCTGAATGTGATGGTATTATTGGTGGACCTCCTTGCCAAAGTTGGAGTGAAGCAGGTGCGGCCAGAGGAATTAAGGATAAAAGAGGTCAATTGTTTTATGATTTCATAAGAATCTTAGAGGCAAAACAACCAAAATTCTTTCTAGCTGAAAATGTTAGTGGAATGCTTATTTCCAAACATTCAGAAGCATTAGAAGGTATAAAAGAGCTTTTTAGAAACGCAGGTGTTGGTTACGAACTTTCTTTTCAAATGCTTAATGCTTCAGACTATAATGTTCCACAAGACCGAAAAAGAGTATTCTTCATTGGAATTAGAAAGGACTTAAATTTCAAATATCAGTTTCCAACCAAAACCTTTCCTAAAATCACTTTAGAAACTGCAATTTCAGATTTGAAAGAAGGTGTTTTACCTGCTTTAGAATATAATAATACTAACGGAGACAAGTGTGTTTTTCCTAATCACGAATATATGATTGGTAGTTTTTCGACAATATTTATGTCAAGAAATCGTGTAAGAAGTTGGGATGAACAATCTTTTACAATTCAAGCAGGCGGACGACACGCCCCTATTCATCCTCAAGCACCAAAAATGAAATTTATTGAGCAAAACATTAGAGTTTTTGTTCCAGGAAAAGAACATTTATATAGACGATTGAGCGTTAGAGAGTGTGCGAGAATCCAAACATTTCCTAACGACTTTATTTTTCATTACAAAAAAATTGCCGCGGGATATAAAATGATAGGAAATGCTGTGCCAGTTAATTTGGCTAAATTTCTTGCAAATAGCATAATGCAACAAATTCAAGCGAACGAAATCGTAACTAAAAAAGTAAACCACATTACAAAGACTAAAGAAGCAGTTGCAGTATGACAAATATTTTAGAAGCAATTAATAATATCGTATTCCAAAAGAATTTTGAAATACGAGCAATGTACTCTGGAAGAAACCGAGCAAATGGAATGGGTGATGCTCTTGAAAATTATATCAAAGATGCTTTTGCAGGAACTTTTGAAATCACTGACGAATTACAAAAAATGAAGACTTTTAATCAGAAGTTTTCTTGGTTAGGTTCTCAAAATAACCCGCCTGATATTATGATAAAAGGAGGCGATGCAATTGAAGTCAAAAAAACACAAAGTGCAAACTCAAGCTTGGCTCTTAATAGCAGTTATCCTAAAACTGATTTGAGGCACACAAGCCCTATGATTACAAAAGAATGTAAGGAATGTGAAAAATGGACAGTTAAAGATTTGATTTACTGTGTTGGACACACGGATGACACGAGTCTAAAATCATTATGGATGGTTTATGGTAATACGTATGCAGCCAAACACGAAACTTACCAAAGAATAAAAACAACCATCACAGATGGAATAAAGACAATCCCAGACGTTGTTTTTGCAGACACTAAAGAATTAGGTAGAGTTAATCAAGTTGACCCTTTAGGAATTACAAACTTGAGAATTAGAGGAATGTGGCAAATTGAAAACCCACGAAAAGTATTCAATTACTTACACGAATCAACTGATAATGAATTTGAATTGGTTTGTGTGATACCTACAGACAAATACAATAGTTTCCCTAAAGAAAGTAGAACCAAACTTGAAGGAATAAATGAAAATGGTTTTAGTATTGAAAACAAGCAGATAAAAGACCCTAATAATCCTGCAAAATTAATGGATTGTAAACTCATAAAACTATGTATATAATGTACATGAAAAAAGGGCATAACACTATATAAGAAAACATAGCTAATTAGTGGGTTAGGAAAGCTCAGAGTTTCATAGATAATACGCCAATTCTGCGAATTGACTCGAGATGAGAAATGTACGAGCCAATTCACAGAATTGGCTTGGTGGAAGTTTGAAAGTTCACTACCTTAAACACGCTACGTTTCTTATATTTAACGTTGTAGAGCATAAGGGTACGTTAAACCTTCCTCCTTTACACTTTTAAAGCTTCCTTGTTTACACTTTTCGATATTAACATATTCATCAAAATGGAAATATCGTGGCTTGAAAGTAAAAACACAAATGAAACAGAAAATAGAATTCGTTCCATCAGAGATTCTCTTAGAGAACACTTACATGATATCTTTAGTATCTTTAAATCCACAATTATTTGAAGTATTAGTAGAATTTGGCAGCAGAATCTAAAACAACGAACGCAAAGTTTAAAAACGCTACTCCCGCACATAAGAAATTCTATGAAAAACGAAGAAACTGCTATACAAACGATTTTTTTTAGCATCATTGGAAATACTGCTTTAGCCCTCATTAAAGGGATTGCGGGGTTCTTTGGTAACTCCTATGCACTAATTGCTGATGCTATTGAGTCCACCACCGATATCTTTTCATCGTTGTTGGTACTTTTTGGTTTAAAGTATGCCAAACGTCCAGCTGATGATAACCACCCTTATGGACATGGTAAAATAGAACCGTTAATTACCTTTTTAGTGGTCGCTTTTTTAGTGACCACCGCGACATTAATTGCTTATGAAAGCATCCAAAATATTCAAACCCCGCATAAGGTTCCTAAGCCGTGGACGCTGCTTGTGTTAGGAGGTATCATCTTATGGAAAGAAATCTCATTTAGAGTGGTGATGAACAAGGGTAAACAAACGAATAGTTCTTCCTTAAAAGCTGATGCGTGGCACCATAGAAGTGACGCAATTACCTCCGTAATGGCTTTTATAGGGGTTTCCATTGCGCTATTTATGGGTAAAGGGTATGAAACAGCTGACGATTGGGCTGCCTTATTTGCTTCGGCTTTTATTCTCTATAATAGTTACCTCATTTTTCGACCTGCATTAGGAGAAATAATGGATGAACACCTCTATGATGATCTTTTAGAGGAAATTCGGGAAGAATCAATCAAAGTGAAAGGCATTTTAGGAACCGAAAAGTGTTTTATTCGCAAAGCGGGAATGAAATACCATGTGGACTTACATGCCATTGTTGATGGAGATATTTCTGTAAAAAAGGGTCATGAAATTTCTCATGAACTCAAAGACTATTTAAGAAAAGAGATTCCTAATTTAGGACATGTGCTTATTCATATTGAACCTAATGAATATCCACATGACTGAATTTAATTGATAGTGCGATGGAATAATAATAAGTTCATTCATTTGTTTTACCATTACACAACCCTACTTAACTTACCGTTCTGGTTTCAAATTTTTCGGCATATTTTCTTGGTTTAATGGTCTTATCAAATTCTTTCGATAGCACAAAAGTCAAAGCTGCACCAAAGTAGATAATCATGGACGAATAAAAGATAAAGAGTAATACCAACACGATGGAGGCAGAAGTTTCGAATACATCGCCAATGTTACTGTTCACTAAGAAATTTTCCAGCCCAAATTTACCAACCATAAACAGTACACCCGTAATTAATGCGCCTATGATAATGGCTTTCCAAGGCACCCTGGCGTCAGTTAGATAACGAAAGAGGGTTATAAACCAGAGCGTAATAAAGAAAAGAGAAAGTACCTTACTTACTATCAGAATTAGGTACACTTGACCAACTGGTACGAAGTCCTGTAAATAATCTCGAAGGATTAAAACCGCACTATCTGCAAAGACGGATAGTAGAAACAATATCCCAGTGAGTAAAATAATCCCCAATGCTATGGCCCGACTTTTCAGTTTTACTAATACTTTTCTGGACTTCTTTGGTCGTACATTCCAGATCTGATTAATGGATGTTCGGATGACTTTAAACAAGTTCGTGGCTACAAATATTAAAAACACAGAACCTGCAATAGTAATCCACGGTTTACCCCCCACATCGCTCAAGTTACCCGCTATTGTTTGTAACTGTTCAGCCGCTTCAGGCCCAAAAACCTCACCTATCTGGTCGTTAAACTTCGTAGATAAACTGGCAGTTTTAAAGTATAAACTCAGCACATTGGTTAAAATAATAATGATGGGTGGAATGGAAAATGTAGCAAAAAATGCTGTAGATGAAGCCAAAATTAACGGGTGATTTTCCCCCAGCCTTTTAGCTGCTTCTTTTACAATACGCACGATTTTTGAAACTAGCGATACAAACATACAGCATTATAATGGACAAAAATTTTACCAAAGAAAGATCAGCAAGCCAATGGGCTTTAATCACCTTAGCCCTAATCGCCATCAGTGTTGTAGTAATTATAGGTCGTGGATTTATTTACCCCATTTGTCTGGCTATCTTATTTTCTTATTTAATTTATCCTGTAGCCAATTTTTTAGAGCGTCATATTAAAAACCGAGCCATAGCTACCCTCATAAGTGTGTTGCTAGCTGTTGCCGTTTTGGTAGGGTTAATCATGTTTCTCTTCAGTCAAATTTCGTATTTCATTGAAAACTCATCTTCTGTGGTTGAGCAAGCGAGAGCAAACATCAAAAGTTTAGAAAACTACCTGAACAACAATACCCCCATCACTTTCAATTCGAAAAATGGTTTGGATGATAGCTTGAAAAACATGGTGGCTGGGGGAAATGAATCTATGAAAAAAATAGTAAACTCCACGACAGGTACCCTTGTGCACCTGGGACTGCAACCCGTATACATTTTTTTTATGCTTTCTTATCGTGATCACTTTAAGGAGTTTCTATATAAAATTACCGACCAAAGCAACCATGACCGAGTAAAATCCATATTAAGCGATGTTTCCTCCATCACAAAAAGTTATGTAAGTGGGGTGTTTATTGTGGTATTAATTCTTTGTGTGCTCAACTCCATCGGGTTAATGATAGTAGGCATCAAATACGCCATCATGTTTGGGATTCTATCTGCCCTCATGAACTTTATTCCTTATTTCGGAACCCTCATAGGCGGAGCATTTCCCCTGCTCTATACACTAGCCTCTGATGAACCACGCAATGCTTTTGGAGTTTTAATTCTATTTGTAATCATTCAGTTTACAGAAAACAACATCCTCACCCCCAACATCACTGGTGGACGGGTAGCCATTAATCCACTTTTTACCATCTTTATTATCATTATTGGAGGTATGGTCTGGGGCATTCCAGGAATGTTTATCAGTGTACCTTTCTTGGGTATGTTCAAAGTTGTCTGTGAACATGTAGAATCACTAAAACCAATTGCCTTTGTAATTTCCCCCACAGAGCAACAAAAAAGCAAACCCTGGGAAAAAATTAAGCATTTTTTTAGTAAACACTTTTAACGCCTGAATTTTAACCCCATCTCCCACTACTCTTTAACCACTGTAATTACTCGGGTTAGGGCGGCATTTGTGAGTTTTAGAACGTATATCCCTGGAGAAATCTCCTCACCAAGTTGACAAGAGCTTTCACAAGTACCTTGTTCAACCACATGTCCTTGAGAATCCATTAACTCAAAAGCTGTCGCGATGGACACACCTAACTGTAACTTATTGGAAAACGGGTTAGGATATACCTCTTCGCTATTTTCATGTACTCGAATTCCAGTGACTACCTCGCTGCACGATGACCAAACGTGATGTAAAACCACATCTTCACTCGGCACCGTATACCCCCTATCCTGCCAATAAACCACACATGGCAACGGTACTGTTTCACGAGCATTCCAGTCGTTTGCATGGAGGAAATAATAGGCTAACGTATCACCTGGATAAAATTCATGGACATAGGAAAAATTATTACTCCCTTCGTATTGCATCGGCAATATTTGCCAGTTCCCGTTGGTGGCTGTCATTGTTCCGGTGATGTAAGCCATTTGAGAAATGTCGTTATCCGTCAGGTGTAATTTAAAAGTCACTTGTACTTTTTCACAGGGTAACTTCCCTGTATTCCCACCGACACATTGGTCACAATGATCAAAATAGGCCGTGCCATTGTCCTCATTATTACAATCTTTAGTAACAGCGTCACAGTGATACTTGAAGCCATTCATGGCATTCGTAGCTTGATATGCATTTTGGGTAGTGTTACCATTCCAGGCTACTTTACCATACCCACGCCAGTTGTATGCTTGTGGTTCCCACCAAAACACCCCTAAGCCTCGGTTGTTGGGTAGGGCTTGTACATTGTGAATGACTTTTTCTACAAACTGGCGCGCTTCATTAGGGGCGTTGGATGCTAAGCCGATCTCTGAAATCATAATATCTTTTTGGTAGGTCGCTACCATGTCCTGCATGTTTGTGAGTGTCTGCTGTGCATAAGTTGACCAATCCGCAGGCGTGTCAGGGTACATAGACATTGCGATGATGTCAAAGTGTGCTCCATTGTTAATTAACCCGCCTATGTTCCAGCGAAACAAACCATTATCGTAGCCATTTGACACATGCACAATCACCTTAGCAGACGGAAAGACATTTTTTACTGCCTGGTAACCGCGCTCAACAAAAA
The DNA here is from genome assembly GCA_963815495.1 of uncultured Cytophagales bacterium. Lineage (GTDB taxonomy): Bacteria > Bacteroidota > Bacteroidia > Cytophagales > JAAEPT01 > CAWFGW01. The sequence continues at coordinate 20,358 of CAWFGW010000008.1, forward strand.
GCGCATAGTTCGCCATGTTTGTGGAAGCTTGCCCTTCGGGCCACAACATGCCGTTGTTGGTTTCATTACCGACTTGTACCCACGCTGGGGTGATGCCCTGAGTTTTTAAGCCATTGAGTACATCCGTGGTATGGTCGGCTACGGCTTGAGCCAGTTGGTTTACAGAATAATTTGCCCAGGCAGCCGGTTTCGTTTGCTTACCCGGATCCGCCCATGAATCACTATAGTGAAAATCAATCATGAGGCGATAGCCTTTGTCAACAGCCCGCTTCGCTAAGTTGATGACATCTTGTTTTCCACTCCAACCGTCTGTAGGATTCACCCATACCCGCAAACGGATGGCATTGATGCAGTAGTCTGGAAGAATATCCAAGAGGTCTTTTTGTACACCATTGCTATCACGCCAAGTACGCCCCGACTGCTCCATTTCAGAGAGCCAACCGATGTCTGCTCCACGAGCTAGTTCTTGTGCGTTTGAAGTAGTAGCAACTAAAAAAAACAAAAAGGTAATTAGTCTGGTAATCATGGCTTTTGTGTTTATGTTCAACTCAAAACATCTGAGAAAATTAAAGGTAATGATTATTTATGAATTAGATTTCACCTTCCGTTGTTAAGGATGGTTTCTTGAAAAATGACTAATAACCACTTTTAAAAGCGTAAATTATTTAAATGAGGGAATTTATTAGGTTCGAATCACAGATATATTACTGGATATTTTATTTTCTAATTTCATTAGAAAAGTAACAACACTATTGAAAGAAAAGCTGGCAAATGAATAAGCTATGATTTAAATGATTATGATGATTTCTATGATTCTTTTTAACTTTAAATTCATGATTCTTAAAAGAAATTTTCATCTGTAAAAAATAAGTAGAGTCTTAATAGAGGAGGATTATCAGCAAACTAACAACTACAGTATGTTTGTAAATAATTAAAAATGAAAACTAAGATTATTTATCTATTCTCTAATTAAATGTAACATTACAAATGGAAAAATTTGGTTGGATCATCGTGACTTTTCTTGCTGGAGCCTTTCTTCCGATACAGGCTAGTATGAACAGTAAATTAGCTAAAACTGGAGGCAGTCCTGTACATGCTTCATTGATTTCATTTGTTGTAGGAGTGGTCGCTTTGGTGCTCTACATATTGTTTACTTCACAACAGATCTCCTGGAAAGGACTAAAAGACGCACCTTTTTACGCATGGTTGGGTGGAATACTGGGCGCATTTTATGTGACAGTGATTGTGTTGGCTTTTCCAAAAATTGGACCTGGATTAACTTTCGGATTAGTGGTGGCGGGAAAATTACTGATATCCATGTTGATGGAACATTTTCAAGTGATGGGCACACCATACATGCCTATTTCTATGGGTAGAGTTTTGGGTATGCTATTGATTGTCGGTGGGGTAATTATGATCAAGAAGTTTTGAAGTTATTATCAAAAAGCGATTCTCGCCTGAGTTGGTTTATACTTGCTACCCGATATTTGAAAAAGATAAACTATTTTAAACTCCTGAATTATAATAAATCACTTTCTAAATCTGAGTCTAGATTTGTCCAAGCATTTCTTGTTCATCTTCCTTTTTTAACACTACCTTTAACCGCTTAGGGTTATGGGCAACTACATAATAATCATCAACTTTATCCTTTTTAAACTCCACAGGCAGCACTTCGTTATAGGGTGATGAAATACTTTCGAGAGCTGCCAATTCGGGCATACTAATTTCAACCCCCTCTGGCTCCTCTCCCCCATTATCTTTGATGACTTTAACGGCCATCATTCTAGCATGGAAAGAATAGATTTGTGCTTGATTAAATTGTCTATCTCTAAATAAAAAATATGCATACGCTTGATTCAAGCATGTTTTAGTCAACATTCCATTATATTTTTCTCCAATTTGAATTTGGAGTTGAGCAATTTCTATGACTTCATGGGTTGCCTTAAGAATTTTTTTGGTTTGTCTTCTATGAGAAATCATCGGATCAACAGCCGGATCTGATGCAATAGTAGTACTCCAGAAGATGCAAAGGATTAAAATTGATATGGGTGAAAACTGCTTCATAAATTCATTTTTTTGTGATGTAATAAAGACAACCCAATAACCGCGCAATTAATAAATCAGTTATAAAATGCTCCTATTATGGAGTACAGATTATTTCTTGAGGAATAGAATCCTCAAACAGTGGAAAACAAAACCAGAGACATGAAGTTTCAAGTTATTTCCACCAATGTGTATTTTATGATTCTTAAGTTGTATTTTTATTATTACTCACAATTGATATCAGTAACCCTACTAGCATCTGGCAAAAAAGTTAAATCAATGAAATACACTAATGAAAACGATTCAATAAGAGCATTTTTAAAAGCGTTTAAAATCTTAACTCCAGATGAAATTGAGGCCTTCACCAATTTAACTACAAAAAAATCACTAAATAAAGCGGATTATTTTATTAGAGAAGGTGAGATTTGTAAGCACGTTACCTTTGTGGTGTCGGGCTCATTACGGTCGTATTACACCTCTGATAAAGGAGAAGAAACCACTTATTGCATCACTTTTCCTAACAACTTTATGACCGCTTATTCCTCTTTTTTAACCAATCTGCCTACACAGGAAAACATACAAGCCATTACACCAACATCATTGTTAGTGATTTCTAAAGAAAAACTTGAAAATCTGGCTCACTCAAGTTCAAATTGGTTGCTGTTTTCAAAAATAATAGCCGAACAACAATACATTGAATTGGAAAAGAGAATATTTCAATTGCAAAGCTGTAATGCGACAGAACGCTATGCCGACTTAATGAAAAATCAGCCCGAATATTTTCAAACCATCCCCTTACAATATCTAGCTTCCTACTTGGGAGTTACTCAACGTCATTTAAGTAGGATACGAAAAGAAGTTTTTTAGACATTTGTCCTATAAACTCCTCTTATAAATATGAATTTTTGTCGTTCACCTCTGAAAGACAAAATGAGTAAAAAAATAGTAATCATCGATGGTCACCCTAACAAAGCTAGTCTGAATTTTGGGTTTGTAGAAGCCTATAAAAAAGGAGCAATAAATAGTGGTTCAGCAGTACAAGAAATCACCATTCGAGATCTTAAGTTCAACCCTAACCTCTCTTTCGGTTTCCAAAAAAGAACAGAATTGGAACCTGACCTGTTAGAAGCATGGGAAAAAATCATCTGGGCTGATCATTTGGTTTGGATTCATCCTGTGTGGTGGGGTGGCTTACCAGCACTTTTGAAAGGTTTTATTGATCGCCTTTTTTTACCGGGTTTGGCCTTCCAGTACAGAGAAAATTCTATATTCTGGGACAAATTATTGACGGGAAAAACCGCTCGTATCATCACCACCCTTGACCAACCGAGTTGGTACTATTGGTTAGTGTATGGGAAACCAAGTGTTAATCAATTAAAAAAATCAACTTTAAACTTTTGTGGCGTTAAACCAGTGAAAGTTTCTTATTTTGGAATTGTAAAAACCTCCAATGAGCGTCAACGACTTGGATGGATTACAGAAGTAGAAAAATTAGGGATGCGAAACAAATAAACTAAATGGCGATATACGCAATTGGAGATATCCACGGCTGCCTTGCGGCTTTAGAGACTATTTTTAATCAAGGTCAGATCCAAAAAGAGGATACCGTGGTCTTTTTAGGGGATTATATTGATCGAGGCCCCAATAGTAAAGGTGTTTTTGATTGGTTGCTGGATAACAGTAAAAAGTACAACTTTAAATTTATCCTAGGTAACCATGATCTCATAATGTTAGCTGCCAAAACAGATCAGGATCAGTTTGCCTCGTGGCTACAATTTGGTGCAGTACAAACCCTTGCATCTTACGGTATAGTTGAAGACGATCCTAATTGGGTAACTAAAATTGACCCAGCACATTGGTCATTTATCGAGTCCTGTCTGCCCTACCTTGAAATGGAACAATTTATCTTTGTGCATGCAGGTCTAGAAGCTGGAAAAAAGCTAATTGAACAGGATGAACACCACCTGTTCTGGCAGAAGTACGAAACCCCTGAGTTGTATGCGACCGATAAAACAGTGGTTTGTGGACACACCGCTAGAAAAAACGGACAGATTGCGGACTTTGGACACACCGTCTGTATTGATACCTTTGCTTATGGCGGTATGTGGCTCACCTGCTTAAATGTAGCAACAGGTACTTACATCAAAGCTAATAATCAAGGTCGTGTTGAAAAAGGAGAACTAAACGATTAAAAGGAAAATCACATCAGCTGTTTAAGCGAATCTTAAACAACCTCAAAAAGCACTTTTTTACAGATTACTTTTTTTAATAATAAAAAAACACAATTTAAACTGTTTACTTTTCATAACAATTTGAGTAGTAATAGCTAGGGGATTAATATCATCTTTTTATATGTTCAAAAGCTATTACCATTTTATTCTTTATGTCAATGCTATTTTAATAGTATTTGTGATTTCCTCTCATCATTTCGCTAACGCACAATGTTCTGCATTAAGTAGACCCACCTTAGAATATACATTTGGAAATGGTACACCACAGTTTAATCAATTAGAAGCTGAAGATTTTGGTTTTACAACTACATATCTACAAGAAAAAGGCAATACAGAGATTTACACCAATGACGGTGAGTTTTCATTTGTAAACCTTGTTTCTGATCCCTGGGGGGTGTGGCATGAAGGGATCACCGACCACACTGGTGATGGAAATGGCTATATGATGCTGGTAAATGCCGATTACGATGCTGGGCAGTTTTATAAAGATACAGTAGAAGGTTTGTGTACAGGTGTTCACTATGAATTTTCTGTTTGGTTAGGCAATATTGATGAAAACAATGGAGGTAGAATTAAACCCAATGTGCGTTTCGAAATACGGAATGCCTACAACGATAACCTCCTTGCTGAATATGAAACAGGTGATTTACCAGTGATGCCCAATTTCACCTGGGAAAAACACGCAGTTGAGTTTGATGCCACCACGGATAAGGTTGTGTTACTCTTAATTAATAACAACCCGGGTGGAAACGGCAATGACCTTGTGCTCGATGATGTGGCTTTTACCCCATGTTTGCCTGTTTACGATATAACAGGAGATACGGTCTTATGTATCGGAGAAAATTTGGACTTGGGCGCAAGCTTACTCGCTTCCTCTTATGCTACTCCAGAGTATTTATGGCAAAAGAAAAACCCAACCAATAATGAGTGGGAAGATCTTATTATAGCGAACAACCTCGCTATTCCAGCAATCGATCAAGCTGACTCGGGCTGGTATCGGTTGTTGGTAGCAGAAATGGGAAGCATGATTTCTGGTGTACATTGTCGATCCATTGATTCCGTATTTATTCATGTAGTGTCTCCTTTAATACCTGGTAAAATTGCTGCTTCACAAAACATCTGTTTCAACACCTCCCCTTCACTTTTTATTAGCGAAGAGGACGCGTCAAGTACTTCCGAAACGCTTACCTACCAATGGGAAACTTCCACGGACTTGGCTACTTGGACAGATGCTAATTCAACCGCAAGTACTTTTCAGGAAGCTACATTAATTACTAACCAGTATTACCGCAGGAAAGCTTTTACTACTTGTTATACGGCTTTTAGTGACACCATTTTAGTTACCGTCTATGATTCGCTAACCAACAATGTTGTTGGAGATAATCAAGTGGTATGTGGTAAGGCTACACCTTCTCCAGTCAATATTAGCACCTCTTTAACTGGTGGAAAAGGAGTTTATGCTTATCAGTGGCAACGCTCGTCCGATTCATTAACATGGAGTGATCTGGCGGGAGAAACAGGAATCACCTACCAATCACCTACAATTTCTAATGACACCTATCTCCGCATAGCAGCAAATGATTCCTGTGGTATCCGTTACTCCAATGTCATTAAATTAGATTATCAATTCACAGCGATGCCAGATTCCATTCATGACACCATTTGTGAGGGATCTCCCCTTCCACCTCTGACGGTTGCTGGTACTGATATCCAGTGGTATGATAATTCCCTCACCCCCATCACTCCACCAACTTTTAATAACACTAGCCTGGGCACACAACGTTTCCATGTCACAGAAACCCTATTAGGGTGTGAAAGTAAATTATCACCCATAACCCTTACTGTTCATTCAACACCTACACTCACCTTGACTTCCCAGGCAACGTGTGAAGGTGATAGTGCTCAATTTATACCAACCATCAACGGAGGTACGCCTCAATATAACTTCAACTGGTTCACAGGATCAGGCAGTCTACTTAATTCAGATTCCATTCTCAATGTGAAAGCCCAATCAACTACCTTTTATAGTTTAGCTATTCGCGACCAGAATGAATGTACGGACTCTAATACTGTACCTCTAACCGTTTATAACAAACCTATATTGACGCTTAACGATACTTCAATCTGTGCAGGTGAGACCATCAACCTTCTTCCAAGAATTAATAATGCTACTGCACCTATTACTTATGATTGGTCCAATTCCACAGGTTCGTTTGCTACGACTCCATCCATTGCATTTAATAAGCTAACTACCGAAAAGGTGGGGTTAGTGATATCCGATGCAAATAATTGTAAGGACACCACTGAGATCACGGTTACAGTAAACCAGCGACCTCAAATTTCACTAAAAGATACATCCATGTGTGAGGGTGCTGCGGTTACACTCACTCCTTCGGTGACTAACGCTACAGCTGGTGGGGGTTATCAATGGTATAATCCAACAACTACCGTCATCTCGAATTCTCCGACAATTAATTATGATGGTGCCATGAACACCAATTTCTCAGTCGTTTTTGAAGATGCCAATTCATGTAAAGATACGGCACAAGCAACAGTTACAGTGAATTCTAAACCTGAAGTCACCTTATCCGATGTCGCTATATGTGAAGAGGCCACCGTTACGATAACGCCTACAATTACTGATGCTAATGGTACTATCATGTATGTGTGGGAAAATTTAACGGACCTTAGCATTTCAACAGCTGCAACCCTTGATTTTTCGGATTCAAGCAGCACCAATTATGAATTAAGAATTACAGATGGAAATGAATGTAAAGACACTGCAACAGTTCAAATAACGGTGTTCGAAAAACCTGCTATCTCAATTACAGGAAACGATGTTTGTAGTGGCAATGCTTCAACACTCAAAGCAACAGTCAGTAATTATTCTACAGGCTTAGTTTATAACTGGACACCATCAACAGGGTTGTCTAATACTACTTCTCCCTCAGTAAATGCCTCTCCATCGAACACTACTAAATACCTATTAACAGTCACCACTGCGGATAATTGTGTGGATACGATGAGTCATGTGGTTGGAGTTACCTCCACTCCCATTGCTTCTATTTTAGGTGAAGATACCATCCTCTGTAAAGGCGAAAATGTTACCTATAGTGCCTTTAATGACGCTACGGAAAATTATACCTCTGAATGGTATTATAGTGAAAATGACACACTAAATTTTTCACCATTAGCAACCAAAGGCAATTTAACCATTGGAACACAGGGTTTCTACCGAATACTGGTCAGAAATGGAGGGTTTTGTCCTGTATGGTCGGATATAATTTTTGTGAAAAAAGAAAATATAGAAGTAGCACTTACCTCTGAAAAAGAGGGGATTAATGGTGGGGAATCTATTAAAATAGAAGCGATTACCACACCCGATGTGCTTGAGTCAGTTTGGTCTACTGGAGCTATCAATACGTCCGATATTACTGTATCACCCGAAGAAAAAACGACTTACTTTATTGAGGTACGAGGAGAAAAATGTACCGCATCCGATTTATTAACGATAGAGGTTTACCCTCCCATCATTATCCCCAATGGATTTAGTCCTAATGGAGATGGAAAAAACGATCGATGGTACATCAAAGGCATCGCCTATTTTCCTACAGCTGAGATAAAAATTTATAACCGCTGGGGAAATATCGTCTACCATTATACCTCAGGCTACGATGAACCTTGGAACGGAATTGATTTAAGTGGTAGTGAATTACCCATCGCTACCTACTATTATGTGATTGATGTAAATGACACAAAAAATCAAAAGTTTAATGGCTCAGTTTCGATTCTACGATGAGAAAATTTCTATTGACCATATTCCTATTTACTTCATTAGTGACTTTTGCACAGCAGGAGCAACAATATTCACAGTATATGCTCAATCAATTCGCTCTTAACCCCGCAATTGCAGGTACCGAAGACTTTATTGATGTGGTAATAGGAGGACGTAAACAATGGGCTGGATTTGAATCAGCTCCTACCACCACTTATATTAGTGCACATATGACATTGGGAAAAGAAGAACATCAATTCCATCATGCTGGAGAACATAAAGCATGGCATGGTGTAGGTGTACAAGCTTTTCTTGATCAAACAGGTCCTATCTCCCGAACTTCTGTTTTGTTGGCCTATGCCTATAATATACCTATAACCCCCACTATTCGATTATCTTCAGGCGCTTATGCGGGATTTACCCAATGGGAAACTAACAAAGATAAATGGCGAAATATCGACAATGAAACAGACTATTTATTTGCCAACAACCTTAACAGTGGTGCCGTGCCTGATGTACACCTTGGTCTTTGTTTATATAGTCCGCGATTTTATGTCAATTTCTCTTCTTTTTCTTTATTGCAAAACAATGTGAATTTCAGTGCGGATAATGCTAAGAATGCTAGAATGAATGCCCATTATTTCCTAAATGGAGGAATAAAACTGTGGCTAAATGAAACAGTACAAATCACACCTTCAGCAATGGTAAAATATATGTATGGTACGCCCTTGAGTGTTGATTTAAATGGAAAAGTTACTCATAACAACAAGTTTTGGTATGGCTTTTCCTACCGAATAATGGATGCTTTTAACACATTTATTGGTGCTGAATTGGGTAACCAGCTGTATGCTTCTTATGCTTTTGAATGGTCTCATACATCTATTGGCAGATACATTGCCGGGACTCATGAAATTATAATTGGTCTTCGGCTAAAACACCCCAAGTCAATTGATTGTCCTTCAAAATATTGGTAATCGGAAAACCTTCTTTTTTGAGGTGTTTTGAATTTTTGATAAAAAATAGATTTTTTAATTTTGTATTCAAACGCCTACAGATGATTTGTAAACTACAGAAAAAGAACATTCAAGATCTTAGTCCAACAAATATATTACCTCAAACTCCTTACTGGGGCAAATTAAAAGACCAACAAGGGTATGAGCCTAATGGCTTTGAATTGACCGTTTCCAAAGATTTGTTGTATACCACATCCCAAAGTTTGACTAATACGCAAGACGATTTATTGGTGTTAATTAAAGACATCAGTCCTGAACTTTGTTATGCATATGTTCCCTATGGACCTAAAATAGAGCCAAGCATCGAAAATCAGGGAGTTTTTTTAGAAGAGCTTTCCGAGACCATTCAACCACACCTCCCCCCCAACTGTGTATTTATTCGGTATGATTTAATGTGGCAGAATCAATGGGCCATAGAAGACGAGTATTTTGACCAATCTGGTAACTGGAATGGTCCTCCACAAAGTTGCATTCAGGAAATGAGAGTTAATTACAAAACAAACAATTGGAACTTAAAAAAAAGCCCGAGTGATGTGCTTCCCAAAAACACCTTCTTTTTAGACTTAAAGCAAAATGAGGATGTTTTACTTCGCAACATGCGTTACAACACCAGATATAATATTAAACGAGCCATCAACGAAGGTATAGAAGTTAAGGAATATGGTGTAGAGTATATCAGTGATTGGTATGCACTTTATTTGGAAACGGCATTGAGACATGATATGCCCTTACAAAACGAAGCCTATTTTGCCTCCATTTTAAAAAACCAGGATAAAAATGATAATGGGGTACATGTAAAAATGCTGATGGCTGAATGTAACGGTGAGTTCCTGGCTTCCATGTTTTTAGTAATTTCCAATCAACGGGGCAATTATTTGTATGGCGCCTCTTCCATGGAAAATAAAAGAGCCAGCTATGCACTCCAATGGGAAGCAATTAAACTTGCCAAGAGGTATGGATGTAAAGAGTACGACATGTTTGGATCCGCCCCCAATTTAAATCAGAATCACCCTTTACATGGTGTGCATATCTATAAAAAAGGGTTTGGAGGAAATTTATTTCACAGAATGGGCTGTTGGGACTATCCATATCAGGGAAAAGCATATGATTTGTTTAGATTGCAAGAGGTAAGCAATTGAGACTATCTCATAAGCAATTTAAAGTCCTTAATTTACCCTACCCTATTGGAAGAACAATTAAACTATATCATTTTCAACAATCTGCAACTTCTGGAAAATACAGAAGGCCATGGAATACATACAAATCAGTTTGTTAATTCCCAGAATAAACCAATAAAATCACCACAACACTTAATTGCTTTTTTAGAACGAGAACATTTGATCGAGCAAGAATTAGGTGTTGAAGATAAATATTTCATGACTGAATTTGGTTTTAGTGTGTTGGATGGTGATCAAGTATATGTTCCAAACCTATATGAGGATGAGTTGGTTGAGTTGGTAAAAAGTTGCGGTGAAGTCAACGATAGTTCCGAGGGTGAACCAGACTATCAATCAACAATTGTTCGTAATGACCGAATAACTTCAATGGAAGAAAACAGCGGATTACAGTTTCAAAAAATAGGCGTTTATATATTTATTGCCTTTGTAATTGTCTATGCTGGGTGGAAATTTATGACCTTAAATGCTCCGGAAAAAGACTTCCAACAAACACCTCAGCACGCATCGGACACCCTTGATGCAAAACATGATTCGCTTTAAACGTGGTTCTCTTTACTCATACCACCAAATATAAGCCGTTTATCATCATTTTATGAATGACCTCTGCTTTGTTCCCTTTTCTTCTGAAAAGATTCTTTCATTGATTCCGGAAACCTTCAACGATCCTTTTAGCAATGTGACTCCAGAAATTTGCCAATTAGCCGCAATAGATTTACAGGCTTATATTCAAGACAATCACCTCAACTGGAAACATAACTTAGGTTTAACACCTGATAAAAAAGGGGTTGCAAAAGGTAAAATGTTCGGGGTATTAGTAGTAAGAAACTCAGCAAATGAAATCGGTTACCTAAGTACTTTCTCTGGAAAACTGGAAGACGAACCTCATCCAACTCAATTTGTTCCCTCATTATTTAACATTGCCACCAACGATTATTTTATAACTAAAGGAATGACTGAACTTACTCACATTGGTAACGAAATAAAACGGTTAAAGGAGGAGAATGCAGCATTGTTTACGTTGGAAATTCAGCACCTAAAGGACAATCGAAAGTTAAAATCAATAGTACTTCAACAGCAGTTGTTTGAACAATATTACTTTCTTAATAAGTCCTTAGTTCCAAAAAGTTTATATGCAATTTTTAAAACCTCAGGTAATAAAAAGCCAGCTGCTGGATCAGGAGAATGTGCCGCTCCAAAGTTACTTCATTATGCTTATAAACATCAGATGGTTCCATTAGCAATTGCAGAGTTTTGGTGGGGCAAATCAACACCATCAGAAGACCGAAAGCATGGATTATTCTATCCTTCATGCAATGAAAAGTGCCGTCCAATTTTGAGTTATATGTTGAATGAATAAACACTCCCCTAAGAATAAAATCTCAAGGGAGAGTTTGAGAAAAAATGCGTCCAAACATTACAGTTTAATCACTTTCACAACCTCTGATTTCTGATCATACGTGAGATATAAAAAATACATACCTGAAGCCAAATCAGCACCAAAATCTATTGATTCATTAGCTGTTAGCTGATCAGATTGATATACCTCTAAGCCATTAACATCTACAGCTGTAATTGTCAAAGGCTGTTTGTTGTTTGAAGTAGTTACTTTAATCGCAGTTTGATGCTGAAAAACCGTTGGGAATACCTGCACTGCTGAAGTTGAATTAGCACTTTCGATATTGGTAATCAATGGGTTGATGAAATCAAAATAATTAATATTATAACCAGAATCATCAATTGTAACCTTTATAGTTTGGACCCCCTCAGCAAGTGAGATTGTTCCAATATCTTGTGTTGCCCATTTATCCCAGCCATTGGTCGAGTTAACAGCTACATGGTCTAAAAGGGTGTTTCCATCTACAGCGATACTCATCGTACCACCATATCCAGCCACCCTTACTTTTACAGTATACATACCGCTTTCAGCAACATTCACTGTATAGTTCATCCACTCCCCATCTTCAGTCCAGGCAACAACACCAGTTTGTTCTTCTTGAGAATACTGTATATCTACGCCATCGTTTCGTAAATACCATCCTGTATTCCAGGCAGTATAATCACCACCACCAGAACCAAATTGGGTGGTTCTAAAAACATTGTCGCTATATGCTTCACTATTTTTACCTTCATCGTAGGCTACAGCCTCAAGCTTATTAGGCAAAGTTATGCTTTTATAAGGTTTAGTATCCTGTGCGTAATCAGGAAACAGCGCACGCAGGTAACCCCGATTGATTGTGCAATTAGCTAATTTTACATTTTCAACCATTTCATCCAAAATAGCTTGTCCCACAGCAGCAGAAGGTTTAGCACCTCCATTAATATAGGTAGCCAAAGCAGACCAATTATCTGGTTCTTTAAAAGCTAATGCACCAGAGATACTTCCCATTTTTTTGTATGGCCATATCGCCCAGCCAATGTTAAACTTATCCATCAATTCGATGGTTTCGCCTATCCAATGATTAGAGTTTTCACCAAACTCACCTAAGAAAATAGGCACATTTTGGCTATCACGTATTTGAAAAATAAAATTAAGTGAAGCATCGTTGACATCATTCCAATACTTATGGAAGCTATACGACATGTTGTTGTCCCATTTAGGTGTTAAGCCATTATAGTCGTTCGCATAACTATTGCCCTCAATGAATAGCAGGTGATTATTATCAACAGTCCTTATTGCAGCGGTAATATCTTTCATTAAATTAGCGAGCAGTGCATTGTTATTAGGAAGCACCCAGTTCGGTTCGTTGATTAAGTCATATGCTCCAATGGTTTCTTCATTCGCATACCGTTCAGCAAATTTTTTCCATAAAGCCACTGTCTGCGCTCTATTTTGAGCGCTAGTATAGGTGCTACCAGGAGCGTCTTCCCAAAGCGATGATTGTCCCTCAACATAATCGGAAATATCGCCACTACTTTGTCCACCCGGGGCAGCATGTAAATCCAAAATAACATAAAGATCATTTGCCTTACACCAAGAAATAATTTCATCTACCATTAAAAAACCTTTTTCAATAAACACATCAGGTTTTCCTAATTCAGTAAATAAGTTGTAATGCATTGGTAATCGAATGGAGTTGAAACCCCACTTTGCAATACTATCGATATCCGCTTTCACCAAATAGTTAGCTTTATAATCTTCATAAAATTGTTCCATCTTATTATTTCCTACTACATCAGCAATTTTTTGCTTAATCACGTGCTGGTAACCACCTCCCAGATTAAGCATGTAGCCCTCTTGCACCATGTAATTTCCAATGTTAATGGCTCTAAACTGAAAATTACCGTTGTTGTTAACAATGTTTTTACCTTCAGCATGTAAAAATCCTTCATTGGTGTTAGTACCACTTTCTGTAATGTTTACATAGTTTAGATTAAAACCACCAAAGACAGCTGTCAACCTCATTTTATGAACTCCCTTTGTTAAAGGAATGTTTTTTCCCACCGCACTCATCCAGTTTTGCCAGCCTCCAGTAATTGGCAGCGCAATGGGATAATTTAAACTTTTTCCATCAATTTCAATTGACAACATACCCCCATTACTAAGACTTGCACAGCGAAAAGAAAAATTATAGTTATTCGTTTCATTTACATTAATATTATACTCCATCCAATCACCAGTATCAATATAACTGACATTTAGGCCTCCACCTTCATCATTAGTAGTTTCTGTTGCGACATCTTGCATCAATACATAAGCCTCTGCTTCTACTTTTCCTGGAATAGGGAGTTGTGCTTTGATATTAAAATAAGTGAATAAGAGCACTAGTCCCGCTAGTGTATTCTTTTTTATACTAAACATTCGTTTCATATTATTTAATTAGTTATTAAAATATTCCATGCCACATAAAATAACTGGATGACGTCTATAATTCAGTCTTTTACATAGTATGCATATTTTAAAAAAATCTAATCCAGAAAATCTTTTTTTCATATGAAAAATTAATTTATTGAGAGAAAAACTGGGTATCAAATAGTCGTTGAAAAACATTAAATACTCGTCTATAAGTCACATATAGCAGAATAGTTTATATACAATTAGTTCTTTAAAAACAATTGTAGCTAATGGATTTAATATAATAGTTTAGTTATTGAGATAACTCACTCCCAACTCGGTAGAGTTTAACCAGACGGGTGTCTGTGAAAGCAGTGCGGAATTATATAATACACTAATGGTCAGTGGGAAATAATCATTGACAATTTTCACCATTGCCTGAAAAGCTACACCTCTGCGTTGTGTATAGATACTGGAAATCATAATCATTTTTTTATAATCAATAGTAACTCCCCCGAGCCATTGGTTGGTAACTTCGGGTAATACACGTAGAAGTACTTGTGGTTTTAATTCCCATTGATCTGAAAGTGGAACCCCTTGTTCGCAATACACCTGGTAGTAGCTATTTAGCTTCAGTTTGGCTTCTATCGCTGTACCTTCCGATTGAAATAACTGATACATTGCCGCACTGGCATGAAACTGTTTATAGCTGAACTCTACACCAGCATTCGCATCAGGCATGAACACATTACCAACCCCAGTAGCAGAGGGTGCAGAAAATTGACGACTAACGAACCCCATAGCAATCCCAGCACTCAAACTGGTCTCTTTCGACAAACTAATGCGATAGGCATAGTTACCATATGCTCTAGGAGAACTAATGTATGGCCCTTCTTTTTCATTGTAAAATGAGAGTCGGAAGAGTTGTTTATTATTATTATCAAGATTTTTTACTGCCATAGCACTTATATCGTAAAGTGCTATATTGGCTTCACCAGGCTTAAATTTATAGACGCCAGACACGCCATAATTACCATTTTCTGGAATGTACGAAGGACTTAAAACCACCCTGTTTACGCTGTAAGAAGAATAAATATCAGGATACAAGGGAATTTGTGCTTTTATATATTGATATAAAAGAATAAAAATTAGGGTCGGTATGACGTAGTTAATTTTCAATCAATTGTAATGATACGAATTAATAAATATATTTTTAATTCCCATTTCGTTACTTTCAGTTTTAAAGAAATGTATTAGTTGTAGTAAGTGAAAATTGAAGAAAAAGAGATTCCGTCATTCATCCGTCAAGGAAAAGATAAGGCAGTAATAGAATTGCTCTATCAAAATGTTTTCCCTAAGGTGAAGAACTATATTACTTCTCGTGGTGGAATCAGGGATGATGCAAATGATATATTTCAGGATGCCCTTCTTTATTTCTACAATCAGATTATTGCAAAAGAGTTTAATGAAGAGAAATATAAAGTTTACGGTTATCTATTTCGATTAAGTATTAACAGGTGGTTGAATAAAATAAAAAAACATAACCGAATGACTTTAGTGGAGGATATGGCAGATAATGATTTCACAACAGATAGTACTGAAAATTTTGCTGCCATTGATTTCTTAAATCAAGAAGAAAATCTAATTAAAAGTTTGTTTACAGACTTGGGTGACAAATGTACCGAATTATTAAATTATACGATTTATAGCCAATTACTCCTAGAAGATGTAGCTATTCGCATGGGCATGTCATCGGTAGGGGCTGTAAAGATGCAACTGAAGCGTTGTAAAGAAAAGTTGTACAAAGAGTTAGAAGAAAAACCTGAAATAATTGAATTGCTGACCAATGGCTAATCATAACGACATATTCGAATTAGTAGAAGCTTACGTTAATGGCGAGCTATCGGATAGCGAATTAGCTAATTTCGAGGCCGAATTAAGTACAAACGTCAACCTTCAAAAGCAATTGATACTAGCTCAAGCTGCACAAAAACTGGTTATTCAAAACCGCTTATTACAAGTAAAAGCATTAGCAAATGAAGAAGCTAGTCGCCTTAACAATAAAAGAAATCAAATACATAAGTTCCTCATTGGAGGAAGCGTTGCTTTAGTAGCCGTAGTAACTGGTTTGTACATCATCATAAAGTCAAAAGAGCCAAACGAAATAAAATTACCAGCACCACAAGAAATTCAACAAAAAGAAACACCTACCTCCACACTTTCGGAAATTAGTGAGCTGGATGAACAAGTACAGTCTACCACCAATACTGCTTCGCAAGAGGAAACCCAACCACAACCTGTGACTGTAACGAAGAAGGAAACTCCCCCTCCACCTTCAGACATACAGAAAGACACAATTGTAATTGTTGATACAACAACGGTCATGAAAAACTCGCCAACAGTTGAAACCCCAGAAAAACCTGAGAAAACGACTAAAACCAAACCGGCATGCAATACCGCAAATATAAAAGCCGATATTCATACGATTAGTGGTTGTGAAGGTAAAAATGAAAACGCGATTGAGATTGGGAAAATTAGTGGATTGACTGGTCCAATCAAAAAGCAGGTTTTTAATGCAGAAAATGAACTTATCTTATCCCACTATGGCTTAAAAGATGGAAACTATACAGTAGTAATAGTTGGTGCTGAGACGTGTAAAAAACGTTTTCCAGTCACCTTAAAAAGTAAAAACTGTCCGATAAATGTAGATTTTAACCCTAATTATGGGGAAGTTTGGGAAATACCAACCATTAGCGTTTCAGGTGTATTAACCATTTATACAAAAACTGGATTAGAAATAGTACGCAAACCATTGCCTGCTGGTGAAGTAACTACTTGGGACGGCAAAAATTCAGCAAATGAAATTCAAGCAGGATACTTTATATTTACAATTAATTATGAAGACGGTAGTTTCTTAAAAGGAGGAATTACAGTCACTCAATAATGAAACACTTAATAATTATCATATCGTTAATTAGTATTTTTCTAAGTCACAACAGTGTCGTTGGTCAAACCTATCCTATTGCAGATGCGCAATTTAAAAGTTGTATTGAGCAATCATTTACTGGGATACTTGATGCCCAGGATGATTTAATTTTATCTCAGGCCGCACTTCCTGACACCTTAGATTGTAGCAGCTTTAACATTTCAAACGCAGATGGCTTACAACACTTCACTAATTTAAAAGTCATCGATTTACACGATAATAATTTAAAACGTGTGGATGAGCTAACTGCCTTAACTGCGGTTAATGAGCTTTATCTTCAAGAAAACGAATTAATTGAGTTACCAGATCTATCTAATTCTCCTGCGTTATTTTTAATTAAAGCAAATAATAATTTCATCACTACCAGTCCTCCTTTACCCCCTCAACTTCGGTCGTTGGATTTAAACCAAAACAATTTGAGTTCTTTGGGCGACCTACCCAACCAATCTGGATTATTTTATTTAAATATATCTAGAAATACTAGCTTAAAATCATTACCAGCTCTTGACGGGTTATATACCCTTAAAGAGTTTCATTGTTATCTATGTGGCTTAAATGTTCTACCTAGTACAACGGCACTTACAAATTTAGAAGTACTCAATATCGGATATAATTACTTCACTAAGTTACCCGATTTATCATCCAATCTAAACTTAAAAACACTTTATGCTAATGATTGTCTTTTAAAATCTTTTCCTGATATGAGTATGTTACCAATGCTAGAAAAAGTAAGGTTATATAACAACCACCTAAGTTTTGAAGACTTTATGCCACTCTTAGCAAACCCAACATATAGCGATATATATAAAATCACGCCACAATTGAATTTCCCAAATCCACTAAAAAGCAAGTATTTTGAGTATGATTCAGTGAGCTTTGCGACAGGGATTTCCCCCAACACCGCTAATGTCACCTATACTTGGTATCTAGATGGCGAATTATTAAGTACATCTACCAAGGATACTTTATCAATTGATTCAATTCAAATAGAAAATAGTGGAGTTTATAATTATATAATCACCCACCCATTATTTCCTGATTTAACATTATCATCTAACATACAACAAGTTACAGTCTTAAGCTGTCTCAACCCATCGGGGTTTGAATGGAATATCACTGGTGCTACTTGCCAAGAAGCTGGAAGTTTAAAAATAAAAGCCTTCAACCAACCTCAAGAAAATCTACAATACCACCTAAAAAGTAAAGCTACGGATAGAGTATTTACAACAACAAAAGGTGTTTTTAACAACTTAAGTAATCCCAACTACCTACTCTATGCGCAAGCTAGCGACCGTTGTGTGAAATTGATTGATGATAATATCGAAGTACCTATTGAAAAATGTAAAGATGCCTTTTTTACCCCCAACAACGATGGTGTTGATGATAACTTCTATTTTGAACAAGTGGGAGAAGCGAAAATATACAATAAATGGGGGCAATTAATCCAAACACTACGAATACCTGGTGAGTGGAACGGTGAATTAAATGATTCTAAAAAAATAACCCCAGGGTACTACACCATTAATATCAATGATGGTGAAGAAATTTTTCATTTGTCCGTAGTTTATTGATAGCTTCAGATTACTCTCAGCAAGATAATATAGACGCATATTTAATGCTTCTAGTTCAAAAAAATTGCCTCTAATGGTACTTTTTGAATTCATCATAAATCATTATATTACAATATATTACACTTGAATAAACATGAAAAAATACCTGCTCATTTCTTTAAATTTGTTTGCTGGAATTTTGTTAGCGCAAACCACATTTAATCACGAAAACTATCAGCTTGTCTGGTCGGATGAGTTTGATGTTGACGGCCTTCCAAACACCAACAATTGGCGCTATGAAACAGGATATTCTATCCGAAACAACGAAGCTCAAAACTATACGGCTAACCGATTGGAAAATGCGCGTGTTGAAAACGGTCATTTAATTATTGAAGCCCGAAAAGACAATTATCAAAACCATGAAATTAGTAGCGCTAGTTTAGTCTCTTGGGGAAAAGTGGTACATCAATATGGCCGGTTTGAATGTCGTGCAAAAATTGATATTCGCTCGGGTTCATGGCCCGCCTTTTGGACCTTAGGAGAAAGCGGTGAATGGCCCAGCAATGGTGAAATTGACATTATGGAATATTATAAAGGGAAACTGTTAGGCAATGCTGCTTGGGGAACAGAAACTCGCTGGTCAGGTAAATGGGATTCACAAACCATACCTATCTCCTCTTTTCCAAGCGGATGGGAGGATGAATTTCATATTTTTATGATGGAATGGACGCCTGACTACATTCGATTATATGTCGATGATATCTTAATCAATGCGGTTGATTTATCGCAAACATTTAATGGCAGTTTAGGCGAATATAAAAATCCATTTCGTCAACCTCATTATCTTATTTTGAACCAAGCGATTGGGGGTAATAATGGTGGTGACTACTCCAACACACAGTTCCCGATAAAATATGAGATTGACTACGTAAGAATTTTCCAATTGGGCAATGGTGATTTGGATTGTAATTGGGATAAAAACGGCACCGCTTATTTAGACGACTGCTCTAACTGTGTAGGCGGCAATACTAATAAGAATGAATGTGTATTGAGCTGTAATGGAAATCAAGTAAAGAACCCCGGGTTCGAAGACAATGGGTTAACCAACTGGACAGGTTGGGGTACTCGCAACGCTACCACAAACAGTAATGAAGGTACTTATGCCGTAGCTGTTGGAAATGGTGCTGCAGAACAAGTTGTACCAGTACTACCAAATACCACCTATAACCTTCGCGTAAACGTTCGAAAAAGCGGTGGTGGAGCGGCTTTTATAGGTGTAAAAGAATATGGTATGGCTGAATTAAGTTTAAGAATTGATAATAATGTATGGCAAGAGAAAACACTCACCTTTCGTACTGGAAACTCTTCTACGGCACGTATTTATTATTACAACCCTGAAGGGGGGACTGCCTATGCAGACAATTTTTATTTGGAACAAAAAGGCTGTGAACTCATTACGAATATAAAAAATAATGAATTAGATAGTCAACTCACTGTCTACCCTGTTCCTGCAAAGGAATATGTTGATGTAATTTTGTCTAAAACGACAAACGATTTAGGCAACATTCAACTTATTAACCTGAAAGGGGAAGTGATGTATGAAAGTTCAATTGACTCACAAACTCGAATTAATTTAGAACCATTTGCGGCTGGCATCTATTCTTTAAAAGTAACCACTAATAAAAACACCCTGGTGAAAAAAATTGTAAAGGAATAAATGATTGCTGAACCAAATTTTATTAAATGAAAAAACTCCTTTTACAAGGAGTTTTTTTAATCATTTGCTAAGATTCAATTTGTCCATGAGTGAGTTGTTAAGATAGAAGTAGTATCGATTAAAATAGTGAACACAGTCTATTTCAATAGTTTTCGGTGAGTTAGCTCCATACAATTACCGTTTAATCAATTTGATACAATGTACTTCAGGGTCCTATTTAACTGAAGTGTATACACTCTAGTTTGTAATACTTCTCCAATTTCTAGTTTGTGGTGAGCAACACCTGTTTTTAATTAATCGACCAGAAATACTACTTAGTCTATAATTAAATTTTATATCCAAAATGAATTAGGTTTTTATTAGTTACTACTTATTCATTAACTTCTTTCAGTTAGACGCAATAATGGGAAGATTAGCATATAACAACATAAAAAAAGGAGGTTTATAACCTCCTTTTTTTATGTTAAATAGAATTAACAGTCATTTATTTTTTAATAACAGGTATGACTTGTGCATTTATTTTAATGAAATACGTTCCAGCAGTATACGCTCCCAAATTTACTTCCTGACCGCTCCCCGTTTGTAATAACACACCTTGTGCATTAAACAAATCCCATTGGTAGTCATTATTTAAGTGAATTAAAGAAGATGTTGGATTTGGATATATTCCGAACTCCCTTGTCTTCGAATTTGATACATTGGTAATAAGACACACAGCATTGGATAAGCCAGCTGAATGATAAATCAAATCGATGTTTGCTAACCCGTCAGCACTTATTGCTTCAAGTAAAACTTCAACTTTCCCTGATGTTACAGGGATGTTAATAGTAGATAATTCCCAGTTGTCCCACGCGCCTGTAGTTGGCAAAGACAGGAGTCCAACTGTATTTCCATTCACCAAAACATTTCCATTTCTTGGGGCTGTTCCACCATTTGCATAACGGAAGGTTAAGCTCACTGTTTGTGCTGAAGTGGCATCAAACAGCCACGAAGCATACGCTCCAACCACATTATTGGTGTTTACATAACCGCTACCTGAAAAACCTCCATTGACAGTTTCTAATGCAATCCCCTCGACCGTACATGGTTCCTCCGCTTCCATCGTTCCCACACAAGGTTTTGCTTCAGCATTACCTCCAACACATACACCACAGTTATCCAACGATGCAGTACCAAATGCATCACCATTACAATCCATTGGAATAGCTACTGGTGTAAATGTAAAATGCTGATTGGTTGCTCCCGTATTTTCCCAAAGGATTAAAGGCTCGCCTACCGCTGTTGAGACATTAAGTACATCGTAAACTAAACTTGGGTTTGATGCCAGTTTAATAAAGAAGTTTCCATTGCCAGCACCAGTCAAAGCTAAGTTAACCGGAGAACCAGACATACCAGTGTTTTGACCTTGCGTGTTAGTGCCCCCACTCATATATTCGTTTGAAGCCACCGACTTGATTTGGTACTCCCCACCTACTTTAATTACTTGCCAATACTGGTTTGCATTATCAATACATACTTGTTGAGTAGGTACGCTATTGTTTTGCAAACATAAGCCTGAATGTACTGGACTAATTTGATAAAATCCTTCGTCTAATTGCGCACCAGCTACCGTAGTAATTGGCGGTAATTTCGGAGTAGCATGACGGTCACTACCTAAATAAAAACTTGGGTGTGGTGGTTGGTTATAAGCTGTGTTTTGCCAAGCCACCGCCATTCTATATTGTGGATCATGCATCAGCGTAGGGATTCTATAACTGGTCTCGAAATTGGTTGTATAGATAATTAAAGCATCATTGGTGTATTTTCTGTAAACCAACTCTTCTCTCCAATCACCCAATATGTCTGCCTGCAAATTGGGATTCGCCTTTGTACCATTAATAGCATCTGCACCGTCATTATAAATGGTATATTGCCTCGACTGGTTTCCGTTGTTATAATCGTCTAATTTTTCTCCGTCAAGCAACTCTCTTTCTAAATCTCCATCCCACCAAATAGCGAAATTTATACCACTTGGAATGGATCCAATGTTGTTTCCTTTCGCATCGTACATGCCTAAACCACTGGATGCCCAGCATTCTGCTCCCGGGTAACGACTATCAATATTCGCACAAATACCACGACCAATATCACCGTCTTTGTATTTTGCCCAAAGTACATTACCTGTATTACCATCTCGCATAGCCACACCAGGTCGTCTATCAGCAGGATTGGCACTAGCCCATTCTACAGGCATAAAAATTTCTAAACCTGGATTGTCTAAATCAAAATCACCGACATGATATGCATCACCATGCCCCCAAGTTTGACTGTGTAACACACGACCATTGTCATCTATCGCTAAAGCGCCATAGGCAATTTCTTGTTTACCATCGTTATCCAAATCAGCAATACTCAACTGGTGGTTCCCTTTTCCTGCATATTGGCCCATGCCATTATTGGTATCAAAAACCCAACGTTGGATTAAATTCTGACCATCAAAATCCCATGCTGCTAAAACAGTTCTACCGTAATAACCTCTACACATTACTGCACTAGGGTGTTGACCATCCAAATACGCTACACCTGCTAGGAAACGATCAACCCGATTAGTGTTATCACCTGATTTTCCCCAACCATCTCTTTGCCCTCTTCCTGGAACATAATTTACAGTCGTTATTTCACGCCCTGTTTCACCATTAAACACAGTTAAATATTCTGGCCCATCCGTAATAAAACCTTGCCAACTACCCGTTGTAGCATAATCCGCATTATCATTGTCGTTTGCTGCCGGTCCTTTACTTAAATACGCACCTGATGCATCACGAGTACCTGGTGCCGTTTTACAAATCATTTCCGCTTTTCCATCACCATCAAAATCATATACCATAAATTGTGTATAGTGGGCTCCAGCTCGGATGTTCCTACCTAGATTAAGTCGCCACATACTCGTTCCGTCTAATTTAACGGCTTCTATAAAAACCTCACCCGTATGTCCATTCTGGGCATTATCTTTGGCATTGGTTGGATCCCACTTAAAAATAATTTCGTATTGACCATCTCCATCTAAATCTGCCGTAGAAGCATCATAAGGCATATATTCAAACCCACCATCTTCGTTACTACCTCCTGCTGGTCTGTTAAGCGGAATCTCTAAAAACTGATCACCCCACGTACTTACTGTTTTAGAAGGACTTTGTTCCACCCCATTTAAAACTGGTCGTATTGCATATCGAGCACCCGTACCCGCACCATTATCACGGTAATTTGTTTTATCGGTAATCGGGTTAGTATTTAATTTGTTACCATCTCGATAGACGTTAAATGCAATAGACTGAGGGTCAGTACCAAACATTCGCCAACTGACGAGGTTAAAACTACCTTGGTGAATAGCTACCACACCTCTATCCAAATTTTCCATTTGGTATTGAGCGTGCATATTATGCCTCACTCCTACCGCAAGTAGTATTAGGGCAATGGTGTTGAATAGAAATTGTTTATTGAGTTGCATAAATTTTATTGATTCGGTTAATATTTGACTTTAATAGCAGAGACTTACTTTACTCTATAAACATCTTAGTTTTTTAATAGTAACCTTATAAGATAAAAAAATTCAATATCTCTTTAAAGAGTCTGATTACCTTTAGTTTATAGGTATATTATATTAAAAACAATTCCCGCTATTCGTAATGGTAGTTTGTTCTTTTAGAGACTTTCGATATAAACCAACTCGCCCGGACTTTTCCTTTATCATTGATAAAAAGGAAATAAAATCTAAACGATAAGGTCGACTAGTGTTAACGTCACAAGGACGCACATTTTTAACCCCATTCACATTCCCAACTCGTCCATTCAAACGCAAAAAATTAATTAAACGGATTAACATATAATCCATTCATGGGCTTGCTTCTTTAATATTTCAGAAAGAAATTGGTGAAATAAACACTGTTAAAATAATCTAAAACTTACCAAGCCTATTACGGTTAATTATCATAAATATAATTTACTGAAAAACAGACTTCTAAACAATTGTATTTAAATTACTACATAAGATAACAGAATAAGCTAAAGTGAATTCAATTTAGCTTATTCTAATCTTACTTTAATTCATCTACTTTACTGTTTAAGAACTTTAAATAGTTGATTCCCTATCTTAAGTAAATACACACCTTTTAATTCATCAGACAGATCTAATTGGGTGGATTTACCTTTCTGGATTTCTTGCCCAAGTTGATTGTACAATTTCCAATTCACGGTCTCATCTGTTTTCAGATAAAGAATCCCAGATGTTGGACTTGGATATACAGAAATGTTTTGCAAATCATTAGTCCCTATGGTGGTAATTACCCCACATTGAGCATCTGTTACTCCGCTGGAAAATGAAATCTTATCGATGTTGGCTAATCCACCTGCAGTGGTTGCAGTTACCACAATTTCATTATACCCCTTTTCGAGTTGCATGTTTGTTGATGCTGTTTGCCAAGTTGTCCACGCACCCGTTGGAGCAAGTACGATATCTCCTACATTTGTTCCATTTACACTAATAGATCCATCTCTAGGGGTTGTTCCACCATTGGCATAACGGAAACTTATAGTAGCAGTCTGCGCTTCCGTATTGTTTACGCCCCAAGTTGCATAAGCTCCTATTGCGTTCGTTGTATTTACATAACCTTGTCCTGAAAACCCTAAATTTTCAGTCTCTACTTGAACACCGTCTACTGTACATGCCGTTTCTGCTTCCAGACTTCCTGTACAGGGTAAAATGGAAGGATTGGTTAAACAAACACCACAATCGTCTTGTACAGCTGTTCCACCCCAAGTTCCTTGACAATCTTGTTCACAAGCTTCTAAGCCTGTGTTTCCTTCAACACAAGTATTACAGTTGTCTAAATACGCTAGGCCGCCTATTACACCATTACAGTCGGCATCACAACCACCGCTTTTCAGACCTTCGCTTGCAAAAGAAAATAAATCTACGTTTGGTCCCCCTTCTGCTGTAGTGGCTGTTAATACAATTTCATTCACACCAGCATTAAGATTTAGTGAGATGGTTTCACTTTCCCAGTCTGTCCAGGAAGCAGTTTGATTGGCTTGAAAGTTTACTTGCTGACTTCCATTAACGGTAATGGACATGCCTCTGGCACCAGTGCCACCATTAGCATAACGTATACCTATAGTTTTACTGCCCGAAGTTTCGGAATGTATATACCATTTTCCATTGGAACCTACTTGATTATCGAAGTTGATATATCCAGTCCCCATAAATCCTTCATTACTATCTTCAAAAACACCTATAGCTTCACAAAAATCTTCGCCTTGCATAGCACCCACGCAGGCATCAACTCCTGTATTTCCTCCTGAACAAATACCACAATCGTCTAAAGTGGCAGAACCGTTGATATCTCTATTACAGTCCAGAACAACGGATACAGACTCAAAACGGAATCGTTGATTATCTGCACCTGTATTTTCCCACAAGATTAATGGCTCACCTACTGCTGTAGATATATTTAAAACATCAAATACCAAATCTGGATTATCTGCTGATTGTATGTAATAGTTTCCGTTTCCGGCATCACCCAAAGACAACAAAACGGCCGATGACGATATTCCTGTGTTTTCACCTTGAACACCACTTCCTGGGCTCAGGAATTGATCGTTACCCAATGATCTGATTTGGTAATTATTACCGTTTCGGATTACTTCCCAATATTGAGCCACTACATCTGTGCAATTTTCTTGTGTAGAGGGATTATTATCTGTTAAACAAAGATTTGAATGCACTGGATGTATACGATAGATGCCTTCATTCAGTGACGTTGCACATGGTGCTATTCCCGTGTTTCCTTCTACACATCTATTACAATTATCTAAATAAGCTGATCCACCAGGCGTTCCATTACAATCTGGTGCTACTTCACAGTTTTGACTTACATTAGCATAACTGCCTGTACCGGAAACAGAAACAGGAGAATTAC
This sequence comes from uncultured Cytophagales bacterium, assembly GCA_963815495.1. GTDB lineage: Bacteria > Bacteroidota > Bacteroidia > Cytophagales > JAAEPT01 > CAWFGW01. The sequence goes on from CAWFGW010000008.1 coordinate 46,577, forward strand.
TACAGCCAGCTTTAACACTACAGTTTGTTCCTCTTTCTATCCAAATACCCAAACCGGAACATTCACCAATTTGTACATTGTTTACATGACAATTTACAGAAGGGCCTGATTGAACTATGAAAAAACCTCTACCACAGCGGTCTGCATAAAGTTGATTAGTAGTTACGTTTGAGCATCCATTGGCATAGCGTAAACCTGCGTAACCACCACCCCAGTTACAATCGTAGGCATCTACGGTTTCAATAGTAGCATTAGAACATTGGTTAAGCAATACACCACAATCCCCAGTATGTCGGGCAGTCATTGTACCTTCTAAAGTTAAGCCATCAATACTATAAAATTCAAGACCGTGACCTCCGGTATTTTCAAAGTGGCAATCCTTCATATATACATTGTATATGGTGTAATTCCATGGATTGCTCGTCCTACTGTCAATACGCATACCCAGCCAGCCAATGTCAATCAATGTAAGATTTGTAAATCTAAGGTTGCTCGCTGCACTACTACGAATACCATAGCCACCTACTACATTGCGAAGGGTTAAATCGTGAATCTCTAATCCGTTATTACCATTATTAATAATACCTGATCCAGTAAAATTACAGGTAAGTGTGTTGCCGTGGCAAAATAATTTTACGTTTGTGCTACGTATAGTAAGTGTACTTGTTAACGTTCCACTTGTTAAAATATGCACTTCACGATTATTTCCTATACAGCTACTAATGGCCGTAGAAAGATTCGAAGAACTACCAGCCTCAGCACCGTTAATCTTCCAATAATAGGTGTTACCAGATGACCAAACCTCATTATCATAGGCTTTGGCATTCATTACGAACATTGCCATTAAAGCAATAAATAATACTTGTTTTCCTAAACTCTTCATGTTCTCATTTTTAATGTTTTAATAATTAACCTTTTATAAAATTACTAACGCTATGTCTCCATAAAAAACCAAACTACCTCTTCCTGTATGCTGTTTTTGGAAACTAGCTTGACGAAATAAATTCCTGATAATGCAATTTCATCCAAAACACAATTAGATAAACAACCAGCTGATTCAATTTCACAGACTTATTGTTTAACAACTTTAAACATCAAATCATTTACTTTCAATAAATACACTCCTTTTACCTCATCAGATAGATCTAATTGAGTAGATTCACCCTTTTGGATTTCTTGTCCGAATTGGTTGTACAGTTTCCAATTCACTTCATCATTCGTTTTTATAGTAAGAATTGCCGTAGTAGGACTTGGATATACAGAGATGTTTTGCAAATCATTAGTCCTTATGGTGGTAATTACCCCACATTGAGCATCTGTTACTCCGCTGGAAAATGATAGTTTGTCTATATTAGCTAGACCACATGCTGTTGTAGCAGTCACCACAATTTCATTATAACCTTTTTCGAGTTGAATGTTTACTGAAGCTGTTTGCCAAGTTGTCCAAGCACCTGTTGGAGCAAGTACGATAGCCCCTACATTTGTTCCATTTACACTAATGGAACCGTCTCTGGAAGTAGTTCCTCCATTGGCATATCGGAAACTAAAAGTCACCGTCTGTGCTGTTGCACTATTTACTCCCCATGAAGCATAAGCGCCTACTGCATTGGTTGTATTTACATAACCTGAACCTGTAAACCCGTTGTTGGTACTTTCTAAGGCTATTCCATCTACCTCACACACCTCTTCGGCTTCCAAACTACCTGTGCATGATAAATTTGATGAGTTTCCACCTACACACACACCACAGTCATCCAATGATGCTGTTCCAAACGCATCACCATTACAATCCACTGGTGGAATTATTCCCTTTCCGAATAGTATCTCATCCAATGAAGCATTACCTGAACCTGTGTATTCTATATATACATCATGCTCATTTTTCAATGCTGAGAAAGCGTTAGGAAGAGTCAATTGATACGATTGACCAGCAGTCAAATTTAGAGTTGCCGTTGCGTTAGTTGATCCATTGCGACCATCGATACTGATTTTAAGAGATCCACTAGCGTTACCAGCTGCTTTAATCGTAACAGCATTGAATCCACCAGTTCCGAAATCAACATATTCAACTTTTGCCCATGCACCTGGCTTCAATATTGCATTGTTGTCTCCACTAAAGGTAAGTCCTACTCCATCATCTACACTACCAACTTCAATCACATTTACAGCTGGACGCATCAAATCGACTCTGTCTAATTCAGCAAAACCTGTCCCTAAACGAAATATCAACCTGTTATATCCTTCTTTTAGCGTAACGGGTACCGTTACCGTTTGTCCTTGCGGAAATTGTCCCCAATTTGCTGTAGCAGGATATTGCACCTGTTGTTCTTGTCCATTAACGGATAAAAAATGACTTGCCGCTCCATCTCCGGCAGCATAGCGAATACGGAGGTTGTAAGTGCCGCCTTGTAATGCGGCTAAATCAAACCTTACTCTACTATCAGCAAAGTTGATATTTCCGATATAACTGTTGTTGGAAGCACCATTTCCTGTATTCCATGCAGCATTGGTAATTTTGGCATGCTCGGCTTCATAAGCTTGTCTTCTACCTATGAATGGTTGTGTCAAAATTGGCCATCCATCATCTCCATAAACGATTTCTCTAAAATGTACCCGTGGAAAATTACCCTCGTAATAATGATGCACAAAATAATCTCTCCTGTTGTCTTTAAAAACTGAACCATGTCCTGTTCCGATATAACGATCGTAAGCAGATAATACTTCTGTAGCAGCATTATCACGCATATCGTTGCCGTTTTTATCGCGGTAAGAGCCTGTAATACTTTGTGAACGACCGACCATGGTTCGGTAGGTGCTCTCCGCTCCTGCACAACATCTATCATAAGCTACAAAAAGGTAATAATAACCATTGTGGAAAACGATAGAAGGTCCTTCAATAGCACCGCCATTACGGTCGGCTAACGCATATATGGTATTGTTAGCTGAAGTTCGTTTACCCGTATTTGGATTCACCTCAACCATTCGGATACCTGTTTGCCAAAACGAGCCTAACATCATATACCATTTTCCGTCTTCAGCTTGTATAATTTCAGGGTCAATCGCATTAAAATTTTGTCCTCTACTTTCAATTACTAATCCCAGATCAGTCCAACCATAATTTGGGCTATTGGGATTTAAACTATTAGAAACAGCACATCCAATGGCTGAAGTATTAGTCCCAAACTCAGACCCACAATAGTAAGCATAATAACGACCACCCATTTTTGTAATATGCGGTGCCCAAAGATCACCTAAATTAGGTGTGATGTTTCTCAACCACTGAGGTATAGTATTGAATATACGCCCCGGACTTGACCAGTTCACCATATCAGTAGATTGGTACACCCGCATCAGATTGTTAGTAGAAAACATGGTATACCGCCCATCCTCATCACGATAAACGGTAGGGTCATGAATAGGATCCCTTAATCGGGGTTCGTTCTGAGACCACGGGATTTGTGCTTTTAAGGGTATTGAGGAAAACAGTGTTATAAGAGCTAACAAGATTATGTTTAAAGGTAATTTCATCTGTAAAATAATTAGAGTATAACCAATTCACTTCTAATACATTTTCAATTAAAAAAAGTAATGAATGAATAAAAAAAATGATAGCAGTATCAGTTTTTAAAGATACACGACCTACGACTTCAATAAAAAAAACTCACCAAATATAATTTGGTGAGTTTCAGATAAAAAAGTTTTTTCTAATTGTTATTGTTTAACGATTTCATGAGTGGTATTATCCAATTGAAGGATATAGTGCCCATTAGTTAAGTTAGATAAATCTGCTTCAAAACCTTTTCCTCTCATTAATTCCTCTCCTTTGGAGGAGATTAAAATCCAGTTTTGTTCTCCTTTCCAGTGTACTTTATTCTGCGTAGGATTTGGATATACTCCAGAATCTAAGATAATCTCATCATCAGTTACGGTAATTAAACACATGGCGTCACTCACTCCAGCTGAAAAGGTAATAAAATCTATATTGGCTAATCCATCCGCGGTAGTCGCTTTAAGCAATAATTCATTCTCACCTGATTTTAAGTCTATGGTTGTTGTCACACTGTTCCAGGAGTGCCACTCTTCTGTAGTAGGCAGTAACAAATTACCTATTGAAACTCCATTAATCATTATCTCACCATCCCTCGAAGATTCTCCCCCATTCGCATAACGAAAAGTAAGTGTAGCCGTTTGGGCAGTAGTACTGTTTAACACCCATGAAATGGAAGAACCCAGCGCATTGTCTGTGTTCACAAAGCCCGCTCCAGAAAATCCTTGGTTAATACTTTCTAAGGCAATTCCATCGACAGTACATGCCTCCTCTGCTTCCAAACTAGACACACAAGGTTTAAATAAACTATTTCCCCCTACACATACGTCACAATCGTCCAGATAAGCTGTTCCATTGACATCCCCATTACAATCCTTAGTGCAAGCCGTTTTTCCAGTTGTTCCACCCACACACTCATCACACTCATCTATATATGCATCGCCACCAATTGTTCCATTACAATCTGCCGAGCAATCACTCGCATATAAGCTTGTATTAGTAAATATAATTTGATCAATATTAGGAGCCCCATCCGCAGTAGTGGAAGTGAGTACCAGTTTGTTCACTCCCTTAACTAAATTAACCGAAATTTTCGTAGTGACCCAAGTCGTCCATGCTCCTGTGGGGGTACCAGCTAGTGTTGTTTGTTGAGTACCATTTATAGCTACAGATACACCTCTAGCTGCAGTACTCCCGTTAGCATAACGAACACCCAAGGTAGCTGTTTGAGCAAGATCCGAAACCAAATACCAAGCGGCATTTGATCCGATGGCATTGTCTAAATTTAAATAGCCTTCTCCATGAAAGCCGAGGTTTTTGTCTTCAAATATACCGACAGCGTCACAAAAATCTTCCCCTTCTAACGCACTAGTGCATGCCACTATACCCGTAGTTCCCCCTGCACAAGTACCACAATCATCCACGAGTGCTTTTCCATCTTTTACTCCGTTGCAATCAAGGTAACAGGCTTTTTGTCCTGTCGTACCTCCTACACACGTTTGACAATCATCCAAGTAAGCTTCACCATTTTCTACGCCATTGCAGTCTATAACAGGTCCTACATTACAGTCATCGCTTTCACCGACCAAACAGCTTAAATATTCTTCAATGTTGGTATAACCATCGTTGTCATCGTCACCTTTATCATCCGCTACGTTGGGGTTTAGCCCTCTGCTTTGCTCCCACTCATTGGGCATACCATCACGGTCAGTATCTAAAGGCGGTGTGCCATTGGCTACGATACCCACATTTCCCGGAATTCCATTATCAGACTCCCGTTTGATAATTTGTCCTTTGGTGCCATACGAGCGAACTTCATTCATCAAGAACTTATCTACCGCATCATGTGGTCGTGATGCTCCGGCATTTACCAACACATAATCTAACGCTTCTTTTGCCGGCATTACTTTTTTCATGCCATCGTAATTGTAGGCCGTATTAACTTTTGTAGCTGTCTTGTAATCGGTTAATAAGCTGGGATCAAACACACCATTTTTATTGGCGTCTACCCAGTTATCGGCACCATACACACGGAAAGAAGGTGTCGTTCCGGTGATGTGTGAGTTTGAACTACTCGAAGGACCGTAAATAAACGTGTTCCCCACGGCATTGACTTCTGATACCCCTTCACTAGAACCCATAATATACCCATTCGAACCCCAGTTATACATCACGCAGTTCATGACTTCATGGGTGCCTTTTCCTTTGGGGTTTCGGGTTTCGTTATCAATATAAAGGGAACGGATGACCGACCATTTACCACTTTGCATTAAGCCACCCGTGGAGTGACCAACGATATCAATACCTTGTCCGATGATGCAATCCTGAAAGGTGATGTTGTCGATGTTGGAGCCGTTGACATCTACCGTACCATCCCACCCCCAACTGATGGAGACGTGGTCAAAAATATAGTTTTGTCCGTCTGAAATCCCTAAAGCATCTTTTCTGTAATCGCCATTTTCACCCATACGAATGCGTATGTAGCGGATAATGCTGTTGCCCGAACTGCTGTTGAGCGCCACACCGTTGCCATAAATAGTAATGCCATCACCTGGTGCGGTTTGCCCAGCGATGTAAATATTTTTTTGAACAACAAGCCGTGAAGTGATGTTGATAATTCCTCCTACATCAAAAACGACAATGCGGTTGGGTTTGCTGATGGCGTCTCTCAATGAACCCGCCCCAGCATCGTTAAGGTTAGTGACATGCACCACTTCACCACCTCTACCGCCAGTAGCAAAACGCCCAAAACCTTCAGCACTTGGGAAAGCTAAGGTTTGAGAAAAGGCTTTTACACTTAATATGAAAAATGCGGTTATCCATAAAAACACGATAAAGGCAGCTTTATTTTTTTGAATTTCCATATGCTATTTTTTACTAAGAACATATGAGAAATCAGAAAGTAACCTTTTATGATTCTATTTTTTGGTCTGATGTATTGAGTTATAAAAGGAGTGATTCTAAGTGAGTTTTTTCCCCGCTCAGGTACTGTGTTAAAATACAACTGAAAGGATATAAATATTTTATTATTAATTTTAAGAACCGAAAGAAGTCTTCAGTCGATTATCGAACCGAAGTCTATCTAGTGTAGAGCAGGCAATAGCCTGTTCTACTATTTTCTCCTTTGGAGAAATACCGAAAGAAGCCTTAATCTCATAATCACCCGATGTCAAATTAGGATTGTATACTTCTCCTGATTTCCATAATGCATATATTAAGAGTAGTAGTTTGCGTTGTACAGCAACTACACCAATCATTTTAGATTTATTCCTTTCGTTTATTCGGTTATAAAAGGCTCCAAGTCTTTCATCATGTCTAATAGCACTTAGAGCTGGATAGTGTAAAGCCTTCCGGATAAACTTATTTCCCTTTTTAGATATTCTTTTTCTTGCATTAAGAGAAGTTCCAGACTGTCTTTCTACCACATCATAACCACAATAACTCACTAGCTGTTTTCGGTTTTTTATTAATGCAAATCCGTTTGTTTCCGCTAAAATTATTAGAATAGTGAGTTGTCCAACTCCTTTTATAGAGGTTATCTTTTTCACTTTTTCATTCAGCTCACTATCTACTTTTAAGAGTTCATCTATTTCTTGCATTATCTCACCCAATTGTTTTTCAATAAATCTAATTCTCTTTTCTGCCCTTTTCATTGATGATGAATTAAACTGAAAGGCTGCTTTTTTGCTGTGCAGTTGATTATTGATTTGAATTTTTTCTTTTAAGAGTTCCTCACGTTCTCTTAAGAGTTGTTTGATATATCTTAAGTTTTCTGAAGGTGGAGACCACGCGTCTAATTTACGTTCAACGGCAAATTGAGCAATGACTTTTGCATCAATAGCATCGTTTTTGGATTTTACATTAAGTGTTTTAGCAAAGTGGACTACTTTGTTTGGTAATAAGACAGCTACTTTCTTTTTTTCGCTAGATAGAAAATAAGCAAGTTTTTCAAAATAAACTCCTGTTGCTTCCATTGCAAAAAGTGTATCAAGATCCCTTGATAAAAACTTTTCCGTCCATTTGAGAAAGTTGTTAAACCCTAGTTTTTTGTTTGCGAAAGACTTAGAGGATAAAATAACAGAATTTTGATCCTCATCTATGGAACATATAGCAGCCATAAATGAATCTGCGGAAATATCAATTCCCACTGCTTGTCGAATAGTTTTTTTCATGATACTAACAATTAAAGTTCTCTTGCCTTCTCTCGTGTGAATACAGGATTATATCCATAATAAATATTCCTGTGGTACTGTTCTGGCTTTTAGAACTGGTTATCAAATAGGACAAGGAAAAACCTGAGGGACGATATCGGAAACCCGTATCTAGAGTCACCCAATCTCTTGCCCTATTTAAATATCAGAAAATTATATTATTTTTCTTATCACCAAACATACGAGAGTTACTCAATAGAGAATACTGATTTAAAAACTAGTACCCACATAGCGAAAGGTTAAGCGGAGCGGTCCTTGTGCCATTGGGTGAGTTTCTTTACATGTTAATTGAATTACCCCACTACTTCATGTAGTGGGGATTTATATTTATATAAAATTTCTATTCTTTAATCACTTTGTGTGATTGATTGTTGATGATAATAAAATATACTCCAGAAGAATAATCACTAATATTTACAGTAGTTCCGTTCCCATTCATTAATTCGACACCGAAAACATCTAACAATCTCCAAGGCGTTTCCTGAGAAATATTAACCGTTGAGGCTGTTGGGTTGGGATAAATAGATAAACCAGCATCTTCCATACCCATACTGTTTCCAGTTATAGGAGAAATTTCAATCGAAATAGTCGTTTCGCTCGTAGCTCCTTGATCATCTTCTGCAACCGCTCTAAGTGTATGACTTCCCACAGAAAGGTTGTTAAAAACTGCGTCTTCTGGGTGATCCGAGTGGTTCCAATCGTAAGGAGCTAAAGTTTCCTGACGGATGAATGTTCCATCAAGGTAGAGCTTCACATTTGCTATACTACCATTGGTATTTGGGTCTGAGGCAGCCACATTTATTACCACTGATGTCCCTTCGTCAAATATCTGGTTATTAACAGGTTTAGTAAAACTAAGGAGTGGTTTTTTATTCGCCTCAATGACAGTTACGGTCAACGTAGCTTCTCCAGTAGCTCCTTGTTTATCCGTTATTATTAACTTCAATACATGTGTCCCTAGTGATAGATTGTCTAACACATCGTCTTCTACTATCGTTGCATTGTGGTTCCACTCATACGGTGCTACGATTTCTTGTCTTATTAGTGTTCCATCAAGGAGTAGTTGTACATTCGATATATCTTCTAGTCCATTAGCATCTGTGGCATTGGCTAGTACATTAAAAGGCGTATAACCTTCAGTAAGTGTGAGGTTGCTAGTAGGGGTGCTAAAGGCAACTTGAGGTGCTTCATTTTGTTGATTACATGCTTCGCAGCTAAACTCAAATTTTCTAAAAGAAAATGAAAACAAGCTGGTTCCTATTGCTATTTCCGAACCGTTACTATTACCATCAGAGCGTGCTACCGTGGTTGTCTGCAACCAACCTCCGAACCCATATTTCAAATGGCCATCATAATCCCTGTATCGGTTATTATATATATCATCTTTCAGTACACGTGATGCTTCTCCCAATCTCTGTCCCACTTCTGTCCCATCAATGTACCAGCTGTTTTGGAAAAACGGTTCATTTGTAAAACTTTGTAATTTATTATGAGACCGTGTATACTGTGCTGTACGATAGCGTACCGTAGTTCCAACAGGTAAATCAGTTATCAGTGATAAAGTAACATCCTGAGCCGCGACATAATTAGTTGACTCTTCGTTGTAATTATAAATCAGTGCTTCGATGGTTTTTGACCCTTCGTTAAATGAAAAAATACCATCGATGATGTTAGAAGCATGGTCTGGTTTTCCACTAACTCGTGTTTCGTAACGTGTATTCCCAACCATTGACAACAACTCGCTATTTGCAATATCATCTTTAACATTTTTATACTGCAGCCAACGGTGAATTTGATTTAATTCCTTATGCCTATAGAAAAGGTTTGACATAGCAATATGAGCTACTTCACCATGAGAAGATTCTGATTTGAGGGTTGCAAAACGTCCATCTGGTGACCTAAAAGAGGCGGTAGCTTTAAACTCCTCCAAGTTAATTTCGGTATTATCATCCCACTGTGGGTGATTGACAAGTGCAGCAATAGAATGTTGATAATATGATTCTGAAACATCAAATGAACCTGGTCTATCAAACTGTATATAATAAGACAGTCCCCAAGAATCAATTCTAAGATTATTTTTAGCACAGTGATTTAAGATTTCTCTGTGAAAAGACACAAATGGCTCTCCTTTGTAATTTACTCCTCTATGACTAACAGCCCGATAATTCGGCTCTCTAGTATGTACGCCCACGTGAGCATTGGGCACTACCTTCCTTATCGCTCTCATCGAAACATCAAGGTAGGCGACAAAATCTTCAGCCGTACCTTTCCAGTGACCTGGGCTTTCTATCTCAGAACCTACTCTAAAACGCCATTTTCTCACTCGTTGGATTCCATATTCATCCACTAAAGTTTGCATCAAAGCCTCTACATATTGGCGATACTCGGTCATATCAGAGGGTGGCAAAGCATTCCCATATTGTTCTACTTCTTCAAACTTTCGAAAATGAACACCATCGTAATTGTATTTATCTAACTCCACAAACGTATAACCACGTTGAAAACACCATGGCACATTATCGATCACAAGTTGGTATATTTCATCACCATGCTCTTCAGCTTTGTCGATTACACGCAATAAACGACTAAAATCATACACATAATCATTGGCTGCATTACTCCACCGAACCATGTCGTAGTCTAAATCTTTTGTGCCACTGCCTACCCCACCTGAAAGCCTTATGACATTCATTTTCAAATCTGGGCGAATTTGTGCGTCATCTCTGCTTCCCTCATACGTTGGAGCAATGTCGTTTGCTACCTGCCATACATCGTGCAAAGGTGCTTTTTTATCCACCTGAGATATGAAATTAGTTGATAGATTCACTTGTGCATGGGTAGTGAATACATGAAGCATGACTAATAACATACATGCTATTTTTTGGTTGTAAAAACTTCTCATATATAACTTCTTTTATGTTAGTTTACAAGACAAACTAAGTAGTTGAAAAGTGAACATTCCTTCTAAAAAAATTTTTAAGACAGGAAATCCCGCTAGGTCGCATATAACGAAGTGACATGCGATCTCATCTTTTATAGCATTTGTAATGCGGTTTTTGCTACTATAGATTATGTATATAGTACTGTTAAAAATTATTGTAGGAAATTAAGAGGTTGAAGTTGAGCCATTGTAAATGTATTATAAATACACATAAAGAGAGGTCGCAATGCAATTGCGACCTAGCCTAGTTTAATTAACTGTATTTAGTTTTTTAGTTATTTTAGACGGGTATATTAAAGCTATATGATCAATACTTATATTTGAGTATTAGTAATAATTAGAAATACATGACAGATTTACTCTTATGGGAAAGCACCCGCTAGGTCGCATATAACGAAGTGACATTCGACTCAGAGGTTATCCCGAGATAATAATTGGTCATTAAATTTTTCAAAAAAAGTAGTTGAAGAATATAAAAAATTCATCTACCCCCGCTAGGTCGCATATAACGAAGTGACATGCGATCTCATCTTTTATAGCATTTGGAATGCGGTTTTTGCTACAGGAGATTATGTATATAGTAGTGTCAAAAATTATTGTAGGGAATTAAGTAGTTGAAGTTGAGCTATTTTAATTGTATTATAAATACACATAAAGATGAGGTCGCAATGCAATTGCGACATAGCGTAAAATAATAACACAATGAAAAAAAACCGCTATATCACCATATGGTGATATGGTATCTAAAATGAGTGACTTTAATGACAATGATAAGGTTATGATTTCTGAACTACCCAAAAAAAGCATTACAACCATCCCGCTAGGTCGCATATAACGAAGTGACATGCGACCTGATCTTTCATAGCATTTGCAATGCGGTTTTACTACATTAGACTATTATTATTTTTTAAAATGGGGAGTAGGTATAAAATACGAGATAAAGAAGGGTTGTACTTTGTCACTTTTACTATGGTAGGTTGGGTAGATTTATTTGTTAGAAATGTTTACAGAGACTGTATTATTGAATCATTTGAATATTGTAAAAGTAACAAAGGGTTAAAGTTACATGCATAAGTAATTATGACTAGCCATATACATGCAATACTAAGTGCCGAAGTAGGAAAAGATTTAGTGGGGATAATTAGAGACCTCAAAAAGCACACTTCAAAGCAGCTAATAGAATTAATAAAAACAACACCTGAAAGTAGAAAAGAATGGTTGTTGAACAAGTTTGAATATGAAGCACAAAGAACTAAAAGAGGAAGTAATTATCTTCTTTGGCAAGAAGGCTATCATGCAAAACTAATAGAGACAAGTAGCTTTTTAGATACGAAGTTAGATTACATTCATAATAATCCAGTAGAAGGTGGTTTTGTGAGTAGATCAGAAGATTATGTGTATAGCAGTGCCAGAAATTATTGTGGAGAATTAGGAGTGATTGAAGTTGAGTTATTGTAAATGTATTATAAATACACATAAAGATGAAGTCGCAATGCAATTGCGACCTAGCGAGAAATAATAACCCAATGAAAAATAAGCTTCTTCTCATAACACTATCTTTTCTTACAATTTCATTCAGCTTTGCTCAGGAACTTATTCCTTTAAAAACGAATAAGGAGTGGGTATATGAAGCAGTAACTTTTGTAAACGATAAAGAAGTCTCACGAGATACCGTAACTAATAAAGTGTTATTCTCTGAGATAATTAATGATAAAAAATGGTTTTACTTAGATGAGTTTGGCTCCCACTTTACTGTCAGAAATACTTCCAAAGGGCAAGTTGAACTCGATTCCTTTCAAGTCGATAACAAGGGTCAATTCTTGGAAACGCTTGTTTTTAAAAATCCCTCTTCAAAAATTCAAATCTATAAAATATACTATGATAACGAGGTTACTGTTGACAATAAAGTTACAAAAATGACTACCGCTGCGGGTACATTCAAAACCTATCGCTATGTAATAAAGTCAGTGGGATCAACTAATTATCACGTTGAAAACTTCATTTGTCCTGGTGTGGGAATCATTCGTAACAATTGGACTGAAGGAAATCAATTAATCCAGTATAACTTAATCAGGTATAACGAAAAATAACACAGCATAAAATAGACCTCTCTCACTGATTAAAAATTCAATCGAAAGGATCACTGTCACTTAAATTAACTTGATAAAGGGTACTAATAGACTATAATCCTCCACCCCATAATTATATTGTATAGTTTCTGATTTAAACTAGCTAAACTATCCGTGTTGTCATGTTAATCAAATGGATTCCTTATTTAAGTTGAGAAAAGATAAAAAATTAAAAATGCTCTGAAATAAATTCGCTTTAAAACAACTTCATCAGTGAGGTTAATTATAACCTGCACGGATGAAGTCTTAAAGTGGTTTTTTTTAATTATTGTCTCGAAATTTTCATCGATTTTGATCCACTGCTGTTTGTGATTGTGAGAATATAAATTCCCTCAGATAAATCTTTCCCTACCAGTTCGTTCTTATTTAATTGACCTTGTTCTACTAAGACACCCGTGGTGTTGTAAATTTGATAGTTTGATTCTTCTATCACCTTAACTTTAAGTCCATTATTAGTAAATGGATTTGGGTAAACCTCTACGCTACTCAACTCATTTGCATTTAAAGAAGTAATTAAACTTTTAAACTCAAGATAGTTTAAGTTAAAATAATCAGATTCAAAGACTAATCGCATAATATGCTCACCTTCCGTTAAACTGATATTTTCTAAAGTAATGGTTTCCCACGTTTGCCACCCTGCCGTGTTAGGTACATTAATCGCTCCGGTTACGTCCTGACCGTCCATTTCAATATGGAATAAACCGCCATCGCCATCTTTCGCTACTCGGATATCTAAGTCGTACTCGCCCGTGTTGGTCACATCAACCGTATATTCCAACCATTCATCCTGAAGGATATAAGCAATGTTATAATCACCATCTATGTCTTGAGTTACTTCAATATCTACCTCATCATTTCGGAATGGTGCTTCACCTTGGTTACCCTCTGCATTTGCTTCGTGGTAAGCCAGACCTTCGCCTCCCAGGTCATATTCTTCTGCCTCTATACGGCCAGGTATGGTATGAGCAGTGCTGTTAAAAGGCTCTTGTTTTAATTCTTTAACGAGAGTAAATGTGACATAATTCAGGTTTACATAGTCAGTTGCGCCAATCGTTACCCGCATGACCTTTTTACCTGGTGTAAGGTTGACATTATTCACTGTTACTGTTTGCCATATTTGCCACCCAGTCGTATTAGGAATAGCAACATTGTTGGCTATGGTAGCACCATCCATCGCGACACTGATGGTACGATCGTCCCCATTACATGCGACACGTAAATCCAAATCATAGACACCAGCTTTAGCTACATCAACTGTGTATTCTAACCATTCACCAGCAGTTGCAAAACCAATGTTATAACCAGCATTTGCATCCGTACAGTTTTCAATATCGACATCCTCATTCATTCGGAAAGTTGCTCCTCCCGTATTTTCAGGGCTGCCATCCGAATAGGCAAATCCATTACCGCCTAAATCATAATTTTCTAACTGAATAGTACCAGGTATTGGGTGAACAGTTCCGTTATAAGGACCTTGTACACTTATTGTAATGGGTGCAGAAGTTCCTGATTTACCTTCATTGTCCGTGGCTACTGCTGTTAAGGTATACTTACCAGCTGTCAAATTAGTTAAGGCGTGTGAATAAGGCGCGTTTGCGTCAGTAGATAATAAGGTTGTTCCGTTATAAAATTTCACATTTGCAATGCTGCCATCAGCATCAGAAGCAGTAGCTGTCACAGTTACATTATCTCCAACTAGATATTCAGCATTGTTTGCTGGTGCGTTAATGGTAACAGCTGGTGTGCCAAGGGATGCTTTGCCTACAAAAGTGGTTACACTAGCAGCATCTAACGTCACCTGAAAAGAACCGCCAGCATTAATGTTGGTGCCCTTAGCCAGATTTTTTGAACCTGAAGTCGTATATCGTTCCCAAGTAGTGACTTGTGTGCCTGGTATTGATAAGTTTAATGTTCTAGAAGAAGTGTTTTTATTTACCACTACGATTACAACATCGTTATCTTTTTTATATGCTGAAACAAACACATTATTACTAGGACTTTTAGTTGCATCTACTCGCACATAACCTGGACGAATCCATTTTGAGAATTGTGCCATACAATAACCTCTTTTAGTGGCCGATCCTGCTGCAGCTGGAGTGTTCCCTTGACTATCTGCATTTCCATCATGAATTAACGCATAATATCTGCGCAGAGGCCAAAATACGTACGTTTGAAATTGACCATCAACCATGGCATAATGAATATGCTCGGCTACTTTAAGTGCATGGTGGTCTTGATTGATAACCCCATCATTCCAAATATTTGCATCATATTTACTATCGGTGTATACTTCTGTCATCCAAAGCTCTTTCCCTGCGCCTTTTTGTTCAAACAAAGGATAAGGGAAGTCTCTGTACTGAGTACCATACAAATGAGTACCAAAAATATCCACATTCGCGAGTGCTGCTGGATCATTCAAAATAGCATCATAAATATTTTTTCTATACTGAAAAGACTCTGGAGTCATTAAGCGACAATTTATTCTGTTCGCATAATTTTTAATAAAAGTCACCGACTCTTGCGGACTCCATTCAGTCCAATCGTGCGCGTAATCTGGTTCATTTTGGGTTGATATAGCGTATAAATTAACCCCATTATTTTTCATGTAGGTCACATAGCTATTTAAATGGTCGGCATACTGACCGAAAGTAGCTGGGTTGATTCTTTTCACCCCATTTACTGTAATTGACATACCTGCTGGTGGATTCCAAGGAGATGCAAATATTGTTACACCTAGCGCTTCTGCTCGTTGAGCAGTTTGTAAACCCAGCCCCCATTCATTACTGTTTTCAGATACATAAGTACGAAGCACAGTTAACCCCAATTGATTAGGCCCGTTTCCAAATGCGAGCTCTCTTTCTGCCGCATTTAAATCGGAGTACCATGTAGGGTGATTAATGCCACCAAAACCTTTAATGAGCTGTTTTTCGGAAGTTAATGTTACCGTTGCTGTTTGCGCTTGTGCTGTAAATATGGAGACGATACAACTTATTGTAAAACCAATAAATAGTATCAATTTGCTCCTTTGCTTAACATTGAAGTAGAACCGTTTTTTCATTTATTCTTTGTTTAAGTACCTAACGTGTAAACCAATTATGAGTCGATTATGAAGGGCTACTTATTCAAAAGAAAAAGGTCATCAGCTACATAGCTATTTTTTTATCACTTAAAAATTTGGATTTTTTGTATTTCATGTCCTTCATTTCCCCACAGTTCAATAATGTAGAAACCATCAACTAATTCAGGGAGTTGAATTTTATGATTGTCAACTGTTGAAGACATTAACATTCGACCATCTAATGTACGCAGGATTATTTTTTGAACATTGGAAGAAACTGCTAACCATCTCGAAGCAGGATTAGGATAACAGGTAAAGGAAGGGCTTGTAGTCTCAAAAATAGACGTCAATAAACAGTCATTCATTGTTACATACAAAGGAACCCTATCGCAGCCTTGTTCGCCTTTTTCCACTTCAAAATTATAGAAGTAATAATATGCCGATGTTCCTTCACTGTTCCCCGTAATTGAAATTATTCCTTCTTTTAGATACGGAAACCCATCTATAGCATTTTCATAAAGTAAGTTACCTCCATTTCGTCCGCCTCCACTAGTGCCATAAGCATCTATTTTATAGTTGCCTGGAGCTAGTTCAAGGTCTAAGACGATGCGATTTAATGAAAAACCATTGACTGATGAGGAAACGCTTTTTATTAAGTTATTCGACTCGTCCAGCACCCGAACCACTACGTTGGTATTTCCAAACATCGTTTGAGGTTGGACGCTTACCGCAACTAATGTCATGGGATTAAAGACAGTAAATAATAACGCTTCTGTCTGTGGTAGTTTACCTATACCATCTCCGATGGATGTTCTGCCCACAATTGCTTGTTCAAATGAATTGTTCTGTACATAGAAAACGGTGTCAGAGACCAGGTTTTCTAAGTTTAGAGAGTCATTTGTGCCTAAAGATACACCACCTACAGCTGAAGTAAACCATTCATAACGGCCGTCTCCATTAAAGTATATTGTTGCGGCAGCATCTTTTTGGCAAAAGACTTTGTTCTCTACCCAAGGGCCTCCCGATTTTAAAACGACTTGATCATAGACCGATACACAACCATCTGCCGTTAAACTTACAGCATAAACCCCTGGCGAATTTGCCGTTATGGTACTTTCTTCGCTGTAATCCACTCCATCATACTGCCATTGATAGTTAACACCAGGAACAGAAATTTCAGCATCAAATAATCGATAGCTTGGAGAGCATAAATACACATCAGCTCCTAAATCAACTTTTAACTCCTCGATAACTTTAATCTTATCACTCACCATGCATACACCATCAATAACAACAACCTCATAATCACCTCCTTTGGTTACTATGTATGAAGTGTTATTTGAGGTTATATCATTATCCTTGTACCAATAAAATTCAAGCTCCGATGCTGTAACACTGGAATTTAAGTTGATTGCTAGTGGTACACTGCAATCCAGAATATCCTCACCTAAATCAACATGTGTTGTACACGTACAATCAATTGCTTTCTGACCAGGAGATCCGTATTTACAATTGGCTTTCCAGTTTTCAGCAAGCTGGTAATTTAAATCTGGCTCCCTCAACTCGATGCTTGCTCCTTTTCCATCAGCTAAAGTTGGCCATGGTGCTTTATCATTGTAATTGAGGTGTAATTTTTTTCTTCCATAGATATCAAACAGCAGCAATTCATCGCCACTGTTTCCTAACCCAAAATCAAAATCACCAATCACATTGGTAACATCAGGATAACGGACTTTAAAATCATTTATATCTTGCGTCACTACTAAGTAAGCTCCTGGTTCAAGTATGGCTCCTGCAGGGAAAATGAACTCATGTGCAACATGTTCGTCTCGGAATACATAACCCGATAAATCAATATCCTTGTTGCCCTTGTTATACAATTCAAACCAATCGCCTGAATTATTTGCTTCATCTAGGGAATGATAGTTGACTTCTGTAATTGTTAACTCCGAAAAAGTAGACGTCTCGGTGAAATTAGCTGTAATCACAGTGCTGGTACCTGAAAAAATTATTGTGTCACTGGGTAGTAAAGATTCAATTCCCGACCAAGATGAAAACTCATAGCCTGCATTTGTCATCGCATTAACTACAACAGGCACATTGTTATAATAAACTCCTGTCCAAGGATAAGTAGCTGGAATAATGGTGCTAATTTTTATCACCCCCGCTCCTTCTGGCAGTACATTGAGTATGATTGTGTTTTGTGTAGTTCCAAATTGAGTTGTATAATCACCGCGGGCATTGGACGGTCGGGCATTGATAAAATCATAAACCGTATTTAAACTATTTTGCCGATTCCCTCCATATAATTGGGCGTGTCTCCCCATTTCGTCTATGATGGTTGCTTCCAATTCATCAGCTATGGCTCTAAAGTTTGTTGGCGTGTAGATGGTATTCATGAAGTCTGCAGAACGGTTGATAAAATGATAGCGAAATTTGTCGTTGGCTAACAATGACTTAAACATCATGGAATGTACATTTCGGTCATCATTGATGACGCGAGTCAGTTCGTCTTTTGTCGCTCGTGTATTTTGACTCCCGTATAACCCCTTACCAAATTCAGTATCATAATAAATATAACGCCATTTTCCATCAAAATCGGGGGAACGCCAGAAGCGAACGTTATTGTGTGGCCAGTCATTGTTGATGTGATAAATTTGAGCAGCGAAATAATCTATAAAACTGTTCATGTCTAATTGAGCCGCTGCTTGTTCATAATTACTTGGAATGGTCATATCATTCTGTGCAATGAATTCATACATCGCTATAAAACCAAGGTTCGTACCTTCCTTGATTTGATCTTCTAAAGTTTCATTGGTTAGTACCTGGTTGGGCAATTCTATACCTCCATTTAACTCGAGGAAGTCTAAGTTTTCATCCGAAAAATCACGGTTTGAGCCAAGGTATTCCGCATTCACGCGTTCTCTCAAGTTATGTAATCCTTTGTATTCCCCATTAAAAAAAACAACTACGGGTTGTGCTGCCATCATGTCCACATCAGAAATCGAACTGAGGGCTTTGTGATTTTGAATGTCCGACCACATCGTTCCATTAAAATCGTTTCCACTATTGCGTAATACCAACTGATCAAAGTTATCCAAGTAGGGTTTATCTTTAAAAAACGGATAATCAACAGTGCTATTACCATATTCAGAACGAGGAATTAAACGTAAACTTTTCATAGGGTTTGCTCGTGACCAGCCGCCAAAAATTTTAACTCCGAGGTCCTGTTCTACTTTTTCTTCTTCCTCAACAAAATATTCAAAATGTACTTTTCGTTCCCAATCTTCCCAAAAATTAGCCCCATAATTAGGTGCTGCATTTTCATAGTCCCGACCTAACACATAAATGCCGCTATCCAGACCGTAAAAATCATCCGGATTAAAACTAAGTGAAACAACAGGTAAGTCATGCTCTTGCCCGATAAAGTAAGTATCCGTTTTAACATCACTCGTGGTTTCACCTGACATGCGACACTCAGCTTTCACAACAGTACTGGTTGAAATTGAGACAGGCTGTGCGTAAGTTAAATAAGGTTTTGATCCATCGGTGGAATAATACACGCTAGCCCCATTATCAGGACAAGTCAATGTGATTGAAAGCGGTAAATCGTAAAACCCTGCTTTATAATTTGTTTGAGGTTGTTTGAGTGGAATGGCTTGTTTTATACCTGAGAGGTTACTTCCTCCCGGAGTACCATGTGAATACACAATCCAATTGACTCCTCCATCCGATGTTCTGCCGTAACTTTGGTTTTCAGTCAATTCAATGGCGCTAGCGTTATCTATTAATATGCCCTCAGAATTGGTCAAATAAATGGACTCACCAGATGAACTGATCTTAAAGTTTGTATGCAATTCAGTGCCAACTACGGTGTTTTTAGAAGAGGCAAAAACAACTAAATACTCGTCTGCATTGAGCGAAATACTAGGAAAAACCCATTCGTATGGATTTTCACTTTCGTCAGACAAACCGTAACCGAATAAATTTACAGGTGTATCTCCGGCATTATATAATTCAATCCAGTCAGAATATTCACCTTGATAATCTGCAACGGAGGAAGAATTTGAGGATTGGATTTCATTGATAACCACTTGGCCATAACTATGAATTAGAATAAAAAATGAAACGACTGTGAGAAATATACTTTTGAGTAAATACATTAATTTTATTTTAGCAAAACAGTTGAATGTGTAAGATTAGGATAGGTAGTAATGTTTGATTTGACTGAAATTTCCCTACGACCGATTTATAGAAAAACTTCACTTCACTTTAATGCTACGCTTGAAAAGTGAAAAAGTCATCAACACATTTAAAAGAGTATAAAATTTAATAATGAAAAAGGCGCTATACAAAGCGCCTTTCAACTATAACTGCAAGATAGTACAGTTATATTACTATAAATCAGAAAATTATTTTTTTGTTATTTTCAATAAATTTACTCCACTATTATTTGTTAGCATTAATATGTACGTACCAGAAGATAATGCTCCCCCAATGCCGCTGTCACCTGATAATACTCCTTGTTCCAAAACGTGACCTAATAAATTCACGATTTGATAGCTAGAAGTTTCTGATACTTCAACATGAATTCCTTCGCTGGAAAAAGGATTCGGATATAGATACACAGATTGGAATTCATCTTCATTTAAATGAGTCACTAATCCCTTAAACTCCACATAGTTGAGGTTGATATAATCTGAATCGAAAACAATACGCATGATGTGTTCGCCTGCAGTCAAGTTGATTTTATCTAACGTTACTGTTTCCCACGTTTGCCAGGCTCCGGTGTTAGGAACATTTATCGATCCGGTAATGTCTTCGCCATCCATTTCAATATGAAACATACCGTCATTACCATCCTTTGCCAATCGAAGGTCCAAATCATAAGCACCAGTGTTGGCTATATCCACCGTGTATTCCAACCATTCATCGGTTAAGGTATAACCTAAGTTGAAACCTCCACCAGCATCCGTACACACTTCAATGTCTACTTCATCATCTCTGAAAGTCCCATTTCCTTGATTACCTTGTGCATTTGCTTCGTGGTAGGCTAGTCCTTCGCCACCAAGGTCATATTCTTCTGCTTCTATTCTTCCTGGGATGGTGTGTGCAGTGCCATTAAAGGGTTCCTGCTTTAGTTCTTTGGTTAAGACAAAGGTGACATAGTTTAAATTCACATAATCAGTAGCCCCTATAGTTATTCGCATCACTTTCTCACCAGGAGTAAGTGTGAGGTTAGCTACTTTTACCGTTTGCCACGATTGCCAGCCTGCTGTGTTGGGTATCGCTATATTATTGGCAATCGCTACACCATCCATAGCGATAGTTATGGTGCGATCATCACCATTACATGCCACTCTCAAATTCATTTCATAAACTCCAGGTTTTGCCACCTCTACCGAATACTCTAACCATTCACCAGCAGTAGCAAAGCCCACGTTATAGCCTGTTCCCTCATCCGTACAGTTTTCGAGATCTACCGCCTCGTCCAATCGAAAGGTTGCTCCTCCGGTGTTCTCAGGACTATCGTCTTGATAAGCGGATCCATTACCTCCTACATCATAATGTTCGAATTGTATTGTTCCTGGAATGGCATGTACGGCCCCATTATAAGGGCCTTGAGGCACGTTTACATTGATGACTACCACAGCCGAAGTCGTGGCATTCCCTTCGTTATCTGTTGCTTTAGCGGTTAATGAATAACGTCCTTTTGGTACGTTTGTCCATGAGTAGGTATACGGTGCCGATACATCTTCACCCAGCTTAGTGGTGCCATTATAAAACTCCACTTTAGAAACAGTGCCATTAGGATCGGACGCAGTCGCTGTTAGTGCTATAGTTGCAGGCGTGGTAAATAATGCATTATTAGTGGGTGAAGTAATATTTACACTCGGGTTGGTTGAGGGTTGAAGTGAATGTCTTTTTAAAAACTTCCAAAGCTCAATGGTTGTATGTACTCCAGCGTCATCATTAGAGTGCCAATGTCCTTTTCCATCAAGTGATATCAATGAAACCTCACTATTATTACATGGGCCCCAATATTCCATAACCGACCTAGAATTTGGTCTGTTAGTTGGGTAAGGTGTAGTTCGTGTTCCTGTAGCTGGACACTGATTCCATGACCTCCACTTTTGAAGCATAGCGGCTACCCCCTGTTGGTTTTGATAGGGTTGATACCGAACTACATCATCTGCAGTTCCATGTACATGTATGATAGGCATCGGACGAGAACTTGAAACAGTATTACCAAATAAGTAGCCCGACACAGGGCCAATTGCGGCTACTTTATCAGCAATTTTGTTTGCAACATTATACGACATCATTCCCCCCATAGAAAATCCTGAGACATATACACGGTTTCTGTCAATTCCATATCGAGTTACCATGGATTCAATAATTGCTAAGACAAAATCAGTATCTTTTGTACCATTGATATCCCAAGAATTTCCTTCACCAGCTGGATATACCACTACAAACTTTGCCGTATCTGCGACAAGCTCCCATTTAGCTTGATTTTTTTGGTAATTAATATCTTGATTTAAGCCATGCATTGATATGACTAGAGGCCTATTTTGTTGAAGTCCTGTTGGAGCATACACAAAAATTGTTCTCGGATTGTTTTGACCAGGGACTGATATTGTTGTCGTTTGAGCTTTCATAAAGCCTGACCACATAAAGATAGTTAGTAAAGTGAATTTTAGGATCCTTAATTCAAAACGTAATCTAGTCGAAGCTATATTTTTCATAGTTTTATGATTTTTTGAATAACACTTCCATTTTCAGATTCTATTTTTAAAAAATAGACACCTTTTGCGAGGGAAGTACCTATCGCTTTTTTGTTAGAACCAATTCCTGATTCTAGTAGCACACCATTCATATCAGAAATCATATAATTGAATACGCCATAAAGATTGATATGTAAACCTTCACTACTAAAAGGATTAGGATAAAGCTCAATTTTTTCATCTCTTAATAAATTAGATGAAGTCACTAAGCCTTTAAATTCAAGGTAGTTGAGGTTGAAATAATTTGATTCAAATACTAATCGCATGATATGCTCACCTTCAGTTAAGCTGATTTTTTCGATTGTGATGGTTTCCCATACTTGCCAGCCCGTAGTATTGGGTACATTAATCGGTCCTGTGACATCTTCTCCATCAATTTCTATATGGAAGAGTCCACCATCACCATCCTTTGCTACACGAAGATCTAAGTCGTACTCACCAGTATTTGCCACATCTACCGTATATTCCAACCATTCATCTTGAAGGATATAAGCAATATTGTAAGCGCCTTCTGCATCTTGTGTGACTTCGATATCTACTTCATCATTTCGAAGCATTGCGCCACCTTGATTACCTTCTGCATTTGCTTCATGATAGGCTAAACCTTCACCACCCAAGTCGTATTCTTCCGCCTCTATTCGACCAGGAATCATATGGGCAGTACTATTAAAAGGTTCTTGCTTCAATTCTTTTACTAGTGTAAATGTGACATAGTTGAGGTTGATATAATCTGTTTCTCCAATAGTCAAACGCATGATTTTCTTACCTGGAGTAAGGTTGATATTATTTACCTTTACTGTTTGCCATGTTTGCCATCCCGCTGTATTAGGTATCGCAACATTATTGGCAAGGATTTCGCCATCCATAGCGACATTTAATGTTCGCGCATCACCATTGCATGCCACTCTTAAGTCCATTGAATAAGTACCAGGTTTTGCCACGTCAACTGTATATTCTAACCATTCACCTGCAGTAGCAAAACCAATGTTATAACCTGTACCTGCATCGGTACAGTTTTCGATATCTACGTCTTCATTCGTTCTAAAAGTAGCTCCACCAGTGTTATCAGGACTATCATCCAGATAAGCAGAACCATTCCCTCCAACATCATAATGCTCAAATTGTATAGTTCCTGGAATGGCGTGTATTGTTCCGTTATAGGGACCTTGAGGAATTCTAACAGTGATCGTAACTTTAGCCGATCCTTTGTCACCATTCGCATCCGTAGCAATCACCTCAATAACGTGTGAACCACTTGTTGCATTAGAATACGTGAAAGTATAAGGTGCTGTATTATCTGATCCAATAGAAGTACCATCTACTAAAAACTGTACTCCAGTTACATTAGCACCGTTGGGTGTGGCTGTGGCATTGATGGTTACATTATCCCCAGCAAATACTTCTGTGGTGCTCAATGGAGCTATTAAAGTAACAATCGGACCTTTTGATAAAAACTTCCAATGATCAACATTGAATAAACTTGATCCACTCCCTTTAAATACCAAATATAGATTTTTCACACCAGTTGTTTGTGCAATCGATGTTGTTACTGTTCTCCAAGTTTGATTTCCGCCAGTATTTGGAACTTGCAAAGTTCCTAGTAAAGTTCCTGTCGCACTTCCTGTACGAATTTCAATTGTTCCTCCAGTTTTGGTACTTGCTACGCTTGCAGAAAATACACTTGCCCCAGATCCAAAATCAACCCCTTCAATCATTGTCCAGTCACCGTTATCAATGTAAGCAAGATTCATTCCTCCAGCACTACAAACTTCCACATCAATCCCTTTTTGATTGCTCATTGTCTCACCTTCTTGTCTTACATAAGGATCTAAATATTTAAGTTGTTTAACACCATCAACAGTATTTACCATCCTATTAATTGTGCCATTGGTATTATGAGTAAATTTATCGATAGCCAGATTTCTATGATATGGCATTTCGGCCGTTCCAAGATTGTCGCGTGCAACAATTCTGTTATGATACACCTGATACCACTCACCCTCTATTTCAACAATCGCTTGGTGGTTATTATTATTATTAATAGGTGGTTGATTCGATACTACACCCCCGTAGGTAAATCCTGACCAAGGATTATCACTAGTCATATAATCAATTCGCATTCCATTTGAAGGGTTTGTCGAATACGTAAAATAATATGTCCCGTTGTACTTATGTAACCAAGCCGCTTCAAATAAGTTTGGAACGTTTATTTTTCCAACGTTACCATTAATACTAATCATATCATCATTAAGGCGAGCTACACGCATGTTATTGTCTCCATTACCACCAAAATACATGTATGCCTGTCCATCGTCATCAATAAAGGTCATAGGGTCAAATAACCAACCATCAAAAGGTTGTACCCCAGGAGTTCTGCTATCAGCGATATTACGACCTACGGGGTCAAGAAAAGGTCCTGTTGGACTGTCAGATACGGCCACACCTATTGCACTACCTCCGTTACCATAATACAAATAAAACTTTCCATTCTTATAGGCCGGTGAAGGAGCCCAGCTAAGACCTGACCACGATACATTTTTAGTATCAAGTACAACGCCATGGTTTGTCCAGTTTTTCAAGTCAGCACTAGAAACACATACAATTGTACTCATCTTGTAAGAATTTCCTCCTATTGGATTCTCGTTATCATTAGAGCAATAGACATATAAACGTCCTTCATGCCATATAGCTCCAGGATCGGCCAAATAACTATAGCTAACTATTGGATAATCTGCAAATGTAAAATTTGACAATCCTGCCAAAAGTATGTAAATGAGTAAATTTGTAATTTTTTTCATTTGTAGTCGATTTGAATTTTTCAAATGGTTTATTAAGAATCAGATTAGTAATTCCACTAGGCTACTTTAATAGTTAAAAAAGGTCATCAGTATGACCATGTCTTTTTTGCTAGAATGGAATGAGTAGAAAAATGTGGTCGAAAGCAGGTAAAAGGAAACTATGTTAAAATGAGAAAAATAGATGGTTTAGTTACTTTATCGCTTCGAATAACATTTGGTCACTTTTATCTCCAGTGTTCGGAATCCATACACCGTAAGCCAAACATACGTTTTCACAAGAGGGAGATTACCACACTCCACCGTTCCGTGCGCAATGACGTGGAAAAAGTTAATCACTGTATCTTTGCATTCCATAGGACAGTGGGGAATGTGAAAAGATATAATGTGTGCGTCCAGTGTAGTTAACTCTAATCGACCTAATCGTTAGATTTTTATTTTCTTTTATTAATAAAAAAGATTGTTCAATATTTAAGTATTCGCTTACTCGAATGGCCTTCACGATGGGTTATTTGTATGATATAACAACCTGGCAAAAGCCTCTCACCTATTGTCCTTTGATGCATTCCTTTACCTTGTTCAACTTCTGCACCCGTTAAATCATAAATTGAATAACTGAAAGTCCCTTCAACCACCAATTGCATTGTTTCATCACTTACAGGGTTAGGAAATAGTTTTATACCACTTTCATTATTAGTATAAACACCAGTAACTAAACCATTAAATTCCAAATAGTTGAGGTTGATATAATCGGACTCAAAAACAATACGCATGATATGTTCACCCGCAGTTAAATTAAGTTTGTTTAACGTAATGGTTTGCCACGATTGCCAGCCAGCTGTGTTTGGTACCGATACTGACCCAGTAAGGTCTTCGCCATCCATTTCGATGTGAAACAAACCTCCATCGCCATCTTTTGCCACACGAAGCTCTAGATCGTAGTCTGCTGAGTTAGCTACGTTCACGGTGTATTCTAACCATTCTCCTGTTAAGGTATATCCTAAATTGAAGCCTACTCCTGCATCAGTACATACTTCGATATCAACTTCATCATCTCTGAAAGTACCGTTTCCTTGATTACCTTCTGTATTTGCTTCATGATAGGCTAAACCTTCACCACCTAAGTCATATTCCTCCGCCTCAATTCGCCCTGGAATGCTATGTGCTGTATTGTTAAAGGGTGCTTGTTTCAGTTCTTTCACCAGAGTAAAGGTGACATAGTTTAAGTTGATGTAATCGGCTTCTCCAATAGTCACACGCATGATTTTTTGTCCAGCTGAAAGGTTGAGGTTGTTGACTTTTACTGTTTGCCAGCTCTGCCAGCCAGCAGTATTGGGTATTGCTATAGTATTGGCAATGGTTACGCCATCCATCGCGACATTTAATGTTCGAGCATCGCCACTACACGCCACCCTTAAGTCCATCGAATAAGTACCTGATTTTTCTACATCAACCGAGTACTCTAACCACTCACCCGCTGTGGCAAAACCAATGTTATATCCCGTACCAGCGTCAGTACAGTTTTCGATATCCACCGCCTCATCCATTCTGAAAGTTGCTCCTCCTGTGTTCTCAGGACTATCATCCATATAAGCGGAACCATTCCCCCCTACATCATAGTGTTCAAATTGGATAGAACCGGGAATGATATGTACCTTTCCGTTATAAGAACCTTGAGGTACGTTTACCTTAATAATCACTGGCGCTGAAGTAGCTGTTTTACCTAAGTTATCAGTCGTTTTTGCAGTGATGGTATAACTTCCTGTAGTGTTAGGTGTCCATGAGAAACTATAGGGACTAGTATTATCGGTACCCAATAAATTGGCTCCTTGATAGAACTCAACTTTTGAAATGGTGCTGTTGTTTCCAGCAGCATTTGCATTTATGGTAATCGTTGAACCAAGCGGAAAAGCAGCGTTGTTTATAGGACTAGTAATATTCACTGTTGGGCCTACAGGAGTTATCGACAGCATTTTTTGTGCATAGCGTTCGCCAAAAGTTCGGTTACCTGCTGAATTAAAATGATACACATCTTGTCCAGGTAAACCACTGGCTGAAATCACATACGAATTTGGGAGTATTTCTGGTAGCTTAGCGATAATGGAATTGTGTCCTTGGCAACAACTTCCTTGGTTGGCATATAATAGCTCACCTGCTAACAGAGGAGTCTGTGCAGGATTTAAGCCTAAATCCGTAATTAGATTATCATATACAGCTTTTACTTTATTAGGCCATTGCTGATCACCGGTATTCGATTCGCCTTGATGAAGCAAAAAACCTTTAATCACCCCGTCTTGTTGTGCTTTTTTTGCTAAGTCAAGTAGCCATGCATACGCACTTCCATTATATTTTGCGGGCACATAATTATACGTATCAAAACCTTCGTAGCCTGTTTTACCGAATAACTCAATTTTACAACCAGGGATTGCAACCACCACAGAACCCACCGTTATATTCGGTTGATTGGCTACCATGGTTCTCCCAAAATAATCTGACGGACCGAGACCACCCGAGCAACCCCACAATGGTGGAACAGCTTGATACCAATTACCCGCAAATTGATTTTGAGCGGGACAGTCTTGAGGTTTCATAAATTGAAATCGACTATCAACAGTTAAGTCTTGAGCTTCAATTTTACCAGCTCCAGCCATGTTCGATTGTCCGAAAGAGAGGTAAACATGAAAGTTGGGGTCTTGAGCAAATGCAACATTTGAGAATACTGCAATACCACTTAAAACCAATAATTGAATAATTCTGAATACCTTCATGACTGAATTGAATTTTTAATGCAAAAGCGAATAGGCTACGCGAGCTTGAAGAAAAAGTCATCATAGCAGTGTCTTTGTTTCTTTTGCTTTTTTGATTAGAGAGATAAATGCTGTTTCCTTCGTCTTCGCGAGACCTAATTTTTGGGTAAGCCTAACACAAATTAATATGACGAGTAAAATATAGCTTGCTGAAAAAGTTAAGGCTAAAATTTACAGCATGTTTTATATCTAGCTTTTTGTCACTTTTTCCCTAGATGAAAAAGTAACCAAAAAATCAAGGCTGCATAAAAAATGCTAAAATTGGCTGCATTACGCTCAAACAAAACAAACTCGCCAAATGAAGAATAATCAAACCTGCGTTAATTTACGTTGGCTTCAAACAGTGTTTTGTTCTTAACCGCTTCATTTCACCAATTTCTTCACGCATTTTTGATGAGGCCGAGACAAGTCGTTGTACAACTTTTCTTTAAGAGTCGTGCTTCAATCACATGTAAATTAGCGTTTTTTAAAGAGACCCTTCATACTTTATTGGTAGAATTGAAGCGATCTCTTATTAAGCTCCAACAGTAATCGGAGACTGCTTCTTTCCTAGCATTGACGGTTTGTTCTGACTAAAATATCTATCAATTAATAATTACTGCACAATAAACTTCGTAGCTGATGATGGGCTATTTGAAAAAGAGACAAAGTACACACCAGGCACATAACTCCGCACATCCACTGTTATTTCCGATTGGTTTACAATTGGAATTGTAGCTACTATTCTTCCACCAGCAATACTTCTAATGATGATGTTTTCAGCATGTAAAGATTTTTTGTTCAGCTGGATAACTATTTTTTCAGCTGCTGGATTTGGTAATAAGCGAATTTCTGATGAAGATGTATTGGATGCCTTGTTAGAAACACCAGTAATTATCGCATCATCACTTTCATCAATTTGAAGTAGGAAAGCAATCAGTTGATTAATTTCGGATTCGGTAAACGTGCTTAAATCGCCATGTTTGTTTTCAGGATTTTTAGTGATTAACACATCATACAGCGTTGGTGCTGAACCATCATGCAAGTAAGGGGCAGTTTCCCAAATTCCTTTTAATGTCGGAGTACCAAACCCTCCTAACACCTCATTTCTCCGCTTTCCTGAGGCTGAAGTAATGGTGCCCACATCATGAAGCAAACCTGTTGCTCGGTCTGAAAAATTAGACCCTGAATGACATGAAGCACAACCAGCTTGAATAAAGATTTCCTTTCCAAGAATACCTTCTGCTGTCAGATTGCCATCCGCTTTACGATAAGGACTGGGATGTACTTCGTTCAATGAATTCACATAAGCCGCTAAGGCATCTAATTCAGGACTTAGTCCAGCTTTTTTATCCCCTAAGGGATCACTCACTGTTCCGGAGTTAAAAATTGAATCGGGTAAAAATCCACTTCCGGCAAAACTATTTCGAATATCATTTTCAAAATCCTGGATCTCATCAAAATTGGCTGTCCAATGTACGTTTCCGATTCCAGTACCTGCCCTACCTAACAAACTATGTGTATTTCTAAAACCTTCTCCTCTATCTGTAAAATCCCAGACCCGTTCGTCACTACCACCATCTAAATGACAGCTTGCACAGCTGATGTATCCAGCAAAGGTCATTCTTCGGTCTTCTGCATTATAAAAAATCTGTTTCCCTAAAAGCACCTGAGCATCTAAAAGTTCCGAAGTGACGGTATTGATTGTAGCAGCTACTTTCGAAGCATAATTATTCCCTAAAATAATGTCTTCCGTGTTGAAAACTTTTACTGTTCTTGACATAAAGTTGTGGACATATAACCTTGTTCCATCTGCATTTAACACCAAACCTTGCGGAGCCAAGCCTGTTGGTTCAAGCAAACCTAAACGGGCATTGGTTTTTACATCAATCATTTGAATTTTATTGTTGCCTTGTAACGCAACAAATGCCATGTTACCATACGGACTAAACTCAACGGCACAAGGTAAATCAGCATCATTGATATCTGTTCTCATGGCAATTAGCTCTTCCCCTGTTGACATGTCAATTCGTGTAACTTGGGAACGAACGGTGTTATCAAAAGTAAGTGCTTGCCCATCACGGAATTGACCACGAGCCACATTGTCTTTTTTGGAAGGCACCCAAGCTTGTGTACCATCAGGAGAAATAGTCAAGGATGAAATATAGTTGGGTACCCCTCTCCCACGATCCTCAAAATCAGGTGTATTGTCAAACGCCAATTCAATTTCTTTGGCTACTTGCATCGTAGAAGCATTAACTTCACGTACATAACCGTTGCTTTCAGGTGAGATAAACTGAGTGACATAGATACTTAAACCATCGGAAGGTATGGCAATACCTCGCGGGGCACGACCGACATACGCATACGCCAATTTTTCACTGGATGAAATGGCTATCTTCACTAATTCACCCGTTCCTTGAAGGGTAACATAACAATGTTCTAATTGTGGATCAAAACAAATTCCGTAAGGCCGAGAAGCATAAGGAAGTGATAGTTGGTTGATTAAATCTCCTGATTGGCTCACAACTGTAATCACCGCATCATCTTCACAAGCTACCCAGGCATTTCCGTTGGCGTCAATGGCGACATTTCGAGGATGTTTGCCTACAGGTATTTCTCTAATCAATTGATTTTCTGTCGCATCAATACATGATACCGAGTTATTGTCCGCATTGACTACCCACACCACATTTCGTAACGTATCGATGGCAATGGTTGAAGAGCGCGTGGGTAGAGGATTGGTTGATGGTGTATACACCGTTTGAGTGACGGACAAAGGAATATTTTCCCCTTGAATTCGGGCGAAGACCTGATAAACACCTGTTGCAGAATAACGATGGGTGGCGGTAAGACTTTTTCTATACCGCCCCAGCCCCGTGCCGTCACCAAAATCCCATGCTATAAAAGGAATTTCCTCAATGCTCGAATCTTTTTCTATGGTAAAGGTTACTAACTCACCTTTTGCAACTGGTTTATTTTGATGTAGTTCAAAACCAATTGATTGAATCAAAAGTATGCTTGCGCAAGTAGAAAGACCGAGTACTATGAAAATTAAATTTTTCAAATCAATGAGTTAAAGATTGTTTAGTAGTTTTTAATGATTTTCAGGTCCATACTATTATCCTTAGTAATTACACGTAATAAATAAGTGCCACTAGGCAAACTCTCTCCTACCTCCAGATAATCTTCACCTTGACCCTGCTCTATTTGGTGACCAAGAATATCACTCACAGTATAAATGAATGCGCCCTTAGCAGTAATGTTTGTTCCACCTGAACCAAAAGGGTTAGGGAA
Source organism: uncultured Cytophagales bacterium (assembly GCA_963815495.1). Taxonomy (GTDB): domain Bacteria; phylum Bacteroidota; class Bacteroidia; order Cytophagales; family JAAEPT01; genus CAWFGW01. Next base: position 78,129 of record CAWFGW010000008.1, read on the forward strand.
AATTTGAATCCCAGAATTAAGATCATTATTATTCGTTGCTGTAATGAGATCAGAAAATTCAACATAATTTAAGTTGATGTAATCGGTATCAAAGACGATCCGCATCTCATGTTTCCCCGCTGTTAGACTAAGGTTATTAACCGTTATTGTTTCCCAATTTTGCCAACCTGTAGTGTTAGGTGTACTAATAGGACCGGTGATGTTTACCCCATCTATTTCAATATGAAACAAACCACCATCACCGTCTTTAGCCACGCGTAAATCAAGATTGTATTCACCAGAAACTGTTACATTTACCGTATATTCTAACCACTCTTCTTTTAAGGTGTAACCCAAATTAAATCCACCATCAATATCGGTACAGACTTCAATATCTACCTCATCATTTCTAAACGAAGCTCCACCTTCGTTACCATTAGCATTGGCTTCATGATAAGCTAATCCTTCACCCCCAAGATCATAGGCTTCTGCTTCGATTCGACCAGGTATTGTGTGAGGTGTATTTGCAAAAGGTTGTTGAGGCAAGCGAAATCTAGCACCTCCCCATGAAGCATGATCAAGACCATTATCGCCATCAGAAGCCACTTTTAATGTAAGTGTGCTTCCGTTAGCTATGCTTACATCTATTTTTTTAGTGGCTGATGTACCCGTCATAAGACCACTGTTGTAAATTTCATTTCCATCTAATAGTACTGAAAAGATTACTGAACCACCTGTTCCAACTTCATCATCCAGTCCGATATCGGCATTAAAACGCTGATATTGTCTACCTGAAATCGAATACGAAATTGTAGAGTTTGCATGCACACCTAATCCACGGCTATACGTTTGACCATTAATTTTTATGTAGTTGCCATCGTTGGCTAGCTCTTCACCATTACTTTGATCTATTTCTGCTGGCCCCCATGCATTATTTGAAGTCGCCCAATCTAAATCTGTAATGTACAAAGCGGGCATGGCTCGTACGGATGCAGAAGCCGTTCCTTCTCCAAAACTGTTTACACCTGAAATTTGGTAATAGTAGTATTGGTTGTTCTGCACTTCAGTGTCTACATACATGGTATTGGTGACTGTCCCAATAGTGGTAAATGGACCTGTTGGTGTCAAACCTCTTTTTACTATGTAACTTGATGAATTAGAGATAGTATTCCAAAATAGGGATATTTGTTCATCCTCTTCAAACACCCAAGGAGTGCCTCCCGCAGCAGGAGGGAAATCTCCAGTTGGACCTGTCGAGAAATAAGAGACAAATTCAGTTGCTATCCCATTGCCTACCATATCTTTTATACCACCCATGGGAAGAAGGATTTCATAAGTTGTATTGGGTTTCAACGGTTGATCAGGAGAAAAATTCACCGTTGAAAAGGCATAACTAAATTTCCCACTCAGTTTTTGTCCGCCTACAGGACGTACAATAAAATTGTTCGTATTGATAGACTCGTTCATAATATTATCAGTAAACGTCATCCCAATTCGGGTAGTCAAAGCACTATTTACTGTATTACTCTTAGGTATCACCATGTTTACTTCTGGGGCTTTAGTATCTCGTGCAGTTTGGTGTACCCAAAACCCACTACCTGAACCATGATCGTTACCCACGAAAATCAAATTACCAAAAGGGGTAACCTGTCCATGATCGACATCACCTGTTACTAAATGACCACGACCGACAATTTTTAGGTTGTAAGGATCTGACGCATCAATTTTAACCACTTCGTCTTGACAACCTTGAAAGATATAATGGTCTTGGGAACTGTTGTAGAGTTGTTCGCCTCGGTTCCCAATATCCAGAGAACCCATTTTTTTGATGTTAGTTGGATCGCTAATGTCATAAGTACCAAATAAACCATTGTTTGCATTTCCTCTAGCTGAAATAACAGCCCTGTTTCCATTCATTGAAGAGGCATACATGTTTTCTGTATTGGAATAACTGTTAATTAGTTTTGGGTCCAACGGATTACTAATATCGTAGAGTGTGATTCCGCGGCCTAAGTCGTGTGCCGAGGTATAAAGTAAATTTCCTACCGCTTGAATTGTACCTACTTGTCGTGGGGTGAAAATGTGTTTGATTTTGCGGGGATTATACATATCCGTGGCATCAATCACATCAAAACCAGCGCCTCCGTTAGCAATATAAATGTAAGGTGCTTGCCATGATATTTGCCATGCAGAACCATAGTCATCATGTGCATAGCCATCCATACAATGTCTCACTGTTTGTTTTGGATCAAGTGGATTGCTAAAGTCCCAAATTTGAAAGCCACATCCATCTTGAAAGATAATGTAATGGCCATGTTGAGGAATCGCATGCATTTCTCTAAAAGAAGCCGTGCGAGAGTCATATACCCGTTTTACTAATTTCGGATTTCTAGGATCAGAGACATCCCATACGAGTATTCCACCTGGAGGCCGTCCACTATCTGGATGAAAGGTGGTAATCAAGTAGCCGTTGACCATAGTAGGCATTGTGGAGCCCATATGGTTAATTTCTGTGTAATGCCAAATGCTGCGATAGAGCTCGTTTGAATTGTAGGTTAAGTTACCTAATCCAGGTCCAACTTGAGCAAATATGATATTGGTAGCTAGTAGGCAATTTATTAAAAGTAAAATATTTACTCTTTTCATAATGTCTTATGGTTTATTACTTAATATTTCAATGCTGCTGATAGGCTACGCAATGACCTTTAAAAAGTCATCAGTATAGGGGAACTAATCCTCTTCAATCATATTCAGAGGAAATTTTAGACAAAAAAAGGGCTCCGATTACTCAGAAGCCCTATATATTGAGTTCATTAAATTATTTTTTAACTACTTTTATCACTTCTTGCAAATCGTTTGTGTGAACTGATATAGTGTAAGATCCACTGTTTAAAGACTCTCCTAATTCGCAGTGGTTAAAGCAGGTCCCTTTTTCCAATAAAACACCAGCGTTTGAATAAATCTCATAATCACATTCTTTATCCGTTTGCAAAGTAAAGGTGTTGTTAAATGGATTAGGAAAGGTTTTTAATCCACTTGATTTTTTATTTGGGTGTAGTGCGGTTATCGTACAATTATCTTCAGGAGTACCTGTTGGTAGACTGGAGGCTCTTGTTTCAATGAACTTAGACAACAAGCGAATATAAGAGACCTGATAGCCACAACTATTCTCAGTAATTGACCAGGTATTTATTGGCCAACCATCGTTAATGTCAGCATACGATTTCATTGCAGGTTGCCCAATAGCTATTTGTGCAGCACTGTTGTTACAGAGTGCATTATTTCCACCACTACCACAGTCATTTGGACAACAACCATCGATGTTATATTCTTCGTTCGCTCCACCTGCTAAGAAACCGGGTGCAGGACCAAAGGTAGAAACACCTGCCTGATCCCAAGGTGTACCATCGTTAAACCAACTATGAAAAATTTGTGTGATTGAATTATCAGCGCCAAACCGATTCATGTTAGTCAGATAACAATAAGAAAGAGGGTTTACTCCGTGTATGTAATGAAGATATTGTTCAGCAGCTTCTAATGCATCATCTTCTCTCTGTGGATTAGCACCATATTTTTTGAGTTCATACAGTTGTAACCCTTGCATCGATTTTATGTTGTTACTACCCCAAACATATGAGTCTAAATATGACAAATAAGCACTTGTTTCATTGTCAAATGCTCCTAAGTTGTTTTCTCTAGCAATTGCCGCAGAATAACGCTCTTTGATTGTATTAGAAATACTCTGCGTAGCACCAGGTACAGTTGTATAATACAGCAACACTTCTTGTTCATAATGCTCATACGGATAGGCGTACCACCATTGCATTAAGTGAACTTCTTCATAATTATTATCGAAAATATTGCGGTACTGCACATCGCTGGTTAAGGCATATAAGTGCATGGCTGCTTCCAACCTCATCACTGAGCGACTGTAATCATTCACTTCTGGATCCCCTGCACCCACACCAGTACCTGAGTTTGACCAAACTACATCTGGATTAGCCTCTGCCCAAGTCCAAGCTGCCAAAGCTGCTTGTTTTAGTGTGTCTGCATAACAAGCATAGCCAAGTTGCTCAAATATCTTAGCCCCAAAAGCATAGGCTGATGCTGCTTTTCTAGTAGCTGAAGTATTGACGTCTGAATATTTACTGGGCTCAGTCGCACTTGATGGAGGACTAGCAGAACTCAAACCGACAAGAGCTATGAGACTACCATCCTCATTTTGCAATCTCAAAAGGTGATCCATTCCCCATTTCACTTCATCTATGATATCGGGTATACCATTATTGGATTCAGGGATGTTGAAATCATCCGTCCACACATTAGGTGATTCTTCATACATCCGGAGCATTTCGATTATATAACCTGAAGTCCAAGCTGTATATTTGTTCATGTCTCCAGCATCGTACCACCCACCATGCAAATCCTTTTCTGTGGCGCCATCATTCATAGCTTTATAGTAACGACAGTTTTTATCTTGTAAAGGACCGATATGAGAGGCTCCATCAACCCAAGCAGCTTCTGCATACGGCTGCTGTTTAGGAAAACCTGCTCGTTGATAGAAATATGTACGGAAAGCTTGTTTTAATACTTCATTGTAAACATCTTCACGAATTTCAAACGTATATGAACGTACATTTTTTTTGTACATCCAATACATAATAAGTTCCTGATGTAGTCACTGAAGAAAAATCAAACCACCAAGCTCTATCACCAGCAGTCGTATCAATTTGACCATTTTTCCACTGCGTTGGTGTTCCTGTGTAAACCTGCGTGTTATTGGACGAATTGACTACGGCATAAGAAGTGCCTGGAGTGAACGATTCATCAGCATCATTCCCCATTACTGGATCACGTATTACGGCTGTTTTTTTAGCCAATGGTCTATAGCCGAATTGATCTACGACAATGTACTTACTAATGGATTGAGCATTAATTAAATAATAGTTAATCAGGAAAATGATAATAATCAGTTTCTTCATGAGTTGTATTCAATTATAGTTTATGAATTTTTCTGATTTCAGTTTTTTGATCTTCAATGATTTTGATTAGATAAACACCAGCTTGTAGTTCTAAACCTATGGTTGCAGTGGTGTCTAATTGTCCACTTTCGATAACCACACCATTCATTTCGCATAGTTGATAGTGCGCTTCACCACTACACTTGACGGTGATACCACTTGCTCCAAATGGGTTAGGATAGAGTTCAATTTGATGATTGATAAGAGATGACGTACCTGTAATCAAATCGGAAAACGCTACATAGTTGAGGTTGATATAGTCCGAATCAAATGCGATTTTCATAACATGTGCTCCAGCTGTTAGATTGATATCTTTTAAAGTAACGGTTTCCCACATTTGCCAGCCTCCTGTATTAGGAACTGTAATGGCGTCTGTAATATCAACACCATCCATTTCAATGTGGAAGATTCCCCCATCACCATCTTTTGCTACACGAAGGTCCAAATCATATAGTCCAGAGCTAGTAACGTCCACCGTATACTCTAACCATTCACCTGTTAAGGTGTAACCTAAATTAAAACCACCGTCTATATCCGTACATACTTCAATATCTACCTCATCATTTCTAAACGTACCACCACCTTGATTACCTTCAGCATTGGCCTCGTGAAATGCTAAACCTTCTCCACCTAAATCATATTCTTCCGCTTCGATTTTCCCTGGTATTACGTGAGCTGAATTGTTAAATGGCTCTTGTATGAGTTCTTTGGTTAACACAAACGTGACATAGTTCAGGTTAACATAATCTGTAGCACCCACAGTCATTCGTAAAATTTGCTTTCCTGCTTTTAAATCGACATTTGATATTTTTACTGTTTGCCATGTTTGCCAGCCTGCAGTGTTAGGAATGGCGATATCTGTTGCTATATCCGTTCCATCCATCGCAAGACTAATTGTACGGTCAGCGCCACTACATGCTACGCGTATATTAATTTCATATGCTCCTGGTTTTTGTACGTCTACAGAATATTCAGTCCATTCACCAGCTGTTGTGTAACCGAGGTTATAACCTCCGTTAGCATCAGTACAGTTTTCTATATCAACATCCTCGTTAGTTCTGAAGTTAACCACTGGAGTTACCTCACTTCCGGGGCTATCATCCATATATGCAAAACCATTTCCCCCTACATCATAATTTTCAAACTGAATAGTTCCAGGAATGAGCGCAAAGGTACCATTGTAAGGACCTTGAGGTACATTCACTTTAATTGCAACAGCAGCAGAAGTGGTAGCATTCCCCGAATTATCTGTAGCTTTTGCTGTTATTGTATGCGCTCCCAAAGCAACATTTGCCCATGTATATGAATAAGGAGCAGTTGCATCTTCACCTAATTTTGTGGTTCCATCAAAAAACTCCACTTTAGTAATAGTTCCATTCGGATCACTAGCAGTTGCTGTTAATGTGATATTTGCTGGTGTGGTATACACAGCATTATTTAACGGTGCTGTTAAAGCAACTATTGGATTTCCTGAGCTTGTACAATTGGCAAATGGTGCTGGTGCTGGGCAACAGGCTAAGCTTGTTTGAGAAGCCATATATTGTCTTAACCACGTCATGGCTGGTCTGTCTTGACCGTTAGCATACATAATTCCTGTATCTGTTCCACTTGCACCAGTTTGTTCATTACCAGGTCTCCAGGTAGAACCTTGCACATACCCCCAAAGTGTAATTCCTGCAACACGTGGATGTTCCCAGGCAATAGTTATAAACTCTTGGTATTTGGTTCTTTGATGTGCTTCATTGGGGTCTGCCGCTATATCAAATTCAGAGATATGTAACGGTAAACCCGTTTTTTCCCAAATTTCATCGATACAACCTCTCCACGCATTGGCAGATAAGGTTTCAATACCGTGTGCTTGCAAACCGATACCATCAATTAAATTTTTTCTTCCATCAGTTAAGTTAGGAGCATTTTTTATCGCATTTGACATTCTAATGTATTCCGCTCGACAGTTGTTCCAGTTATGTTCTGTGTTAAATTCGTTGATTAAAAGAACAGAATTAGGGAAATGTTTTCTTGCTAATTGAAAACACCAAATCGCCCAACCATAAGGGTTGTTGCGGTCTCCTTGGTTAGCCGCTTCTCTTTGGTATCCCATGGTAAGACCTGCTTTTAAGTTCGTTAACTCTCTATTAATTGGCGTATTTACGGGTTCGTTTAAAACGTCAATCATTTGTAAACCGCCCATTGGGTCATAGTGATCTTGCACAGCTTGGTACCAATTTCTAATTGCTGTTTCGATTTGAGCTGCTGATGAATTGGCTAAGTATGACGGAGCTTGTGCTCCCCAGATTAGCGCATGAAATTTGAAAGCTCCACCTGAGTTTTTAGCGGTATTATAAGCCAAGTCAGAGTTACCAAAATTATATTGACCATTACCTCTATCACACGACCCCCACTTTGAACCATTTTCTGAAGTGGTTTGATTCCATAGCTGTGTATAGTTGGATGGGACAGAATAAGCGGTAATGTTCCCAAAGTACTTCCCTTTACATTTACCTATCTGCGCCTTTACAGAGAAGAAATTAAAGCAGACAACCGTTAATAATAGTAGAATTTTAGTTTTCATATTTGTTGGTCATAGTTAGAAATATGCATATTAGGTATACAGAAGTCGGTTAATGAAAACCCAAAATGCTATAGGCTACGAAGCACTTATAAAAAAGTCATCAGTTGTCAAAAAAAAAGTCAAGTAGTGTAAAGTACTACTTGACTTTGAGGTAGTTTAAAGCAAGTAAACTTATTGTCTTACAATTTTCTGAGTTGTAGTCCCTTTTTCATGCTCAACCCTCAAAAAATAGATTCCTTGAGCGAGATCCGAGCCAATTTTACCATGGACATTTTTAGTACCTACTTCTATTACCCTCCCTCTTATATCGGTAATTGTATAATCAAATTCAGCATCTGAATCAACTATAACACCCTCATTATTAAATGGATTTGGGAATATTGACAAACTATTACTTTCAGTATTATGAAGGGAAGTAATTACTCCTTTAAACGATAAATAATTAAGATTTAAATAGTCTGTGTCAAAAGCTATGCGCATAACATGTTCACCAGCCGAGAGATTAATGTTTTCCAGCGTAATGGTTTGCCACGATTGCCAGCCTGATGTATTAGGAACGGTTATCGGTCCAGTCACATCTTCACCATCCATTTCCATATGAAACACCCCACCATCGCCATCTTTTGCCACTCGAATATCTAACTGGTAATTACCCGTATTGGCTACATTCACAGTATATTCCAACCATTCACTTTGTAAGGTATAGGCAAGGTTGTAACCTCCATCCACATCTTGAGTAGCTTCAATGTCTACTTCGTCATCCCTAAACGTGGCTCCCCCTTGGTTGCCATTGGTATTTGCTTCATGAAAACCTACACCTTCCCCCCCCTTATCGTATTCTTCCGCTTCTATTTTTCCAGGTATGGTGTGAGGAGAACTGTTAAATGGTTCTTGAATTCCCAGAACAACAACTGCTACAGCATTGGTTTTTGTACTCAAGTTATCCGTGTCAAATGCTTCTGCTGAAATTAAATAAGTACCCGCATCAGCAGGGGTCCATTGAAAAGTAAAGGGAGAGGTATTAACAGTTGTCAATAAATTATCTCCAGCATAGAAGGAAACGCCAACAATGTTACCATCAGGGTCAGAAGCCGTTGCTGACAACGAGACAACTTCACCTAATTCAACTGTGATTTGATTAATTGGCGAGTTTAAAGTGATGTTAGGTGGTAACACTTGTATCACTTCTTCAAAAGTCATATAATTTAAGTTGACATAATCGGTGTTGCCAATTGTCAATCGTATGATATGTTCACCAGCAGTCATTTCTAAGTTCTCTACCGTAATTGTTTGCCAGTTTTGCCAGCCTTCCGTATTGGGAATGGTTATATTTGAAGCTAAAGGTAAATCATCAATTGTCAAAGCAATACTACGTCCTTCACCATTACAAGCCACACGCAAGTAAAGCTTATATATTCCTGCTTTAGCAACATTCACTGAATACTCGAGCCACTCACCAGCTAGGGTATAACCCAGGTTGTAACCTCCACCTGTATCTGTACAGTTTTCAATGTCTACATCCTCATTAGTTCTGAAATTGACTAATGGTGTTACCTCACTGCCAGGTGTATCATCAAAGTAGGCAAATCCATTACCTCCTACATCATAATTCTCTAACTCAATTTTTCCTGGAATAGGGTGAAGCGTACCTCCAAAAGGACCTTGAGGAAGGTTGCCATAGACTGTTATTTCATCATAATTGGTGTTACCTTCGTTATCGGTGGCCACGGCACGAATGACATGTTTACCCTGTTGTGTGTTTGCCCATTCATAACTATATGGAGCAGCGTTATCAGAAAATAATAACTTGCCATTCGCAAAAAACTCTACTTTAGAAACTGATCCATCAGCATCTGAAGCAGAGGCTTTGATAGCAATCGTAGCTGGTGATATAAAGATGTCTCCATCCTCAGGACTAGTTATTTTTATTGAAGGAGGACCTACAATTTGCACCGGTGTTACATACACCCTGTACGCATACAACTTGCTAGTAACATTGACTGGCACTGTGATAGAATTGTTTGAAACAGTATACTCTGTTTCTGAGATCAAATTAGTGCCTGGAACGGGAGTGTCTTTATTAACCCATGTCACATATTCCAATTTTACTTTAACTTTCGACCCGTATTTTGCTGGAATACCAGCAATTTTCACATTAACAATCCCGGTGTTGTTTCCCCCTATACAAATACTTGCATAGTTTTTTTGATCATCAATACAGGCAAAACCATCAATATCCTCACTGTAATCGTTTGGTGGCGTGACTTGAACCATACTTCCACTCATGTCACCATACCATTTGTATAAATGCCAGCCACCGCCTTTTTGGTTATTTGCCGTTAACAAACTACCTAAGCGGCCAGGTAAATTAGTAAACCACCAGGAAATACACGCACTTTCGATTCCATGTCTTTCAAACTTACTGATAAATGGTACTGAATACCCTGGACACCCTTCATTGGGGTCACTGGTTTTCGAAGAATATTCATTAATACTGATTGGTCTTGGAGAAATCCCCAGCTCTTTTTCTAAAGCACGGTATTGGTTATAGGCACTCACAAAACCACCTGCACCCCATTGGTGCCAACAAACTACATCGGGAATACAGTTGTTTGCTTTACAATAAGTTAAGAAATCACGCATGCGGTTGTTATTATAATAGGCTAAAGAGGGTCCAATAATGCGCTCACCTGGATCTAAGTTTCGAATCAAATCGAAGGTGGGTTTCCAACAAGATGAAAAGAAATTTCCATTGGAGTTATTCCAGGTACCATAGGGTTCATTCCAAATTTCGTATCCATCGTAATTAGTTCTTCCAGAAGCTTTTTTAGCATTGATAACCTGCGTACACGTGCTTAAAAAACTCTGAAGCCCTGGCCAACGATAAGGCCAGCCAGGTAACACATCGGGTAAACGTACCTGAACCTTTCCAGTAGTGTTTTGTAATCTTCTGGAAACTTCCAGTGCATCACCAATTGGTTGTTGTTTTCCAGGTCCACTTTGAGCGGGGTTGGCAAACACATGCGGTTTTAGTGGCGCCACTAGATTTTCGATGTCAGTCGGAAGGGTTTCGGTAACCCCATACAAGGAGCCCGATGCACAATGTGTTACTGGTCGAATCTTTTTAGACAAATCAACCGCAAGTTGAATTTGAGCATAAGTTATGGTGGTGCAAGCGATTAAAAGAAACGTGAATAGTTTTTTCATGTACATATTTTTATTGGTCTCGTATTTTTAATCAAAAGCATTAGCGGACTTTATAGCATTTTTATTAACACAGCTATTTAGAGTTTAATTAATCCACTCCTATTATCTGACGCTTTACTGCTTGATGATTTTTTGAATGGAAGTATTCGTGTTAGTTTGAATAATTAAGCCATAAACACCCTTGTTTAAGTTGCTACCCACAGTGGTTTGATTGTTAGCTTTACCTTCTTCTAACACCACTCCATTTAAATCAATCACTTGATAATGGAACGAACCAATTTGGTTAATGTGCAAACCGCCCTCACTAAACGGGTTAGGATAGGCTGTTAATGCTGCACCATAAAATTGACTCTGATCAGTTGAGGATAGTACAATCCCATTTCGTTCAATTAATTTGAATGCCTGATTTTCTGCACCGTTAACACATTCCCATTGGTGTATATTAGCGCCATCTGCAAGGGAAACATCTTCCACATCAAGGCATTTATTACTGTGACGCACGACCACCCTTACATGGCCCTCACCAACATCTTCAAATTTCCATTGTTGATTGTTTTCATTGAGCCACGACCACACATGGATATTGGCGCCATTAGCGGTAGAAACTCCAGAAACGTCTATCACGCGCAAGGTGTCAATGGCTGAACTGATTTTGTGCCATCCATTTCCTAAGTGAGTTATTTTAAAGCGCCTACTCATGCTGGACTGATCGTCTACGATTTGCTGTAGGTTAGTTCCATTAGCACTTTGCCCATTCGTAACTTCTAACGCTTTACCGCTATGTTTTGCGATAAAAGAATAGGTGCCATCCAGTGAAACGGCTACGTTAAAATTGTGAGTGGTTTGTGTTCCACAAGCATTGGTATAGGTTGCAGTTGCTGTGCAAGAGCCTACGGCATTAACTATTTGTTCACGGTCTGAGCCAGCAGTCGAACAGCCTGTCCAGCTCCACTCCCCACCAATCTCAGGTTGAGGACCTAAAGTTATTTGATCACCAGCCTTTACTGTAACGCGAGAGACTTGTTCCCACAAGCCATTGTTAACTTGAATATAAGGAGTGATAAACGTAGGACTACAGCCGCCTATATTTGTTGGAGCATCTTTAGCATAATCAGGAAGCCAGGAAAAATAGGCTTGTGTAGCATCACGAGAGCCAAGAGTAGTGTTTTCAGGAGTTGAGACAGAAAGGTCCTCAAGATGATCACCAATAAAACCAATTAAATAATTGACGTTACCCTGATTATCCATGGCATTTTTCAGGGCATTCCCGAAACCATTAGTTGTTCCACGAAACAGGTCATCATACCCCGTTCCGCCAGGAAACCAATATGCTTCGGTAATAATCATGGGCCACCTGTCTGCAGCAGGTTTGTAATTTCGATTCCATAAATTTTGTACAGATGTTGCATTATCATAAACTCCTCCATAAGCTGGGTAGTAGTGAGCGGCAATACCAATGTTTGATCCTGTAAAAGGATATCGGTCCCAACCATGAGGCTCACCCTGCCAACCAAGACATGGCACCCATATTACGTTGTTAGCACCAGTAGCTCTAACATCATCAATAACTGGTTGCATCCAATTCCTAAATGCCTCAAAATAAGTATTGCTACCACTGCCCCATTGTCCATTCCCTGGTGACGATTCGATTTGAACTGGCTCATTCATTAACTCAAACATGATGTTATCAGCGTTTTTTACGCCTGGCGCATTAGCCATGGTGCTCCAGAAGGTACGTAAGCGTTGTTGTTCTACTACACCAGCATTTTGTGCACCGTTATTTGGAGTCATCATTGGACCTGTAGCACAAACTACTAAGTATAGACCGCGTGATTTAAGATGGTTTGCATAGGGAACTATAAAATTTTGAATCCAACCATTGAACTGACTTTCGCTAACCAATCCATCTTCCTGCGTCCACCCTCCTATAAAATCGGTGTTGATTCGAACAAAACTAGCATACCAACCATGATCCCTACCATATTTAGGAGTGGTGTCACTCATGACTGTTGCGGCTTCATTAAGGTAATTAAGCATGCCAGCTATGTTATTGGGGTCTTCCCAATTAGTCGGATTTCTGTACCTGCTCCCACCTCCGTTAAACCATGTTTCAATAGGTTGCATCCACCCGTGAAGCAATACATTTTTACCACTTGGGTCTTTTAAAAAACGTCCTTCGATATGTAAAGGAGGTGTCGGCATGCCCAACCAAGCCAAGGATGGAGTGGTGGTGAGTAAGGTAAGTAGGAAGACAAAAGTGATTGTAAACTTTTTCATTTTAAAAAGAGTTATTATTCTTAATAGTACTGTTTGTTTAGTAGTGAATTTTTCAAAGCTCGTAGGCTACGCATTAAGGAGATAAAAGTCATCAGTGAAGGCATGAAAATACTTTCTAGGACGAGGAACGTGGTGAATACACACTGCTAACTCCTCTCAAGATGAAAATGGAAGGAAAAAAAGTATTTAATATCAAATTTTATTAAAAATAAGGTTCTTAGGCATGTAGAACAGATGAAACTGTATTCTTTTGATATGGAAAAATTCATCATAAGTTAATACTATTTAATATATCACTACTGCTAGTATTAATTACTTAATGGGCAACATTCACCTCGATGCCTGTGTAATTTCTACCCCTTTTTTTTTAAGAATCATCCTTATAAACTACTACAGTAGAGGTATAGAATTTGAGCCGATCGGTTTGGTAAAAAATAATGAATATCTATTAAGAGCGACTTAATAGATAGTATTATAAACTTTAACACTTAACTCTTAACAATTATGAAAAGAAGATTATTACTCTTTAAAAATCGAGTCCACGTTGGACTAACTGGTTTTACCACTACCCTTGTTTTATTACTAGCAACAAGTGTAACGTTTGCACAGACTGAAAATATATTTGAAATCGTTGAAAAAAGCACTTCTCACAATACGTTAGAAACAGCCATCAATGCTACTGGACTTAGTGCAGCATTGTCTGACTCCACTGCTAACTTAACGCTGTTCGCTCCAACTGATGCTGCTTTCGAAGCGCTGCCTGATGGCGTATTGACTACTTTATTAGCTAACCCAGAAGGTGAGTTAAAAAACATACTCCTTCACCATGTTTGGGGAAGCACTGAATTAAAAAGTAGTTTAAGAAACGAAACTAGAACAACTCTTTTAAACGAAAATGTACGCGTTAATGTAACAGTTGATCAAGGTATATATATTGATCAAGTTCAAATAACTGTTTTTGATATTATGGCAACAAACGGTGTTGTTCATGTTGTTGACGCAGTAATCCTTCCACCAGCGCTTACTGTTGTAGACATCGTTAACAATAGTGAGGATCATGAAACGTTGGAACAAGCTATTGCAGCTGCAGAGCTTACTGAAGTGTTGTCAGATTCTACAAAAGAATTCACTTTGTTTGCTCCTACAGACGAAGCTTTTAATGCACTTCCTGATGGCATGTTAGCAGCATTATTAGGTGATCCTACTGGGGAATTAGCAGATGTTTTACTCCACCATACTTTAGCTGGTGAAACCTTATATGATAATTTTGTTAATGAAAGTAAGACTTCATTATTAGATGAAAAATTTAGAGTAAATGTTACAGTAGATTTAGGTACGTATATCAATAACGCTAAAATTATAGTTAGAGATGTTTTTGCAAGAAACGGGGTGGTTCACGTTGTTGACGCAGTTATCCTGCCGCCAGCCCCTACAGTTGTAGACATCGTTAACAATAGTGAGGATCATGAAACGTTGGAACAAGCTATTGCAGCTGCAGAGCTTACTGAAGTGTTGTCAGATTCTACAAAAGAGTTCACTTTGTTTGCTCCTACAGACGAAGCTTTTGATGCATTACCAGATGGTATGTTAGCAGCATTATTAGGTGATCCTACGGGTGAATTAGCAGATGTTTTACTCCACCATACTTTAGCTGGTGAAACCTTATATGATAATTTTGTTAATGAAAGTAAGACTTCATTATTAGATGAAAAATTTAGAGTAAATGTTACAGTAGATTTAGGTACGTATATCAATAACGCTAAAATTATAGTTAGAGATGTTTTTGCAAGAAACGGGGTGGTTCACGTTGTTGACGCAGTTATCCTGCCGCCAGCCCCTACAGTTGTAGACATCGTTAACAATAGTGAGGATCATGAAACGTTGGAACAAGCTATTGCAGCTGCAGAGCTTACTGAAGTGTTGTCAGATTCTACAAAAGAGTTCACTTTGTTTGCTCCTACAGACGAAGCTTTTGATGCATTACCAGATGGTATGTTAGCAGCATTATTAGGTGATCCTACGGGTGAATTAGCAGATGTTTTACTCCACCATACTTTAGCTGGTGAAATTTCATTTGATGATTTTGTTAATGAAAGTAGGACTTCACTATTGAATGAAAATTTTAGAGTAAATGTTACAGTAGATTTAGGTACGTATATCAATAACGCTAAAATTATAGTTAGAGATGTTTTTGCAAGAAACGGTGTGGTACACATTGTCGATGCAGTTATCCTTCCACCAGCGCCTACAGTTGTAGATGTCGTTAACAATAGTGAAGACCATGAAACATTAGAACAAGCTATTGTAGCTGCAGAGCTTACTGAAACGTTGTCAGATTCTACAGAAGAGTTCACTTTGTTTGCTCCTACTGACGCAGCTTTTAATGCACTACCTGAGGGTATGTTAGCAGCATTATTAAGTGACCCTACGGGTGAATTAGCAGATGTTTTACTCCATCATGCATTAGCTGGTGAAATTTCATTTGATGATTTTGTTAATGAAAGCAGAACTTCACTACTAGGTGAAAATTTTAGAGTAAATGTTACAGAAGATTTAGGTACGTATATCAATCAATCTAAAATTATAGTTCGCGATGTATTTGCAAGAAACGGGGTGGTTCACGTTGTTGATGCAGTTATCCTTCCGCCACCGTCAACTGTTTTTGATGTAGTAATGAACAGTGATGAACACGAAACATTAGAAGCTGCTATTCGTGCAGCAGAATTAATGGATGATTTATCTGATCCAACAGGCACATTTACATTATTTGCTCCTACTGATGAAGCATTTGATGCACTTCCTGAAGGAATGCTTGAAACTCTTTTATTGACTCCTGAAGGCGATTTAGCTACAATCTTAATGTATCATGTATTAGATACAAAGGTTATGTCTAGTAGTCTTGTGAATGGTACAACTGCTATGACACTTACAACTGAAGATGTAACTATTACATTAAGAAACGATAGTGCATTTATTGATAATGCATATATAGAAATTGCAGATATTGAAACTAGAAACGGAGTAGTACATGTTATAAACGCTGTCTTGCAACCACCTTCAATTGTAGGTACAGATAATGCAATAGAAAACACTCAATTTGCTATCTATCCAAATCCAGTTGTAAACGAAGCAAGCTTATCTTTAAAAGACGATGCATTAGTTGGAACAACTCTTCGCATACTTACAAGTAATGGTGTTGAAGTTTCCTCTCAAACAGTTACGGGTCAAACAACTCCAATAGCTACATCTAATTTGAAGAAAGGAACTTATTTTGTTGAAATTTCTAATGGTTCAACTAGAACAGCTGTTAAAATTGTGAAATAAATCTAGATTATAATTATGATTTGAAGAGGTTGTCTTGATGAAAGACAACCTCTTTTTATTTCCAACCGCTCAAAGCCTATCGATAGATAACTCTGACTTTAGTAAGCATATCCTATACTTGTAAACTTACACCTCATTTTCTATTCTTAATTTATAAAATGCTGCACCCGAATAGGCATGACTAATGTCTTCTACCAATTGTCATTTTTTAGCTTGCTTGGTTTTAATGAATAATATATAAATAATCTTTTCTATAACTTCAAAATAGTTATCAGAAGATTCATAGCTGTTCAGGTTCTACTAGGAAGTGACACCGAACGAAGGATAAACTATCTCCCCATGAAGAAAAATAAATTACATCGATAGATTTAGTTTTAATAAATATTAGTTTTGCACAAATTAATTCTATTTTGATAAGAATACTTATTATTATTTCCATGTTTGGTGCTTCAATCGATACCAACGCACAAATGCTATTTGGTTTAGAATCGTCATTTGGATTGGGTTTAAATAATAATTTGCATCTAAGCGGACAAGAAGTTAAAAATGATCTAACATATTCTATCAATTCTGGTGCAACATTTACGTTGCCATTCTTCACAAATTATTCGGTTGAAACCGGTCTTTATATCAAATACTTATACTCAACAGGATCGATTAACCAAATACAATATCGAATTCAAAGTCTTAAGGCATATACCTCCTTTTATGTATCAAGGAAATTCTGCGAACAATACCTTTTAGGCATCGGGTTGGTTTTCGCGAACAATAAAGATCGAGTAAGTATTGATTTTGATAAACCGTATAATTTTAGGTGCGATTTTTCAACTAAGTTGCAATACCTTTTAAATAACAAATGGTGTATAAACTTTATATATAATAGAAATATAACCAAGATTCCATCTATGTACCTCATTAGCTATCCGAAAAATGAATTTTTAATTGGTGCTACATACGTTTTGAATAAAAAGAGTTCGTGAAAAAACTAGTTTCTATATCAGTTTTATTTCTACTTCTTGGTTGTACCGAATACGATGAGGTATTATTAGAGACACAGCCTAATGTGTCAGATTTACGATTTGATAACCTCAATACAGATTTGCCAGTTATTAACATCACCGTTGATCAAGAAGAATTTGATCACATATATGCTAATTATCAACATGAGATAGAAATAGATGCAGTGTTCAGTCTATATAGAAAAGGAATTCCAAAAGTGTTAAATAAGGACATCGAACTTGAAATTAAAGGTGGGTATTCTTCTAAATTTTCTTTAAAGACCTTAGGAATTAAATTTGATACGCGAATTAACAATCTGGACAGGAAGCTTATTAATCCTAAGGAAGTATTGCCAGGTCACAATATAGATTATCTGTATGCCATTAGATTACGTAACTCTGGCAATGATTTAACAACTACAATGATAAAGGATATATCCTACACAGAACTTGCTATACAGGCTGGACTTGATTTGGATCTTATGTATTCCGAACAATCCGTTGTATTTATAAATAATACATTTTATGGATTGATGAACATCAGAACAGAAGGGAATACAAATGGTATGGCTCAACTATATAATACTTCAAAAAAACGCATTACGCTTGGGAAAAATTTCCGATTCAAAGACGGAAATCAGGCGAAATTTGAAGCGCTTATCTCAGCTATAGAAAACAATAATACATTATACCTAAAAGATAATATAGACCTCAGTAACCTAATTGATTATACTATTTTTCAATGTGCAATTAATAACAGCGATTGGCCCAACAATAATACAAGATTGTATGCCATTGATGATAATAAGTTTCGATTTGTTTTATATGATCTAGACTGGGCTAATGGTACCTTCAGCGGTACTCCATTTTTACAGAATGCAACAGCCGAAATAGAAAATAGTGGTTTGTTTGTTAAAATGTTCAATTGTTTATACAAAGACAATGATTTCAAAAAAACATTCGATAATCGAGCAAACGAAATCATCAAATCCAATTTGCTTAGCACCTCTAAATTTGGGAATATAGTCCATGAATTTTCTGAAGGATTTGCTAAAGAAATGCCATTGCACATACAAAAAGAACACATTGGTACAATCATTAAATGGTACATTGACGTAGATGGACTAATAGTCTCGTTTGATGAAAGAAGGAAAGCTTTAAATAAAGAATTTAATTAATTTTTTTCTTGCGTTGAACTATTCTTGGAAAGAGTCGAAAGAATAAACTAGTATCCACCTTATAATTATAGCCGCCTCCTTCACTCTTTTCTATACATATTCATTCACCAAAAGCTAACACACCTGAAAACTATGGGGACAAATGCCCACAGAGTCTTCGCTATATTAGTTGGTTATACATTCCGATTTTACCCATTCCCACCCTCACAAAAAAACTTTACCGATGCAGGGAAAAAGTAATGCCGACCTAACGCTTTTCTCTACCTTGAGAAAAGATAAGATGATAAAACCACTTAGACTATCGGATTCTTCGTTTATCTCAACACAAACTCCACGTGAGAACAATTTCCCTGCCTTCAAAAGAACTTTATTCCTTTCATTACATATTAGGATCAGGATGACTCCTTTTTTCTAGACCAGTGGTCAACTACCCTCGTATCAGAAAAAGAAGGATAATGTTATTCTTTTACTATTTTAAAGTGTTTTTTAATTCCTCTATTGTTTACTTCTAAAATATATACACCTTGTTCCAAATTAGAGCCAAATGAAGCATTATCATACCTAGTATCAGATAAAATCAAGTGTCCATTTAAATCAAAAATTTTATATCCCTCAATTGAATTCGGTGTGATATTAAACTTATTCTTTGAAGGATTAGGGAAAATTTCGATGTTGTTTGCAGAAAAACTCGATGTTGCAGTAACTAAATCACTAAACGTTAAATAGTTGAGGTTAGTATAATCGGTATCAAACACGATTTTCATGATGTGTTCTCCTGCAGTAAGGCTTATATCATTTAATGTAATGGTTTCCCATACTTGCCAGCCACCTGTATTCGGTACTTCAATTGGGCCGGTAATATCTACCTCATCCATTTCAATGTGGAATAACCCACCATTACCGTTTTTTGCCAAACGAAGCGATAACTCATAGTTGCTGGTGTTCGCTACATTTACTGTATATTCTACCCATTCATTGGTTAAGGTATAGCCTAAATTGAATCCTCCTTTTGTATCCGTACACATTTCAATATCAACTGCATCATTTCTGAAGGTACCATTTGCTTCGTTACCATTCGAATTTGCTTCATGATACGCTACTCCTTCTCCACCTAAATCATATTCCTCTGCTTCAATTCGACCAGGGATGATGTGAGCCATACCATTGAAGGGTTCTTGTTTTAATTCTTTGACCAGCATAAAAGTCACATAGTTAAGGTTAATATAATCAGCAGCTCCGATAGCTACACGCATTACTTGTTCACCTGGTTTCAGGTTGATATTATTCACTTTTACCGTTTGCCATGTCTGCCAACCACCTGTATTTGGTATAGCAACCTCTGTTGCGATGTTAACACCATCCATTGCGACAGTTAGGGTACGTGCATCACCATTACAAGCCACTCTCAAATTCATTTCATAAGTACCTGGTTTCGCTACAATCACGGAATATTCCAACCATTCACCTGAGGTGGCAAATCCTATGTTATATCCTGTTCCACTATCTGTACAATTTTCAAGATCTACAGCCTCATCCATTCTAAAAGCAGCTCCTCCTGTGTTCTCAGGACTATCGTCAAGGTAAGCAAAACCATTACCACCAACATCATAATGTTCAAATTGGATGGTTCCCGGTATGGGATGAACAGTACCTTCATACGGACCTTGTGGTACATTTACTTGTATGGTAATGGTTGCTTCAGCCGTTTTACCTGTATTATCGGTGGCTACAGCCTTTAATTGATGTGTCCCAACTGCTGCTGTTGTCCAGCTATAGGTATAAGGCGAAGTATCATCCGTGGAAAGTAGCGTAGTTCCATCGTAAAATTTGACGCTAGCAATGGTACCTTCCATAATCGCTGCATTGGCAGAAAGTGGAATAGTTTCCCCTTGAATGTAAGTAGAATTATTGGCTGGAGTTAACAAGGTAATTGTTGGAACCAGAGCTGGAGGACAGGGAGAAGCGACTGTGATTCCAGCAGTTGTTTGTGTGATTGGTTTAATAGTGCCATCAGAGTTATAGCATAAATATTCCACACATACACTTCTCCTACCCGTTGCAGGGCCTTGTCCGTTAAGCGTAAGTGTTGCATTGTGGTAAAACAAATAGGACTGGCCTTTATATTCTACAATACCTGGATGAATGGTATAGCTATTTCTTGCAGCACCCGTTAAAATACCCCGATAAGTCCACGGTCCATTGATGTTGTTTGCAGTGGAATAACAGATTTGTTCTGAACCTACTGGTGCTACAAAAGCAGGATAAGTAAGGTAATACAAATCCTTTCTTTTGCTTAACCAGGGACCTTCGGCATAATTTGGAGGCGTTATTTGGGATATCGACCCATCAATTTCAGTCATGTTTGCTTTTAATTTTACCAAGTAACAAATTGGGTTTCCCCAAGACATATACGCTTGACCATCATCATCAATGAAAACTGTTGGATCAATATCATCCCATACTTTACCGTTGTTGGTCATGTTATCTCTAATTAAAGGTGTTCCTCGAGCATCAATAAATGGTCCCGTTGGGCTATCTGATACCGCTACCCCAACATTTCGACCGCCATAAGGGTTGTTACCAGTTACCGTCACGTAGAGATAAAATTTCCCGTTTCGTTCTACTACTTGAGCAGCCCAAGCATCCCGTGCACCCCAAGAAAAATCAGTAGGCGTCATAATCACACCATGACTTGTCCAGTTTTTCATATCAGTTGTCGAATAACACCGCCAGCCAGTCATGGTGAATAACTCACCATCCTTAGCTTCATCTTGGCCTACATATACATAAAGTCTTCCGTTGTGAACCATTGGTGATGGGTCTGCAGTAAAAGCATCTCTAAAAATAGGGTTTTGTGCTGATGTAAATGTAGTTGTTTGGCCAATTGAATTCCCGAAAAACAAAATTGTTATCAACGTAATTAATACGGTCAGAAATGGAGAAAAAGAGTTAGAACTTATAAATAAACTTCCTCTATAGTGAGTTTTATTGAGTTTATTAAAACCGACCACCTTTTCTCTTTTTAGATTTAATTTATTGTTTCTCATAGACTGGATAGTTTTCGTTTCCCACACGTTGGCAGAAAAATCATTAGGCTACGTCATTCTATGGAATTGGTCATCAGTGGTTTGAGAAATGTGAGTATTTGTCACTGTACAAGAAAAAAAGTAAATGTTATAAATAAAATAAGTCAAGCAATTCCATTAATCACTTGACTTACACATTTTAACCTAAAAATTTTCGATACTACTGTTTGCTAATCTTTTGAACGGATATGCCTTGGACCGTTTCAATACTCAATATATATACTCCAGCATTTAAATACATACCTGCTCGAATACTTTCTGAGCCATTTCCTTTTTCTACTTCAAAACCACTTAAGTCGGTTACTCGGTAGTTAAATTTACTGATGGCATTATTAATTTTAAATCCTTCACTATTAAATGGGTTGGGATAAACTTCTAGTCCATTATTCATAGATGAAGCTGTTGAAGTCACTAAATCACTAAATTCGACATAGTTAAGGTTGGTGTAATCAGTATCGAATACAATTTTCATGATGTGTTCTCCTTCGGCTAAACTTATATCTTCCAATATTACACTTTCCCATACTTGCCAGCCACCTGTATTCGGTACTTCAATTGGGCCAGTAATATCTACCTCATCCATTTCAATGTGAAATAAACCACCATCACCGTTTTTTGCTAAACGAAACAATAACTTATAGTTGCTGGTGTTCGCTACATTTACTGTATATTCTACCCATTCATTGGTTAAGGTGTAGCCTAAATTGAATCCTCCTTCCGTATCCGTACACACTTCAATATCAACTGCATCATTTCTGAAGGTACCATTTCCTTCGTTACCATTCGAATTTGCTTCATGATACGCTACTCCTTCTCCACCTAAATCATATTCCTCTGCTTCAATTTTGCCAGGAATAGTATGAGGAATGCTATTAAAGGGAGACTGTACTTTTGGTTGTACTGGTCTAAGTAACCCTGTCAAAAACTCCGTCATTTTTTGAAGATTACCTTGTACATTATTCACCCCAGGTCCATGTTGACCATTCGGGATTAATACTAATTCACTATTTACATTTTCATCTTGAAGTTTATCATATAAAAACTGACTTTGACAAGATGGCACGACATTGTCCTGCTGCCCATGAAAAATCAAAAAAGGTGGATCAGTAGGGTCAACATAGGTAATTGAACTTAATAAAATTGCTTTATCCTGATTTTGAGCTATATTCCCTCCAAGTATATCAGCTTCTGGAGAATTTCCAGACTTATATGTTGTACACCCTTCCATTCGCAAAAAATCAATTGGCCCAAACCAATCAACGACTGCATCTACACTACTGCTAAAGGTGGTATACATTCCTAAATCACCTTCCAAATCCATCGTTACAGCACCACTCGTATAAGAATTGGTGTTATTTGTAGAGCCAGCAAAAGTTGCCAAGTGGCCTCCTGATGAACTTCCACTTATAGCTATGAAAGAAGTATCAAACTTATATTGGCTACTGGTACCTCGCACAAACCGAATAACTGATTTAATATCATGAATTTGTGCTGGAAATTTGGCATCAGAACTCGATCGATGGTTGGGGGTAACGACCGCAAACCCAGCGTCTAATAATGCAGCACCAACTGTATTCATATCAGCACCTTTTGAATTGTTGCTATACCAAGCACTACCGTAGATGTATATGACTACAGGATATTTTTCTTTTGCCTCAGAGGGTAAATAAATGTCTAAGTTATGGTAACCTTGGCCATCACCAACATAGTTAATATTACTATAATCTTGAGCATTGCTCATCAAATATCCAGACAGGAATAAATACAAAAAGAATTTTTTCATAACATCATGATATTTTTATTCTACCTATTGAAACTACGTTGTAAGTGATGATAAGTAAACACAAAAAATTAAACTTCCAGATCAATAGTTTTGTAAGTGTATTTTTAACACTAAATTAATCCCTAATAATTTTATAAATAGCTGTATATGAACCAGTTTCAATTGTAAGAATATATACCCCAGCATTCAAATAAGCACCCGCTCGTAAACTTCCTGAGCCATTTCCTTCTTCTACTTCGAAACCTGTTAAATCGGTTATCCTGTAATTAAGTTTACTGAAGGAGTTAATTTTAAACCCTTCGCTACTAAATGGGTTGGGATAAACTTCTAGTTCTGTTTTAATTGATGATGCTGTAGAAGTTACCAAATCACTAAACACCAAATAGTTAAGGTTTGTATAATCCGTATCGAACACAATTTTCATGATATGTTCACCTGCAGAAAGACTTATGTCCTCCAATAAAACAGTTTCCCAAATTTGCCAACCACCGGTATTGGGTACTGCAATTGGACCTGTAATGTCTTTCTCATCCATTTCTATATGAAACACTCCCCCATCACCGTCTTTTGCAACAGCGAAGCTTCAAATTATAGTCGCTAGTATTCGCCACATTTACCGTGTATTCTACCCATTCTCCTCTTAAGGTGTATCCTAAATTGAATCCTCCTCGGCTCATCAGTACACACTTCAATGTCGACTTCATCATTTCTAAGCGTTCCTCCACCCTGATTGCCGTTGGAATTTGCTTCATGGTAAGCTATTCCTTCTCCACCTAAGTCATATTCCTCTGCCTCTATTCGACCAGGAATATGATGAGCCGTGCTGTTAAATGGTGATTGCGGTATATTCACATGTATGTTGATACTGGCACTAGACTCTTTCCCTTCATTATCTTTAGCAACTACCCGAATAGTGTAATCACCAGCAGAGGTGGCTGTCCATGTAGACACATATGGAGAATTTAGTGTGCTACTAATTAGTTTATCATTTTCATAAAAATTCACCATGGCGATTGTCCCATCTTCATCGGTAGCATTTGCTGAAATTGTTACTTCTTCTCCTATTTCCATGGTTAAATTAGTTTGTGGGTTGGTAATAGTCACTGTCGGAAAACCACTTCCAAGGTTTAGCAGCTCGGCCATTTTTTCAGCATAACGCTCACCAAGAATTTGATACCCCTCTCTTGTAAAATGTAGTGTATAGTTGGCTTCAACCAAGCCTGGGCAACCTGCAGCAGAAATGACATGGGCATTGGGAATGGAAGCTGCGGTTTGGGCTACAGCAGCATTACGCCATCCTAAATCACCACCTTGTTCGGTAGTTAATAACTCCCCCATCAAAAAAGGGACTTCTGCTGCGTTAAGATTTAAGTCTTGAATAATATCTTGATATACTTTTTTAACCTGACTTGACCAGTTGTTGTTGTTATAATCAGCTTCTCCCTGATGAAATAAAATGCCTTTGATAACGCCTTTCTGTTTCGCCACCTCGCCCATTTCAATTATTCGGTTATACAAATCTCCGCCATATTGGTCGAGGTATTGAATCCACCATTCATTGTTATTTCGTGCCTGAGAAATGAAATTATCTTTAGTAGACTTATCAAATAAACTGATGCTTTGCCCTCCAATCGAAATGTTAGTAACCGCAATGGTGATGTTTTGTGGCATTAACTCCAGCATTTTTCTTCCAAAAAAATCACTTGGCCCCATTTGAGAAGCACTGTGCCCCAGTGGGGGCACTGCTGGATAAAATTGTCCTACTTGCTGCCCTGAATGGTTCGCTGCTCGCAAGACTTGAAAGCGTGTATCCACTGTTCTGTCCGCTTCTATTACTGCACCTTGACCAGACATGTTTGATTGGCCAAAACAAAGGTATATATGAAAATTTGGATCTTGGGAAAAGGAATGTGTTATAGAAAATAATAATGCAAAGAGGAATACTAATAGCTTTTTTTGAGGCATTTTAAATGGTTTTTAATGTATAACTACTATTACTACTCTTCAGAAACCTTTTTGTAATCATTTTCTAATAATATTTTAATGACATCCTACAGAAAAACAATAAATGCCCTAGTTACAGCTAGGACATTTATATGTGTAACCCGCGTCATTCCTGCTTCACAATTTTGATAGTTTTTACTCCTTTGTTATTATAAATCGTAAGAAAATAGGTGCCTCTAATAAGTTCTTTACCAATTTCTTCTGCATTTTTCGCACTACTCCCTTCTTTGACAACTACCCCACTGATGTTGGTGAGGGTATAATAGTAAGGCTCATCGAAGTCGATTTTTAAACCTCCCGATGAAAATGGGTTAGGATACACATGGAAATTTTCCTTCATGGAAGAATTATTTCCAGTAACCAAATCCACAAACTGTACATAGTTGAGGTTTGTATAATCAGTATCGAACACGATTTTCATGATGTGTTCTCCTGCTGTGAGGCTTATGTCTTCTAGTTTGACCGTTTCCCATACCTGCCATCCACCGGTGTTAGGTACTGCGATTGGGCCAGTAATATCTACATCGTCCATCTCAATATGGAATAAACCACCATCACCGTCTTTTGCCAAGCGAAGGTCTAAATCATAGTTACCAGTATTGGCCACATTCACCGTGTATTCTAACCACTCTCCTGTTAAGGTATAACCTAAGTTAAAACCACCACCTGCATCAGTACACACTTCTATGTCCACTTCATCATCTCTGAAAGTGCCAGTTCCCTGATTGCCATTCATATTGGCTTCATGATAAGCTAATCCTTCGCCACCTAAGTCATATTCCTCTGCCTCAATTTTACCTGGAATCTGATGAGCAGTGCTGTTAAATGGTTCTTGTATAAACTCCTCCTCCAAGGTAAAAGTCACATAATTTAAGTTCACATAATCGGTAGCTCCAATGGTCAAACGCATCACTTTTTCGCCTGGCATTAGTACGATGTCGTCTACCGTGACTGTTTGCCATACTTGCCATCCTGTGGTGTTTGGAATGGCTATATCAGTGGCAATTGCTTCACTATCCATCGTTACTGAAACGGTTCTATCAGTACCATTCACTGCAGAACGAATGTCTAATGAATAACGACCTGGTTTAGTCACATTCACAGTATATTCAAGCCACTCGCCAGCACTTGTCCAACCTAAGTTGTATCCAGCACCTGTATCTGTACAATTTTCAAGGTCCACATCTTCATCATCTCTGAAGGTAACATCAGTTTCGCTACCAGGGGTGTCATCCATATACGCTGAGCCATTTCCACCGACATCAAACTCCTCTAATTGAATAGTGCCTGGGATGGGGTGAGCCGTGCCCCCATAAGGTGCTTGAGGCACATTGACTCGGATGGTGAGGGTGGCCTCTGCAGTTTTACCCTGACTATCAGTAAGTACTGCTCGTAAATTGTACTTTCCAACTACCGCATTCGTGATCGTGTAAGTATAAGGAGCTGTTGTGCTGGTACTCAATAAAGTTGTTCCGTTATAAAATTTTATATTGGAGACGGTGCCGTTAGGAACACTCGCTGTAGCAGTTAGTTCGATGTTGTCTCCTTCTTCAAAACTATCTGTGGATTTAGGACTAGTAAATGCTACGGTAGATCCAACACTCATTGCTTCGGTAATATTTGCACCTACTCGGAAGTAGTCAAAGTCCACGTAACCACCACTCGATTGCGTGGCATAACTAAACAAACCAAAACGATACCCCGTGAAGTGTTCTAAATCAAAATCGAGATCTGTTTTACTACCAAATGCAGTCCAGGAAGTTCCATTCAGGCTATAAAAAAAATGTACATCATCAACCCGGTTAGTGAAATCAAAATCGAGTCGTAAGTAAACCGTATTCTGATTAATTGGAACACTAGCCAATTCAGTATGGTTAGCATTAAACCCTTTTCCTTGTGCTCGTACAATTGTTTTGTTTCCACCAGACATCTTCACGCCTATCCAACCATAATTGTTTTGTAAAGCGACTAGTCCTGCATAGTCTCCATTTTTCATCCCAGATACATCCAAGGCAACGTAACCACTACTTTTTGGACCAAATGTGCGTTGTGTTAAGGTATTCGTTGTTTTTAATACATTCGCATCCGTTCGCTCATTCGTCAGTCTTAAAAAGCCAGGTTTTTGGCTAAGAGACCAATAGTTGTTCTGAGGGTTGTGGTTCCATTGCCATTGTAGTTTCAAAGGAGCCGCAGTATTGAATTCATCCGAATCAATCAGGCCTTTTAAATTTCCTACTCCTTTTGGTATATTAATCGTAGCTGGAACTTGACCATTCACTCCTACTGTTGGCCAACCTGCATTCCATGTTACAGGCATTAAATCAGGAATTCGACCTAAGGCGCCATGATCATGAAAAAACATGGCAAACCACTTTCCATCAGGAGTATCAATGTATTCGCCTTGAGCGGAACCTATTGATGATTGGAAAACGACCCTTCCTTCATAGTTACCGTCAATGGTGTTGGAACGATGTAAAATTTGTGTCCTCCCTTTTCCTGAAGGCCAACAGATGTTGGACACATAATACATTCCATTGATCTTTTGGATTCGTGTTCCTTCAGCAGTAAGAATAAAATTGCTTCCCGCAACAGAAGAGGCTTTATTGATAATTACTTTGTTAATCCCTCCTGGTTGTTCTCCTGTTAAGTCAGGACGTAATTCGGTGAGTTGGATGTTATCATGACCATATGCGATGAAAACTCTATTGTTATCAAACAAAATAGAATGATCGTGATAAACTTTGTTTAAGGTGATGGTTGTCCATGGACCGTTTTCGATATCTGCGGTGTGATAGATGTATGTCTTACCAGTGGTATATGAAAATGAACTTACATAAAAACGATTATTATGATAATTAATACTACTTGCCCATGTGCCTCCACTATAGGCTTCTTTTCCATTGGCTAAATTGAGGTTGTCGTTGCTAGCCATAATCGGATAGCAGTAATTCACTAATTCCCAATTCACCAAATCGGTGGATTTCATGATAGGTAAACCTGGATTAAAATACATGGTGGTACTACTCATGTAATAGGTGTCTCCAACCCGCACAAAATCTGGATCAGGTACATCGGTATATAAAATTGGATTAGTCGCATTTTGAGCAACTACCGAAAGGTTAAAAAAGATAAGAAAAAGAATAGAGGCTGAAATAATCAGCCTCTGAATCCTTATTTTTTTTGTGATCAATACGTTCATTGTTTCACTATTTTATGATTAAATGCACCATTTTCATTTCTAACTGTGAGAATGTAGGTACCACTTGACAAATCAACCCCAATAGATTGATCATTAGAAGAATAACCTTCTTCAACACGTAGTCCAGTTAAATCAGTGATTTCATACTCAAAAGCAGTCGTGCTTTTTATATGGAATCCATTTGATCCAAATGGATTTGGATATACCGCATTAGCCAACGCTTCAGAAGTGCTAAGCCCTGTAACCAAATCAATAAATGTTACATAGTTAAGGTTGGTGTAATCAGTATCAAACACAATTTTCATGATGTGTTCTCCTGCAGTGAGGCTTAGGTCTTCTAATTTGACCGTTTCCCATACTTGCCATCCACCTGTATTCGGTACTGCGATTGGGCCAGTAATATCTACCTCATCCATCTCAATATGGAATAAACCACCATCACCGTCTTTTGCCAAGCGAAGGTCTAAATCATAATTACCAGTATTGGCCACATTCACCGTGTACTCCAACCACTCTCCTGTTAAGGTATAACCTAAATTAAAACCACCACCTGCATCAGTACACACTTCTATGTCGACCTCATCATCTCTGAAAGTACCGTTTCCTTGATTGCCATTCATATTGGCTTCATGATAAGCTAATCCTTCCCCTCCTAAATCGTATTCCTCGGCTTCAATTTTACCTGGAATCTGATGAGCAGTGCTGTTAAATGGTTCTTGTATAAACTCCTCCTCCAAGGTAAAAGTCACATAATTTAAGTTCACATAATCGGTAGCTCCAATGGTCAAACGCATCACTTTTTCGCCTGGCATTAGTACGATGTCATCTACCGTGACTGTTTGCCATACTTGCCATCCTGTGGTGTTTGGAATGGCTATATCAGTGGCAATTGCTTCACCATCCATCGTTACTGAAACGGTTCTATCAGTACCATTCACTGCAGAACGAATGTCTAATGAATAACGACCTGGTTTAGTCACATTCACAGTATATTCAAGCCACTCGCCAGCACTTGTCCAACCTAAGTTGTATCCAGCACCTGTATCTGTACAATTTTCAAGGTCCACATCTTCATCATCTCTGAAGGTAACATCAGTTTCGCTACCAGGGGTGTCATCCATATACGCTGAGCCATTTCCACCGACATCAAACTCCTCTAATTGAATAGTGCCTGGGATGGGGTGAGCCGTGCCCCCATAAGGTGCTTGAGGCACATTGACACGAATGGTTACAGTTGCTTCAACTTCATTTCCCTCATTATCTGTTGCAACCACTCTGATTTGATGTTCACCCAGCGTTGCATCACTCCATGTATATGTATAAGGAGACGTGTTATCGGTGTTTAACAAAGTAGTTCCATCATAGAACTTTAGGTTTGCAATTGTTCCGTCTCCATCGGTAGCGGTAGCTGATAATATAATTTCATCTTCTGTAGTAAATAAATCCCCAAAAACAGGTGAGGTAATGGCTAAACTAATTTGCCCGGTATTGGTACATCCTTCTGTCGGACACATTGGATATCCCACATCATTTCTTCCATTCATGTAATTTTTTAACCATGCACCTGCGGCTCTGTCTTGTCCGTTTTCAAGCGTGAAACCTGTACCCGTTACCCATGTTCTGCCGAGTACGTGGCCCCACCAAGTAATCCCCTTTACATCAGGATGCTCCCAAAATTCAGGAAAATGGGTCTGAAAACTTGCTAATTGCTGTTGTTCATTGTTATTGCTATCATTACCTCCAGCTAGGTCAAGCTCTGTAACATATACGGGAACCCCTCCACGAGCCATTCTACTACAATCTTGTGAAATGCGACCAGCAGGTTGACGATCTACACTAAACCAGTGTGCTTGTGTACCAAATCCGTCAATTAACCCACGGTCTCTTAAGGCTCTTACTAATTTTAGCATTTCATCAATTGCTTGATTGTTACCTTCTAGTCCGTAATCGTTTAATACTAATTTCGTGTTAGGGAAAATTCTTCGTGCTTCAGTAAACAGCCATATTTGCCATCCAAAATCATCAATAGCAGTGTTGGTTTTTCCACTAAATTTATCACGCATTTGTTGGTTGGCTTGCTGATGGGTATATAACTGTTCATTTAATACATCTATTTGATCTATTCTTGGATAACGTTGAGCAATTCCTTCCATGAATTCTACCAGTTCAGCTCGTGCGTCTGCAGTGCTAACACTATTCTGAAATAGCCAATTCGGGTATTGGGAAGCCCACATCGCTGCATGCCATCTAAACATGATTTTTCTATCCATGGCCGCTTTATAAGCTGCATCTGCACCACCCCAATTCATAACACCACGTGTACCTTCAATTGACCCCCACTTACAAGCATTCTCTGCACTTATACCATTAAAATAGGGATCCCAGTTTCCTATAAGTTCGTACTGATGTAAACCTGCCATGTATTTACCTTTACACGCAGCAAGACCCTGAGAAGGCATATCATTATTGCCAACGTTTATAATTACACCTACAGAGGTGAAAGTTACTCCACTACTATTAGTTGTACGTGCTGTAATTCTATATTCACCCGCTGGCACACAACCCCAAATATATTTATAGGTATTGTTTGTATGAACACTTGTTTCACCCAACTTAGCTCCATTGCTAAAGAATTCTACTTTAGTAACCGTTCCGTTATTGGCCGACTTACCAATATCTGTGGCATAGACATGAATTTCAACATCTGTACCAGCCTTAAAGTAAGCATTGCTAAATGGCATTGTGACTACTGACGAAGGTGGGTAAGTTTGTGCATGGGTTATATGCGATTGAAAAACCAGAATCAAACTTAGGCACAGTAGCCATAACCTTAAATTATTTATACTTTTTAATGCTCTTTCCATAATGCTTATTTTTTAACAATTTTATGTATTGATTTACTGTTATTTACTTGAACAACAAGTACATATATCCCTGTTGGGAGTTCTGTACCTATTTTTACTTTGTTATTCGCTATTCCCTTCTCAACGGTATTACCAAGTATGTCTACGATTTCATAATCAAACTCATGTCCGTTTTCTTGAATGGTAAAACCTTCACTATTAAAAGGATTTGGGTAAATATTACCCATGGTATTATTAGAACGATTTAGTCCAGTCACTAAATCCACAAACTGTACATAGTTCAGGTTGGTGTAATCAGTATCGAACACGATTTTCATGATGTGTTCTCCTGCTGTGAGGCTTATGTCTTCTAGTTTGACCGTTTCCCATACCTGCCATCCACCGGTGTTAGGTACTGCGATTGGGCCAGTAATATCTACATCGTCCATCTCAATATGGAATAAACCACCATCACCGTCTTTAGCCAAGCGAAGGTCTAAATCATAGTTACCAGTATTGGTCACATTCACCGTGTACTCCAACCACTCTCCTGTTAAGGTATAACCTAAATTAAAACCACCACCTGCATCAGTACACACTTCTATGTCCACTTCATCATCTCTGAAAGTGCCAGTTCCCTGATTGCCATTCATATTGGCTTCATGATAAGCTAATCCCTTGCCACCTAAGTCATATTCCTCTGCCTCAATTTTACCTGGAATCTGGTGAGCAGTACTGTTAAATGGTTCTTGTATAAACTCTTCCTCCAAGGTAAAAGTCACATAATTTAAGTTCACATAGTCGGTAGCTCCAATGGTCAAACGCATCACTTTTTCGCCTGGCATTAGTACGATGTCATCTACCGTGACTGTTTGCCATACTTGCCATCCTGTGGTGTTTGGAATAGCGACATCGGTGGCAATTGCTTCGCCATCCATCGTTACTGAAACGGTTCTATCCGCACCATTAACAGCCGATCGAATTCCCAATGAATAACGACCAGGTTTGGTCACATCCACGGTATACTCCACCCACTCGCCAGCACTCGTCCAACCTAAGTTGTATCCAGCACCCACATCCGTACAATTTTCAAGGTCTACGTCTTCATCGTCTCTAAAAGTCACTGCTGTTTCACTTCCTGGGGTATCATCCAAATAAGCAGAACCATTTCCTCCCACATCAAACTCCTCTAATTGAATAGTGCCTGGAATGGGGTGAGCCGTGCCCCCATAAGGTGCTTGAGGCACATTGACACGAATGGTTACAGTTGCTTCTGATTCATTACCTTCATTATCTGTTGCGATGGCTTTTAATTCATAATTGCCCGCTGCAAGTCCAGATAAAGTATGAGTATAAGGTGCCGTATTATCCGTGGTTAAAAGTGTGTTACCATTATAAATTTTCACATTACTCACCGTTCCGTTTGCATCAGTAGCCGTCACATTAATAGCGATGTCAGCTGGTGCCGTAGTCACATAATTATTTACTGGACTGGTAAAAGCAACATATGGTCCTCCACTGGAGACAAATCGTACCGTGTTTAATCGGAAAGCACCACTTCCGCCCACAAAGCGAAAATATAAGTCATGTTGTCCTGAGACGGCCACTGCTGAAGCAAAATCTTGATAGCTTCCTGTACCACCAGTATTCGTGATGGGAATGGTGGCAATCTGAGTTCCTGCTGTACCAATGTTATCCGTCCAGACTTCCAACGAACCACTTCCAGCTGTTGCTGCACTCACTATAATTTGATTGGCGGGAGATCCTTCTATTTCCATTGTGACGCCTGGTAACATGCACCAACCTCCATTAGCAGTATTGGTCACAGTCCCACTGTTTACACTTACATTCTGAGAAAGGTAATAGGAAGCAATACTTAAAGGAGAAAACCCACTATTGAATGCAAACTCATCAAAGTCAGCTACTTGTCCAGTAGCATATAATCCCATTGCTGTTCCCACCCATGCATTATCGTTCTCTTGTGCTCGATCGAGTGCTGTTGCATTATAACTTCCGATTTGATTCCAACTTAAACCATCAGCACTGTAAAACCCTGTAATTATATGTTGGTTCCTGACTAATTTTAACCAAGCTGTGTTGCCAATAGTATTGTTTACTTCGGTCACCTGACCATTAAATGAAATCCCGAATTTTTTACCATTGTTGTAACCACTATACACGTTGAGGTACAATAAATCTTCCCCATTCATTAAGCGTAACCCGGCATGTTGCCCGTTAGCAGTTGCATTGATATCCACCTTTGTTATGACTGAATAGGCTTTAGCCGCATCGCGCTGTAAAGCGTGCATGGTGCTATTCCCTGGAGATATTCTCATAAAACCAGGTCGTGCTGATACCGATAGTTTGCCGATGTCATTCACGTTATGGACAAACCACTCCATTTTTCTTGTGGTACTTGTAAAATCATCTGATTCGGGAAACTCATAATTCACACCACTACTGGGTAAATTAGGCGCTGTGAGGGGCTGACCGTTCGGATTGTTAGAATAAGGTACATCACCATCCCAAAACACTTGAAATAACATACTTTGTCGTCCTTGTCCTTCCCAACCATTGTTCCCATACGAGTGGCAAATGCCCCACCAGGTACCATCTGATATTTGCACTGGCTGAGAAATATGGTTAGGTGCTGAAAATGGTCCTGAAGCATTACCTCTAAAAAAATTTCCATGTCGTGTCCAACTTGCTTCATTAGCAGTAAGTGTAGGACTACTCAACACATACTGTCCTCCATATACGTGTCCAGCAACAAAATAATAATATCGCCCATTTCTTTTACACATTTTTGGACCTTCAGCCCAGCTATAAATACGGTCTCTGTTGACCCAACTCATATCCATCCGTGTACCTGTCAATTGGCCATTTGAGTTTAATTCTTGAATGGCTGCGAAATCTTGTCCATTTTTCATAAGCATATAGGCTTTTCCATCATCATCAACAAAAATGGCATTATCATAGCCTATAGAACCAGGAACTAACGTAGGTGAACTCCATGGTCCTGTGGGACTAGCTGCTGTACAAAAAAATTGACCAGCACCATGAATAAAAAAGTAAGCCCAGTACTTTCCAGCAAAATAAGCTAATGCTCCTTGCCAAGTTCCATCTTTGGGTCCAGCATTATTTTTTACCACACTCCAATTAGGATCTACAACTGTCGATACAACTTCCCAATGAACTAAATCAGTTGAATGATAAATGGGAAAATTTGGAGCCCAGTGAAAACTGGAACCAGCAGTGTAATAATCATCCCCCACTTTCATCAACGTCTGATCGGGATGACTACCTGGTATCACTGGGTTCATATATACTCCTACACCATCTCGCTGAGCGAATACTGATGTTACTAAAACAAGTAACCCAATTGAAAAAAGAATTTTGAAATGATTAAGGTATTTCTGAAGATCGGTTACATCTCGATCTGGGTACCAGTTTTCCATAAATGACATTTTTAGTTGATAACCACCTCTTTTATTAAAAGGTATTAGGCTACGTGACCAACTAAAAATGGTCATCAGTATAGGTGAAATTATTTCTGAATAGCGATAAAAAGTTCTAAAGTATTGTCTGGTAAACTGATTCCAGAATGATGAAAACTATATGAAGCCATCAATGTAAAATCGATATCCAACACCGCTAAATTTTCTACCCCTACATTCACAGTCGTTTTTTTCAAATTAAAATTGTTAATCCCTATTAAGCCCATATTTGCGATGCGGGATAGCGTTCCAAAACTATACGCATAATTACCTACCTCTGACACTTGAAAAACTGAAAAGAGCGAGCATTGGAAATCAGAAGTAATCTTTAGTTCTTTAGTTAAATCCACATTGTATAATCGAAGAAATTGAAAAGATTGATTTACAGGCATCAGTACAGGTGTGAAAATCTGTTGAATAGCAAACCCAATGCTAGCGCCTGGACGAAGTATATGCACACCAACCGACCCATCAGGGCCATAATCTGAACCACCTGTTCCGCCTTGTGTGGTTTCAAAAGCATAATTGACAAAACCCATCGAAATACCCGATGATAAAAATGTTTTTTTACTCAACTGAGTAAACCAGGAATAGCGCAACTGCAAACGACTTCGACTAATGTAATCGCCAATTTTTGAGTTGTTGGTCTGAATGCCCAAAAAATGATATTCGTTTTTTTTCACTGAATTGAACCGCTTGTCGCCATCGAAATAAAATTTACTCACATTTTTCAAAAGACCTAGTTCATTGATGTTGTTAAAACATGCCTTAAAAGAATAAGAACTATCACTATTAGCAGGATTGATGAGATAAGGATTTACCATCGTCTGCGTAAATGTTTCATATACGGTGGAGGATAATTGGGCTTGTACAGACCGGAAATTAATCAATAGTAACATCACAAAAAGCAGTGTAATGCATATTTGTTGATTAGAATTGAGACATTTTAACCCAACTCTTTTTGGTCGATATTTGCTAATTGATAAATTAATAATCGTTAAATATATAAATAATTTATTCTCAAGTGATGACCTTTTCTTTTGACACCCGTAGTTAGGATATAATGAAGGACATTTCAAAATCACTTATACAAAGTATCCGAAACGGAGATAATGACAAAGTTCTTGAGTATTTGTACAAAGACCCTTTGAGGAAGATAAGAAAGTTCATCTTAAATAATTCTGGCACGTTGGATGATGCCGATGATGTGTTTCAAGATGCAATTATGGTGTTATTTCATTATGTAAAGACAGGAAAATACAAAGAAGAATATGAACTAGATGGCTTTTTATTTCGAGTAGCAAAAAATGCTTGGATAGACTTAGCCAGAAAACGACAAAAAGTAATTAAAAAAGAACTACAAGGATTTGACCTCAGCGATGGATCAGATGTTCTCAAAGATATGATCAGTGAAGAACGACTAAGTACATTTCACATGTTGTTTAATCAATTAGAAGAAAATTGTAGACGAATTTTATCTTTTGTGATCTTTGATAAAAAAAGCATGAAAGAAATAGCCAGCATTATGGGCTTCAAAGATGAGAAAGTATCGAAAAATCAGCACTACAGATGCAAACAATATTTCTCAAAACTAGTCATGGAAAATGAAGGTGCTTTAAACATACTACGCAGTTGAAAGAAGATTATAACATACAGGAAACAATTGATAATTACCTTAATGGCTTGATGTCGGAGAAGGAGAAAACTGCCTTTGAAGAAACAATAGCTAAAAATGGTGACCTTGCTTCACTGGTAGAGGAAGCGAAATTGATCAATGAAGCCATTTATTTTGCTAGTTTATCTACTTTAAAAGAAAAAGTTGGTAAAGACATTAAAAACATCAAATATAAATCAAAGCCATCAACTGGTAAATATTTATTGGGTGCAGCTTTAATAGTTGGTGCAACTACTGGAACCTATTTAATTGCTAATCAAACAACTAAATCATCTCAAACCACACCAGCTACTATTGACAAAAGTGTTAATACTAACGATGTTATCACTACAAAAAGTGTTGTCTTAAAAGATTCAGCGATAGAAAATAATTCCAACACAAGTGAAGTTAAAGTAGCTCAACCAACCGAATCTACTACCAATAAACCGATAGACAGAACACCAAATACTACTCTGCCTAAAAAGCCTGAAACAGAAAAATTAAGTGTTGCTCCCGATCGGCAAACTCCTAAAACGGAAAAAATCAAGTTGGATACGACAAATAAAGAAGTTATGCCACCAAAAACAGTGAAGGCGACAGTTCCAGAAGAGCAACCAACTACTCCAGTTTGCATGAAAGATTATCATGTGAAAACCGATGCTTCATGTAAGCAAAAAGACAATGGAGTGATTACAATCAAATCCACAAAACCGTTACAAGTGGAGTTGGATGGAATAGAATCTTCAGCAGGTGGCGTTTTTAGAGATGTTGCTGCAGGGCGACACAAAGTAGTGGTTACTTATCACCCAACTTGCTCATTTAAAGAGGAGGTTGTAGTGTCTGAAAAATGGTGTCCATTAAACAGCTCTTTTAGTTTTAATCCCGACTACGGTGAAAAATGGGAGTTATTATATGAAGATGGTAGTGAAGGTGTTTTTATCATATTTAATACCTTTGGTAAAGAAATTTATAGAGATAACTTTGGTGTTGGAGAAAAGTATTGGGATGGGTCGGATTATCAAGGAGTCACCGTTCCTATTGGTACCTACTTAGCCACCATCAATTACTCAGACGGCAGAAAAGAAAAAGTTGAATTAACCATTGTACGATAAGTTGAGAGTATCAAAAACCATATTATCCCTATTAGTTGTACTGATAACTACTGTTTGTTTTGCTCAAACGGTCGAATTAGCGGATACTAATTTTAGAAACAAATTAAAAGCGAATTATCCGCAAGTAATACAGGACGACCAATTATTAATTTCTGCTGCTAATTCACTTGAAGGTCTGTTGAACCTCCGTAATGCAAAAATCACTAACCTTTCTGGGATTGAACACTTTACTAGTATTACCACCTTAGATATTACTGATAATAAACTAACGACCATTCCTGACATCTCTACGATAACAGGGTTGGTGAATTTTTACGGAAATAATAATCAGTTCATTTCTTTACCTGATTTCACTAACCAAACTGAGTTAGTTGATTTTCAAGTGATGAATAACCAATTGATAGCACTACCCGGTTTTTCTGAGTCGAGCCAATTGAAAAGTTTATATTGTACTAATAATAATATAACTCAGCTCCCTCCTTTTACTCAATTTCCTAACCTTGAAATTTTGGTAATCGGTGAAAACCAAATTGCACATGAACTCGATTTTTCTTCGCTAACTAAATTGATTCAACTACACGTTCACAAGTTAAATTTATCTACAATTGTCGGATTGGAAAACTTAATGCAACTGCAAATTCTTTTTGCGTGGGGCAATAACATTTCAAATTTCAGGGGATTAGATTCTAATACCACGTTAACACGAGCTTTCTTATATGAAAATCCCATGAATCAACTTCCATTTTTAGGGAACAAACCTAATTTGAACACTTTGGATATACATCGATGTCAGCTCACATTTGAAGACATCGTTCCATTAATTGAAGAAGGAGCACCTACGTTTTTTACTTATTCTCCACAAAAACCCTTTACAATCAATAATATTTCTGCACGAGAAGAAAGTAACCTTCAGCTAGAATACCCTATTACATCACCATCATCTGACAATATTTATGTATGGAAAAAAGACAATGTAACACAGGATAGCTCGTATACACCCTTCTATATTTTAAATCCTTTAAAAGCTGAAGACGCTGGTGTATATTCCCTTAAAATTTATAACTCTACAGCATCCTCCTTAACCTTATATTCTACCACCTTTCAAGTAACCGTATTGCCTTGCATCGAATTTAACTTACCAGTTTTAGATATCGTTAAAAAAGATTGTGTGAAGGGATATACCATTGACTTATCTAACGCTGAAATTCTAGGAGAAAACAAACCCTTTACCTTTCAGTTAAATGATGGCATGACGACAAAAACCTGGAAAGATTATCAATTAGATCATGTCAAAGCTGGAAAATATGAATTAACCGTGATCGATGCTAAAAATTGTACAGCTACACAGCCCATTGCTTTAGCCAAAATTAAAGGTTGCGACCCCGTACTTACCCCGAATGGAGATGGTATTGCTGACTATTATTACATCGAACATGCTGGTAAAGTTAACATCTACGACTATAACAGAACTCTGGTTAACACACTCCAAGCACCCATTAATTGGGACGGCACCAACCGTGATGGTAATCCCTTAGATGCGGGCTATTACATCGTTATTCCCGAAGGAGCCGCTCCTATTTATGTGACTTTAATTCGATAAGTTATCCATCCGTAGTTAGGCGCTAACACCGCCCTTATCAATCAAATTTACAACTTATAACAGTTCAATTACTTTATCATCTATAGTTGTAAAAACACGGTCCTCTATAGTTGGTTTAATAATATGCAAACCAGTTAATTCACTAAAGGCGGGTAATATCAATTGGGTTTTTGAAAGCCAAAAACAGCTTAATTTAATTCGTTGTCGGCCTTCACCGAGCAATAGGACACCCGGATGAAGATGACCGCAAAAATTAATTTTATTACCTTTATCAATTGGTTCGTGAGTATATAAAACACCTTGTTCATCTAACTCACTAATCAGTTCCATTTTCTGATCCCTGTTTTTATTAAGTGACCACCGATCATGATTTCCAACTACAAGTATAAAATTGATTTTTGAATGTTTTTTTAAGATATGATTCCATTTTAAAAATTCCTCATTATGGTCACTATGAAACAAGTCCCCTAAAATCAATACTTCGTTAGGCTGATATTCTTCTAAAATTTCTTGAAACCGTTTTAAATCACTGTCCAAACCATAACTAGGTAAGGAATGACCGCTTTTACGAAAATGAGCACTTTTCCCAATATGAAGATCGGCAAGAATCAAACGCTTTTTTTCTACATCAAAAAGCACCTTTCGATGATCTAATATGAATTCGATATCCTGAATGGTAACTCTCATTTATTTAGCGAATTGTAATTGCATTTTTTTTATTCTATCCTCCAATTTTTCTGAGGACAACTTCGAGCGTAAGCGATCAACCATTATCGGAAAGGCAAAAGGCGTAGGTTTCGCGGGTTGTGTGATTACAATTTCCATCGTTTGAATTCTTTGTAATGCCTGGCGTAACCGCCCTTCTTCCAATTGATGGTAATAGGCTTCATCATAAGCTTGAAGTAAAAACAAATTATCAGGATCATACTCCCTAAAAACGTTAAAATACAATTGTGAAGAGGCCTGCAAATGTCTTTCTTTTATAAATTTCCCTGGAAAACCGTTAAACACCAAACCCGAAATTGACGCAATATCACGAAACTGTCTTCGCGCCATTTCAGTAGCATTCACGCTTTTTTGTAAATCACGAGTTAACCATTCTGAAGTAAAAAAATCATTATCCAAAGCGTCTTGAATAGGGATTGGCTGATCACTCAGTAATTCAAATCCATAATCATTAATAGCAATTGAAAAGGTTATAGGATGTAATAGTGAAATTCGGTAGGCCAATAAAGCCCCCATGCCTTCATGTACAAATCGACCTTCAAATGGGTAAATAACTGCATGGTACCCTTCTCGGGTTTTAAAGGTTTCAATTAATAATTGATTGGCTGTTGGCACCATACTTAATTCACGTTGCTGCGTAATGGTAGGGAGTAAACTTTTAAGTTCTTTGGAATAATAATCTTCCTGAGCTACATGAGTAAGCTGGTCGCGTAATCCTTGCCCCAACATCGATGAAAGAGGCATCCTCCCTCCTAACCAGGCAGGTACTTTCCCTGCTTTTTTTGTGGTTGCCAGTTTTACATAAGCGGTATTTTCCCTCACTTTCACTAATTCCAAATTTCTTCCTGCATACCAAAAGTTTTCTTTAGGCTTTAATTTTGAAACGAAGAATTCTTCTATGCTTCCAAGATAACCTCCACTAATAAATTTTACTTGTAAGGAGGAATCACTTACAATTGTGCCGATTGACAACCGGTGCCGCATCGCTATCCGTTTATTGTCAACCCTGTAAACTCCTTTATCAATCACTACTTTTTTAAACTCTTCATGGGCGTTTAATGCCTTTCCACCTTGAGTAATGTAGGTAAGCAACCAGCTCCATTCATTATCGGTAATGGACTGATAACAATGTGTTGTTCTTACTTCTTCTAATAAGATTTGTGGAATAAACCCATCTGAGACCGCCAAAGTAACCATAAACTGAGCAAGCACATCAAAACTTCTTATGTACGGCTGTCGACTTTCAATTTGTTTATTTTTAATTGCTTCACGGAGTGCTGAGGCTTCTAACAGTTCAATGCTATGTGTAGGCAAAAAATAGATTTTACTAGTTTCACCAGGTCGGTGTCCACTTCTGCCTGCCCGTTGCAGAAACCGAGCAACACCTTTTGGGCCACCTACTTGTATCACGGCATCAACAGGTCTAAAATCCACTCCGAGGTCTAAACTTGCTGTGCACACAACCACTTTTAGTTTACCCTCATGCAATGCATTTTCAACCCAGTCCCTAGTTTCACGGTTGAGGGAACTATGATGCATTGCCATGACTCCAGAAAATTGTGGGGCAATAGTTAACAAGGTTTGATACCAAAGTTCTGCTTGACTACGGGTATTTGTGAACAATAAAGTGGATTGGTATTTTTCTATAATCGGCACCACACTTTTTGCCATATGAATTCCCAAATGTCCAGACCAAGGATATTCTTTCGTAGCTGGAGGTAGTATTGAATGAATTTGAATTTTTTTATGCTGGTTTGTAGTGACTCGAACACGATTTTTACTGTGATGGGTATAGCCAAACAACACTTCCTCTGCTTCATCTAAATTGCCAATAGTTGCGGAAATACCCCAAATTTTTAGGTTTGGTGAGAGATTTTTTATCCGAGACAAAGCTAACTCCACCTGTACTCCCCGTTTAGAACCGACAAGCTCATGCCATTCATCTACCACAAAGTAGTGTAAATTGGCGAAGAGCGTGTGGTATTTCTTTTGGGCTAAAAGTAAATGTAAACTTTCGGGTGTGGTTACCAGAATTTGCGGTGGTTTTTTGGTCTGTTTTTGTCGTTCTGAGGAGGTCGTATCCCCATTCCGTGAAGCGACTTTCCATTCCAAGTTATAAAACGCAACTACCTCTCTTGCTGAAGATTCTATTTCTTTAGAAAGAGCGCGTAAAGGAGATATCCAAATGGCGAAAAGTCCCGATTTTTTGACCTGTTTATTAAGTCCATCCAATACAATAGGAATCAAAAGTGCGTTGGTTTTCCCAAAACCTGTGGGGACATTCAGCATACCATTTTTTCCCTCGGCAATAGCTTTAAATGTATCTTTTTGAAAGGAAGAAGCTTTCCATCCCTGAGCAGAATAAAACTTATTGAACAGTGTTTTATTCATTGTCTTCGCCTATGTTTTTTAATGCTTTTAAATCATCTAAGGTGTTGGCTTCCTCTGGCTTTTTATCCAGTCGCCAACGGTGCATTCGGGGAAAGCGCACCGCCACCCCTGACTTATGACGGTTAGAAATAGCAATACCTTCGAAAGCCAATTCAAAAACCAATTCAGGCTTCACTTGTCGTACCGGTCCAAATCGATCTGTAGTATTTCGCTTCACAAAGGCATCCACTTTGCGAAACTCTTCATCTGTAAGTCCTGAATACGCTTTAGCAAATGTAACGAGTTCTCCATCTTGCCAAAGGCCAAAAGTATAATCCGTATAAAGATTTGCCCTTCGACCATGACCTCTCATCGCGTAGGTTAGCACTGCATCTATGGTGTAAGGGTCTACTTTCCATTTATACCACCCTCCTTTTTTTCTGCCAACATCATAATTACTGTCTTTGCGTTTCAACATCAAACCTTCCGCTCCAAGTGTGCGGGCGTGTGCTTTTTTCTCAGCTAATTCGTTGATCGTAGTACAACTGATAATTTCGGAAAGCATGAGACGTTCATCTTTGGCAGACTGTACAACTTGTTCTAGCAAACGTTTGCGGTCTATTAATGGCAATGATCGCAAATCTTTTCCTTTATGCTCTAACAGGTCGTAGGCTATCAGTCGAATAGGTGCATCGTCTAAATGCTTTTTAGTGATAGTTTTTCTCCCAATTCGTGTTTGAAGGATTTGAAAATCCAATATCTGATCTTCCTTCCAAGGCACAATTTCTCCATCTATCACCACCCCATCAGGTAGGTTTTCCGCCATGGTAACCAGTTCAGGAAATTTATCAGTAACTAACTCTTCCCCTCGTGACCAAATTGAAACCAAACCATTTCTTTTCACCACTTGACCTCGAATACCATCCCATTTGTATTCAGCAAACCAATTATTTAAGTCACCTAATTCTTTTTCATGATTTTCAACAGGATAAGCTAAAAAAAACGGATAGGGTTTAGCCTCATTAAAGTCCGCCTGATCTCCGTAAATAAGGGCCTTGAAAGTAGTATTGAACGGATCCCAATTACCTATAAGTCGGTGAGCCAGTTCATTTTCATCAAGACCTGTACTTGCAGCCAAACCTTTCGTCATCAATTTTTGAGAAACCCCAATTCGAAATCCACCTGTAATGATTTTGTTGAAGATGAAGCGTTCCGGAGTACTTAAACCACCCCAGGCTTGTAATATAGCCTCCTTTATTTCACTCAACTCCTGCTTTCTTAAGGATTCGAGATACATGATCCACTCTGTTAAAGTCTGCGTGTGGGTGTGGGTTTGAGGAACTAAGAGTGAAATAGTTTCAGCGAGATCACCTACTACATGGTACGACTCCTCAAACAGCCACATCGGTATCTGAGAAACTTCTGCCGCCCATTCTTTTAAAAAAGTAGAATTAATTACCCTTTTAGGTCTTTTGTGTGATAATAAAGCAATCGCCCATAATTTATCGACCTCGTTTTCTTCATTAAAGTAGGAAGTGATTGCCGCAACCTTTTTGTTGGTTTTGGTCGTTTCATCTAATTCTTTGAATAACTGAGCAAATCTTTTCATGCTACCTCCTGTTCTACTTCATCTAAACTTTCTCCAGTATAAGCCGTGTTTTCTGTTTGTGCATTCAAACCTCTTTGCCTTAACCATTGAACAAACGTATTGGTATAACCATGGGTAGTAATCACATTTTCTGCTCCTGTAGCATCTATTGTATCGTTCAATCCTTTCCAATCCGCGTGATCACTCAGAATAAAGCCACGATCCACTCCTTTTCTTCTCCTCGCACCTCGCAAGGTCATCCAGCCACTGCATGCTGCATGTGCTGCATTTTTAAATTTGCGGGTCCAGGTGGAATTAAATGCTCCCGGTGGGGCTACAATAATTCCTTTATGAGCAATTTTTACCTGAGTATCTTGCACAATTCTTTCCGTAGGTTTAATAACAATTCCAGCTTCTCTAAAAACTTCATTCATATTTTCTACCGCCCCATGCGTATATACAGGGCCTATTGAATGATCGAGATGTTGAATTATCCGTTGAGCTTTGCCGAGCGAATACCCGTAAATTATACTGGGTCTTTCCGATTCAATATTCGATCGCCACCAATTATTTATGGCGTCAAAAACATTGGCCTGAGGTTGCCATGCATATATCGGTAAACCAAAAGTACTTTCTGTAATAAAAGTATGACAACGAATTATTTCTAGGGGTGTGGAAATACCATCATCCTCATTTTTATAATCGCCACTTGCAACCCAAATCTCGCCTTTATATTCGACCCGAATTTGAGCTGAGCCGATGAT
Source organism: uncultured Cytophagales bacterium (assembly GCA_963815495.1). Lineage (GTDB taxonomy): Bacteria > Bacteroidota > Bacteroidia > Cytophagales > JAAEPT01 > CAWFGW01. Next base: position 122,911 of record CAWFGW010000008.1, read on the forward strand.
ATGTCCAGCGGGGTGAAAGGTAAATCGGACACCATTGATAAGTATTGGTTCGTTGTAATCGACTGTTTGGATAGTTAAATCAGGAGAAATGCGCTTGAGAATTATGGCAGCAGTGAGTGTATGACAAAGGTAGTGTTGATGCCCCCACCGCGCGTGATCAGCATGACCATGTGTAATTAATGCTCTACTGACAGGTTTCCATGGGTCAATATAAACATCAGCCTGTGCGCAGTAAATTCCATGGTCAGTAAATTGTAATAGTTTCTCCATAAATGTATAGCAAATGAAACCAGCAAATTGTTTGCCTAAACAACACCAGAAAAAAGATTGCTATTTCTTCCCTATTAACTCTTTTTGATACGATTTAATAAAACTCCATCTATAAGTTTAGAAGCTATATGTAGAGATTATTACCCTAAAAAATCATAGTTGCAGTCGCAGTGATAACGGTAGTAACTTCAACTAAAACCAAAGAATGAATCACCTTAAACTTAAATGAAAAAAAAGAGGAGTCAACGAAAACTCGCTAACTCCTCTTTATATTAATTTTAAAAGATGCTGGATTTAGTTTTTAGAGACTTTTAGGGTCTGAACCATTCCGTCTTGCAATACTTTTATGATATACATTCCATTGTCAAGTTTGGCTCCTATTTTTTCATTATTCATAGCACTTCCTGTTTCTTGTATTTTGCCATCTAAACTATAGATTTCAAAATCAAACACCCCATTGGCTTGGATAGTAAACGTTTCATTAAACGGTACAGGGAAAGCCTTTATATTACTTACGGACAACTCCTCTTCAGATGAGGCTGTGATTACATCACTTAACGTCACTACATATGTAGTTAAAGACTTCGCTGGTAAAGTTTGATCACTTGTCACACTTCCTAAAGATTGGTAGAAATTATCCATTACAGATTGGTAACCTATGATATCAGTGACTTCTCCATCCGTAAAATTCAATAGGATATTTTGTGGGTTCACACTATTATTAATCGCTACTAACGTAATCTGATCACCTGCTGCGTTAAGAAAACCTGAAAGCTTCACATTGTTATTTCCACCAGCAATAGCGATTCGTTTTGCCCCTTTATCTACATGTTTTGCATAATGTTTCATTGTATAATAATGATTATTAATTGTGTACTCTCCAGCACCATCAAACCCCATCATGGTACTAGTAGAAGCGGTATCCCACATCAGTTCCCAATAGATATAAGCACTGGCGTTGGCTTCAACTACTGTCTGGTGGATAGCATCTGCCGTTTGTAGCCAATCAAAGTTTCCACTTGAAAACTCCGTCATAAAGTTAGGTTTATCGCTATAGTCATCACGAATCATATTCAAGGGGCCTGCGCTTAAATTACCAGGAGAGTTTCCATAGTTATATAAATGATAACCATAACCATACAGATAGCTTTTGTCTTTAATTGCATCTGCCATTGAGGCAAACGAATTCAGCGTATTATCCCAACCTGCTTGTCCGATATTCTCTGATTCCGGGCCTAAAATTTTAGGAACATCAGCACGATCTTTAATGGCATTGTAAACTGCATCTAACCCTAAATCATAACCAGGGAAATCCTCCGTTTCTGTTGGTCGCCACTCACAGGTACTCCAACCTGCGTTTACATAACCTGGCTCATTTTGAAAACTAAAATATTCTGGTGTAAAGGTAATGTTGTCTAATACATCCTTATAGTATTGCCCTAACTCAGCATACATAAATTGACCGTTCTCTTTCTTCAATGTACCCTCATTGAGAGCACCATTACTTTTATACGCTGACGGTGGTGACCATGAACTCAATAAAATTTCAACCTCAGGATTGGCTTGTTTAACTAAATCATAAATTTCGTTGGTGGCATCAAAATGGCCTTTGAAGTATCCTTCTTCCATAATAAGCGGTGATTTTGTCAATGGATAATCACTTGGATAATACCAGTTCTTCAACCGAACGATGTCGGTTCCAACATCATTGATCATTAAATCAATCACTTCATTGGTATGTGGGCTTTTTGTAACTAAGTCACAATACCACGTAATGGCACCACCAAAACCAACCATGGTTTGATATGCTGTTTTTGGAGATATTTCTATCGTTAAATCACCTGTAGTGTTTTCATCTAAAATTTGTACATCATCTATGTGATAGGTTCCAAGACTCGGGTACTGTAAACGCAATTGAGGAGCCTCCTCTTGTGCTGTAAATACCCATGTGTACTTTTCCCAAGTAGTGGTTAATGTAAAACTTTGGGCTAAATAAACCTTGTTTTGAATCACGGCATTTACTTGTAGGCCATCCACATCTCCTTTGGCATAAAAAGAAAAAGTATAACTTAAATCTGTAATCATGCTGGTCGCACTATGGATACTTTGAATGCTCCACGGATTGGTTCCTAATGTGCTTACTGCTACTTCTAATGAGTTACCCCCATCTATAGCATCGGTACTCGTTACTGAATAACTGGCCACTCCCTCATCACCTGCCAAATTTGTCCAGCTGGTTGTGCCACTTTCAAAAGAACCATTGGTCAATATATTTTGAGAAATGGCTGGAAAAAAGTTGAGACTAAACGCAAAAACAGCGATTAGTGTAAAATTAATATGTTTCATGATGTTGAATTATTATGTAAAGCGTTCGAATATAACACATCCTTAAATAAGTTTCAACAAGTAAGGTTATCGAATTTCTGAACTATACTAAGTTCATATTGTCCGAAGTAGAGTCACGTATACCCTATCCGCCTAAATCTATAGTGAATCAAAAATTATCACATGGTAAACCCCGAGTTATTTGAAAAATTGTAAGGCTAAGATACATTTTCAAAACCTTATTCTGTATTTCATTTACACCAGTGATTGAACAACTTCCATTTCTCATTGCTTCTGAAAAAGAGATTAAGTCTATATTTACTAATCTAACCAAGTTGTGTACTACTAATCCGTTTATCAAAATTATTGTTCCATCCCTAGAATAAGTACCACTATAAGCATAAATGAACATGATACTACTGGTTAAACTTTGTCAATAAAATCATAGAGCTTGTTGTTTATGTATTTCTACTATTGGAGCCTTTTTTACCCATACAAAAGTAGTCAACACAAGTTTTTTTATTAAAATGAGTTTTTTTAGAATGGTACGCTTTTCATATATATGCTATCAAACAAATAACATGTATGATTAATAGAATCATTAATCACTCCTTAATTCAGCATAATTGTTCATTTGTAAAGCCGAATAAAACTGAAAATGATTTTACAATCAAAGCAACAAAGCATAGACTTCTCAAGATAAAGGCTAGCGCTTACTAACCTAAATTTACACGGCCCACGTGGGGTACGAATTTATAAGCCAAATACAATGGAGACTTACCTGTGGATATTTATACTTATCGGAATTATGGGCCTCACCTTGCCATGGTTCAAAAGCCTCGAAAAAATTCAACTATTGAATGTACCCTTAGCCGCAATTATGATGGGGATAGGCTTTTATTATCTGCCCATTGATTTGCCGGATCCAAATCCAATCAAGTACGAAAAAGAGATTCTTAAGCTGACCGAAATTGTAGTGATTATTAGCCTGATGGGAGCTGGTTTAAAGATTAATCGTGACTTTTCGATTAAATCATATCGTGTACCTCTGCTATTGGTTTTTATTACAATGACAGGTAGCATTGTAGCTACAGCAACCTTAGGATGGTGGTTTGGACTTGTTCCTGCATCTGCTCTATTACTCGGAGCTGTCTTTGCCCCTACTGACCCCGTACTTTCAAGTGATGTGCAAGTTGGAATTGAAGAAGGCGAAGAGGAAGAACATCGAGTGCAATTTAATCTCACAGCTGAGGCAGGTATCAATGACGGAATGGCTTTTCCGTTTACGTGGCTCGCCATCTGGGTAGCTATATACGGTTTTAATTTTGGAGATTGGCTAGGCACCTGGTTCATAAAAGATGTGCTTTACCGCATCACAGCAGGCATTGCGCTGGGCTACGGCTTTGGAAAGCTGATGGTGTGGCTCTATTTTATACTTCCTAAAAAAATCAATTTGGCACCTAAGCGTCTTGGGTTTCTAGCTATCGCAATTACGTTGTTGGTATATGGAATAGCCGAATCGGTTGAAGCATATGGGTTTATAGCCGTATTTGTAGCTTCGCTTACCATTCACCACTATGAGAAAAGCCATGACTTACATAAAGAAATGCATGCAGTAATCGAACAAATAGAACAGTTGTTAATTACTGTCATATTAATTTTTTTAGGTGGCTTCATAGCCCACTACGGCTTTAAAAACCTTTCATTTCCCATGTTTGGTCTATGTTTCATCTTACTTTTCATTATCAGACCTGTATTCGGAATACTGCCTACCTTAGGCACAAAAATGCCATGGAAACACCGCTGGGTGGTGGCCTTTATGGGGATCAAAGGAATCGGCTCTTTTTTCTATCTGGCATTCGCGTTGCATGAAACTGATTTTCTACAACCAGAGTTACTTTGGGGCACCACAGCTTTTATGGTTTTAATATCAGCAGTAATTCATCGTATTGTTGGGTTTTATGTAAAGAAGAAAATACTCTGATACTGTTAGTTTGAAAAAGGTTAACAAAAAATTGTTCACAAATTAGAAGGAATAATTATAGGTTTACTACTTCAAATTATTAATCCTGATATTTTTCACCAATATTTTTTTTCAACTAGTTTTCCGTTTAAGCGGGTAGTATTACGGTGAAAATTGAACCTTTTCCGAGATCACTTTCCACGCTTATACTACCATTATGATTCTCTACTATTTTTTTACATAAAGGTAAACCTATGCCGGTACCCGTCTTTTTATTGTTTAAGCGTTTAAAGAGTTCAAATATCTGGGTAGCGTACTGAGGAGAGAACCCTGGTCCATTATCTTTAAAAGCAATTTTGTAATATTGATTTTCAGTAGCCACTTTTATTCTGTCATCAACATCCCTTGGTTGCATCATGATGCAGCTAATTGTTATTCTTGGATTTTTATCGCTAAACTTCAATGCATTGCCCAAGAGGTTAGAAAAAAGTTGGTGAAGTTGAATGGGTATACCATTTATAATCGGTAGTTCATCACAAAATATAACTGCACATTTTTCTTCAATCAGCAATTCAAAATCTTCCTTTACATTTTTCAACACATCATTGAGGTTAACTGGACTGAAAAGATTATCTGAATGCGATAATTGAGAATATTTTAATACATCATTAATTAACAGGCTCATGCGTTTTGCTGAGGATTTTATTTTTTCTAGATTAATACCTGCTTTTTCTTTATTATCGATATTATTTTCTAGCAATTCAGAAAAAACCTGAATTTTGCGAAGTGGTTCTTGCAAATCGTGCGATGCAACATAGGCAAATTCTTTAAGTTGCTCATTCCTCACCTCTATATCACGCGAATACTGCTTCAATTTATCTTCTGCTAGTTTTCTTTCGGTAAGGTCGCGCGTAACTTTTGAAAAGCCAATTATTTCGTTATTTGAACCATGCAGGGCAGTAATGACAATACTTCCCCAAAATTTATCACCGTTTTTCTTTACGCGATATCCTTCCTGCATAGCTCGCCCCTCTTCAATAGCTATATTAATGAGTTTTTCAGGTAGTTTACTTTTACGGTCACTATCTTGATAAAAGACACGAAAATTTTTACCAATTATCTCCTCCTCCCTGTATCCTTTAATTTGTTCAGCACCTTTATTCCAATTAAGAATTTTACCATCTTTATCCAGTAATATGATAGCATAATCTCGTACTTCTTCTATCATTTTGTGGTAGCGCTCCTCACTTAATTTAAGGGTCCGAGTTCTTTCCTCGACCATTTCTTCAAGTGATTCTGAAACCTGACGATTTTTATTTTCGCTGTTGTGGATAATTTGCTCTTTCTCTTTTTTATACGATATATCAATCAGAATATTTATAGCTCCACACACTTCTTTATTGGAATTGAATAAAGGCTTATGATGTGCTAGAATATTCAATCGAGTTCCATCTTGTTTCTCAATTACTATCTCTTTTTCATTTATTTCCCGAGCTTCTTTAAGAGACACAGCTATGGGATATTTGTCCAAACTTAACGGTAAGCCATTCACATCATATATTTTCCATGATCCATACCACTGGTCTTTACCAACCTCGGGTCTGGACCCCCACAATGTAGCAGTCGCCTCATTATAAAATGTAATTACGCCATATTTGTCGCAAGTGTACATGGAAACTGGCAAATTGAAAACGATCTCATTAAAATCAATATCAGCATTGTTCCTCTCGGTTAATACCTGATCTTTTATAAGTGATGCATGCAAGTTCTGCCCTTTTTTCATTGTCATAAATTATAAAGCCTAAATATATTTAACAGTGAAAGAAAAAAGAAGAAAAAACTTGACCCTAAATAATAGTAAAAGGTAATTTCTGTTTTTGGAATAGTAGCAACAGCGCATTGGAAAGATGTTGAACGCTTGCTGGTTTTACCAAGTAATGATTAGCTCCCAATTGTTGAGTATGCTTTATATCTTCCTCATACGAGGAGGTGGTGTAAATTACAATTTTAACATCCTTAAGCCGTGGTATTTTTTTTATTTCCTTCAGACATTGTTTTCCTGAAAGTAAGGGCATGTTGAGATCAATAAAAATTATATCGGGAATAAAATCAGGGGTTGCGGCTAAAATTTCAAGCGCACGTACTCCATTTTCAGCAGTAATACACTTATAATCGTTTTTTACCCCCTCAAGTGCAAAAGTAAAAATATCCCTATCATCGGGATCATCGTCTATAAGAAAACATGTAAATTCTTTCATGAATGATTTACTAATAATTTTAAAGATAGTACTAAAATTAAACATTTTGCAGCTTATCAGTTAAAGAAAACTTATAAGCTGAGTACTACAAAAGGTGTGTTAGACACTAGATATTTAATTAATGCCGTTAACACTATTGTTTCCGATAGCACTTGGAGAAAGTTATCAAAGAAGATAAATTATATTATATACGGATAAAGTCTTGATAATACCCACACGATTGAATTGTTACTGAGAGAAATCACTTAAGTTTGAATTAAGAGTTCTTTATTTTTGTAGGGGAAAAATATGCGGGTATGACATTGAGGTTAAAAAAATAACGGTTTGTTGATGTTATCCACCAACAAACCGTTATTACTTCCTGTTATATTATTAAAGATTCATAAACAGACAGTTGTATACTTATTTGGCAGTTTTAGTTGAGAGAACTTTCAAAATTCTGATCTTTTTCTTTAACACCAAACTCATCAATGTTGATATCTCCACCTTTTGGATCTTCGCCATATTGATTACTTCCTACTTCACCTGATGTACAAGCCAATATTAAATTGTAAATTGGTATTAATAAATACCACCCACTTTTTCCAACATCATGCATTCTTCGTACACCTACCGCTAAAGAAGGGATAAACACTGCTAGCGAATAGACGGTATCCAAATATAATATGCCAATTGTATAACTTAATACCGACAACAACACACTAATAAGGGTGCTGAATAAGGTAAAATACCAATACTCTGCTCTTCGAGCACGACCGTCAAACTTAGCGTAGTTTTTTAAAACTGATATAAAATAATTCATGGTTAAAAGGATTTTGTTTCAATTAAGATATTAAAATCTAACTAAATACCCTTATTTAACAAAAAATATTTTATCGTGTTAAGGTGAAGCCAGTCGACTTAAGTTTGACTTTTATCGGTGATTTAATCCACTTAGTTGCTTTCTTTATTCGGCATCATAGACCTGATAATGAATCGGTTTAAAACTGCCGTTGTTGCTATCTTCTGCTGAACAGGCTGTAAGGCCAATGATTAAGTCCATGTTGGCTTTAAAGACGAGGTAATCCCCTGCCTTGCTGGTAGGTGGGTCTACTGAAATTTTACCGTTTTTATCAAATTGAACATTCATAAAAATATTGAAGGCGGTAGGTATATCGCTGGTTTTAATACCATACCTTTCAAGATTAGTCGCTAAATTCTCAAAACAGCTGGGGTGATAACCTTGATGGTTATACATAATTTCAAATGTCTCCGGACTACATGGGGCCAATAGAAAATCATTCCGCCCGTTCGTATCCTCCAGTATTTCCATCATTACATGCCCTAGATTGCTCCATAATTTGTTGCCAGCAGTAAGCAAGAGTGTTTCTTCGAAATCAAATGTTTTTCCAGATGAGATCTTTTCTCCTAAATCATGAGCATTAAACGCGACCATATCACTTACCTGCTCTCCTTCTGGATCCATCACTTTTAACAATTGTCCTTTTTTCAGGCTAAAGGAAGCCCCAGTTTGTTTTTCAATGGTAATAAATGTTCCGCACATGTTTGATTAATTATCTTTTTTTGGAGTGTTAAGAAAGTTATTTTATTTAGTGATGAAAAGGACATTTCCATGTTTTTTCTACTTTTCTCCCACTATACTGTTTTGCTTCCGATGCGTTGCCAAAATCCTCTAACATGGGATTAATGTACCCTTGCAGCGCTTTATCTCTCTCACGTATTTTATCCCGTATTTTTTTGTAATGCTCCATTTTGCGGAGGCGTTCAAACTGATGGTGAAGGTTAAATACCAGAGTTGGATATGGACTTTGTCGTGCTAAGCGCGAACTGCCAGGGTGTAAGCCTACAATGTAAAATGATTTACCGTTTAAACTAAAACTAAATTGGTCACTATCAGGATCGGTACTCACGTTCGGATCCCATGGCTGATCATCGATGTCGTGTAGTGCTTGTAGCTGTTGCCATAACTTCTTTTCGAAATGCAGCTCGCTCATATACTTTTCTCCAGGAAAGGCCGCTATAAACGAATAAAATTTGTTAGGTGTAGCCGTGTAGTTCTGTATATAGTTCTTTAAATCCGCAAGTATTTGTTTAGCAGTATCTAGCGTTCCCATATCTTTATATTCATGAAATTCAAGGGTATCAAACCGAAATACCGTTTGTGCCATGACACATGGGTGGTCTTTGTCCACGATAAACTGCTTAAATTTTTCTTTTATTGCTGTATGATTGGTTAATGCTTCCATAGGTATTTTTCAGGTATTTTTCAGTGGAGAAGGTAGCCTCAAATAGCCCCTTCATGCACCTCATTTTTACAAGCCTTATGCCATTTGCCTCATTTACAGGCAAATTCAATTGAAGGACAACCTTAAAGCACTTTAACTATAAAAGACGATAACAAACTGAAAAACAACGATTTAAACAACAAAACTAATGCGTTATCACCGCATAACCGCTATGTTAGAAAAAGGAATAGTGTTAATGCACTCTAAGTAACATTGTATGGTTCATGCTACACAATGAATGGAATTGTTCCAATATTTCCCCATTAACAACTTTTTGTGATTAGCATTACTCAGTGCAAAAATGAAGGAGGTAATGTTGTAATCTTTTTATATTTAAAAGAATGTTCATAAAAAATTACGGATATGAAAACAACACCCGAACATGATGCACGAATGGCCACAATAACTTTTGCTTCGATATATCCTCTTTATCTTAAAAAAGTGGAAAGAAAAGGCAGAACGAAGGAAGAATTACACCAAGTCATTACCTGGTTAACTGGTTTTGATGATAAAAAACTGCAAGAACTAATTGACGAAAAAGTAACTTTTGAAACGTTTTTTAAAAGAGCTCAACTCAACCCAAATGCGGACCGCATTACAGGAGTAATTTGTGGCTACCGCATTGAGGAAATTGAAAACAAACTCACTCAACAAGTCAGGTATTTAGATAAGCTGGTAGATGAATTAGCTAAAGGAAAAAAGATGGAGAAGATCTTAAGACTTGCATAATTAAAATACATTATGGGATTAGAAGAACAATTTATCAATGGATTTAAAACCCAGGTTAACCAATTGGGGCTTGCTTTAACTTTTGAAAATGATGTTTATATCGCGACTGGAAATGAACTTTACCTTTCCTTAAAAATCATACAAGAACAATTCGGTAGGTCACACCTCACGTTTGCAGTATGTACTGTCATTGTGGGAAATTATCAAAAGGCGCTTGCTGAAGCTGATTCACAACCAACTCCGAATGAAGCGACTATCGAACTTACAAACAGTTCCTTTATGTGTTCTTCTGCAAACCCTGCTCCTGACTTAGCAACGGAGACGTTAGCACAACTCGAAGAGTTTATTGCGTTGAATACTTACCTTTACTCTGACCCTACCTATATTTTTCTTCAACAAAAGGGTACTCATGATCTCATTTGGAAAGATCCTTTACTTATTCAAGTACTGAGGGGTAAACAACCTTTTCTGCGGATAATCGAACAACTTAAACAACTCAATTTGCCTTATGGTAAATACATTCAAAAGCCAAAAGGAATGGGTAAAACCGAGGTGATTAAGCGATGGAAAATGGTCGGTAAAATCACCTTATTGCTTTTCATCGCATGGTTACTTTTCAAAATTCTGGTTGCTAGCAACTAAGTTCATGTATCAGATGATAACAAACAGCTATTCTTAACAAACATCTAATGAGGAAATCCTATTTTAGTCACAAAGAAAGTCACTATGTCCATCAATGAAATAGAAACTTATTACCCCACAAGTAAACAAGCATGGCGAAATTGGCTGTTAAAATATCATGATGAAAAAGATGCTGTCTGGGTAGTTTTTTACAAAAAAAAGGCAGGGAAGCCTACACTAACCTGGAGTGATGCAGTAGATGAAGCGTTGTGTTTTGGATGGATTGACAGCATAAAAAGAAAACTGGACGAGGAACGTTCTATCCAGTATTTCAGCAAACGAAAAGCTACTAGCACATGGTCAAAAATTAACAAAGTCAAAGTAGAAAAGCTTATTGAAGTTAATCTTATGACCCCAGCAGGGTTGCGCTGTATCGACATCGCCAAACAAAATGGTATGTGGGAATTGCTAGATAGTGTTGAAGAGCTAATTATACCGGAAGATTTGGAAGCCGCTTTATTGGAAAAAGAAAACGCCATGGACTATTTTTTAAGTCTGAGTAAATCGATTAGAAAAGGTCTATTACAATGGATAGTAATGGCCAAACGGCAAGAAACCCGCAACAAACGGATTGTAGAAATCGCTGAACTGGCTGACAAAAAAATGAAACCTAAACAATTTTAAAATATAAAAGCAGCCAATAACGACTGCCTTAATTTAATGAAACCTGATTTTTACTTGATACTCAATGGATTTAGGTTCTCTACTATTTTCAATAAACAATAACCATTTGCATACTTGTGTAAGTCCACTTTATTTCCAATTCCAATCATTAGTTTGATTGATTAAGTTCCTTGAATAGTAGTATTAGGGTAAGAAAAGCAATCTTTTAGTAATCTGACCTTCCAAACTGGTTAACTTTGCGATGAAAATCCCACTTCCAACAAATGAAAATCGCTGCTCTTGATTTGCATTTAAGTTCATTGATTTGGAGACATAGGTTTTTCCTGTTATGTCGAATACATCTAAGCGTGCGTTCCCAAGGCTTTGTGACGTGGAAATGATTATTTCATTATTTTGAGTGAAAAGTTTTAGCTGTAAAGCTTGCTCATCAAGACCTGCTATAGCACAGTTATTGGAAGGGGTATTTCCTAAAGCTGTAATGATTGGACTGAAAAACATTGCCATGTTATCACAACGTGTAGCGTGAGCTAGCGTAGCATGTCCTGGTGGATCTTTTAGGCAAGATGAACCATCGGCTGGGCCGTTACTGACATAATCAAAGAAAAAAGGTGGAGCATTGCTGGTCATGGCCGTTAATTCAGATTCGATGGCACAAGAGCCATGGAAGACCGGATAATTGTCTAATGGTTGACATATGTTGTTAGGGTTGTAGCAGTATTGGTACACACCTCGAAAGGGAGGTTTACTGCCACAATCAACTACTAAGTCGCTACTTTGATGGAAAAGGTACACTGCGGGGGTATCTACGCCACTATGAAGTAATGATAAATCATGCAATCCACCGTAAAAATTGGCTACTCCTTTGACTGAGGCGTCCCACGTACCAGTATGCAGCGTACCTTCTACTGGACCCAAATCAGGGCGGGTAAGTGAATAGTTGTTGTCCATACAAGAAAGCAGGTCGCTATCAGGAGTTGGCGCATCAGGTAACGCCTCACAGGCTGTAGGTTTTTCATGTGGTAAATCCATAAAACCAGTGGTAGTGGCGATGAAACCACCAGCACTTTCACCCCCAACAAAGAAGTTATCGGTATCTGTTGAATCAAGAACTGCACGTTGTTTTAAAAATCGAATAGCACCTTTTGTATCCTGCATGCCTCGATAAAGTGCGCGAATGACTTCATTAGAGTCTGCCACATAAATGCATCGATTGGATAAATTATCGCAAAGTAAATAAGGCGTGTACAGTTTACGTTTGTGGTTTCCAAGACGGTAATCGATGGAGGCTGCCATGTAGCCGCGTTTTGCCATCTCTCTACAGATTGTAACCAAAGAGCCTTCTTGACGTTCTCCACTGACAAATCCTCCACCATGTACCATCACAATACATGGTCGCTTACAGTTGTCATCACCTTCAGGTTTATACAAATCCATGAACAGTGAATCGACCTTGCCATCAAAACCGATGGCTGTGCCGTAAAATAGATTCTTTTCTTCCCGGACGGTATAGTCAGGAGAAGAATAAGGGGTTTGAGCTACTGCTGTTGATATTGAAAGGACAACAAATGCGAATAAAATGCCTCTTTCCATTTTCGTAAATTTGGTAGGTAGATAAATATACGCATTTTCATTTAAAAATAATTCTACTGTCTAAGGTCAGATTAAAAACCAAAATTTTAATCTGCCTAATAATCAAAATCTTCTCACTCGTCAGAATGACGACTATTAATCCATTTTAAAGTCATGTTGAGCGAGAGCGAAACATCTCTAGTCTGCTATTCCGAGGTTCTTCGCTTCACTCCTGCCTCGTGATAAGGCGGGCAGAATGACGTACGAAAAAAGATGTTGAAGGAATAAATAACGAATTACTCCTTCACCACTTTGAAAAACAAATGATCAATTTTTAATAAATAGATGCCTGTTGGGAAATCTGAAAGGTTGGTTTGAGTGCCGTTTCCTTGAGCAACTTGCTTACCTATTGCATTTAATAAGGTCCAATCAACACTTTTATTCCATTGAACTACGTCCTTTGTAGGATTGGGATAAATGGAAACCGATTCATTAAGAAATCGCTCTTCTCCCCCAGTAATCAAACAATTACCGACAGACAACCCGCTACTTACATAACCGATTTGATCGATGTTCACTAAACCTTCTGCATTGGTGGCAATGAGTTGTAGATCATTTATTCCTTGTGTTAAGTTAAGGGTGATGTCCACTACTTTCCAATCGGTTGACGAGCCAGTGACAGGGAAATTGAGGTTGTTGGGTAGCAACGTTCCATTCAAACTAATTTGAGCTGGTCGAGCTGCCGAGCTTCCATTGGCATAACGGAAACTTAGGGTCGCTGCCCCTGCGTTGTTGGCTGAAATACTGAACGAAATTGCTTTTCCTACTGCATTATCTCCATTGATGTACGAGGCGCCTTTGTAGCCAATGTTATTATTCTCAGTAACCCCATCAAACTCACAGGCGACCACTTCGGCTTCGTCTACGGACGAACAAGCAGTTTTGCCCGTGTTCCCCAACACACACCGACCGCATTCGTCCAACACGGCTGAACCACCTGCTACATCTTGACAATCAGCCAAACCTGCTACCATAGCCACTTCGGTGGCCGTTAAGGCATAGTTATACACCCGAAAGTCATCAATAGAACCATTCAACAAAGCATCAGGGTATTGGCTCCGACCGATATAATTTAACACGGGCTTAAAATCCAAAGGACTAATGGTGAAAGCCGTTGATTCGTCCACCAGTTTTCCATTCACATACAGGCGTCCAGTTGAACCATTTAAGGTCACGGCTACATGCGACCACTGACCAGTTGGTAAGCCTGTGGCAGTCAACCGTTCTTCAGCACCACCATTTTTAATGGCAAAGCGCAGTTGTCCTGCATCGGCACTGGGAGTTAAAAAGAAGTTTTGATCTTCGCCATTTCCAAAATCGAAAATGCGTTGCCAAATGCCACCTCCATTCCAATACACCCACGTGCTAATGGTAATTTCCTGTTGATGTGCGATTGTCGCAGGCAGCTGGATAAAGGCATCCGTACCGTTGAGTGTAATGGCTTTTGCACCTACTTTGCCTGTCGTGTAGGAAACACCTCCACGGATAGCACTATGGTTCAGGTTTATCGTATTATCCAAGGTGGTATTTTCAAACAAATAATGGGCAACAAGGTCTTTATTGCCTGTTGTAGTGGCATGGGCTTGGTTGGAATACACCGAACGGTTCAATGAATGATCCACAGCTTTGACGGCATAAAAATACTGCCCCGTAAGGGTAGCCGTGTTGTCAACATACGATGTGCCTTTCACATTTCGAGCAATGGTTTCATACGCTCCATTGGCCGTTGTTGATCGAAAAATGGTATAACCGCTAACATCTGAGGAAGCACTAGCAGTCCAATCCAAACGAACGGATTCCGGGTTTGCTGTGGCAATTAAATTGCCTGGTGCATCTGGTGCCACAAACTCTACTGGAGCACCCACAGGCAGGAACCGCCACTGCTGATTTGCACCGCCATTTTTTTCCCATTGCTGAATATTAGCTCCTGCAGCTGTACTGATGTTGGCAACCTCTAAACATTTAGCACTCTGCCGACTACGAATATAAAACCACCCCTCTTCGGCATAGTCTAAATACCATTGTTGGTTCGCTCCTTTTGCATCATTGTACACGATGATGTTTGCTCCATTATTGAGTGACCAATCGAGTACATCGGGTGCTTTGCCACTGTGTACTGCAGTGAAGGTAAAGTAGCTAAAATCCTGTCCGATTCGGGCATCCACAGGCGTGACATTCCACTGCTGGTAGGTGGCTCCCGTGTTGGTGCCTTGCTGAAGATTCGCTCCTGCGGCTGTTGAACCACCAGCTACTTCCATCACTTTGCCGCTGTTGCGGTTGACCACTACATACCGTCCATTGATCACGGGTTGGATATCGTCACCATAGGTAATGTTGATTACCCGTTCCGCATTGGGTTGATTTTGTTGGTAGCCTGTGCCGCCTGGCATGGTTAACACATATTCCCGTTGCGGTCCTTGTCCATCGTAGAAAACATCCCGTTCTGTGGATACAAATCGATAAGTGGTGGTGGCTGCTTGTCGTTCTGATGCGCCACTAAACGCTTGTATTTTTCCTTCCAGGGTGCGGTAGACGGATGCGGCTGTCCAGTTGGGACGGTGTTCGGCATAGCCCAACCGTTGGCCATCGCTGGCTTTTACAAATTCACCACGTGCCAACTCGGCTGTCCCCCACCATATCCCTGTTTGCATGCCGTATTCAACCCCTACCATGGCTTCCATCACATTGTGTAACTCATCGTTGGTGGCATAATCGCCATTGGCTCTTACAGCTTGAAAAAAGGCGGCATAGGTATCGAAGGTACCTGCCAGCTGGTGGGTGTTGCCTTCGTCTAATCGGGCTTTTAAGTTATTGTACCACGGCAAAGCCTGGTCGTTGTTGAGGGTGTTACCGCCTGAAATGCGAATGTTATTGAAGTGAGATAACTTGCGGAGTTCGCCACAGATATTATAAAAATCGTTGACGGTTCCTTGTCCTGTTGCGCCATTATCGGGTTCATTGAAAGGCGCTACGGAGAGTACCGTTCGGCCTTTGTTTTCGTGGTGGGTTACGGTGAGGTCAATCAGCTGTGCCCAACGCGCGGCATTGCCCACATACCACGGATCCACACTCGGATGGTCGCAGTTCAGGACTACTTTGGTATTGGCACCCAACAACCCAATAATATTCAAGCGTTGGTTAAGCCTGCCCAACTCTACTGATGGCAGCGCACCATTCACCAAAGGCGCTGTTGGGGTAAACGAAGACCGGATCACATCCACACGATCAGCACCCATAAAGGCCATTCCTCGTCTCACATTTGCTTCACTGAGCCACGCCAAATCGAGGCCCCACGTAATGGGTTTTTCCACGCCTGGTGCTGATACGTTGTATAAAATGGACCGATCAGGAATGGGTTGTGCGACTAAATTTGTGCTCGCACTAATGGTTTGTGCCTGAAGTGGTGCAACCCCCAAACTTAAAAAAAGCAGTACCAGCCAAGAAGTTCTATTGTTCATATTCGCTTGATTAAATTATAAGCATACAGACGTGTAATATACTAATTTTCAGAATACTACTTGTTTGATTTTATTTTGATTTCAATTGAAGTAACTGCTTAGAAATTATGGCTATTGGGTGAGGTTTAATTTTAGGTAATAAGTATCAACGATGTAAGATTTTATTTTTAGATTGGGGTGCTTTATTGGTCATAACAATAATTGATTTATAAAATCAATTGGCATTATAAGGCAACTAACCTTTCTTTAGATATTGATGAAATTTACATTGACGATTATTTAGAGTATTTATGGCGAAAGTCAAAAGAAGGACAACTTAAGTTTCAAAATCTGGCATAGGTAAAAAAACATTGATGCTTATAAATACATAAGAAGCAAAATATTGTACATAAGTATAATTGTGTATTAGTATATTAAACATTGTTCTTCATATAAACTTTATCGGTATATAGAATTGACTCAAAATAAAAACCTAGTTATGGCATTAATAAAAATAAAAGAATCTCGAAGTGTATCAGACTTTTTAGTTTATGAAGTAACATCCAGATCAATTGCAGATTTATTAGTTTGCAAAGTAGAATCGAGAAGTCCCGCAAGGAACAATGATCACTTATGGTGTTTTGTAGAATCTTCATCTGTAGCTGACTCTAAGGTTTGCTTTGTTAATAGCAAAAGTATTGCAGATTTATTGATTTGTTATGTGAACTCTAGAAGTGTGGCAGGTTGGAAACGAGACCATCCATTAAAAGGAAAGATCGGATAAAAAGTTTTACGAATTCTATAAGTGTGCCTTCAATGAAAATTAATCCCCCCCAATATTTGAAATATAATTATATTAATTTTCAAAACCGATGAGAAGATTAATTGAACAAGACTCCATCCCTAGTTCATTATGGAAACGAGACCAAGAAACGTTAGTCTTACCAAATTCACTTAAAAAATGTTGGAAATTGGTACTAACACAAAGAAAACTTTTAGACTTAGCCTTAAACGAAAAGGGAGATGCAGATATTGGAGGAATTGATCTAGATTCAACAAATAAACATTATTCATTTAGATTTAATGGTTCATGTGCTCGGTTTCAGCTAACCTTTCTTGATCCAAAAAACAACCTGAAAGATGTTTCAAATGCTTTCGTAAAATCACTTGCTGGAAACGATGTTTTCATTGCTGATATTCCTTCTGGAACTGGTGCTGCATCTCTTTCTTTACTATGTAATATTGCACAACTAAGGGATGAGAAAGTTCTTCCAAAGTTACCACTAAAAGTGAAAATTTTAGCCGGAGAAGTATCTAGTTATGCTATTCAAATATTTAAAGAGTCCTTAGAGATTATTAACCCCTACTTAAAAGAAAACTCAATTAATGTTGAATTAGACGTTCAACAGTGGGATATTAAAGATGTTTATTCAAACACTGATTTAATTCGAGCAATTACATTATCAAGTCAATATTCTTCAAGCAAAATATTACTGATTACTAATTTTAATGGTTTTTTAGACAGAAATGGAGTTTGGAAAAAAGTACAAACCCAATTTGAAGAAATTTTTAGATACTTTTCTGGAAATTCAACAGTAGCAATTTGGCTCGAACCTGAAAAAAACAATGTCACTAAAAATTTTTGGCCGAGAATTTTAAAATGGTTTCCTGAAAAGTTAAAAAAGCTAATTAAAGATAAAGAAATACTTGAATATGAAACCTCATCAGCTAAATATGAACACGGATTAATTGATCTTACTCCACGTGTATCTGTTGCTGTAGTAAAATTTAACACAGAAAGAAATTAAAAATGTCAAATGTTATTGCAGTAAAAGCAATTAATCAAAACAGGAAAAGAGATATCCTATCTTATTTATCCCTTCGTTATTACTTGGAATCAACTAGTAGTAGAACTGACTTATGGGCTCATGAAGTAGCAATAAACCTTACAATAAAGAATAACTCACAAAATATTTTTAGAACAAAGCATTTTAAAGGACTCATAAATGGTAAAATAGAATTTAGAGATATTTATCTTCTATCTGGTAATGATTTAATATCAGAATCTGCTTTACTTACAGAATGTGCCAAACACGAGTCTTTTCATTCTACACCCTGTGTATATAGTTATTTATTTAGCAATGATACAAAATCAGTTTTTCAACATTATACAAATGGACTAAATAATAGATATTCCTCAATTAAAAGAGCGTGTATAAACCCAGAAAATGAAGAGATTATATATTTAGATATAAAAAAATTTTATCCCTCAATTTCACTTTCAAATATTGAAAAAGTATGGCTTAAAACGTGTAATAGTTCAAATATTCCAGACCTGTATGCTAAGCTTGGTATAGTATTTATCGAAAAATATAAACGAATTCAAAATTTTGAAAATCCTGGGTTAGTAATTGGTCCCATGTTTTCTCATTTACTTGCTAATATTTATTTAAAAGAAATAGATATTCATATGAATTCAATTACAGATAATAGATACTGGAGATATGTTGACGACATAGTACTTGTTGGAAATAAAGAAGAATTGAAACATTTTTCAAAAATAATTACTCAAAAAATAGAAGAACTAGGTTTGAATTTCCATAGTGAGATGAAATTATTTAAACTTTCTACTAAAGAATGGTTAGAAAACAAAAATGGAATTGAATCATCTTTAGCATGGAAATGGCCAAAATTAATTGGTAGATTAAAAAAATTCATTGTTCTAAAGTCTGATAAAATAGATCAACTTAAAGAAATATTTAAACAAAAAGAAGTTCGCTTAGAATTACTAACATACACTTCAGATGTGAGATCAAAGTCACTTTCTTCTAATTTTTTTAAGTGGCTTAAAAAATCTTTTTACTCATCAAAAACTAGTATTGAAGATCTGGTAGAGTTCATAGAAACTACAAGAAATGAATATTACGATTTATTTCTAACAAGTATCCGACAGAAGAGTAAAAATGAGCTTGAAGCTAAAAGCAATATTAGTCAATTAAAGTATTTGGTAGGTCGTTTAATCTATGTTGCTAAAGAAAAAGATTTAATTTCTATATCTGATAAAATATCCGATACTCCAGAATTAAAACTACAATATGAAATTATCCAGTCTTTGATTACCGCTGATATTTCAAGACTTGTTAAGCTAGGGACTAACGCTTGTCAAGCTGCTTCGCAAGTGATTAAACAAAAACATGAAGTAGTAAGTTGCAAATTGTCACTCTTAGATAATGATGATATATTATCTTTATCTATTTTTAAATTTCATGGATTAAAAATTTCATTCGAAGAAGAAATTAAAATAGATAATCACCTTTTTGATTTTGCCTCAGGTAATATTCAAACTGCTCGATCTACTGACAATCCCTATTTATCAGAATTCATAGCCTTACACGGTTTAGAAAACTCTAAACATGATCAAATGTTAAATACTCTTTTTGATGAAAACGAATCCTATTCATTTGATGTATTAAATGCAGGGGCAGGATCAAGCTATTATTAGAAGTACCAACGTTCCCGCCATGCTCTGCATGGTGGTATAAATTGAAATTTCACATATAATGTACCAACAATTATTTATGGTTCTAAAATTCAACTAAACGATGAATGAGTTTTTATTAATTGGTGCTGATTATCTTAAAGGAAAGTCTTTTTATAATCCACTTAGACGAGGATTAAGCCTGCTTTTCAACATCAGCATATCTTCATTTATTTATGAAAAGATATATGGTAATTATGTCTGGTTTGATTTCAATGATTACAAACAAATATTAGATTTCTTTATCAAGGGTTATTTTTCCATACCTCTATGTATATTCATTGCGGTTTATGGAATTACTCAAATTCTATCTCTTCTCATTTTTACAAGCATTAATCACTTTAAAACAATAAAATGGACAAAAGCAATAATCAACTATCAAGTAAAAAGTAAAGTTCTAGAACAAAAATTTGATGATATAACTAATACATCTGAATTAGTTAGCCCTATAAAAATCAATAAAGAACTAATGATAAATCTATTTACTCATCTTAAAAGTGAACTATCACCAGAAGCTTATAAGCAAATGGAAAAAGAATTAAAAGAACCAAAAAACAATCTAGAAGCGACATATCATTTAGCTTTTAGAGCCATCTTAGCAATTACAATTTATTTTATTTCAATCGCACATTTTGGGTGGGTTTTATATAGTTTAACCATAATCACTTTATTGCTTGGAATGTATTTGACAATGTTATCATATCGCTTTCTTGATATTTTTCCAACAATTGTAAGAAAATTCCAAACAGAGGCTGAAAAATACTTGATTGAACAAAGAGGCGAATCAAAAATATAGCTACAATCTATATCTTTAACTTAAGGAAACCTTTTATTAAATGGATATATCAAAAGATTTAAAACCACTTTTAGCAAATTTAAAACGAGTTGAAATTGGTAAGTACTTACACACTAAAAATTTTGAATTATATGCTTTAGAAAACAACGTGGACTTATTATGGAATGAGGCTAAAAAAATAAGTACAAAAGACAAGAATGTTTTTACTCTTAGTCCACATAATACGGAAGAAGAAGAAACAGTCTTTGCACTTCTAATTAACTCCTTATACCATAATCACCGTGATTTTTTCAAGCAGATTATAATCGAAACTATCTTAAAATTTTGTGACTGGTCATCAGTCCCTATTGACACTAAAAATATTCATGAAAATCTTAAAAATCTAGAAATATTTGATAAAAAAGACCTCTTATTCTTAGTAAAAGAATCTAGAAAAATAAGATATAACAAACCTGCTTTAATACCAAACATAGAACTGAAAAAAACAAATATTAAAATTGATAAAAACAAGGTATTCATTGTTCATGGACATGATGAAAATGCTAAAACAACAACAGCAAGATTTATTGAAAAGCTTGGATTTGAAGCTATAATATTACATGAACAGGCAAGCTCTAGCAAAACTATAATTGAAAAAATTGAAGCTTATTCTAATGTAGGTTTTGCAATCATCCTTTATACACCTTGCGACTTAGGATCAAAAAATATTAAAGAGCCTAATTTAAAATTAAGAGCTCGACAAAATGTTATTTTTGAACACGGATATTTCATTGGTAAAATAGGTCGTGAAAATGTCTGTGCATTAGTTAAAGGTAAAATAGAAACACCTAACGATATATCAGGAGTAGTTTACATCACTCTAGACGAAAGTAATGCTTGGTGCTATTCTGTCGCAAAAGAAATGAAGAAATCTGGTTATAACGTGGATATGAATAAAATATAGGCCACCCCATAGCGCAAGGTTAAGCGTAGCGGTCCTTGTGCCATACAGTTTCCAAATCAGTTTACCGCATTCCGATGCTCTTCATTCGCAATGACGTACTTCGATTATTAGATTCCGGACATTTTTCTTCGTCAAAATTCCGTAATGACGCACACCCAGAATTTCAATCCCTTACTGCACCACCACTTTCCTCACCTCTTTCCCTGAAGTCGAACTTATCGCCACAATGTACACCCCTACTGGTAAACGTTGTGAATAAGTAGCATTGCTGGTGTTCGCCTGTGCAACCACCACACCTTGTCCGTTGTAGATCATAATCGCTGCCATCGGTGAATGGCTTTCAATGTGTACTTCCCGGTTTTTGACATAAATGCGATGCTCTGCAATGGCCTTGGTTTCATTTTTATCCAGAAACGACACCAACCCAAAGTCCTCCAACTCCTCGTCTGATAAAATCAACCACCGCTGTCTGGTAGCGGTATTAGCAATATCAAAACCACTTGCTTGGGTTGTTTCGCCCGTAGTACCCCGCTCGGGCGCATTTAGCGAAGCGTAATGCGTTCGGATATTTTATAGCATTTACAATGCGGTATTATTACATTATTTTGTCAATTAAATGTATTACAAATACACAAAAAGGTAGTCGCAATGCAATTGCGACCGAGCTAAATGTTGGATGTAATATTTATTGAATAATGAATATCAAGCAGTAAGTTGGTCACAAGGGCCGCTGCGCTTAACCTTGCACCATATGGTTAATGAATAGGAAGTTGTAAGTAGTCACAAGGACCGCTGCGCTTAACCTTGCGCCATATGGTTAATGAATAGGAAGTTGTAAGTAGTCACGACCGCTGTGCTTAGCCTTGCGCCATAGAGTTTACAAGGTAATACTGAAAGACTAAGTGTTTACTCTAAAGCTTTTGAATATGTGAAACAAAGATTCCAGAATCACCAATAAATTTCAAAATATATAATCCAGATTTCAAAGTTGAAACATCAACGTAATCTTGATTTTTACTCAATTGAATTTCATGAACAAGTTCTCCCAATGTGTTTAAAATAAATAATTGATGGAGAGTATCTTCCACTTGTATTTTAAAACCATGAGTTGTGATTGTCGGAAAAACTTGAATCTGATGTGAATTTGTAGTGGTCAAAACCTCTGGAGTACCAGTAAAAATAGTTGAATCAATATCTACATCCAATAACCAAACATCAAAAAAAGATCCAAACCCTCCATTACACTTTGAAATTGTCAACCCCAAATTTTCAGTATAAGATGCTGGTCCATAACAACCATCAATTAATTCTCCAGAACAAATTTTATTTTCATCATTTTTATATACCTCATTACCTCCCCATAGTTCCCTATAAATAAAAAGGCCTAAACCATTTTTATTTTTGTAAAACAAATAAACATTGTCTTGCGCAATATTATCTACAATTTCTGGTAGTACTAGACTTGGAGTTATATTGTTTGGAATATAATATTCTTCATTATAAACGAACTCGCTAGTCCAACAGTTTACCTTATTACCAGCGTAGTAATAACAAGCATCAGTTACAACTTCTTTCTCTACAATTAGTGTATCGTTTCTAAAATTAACATTCAAAATTCGATGTTTCGTATCTATGATGGTTTCATTACTTGGTCCACTAAAAGGTCTTTGCCCTCTTTCTTCCGCATAGTGATATACTTGTCCTTTACTATAGTTTGGAACTTGAATATCCTTTGTCAATTTTAATCCATTAAAAAGCGAATCAACTCCTTCGAGTTTTAGTGGAGAATCTTTTTTTGGAAAATAACACAATTCAAATGCCTCAACAATTCCGTGATTCATTGATATTTTGATTGTTTTATTATTGAGGCAAGTATTATATTGGTTGCAATCAACCGAATCAGAAGTTGTAATTAACAGTGTTTGAACGGAATCTTTAAAAGCACCAAAATCAACGTAGTTTACTTCAGCAATTTCAGCAAAGTATGTCCGTTCAGCATCACTAAAGAACTCCCATTTTACATTTCTAGATTCATTAGGATAGAATAAAAGACTTTTACCATTTTCAATAAACAGCTTGAATTTATCTTCACTTTTCACCCATAAAATAGAATCACCAAAAAAATGGATTCTAGAACATATTAAATCTGATGCTTGTGGTATATAGTACATTACAGAATCTTCACCCAAATCAATTGAATTCCTTATTAATGAAGAAAACAGTACATCCCCTTTAATGAATTCATCATTAAAATATGAATTAACACCTGAATAATGATTTATACTTTTTGTACTTACTGGAATGTAATCCTGAGCCAAAACAGAGGAAACAATTGAAACAATAACGATTATTTGAAGTAGAATATTTTTCATAACAAATCAATTTAAAAAACTGATTTTCAATATGGTTGAATTGATTTCAATAATCAATTTTTAGAGAACAAAAGTAGTTTTAATATTCAAAAATTAATACCGTATAAGTAACCCCATAGCGCAAGGTTAAGCGTAGCGGTCCTTGTGCCATAGAGTTCCAAATCAGTTTACCGCATTCCGATGCTCTTGATTCGCAATGACGTACTTCGATTATTAGATTCCGGACATTTTTCCTTCGTCAAAATTCCGGAATGACGCACACCCAGAATTTCAATCCCTTACTGCACCACCACTTTCCTTACTTCTTTCCCTGAAGTCGAACTTACTGCCACAATGTACAAACCAACAGGTAAACGCTGTGAATAGGCTGAGTTAACCTTGTTGGCTTCAGCAACTACCACACCTTGTCCGTTGTAGATTACTAAATCTGACAACTCAGTATTACTTTCAATATGTATTTCCCTGTTTTTGACGTAAATTCTATTCTCTGATAAGGTATTTGCTTGTGTTGCATTTTTATCTAAAAAAGAAACCAAACCAAAGTCTTCCAACTCCTTACCTGATAGGATTAACCACCGTTGTTTGGTTGCAGTATTGGCGATATTAAAACCACTTGCCAATGTAGTCTCACCCCCATTTGTCATCAAACAGTTGGGTGCGCTTTTGTTTTCCGGATGGATTATCCAGTACCCACGCGTGGTCAGCGATTCCAAGTTCACATCTACCCTTCCCATCATCAATTGAAAATATTCGGCATTGCTAGGCGAAGATTTTTGAATGGTGCTAATGCCATTATTCCCTGAAGTTGTATAAGTAAAATACCTGCCCGAGCCCACATTTTTTATGCTGTAATAACCCGTGATTGGGTTAAATTGAAACTGCCAGGCAGCATGGTCATTCATGATTGCCTCATCAGCCGACATGACACGGTTTACCAACTTGCCAAATTCATCAGCTACCACAAAAGAACTTAACAAACCCGTTTGAGGGTCTTCACTTTTGATATAAAACTTAATCGTATCTTCTACATTTAAAGTATAAGCTGGAGTTGCAAAACCTCCTGTAGGCGGGAGTCCATCCTCACCGAGTGCTTGAGCAATCAAGGCGTTTGCGACATACAACAAGGCTGTTCCATCATCCTCATGGGCCCCATTAATGCCATAAGGCCACATGTGGGTGGCATCTCCTCGTAAATAGCTAGCGGGGTCGTTATCAATAAATTGCAAGAGTTTGGTCGTCCGATCACCCAACCAGGCACCTCCCGAACCTGTTGCCCGCAATGGTGACGAAGGCCCCGACCACAATGGGTGCGTTCCTACGCCAATGGTATGTCCTAATTCATGTAAGGCGGTTCCTGTTTGCTGATAACTGGCACTGGGTCCAAAGCGCATCCAACCACCGTAGGAAGCTTCAGCTGTTGGCGTTCCTGAACCGTAATTGACCGTGAGCCGATGCCCTTGAATGCTGGTGAGTTCATTGAAATAATTTACGGCTGACGCCATTGCATTATCGATGCGGGCGTAATGCTCTTGCGTCACGTTGCTTGCCATTGAATAGCTAACTGTACCTTTCGGAATGGTGATGACTTTTATAATGTCCCCATAGCCGACTGCGTTATCCTGCGTCACCACATACGCCCGCATGTAATACACGGTGGAGGGATTCAGGTTTTTGATGTAGTAGATATTTCCATTGTTGGAGTAATAGCTAGTGGTTCTATGATCAAAAATGGTGGGTTCAGGATGCGTACTCCAACAGAACCCGTGCTCCAAAAGTGAGGCTGGATTGCCATCAATGGTACTGCGTCCCAGAAACATAGTAGCGCCACGCGCAAAATTGGGATTGGTGGTCACATTGGGTGCTACACCTGTTGTGTTTGCTATTTTGTAAGCAAAAATCGCTTGAGTTAGATTTTCAATACCTAGGGAAACTTCCTCGACTGAATTACTGGTTAATACGTTGTTTGCTGCGTTAATAGCAATCTGTAATTCGTTTGCACCATTAGCTGAAGGTTTATAGATTTCATTTGCCTGGTCAATTACAGCTTGTAAACCTTCTGTGTTTACTGCTTCATTTGCTTCGTACAAGGCAAAGTTATCAAAGCCAAATCGGTTGTTCAACCACCTAAAATGAACGGTCAGATAAGCATAAGAAGGATTTGAATTAGTGAAAGCGCCTTCATTTTTTGTCCATACTCCCCCACCATTCACATAGGTTGTATCGATTATCTTAACTGTTTCTTCTTGGAAAGTACTGGCATTGGTCAGAGAGGTCTTCAGGTATATTTCAGGACTGGCAGGCGTTGATGCATTTTGATATTTGACCTGGTAAGAAAAGTAATAGGTTTTTCCTGGTTGTAGGTTCCAACCCGTAGCGATAGCCCCGGCAGAAGTATAACCACCGTTAGTAGTACCGACTAGGTAGTTTGAATTATTAATGCCGCCCGAATTTACCAGCGTGAAATTAGCAGCAGACAGTGGTGCCAAGGTTCCGTCCGTCCACCCAGAGAAGTTGTTTTCAAAACCTGGATTTGGTATCAAATTACTCCCCGTTAATACTAGTTTTTTATTACCAACACGTACCGTATCGCCTTGCTGTTGAGCCTGAGCCTGAAGTGTGATGGAGAATAAACAAAATAATAGGTAGATGAAGTAGCGAGCCATTTTTAAGTGTTTAAATTAAATATCTACGTACAAATTTCTCCACAAAATACGACCAGTTCACTTTCACTTGGTTGGTGTTATTGTTGATTTCAAGATGTACTACAATCATGTAAGATAATAATAATCAATGGATTATATCTGAATTATGCTAATTGAATTTTACCCATAAAAAGGCACTGGGATAGCCCAGTGCCTTTTATTTAACAGACAAAACAAATTCAAAAAATAGCATTCACAGATTAGTTCTTCAACACGATTTTTGTTACTGCTTCATCGCCATATTGCAGACGAAGTAAGTAGCTGCCTTTTACAAGACCTTTTCCAATGTCTGTGTTCTTTTTTATTCGTCCTTCTTCCATAATTCTTCCGTCAATACTTATAAGTTGATATGCGGTATTTTCAGGCGCTTCAATCATCAACCCGTTCGTAAATGGGTTGGGATAATAACTTAATGACGAAGTGATAAAAGATGAATTACCCGTTACCAATGGCTCTGAAACTAGTTTGGCGACACCAAATAAAGAAGGGTTTTGCCATGCATCATCAGCGGTGGCAGACCATGAAAGTTTTCCATCACGTCCCGTGCCATTATCATCATCATTAATCATAAAGTCAATGCCTATCAATTGATTGACTGCAGGTGAGCCTTGTGTAGTAGTCCATGGAATCCGTGCTTCGATAATGTATCCATCATCTGTATCTAATACAGCATAAGTAATTCCTGTGGTTAACCTCCCTGAAGGTAATGAGCCGACTACAGCACCGTCATCCCAACCAAATGTATATTGTACATCATTCGCTCCATAAGTAGCCGCCTTATCATTGTTAATGTCAATGTATATTTCTACAGCATCGTCTTCGTATGAATTTTGACTATCGTTGATTTGGCTATCATCAGTAACGGTTGCAAAAACATACAAATAGTCATTATCCCACAAGAACTTTGCATTCCCACTTAAATCGGCAGCATTTGTTACAGATTCAACAATCACATTTTGTGCTTCAACAGCAAGTACTGAGGAATTTTCCCAAATGGGGTCAGCGGTTCCATCCATAACAGGTGGTGTTGGTGTTTTAAAAATTTCGTAAGGAGGTCCTATGATGGTCAACGAGACTGATGCTGAACCTGTGTTCGCTGAAGCATCTGTTGCCGTTGCAGTGAGTGAATATGTCCCTGCTGTGGTTGGAGTCCAAGCAAAACTATAGGGAGCAGTCGCATCTTCGCCTATTTTTTGATCGCCAGAAAAGAACTCAACCTTCGTGACATTATTATCCGCATCAGTTACCGTTGCAGCTATCGATACTGTCTCACCTAACTCAATACTCACTCCATTTTCTGGTGAGGCTATCACCACCTTGGGAATGTTTGGGTTAAATGTAATCGTTGGTGTTGTCCAGTCGATCGCAGACTGATAATTTAAATCAAATCCACCTTGGGAGGGCGCGACTCTAAAATTCGTGTTGGCGCTCGCATTATTACGAAGGTATTTATTTACAAAGCCTGTAACTGCATTATTTTGACTGGTTGATGCAGAGCAATGAGGGTGGTTCGTGCTAAAGTCGAACCCTACGCGTTCCCCTACTCCCATTGCTTTCCACACTTCTAATGCCGCCATGGTCGACTTATAACCTGACTCATCGCCTAACCACACTTGATTAGAATTCCCCAGAATCAACACCGGACGAGGAGCAATCATCGCAATCAACTCATGGTGATCATGCGGCAGCCTGTAAGGGTCTAAGCTCATCATACTTTGCATAAACCAACTTCCATTGGTGTTATTGATTTTTTCAATGTTGGTACCTGTTCTGGTGGTAAAATCCTGGGAAAGTCTCCACGCGTTGACTCCGCCACCACCTGACTCTTGTACAATGGTTAAGGCAATGCGTTCATCAAAAGCTCCACCAAACAGAGCCATTTTACCTGCATATGAACATCCTGTTACTGCAATTCTTTTGATGTCCAAGTTTAACTGATCAGCTACTAATTCTAACCCATCAATTAAACGACTAATCCCCCAAGACCAGCCACTGTACTTTCCTGAGTTATTCAAATTGGGGTACAACTTATAATATGGGTCATTAGCATTTCTAGTTCCTGAACCTAATGCATAAGAAACCACTTGATCGTGGTTAAAAGGCACTTGTACAACACCACTAAACAGTGATGATGAGAGCCCTCCTGTACCACTATTCATCCCGATTACAATCGGATGTGGACCAGCACCAGATGGTACACTAAAATTTGAGGTAAGTGTTAACGTTTGACCGTTTTCTGTAACTTTTACTGTTAATGTAGTTCCTGAATATGTTGCCGTGATATTTGAGGGTTTGTTCGGTTTTGTTCCAATCTCATATCTTTCAATGTCTGCCTTAATCTCATTTCTTCGGCATTTCCAGTCTTCAAAAGTCGCAACTCGCCCACCATTTGTAAAATTGAAGGGATCAGGTAAGTTGGGATTATTCTGTAAATTACCCGCTGTCACCGTACAGGATGCGCCAGTATTTTCAACATCAAAAACTAGGGGGGGCTGAGCTTTTATTGTTGAATTTATAATGGTACAAAACAGTACGGCAATAACAGGTAATAACGTGTATATTTTCTTCATATTTTTTTCAATTTTTTCAACGTGTTCAATCACTCTTTTTGCAACAAACATTTATCTGTTTATTAATTAGTTAGGGCAATCAATCTTACTTTAAAATTGAACAGCCTGACAACACTAAAAACTACGACTAGTAAATGAAAAAGTAAACACTGAAGTAGATGAGATTTAATAACTATTTAAAAAAATTCCCTGAAACTTTTTTAAAAAAATTTCAGGGAAAAAAACCTATTAAAACTACTGAATTAAGGGTTCTATTGAATAATGATCTTCACCATTTCTTTCTTATATTTTGAATTTAATTCCAAGAAGTAAATTCCTTTTTGAATTTTCTGAAGCTGAATAATATTTTCTGCATTTCCTGATTGTACTGATCTACCGGTATGGTCATATATCACATAATCAAAGTCTCCATTTACTCCGTTTACAAGAATTGTTTCTCGTGCAGGGTTAGGATAAACTGAAATATTAACTTCTTGATTGTTACCAATGGTCGTAATAACTTCTTCAGCATATAACTTACCTGTTCCAAATAAAGAAGCATTTTGCCATGCATCATCCACAGCTGCATTCCAAGATAGTTTACCATCACGACCTGTACCATCGTCATCATCATTGATCATAAAATCAATACCAATTAATTGTTCGGCTGCTGGAGAACCTTGTAAAGTGGACCACGGTATTCTTCCCTCAATTATATATCCATTTGTTGTGGAAACGGCACTATATTCAATTCCTGTAACAGCTCTTCCAGATGGTAGTGAACCAACTATTGTCCCATCATCCCAGCCGAAAGAATATTGAACATCATTTGCACCATAAGTTGCAGTCTTATTATTGTTAATATCAAAATAAAACTCTACCGCGTCATCTTCATACGAGTTCGGGCTATCATTTCTCTTACTATCATCTGTTACCACTGCTAGCACATACATATAGTTGTTATCCCAAAGAAGTTTTCCATAACCACTTAAATCAGCAGCATTTGTAACTGTTCCGGTTAATAATTTAGTCGCATTCATAGGGAGAACATTTCCATTCGTCCAAACATCGTCTATACTTCCATCAATCGTTATCGTAGTATTTACTTTATAAATTTTGTACGTGTTTACAACATTTACTGTGATGGTAGCTCTCGAACTTTCACAACCATTCCCGGTAGCAGAAACATAATAAACGGTTGTGCCAGCGGTAGATGTATTAGGTGTTGGTGCTGTTGAACTGCCTGTTCCACCAGTTGCTGTAGTATACCATTTTAAGTTGGTGCCTGAAGCAGTTAAAGTTGAAGCCACATCCCCTACTTCATAAGTTACTGTTGGCGTAACTGTTGGAACCGGTGTATCGCACGTTACACATTCCCAAACAGTAATGTTTGAACTACCAGTACTTCCAAACCCCTCTGATTCCATGATCATGTAATCCCAAGTAGTACCCAGTTGCAAACCGGTAGCCTCCCATGCATCCACGTGGTTCTCAAACGTTACCGTTCCACTTGATCTTTTTGTTCTACGAACGCTCCAAAACTGGTAAAAAGTGGCATTCCCAATGATAGAAGGTTTATTTACTCTTTGGGATCTGTAGATGTCATAGGTATCACCATCACTGAAAACCGTTCCCATAGATTGGATATCACTGGTATTCCCCGGAGGTCTCCACTGTCCGTGATCTTCTACTACATAATATTCTATCAAGGGATCCTCTGTCCAACCATAAACAGCGAGGAAACCGTTACTACCTCCGTTGTAAGTACCTTCATAACAAATGACTTTGTCTCTACTACCAACTCTCCATCCTTTACCAGCAGTAAAATTTTGAATGTTAGTCCAATTGGTGCTATAATTACCACCTGGTCCAAGTGTCATGGTTACTTGTCCACTACCTTCTGACCAAAAGGACCAGAAAAAACCATTGTGGTCACCTGATTCGTAGGTAGCTTGACCATTGGATGAATATGTTTGAGCAAAATTGTTTTGCGTAGTACCAATTAGTAAGAGCAAAAACACCCAAAACGACTGTGTTTTAATTTGAAGTAATTGATTCTGTTTCATGGTTTTATATTTAGTTAGTTTTTTGTTTTGTCTATAAGTAGTTATTCCACCACTATTTTCATAACTCCTTTAGTAGCGTTAGCAGGAAGCGATAAGAAATAAAGCCCACCCTTAAGGTTATTTAATTCTATTTTCCCTTTTGATTTTCCCTCAAACACAACACTTCCCGTGATGTCTAGCAATTGATATTCAAATTCGCCTTCCAGTCCATTGACCTGAAGTACATCATGTACTGGATTAGGAAATACTGAAACCTCAGAGTTGTAACTACCTATGGAAGAAGTTATAATTTCTTCATCCATCAATTTGGCCGTACCAAATAAAGAAGGATTCTGCCACGCTTGATCTTCTGCTGCATTCCACGACAATTTACCATCACGTCCAGTACCATCATCGTCATCATTAATCATAAAATCAAGCCCTACGAGTTGATCGGCTTCAGGTGTTCCCTGTAAGGTTGTCCAAGGAATACTTCCTTCAACTATATAACCTGCTGAAGTAGATACTACGCTATAAACGATACCAGTAACGGAACGACCAGATGGCAATGAGCCTACAATAGTTCCATCATTCCATCCAAATGAATACTGCACATCATTTGCTCCATAAGTGGTAGCTTTGTCATTATTGATGTCAAAATAAATTTCTATTGCATCATCCTCATACGAATTTTCACTGTCGTTTTGTTTAGTATCATCAGTGATAGCAGCATAAAAATAGATGTTGGTGTTATCCCATAAGAGTTTTATAGTACCACTTAAGTCTGCAGCACTCGACACCGTAGGAACGATTGTTTTTCCAGCAGTGATTGTTTGCACTTCTGCATCTTGCCATTGTGCATCTTCAGCACCGTCAATTAGTGGAGCGTTTGACGTCTTATAAATTTTATAAGTGCTGGTCACCTTTACTGTTATTTCTGCTCGTGGACCTTCACACTCATCCAATGTTTGAGAAACGTAATAGGTAGTAGTTCCTGCAGTTGCAGTAGATGGTGTTGGTGCTGTAGTCGACCCTGTACCGCCAGTAGCACTAGCATACCACATTAAACTTGTACCCGTTGCTGTTAAAGGCGTTGCTGTTTCTCCTAATTCATAATTGATAACAGCTGTTACCGTAGGCGCGGTAGTTTTACAAGCATCTTCACAATCTTTCTTCCACACTTTGAAATCACCTGAACAATTCAATAATCCAAGCATGTACAACATGCCATCATAATAGCGATAAGTACCCGTTGGCACCCCTACATTCCAAAATTCATTGAGAAAAGGCTGAGTTAAAGTGGTGTTGTCAACTGCTAAACTTGCTACTGCATTACAGGCAATTAAACCAGTAGAGTGATCTCCATTAGCGTTAGATCCATTCCAATCATAATGATTTACATAACCTGATCCTTGATTTTTGAAAAAATTAAGGTAACGTTCTGCGATTACGGGTTGTTGTGCATCGGCTTTGAACCAATGATAATCCATTCCCAGGTTCATAATCGTTCGCCAGGCATCGTACATAAATCGATCAGCATCCTGATTAAACGAAACCTCTTTAGGTTGACCGTTAAATTCCGAATAATCTGTGGTAAGCCCAGACGTTGGGTGCGAGGCATCGCGGATTAATTTTCGAGCTGCAGCTGGGGTTTCTTGCCAAAAAGCCGTGTTTGTAGTGCTCCATCTCCCCCACAACTCAAAGAACCCTGGTAAGTTATAAGAAGGATCTGTAAAATCATATGATCCGCCATTCGGCCCAAATGTGATCAACTTTGAATTGGTGTTAAACAAACTGTTAATACCTCCGGCACCAGTTTTACTTTGTACTTTTTGAATTGTGGATTGAGCTTCAGCTTCGTAGTTGAAAATCCCTGTACCATTCCCCCATCGGTGAGCGGCAAAAAATAAGGCAGTTATAAAATAGGCTTCTCCATCTGGAGCCGGGTTGTTATCAATGGTATTTCCATTGGTATTGAGTTGCCATTTGAAAAAACCATCAAGGTTCCCAGAATTATGCTGCATATAGGTTTTAGTCCATCTCCACAGTTTATCAAACTCTTCTTTTTTATCAAGTTGCACACAAATCATCATGCCATACGACATCCCTTCAGAACGCACATCATTATTGTTGACATCCAGGATATAGGCCATATCAGCACCCGATTCATAGTAT
Source organism: uncultured Cytophagales bacterium (assembly GCA_963815495.1). GTDB lineage: Bacteria > Bacteroidota > Bacteroidia > Cytophagales > JAAEPT01 > CAWFGW01. The sequence goes on from CAWFGW010000008.1 coordinate 156,232, forward strand.
AATTTTTGGTTGGAAGACCCATAAAATATATGTTGAAATGCAGCTTCCACTTTCGCATCTACTTCTGCATCGGTCTTATTTAATACTTCTTTAAACATGTTGCGATAGACACCTGTATGGTATGCACCTTCACCTGGTTCAACACAATTAGCGGCTCCACCTCCACCACCCGTAGAGGGTTCGCTTGAAAGCGTATATACACCGTTATCTGGGATGACATCGAACTGCACATACTTTGCATTGTTCACCGTAACAATTGTAGAAGGAACTTCAGTAGCACCTACTTTTACATTTGCTGTTGTCCACGCTGCAGGTAACTGTCTGCGAATAGTAACTGGAACATTATATATGGTATTATCTAAATTATCTGTTGGTGTAACCTGAAATTCATTCGCATTAACGGTTGTTTCAGTTAGCGACAAGGCATTTCTTTCTTTGATATACTTTGCTACACCTCCAAAAGTACCCACCCAATAATCGGATTTATTGGTATTCACATAACTTAAATGAGATGATAAAACACTAGAAGCTAAAGGAGAATATCCCCCGTCATTATCAATTCCATGCAATAAAAACACAGCCCAACCATTGGATGATTTTGCTGAGTTTACACGTGTATTCATCTCAGCAGCGGTATTTACACCTGTGCTTCCGCAAATAATAGAACTTAGTCTATAAAAATCTGTAGGGTTATTAGAGATAATTTGACCACTACAAGTTCTTCCAGCGATGTAATATTTTTGTATGGTGGCAACATCACCAATGTTACAATTTGGGTAAGCCACCGTGACACATTTTTGTCCAGGAATCTGGGTATTGATTGTTGTTTGTGAATTTTTTAATTCTGTATCTTGTGTTTGAATCGTGGAGTTACTCAAGTCTGCATGTGTAACAGTATGACTAGCTATTTCATGCCCATTTGCTGCGACACTTTTTATGTTGTTCCAGTTGGGATTCATGGATTGAGTTACCGTAAATAAGGTTGCCTTATAACCATAAGCATCTAATAATGGGATAGCTACTGGGATTTGATTGCTCGTGTTATCATCAAAGGTGTAAGAAACAGCTGACGGTTTGAAGTCTTTCCATGTACCAACTTGATAAGCGGATGGAATTTGTGCCCACACAAATACATTAATTAATGAGCAAAGTATTAGAAATAGTAACTTTTTATGTAACATATAATTAGACGGATTATTATTTAAATAATTATTATTAAGATGGTTAAATGAGGAACAGTGTTGCATAATTAATACAACTACGACTGACTATTTGAAAAGTAAACGGAGGTAAACATTAAAAAACAAAACATTTTTGAACCGAAATATTTTCTTATCACGGAACACCTTATTCTTTGATTACTTTTTTAGTAATAGAATCCCCCTTTTTATTATAAATTCGAACGGTATAAATACCATCAGGATAGTTTTCAAACATAGTTAAAACCAAACGCTGATTATTCGATTTATTCAAAACCTGATTCATTTTTTTGCCTATCGAGTTGTAAATTTCAACCAACTCCATCGATTCATAAGTTTCTATGACTACAACACTATTCGTTGGATTGGGAAACAAATAATAATCATCTCCTACTAACAGTTTATTGTTACCATCTGTAATTACACATTCACCTGGTAAATTCTCATCGAGAAATTGAAGTCGGTTATCCAACCAGTCTTTTATGATTGTTATTTCTTCCGCATAACTCCCTACCCGGTAAGCACTAAACCAAAGTGGATTATTCCAACCTCCACCACCTGATCCATTACTCAACAACGTATTCCATTGCTGAAAATGTCTTGCTTGTGCTTCACTCAAGGTATCAGCATATGCGTCAATAAAATTGTTTAAATACGTATCTCCTAAAATGCCTTCGCGCAATTCGAGGTAGCGACATTTTAAGGCATTTACAAAACTAGGATCTTCTAATAACCGGGTCCACATAGCTGGAGTTGGTAGTGTTTCACACCCTTGATATCCCCATGCATTAGGTTGATTAGCTTTACAAAAATTACAATTGCCATAAGCTAAGTTGTAATCCCATACAGGGCCAGCCTTCAGCTTACCTTTACTTCCATCTTCCTCCTGTTTTTCTTTATAGAAATAGGCACTCCGCTTAAACCCATCTGCATTTAAACTTAATTCCGTATGAATAAAATAATCGATGAATGAACGTAAACTTAAATACTTAGGGTAACCATCTACAGGATCAGCAAAATTTACAGATTGTATGAGGGTCTCAATGGTGTCTATGTATTTGTGGATGTAATTCTCTTGTTCTGGACGGATATCTTTTGGGTCAGGGTAATGGTATAACCAAGTAATTGTCTTTGCTCCAAAACCTGTACCTACTCCTGGCACTAGTGAAGTAAACGATTTATCATCTTCACTGTTTGAAGCATCTATCTTCATAATATACCCACCAGTCAACTCTCGACCTGAAATATCTTCTTCCCGCAATGTGGCTGTTTTTACTCGACTGTCATCACGTTTGATTTTTTCACAGAGGACATACACGCCTTGATATTGACCATTTAATAGAACTTCACATAAACGTGTGCGTGGACCCCAATGCCCCATTTTGTCCCAAAGGTGATAGGCCATTACATTTCTAATCATTGAAATGTCGTTCCATGGGGCATATAACACCCAATCGTTTTCTTGTGGCATTCCTAAAAGGGAAACATTCAAATTTTCTCCTGCCTCATCACGGGTTTCAACCGCATATTGTTTTTGATCAAAACTTTGGGAACTATTACCTCGAAGCTCTATGCCGATGAATCCATTATAATCATATTGAGTATCTGATACGGAGTTTCTCTGTCCTTCTCCCTTAAAAATAATTTTCATGCGAGCGGTCAACTTCGGTTCATCTGGAATGGTTTGTCCATTGGTTTCCAATACCACAATAGGCAAATTAGAACTGGTAAAATTGACCTGAGCAATTAAACTTAAAGAAAGAAATAAAAAGATGCTGATTAATAAGTGTTTCATCTAACGAGTTTAAAATTTTAATTCTAACCTAGCTACGAATCAAATCATTGCATGTAAACAACATTGATAAAATATCATCTATAGCAATACCATGTAATTTAAAAATGGTGATGGATGCTTTTTATGAGCATTATAAAACGTAAAATCGGTTAAATGGGGGGGTAATCGGATTTTTTTATGCTATTAAAGTGTATTCACGAAGTGATTAGAATTAAGAATTATAGTTTAAAAATCATTTTTAAAATAATACCTATAGGGTCTTTTAATAAGAATAAACGTATACTAGATAAGATACACGCAAACTAAAAATTATGAAAAAATCACTTTATCTGTTACTATTCCTTTCACTTTGGACGACAGTAGTTCGTGCGCAAAGTTGTTATAAATTAGTCCAATCAGACGAATTTAATTACACCGGATTGCCCGATCCTTCAAAATGGAGTGCTGAAAATTGGAACCCAGGTCAAGTTAATAATGAACTCCAAAGTTACGTAGGAAATCGGCTTGAGAATGCACGCGTTGAAAACGGAAACCTTATCATTGAAGCACGTCACGACTGGCACAATGGTCATGAATATTCTTCTGCTAGAATACACTCGAATTATAAAATGACTTTCAAATATGGACGTATTGAGTTTAGAGCTATTTTACCTGGTGGCAGGGGCACGTGGCCCGCGTTATGGTTAATGCCTTCAGACGTTTTTCGATATGCCACAACATGTACAGAACAAAGTGGTTGGGTGAATGGCTGTGATGCATGGCCAAATTCAGGTGAATTGGATGTAATGGAGTATGTAGGTTTTCAACCTGGAGTAATTCACGGTTCTGCTCATACAAAAAATGCCAATTTTATGCTTGGAAATAATTTCACAGAACAGCTTGCAATAACTAACGAAACCACTGAATTTCATACCTATGCATTAGAATGGACAGAAAATAAAATAGAATGGTTTGTCGATGATGTATCGTTAGGTGTATTAAACAAAACCAGCAACAACTGGCAGGATTGGCCTTTTGATCAAGAATTCTATCCTATTCTTAACATTGCAATTGGTGGAAGTTGGGGTGGTATTGAAGGGGTAGATAACGCTATTTTCCCAGTGCAAATGGTCGTTGATTATGTTCGTTTTTATAAAGAAGATAATGATGCACCACAAAATGCATTTAACAATCAAACGACTACAATACCTGGGATGCTTGAATCAGAAAATTATGATGAAGGTTGTAATGGAACTGCTTATTATGATACTGACAACACCAATCAAGGTGGTGACTATAGGACAGATGGTGTAGATGTTGATATTTCCAACTCCGGTACTACTCATGTGGGGTGGACTGAGGTTGATGAATGGATGGAATATACTATTACAACCCCGCAACAAACAAGTGTGAAATTAGCAATTCGATCAGCAAGTCAAACTAATGGCGGTGAAATTGATATATACTTAGATAATAACTTATTACTTGAATCAATTCAACTACCAGTTACGGGTGGTTGGGATACCTGGGATATTACAGAAACGGTTTCTGTATCAATTCCTGCAGGAGCACATGTTCTTCAAGTAAAAATCAAACAATCAGGTGTAAATTTAGATTATATCGAATTCAAAGAGATCGTAACTGGGGTAACATCTAATTTGACCGTTGAAGAATCAAAAATTTATCCCAACCCAACTTCTGATTTGATTTACGTTGAAGCACCTTTGGGTACTCAGTACACTTTAATAGATGTTACTGGGCAAAAAATACTATCTGGTATCACTAATAACAATCCAACAGCAGTAAACTTAGATAAGTTATCAAAAGGAATTTATTATTTAAAAGTAGAGAATACCAATAAAATTGAAACACACAAAATTATACACCAATAAAGCTGATGGGTTAAAAAATACTACTGTTCCAGTTGGAACAGTAGTGTTATTTAATAGTTATTGAGACTCTTCTTTTGGTAGCAACTTCCTTAAATCAAACAATCCCTGATAATCTTTTTTCATCGCAATTGTCGCTACCACATTGATGGATTGATTGGAATCACTTTGATAAGCATATAATTCCAAAGTTGTAAATGGCAAATCCAAGGGTTTCTTACCCATTAATTCTCCCAGTTGTGTCGGGATTTGATTTTCTAAATCCCTTACAATCAATTGGGCATACAGTGAATCATTTGATTGGAGGTGAGAATTATCAACTGGTTGATAGGAGGCTAACAACCACTGATTCTGGACTTCAAAATACGTGAAAAATGGAGCGTAGTCTTTTTTTAGTTGACTTGCCCCCTCACGGTTTTTGGTGTAGTACATCCCTGTGATTAGCTCTTTTTCTTTCTGCTGTGTTTTCACCACCTCTTCCATTTCGAAATCATCGTTATATTCATAGGTAACATACTTTTCCGCAACCATTTTTTTACCAAAATACTGGAGGTGTGTCGGTCGGTTTAATTGATTCAAAAGTTCCTTCATCATTGCTGATTGGTTTGCAAGCCATTTCAAATAGGAATTGTCGGGGTCTGAAATAAATAAATCAAGATAGGATGCTTCGCTATTTATCAAACATTTAGGAAGCACCTTGGAATGAGCGCTATCGGATAGGAAAGGCAACGAACCCGTTACCAACCAGGTACCTTTTTTATAATCGAAGTAAGTGGACACCACCCCTTTTTCCGATTTTAACAAAGCGCTAATCAGCGAATGTTGCTTGCGGTTAAGTGGAGAAAGATCCCAAGTAGCGGTAGAAGTACTTTTTTGTTGCTGCATGGTCTGATTATATAAATTAATATAGGTGTCCGAAAAATAGATTTCCCAAGTTGTATTCCGAATTTGTGCCACTGAATCGTTGAGCAGTATAATTTCTGAGGAATGGTGCATAAGCGTATCGAATTGTGCTGGATTTGCTAAGGCAATCAACACCCCCCATTCATTATTGACTTGATAAGCATATACGGGTTCAAACAGTGCTATTCCTGCTCCTGCTCTTTTAAACACTTCTTTTGCAAAGTTAGCCAGGGGACTTTCGATTTGGACAGTGCTGTCCTGATCTTTACCAAATGCCATCATTTCTTTTAACACGGCAAATTTGTACTTCGTTAAATCAATCTTCACCACCGCATTGGCATGAGCTGGAATAAGTTGTTCTACTTTTACAGGATTTATTGGTTGTGATTTATCGACCATTGAATAGTAATAATACACGCCCACTGCGAGTAAAAGTAAAAAAAGCACTAACAAAACATACAAAAACTTACGCATCGTTATGGGGTTGAATGGTTGTTAATATTCCTCAACTACTTCTATTTCTTCCTCCTCCTCGTACTCCTCTTCTTCCGAGATCATTTCCATTTCTTCTTCTTCTTCTTCTTCTTCTTCTTCTTCTTCTTCTTCTTCTTCTTCTTCTTCTTCAAGGTTGTCAGCACTTGCCATCATCAATTCGTCCACAAACGCCACCAAAAAGTTGACAATATTTTGTTTTTTGTCACCAAAGTTAATTTCTGCATGACTGAGCGAAGCATTTCCTTTCATTTGTCCACCAGAATAAATAAGCGATTCAAACTGTACTTTCTTTAATAGGTTTTGAAAATCTAGATACTCTTTGTTGTCAATCTCTAAATCGGGCGAATTGATTTTAATTAAATTATTAGTGGCTGTCAGTTCTTTCAAGTTATCGCCTGATAAGCGCTGATCTTTTGGCAAACCATTAGCCAGATAATCTGTCACTAACAATTCGTCAGTAGTCATGATAACCACGCCATTGTATACCGTGAAAAACAATTTAATTCCATCTTTTTCAAAAGTATATAAACCATTTAAATGGGTGAAAAACGGTACAATTGAAGGTAAACTGATGATTTTTTCCCAAGTTTCCTCATCCTTAGTAGTCATCATAAACGTAACTTTAGGAATTGTTTTTTCATAACTTTTTGTTCTCACCTCATAGTTATAATCCTCGTCATATTCATAATAAGTGCTATCAGCCAATACCGTGACAGTTCCACCAAACAATGCAACAACATCCCCTTCAATAAGATCATAGATTGCTTCCTCATCGATGAAGACATCAATAATGTCTAATACATCGGTCACACGTGTACCAAACTGGGGTACTTCCTGGATGATTGGGTAAATTAACTCCTTAGTAATGGGAGTAAGCGCTGAAGGATTAAACGTAGATGCATAACATGCAACATAGTCGTTCGGAATGTATTTGAGGAGTGACTTTTCAAACTTACTTTTAGTAATTAGTTTCGTGTATTTCGCTAACTCATCGCTCGTGTGACTTTCCATATCTACCACTACTCCCGTATTTTTTAAGTGGATATTTGCTGACACATATGCGTCCTTATACATGGATTTTATTTTGTCTATGACTGGTAAGGCCATTCGGTCCAATTTGGGGAAGAGCTTTAAAAGAGTCGCATTATCAAACTGCCATAAAGCAGTATTTTGCGCCCACACGGTGATATCACCACTTTGGTTGATTGATTTTGAGAAACCAGGCGAGTTCATCACTGATTCCTTCGCTGTAAGGCTATAGGAGTCCGTTAACCCTTGAATCATTTTCGCTTCAAGCGCTAGTTGATTGACTATTTCTTCGGCTTCTTTTGCTGCAGCTAAACTATCCTCGTTGATATCAGTGTCATACCCGTAGTCATAATAATTATCCTCATTATAGGTGTCTTTTTTATTTAAATCATTCGCCATATAGGAAGTAACCTTCGCCAACTTTGAATTCCAGGTAATAAAGGTATTGTTGTCCTTGATTTTATAGCCTTTCATCCCATTAATTGAGGCGAGCAGTGTTTGTTTATCCTCCGAGATATAACTTTTGGCAAACGAAGCAAATTGGGCTTCATCACTTAAAGCCATCAGGTAGGTAACAGCAACTAATTCTGGAGCAATAGTCACATACAAATAACTGGTTGACTGGGTATTAACTCCATTTTTATCCAATTGACCAATTAATTCGATAAAAGTAGTATCCAGCTCAGAGCTACCACCGAGTTTACGCGCGAGTTTTTGCTGATACTTTTGCACGAATGCTCCCTCCTTCAACTGGTTGATGTCGATATTTTTCTGTAGAGTTCCCCCATGAAAAGCAACCACTACAACCGGGTTTTTAGGAATGGATGCTTCTAATAAGGTGTTCTGAGCTGATAGTTGTTGAACTGCAAAATAACACGTAAGCAGTAAAGAGAAAGTCAAGCGAATCATTGATGAGTAATTTTGTTATGGATTAAATGGTGTTTTCTTACTAAACGGGCAGCAGAAACGCGGTTCAAAACAGCTTTTCCGCTCTTGGATACTTTAGCATCGTTATTTTCAGATGTTATTACCGGAGTTGGAAATCGATAGATGCTGGTATAAGTAGAGGTTTCCAGAATTTTGATATCTGAATCCAGATTTTTCATGATGATTTTAAAATCAAAAGACGAATCACGTTCAAAGGTTTTGTTCTTATAGGTATAAAAAACCATGTGATCAATGTCGACATCGGCCTTTACCGTTCGCTTTTTCAAAATTTCCCTTATACTGTGGTTCAACGTTACTACATCCACAAATTGATACTCGATAGATAAAATGAGCTCATCAAAATCTTTACTTGAAACGACCTTTGTGATTCCTTTGATTTGTTTTAAGTCCTGGACAACGAGGTCTATTTCATGACTAATTTCGGCTATACTGGGTACACGAGCTCCTCGAAGAGTATCCAGGGCGAGTAGTTTCTTCACCTCACCTTTACTTTTGCTTAAGTTGAGCGTAATTTTAAATATACCTCCACCAGTATCGTTCAAACTGACTTCTTCAATTACTTCAAAGCAACTGGTCAAACATAGACTTAAAACTAAAAATGAAAATAAAATAACTTTCTGCATTATGCCGTAAAGATAGAAAGTGAGGCGTTTTATTTATCCTTTTTTCTATTTAAAAAAATCTTGTTTGTAAAAATTTAAAAAGTGCTGATGTGTAAATACCCTGACAGGATGTAGAAAAAATGTCACGTCAGCAATACCGATAAGCATTTTTAAAAGCTCTGATTGGTATTCATGACTTTGGAATGATTTTGTCTCCATCATAAGTGTAAAAAACTGAGGAATTATGGCAAAAGATCACGGACCCAGCATCAAAAATGATGAGCAATACGAAGCACTTAGAAATCAAGGTTATAGCCAGGAAAAGGCTGCACGGATAGCTAATTCAAAACACATAAATTACAATTCTACTCCTTACGAGGAACGCACAAAAAAAGAATTGTATGACCAAGCGAAAGAACTGGAAATACCAGGGAGAAGCAAAATGGATAAGGAAGACCTTATCGATGCTTTAAGAAACAATAAATAATAAGACCTATGGAATTACAAAGCTTAAAAAAAATACAAAAACTAGTAGGTGATATAAAAGTAGGAATGTTTGCTACCATCACTAAGGATTTAGGAATAACTTCTCGCCCTATGGGTACGCAAGAAATAGACGATGAAGGCAATGTGTGGTTTTTCACTTCTGATGAATCAGGAAAATTAGTTGACATCATCGAACATCCGAAAGTATGTTTATCATACAGTTCACCCGAAAAAAATAGTTTTTTATCGTTGAGAGGAATTGCAACTGCAGTTGCTGATCAGGAAAAAATGAAAGAATTATTCTCGCCATTAACCAAAGCATGGTTTCCTAAAGGACTTGAAGACCCAACTTTGATCCTGATTAAGTTTCATATCCATGAAGCAGAATATTGGGACGGGACAAGCAATAAGTTAGTCCAGGCCTTTAAGGTTGGAAAAGCACTTGTTACTGGTGAACGCTATGAAAATGGCGAACATGAAAAGCTTGTAAATTAAACCTTATTACTCAAGACCATTATATTTGAAAGTGAGCTACAGCAGTAGACTCACTTTTTTTATGAAAGACCTCATTTTTACACTTTGCTAATTCAGTATAATTAATCGATTTTTGCAACTATATGAGTAAGCAAAAACTTCTTTTAATCACCCCTCCTTTTACCCAATTAAACACCCCCTACCCAGCTACATCCTACATCAAAGGTTTTTTAGATTCACAACACATTCATAATTATCAGGCTGATTTAGGTATTGAAGTTATCTTAAAGCTTTTTACCAAAGAAAAGTTGACGGAATTATTCGAACTAGTCGACAACTCATCCCTAGATCTAAGCCCCAATGCTGAGCGAGTTCTCCGATTGAAAAACGAATATATCCATTCCATTGAGCCTGTGATTCATTTTTTACAAAACAGTAATCCTACCTTAGCTTACGGTATTGCTGAACGTGAATTGTTACCCGAAGCAAGTCGGTTTGCCCAGTTGGATGACTTGCATTGGGCTTTTGGTACCTTAGGACTTCAAGACAAAGCCCGCCACCTTGCAACTTTGTATTTAGAAGATTTAGGAGATTTTATCACCGAAACGGTTGACCCCCATTTTGGATTTAGCCGCTATGCTGAAAGTTTGGGCATGTCCGCTAGCTCGTTTACACCCATTTATCAGCAATTACACGAGGAGTTAAGCTTTGTAGATGAAATTTTAGTAGACCTTTTAAATCAGAAAATCCAGAAACACACCCCTACGCTGGTGTGCATCTCTGTGCCTTTTCCTGGTAATTTATTTGGCGCTTTTCGCTGTGCACAACACCTCAAAAAGTATTTTCCGGAGATTAAGATTACCATTGGTGGTGGTTATCCAAATACTGAATTGCGTAAGATAAGTGACCCACGTGTGTTTGAATTTATAGACTTTATTACTCTTGATGATGGTGAACGTCCTCTCCTTAACTTGATTAACTATCTAGATGGTAAAAGAGCTTCAGTTGAGTTAAAACGAACTTTTTTATTGGAAAATAATCAGGTGGTGTATAAAAATGAATCGACCGATAAAGATTTTTCATTTTCGTTAACAGGCACACCAAACTACAGCGACTTACCCTTAAGCAAGTACCTTTCTGTAATAGAAATTGCTAACCCCATGCACCGACTATGGAGCGATGGACGATGGAATAAACTGACCATGGCGCATGGTTGTTACTGGAAAAAATGCACGTTTTGTGATATTTCATTGGATTACATCAAAGTGTATGAGCCTGTCAGTGCCAAGCTGATTTGTGACCGCATGGAAGAGTTAGTAAAAGCTACAGGTGAATCTGGTTTTCATTTTGTAGACGAAGCTGCTCCCCCAGCCTTGATGAAAGAAATTGCCCTTGAAATCATACGGAGAAAACTAGTCGTTACCTGGTGGGCAAACATCCGCTTTGAACAAAGCTTCACTCCTGACTTATGTCGGCTTTTAAAAGCATCCGGATGTATAGCCGTGTCGGGTGGTTTAGAAGTTGCTTCCGATCGGTTGCTGGAGAAGATGAAGAAAGGTGTTACCGTAGAACAAGTAACACAAGTATCTGATAACTTTACACTTGCTGGTATTATGGTGCACGCCTACTTGATGTATGGTTTTCCAACACAGACTGCTCAAGAAACCATCGATTCATTGGAAATGGTACGCCAGCTTTTTGAAAATGGCGTAATTCAATCGGGGTTCTGGCATCGCTTTGCCATGACTGCTCACAGCCCTATTGGCTTAGACCCGAATGCCTTTGGCGTGAAGGCTATCGGACCGCAATTCGAAGGGTTTGCAGAGAACGATTTACAACACGAAGATCCAACAGGTGCCAACCATGAATTATTTAGTGAGGGATTAAAGAAATCGCTTTTTAATTACATGCATGGAATCTGTTTTGAGTTTCCCCTACAAGACTGGTTTGACTTTAAGGTTCCACAAACAACCATCCCTCCCGACTATATTATTGAAGCGTTGGAAACAAACCCAGGAACACTGGCAAATGATAAATCACGTTTGGTATGGTTAGGTGCTTTGCCCGAGTTTTCATTGTATGAAAAACGTAAAAAAGGAAAAGTCACTGTGCGAGCGAAACTTTCCTTTGAGTTGAAAAACCGTTCCATTACTATTTCTTTAGAAAAAGACGAAGGCGAATGGTTAATTATGCTTTTTCCTTCTTTTTTACCCAATACAACAGAAAAAATGACTGTTGGTAAATTGAGAGAAAGCTACAAAGAAGCGGGACTTGAAAGTTTTGAACTCTTTTATCGGAGCCAGGCATGGATTGAATTACGCAAAGAAGGGTTGTTAGTGTTGTAAGCTAAATAGTTTCAAACTGCAATTTGTTGGATAAAAGTAAACTACTCCTTTAAAAAAATTATATTTGTATATACTTTGTTAAATACACGACATGAAAAAAAATTTATTACTTATTCTATTGGCATGTACCCTCACTGTATATGCTCAAAATATTAACATTCCTGACGCTAATTTTAAAGCTGCTTTAATTGATGGTGGGGTTGACACCAATGAAGATGGTGAAATTCAATTAAGTGAAGCTAATGCCGTAAATCAACTTGACATTTCATCTAAGCAGATTTCTGATTTAAGAGGTATTGAAGCATTTGTCAATCTTAGTCTGTTGTATTGCCATTTGAATCAATTAACTAGTTTAGATCTTTCCAAAAATATTGATTTAATAGAGTTAGATTGTTCTTATAATAAAATAACGAATTTAGATGTTTCCAATCATATTGACTTAACGGAGTTAAATTGTTCTGGCAATAAATTAAGTAATTTAAATGTTTCTAAAAACACTACTTTAACTAAGTTACATTGTGCTGGTATCGAAATAAGCAGTTTAGACCTTTCCGAAAATAAAAACTTAACCAATTTGGATTGTTCTTTTAATAACTTAAATGATTTAGATGTTTCTTATAATACTGCTTTAACTATGCTACGCTGTTCTTTTAATGAGATAAGCAATTTAAATCTTTCTCATAACATAGCTTTATCTGAATTATGGTGTTCTTCAAATCAATTAAGTTATTTAGATATTTCTAAGAATACTGCTTTAATCACCTTGGGTTGTATGACTAATCCAATAACCAGTTTAAACCTTTCACATAATACTGCCCTAACTTGGTTAGATTGTCGAGAAACTCAATTAAGCAGTTTAAATGTTTCGCAAAACTTAGATTTTACGTTTCTATGGTGTAATGACAACCCTGATTTGAATGTTATTTGTGTGAATGTAATTCATGATACTTCCAATTCAACCCAGTGGAAAAAAGATGCTTCTGCTGAATGGTCAACTGATTGTACTATTACCTCTATTGAATCACAAAAACACACTACTCCTACACTTATCAAAGCTTATAATTTGCAAGGTGTAGAAGTACCAACATCTACTTCTGGTCAAACAATTATTTTGTTGTATGACAATGGTACAACCGAACGAGTTTTTAACTATTAATACTTTTATATACAATAAAAAAACATCTACTGATTACTATATGTTTTGATTATCAAGCAGTTTAATCTACTAGTATTCAGATAGAAAACGTTTTTCTGTCCGTAGGGAAGAATCTCTAGTTTAATTCCTGCTTCTCATGAGATCCTTCATCCTCGATGGCTATCGGGACTCAGGATGACGCCATGTTTCTAGAGTAGTGGTAAACTACCAGGTAATCAGATTACATAATCAGTTGTGAATAGTGTTGCGGAAAGAGGGGCCTTTGGTTTTGTGATCACCACAATTGTGGATTAATATCTACCCATCACACCTTGGGTTTATGTATATTTGCCTCTTGTTTTAAAAGTCACCGATAAGACTTAATCAATTATTAAAATGGATTTGAATAACTTAACAGCGATATCTCCTGTAGATGGTCGCTACAGACGCCAAGTGGCTGATTTGGCACCTTATTTCTCTGAATTTGGACTGATTAAATATCGCGTTTTAGTTGAAGTGGAGTATTTTATTGCTTTGTGTAAAATTCCTTTACCTCAACTTAAAGGTGTGGACGCGTCTGTTTTTCCTGCTTTACAGAAAATCTACCTTAACTTTACGGAGGAAGATGCCTTGTGGATCAAAGAAGAAGAAAAAACCACCAATCACGATGTTAAAGCGGTAGAATACTTCATCAAAGCACAATTCGATAAATTAGGTTTAGAGCCGTTTAAAGAGTTTATCCATTTTGGATTGACGTCACAAGATATTAACAATACCTCAGTGCCATTGACCCTAAAAGACGGGCTAAAAAATGAACTAATTCCGTTATTAAACGAAGTGGTTCAAAAAATCAATGCGTTGGCTGAATTGTGGAAAGAGATTCCTATGTTGGCCAAGACCCACGGTCAACCTGCTTCTCCTACTCGCCTGGGAAAAGAAATCAAAGTGTTTTATGAACGTTTGCAAGAACAACAGCTCTTGTTGAATCAAATCCCCTTCCCTGCTAAGTTTGGAGGTGCTACGGGTAATTTTAATGCGCACCATGTTGCTTACCCAAATATTGACTGGATTGAATTTGCCAACCAATTTGTAGAAGGCATTCTAGAGCTGAAAAGAAGTCAGTTCACCACACAAATTGAGCATTATGATCATTTAGCAGCTTTGTTTGATGGTTTAAAACGCATCAACACCATTTTAATTGACCTCGACAGGGACATGTGGCAATACATCTCCATGGGTTATTTTACACAGAAAATAAAAGCAGGGGAAATTGGCTCTTCTGCTATGCCGCACAAAGTTAACCCGATCGACTTCGAAAACTCAGAAGGTAACTTAGGCATTGCGAATGCCTTCTATGAACACCTTTCTGCCAAATTACCTATTTCTCGTCTTCAGCGTGATTTAACAGACTCGACTGTGTTACGAAATATTGGCGTTCCAATTGCGCATTCTATCATTGCTTTACGGTCTACTTTAAAGGGGTTAGATAAAATTCAATTGAATCAAAAAGCCATTGAAGCAGACTTGGACGACAACTGGGCTGTGGTTGCGGAAGCAATCCAAACTATCTTACGTAGAGAAGGTTACCCTAAGCCATATGAAGCATTGAAAGAACTTACTCGTGGCAACAATCAGATCACTGAAACTTCTATAAAAGAGTTTATCGAAACCTTAAATATCAACGAAGACATCAAGGCTGAGTTACGAGTAATCACTCCGTTTAACTATACTGGGGTAGCGATGTAATCGATTTAAGTCCTTCTATCTAAAACGGTAGAAGGACTTTTATTTTTAGGTTTTCAAAAACAAAAAAACAATTCCTTTTCAAAAATTGTATCTGTAGTAACCCAACCTTTGAACTCATGGATACGCTAACGCTCACCACTCCTGGCTTACTATTTTCGGCTATTTCATTATTGCTGTTGGCATATACGAATCGATTTTTAGCATTAGCCAGTTTAATAAGATCGCTACATGATCTTTATTTAACTGAACACAGTGGTTTAGTTTTAGGACAAATCAAATTATTAAAAAAGCGTGTTATGTTAGTCCGATTGATGCAAATAATGGGCGTAGCTAGCTTATTTCTTTGTGTCTTGTGTATGTTTGTCTTGTTTGCAGAGCGGTTGTTTTTAGGGAAAATAGTGTTTGGGTTGGCACTTATTGCTTTGCTCATCTCATTAGGGATATCCCTATATGAAATTCAAATTTCATCAAAAGCCTTAAACCTACAGTTAAAAGACATTGAAACAGACTTAGAGTCGGAAGAATTAAAGGCGCTTTAGCAACTCACCATTCAAATTAGTCGTGAGACATTCACTCATGACATCAAAAAACGGTCGCATAGATTTAAACGCTTCATTTACTTTTATGTGAAAATCTCCCGCTATGACTTCTTGATCGGTGAAATCTTTGCGTAACAGAAATGACTTGAACCGAAGTAAATCGATTGCAGGGTGCTCTTTATCAAACCCTTTTGGAGCCGTTTTTAATGTTTCCCCTTCCAACTCCCCAAAAGTGTCTTTGAAGGCATTGGAGTTAATTACTGCTCTAAACGGTGTGTCGTCTTGGGCAATGTGTTCGCGTAAAAGTTGTAAATCTTCCTTGCTAGGTCCCCAAAACCCACCGCCTGCAAATGAATTACCCGGTTCGACATGAAAATAGTAGCCTCCACGGAGTAATTCCGTTGCTCGGCTAAAACTACCACTAAAATGATTTTTGTATGGGGTCTTATCTTTTGAAAAACGTACATCGCGATAGATACGGTGTAAGCTTTTTTTGCCTGTAGGAGTCTCAATATCATCGTGTTTATTCATCTCCATCAACAAAAGACTCGCAAAGCCAATCATGTTTTCGTGAGCCAGTTCATATTTATACTTGTTCTCCTGAAACCATTCACGGTTATTATTTTGAGCTAATTCTTTTAAAAATGAGATACTTTCTCTTTCGATTTTCGGCATAAAGGCAAATTTTTAATAATAAAAAGGCCAGATGAATTTCAATTCATCTGGCCATAAGTTAACATATTTTTTATTGTTTTTGTTTTTCAATTAATAAACGATGTTGATAATCTTTTTAGGAACAATAATTACTTTTTTAGGCGCTTTACCTTCTAACCACTTCTGAACCGTTTCGTCTTTCATCAGTGCAGTTTGCATGTCCCCTTGTGGCATGTCCAACCCAAACTTCAGCTTCGTGCGCATTTTACCATTCATCATCACGGGATATTCAAAAGCATCTTCTTTTAAATACTTCTCCTCAAACTTAGGGAAACTAGCTTTTGCAATGGATTCCTTGTGGCCTACGATCGACCACAGCTCTTCTGCAAAGTGCGGTGCATAAGGAGCAAGTAGTAAGGTTAAGTTGGTAAGCACTTCACGTTTGTGGCATTTTAAGGCTGTCAATTCATTCACACAAATCATGAAATTACTCACAGACGTGTTTAAGGACATGCGTTCGATGTCTTCAACTATTTTCTTAATCGTTGCATGAATTACTTTTTGTTCTTCGGGAGTTGGTGCTTCATCAGAAATCACCTTATTACCATTCTGATCATAAAACAATCGCCACGTTTTTCGTAAAAACTTGAATACCCCATCAATACCATTGGTGTTCCAGGGTTTAAACTGTTCCAATGGGCCTAAAAACATTTCATATAAACGAAGGGTGTCCGCACCATACTCATCGCAGATGTGATCAGGATTCACGACATTATACTTCGATTTCGACATTTTTTCCACTTCGCTGCCGCAAATGTACTTGCCATCTTCTAATACAAATTCCGCATCCACATATTCTGATCTCCAGGCTTTAAAGGCATCTAAGTTAAGGATGTCGTTGCTTACAATGTTCACATCGACATACAATGCTGTTGTATCGTATTCTTTTCTTAATCCATAAGACACAAATTTATTAGTACCATTCACACGATACACAAAGTTCGATCGCCCTTGTATCATGCCCTGATTGACCAGTTTTTTAAATGATTCATCCACAGAAACTAGCCCTTTATCAAACAAAAACTTGTTCCAGAATCGGGAATATAACAAGTGGCCTGTAGCATGTTCAGCCCCTCCCAGGTACAAGTCAATGTCTTTCCAGTATTCCTGTGCTTCTTTTGATACAAACTCTTGATCGTTATTAGCATCCATATAACGGAACCAATACCAACTAGAGCCAGCCCAACCCGGCATGGTGCTTAACTCATACGGGTAACTTGTCGTTTCTCCTTTTGGAGTATAACTCCAGTCTTTTGCTCTTCCCAGGGGCGGCTCACCAGATTCTGTTGGTTTGTAATCGTCAATTTCAGGTAACGTCAAGGGCAATTCAGACTCCTCGATGGGATAAGGCAATCCGTTTTTAAAGTACATTGGAATGGGTTCACCCCAATACCGCTGACGGCTAAATACCGCATCACGCATTTTGTAGTTGACTTTTGCTTTACCAATTCCTTTTTCTTCAACAAACGCAATAGCTTTTTTAATTGCTTCAGGCACCTTTAGTCCATTTAAAAAATCGGAATTAATCATGGTACCCACTTTCGGGTCAAAACCTTCTGCGGTAATGTCTGTTTTATCCCCTTCTTGTACAGGAATGATTTCTAAACCATAATGTGAAGCAAATCGGTAATCACGCTCATCACTGGACGGTACTGCCATCACCACCCCTGTTCCATAACCTGCTAATACATAATCAGCAATCCAAATAGGCACTTGTTTTCCGTTGAAAGGATTGATTGCATATGAACCGGTAAAGCAACCCGAAACAGTTTTCACATCACTCATCCGATCGCGTTCAGAACGATTTTTTGCCTTCTCCACATACGCCTCAACTTCGGTTTGTTGTTCCGAGGTCGTTAATTCTTTCACCAACTCGCTTTCAGGAGCGATACTAATGTAAGTCACCCCAAAAGTAGTATCAACGCGGGTCGTAAAAACCGTTAATACCCTCTCTGAATTCACAACTTCAAAATTTAACGAACAACCGATGGACTTACCAATCCAGTTGCGTTGCATTTCTTTCAATGAATCACTCCAATCCAATTGGTCCATTCCCTGCAGCAAACGTTCAGCATAGGCGGTGATTCGCATACTCCACTGCTGCATGGATTTTCGTTCCACAGGATATCCACCTCGTTCGGAAACGCCATCTTTAATTTCGTCATTAGCCAACACAGTCCCCAGTTGCGGGCACCAATTCACCATCGTTTCAGAAATAAAGGTCAATCGGTATTGCAATAGAATGCGTTGTTTTTCTTCTTCAGAAAAGCCTTTCCACTCTTCAGCAGTAAATGAAGTTGCATCTTCATCGCATGATGCATGAACACCAGAAGTACCATTTGCTTCAAACTTGGCAATCAGGGTTGAAATATCTTCTGCTTTATCGGTGTCTTTGTTATACCACGATTTAAATAGTTGTAAAAATATCCACTGAGTCCATTTAAAATATGAGGGATCACTCGTCCGTACTTCTCGTCCCCAATCAAAAGAGAAACCCAATCGGTTGAGTTGCTCTATGTAACGAGCAATGTTTTCTTCTGTAGTTATTGCGGGGTGTTGTCCCGTTTGTATCGCATACTGTTCTGCAGGAAGACCAAACGAGTCAAATCCCATGGGATGCAATACATTAAAGCCTTGCATTCGTTTATAGCGAGAGATAATATCTGAGGCAATATAACCAAGTGGATGTCCTACATGTAACCCAGCTCCAGACGGATAAGGAAACATGTCGACCGCATAAAATTTTGGTTTTGAAGGGGTGGTTTCAGTTTTAAAAGTCTGGTTTTGTTTCCAGTAGGCTTGCCACTTTTTCTCTATCTCTTTGAAGTTGTATTCGCTCATTTTGGGTCTTTAATTCTCAAATCAGTCGTTTGGCAAAAGAAGATAAATAGAAGC
Source organism: uncultured Cytophagales bacterium (assembly GCA_963815495.1). Taxonomy (GTDB): domain Bacteria; phylum Bacteroidota; class Bacteroidia; order Cytophagales; family JAAEPT01; genus CAWFGW01. The sequence goes on from CAWFGW010000008.1 coordinate 175,405, forward strand.
GTCATTCTGACTGTAAGGAAGAATCTCATACATACAACTATTCAGATTTGCAAAACAGACCGCAAAGGTAAGAAAATAATAGTTGTTAGCTTAAAGCAAAGTACATTAAGCTGTGAAATTTAGTTAAAAAGAAGAATGGGAGTTGAAATATGCGCTTTCATAATTCGTGCTATTTAAAAACACCCTTTACCAATTGCTTTAATCCACATGTTGTTGATTTTTTTACACAAATAAGACAAGGTTATATACTGCCATTGAGTAAGAAATAGACTAATGAAGCTGACAAAGGCGTCTTAAAACATTGAGTCAGATAAATCAGCTTTCGGAATTTTTTTTGCTACTAATAAGTAAAAACTAACTTAAAAGAATTTACTACTATGAAAAAATATCATTTAACTACCTTATTGCTATTATTCGTTGCCTCAAGTCAAGCTGTTGACATCAATGTATTTTTTGAACACGCTGACAACTTTTTCTCTCATTATGTGAAAGATGGTAAAGTAGATTATGTAGCCATTATACGAGAAGACATCGGTACAAATTCAGTAGTAGAAACAATAGCCTCAACCAATTTGGACTCAAAAGATATATCTAAAAATGAAATGAAGGCTTTCTATATTAATGTTTACAACATCCTCGTCATCAAAAATGTTGTCGACCACTATCCAATTAACTCGCCTAAAGATGTCGATGGCTTTTTTGATAAAATAAAACATAACGTAGCGGGTGAAAAACTTACTTTAAATGAAATAGAGAAGAATAAATTAATGAAACCATACAATGATCCAAGGATTCATTTTGTGTTATCATGTGCTGCAATGAGCTGTCCTGAAATCGTTAACCATGCGTATGAAGCTAAAACATTAGATATTTGGTTGGACAAAAGAACAGCTAAAACCTTGAATGATGTCGATTTTATACAAGTAGACACAAAAGATGGAAAAGTAATGATTTCAGAGATTTTTGATTGGTATAGTTCTGATTTTAGTAAAGAAAACAAAGACAAGAAAAAAGGTGCTCTAGTATTTATCAACAAATATAGAGACGAAAAAATCAAAAGTGATTACATGGTTGACTACTTTCCATACAATTGGAAGTTGAACAATTATGAAAAAAGGTAATATTTTTAAAAATTAGGATAGAAAAGGACTGGGGTTAGTAATCTCAGTCTTTTTTTGATTTAACCGTGTCCTTTTTTAAATCTTCAATCAATGCTTTTTTCTGCTCACGGTGAGGATCTTTTTCATCAGAGGCACAGCAAGCACCTTCGTGCACTAATTTAGTCCATTCTTCTTTCCACTTTTCAACTTCTTCTGGGGTTGGGTTTTCTTTTGACATGGTTGTATAGATGTTAGATTGTTAGATATGAGACTATTAGATGTTAGTCGTGAGAGATGAGATTGTTTATGGCGAGATTTGAGACTGTGAGTATTGAGATATGATATTAATGTATAAACTTTTATGGGTTTATTTAGTTCAAACTTGTTGTAAGGTAGTTTATCAGTATTATTAAGAACTTCATTGTGACTTATGAAAAGAATCTCATGACAAATAATTGGTTGAATATAGATCCTTCAATTCCTCAGGATAACCTTTTGAATAAAATAATACCACAAAGCTTATAAAGTATAATGTGGTATACAAGCCAGTAAGCTCGACAAAGTAATACTCATAAACGGCATTTCATAGTACCAAGAAAACTTCTCTATTAGAAAGCAAAAAACAAGAATTAATATAGATAAAATTAAAGAAAATTTAATTTTGGTCGATGTAATAGCTTTTTCAAAAAACAGAAATAAGAAAAAGCATAATACATAACATGAGATTAAATTGGAAATAAAAATAAAACCAAACACGAATATTAAACCGCTAAGAGAACTATTTTCATCAAATTTAAAAACACAGTATACTAATATTAATAAGATCTGTAAAATTGATATGTAAAGTGCTTTCTTTAGCATTAATTGTACAGATTTAAAATAGTTAACTTAACCAGATTAGAGAAAAGACTTATAATTTTAGATTATTTATATTGCTGGCTAAACTAAGATGTATAAACACAAGAATCTGACTTCTAATATCTCACAATCTTATATCTAACAATCTAATATCTCACATCTCAATACTAACAGTCTAACATCTCACATCTCTTTTAATAATTTGTCAACGCAAACGACACAATGTTAGCGCCCATCTTTAGTGCCTCTAACCGAATTGCTTCTGGGTCATCATAGACCTCTTGGTTTTCCCATCCATTGCCTAAGTCACTTTCATAACTATAAAAACAAACTAGCCGACCTTCATAAATTAACCCAAAGCCTTGTGGTGGTTTATTGTCGTGTTCATGTACTTTGGGTAAACCATTGGGGAAATCATATTTTTGATGATAGATTGGATGAGAAAAGGGTAACTCCACAAACTCTAGTTCTGGAAAAACCTTTTTCATTTCTAAACGAATGTATTTATCCATTCCATAGTTATCATCAATATGTAAAAAACCTCCAGCCAATAAATAGTCTCGTAAATTCTGTGCTTCTGCTGAGGAAAACACCACATTACCATGTCCGGTCATATGTACAAAGGGGTAATTAAAAAGCTGAATGCTATTGACTTCAACCACAGCCTCTTTAGGGGAGATAGAGGTGTTTAATTGTTTATTACAAAATGCAATTAAGTTAGGTAACGATGTTTTATTAGCATACCAGTCTCCTCCTCCGTTATATTTTAGTTTAGCGATCTTAAATGCTGGTTCTACAGCATTCATAAACAGTAATAGACAAAAAATTAAAGGAATAAAAAGGAGAATTGTTTTCTTCATATTTTAAAAATAAGAAGAAAATTCACAATTAAAGTGTATTTTGTGGTAGATAAAGAAAGGATAAAAGACATTCGAATTTTTTTTTGAATTTCTTTGTTCTATTGCCTACAAAACAAGTAGAATGCCCCGTAAAGAAAAAAAAGCCACTTTCAAGAATTTAACCTACTCTTCTGACATCGGAAGCAACTTCGAGAGTTCCTTAAAAAAGCGTGTCAGAGATTATTTTAAAGACAACAACATTTCAAAATATGCCAACATAAACATGAAATTCAAAACCGTGTTTATGATGACGTTGTATTTCGCACCTTACCTGTTAGCCATGTTCGGAGTCATTACCAACCCCTGGTTAATCACCTTATGTTGGGTGTTAATGGGCTTTGGTTTGGCTGGAATAGGCATGTCCGTAATTCACGATGCCAATCACGGCTCGTACTCTAAGCGAAAATCAGTCAACTACATTTTAGGCCGTTTTGTCAATCTTGTTGGAGCGTATGCCCCGACATGGAAAATACAACACAATGTATTACACCACACCTATACCAATGTGCAACATTTCGATGAAGATTTGGACTCTGCGCTTAATATTTTACGCTTTACCCCCAACGACAAACACCTTTTCATCCACCGGTTTCAGTTTATCTACGCCTGGTTTTTTTACAGTTTCATGACAGTGATGTGGGTGACTTCCAAAGACTTCACCCAGCTATTTCGATATAAAAAAATGGGACTAACCAAACTAGATAACTTTACTCATTTAGTACTGGAGCTAGTGGTTTCCAAGGTGTTTTATTATTTCTACATGATTGTTTTACCGATGTTAGTGTTAAACATTCCCTGGTGGTCTATTTTATTGTTATTACTCCTTAAACACATGATTGGTGGTTTTACATTGGCTACGGTGTTTGTTTTAGCGCACGTGGTACCAGAAACAGCTTTTCCTCAACCTGTGGATCTCAAAATTGAGAACAATTGGGCAATTCATCAATTGGAAACTACCAGCAATTTTGGACCTAAAAGCCGCATCATGAGCTGGTTGATTGGTGGACTCAATTA